>CAVZKB010000005.1:0-150804 GCA_963775755.1 uncultured Actinomycetes bacterium | reverse complement strand
GGGGACTGATGGGCTCAGTTCGAAAGATACTCGCAGTTGCCGGAACCATCGTGGCGCTCGCGGCCGTCATCCCGACGGCGTCGGCCGGCACGGCACTCACGCCGCTGCACATCACGAAGGAATGCAGCGAGTTCACCGGTGAGACGCCTAGCTTCTGCACGATCACCGCGTCTGACCTCGCGGCGATCCCGGTCGGAGCCAAGGTCAAGTACTGGGGACCGGTGCTCACGGATCCTAACTTCCTGAGCAGCCGCGTGGTCCTTCGTGCCGGACACGGCAACCGGGCGTTGGGTTACTGCCAGACGATCTCCGACCCGTACCACGGGACGTGCGTCTTCTGGAGAGGGACCGGCACGCTCAAGGGGTTCCACGCCAGCGTGGACGTCACGTACGTCTCGGGAGCCGATTTCGACTGGGACGGGACCTACGTCTTCAGCTGACCCGAGGGGAACACGCGAGGGGCCGGGGCAAAGTCCCGGCCCCTCGTTCGTCGTTGATGGATCGGCGCGCGTTACTCCGTCGAGCCGGCGAGCTCCACGGGCGGGATCTCGGGCGGAACGATCGAGCCGCCGTCGAACACGATCTCGCCGTCGAGGGCGTCGACGATGATCGTCTGTCCGGCGCGGAACTCCTTCCACAGGAGCTTCTCCGACAGCGGGTCCTCGACCAGGCGCTGGATGGTCCGGCGGAGCGGCCTGGCTCCGAGGGACGCGTCGAAGCCCTGGCTGGCGAGCAGCGTCTTGGCCTGGTCCGTCAGCTCGATGTCGATGTCCTTCGCCTTCAGCTGGTCGCGGACGCGGGTCATCATCAGGTCGACGATGTTCTTCACGTCGTCCTGTGTCAGCGAACGGAACACGATGACCTCGTCGATCCGGTTCAGGAACTCGGGGCGGAAGCTCTTCTTCAGCTCCTCCGTCACGCGGTCGCGCATGCGCTCGTACGTGACCTCCTCGTTCGCCGAGGCGGCGAAGCCGATGCCGGGACCCTTCTGCATGTCGCGGGTGCCCAGGTTGGACGTCATGATGATGATGGTGTTCTTGAAGTCCACCTTGTGACCCTGCGAGTCCGTCAGGTGCCCGTCCTCCAGGATCTGCAGCAGCGTGTTGAACACGTCGGGGTGCGCCTTCTCGATCTCGTCGAACAGCACCACGCTGAACGGCTTGCGGCGTACGGCCTCCGTGAGCTGTCCGCCCTCCTCGTACCCGACGTAGCCGGGAGGCGAGCCGATCAGGCGGCTGACCGTGTGCTTCTCCATGTACTCCGACATGTCCAGCTGGATCAGCGCGTCCTCGTCGCCGAACAGGAACTCCGCGAGCGCCTTCGATAGCTCGGTCTTCCCGACGCCCGAGGGCCCGAGGAAGATGAACGAGCCGGAGGGCCGGCGCGGGTCCTTCAGACCCGAGCGCGTCCGGCGGATGGCGCGCGAGACGGCCGAGATGGCCTCGTTCTGCGTGACGATCCGCTTGTGGAGCTCGTCCTCCATGCGGAGCAGCTTCTCGGTCTCCTCCTCGGTGAGCTTGAAGACGGGGATACCGGTCCAGATCGACAGGACCTCGGCGATCTCCTCCTCGTCGACCTCGGACAGGATGTCCATCTCGCCCGACTTCCACTCCGCCTCGCGGCGGGTGCGCTCTTCCTGCAGCTGACGCTCCTCGTCGCGGAGCGATGCCGCGCGCTCGAAGTCCTGGCCGTCGATGGCCGACTCCTTGCGGAGACGCACCTCGGCGATCTTCTCGTCGATCTCGCGGACGTCGGGCGGCGCGGTCATGCGACGGATGCGCATGCGGCTGCCGGCCTCGTCGATCAGGTCGATGGCCTTGTCGGGCAGGAACCGGTCGCTGATGTAGCGGTCTGCGAGGTTCGCGGCCGCGACCAGCGCGTCGTCGGTGAAGTTCACGCGATGGTGGGCTTCGTACCGGTCGCGCAGGCCCTTCAGGATCTCGATGGTGTGAGGGACCGTGGGCTCGTTGACGGTGATGGGCTGGAACCGCCGCTCGAGCGCCGCGTCCTTCTCGAGGTGCTTGCGGTACTCGTCGCGCGTGGTCGCGCCGATCGTCTGCAGCTCACCGCGTGCGAGCATCGGCTTCAAGATGGAGGCCGCATCGATCGCACCCTCGGCGGCTCCGGCGCCGACCAGTGTGTGCAGCTCGTCGATGAACAGGATGATGTCGCCGCGGGTCTTGATCTCCTTCAGCACCTTCTTGAGGCGCTCCTCGAAGTCACCGCGGTAGCGGGACCCGGCGACCAGCGCGCCGAGGTCCAGCGTGTAGATCTGCTTGCCCTTCAGCGTCTCGGGCACCTCACCGCGCACGATGTCCTGCGACAGTCCCTCGACGACGGCGGTCTTTCCGACGCCGGGCTCGCCGATCAGCACCGGGTTGTTCTTGGTCCGGCGCGACAGGACCTGCATCACCCGCTCGATCTCCTGCTCGCGGCCGATGACCGGGTCGAGCTTGCCCTCGCGGGCCAGCTGGGTGAGGTTCCGCCCGAACTGGTCGAGGACCATCGACCCCTGCGGGCCACCTTCTCCCGAACCGGCGGGCGTCTGCTCGCCCTTGCCGCCGGTGTAGCCGGAGAGCAGTTGGATCACGGTCTGACGGACGCGGTTGAGGTCGGCGCCCAGTTTCTGGAGCACCTGGGCCGCGACGCCCTCGCCCTCGCGGATCAGCCCGAGCAGGATGTGCTCGGTGCCGATGTAGTTGTGTCCGAGCTGCAACGCCTCGCGGAGGCTGAGCTCGAGGACCTTCTTCGCACGGGGGGTGAACGGGATGTGCCCGGTGGGGGCCGCTTGACCCTGCCCGATGATCTCCTCGACCTGCTGACGGACCGCTTCCAGAGAGATGTTCAGCGACTCGAGCGCCTTGGCGGCGACCCCTTCACCCTCGTGGATCAGACCGAGCAGGATGTGCTCGGTGCCGATGTAGTTGTGGTTGAGCATCCTCGCCTCTTCTTGGGCGAGAACCACGACTCGTCTGGCTCGGTCCGTGAAGCGTTCGAACATGTCAGCGTCCTCCGGGCAACGACCCGCATGTTCCACGTCCTCCGGGATCCACGGACCACGTCCTACCCCCGAGGTGCGCCGGGCGCCGCACCCGACGAACGGTCACGGCGCCCGTTGAAGCTGAGTATACCCGTGAGCCCCGATAAGCCTTGAGCGCCATCGTCGTTTCCTTCGGCTCGTGCAACGGTCCCCTTAGTTCTTCGGACGTTCGCTGCTCGGGGATGAGTGCGAACACGCGGCTGATACGGGAATCCTCCGTTGGTACTACCGGAAGTCCCCCGAAGGTCCGTTGTGTCCCGCAGAGACGCGTGGAATCATCTGTGGACCTTCCCCACCGAACGGCGTTCCCCCCGCCGGCCGACCGATCCGTGAGGAGGTCCCGCGTGCGAGTGTTGGTCGTGGACGATCATCCGGCGTTCCGTCAGGCGTTGACGACTGCCCTGGACATGGTGGATGAGATCGAGGTGGCCGGGGAAGCCGCCGGCGGACTCTCCGCGTGTCTGGAAGCGGTGCACGTCGAGCCCGACGTGGTGCTGATGGACCTGTCGATGCCGGACCTCTCGGGTTTCGACGCCATGGAGCAGATCCACGAGCATCAACCACGCCTGCCCGTAGTCATCCTGACGGCCGACGCCGATCCGGAGGTGGAGTCCGAGGCGCGACGGGCCGGCGCGTCGGGGTTCGTGGCGAAAGGCAGCAGGCTCGACGACATCGTGATCATCTTGCACGAGGTCGCCGAGAAGTCGGCCTGAGACGACGGGCCGGGAGAACGGACCGGCCGCGGTCGCTACTGAGAGAAAGACTGCTCGACCGAACGCAGCCGCTGGCAGAGTTCGACCAAGAGGGTCCGTGAGAGCTCGGGGAACTGATCCAACAGGACGTTGAAGTCCCAGGACGTGAGCGACACGGTCTTCAGGTCGGTCGTCGCGGTCACGGTCGCGGAGCGCGGACCTCCGTCGAGCAGCGACATCTCCCCGAAGAACGAGCCCGAGCCAAGTGTGGCGTGATCCACCCCATCGACGGAAACCGTGACCTCGCCGTCGGTGATCATGTGGAAGCCCACGCCGGTCTCCCCTTGCTTCGCGATGACCTTGCCCGCCGGGAACTCGACCTCCTTGGCGATCGCCGCGACCCGCTGGAGCTCCTTGTCGCCGAAGCCGCTGAACAGCGGCACCGACTTGATCCGGTCGATGGTTCCCTGCTCGTCCATCGCGTCCCTCCTCCGGCTCCCGTGAACACACGGGCGTCCGCGCCGCCAGAGTATATGGCGTGCTCCCGCCCGAGGAGACGCCCCCCGATCGGCTAGGAGCTCTCGGGCCGGTGGTGGGGGAACATGATCAGGTCCCGGAGCGACGGCGCGTCCGTGAGCACCATGAGCACACGGTCGATCCCGATGCCGATGCCGCCGGTCGGCGGCATGCCGTGCTCGAGCGCCATCATGAAATCCTCGTCGAGCGGATGAGCCTCCTCGTCGCCGGCGAGCCGCTCCGCCATCTGCGCCTCGAACTTCGCCCGTTGCTCGATCGGATCCGTCAGCTCCGAGAAGGCCGTGCCGAGCTCCATCCCACCGACGATGACGTCGAAGTGCTCCGTGAGCCCCGGGTTGGTGCGATGCGGCCGGGCGAGCGGAGAGACCTCCCGCGGGAAGTCGCAGACGAACGTCGGAGCGAAGTAGGTGGCTTCCGCCAGCTTCTCGAACATCTCGAGCACGATCTTCCCGGCGCCCCATGCAGGATCGACGGCCACGTCGTGTCGGGCCGCCACCTCGGCGAGGTCCGGGCGATCCAGCGTGACCTCCTCTCCGGTGACATCGGAGACGGCACCCAGCACCGTGACACGCCGGAAGGGTGCGGAGAGGTCCAGCTCGCGTTCGCGGAACGTGAAGGCGAGCGAACCGTTGACGGCGAGCGCGCACGCCCGGATCAGATCCTCGGCGATCCTCATCATGGTCTCGTAGTCGCCGTACGCCTCGTACAGCTCGAGCATCGTGAACTCAGGGTTGTGCTCGCGGTCGATGCCCTCGTTGCGGAAGTTCCTGCCGATCTCGTAGATGCGCTCGAGGCCACCCACCAGCAGCCGCTTGAGGTACAGCTCCAGGGAGATCCGCAGCTTGAGTTCCGTGTCGAGGGCGTTGTGATACGTCGTGAACGGCTTCGCCAACGCACCGCCGGCCACGGCCTGCAGGACCGGGGTCTCGACCTCGATGTAGCCGCGATCGTCCAACTCATGGCGGATGGTGCGCAACACGGTCGCGCGCGCCGTCACGTACCCGCGAGCCGCGGGGTCGGTGATCAGGTGCAGGTAGCGACGCCGCTGCTGGAGATCGGGATCTTGCAGACCGTGCCATTTCTCGGGCAGCGGGCGCAGCGCCTTCGTCAGCATGCTGAGCGAGTCGACCTTGAGCGAGAGCTCCCCGCGCCGGGTCCGGTACACGTGGCCGGTCGCCCCGACGATATCGCCGAGGTCGATCTCGTCGAGCAGGCCGTAGCCCTCGCCGAGACTCGCCTCCTCGCAGAACAGCTGCAGGTCCCCCGTGCGGTCCCGGATCACCAGGAACGTGAGCTTCCCGTGGCGCCTGGCCAACACGACGCGTCCGGCGACCGAGGCGCGCTGGTCAGATTCCTCTTCGTTCTCGAGCCGCCCTTCGAACTCCTCGAGCAGGTCGGCCGCGTGCGTGTCGACGGAGAAGCTGATCGCGAACGGGTCGATGCCTGCCTCGCGCAGACGCTCCATCGATCCTCGGCGCGCGCGCAGGACCTCCGCCTCACGCGCAAGGCCCTCGTGCGATCCGAACTCACTCATCGGCGGTCACGACGTTCCGCTCGAAGACCAGGCGGAGTCCCTCCAGCGTGAGCCAAGGCTCGTGGTGCTCGATCGTGTGGCAGTGCGGGATCACGATGGGCGCCAAGCCTCCGGTCGCGATGACGGTCGCCTTCCCGAGCTCGGAGATGATGCGTTCGACGATGGCGTCGACCTCCCCCGCGGTCCCGTAGATCAGCCCCGACTGGATGCACTCGACCGTGCTCTTGCCGATCACCGATGCCGGAGCCGTGAGCTCGACGCGCGTGAGGCGTGCGGTCCGTGAGAACAGGCTCGCGGCCGATGCCTGCATGCCCGGCGCGATGACGCCCCCGATGAACTCCCCTCTGTCCGAGACCACGTCGAAGTTCGTCGCCGTGCCGAAGTCCACGACGATCGCGGGCCCTCCGAAGCGAGCGAACGCGGCGAGGGCATTCACGACGCGGTCGGCGCCGACCTCGCGAGGGTTGTCGGTCAGGATCGGCACGCCCGTCTTCGTTCCCGGGCCCACGATGACCGGCGGAACGGGGAAGTACCGGGCGGCCATCTCTCGCATGGCCGCCGTCACGTCGGGAACCACGGACGCAACGACCAGACCGGTCACCTGCGACTCGAACGACATGTCGGCCTGCGCCAGGAATCCGGAGAAGAGCAGCGCGAGCTCGTCGGCCGTGCGCTCGGCCTGGGTGGAGATGCGCCAGGAGTGCGCGAGGTCCGCGCCCCGGAAGACCCCCAGGACGATCTCGGTGTTGCCGACGTCGGCGGCGAGGAGCATCGGCGGCATCCTACCCAGCTGCCGGGAGCCGGAGATTGTCGATCAGGCGTGCCGATGGGAACCGCGCCGCGATCAGGGCGCGGACCGGACGATCGATCTCGACCGGCGGCTCGAACGTGGCCTCGTCCACCACGGCGGCGTAATCGAGCGATGCGAGCGTCGTCGCCCCCACCTCTCGGGCCATGGCCGCGACAAACACCGCCGGATCCCGCTCACCCGCTCGCGAGAGCTCCGCGGCCTCGGACAGCGCGAGGAACAGGCAGCCCGCCTGCTCGCGCTCCTCGGGCGAGAGGTAGGCGTTGCGAGACGACAGCGCCAGCCCGTCGTGCTCACGGACCGTGGGACAGCCGACGATCGCGACGGGCAGGTCCAGCCGCTCGACCATCCGCCTCACGAGGAAGACCTGCTGCGCATCCTTCTCCCCGAAGTACGCCGCGGAAGGACGGACCACGTCGAACAGACGACGGACCGCCACGAGCACACCGGCGAAGTGACCCGGCCTGGCGGCGCCCTCCCACAGGCCGCCGATCGGGCCCGGGTCCGGCGTGGGGAGCTCGACGCCCGACGGATAGAACTCGTCCTCGGATGGAGCCCACACCAGGTCGCCACCGAAGGCGTCGACGAACGCGACATCCCGTGCCTCGTCCCGGGGGTAGCGAGACAGGTCCTCGCCGGGTGCGAACTGCCTCGGGTTCACGAAGATCGACACGACGACCACGCTTCGTTCGGCCCGGGCGCGGCGGATCAGGGACGCGTGACCGGCGTGTAACGCTCCCATCGTCGGCACGATGCCGACGTCGGTCTCGGACGATCGGCGAGCATCGACGGCCTCCGTGAGATCGGCCGCCGCCCGGATCAGCTCCATCGCGCGAGCACCTCTTCGACCGCAGCGCGGCGTGCCTCCGGCAGGCGGCCGGATGCGAGCGAGAGCGCGGTGCGGCACAGGACGACGTAGGCGGCGGCCGCGTCCGGCTTTGACGCTCGCAGCGCGACGAGATTGCGCTCGATGGTGGTGGCGTCGCCGCGGACGGCCGGTCCGGTGAGCGCGTCGGCCGGACCCAGGCGCTGCACGTTGTCGAGGCTCGCGCGCTGCAGCGGAAGCATCGCGCCGAGTGGCTCGGGTACCCCCGCGCGTCGGAACAGATCCTCGGCGATCGCGCTCACCACGATCAGGTAGTTCGAGGCGAAGACGGCGGCCGCGTGATAGAGCGGTCGGCTCGCGTCGTCCAAACGGAACGGCCGAGTCATGAGATCGATGGCGATCCGCTCCCCGACGGCGTAACCCTCAGCGTCTTCGGCGGTGACGGCCATCGCGCACTCCGGGAGGCGCTCGAGCGCGCCCGCGACGTCGGGGAAGGTCTGGAGCGGATGGAGGGCGAGCGGCCGGGCACCGACCGCTCTCGCGGCCGAGAGGACGTCGAGCCCCGAAGCGCCGGACAGGTGCGCCACCCACTGCCCGGGACGGAACCCTCCGGCGCCGGCGACCTGTCCGACGATCGCGGGGATCTGCTCGTCGGGAACCCCGATGAGCACGAGCTCGCCGGCGCGCGCGGCGTCCGTGGGATCGAGGAACGGCACATCGGAGAGGAACCGGGACGCGCGGTCACGGGTGGGACCTCGGCCGGAGATCGCAACGATCCGGTGCCCGGCGCGGCCCAGGAGGACCGCGACAGCGGTTCCCACTCGTCCGGCGCCGACGACCGAGACGTTCATCGCTTGCGAGTATGCCAACTCAACGGATCCAGACGATCGGGCCGTCCGGCGCGGGAGCATCGGTCGGCCGCCGCAAGGGAACCAGGTCCTCGCCGATCGTGGCGAACAATCCGTCGGTCGTCTCGACGAACACGGTGTCGTCGAACGCGAACGTCCCGTACGGGATCCCCGAGACCGGACCGATGTAGCGCGGATCCCCGACGCCGTCCCCCGACGCGGTGTCCAGGAGATAGAACCCCCGGCGGAACCCCTGGCGCCCCACGACGAGAGCGGAGGCGGCGCTCGCGTTCCAGGCCAGCATCCGGGCGATCGCGAACGAGTCGCTCCCGACGCCGTACCTCAGCGGCCTCGGCTCCCCCGACCCGAGGAAGTGCAACCCCGCGCCCTGCAGATCGGCGTGTTCCTGGTCGGACCGAGCGGGGAGCGGCGCGAGGGTCGCGAGCGCCTCTCGCGGAACCACGATGATGTCCGACAGAGCCGAGACGGCGACCATCGCGTAGCCGGGAAGCACGGGATGGATCGTCCCGACATCTCCCCCGGCGAAGAAGACGCCGATCTGGCCATCTCGATCCAGCGTGAACATGGTGCTCGCGCTGTCCTGCCCGATGGAGAGCAGGTCGCCGCAGAGCGACGGATCGGCGTACTCGCGTTCCCGCAGCGCGGGGACGAGCTTGGCCCAGACGATCGAGACCGAGCGGCGGCAACCGTGTCGAAGCGGTCCCCGCCTGCCGGCGATGACGGTCGCGCCCTGCGGTCCCCAACTGACCATGTCGCCCTCGAGGATCGGCGTCGCCCGGTCGTCCGGCCCGAGGAATCGCAGGACGGAGGCTCGCAGACGCCCGTCCGGGAGCTCGGACGTCACACCGATCCAGCCGGGGCTGGCGCCGCGGGCATCGACCAGCTCGATGGCGCGCGGCACCCGAGGACCACGGACGACGCGACCGGTCGCGAGGTCCCAGCGCCACAGGCGCGAGCGATCCGGTCCGTCCGGGACGGCGTAGACGAGGGTTCCCGTCAGTCCGGTCGGTATGACCTGGTTCCGCGCGGCCGGCGAGGCCGCGGGCTCCGTGTGCGCGTTGAGCCACGAGCCGACGGCGACCGCCAGGACGATGACGGTGAGGACGAGGGCGACGAGCGACCGCGACCTGGTCGTGCGCGGCTCTTCGGCATCGTGCGGCGACGGTGGGCTCGGCGGACGGGACGGAGGCGCGGACGGGGCCACTATTCCGGTGCTCGCCGCTGCGCGGCTCCGCTCCTCAGGGTGGCCCCTTACCGCACCTTCCGTCCCTTCCGACGGGGGCTCACCCCAGGCGTACAGGGGCGCGGCGCAGTTCGGGCACCGCTTCTCATCGGTGGTTCCTTGCCAGTCGCATCGCAGACACGTCTTGGTCGTCATGCCGGAATCGCCAGAGGGGGGAAGGCAGGGCGAACCGGTTGGTCGGGGAGGCGGACCTCGAGGAGGCGCGTGCCGTTGGGGAGCACCGGATCCGCGACCAGTTCGAGGAGGGGCATCACGACGAACGCTCGTTGGTGCATCCGGGGATGAGGGACGGTGAGTCGGGGGTCATCGATGGTGAGGTGATCGATCATCAGGATATCGACATCGATCGTGCGAGATCCCCAACGGACCTCTCGGGTCCGGCCGAGCGTCGCCTCGACGCGGTTGACGGCCTGAAGGAGGTCGAGCGGCTCGAGCACCGTGTCGATCTCGGCGACCGTGTTGAGGAAGTCGGGCTGTTCGGGACCGCCGACGGGATCGGTCTCCCAGATGCGGGACGTGCGGATGACACGGATGCCGGGTTCGGCAGCGAGCAGGTCGATCGCGCGTTGGAGCGTGGCGAGCCGGTCACCGAGGTTGGAGCCCAACCCGAGGAAGGCCTCCATCGACGCGCTACCGATGAGGGGCGGTAGCGGCCGCGGCGACACCGTCGACGCCCAGGCGTTGCGCGGCGTTCGGTTTGTGGACCACCGCGGTCACGTGGGCGACGCGTTCGAGCTTCAGGAGTTCGTCGGCGATGGCGGCAGCCATCGATTCGATCAGGTCGAACGAACGCTGCTCCACGATGCTCCGGGTCGCCTCGATGATGCCGCGGTAGTCGGCGGTGCCCGAGATGTCGTCGTCGCCCATGTTCACCTCGATGTCCAGGTCGACGACGAAGTCCTGCGGCTCGTCCTTCTCACCCGATCGCGCGCCATGCCGGCCGCTCGCACGGATGCCTGACAGGAACAACCTGGCGGTGGTCACGTCTCCCCCTCTTCGTCGACGTCGTGCCAGGCATCTTCCTCGTATTCCGCCATGTCGACCCATGGCGGCCGGCGCTCGAGCTGGATCGAGACGATGCCCGACGCATCGCCGTGCCCGCCGTGTGGCTCCTGGAGGTAACGGGCGCGGAGGTACTCGTAGACCATCGGGCCGATCGTCTCGATCGCATCCTCGACCAGGAAGTGGCGGCACCCGGGGAGCAGCCCGAGCGTCGAGGTCGGGATCGTCGCGTTCAGCCGCTCCGCGGCGGCCGGAGGATAGAACTCGTCCTCCTCGCCCCAGAAGATGAGGACGGGGATCTCGAGCTTCGCCAGATCGTCCTCGCGATCGGTCAATCCCTTGCCGTCCATCGCACGGGCGAACCGGAAGAACGCCTCGACCCCTCCGGGACCCGACCATGGGCGAAGGTACTCCAGCACCTGATCGGGGGTGATCCGGCCCGGGTCGGCCATGCCGACATGGAGCGACGTTCGGATGTCCGAGTGCACGAACAGCTCTGTCTGCTGTTCGGGGGGTGTCCGTTGGATCTCTTGCGTCAGCAGGGTGGGCCACGCGTCGAACGCCGTGCTCGACATGAGCACCATCGCGCCCACGCCCTCGCCGTCCAATGCCAAGAGCTGCGCGACGCCTCCTCCGACCGAGTGCCCGATCACCGCGTAACGCTCGACTCCGAGCGCGTCGAGGAGGTCGCGGATGTATCCGGCCTGCGCGACGATCCCGAGTGGCACACCGGCTGGCTTGTCCGAATCGCCCGATCCGAGCATGTCGGGGACGATCACACGGAACCGCACGGCGAGGAGCGGCGCGAGGTCTCGCCAGACGAACGACGACTGCGGGAACCCGTGGATCAGGACGACGACTGGGCCGTCGCCTTCATCCGTATACGCGAGTTCGCCACCCGACGTGTGGACACGGCTCTTCGGGGTGGTCGGACTCATCCCCGCGCACGAGAGATCGCATCGACCATCCGCACGACGCGGGTCATCTCCTTCACGTCGTGCACGCGCACGACGTCGACCTCCTCGGCCGCGCACCACGCCACCACCCCGGCCGTCCCCCCGATGCGATCGTCGACCTCGGTGCCGGTGAGCGTTCCGATGAACCGCTTGCGGCTCGGACCGACAAGCACGGGGACGCCCAGATGGTGGAACGCGCGGATGTCGTGGAGGATGGCCAGGTTGTGCTCCACCGTCTTGCCGAACCCGATCCCCGGGTCGACGCAGAGCCGATCGAGATCGATGCCCGCCGAGAGCGCGGCCTCGATCCGCTCACCGAGGAAGCCGCGGACCTCCGCGACGACGTCGTAGTACGTGGGGTCGTCCTGCATCGTCTTGGGCTCGCCTTTCATGTGCATCAGGATCATCCCGGCGCCGGACACCGCGGCGACGCCGAACATCGGGGGGTCACTGCCGGCGGAGACGTCGTTCACGACCGTCGCACCGGCCTCGAGCGCGGCGCGCGCGACCTCGGACTTGCGCGTGTCCACCGACACGGGGACGTCGGGGTGCTCGTCCGTGATCCGGCGGATCACCGGCAGGACACGCTGGATCTCGTCGTCGGCCGGCACGACCTCCGAGCCGGGCCGTGTGGACTCGCCACCGACGTCGAGCAGGTCGGCGCCGTCGGCGATCATCTGGGACGCGTGCTTCACGGCGTCGTCCACGCTGGCGTACGAGCCGCCATCGGAGAACGAATCCGGAGTGACGTTCACGATCCCCATGACCAGGGTGCGCTTGCCCAGGGGGACGAGATGCGACCCGCAACGCCAGACGATCCCCTCAGCCATGGTCGAAATCGTAGTCCGATGACCCGACGGCCACCTTCCCTTACGGCGATGCCTCGGTCAGCGCATGCCGATGTGGCTCATGGCCTCCTGGCGCGTTCGCGCGTCGGTGCGGAACAGGCCGCGCACCGCGGAGGTCACGGTCACCGAGCCCGGCTTCTTGATGCCGCGCATCGTCATGCACAGGTGCTCGGCCTCGATCACCACGAACACTCCCCGGGGGGAGAGCGCTTCGTCGAGCGCCTCGGCGATCTGAGTCGTGAGCCGCTCCTGCACCTGCGGGCGCTTCGCGAGCATGTCGACGACGCGCGCGATCTTCGACAGGCCGGTGATCTGCTGTTGTTTGTTCGGGATGTACGCGACGTGCGCCTTCCCGCTGAACGGGATCAGGTGGTGTTCGCACATCGAGTAGATCGGGATGTCGCGGACCATGATCATCTCGTCGTGGTCCGCACCCTCGACGACGGTGACCAGCTGCGATGCGTCCTGCCCGATCCCGGCGAACACCTCGCGATACATGCGCGCGACGCGCGCCGGCGTCTCGCGCAGGCCGCCGCGATCCGGGTCCTCACCGACCCCCTCGAGGATCAGCCGGACACCCTGCTCGATCTTCTCGTCGTCGAACCGGTCCTCGTCCATCGCGGCTCGATGCTACCCGTCGCCCGCCGGAACGAGTCCGTCGAGGGTGCCTGGGAGGTCCGAGAGATCGATCAGCTCGCCCGCGCGGGGAAGCTCGCTCTCCTCGGCCTGCCGGTTGATCCACACGCACGGCAACCCGAGCGCGGCGCACGGCTGCACGTCGTGGAAGAGGGACGCCGCCACGTGCACGTGCCGCGAGCGGTCGGCGCCGGTCGTGCGGAAGAACGACTCCCAGTGCTCGAACGCCGGCTTGTAAGAACCGATATCGGATGCCACGACGCGGACGTCGACCGGAACCCCGATCGCGTCGAGCGATGCGTCCAAGAAGTCCGGATCGGTGTTGGACAGGATCCCCAGCTTCCAGCCGCGCGTTCGCAGTTCCAACAGCGATGCGGGTACCTCCGGGAAGGCCGGCCACGTCGGGAGGGACGCTCCCAACGCATCTTCGCGTCCGGCCGGAACGGTGAGTCCTTCGGCCGTCGCGACCCGCACGAGGGTCTCGGCCATCACGGTGCGGTACGCGATCCCACCGCCAGCCTGGAGGGAGGGCTCGACATCGTGGTAACGGGACAGCAGCCGCTCCGAGTCGGCGGCGGGCCACAGGGACGCGAACGTCGCGCGGATCCCTTCCATCCAGTCGATGAGGGTTCCATAGCAATCGAAGGTGGCCCAGCGGTCCGGCATGCGCGGATTGTACGGGCCTCGACCCCACGGGTGTCGGGGCAGGCTCGACGAGATCTAGGCGGGGGCCAGGCCGGGCTCTCCGAGCGGTCCGGCGCGACGCTCCCGCTTCTTCTGACTCGCTCGAGACACGCCGAGGCCGGCACCCCGCTCCCCGGCTTCCCGAGGCGCGCGCTTCTCGACATCAGCGAAGAACGCCTCGACCTCTTCCCGGTCGAGCGTCTCCTTCTCGAGCAGCACGGCCGCGAGCGCATCGAGCTTGGCTCGGTTCTCCGTGAGGATGTCGAGCGCCACGTCGTGCGCCTCGTCGATCAGCAGGCGCACCTCCTGGTCGATCTCGAACGCGACCGCGTCGGAGTAGTCGGGCGTGGAGCCCCAGTCCCGGCCGAGGAAGACCTCTCCTTGCTTCTGACCGAGGCTACGGGGCCCGATCGTGTCGGACATGCCGTACTCGGTCACCATCTGCCGTGCGACCTTGGTCGCCCGCTCGATGTCGTTGGCCGCGCCGGTCGTGACGTCGTCCGCCACGACCTCTTCGGCGACGCGCCCACCCATCAGCATCGCGAGCTCGTCCCGCATCTGTTCGCGGGTCATCAGGAACTTGTCCTGCTCGGGGAGCGTGAGCGTGTAGCCCAGCGCCCGCCCCCGCGGGATCACGGTGATCTTGTGCACCTCGTCGGTGTTGGGCAAGATGTGCGCGACCAGGGCGTGACCGCCCTCGTGGTAGGCGATGAGCCGGCGCTCTTCCTCATCCATCACCCGCGACTTCCGCTCGGGGCCGGCCATGACGCGATCCACGGCCTCCTCGATCTCCTTCATCGAGATCGCGCGCTTGGAGCGGCGCGCGGCGAGCAACGCGGCCTCGTTGATCACGTTCGCCAGGTCGGCGCCCGTGAAGCCGGGCGTCCGGCGCGCGAGCACGGCCAGGTCCACCGTGGCGTCGAGCGGCTTGCCGCGGGCGTGCACCTTCAGGATCGCCTTACGCCCCTCCAGGTCGGGACGATCGATCACCACCTGCCGGTCGAACCGACCGGGCCGCAGCAACGCCGGGTCCAAGATGTCGGGGCGGTTCGTCGCGGCCATCAGGATGACCGTCGACCGCTGGTCGAAGCCGTCCATCTCCACGAGGAGCTGGTTGAGCGTCTGCTCGCGTTCGTCATGTCCGCCACCGAGTCCCGCCCCCCGGTGACGACCGACGGCGTCGATCTCGTCGATGAACACGATGGCCGGAGCCGCCGCCTTCGCCTGCTCGAACAGGTCGCGGACGCGCGCCGCCCCCACACCGACGAACATCTCGACGAAGTCCGACCCGCTGATGGAGAAGAACGGCACGCCCGCCTCACCGGCCACGGCGCGCGCGAGCAGCGTCTTGCCGGTTCCCGGAGGGCCGAAGAGGAGGACACCACGTGGGATCTTGGCACCCATCGCCTGGAACTTGGCCGGCGACTGGAGGTAGTCCTTGACCTCCTCCAGCTCCTCGATCGCCTCGTCCACCCCGGCGACATCGGCGAACGTGGTCTTCGGCTGGTCCTTGGCGACGGTCTTGTGCCGGCTGCGTCCGAACTGCATCACGCGCCCCCCGCCGCCCTGCGAGCGGTTCATCACCCAGAGAAGGAGCCCGGCGATCAGGACGACCGGCAGGATCACCGTGATGAGCGTGCTGATCAGCGTGTTCGGCAGCTGAGGGTCGGAGTCGTAGGGCACGCGAGCGTCCGACAGGAGCTTCTCCAGGTCGGCTCCGGAGTCGGTGAGGTACGGAGCGCGGTAGGTGCCGCCCGTCGGCCCGTACTCGCCCGTGATGACCTGATCTCCCTCCAGGAACTTGGCCGACCGGATATCGCCCTGCGCCACCGCCGCCCGGAACTCGGAGGTCGTGAGCGTGGTCCCGCTTCCCTTCCCACCTCCGAGCAGCGACAGCACGAGCAGGAACCCCACGGTGATCAACACGATCCACAGCGTGGGCGTTCGGGCGACCTTCCGGAGGGGGCTTTCGCGTTGGCTCAGCTGGGGCTCCTCGACGTGGGCGGAGATGGCACGGGCTCCGGCGCGACGCGCGCGGAGACCCGTTTCGCATGGTAGCACCGGCAGGAGTTACGGATCGAGCATTCACCGGATCCCGGAGTCGACCTCGAGCGTGACCGACGTGTACGAGCCGGTCTGTACCTGCACGGTCCGCGGGATCGGTGTCGGCGGCCCGTCGCTCGGAGGGGCCGCGACCACGACGTACGTCCCTGCTCGGAGGTTCATCGTGAACCGACCCTGTGCGTCGGTCGACGCCGTCGTGGCTGAACCGTCCGATGCCGTCGCCACCACCTCACCCTGGAACGGACGATCGGGGCACGGGCTCGCTGCGTTCTCGACGGGACACGTCGGCCCGAGCATCACGACGCCGCGGATCCCCGTCCCGGCCGGCGCCGCACCACCACATCCCATGAGGAGAAGGGCGGCGAAGATGGCGATCGCGGACCGCCGATGCATCCCGGTCGAGCGACCTCGGAACGTGGTCGTTCCCCGCGGCTCAGCCGCCGCCGTACGCTTCGGGGCGGAGCGTCGCGATGTACGGCAGGTTGCGGTACCGCTCGGCGTAGTCCAGTCCGTAGCCCACCACGAACTCGTTCGGGATCTCGAACCCGGTGTAGCGGATATCGAGCGGCACCCGCTGGAGATCGACCTTGCGCAGCAGAGCCGCCACCTCCAACGACGCCGGCTTGCGCGCCCGGAGGTTCTTCATCAGGTAGTTCAGCGTGAGGCCGGAGTCGATGATGTCCTCGACCAGCAGCACGTCCAGACCGTCCAGGTCGTGATCGAGATCCTTGAGGATCCGGACGACCCCGGACGTCTGGGTCGCCGCCCCGTACGAGGACACGGCCATGAAGTCGAATTCGAGCGGCAGGCGGATGTAACGAGCCAGATCCGCCATCACGACGAACGCGCCCTTCAGGACACCGACCAACAACAGCTTGCGGCCCGCGTAGTCGTTGCCGATCCGTTCCCCGAGCTCGGCGAGCTTGGCCTGGATCTGTTCGCCGCTGATCAGGACGCGGTCGATGTCGGGTGCGTAGGCCTCCACGTGACCCGTCAGTGTAGAGAGCGAGGACTGATCGGTGAGCGTCACTTCTTCCCCTTTCCCGGTCGGGGTGCATCGGTCTCGCCTGGGGAAGGGCGAGCGAGTCGAACATACTCCCGGTCGCGGCGAGCCTTCAATCCCGAGGACAGATCTCGCCGCCGCCCGGGACGTCCGGCGGCGAGGTCGAGGACCGCCAGGACGTCGGCGCGGGAGCACGGGACGCCGCTGCCGTAGACCGCCTGGGCCACGACCCGCCCGGCGATCGCCCGGGGAAGGTCGAGGAGCCGGGAGGCGAGCAGGTCGACGCCGGCGGGCGTCTCGTCCAGGACGTCGCCGAGCACGGCGAACGTCTGCCGCATCAGCTCATCGGCGTCTTCCCGGAGTCCCGCAGCGGTTCGAACCAACGGCTCGCGGAGGCTCCGGCCCACGACGCGCTCCAGCGTCGGAAGGCCGCGGAGACGGATGGCGTTGCGCAGGAAGCGGGTGTCGGCGTTCGTCGGATCGATCCTCGGCCGGAGATGGAGCGACCGGCAGAACGTCTCCACTTCGTCTCGCGTGACGTCGATCAGTGGGTTCACCCACGTGCCTGTCACGGGCGCGATGCCGCTCATCCCCTGGATACCGCTCCCGGTGACGAGACCGATGAGGACGGTCTCCGCCTGATCGTCCATCGTGTGGCCGATGGCGGTCCTCGCGACGCCGGTCTCGTGCGTGACCTCCGCGATCGCGAAATGCCGTTGTTCGCGGGCCCAGGCCTCGATCGACGCGCCCTTGGGCGGAGCAGAGGTTGCGGCACGGAGGTGGAACGGTAGGCCGTGGCGAGCCGACAGCCGCTTCACGTACTCGGCGTCGAGATCGGAGCCCTTCCGGAGCCGATGATCGAAGTGGAACACCTCGAGGCGGATCTTGAAGAGCCGGCGGAGCCGGACGAGGGACTCCAGAAGACACACGGAGTCGGGGCCCCCCGAGACCGCGACCAGGACCGACTGGCCGGGCAGGAACATCTCGTGCTCGCGGGCCGTCGCCGTTACTCGCTCGAGGACCCGGGCGACAGCCGGCGGTCGGCGCATCGTGCCGCTAGCCGCCTATCCTCGCGAGCCATCGGTCCGGTTCGCCGATCTCGTCGAGCGTCGGCAGGTCCTCCGCGCTCCGCCACACCAGGTTGAACGTCGACATCCCGGCGCGGTCGACGATCGTGCGGACGAAGCGTTCTCCGGTGTCGTACTGACGGATCTTCTGCTCGAAGCCGATCGCCTTCTGCAGGGTCTTCTCGAGGTTCGAAGCGCGACGCCGCGCCGAGAGCGCTCGACGCATGCGGTCGACGTCTTGCACGTGATCGCGCGCGACCTCGTTCATCACGAAGGAGGCGTGCCCTTCCAACAACGACATCAACGCCTGCATGCGCATGAACATCTCGCGTTGCTCGGGGGAGAGCAGGAGGAAGACCCCGCCCATGCCGCGCCAGTCGACGCCGGACCTGGCCTCCTCGGCGGCACGCCGCAACTGGTTCATCAGCTGGCTCGAGTCGAGCTGGATGCTACCCAGGTAGTCGTCCACCAGCCCCGAGAGATAGCCGCGCAACCAGGCGGCAGAACCGAACTGGACGCGATGCGTCACCTCGTGGATCGCGATCCACAAGCGGAAGTCTTTGGGGGGCAGCGAGAAGCGCCGTTCGGCGTCGACGATGTTGGGGCCGATGAAGTACAGCAGCCCTTCGTCGTCCGCGGGCAGGAAGACGTCGTACTGGCCGAGCACCTTGCGCGCGACGTATCCCATCAGGGCCCCCGCCTGCATGCCGAGGGCCTTCCGTTTGAACTCCGCGCGCGTGGGCCGTCCGTCGAGCATCCGCTCCGCGAGCGGCTCCAGCAGCCGTTGCAGGCCGTTGAGGTTGGCGCGGATCCACTCCGACCGTGCCATGACCCACGCACGCGAACGGAACCCCTGCACCTCCATGTCGGTGAAGGCGCGGATCAGACCCTCGGCGCGGGGAACGATCTCGGCCATGTCCTCGCGGAGCCGAGCGCGCTCGACGCTGGGAACGGGAACCCCGGGGCCCGAGACCCGCTTGCCGACGTCGACGGCCGTCCCCCAGTCGGCGAGCCGAGACGCATACGAGCCCATCGACCAGTCGACGGTGTTGGCGGCGTCCATCGGCGGCGAGGGGGGACTAGCCCCCTTCGGCCTTCTTCCGCGCTGCGATCATGGCCGCCCGGCGCGCCTGTCCCTCGGCGACACGGCGATCGGTCCCCTTCTCGAGCAGTTCGGCGAGCTTCTCGTCGAAGACCGCTTGATCCAACGTGACCTCGACGCGCTCGGCCGGAGCGGCGGGCGCCGCGGCGGAGGGCGGCCGCAGCGGGAGCCGCTGGCGCGGGGCGGGTGCTGCTGGGCGGGTGCTGCGGGGGCGGGTGCTGCTGGTGCTGCCGGGGCGGCGGGGCGGGTGCGGCTGGAGCCGCTGCGGCGGGTGCGAACGTTGCGGGAGACGCCGCCCCGACCGCGACCGGCACGGCGGGAGGCGCCACGACGACGGGAGCCGCCTGCGAGATGTCGACGTCTCGGCGTGGAAGCGCCTGGCCCGGGCGCACACGGTCGGCGCGGACCACCCGAAGGCTCTCCTCGTCCTTCGCGAACCGCGGTGCGTACCGCATGTACATGACGACCAGGAAGATCACGACGCCGACACCGAGGACCGCCAACAGCTGGGCCATGGTGAACACCCAGCCGCCCGTGTTCTCCGTCGGCGTGGTCGAGGGATCGACCGGCGTTTGGGCGATGGCAGCGGTCAGAGATGTGAAGATGAACACGGATGCCCCGGCGAGCACTGCCAGGAGCTTGCGGGATGTCTTCATCTGGGCGCGATTGTCGCAACCTGAGGACCCAGCGGCAACCGGCGCCCCGTCGGTCACCCGCTGCGTCGCGCTCCTCGGACCGCCACGGCGATGCCGATCAGCACGCACATCACGCCGATCACGAACCAGAGCGAGCTCCCGCTCATGAAGCTTCCGACGATGACCCCGGCCCCCTGCAGCATCCACACGCCGCCCACGAGGACCAGCAGTCCCCCCACGACGACGAGCGTCGATCGCACCGGGCGACGTCCCCTCAGGCGATCCAGTGGAGCGCGCCGTCCTTGACCCGCACGCGCACGGGCGGGTTCGGATCGCCGCTCCACGTCGCGATGTCGAACGACGACCCGACGTGGATCACGTGGACGTTGAGGAACCGTGTCTCCAACGGTGCTCCGGGCGCGCACGACACGACGTCGCCGGCGCGCATCTTGACGAACGACACGTTCCCCTGGCCGACGACCCTCGCCACGCCGCCACTCGTCACGAGCGCCGCGGCGTCCTCGTCCACCCCGATGCCCTTCACGCGGGACGACCACCCGTCGGTGATGATGCGGGCCATGAACGTCAGCATCCGCCCCATGCGCGCGCGCTGCGTGAAATGCGTGTCGGTGATCGCCGAGGTCAGCACCTGGAGGTCGAGCATGTCGCGCTCGAGCGTGATCTTCTTCGCGTAGCAGTCCGTCATGGCCTGGCCGGACTGGATCGTGTCCCTCTCCGCCGCGAACAGGAACTGCCCCAGGATCGCCAAGCCCGCGCTGATCCCGCCGATCGCCCCCGATCGGGCGATCACCGCGTTCACGGCATCCTCGACCGGCGAGTCCTTCCAGACCCGCACGTAGTCGGATTGATCGCCGCCCGCGAAGAAGATCCCGTCGGCGCCGGCGATGCTCTGGATCACGAACGGGTCGGTCACCGCCTCGGGCTTCGTCAGCTTGAGCGTCTGCACCGAATCCACCGCGTGGATGTTCAGCACGTACTGGTCGTAGACGTTGTCGCAGCTCGCGCAGACGATGACGATGTCGCCGTAGCCGGCCTGCTGCAGGAACCACTCCCACGCGGGGATCCGATCGGAGCCGCCGCCCTCGAGCATGGCGCCACCCCGAGTGTGGACCTGGACATCGGCCGGGTCGCCGCGGAGCCACGAGTGCCATCCCGGCCCACTGGTCTCGGTGGCGTTCGCCCACGGGAGGTTCCCGATGGGCGCGAGGCCGCCGGCCATGGTGGAGGCGATGACCACGGTGACCAGGACCCGACGCATGGAGCCGGAGCGGGGATTCGAACCCCGGACCTACCACTTACGAGGCGGTTGCTCTACCACTGAGCTACTCCGGCGGCGGTTGCCGAGTCTACCCAACGGCGCCGGCCGACAGTGGTGCAGGCACCACCGGAGAACGGCGGATGTCCGGCTCGCCGCAACGGCCTCCAATCGGGGATGATGCGCGCATGAGCGGGAACGGCGAGGTGCGCGTCGGCGGCCCGGTGGAGCGGGTGATGGTTGGGACCGACCGCTCGCAGACGGCCGAGCGAGCGGTCGCGTGGGCGGCGGCGTTCGCCGACCGGTACGGGGCCGACCTCCACATCGTGCAGGTGATCCTGCCCGGGAGCCCGACCGACACCGAGTTCGGCGCGGCGGAGGCGACCCGCGCCCGCGGCGCGGCCGACGAGCTGCAGATCTACGCCAGGCAGGTCGCCGGCGAGAAGGGCCACGCCCACGTGGTGATCAACGACGACCCGGCGATGGCCATCGTCGACGCCACGGCGGAGCACGCGATCGACGTCCTGGTGGTGGGCAACGCCGGCATGGCCGGCCGCAAGGAGTTCCTGCTGGGCAACGTGCCGAACCGGATCAGCCACAACGCGCGATGCACGGTGATCATCGTGAACACGGCGGAAGGGCAGACCGCCGGACCTGCCGGTGTCCGACGCGCGCCGGCCTCGCTCCGCGCGGGCACCGTCGAGGTCGAAACCCAGCCGCACCTCATGGCGCGCGGTACCAAGATCGCCACGGTGTTCGCCAAGCACGGCCTGAAGGAGCTCTTCGGCCGCCCCGACGAGGAGGGCGCGCTCGGCCGGGAACGGCAGGGCAAGCGCCTGCGCGCCGCGCTCGAGGAGCTCGGTCCGACGTTCGCGAAGCTCGGCCAGATCCTGTCGACCCGCCCCGACCTGCTGCCGCCCGAGTACATCAAGGAGCTCGCGACGCTCCAGGACAACGTCCCCCCGCTCACGGAGGAGCAGGTCGTCCGCGTGATGGAGCAGGAGCTCGGCGTGCCGTGGGAAGACGTGTTCGATCACATCGAGGCGCAACCGCTCGCCGCGGGGACGATCGCGGAGGTCCACCGCGCCACGCTCGCGAACGGTGAGAGGGTCGTGGTCAAGGTCCAGCGGCCCGACGCGAAGGAGCAGATCGAGCAGGACCTGGCGCTGCTCGAGGTCTTCGCCGAGAAGGTGGGACGCCGCCCCGGGCTCAAGCAGGTGATCGACATGGAGGCGGTCTTCTCCTACCTCTCAGATTCGTTGCACCGCGAGCTCGACTTCCGGCAGGAGGCGGGCAACATGCGCCGGATGACGGACGTGATCGCGCCGTTCTCGCGGCTGCGCGTCCCCGAGGTCCACGGCGACTACTCCACGTCGCGGCTGCTGGTGATGCGCGACGTCGCCGGCGGCCCGATCGCGAGCGCGCCCGAGGGGACGCCGCGGAAGGAGGCCGCCCGCCAGCTGCTGGAGTCCTTCTACAAGCAGATCATGGTCGACGGCTTCTTCCACGCCGACCCGCATCCGGGGAACCTGATGTGGCAGCCCGAAGAAGAGCTCCTGTACTTCCTGGATCTCGGGATGGTGGGCGAGGTCAGCGCCGAGATGCGCGAGCAGATGATGCTCCTCCTGATGGCGTTCTGGCAGGAGGACACGGGGTTCCTCACCGACATCTCGCTGATGCTGTCCGGCTCGATCGACCGGAGCGACCTGGACGTCGACGCGTTCAGCGAGGAGATCGGCGCTTTGATGGCCAAGAACCGCGGCGCGTCGCTCAAGGACATCCAGCTCGGACCGGTGCTGCAGGAGATGACGGAGATCTCGCTCCGCCACGGCGTGCCGCTCCCCGCGTCGCTCACGCTCACCGGCAAAGCGCTGGCCCAGATGCAGCTCGCGGCCGCGCAACTCGATCCCGAGCTCGATCCGTTCGACGTGGCCGGCAAGTTCTTGATGCGCAACGTCGTCACCGACATGGGCTCGAAGCTCGACCTGAAGGCGATCTTCTATCAGGCACAGAAGATGAAGGTGCGCGCACTCCGCGTGATCGAAGCGGTCGAACGACTGATCGGCGCGCGTCCCGGGCAGAAGCTGGAGGTGAACTTCCGGGCGGCGACGCTCGAGACGACGATCCGGCGAGCGGGCAGGCGCCTGGCCCTCGGGTTGACGGCAGGTGCGGCCATCCTGGCGACGGGTCTGACCGCGCTCTCGACGCGCGTGGCGGGCTGGGTGCCCGCCACCTTCGCGGCCGTCGCGGGTCTGCTCACGCTAGGGTTGCTCGTGGACCTGATCCGGAGTCGCGACTAGCTAGTCCGTTTCAGACTACTGAACCTCCGCATCGCCGCCCTTCGACGTGATGGTCGTCGGCGCCGGCTCGGCGGTCGCTCCGCCGCCCTTCTTCACCGAGCGCATCACGGCCTTCTCGAGCACGAACGCGATCACTCCCATGGCCAGCCCGACGGCCCAGCGCTCGACGCGCCGCAGACCTTTCGGCTTCTTGATGCGCACGGGACCGGTCATGCCGACGACTCCACGCCGACCGGTACCGGGAGCCGCCCCTCGACCGTGGTGCCGCCGCCCGGCACTGACGTGACCGTGACCTCACCGTCCAGCGCGCCGACCCGATCGGCGATCCCCTGCAGGCCGGTGCCGGCGGAGGTCGCAACCGGATCGAAGCCCCTGCCGTCGTCGGTCACGGCGAACGTCAGCGCGTGATCACGTTCGAAGAGCGCCACCCACGCCGACGACGCCGAGGCGTACTTCGCGATGTTCTGCATCGCCTCGAGACACGAGAAGTAGACGGCGGCCTCGATGTCCTGCGGGTAGCGGCCGATGCCGTCGGCGCGGACCTCGATCGGCAACCCCGACTTCCGGGCTTGGGCCTCGAGCGCGGCGGGCAGCCCCTTGTCGGCCAGCAGCGGGGGGTAGATGCCCCGGGCCAGGTCGCGCAGGTCCTCGAGTGCCGTGTGCGTCTCACCCTGCAGTTGGCCGACCAGCTCGCGGGCCTTCTGCGCGTCCCGCTCGATCAGCGCGTCCGCGAGCTTGAGCTTGACGGCGAGCGCCACGAGCTGCTGCTGCGCGCCGTCATGGATGTTCCGCTCGAGCCGGCGCCGTTCCGCGTCCTGCGCGGAGACCAACCGCTTCTGCGCCGCCTTCAGATCGTCGAGGCGCGCCTTCAGCGCCTCGGCGAGTCGAACGTTCCGCAGCACTAACCCCGCCTGGGAGGCGAGGTCCGCGATCAGCTTCTCGTCCGCGGGCGACACGGGGTCGCTCGAGGGCTTGCGGACAGCGAGCGCGCCGAGCAACTCCCCCGCCTGCTCGACCGGGTACACACGGTCCATACCGTCGATCTGCGGGATGGACCCGTTCGGCAACGGTATCGGGGGGCCGCCCGCGACGTCGGCGGGCCAGGCCGCGACATCACGCAGCTCATGGTCGACGGCGAGCCACACGTCCGCGCGCTCGGCTCCGATGCCTTCTCCGAGGACGCGCACCATCCGGGGCAGCACGTCCTCGTCCGCATAGGCGCCGCCGACGCGTTCGGAAAACTCCGACAGCACCTCGTACGGCGTGGCGCGCTTGCCGTAGACGACCCGGTTGGCGAACCGCGTGAGCCGAGCCCGCGCCGGCTGGAACGTGAGCGCCACCACCACCGCGGCCACCATCGTGAGGAACGAGTTATCCCGGCCGAGCCAGAGGCCGACACCGACCACGATGGACAGGTAGATCAGGGTGGCGAAGAGCGCGAAGGCGCCGTAGATCAGCGTCTTGCGAACGACGACGTCGAGGTCGTAGAGATGGAAGCGCAGGATCGCGATCCCGATCGAGACGGGGAACAGCAGGAACGCACCGCCGCCGATCACGGCGCTCAACGTCGTGTTTTCGTTCGAGAAGCTGGTGGCGAGGATCCCGACGAGCGCGACCACGAGCCCGAACACCACCCATTTGATCTGCTGCCGCTCCACGCCCGTCGACCGCCGGAACCGCAGGATCAGTGACACGACCCCCGCGCCGAAGAACACCGGGAACGCGAGCCCGATCACCGGATCCAGTCTGGGGAGGCCGCCGATCGCCCCGATGTACAGCGGGTTCGCCACGGTCAACACGTCGGACGAGCCCGTCAACGTCTCCTGACCGAACAGGAGGCTGATGGCGAGAACGAACAGGAGCCCGAAGATCAACGACAGGAGCGGCCGCCAGCGGGGCGATGGAAGGCGCCCGTCCGGGAACAGCAGAGGGAGCAGGAACAGCGTCGGCAGGACCCCCAGCAGCCATCCGAAGTTGTTGAGGAACCCGAGCATCACGACCCAGCCGCCGGATCTCCCCTCGTTCACGGCGTACGTGAAGACCTCGCCGGCGAGGAACGAGATGGCCGTGGAGAACGACGCCCAGAGGAACAGGAAGCCGATCGTGTTCCGCCGGTCGCGGCTCACGATCAACGCCCCCACCGCGCCGAACATCGCGAACGCGATCACGTACGGCACCTGCTCGGCGATCGACTCGTCGTTCGCGGCCACCAGGACCATGCCGATCGTCGCGATGACCAGGAACCCGGCGAGAGCGAGCCACGGCCAGCGCGCCGGCTTCGATGTGACGGCGGCGATCACCTCAGTCGATGACGACACGGAACACCTCCACCGGCTCCTCGCGCCCCTTCACGTGTCGCGGACCGATCGACTCGCACGCGATCGCCGGCGCGGCCGCGATCGTCGAGGCGGACGCGACGACCTCGCCGCCCTCGGCCTCCGATTGCAGCCGTTGCGCGATGTTCACGGCGTCGCCCACCACCGTGTACTCCAGGCGGCCGCCCCCACCGACCGTCCCGGCGATCACGGGACCGGTGTTCACGCCGATCCCGACGCCGAGCTCGCTGACATCGGCGTCCCAGCCCTCCGCGTTCAGCTCCGACTGCCGAGCCTGCATCGCGATCGCACAGACGAGGGCACGCTCCGCGTGATCGGGGGTCGGTTCGGGCGCGCCGAACACCGCCATCACCGCGTCGCCCTGGAACTTGTCGATCATGCCGCCGAGCTCCAGCACCACTTCGGCCATCGCGGACAGGTGCTTGCCGACCACGGCGGCCACGTCGCGCGCGGGGAGGCGCTCGGCCAGCGTGGAGAACCCGCGGATGTCCGAGAAGAGCACGCTCACCTCGACCTCCTGCGGCTCGATCGCCGTCTCGGGGTGCGCGGCAAGACGGTCGGCCAACTGCTGCGGCACGAACGACGCGAGCGTCTTCCGCGACGCGGTCTGCTCGACGACGGCCGCATGGAGCCGCTTGAACTCGTCGAGCAAGCCCGAGCCGGCGCCGTCTCCGGCCATGCGCCGGAACAACGCCGTCACCTGCGAGTCGACCGCCTCCTCCGTGGTCCCGAGCGCCGCCGCGATCTCCGTGTAGCCCATGCCCTTGGCCATCATGTCCAACAGCTCGCGTTCGCGGTCGGCCGTGTCGTCGCGCCCGGACAGCCGTTCCGCGATCGTCGGATCAACGGTGCTGCCGCCCGCGTGGACCTCACGGATCGCGCGTGCCAGCTCGTCGCCCTGCGAGATCCGGTCCTTCAGCAGGTAAGCGAGGCCGCTGTGGCCGCCGCCGAGCAGCGCCAGCGCGTACGCCTCGTCGTCGTGGGCCGACAGCACCACCACGCCGGTGTCCGGATGCGACGATCGGATCGAGTGCGCGCAGTCGATCCCCTCCAGCTGGAACGACGGCGGCATCTTGATGTCGGTCACGACGACGTCGGGCACGTGCTCGGCGGCGGTCGCCAGCAGCGACGGCGCGTCGACCGCCACCCCCACCACCTCGATGTCGTCGTAGGAGTCGAGCAGCGCCCGGACGCCCTCGCGCACGAGCACGTTGTCCTCGCCCAGCACGACCCTGATGCTCATCCGTTGCTCCCCAGTGCCGGGTGGCCCGCATGTACCATCCGCGCATGATCCGTGTGGTGTTCGCCGAGGATAACTACCTGGTCCGCGAGGGAACAGCCGCGCTCCTGGCCACCTCCGATCAGGTCGAGCTCGTCGGCACTGCGACCACGCGCGATGAGTTGCTGGCGGCGGTCGAAGAGCACGTGCCCGACGCCGTCCTCACCGACATCCGCATGCCCCCCACGGGCACGAACGAGGGCATCGAGGCGGCCAAGGAGATCCGTGCCAGCCATCCGCAGATCGGCGTCGTCGTCCTCTCCCAGTTCGTGGAGGAGGACTACGCCTACGACCTGTTGAAGGAAGGCGCCGGCGGGCTGGGCTATCTCTTGAAGGAGCGGGTCGCCGACGTGGATGAGCTGGTCCGTGCGCTGGCGGAGGTCGCGCGCGGCGGCTCGGTCCTCGATCCGAAGGTCGTCGAAGCGCTGGTCTCGGCGAAGGACCGGATGGCGCATTCGCCGCTGGCGCAGCTCACCGACCGCGAGCGCGAGGTGCTGTCGCACATGGCACAGGGAGAGAACAACGCGGCGATCGCGTCGTCGCTGTTCCTCACCGAACGAGCCGTCGAGAAGCACATCAACTCCCTGTTCCACAAGCTCGGTCTCACGGAGGAGCCGGACGTGCACCGCCGCGTGATGGCGGTGCTCGCGTTCCTCCGTGAGACCGATCACGCCTGACATCACTGAGCCCGGCGCGTGTCGACGATCAACACCGAGCACGGCGCGTGCCGCAGCACCATGTTCGGCACGCTGTCGCGCACGCGCCAACGCGCGCCCTGCGTGCCGCGGTTCCCGACGACGATCGTGTCCGCCAACTCCTGTGCCGCTACGTCGCAGATGCGGTCCGCCGGCTCCCCACGCTCGACCCGTGTGCGGGTCGCGACGCCCGGGAACCGCGCGGGGATCCCCGCGAGGTAGACCGACGGGTCGGCCGCGCGATCGGGGTCGACCACGGCACGCAGATCCGATTCCGGGGCGACGTAGAGCACCAGGAGCTCGGCACCCCGGTCCCGGGCCAATCGGGCCGCGTCCTCGACGGCGAGATCGGCCGCGGCCGAGGTATCCGTTCCCACCAAGATGGTGCGCATCTCATGCCTCCTTGTCTCGATCGCGAACGTACGCCTGTCGACCGTTGAGGACGACCCGGCCGCCACCACGGTTGCGCGGGGGTGCCAGCACCACGCCACCGGGGAGGTTCCGCCACAGGAAACGTCGTGACGGCGGCCATCCAGCGCTCGGACTAGGCCGAAGTCCTCGCCCATCCCCCGTGGTTCCGATGACCGCGACCGTGTCGGATGTTAGGTTGCGCCTTCAGTCGACAAGAGGGGGACTCCACATGCAACTCGCCGACGGACGCCGTTGGGAACGGCGCCGGCTCGCCGTGGCCGTGCTCACCTCGGCGATGACGCTCGCCGCCATCGTGGCTGTCTCGGCGCCCGCGAGCTCCGCCGGACGCGCGGCTCTGGGGAGCATGCGGGCGAGCCGCGGCGGTGCGAACTTCGACGTCCGCTCCTCGGGCGGTGTCGCGGTGGCGCCCAGCGCCAGAACCGCCCGAGCCCGCGTCCAGCTCGCGCGACGTCTGGGCGCCCAGGGGATCGTCCGATCTGATCCCTTGACGGGCACGCTGCGGATGGTCGGCCGTCTGGACGGCTACCTGACCGGGCGCAGCGCGCGACCGGCGCGGGCAGTCGCCATGGGCTTCGTCCAGTCCAACCTCGCAGGGTTCGGACTGACGAGGGCCGACATGAAGACGTTCCGCCTCCGACAGGACTACGTGGATATCGCGGGCGTGCATCACATCTCGTGGACGCAATCGAAGCGCGGCATCCCGGTCTTCCACAACGGCCTGCGCGCGAACGTGACGAGGGACGGACGCCTGCTCAACATCACGGGCTCACCGGTGCACGCCCTCCGGGTCGCGTCGACGGCGCCCGGCATCGGATCCGACGCGGCCATCAGCGCGGCCCGTATCGACGGTGGCGCCACCGTCGCCGCCGCGCAGGATTCCGACTCCGCATCGCTCGTCCTGTTCCCGACGGGACGTGGCGCCCGCCCGGCGTGGGAGACGCTCACGTGGCCGAACACGCAGCAGCTCAACCTGTCGGTCGTCGATGCCGCCACCGGCACCGTGCTCTACCGCCAGAGCCTCTCCGACGACGTGACCGGCATCGCGACGGCGTGGGAGTTCTACCCGAGCGACCAGGTCCCGGTCGGGGCGAACGTGGCGAACCCGGTCACGTTCCCGGTGGTCGACGGCACCCGCCTGAACGGCGACAACGCCCACGTGTGGGCCGACGTGAAGGACAACAACAAGCCGGATCCGGGCGAGGAGATCCCCGCCGTGACGGGAACGGACTGGAGCATGCCTGCGATCCTGAACACGACGAACACGGCGCAGAACTGCAGCACCTCGCGGCCGTGCACGTGGGACAAGAGCGTGCCGTTCAGCTGGCAGGCGAACATGGCGCAGAACGCCGCTCAGGTCATGTACTACCTGAACAAGTACCACGACCATCTGGCCGGCGCGCCGTACGGCTTCACGGCCGCGGCGGGCAACTTCGAGGCCGCGGGGGGAGACCCTGTCCTCGGCCAATCGATGGACGGGGCAGACTCCGGCAACGGCCTCCCGGACAAGGACCACTTCGACAACGCGAACATGGAGACGCCTCCGGACGGGCATTCCCCGACGATGCAGATGTACCTGTTCCGTGCGGCGCCGGGCCTCGCGGGCCTCCCGAGCGCGAACGGCGGTGACGACGCGGAGGTCGTCTACCACGAGTACACGCACGGCCTGTCGAACCGCCTGGTCCTGTACCCGGACGGCACGTCCGGGCTCTCGAACCAGCAGGGCAACTCGATGGGCGAGGGCTGGAGCGACTGGTACGCCGAGGACTTCCTGAACAACCTGGGGTTCAAGCCCGACACGCCGGCGATCGGTGATGTCGTCATGGGCGCGATCACGTTCGACGGGGAGCTGAGGACCCAGCCGGTCGACTGTCCGGTGGGTGCGCCGGCCCCCTGCATCGGCTCACAGCATGCAGGACCCGGCGGGTACACGTACGGGGACTTCGGCGACGTTCTCGGCTTCCCCGAGGTGCACGCCGACGGTGAGATCTGGCTGGAGACGCTCTGGCAGATCCGCCAAACGCTCGGCGCCGCTGTCACGGAGGCCCTCGTCACCCGCGGCATGGAACTGTCGCCACCCGCGCCGTCCTTCCTGGACATGCGGAACGCGATCATCCAGGCCGACCTTGTGAACTTCGGCGGCGCGAACGAGGCGGCGCTGTGGGCGATCTTCGCGGAACGAGGCATGGGGTACTTCGCGGTGTCCACGAGCGACGACGTGGACCCGATCGAGGACTTCTCGATCCCGCCCGACTGCGCCACGTCGGGGTGCGCCACGGTCTCCGGCACGGTGAAGGACAGGGCAACCGGCAAACGGCTCGCCGGCATCAAGGTGTCGGTGCCCGGCCTGGACTCGGGATTCGCCTCCGACCTCGCCGATACGACGGATGCGTCCGGACGTTTCTCCATCTCGAACGTGCCGTTCCACACGTATCCCGCCCTGTTGTTCGCGGGTCGCGGCTACGAGCCCGCTTCCGCGGCCGGTCTCGCCGTCACGCAGGACCTCACGCTGCACGCGAGGCTGGTCCGCGATTGGGCGTCGATCGAGGGTGGAGCCAAGGTCGGGAAGTTCACGCCGCCGGACTACGGTCCGTTCGGTTGTGGTCCGGCGCAGATGCTCGACCTCAACCTGGGCACGGGATGGGGATCCGACGCGGTCGGCAGCACGTCGGGCAGCCACGTCAAGGGGCCGCGCAAGGTGGTCATCAAGCTGCCGAAGGCCGTCGACATCACGACGTTCGCGGTGGCCTCGACCGGCGCATGCGGCGACGGACCTGAGGCCGGCGTGAAGCGGTTCAAGGTCGAGACGAAGCAACGGGCCGGCGGCAAGTGGATCACCGCGTTCGTCGGCACGGCGTCCAATCTCGGCAACCTGAAGGTCTACCGGCCGAAGACGGGCAAGGACAACGTCCGCTTCGTGCGGTTCACCATGTTGTCGAACCACGGCGACAAGCTGTTCATGGACGTGATGGAATTCTCGGTCCGCGGCCGGTAGCGGCTCGGCGCGTCGAACACGAGAGGGCCGGCATCCGCCGCCCTCTCGCATCTCCGTTTCCTTGCTCCCACACCCAACCCCCGTTGCCTGTTGGCGCACGCCCGTTGGGTGTAGCGTCCTCGCCGTTGTTCCGGTTCGAGGGGGGTCTTCGATGAAGGGATCGCAAGTTCGGGCCCGGCGGCGGGTCGCCGTCGCGGCGCTCGCCGCGGTGCTGGCACTGTCCGTGATCTCGGTCGTCACGGCGTCGGCACGGCCGGCACGCCTTCACGCGTCGCACGCGAGGCACGTGAGCTCGAGGCTCTTCGACAGCGGGCGGCGGACCCAGCGGTCCTGCCCGGCAGGGCGGTGCTACGAGCCCGTGCGGCGCTCGCTCGGAGCCTCGGCAGTCAGGGCGTGGTGATCGCCGACCCGCGAACGGGCACGCTCCGGATGGTCGGCAGGCTCGACGGGTTCCTGACGCACACGAGCGTCCGGCCCGCCGCGCAGGTGGCCATGAACTACGTCGGCTCCCACCTGCGGGCGTTCGGGTTGAACCGTGCCGACCTACGGACGTTCCGTCTTCGGCAGGACTACGTCGACATCGCCGGCACCCACCACATCTCGTGGACCCAGCGAGCGGGCGGCGTCATCGCCTTCCGGAACGGGCTGAAGGCGAACGTGACGAGCGACGGCCGCCTCATCAACGTCACCGGTCCGCCGGTGCACGGCCTCCGGGTCCGGTCGTCGCTCCCTCGCCTGGGCTCGACCGAGGCGATCGACGCCGCCCGGCGTTCCGCAGGTGCGCAGGATCTCGCCGCTCAGCGGACGGACACGGCGAAGCTGGTGCTCTTCTCCACGCCACGTGGAGCGAAGGTCTCATGGGAGACCACCACATGGGTGAACCCGAACTTCCTGGCGCTCTCGGTCGTCGACGCGCAGACCGGCAGCGTCGTGTGGCGCGCCAACCTGACCGACGCGGACGCCGTCGGCACCGGCCAAGCCGTGGACATGTACCCGGCGGCGACCTGCCCAACGGCGGCGGTGACGTGCACCTGGTGACGTTCCCGGTGTTCGACGGGACGGCCCTGTCGGGGAACAACGCGCACGTCTACGCCGACGTCAACGACGACAACAAGATCGCTCCCAAGGATGAGGTGCCGGCGAGCACGGGAACCGATTGGTCCGGGTACGTGCCGTTGTTCGACACGACGGACGCCTCGCAGAACTGCTCAACGCACTTCTACTGCACGTGGGACAAGACGGTCCCACGCGACTGGAACCGCAACCGGAACTGGTTCGGCGTCCAGCTGTATCACTACCTCAACGTGTTCCACGATCATCTCCTCGCCCCACCCATCGCCTTCACGGAGGCCGCCGGCAACTTCCAAGTCACGAACGCGACCGGGCTTGGTGAGGGCAACGACCCCGTCGAGGGGCAGTTCATCGACGGAGCCAACACGGCGAACGGGTTCCCGGACGGCGGCCACGTCAACAACGCGAACTTCTCGACGCTGCCCGACGGACAGCCCGGGATCATGCAGATGTACCTGCAGCGGGCGGCGGTGTGGGCTCGGAACATCCCGTCAGGCGACTCCGGGAACGAAGCCGAGACCGTGTACCACGAGTTCACCCACGGGCTGTCGAACCGCTTGGTGACGACGCCGGACGGGATCCCCGCGGTCGACTCGATCCAGGCGGGCTCCATGGGCGAGGGCTGGAGCGACTGGTACGCCATCGACTTCACGGACAACAACGGGTGGTTCCTGGACACGCCGGCGGCGGGAGACGCGTTCCCGTTCCGCTACTCGGCCGGGGACGAGGTCGTCTTCCGCACCTCAGCGGCCGATTGTCCGGTGGGTCTCGCGCGCGGAGAACTGCCCCGTCGCCGGGATCAACAACGTCACGGGTGGGTACACGTACGCCGACTACGGCAAGATCATCGGCAGCCCCGAAGTGCATGCCGACGGCGAGATCTGGGTGCAGACGTTGTGGGAGATGCGCGAGCAGCTCGGATCCGCCGTGGCGGAATCGATCGTCACCCGCGGCATGGAGCTGTCGCCCCCCGAGCCGTCGTTCCTGGACATGCGGAACGCGATCCTGCAGGCCGACCAGGTCGTCTTCGGCGGCGTGCACCAGGACGCGCTCTGGACGCTGTTCGCCGAGCGTGGGATGGGGTACTACGCGGCGTCGGGCGACGGCAATGACACGCACCCGGTGGCCGACTTCGGGTTGCCGCCGAACTGCGCGGTCGGATCCGTGCGGCACGATCTCCGGCACCATCACGGACTCCGCGTCGGGAGCGCCGCTCCAAGGCGTGACCGTCGGCATCGGAGGGCACGTGTCGGTGCTGGGCGGGGATCCTCGGGCGCCAAGACCGACGCGGCCGGCACGTTCACCATCCCCAACGTCCCGTTCCACACGTACGGCAAGTTCGTCATCGATCAGGTCGGCTACGAGCCCGCGAGCATCTCGAACGTGGTGGTGAACGGGGACGAGACGCTCGATCGGAAGATCACGCGGGACTGGGCTGCGATCGAAGGCGGCGCCGTGCTCGGCCACTTCTCGCCGCCCGACTACGCCGACTACGGTTGCGGCCCGATGGGCGCGTTCGACAACTCGCTCGGGACGGGGTGGGGCTCCGACTCGCCCGGGCCGCGGTTCGTCGTGGTCAGGCTCCCGAAAGCCGTCGACGTGTCGAGCTTCGGCTTCGATCCGGGCAACACGTGCGGCGACGGACCGGCGGCCGCGACCAAGACCTTCTCGATCTACACGAAGCGGGCCGGCCGTCGCTGGGTGCTCGCCTTCTCGGGCGGCAAGCTCCGGACCGGCAGGCTGAACCGGCTGGTTCCCTCGGCGGGGACGCGCAACGTCCGGTTCGTCAAGCTCGTGCTCCTCACGAACCGCGGCGACCCCTCGTACATGGATGCGAGCGAACTCTCCGTTCGCGGCACGTAGCGATCGCTCGTCGGGGCCGGCGCCGCCGTCAGGCGGCGCCGGCCGCGGCGGCCCAGGCAGCCTCGAGGCGGTCCGGACCGAACACGGCCTTCGGGATGTACGCGGCGGCGCCGCACTCGGCCGCGCGCGGGGCGTACTCGTCCTCCTCGTACGTCGACAGCAGCAACACCACCACGGCGGACGCGTCCACGCCGGATAGGATCTGCCGGGTCGCGTCCAATCCGTTGATCCCGGGGAGGTTCACGTCCATCAGGACCAGGTCGGGAGCGAGCTCGGCGGCCATGGTCACGGAGTCCTCGCCCGTCTCGGCCTCGCCCACGACGTCGAAGCCCTCCGTGGCCTCCACCACCATGCGGGCGGCCATCCGGAACGGCTCTTGGTCGTCGACGATAAGTACGCGCACGGTCATGGGACTCTCCTCGCACCCCAGCGTCCCACCCGTGCCCGGCGAACGCCAGTGGTGCCAGCACCACACTTTCCGTGGTGCCGCAACCGGGTGTTACGCGGCCAGTTCGGCCAGGCGAAGGAAGGCGCGCTCCAACAGCAGCCGTGGGTTGAGGTTGAGGTCCTCCGCCAGATCCGCTCGCGCCCGCTCGATCCCCGCGAGCCCGCGGGCCGCGCGGACGACGCTCAATCGGTCGTCCGGCATCAGGTCGGGATTCATGAAGAGATCCGGCCCTCCGCCGATGGCGGCCGCGATCCGGTCGCGCAGGAGCGACGACACCGCCAGTAGCTCCCAGTCGATGTAGTCGCGTTCGGCGCGCCGTTCGCGCCGGTGGAACCGGGTCTCGATGCGCTTGATGGCTCCGCGATACGCGTCTTCGGGCCGGCCCTTCTCGTCCACGAACGGCGCGAGCGCGGCCTCGAGCTCGGTCTTGAGTCCCTTCTTGTACTCGGCGGCGGCGGCCAGCACGACGTCGGCCGCCTCGAGCGCACCCGTGGTGCCCTCGGCGGCGAGCGAGACCGCGTGCTCGGCGGCCTCCCGGAACCGCAGGCCGTCGGTCGCGGTAGCCAGACGTCGCGCCCGGCCCAGGTTCCCGCCGGCGAGCCGCGCCGCCAGTCGTGCGCGCGTCTCGTCGACCCCTTCCGAGACGAGCACTTGGACGACGAACGTCTCCGACAGGGCCGAGAACGTGACCACGTGGCATCGCGACAACACGGTGTCCGGCAGCTCGTGGGCGCGGGCCGACATCAGCAGCAGCACGGAGTCGGCGGGCGGCTCCTCGAGCACCTTGAGGAGCGTGTCCGCCGCCGCCGGCGACAGGCGATCGGCCTCTCGGATCACGAACACCTTCCGACCCGGCTCGGGAGCCGTCCGGTATGCGGGCGTCCAGACCTCCTCGCGGATGGTGTCGACGTGGATGTCACGGCCCTCCGGCTCCACCAGGAACACGTTCGGATGGTGATCCTCGAGGACCAGGCGACACGAGCGGCAGACCCCGCACCCACCCTCCTGGCACAGCAGCGCGGCGACGAAGGCCCGCGCCGCGATCGATTTGCCGGACCCCTCCGGCCCGGCGAAGACGTAGGCATGGTGAGGCCGCTCCGCCGCTCCGGTGAGGAACGCCATCGCCGCGTCCTGCCCGGGCACCGTATCGAGGATCGCGCTCACGTCGCGATGCTACCCGGCCGAACCTACCGGGCCGCCCGACGGCCCGGGTGCGTCATCCTCGCGGTCCTTCAACAGGCGTTGCAGCGCCTCCTTGACGCCGAGGAAGACCTCCGCGGGCGGCTTGTCGGCATCGACGACGACGAACCGCTCCGGATGCTCCTCGGCGATCTTCAGGTACGCGTCGGAGACCTTCGCGTGGAAGTCCTGGCCCTCCAGCTCCATCCGGTCCGGCGCCTCGGTCGAGCGGAGCAGACCGAGCTCGGGCTCGACGTGTAACAAGATCACGAGGTCCGGGAACAATCCCTGTGTCGCCCACACGTTCAACGTCAGGACGTCCTGCTCTCCCAGGCCCCGAGCCCACCCCTGGTAGGCGAGGGACGAGTCGACGTAGCGATCGGACAGGACGATCTTGCCCTCGGCGAGCGCAGGCCGGATCACCGACGTGACCGTTTGCGCGCGGCTTGCCGCGAACAACAATGCCTCGGCTCGCGCGTCGAGCTTCCCGGTCTTGGGATCGAGCAGCAGCAGACGGATCTGCTCGCCGAGCTCGGTCCCTCCGGGCTCGCGCGTGACGAGCACGTCGAGCCCGAGCGACCGGACGTACTCCTCGGCCAGCCGGATCTGGGTGCCCTTGCCGGCGCCCTCCACGCCCTCGAGCGCGATGAACAGGCCCGTCGCAGGCGGCCGCTTCAGCTTCGGCACGAGCGTGAGGGGTTGCGGTCGCGAGAGCCGGTGCCGCCGCAGCAGCCGTCTCGTGTTGAGGCCGGCGGCAAGCGCGAGCAGTCCCGCGGTCCAGAGCGCCAGCCGGGTCCCCGACAGGTCGATCCGATGGCCGCCGACATCGAACTGATAGTTGCCATAGACGCTCGACAGGATAGGGAACACGGTCAGGGACAGGAAGAGACCCAGGCGGGAGAGCACGGTGAGCGAGCCGAACGTGCGTCCGCGGAACTCATCCTCCACGTTCTCCTGCAGGAGCGTGTAGCCGCTCACCCAGGCCAGGCCGCAGAACAGGCCGAGCCACACGGTGACGAACGCCGCCAGCCCCAGGTTCGGCATGGCGGCCAGCACGAAGAGCGCCCCCGCTGCGGCGACCAGCGACCAGACGAACGTCAGGTCGCGCTCGACGAACTTCGCGATCTCGTTCGTCGCAGCCATGCCGATCGCCATCCCCACGCCGAACGCGACGACCACGATCCCCCATCCGGCCGTGCCGCCGTCCGAGAGGGTCTTGTTGACGAAGATGGGCCCGATCGCGAGGACGGCCCCGACCGCCGCGAACGCGATACAGATGCCACCCGTCATCGCCGAGGCGATCGAGTCCTCGCGCAGGAACTTCACGCCGTCGCCGACGTCGCGCCAGACGCGCGACAGGTCGTACTTGCCCATCGAGCGGCTCGGCGGCGTGCGGATGGGCACACCGCTCACCATCAGCGCCGAGAATGCGAACGTGGCGGCGTCCAGCAGGAGCGCGAACGTCTCCGGCTTGGCGATGCCCACCCACGTGGTGAACCCGGCCATCAGCGCGAAGATCGCTCCCCCAAGTGGAAGCGTGCCGTACGTGCTCACCAGTCCGATCGAGTTCGCGTTGGCGAGTTGACGCCGCGGCACCAGGTTCGGGAGCGAGGCGTCGCGCGCGGGCGTCCAGAGCAAGGAGAAGCACTCGATGGCGAACGACACCAGGAAGATCAGCCACAGCTCCCCGACGAACGCCATGGATCCGTACATGACACCCCGTGCGATATCGGCCACGATCATGAGCTGCTTGCGGTCGAACCGGTCCACGAACACCCCCGCCAGCGGACCGAACAGGATGGCCGGCAGCATGCGCGCCGTCATCACCCCGCCGACCGCCAGGCCGGCGGCAGCGGGGGTTCCCGACAGGCGGGCGACGAGCGATGTCACGGCGACGAACCCGACCCAGTCGCCGAGGGACGACACGGTCATCGCCGCCAACAGGCGGGAGAAGCCGGGGTGTGTCAGGAGGTCCTTGAGGGTCGCCGACTTGGTTCCGCGGAGCGCGGCGACCTCGTCGGCGATGGTCGACACGAGCCGCTAGGCCTCGGGAGATTCGGGCACGGCGGCGAGCGCCGCGGCGGCCGACGGCGCCTTCTTCGCAGCCGCCTTCTTCGCAGCCGGCTTCCGCTTCGCGGCGGGCTTGCGCTTGGCCGCGGTCTTGCGCCTGGCGGCCGCCTTCTTTGGGGCCGGCTTCTTCTTCGCCTTCGCGCGCGCCTCGCGTGCCACGGCCTTGGCGGCGCGCACCGCCGCCTCGGCTTCGGGATCGCCCTCCCTCGTGACATGGAAGTCCAGATCGAGCTCGGCACCGCAGTTCCAGCACTTGACGCTCTTCGGTCGCTGCAGCAGCAGCGAACCGCACTGCGGGCACGGATGATCCTTGATCGGCGGGTTACTCACCGCGAGCGTGCACTCCGGGTAGCGATCGCAGCTGTAGAACGGCGCTCCGAACCGGTTCTTGCGCTCGACCAACATGCCCTGGTGACACTCGGGACACGTCACCCCGGTCGACACGGGCGGGTCCTTGCGGATGTACCGGCACTCGGGGTACCCGCTGCAGCCGACGAACGGCCCGAACCGGCCGACCCGCTCCTGCAACTTGTGGATGCCGCACTCGGGACAGGTCTCATCGAGAAGCACCGGCTCGGGGCGTTCGCTCCCGTCCATGTTGCGGATGTAGCGGCACTCCGGATAGTTCGGACAGCCGATGAACTTGCCGAACCTGCCGAGCTTGACCTGGAGCTTGCCGGGCTCGCGTCCCTCTTTGGGACAGAGCGGGCAAAGCTCGTCGAGCTCTTCCTCGTATCGCTCGAACGAGTGCTCGGCCTTCTCGAGTGCCCGCTGGAACGGCTCGTTGAACTCATGGAGGACCTGCGTCCACCCGATCCCGCCCTCGGCGATGTCGTCGAGCTCGTCCTCCATGTGCGCGGTGAAGTTGACGTCGACCACGTCGGGGAAGTGCTCGATGAGCTTGTCGGTCACGACCATGCCCACGTCTTCGGGATAGAAGCGCTTCTCCTCCAGGCGGACGTACCCGCGATCCTGGATCGTCGAGATGATCGACGCGTACGTCGAGGGACGACCGATGCCCAGCTCCTCGAGCGTCTTGACGAGGGAGGCCTCGGAGAACCGGGGGGGCGGCTGCGTGAAATGCTGTTCAGGGAGCACCTCCAGCATGCGGAGGACCTGCTCCACGGTCAGCTCCGGAAGCGTCGATTCGGCGTCGGGATCTGCCGTGTCGTCGCGCCCTTCCTTATAGATGCGGATGAACCCGTCGAAGACGAGCGTCTGTCCGGTGGCGCGCAGTCCATAGCGAACGTCGCCGGCCGGATCCTCGGCGCGCGCCTCGATGTCGATACCGACCTGGTTGAACCGCGCGTCGGCCACCTGCGTGGCGACCGTGCGCTGCCAGATCAGGCGATACAGCCGCAGCTGGTCGGGCTCGAGGATCCGGCTCATCAGCTCGGGCGTGCGGAGCACGGAGGTCGGCCGGACCGCCTCGTGAGCCTCCTGCGCGCTCCGTGACTTCGTCTTGTACCGCCGCGGCTCGTCGAGCGAGTAGGTGCGGCCGTACGTGGTCTTCACCAGCTCTGCGATCTCGCGGAGCGCGGTATCGGCGATGTTCAGCGAGTCGGTCCTCATATAGGTGATGAGACCGACCGTCCCCTCTCCCGGAAGGTCGACGCCCTCGTAGAGGCGCTGGGCGAGCGTCATGGTCTTGCGCGCCGAGAAGCCGAGCTTGCGCGCCGCCTCCTGCTGAAGCGTCGAGGTGGTGAACGGCGGAGCGGGCGAGCGCTTGCGCTCCTTGCGCTCCACGTTCGTGACGCGATAGCTGGCGCGGTTCAGACGTTCGACGTGACCGGCAGCGTCTGCCTCGGCGCCGAGCTGCACGCCTTTCTTGTCGGGTGAGGCCGCGAGCTTGCCCTCCGGCACCTCGACCAGGCGGGCCAGGAACGGCTGCGGGTCGCCGTCGGGGGTGAGCCGGACGTCGACGCTCCAGTACTCGATGGGGTTGAACGCCAAGATCTCCCGCTCGCGTTCGACGATCAGGCGGACCGCGACGGACTGGACGCGACCCGCCGACAGTCCCGGGCGGACGCGCTTCCACAGCAACGGCGAGATCCGGTAGCCCACCAAGCGGTCCAGGACGCGGCGGGCCTGCTGCGCGTCGACGAGCTTCATGTCGATCTCGCGCGGCTCCCGGAACGCGTCGAGGATGGCGTCCTTCGTGATCTCGGTGAACGTCACGCGCTTCGCGATGTCGGGCGAGACCCCCAGGATCGTGGCGACGTGGAACGCGATGGCCTCGCCCTCACGGTCGTAGTCCGTCGCCAGGACCAGGTCGTCGGCCTTCTTGTGGGCGGACTTCAGCTCCCGGACATGGCGCTCGGACTCCTCGGGCACCATGTACTCGGGCTCGAAGTCATGATCGACGTCCACGCCGAGCTGGCTCTTCGGCAGGTCCCGGATGTGCCCATAGGAAGCCCGGACGGTGTAGTCACCGCCCAGGTACTTCTCGATCGTCTTCGCCTTGGCTGGCGACTCGACGACGACCAGGGTTTTCGGCATACGCAACGAACCTTTACTGGGCTCGGGGAAAGGGTGTCAATCGACGTCCCTTGGCGGCGAAGGTACCACCGCGGCCGCCGGCGACGTGGAGCGTCGGGCGCCGGTGGGTGGCTTCGACACGACCTCGAACACCGCCGGCCGGGCCGATATTCCCGGCGCCGCTGCTACGCTCGGACCCTCCCCGGACCGATGGAGCGATCGTGCTCGCCTTGTTCACCGACTTCGTCACCAACGAGATCGTCCGCTACGGCTACGTGGCGATCTTCCTCCTCATGCTGCTGGAATCGGCGTGCATCCCGATCCCGTCCGAGGTCACGATGCTGTTCGGCGGAGCGCTCGCCAGTACCGGGTTCGTCGCCCCGGGTCAGGAGCTCAACCTGGTGCTCGTGGTGTTGGCCGGCACGGGGGGGAACGTGGTGGGGTCCTGGCTCGCCTACTGGGCGGGAGCCGCCGGGGGAAGGCCGTTGGTCGACCGGTTCGGTAGGTACCTGCTGATCCGCCCCCACGAGGTGGACCGGGCTCATGCCTGGTTCGAGCACCATGGCGACGTCACCGTCTTCGTCTCGCGCCTCCTCCCCGTCGTTCGGACGTTCATCAGCGTCCCGGCGGGCGTCGCGCGCATGCGCATCGTGAAGTTCACGCTGTACACGCTCCTCGGCTGCGTCCCGTGGACGTTCGCCCTTGCGTGGATCGGCTACGTCCTGGGCGACAACTGGGGCGCCGCGGAGAAGGTGATCCGTCCGGTGGCATGGGTCGTCGCCGTCGCGATCGTGGCCGGAGGCGTGTGGTGGGTGGTCCGGAGGTGGCGTCAGGTCCGCGAGGAGTACGCGGCCCTGGACCGGGCTCGATCCGCCGAGAGCGCCGAGTAGACGGACCGGACCGCCGGCCCGTCGCTCAGAGGTTCACGACCATGACCCAGGATCCGCCGTCGTCTTCTTCGAGCCGCTCGAACCCGACCCGCTGGTACATCATCCTCGAGCGATTGTGCACCGCGACCGAGAGCGAGAGCGCCTGGAACCCCTCTTCGCGGGCCTGGACCATGAGCGCCCGGAGCAGGGTCCCTCCGATCCCCTTCCGGCGGTGGAGCGGCTCCACCGCGAGGCCGATCTCGGGGATCTTCTCGTCGACGAACCCGTAGCCGGGGGCATCCGCGGTGAACAGCCGGTACCAGGCCGCTCCGACCGGGACGTCGTCGAGCTCCGCGATCACCCCCGCGTCCCCCGGTCGTCCCCAACCTTCGTGATACCGGGTGACCATGGGCTCGGCGAGGACCTCCTCCATGGACTCACGCGGCCAGTCCGGGTTCCACCGGGCGGCCTCGTAGAGCATCTTCTGCAGGAACTCCACGTCGTCGTGCGTCGCCGGTCTGATGTTCACGATCCCTCCTCATCCCGCCTCACGTGGCCGGCCAGACCGATCTCGGCGGCGACCGACTGGAGCCCCTCGATCGACACGGCGAGGAAGTCGTCGAGCGGCAGGCCGATCGACCCCTCGACGTCAGTGATCTCCTGGCGGTTCACACCCGGGGCGAACGCCTTCTCCTTCAGCTTCTTCTTCACCGACGAGACCTTCATGCCCTCGGCCTTCTCGGGCCGGACGAGCGCGGACGCGACGAGCAACCCGGCGACGGCGTCGGCGTGCACCACGGCCCGCGACATCAGGTCGGTGCGGTACACCTCGTAGGCATGCGCGAGCACGCCGTTCACGATGCGCTCGTCCACGCCTTCCTCGCGGAGCCACGACGCCGCCAGCTCGGCGTGACCCAGCCCCTCATCGCCGGTGTGATCCTGGTCGAGGTCGTGGAACAGCCCCGTCAGCCCCCAGAGGTCCCGGTCCTCGTCGAACCGCTCCGCGAGCGCCCGCATCACCCCTTCCACGGAGATCAGATGCCGGACCGTCGTCTCCTTCAGGCACTTCTCGCGGCAGAACGCCACTGCGCTGTCACGATCCATGCGGGACCTCCGATGCACCGGACGCGGCGTCACGCGCCGTGCGCGGATCCTCGAGCGGGAACGGCACGCTCGTGAGGGCGGCCCGTTCTTCGAACAAGAACAGTCGCTTGATGAACAAGGCGCTCATGTTGTGCAGGATCAAGTGGCGCCACTGGTTGATCACGAACTCGGGGATCACGACGTTCACGACGGTGTCGGCGCGGACGGTGTACCGCCGGACCTCATCGACCATCGGGCCCGTGAGATCGCGGAACGGAGCCTCGACGATGTCCAATGGGATCCCCATCCGCGAATCGAACCACTCCTCCTTCAACCGGTGTACCACCTCCGGGTCGAGCTCGAAGTAGATCGCCCGTGTCTCCGCCGCGTCGAGCGATCGAGCGTAGTTCACCGCCCGGATGGTCGCGTCGTTCACGTTGGAGACGAACACGAGCGTCACGGTCCGCTGAGGGATCAACGGACGGGCCTCGGGTCCCTCGGTCGCTCCGTCTTCCACGACGGGAACGTTCGTGACGACGACGTTGGGCTCGCGGAGCAGCCCTGCCTTGAGCTGGATCAGCTTCCGGTTGCGCAGGAGGTAGCCGACCAGGCCCTCTCTGATCACCTCCGGCACGATCACGGTGACGAAGTCGCCGGGTTCACGCTCGATGGTCTTCAGGTAGGTCCGCATCGCTTCGAGCAGCTCGTCGCCGCGACACGCGAGCGGCTCGAGATCTAGGCCTCCGCCCGCGAACGCGCGCCAGCGATCCTGGATCTCGGGTGGCACTGCGTCGCCGGGGACGGGGAAGAGCACGTGCACGTCCACCGGCCGGAACGATCGGAGGTACCCAAGCGCCTCCGCGGTCGGCGGGTCCAGGTCGCGCACGAGCAGGATCACGTGGTTCACGCCGAACTCCCCGGAGGCAACCGTCCCTCGGCGTAGCTCGGTCATGACCGCGGAGTAGTGCCGGTGGATCGAGATGAACGCGAACATGATGATGGGCACCGCCAGGAACACGATCCACGCGCCCTCGATGAATTTCGTGAACGAGACGATGCAGAGCACCACGAACGTCGACACCGCGCCGATGGAGTTGATGACGATCGAGTGCCGCCAGCCCTTCTGGGCATCGTCACCCTTGTGCTTCTCCTTCAGCCAGTGGCGGATCATCCCGGTTTGCGACAACGTGAACGCGGTGAACACCCCGACCACGTAGAGCTGGATCAGCCGGTTCAGATCGGCGTCGAACACGATGATGAGCAGGCTCGCGAGCGTCGCCAGCACGATCACGCCGTTGGAGAAGACGAGCCGGTCGCCGCGGTTGGCGAACTGCCTTGGCATGAACCGGTCGCGGGCCAGGATCGACGACAGTCGTGGGAAGTCCTGATACGCGGTGTTCGCGGCCAGGATCAGGATCGCGCTGGTGAAGAACTGCACGATGTAGAAGATCGGACCGCCGCGGAACACAGCGTGAGCGATCTGCCCCACGACCGAACCCTCTTCGCTGACGGTGATCCCCTGGATATGGGTCGCGAGGAACGAGATCCCGAGGAACATCGTGACCGAGATCGTGCCCATGATGGCGAGCGTCTCAGCGGCGTTCTTCGCGCGCGGGTGCCGGAACGCGGGCACGCCATCCGAGATCGCTTCGACACCGGTGAGCGCCGTGGCTCCGGAGGAGAACGCGTGCAGGATCACGAACAATCCCAGCGGGGCGGCCACCTTGGCGAGCTCGGGTGACGAGGCCAGATGCTCCGTCACCACAGGACAGCCGCCGAACAGGCACTTGCCGAGACCGACGACCAGCAGCGTGAAGATGGACACGATGAAGGCGTAGGTCGGGACCGCGAAGAGCGTGCCCGATTCGCGCACCCCTCGGAGGTTCGCGAGCGTGATCAAGACGACGAACCCGACGGCGAGCTCAACCTTCGCGGGCGCAAGGCCGGGGATCGCGGAGATCAAGGCGAAGACGCCGGCGACGACCGACACGGCCACCGTCAGCACGTAGTCGGTCAGCAGTGCGGCCGCGGCAAGCAGGCCAGCGAACGTCCCGAGGTTCTCCTTGCTCACGATGTAGGAACCGCCGCCGTTCGGGTACGCGCGCACCGTCTGGCGGTACGAGGAGACGACGACGATCAGGAGGACCGCGATGGCGATCGCGATGGGCATGGCATCGCGAGCCCCGGCGGCGCTCGCGATGAGGAGCACGCGGAGGATCTCCTCGGTCGCGTAAGCGACCGAGGAGAGAGCGTCGGACGAGAAAACCGGCAGCGCAAGGATCTTGGGCAGGAGAGTGTGCTCGAGCCCTTCGCTCGGGACCGCCCGTCCAAGGAGCAGGCGTTTGACGACATCGCCGGCCGGGCCCTTCAACTTGGTGCGATCCATGCGGCGGATGCTACCCGGTCGGCTCGGCGACCCATCGATAGCCGACGCCGGGCTCCGTGGTGATCAGGCCGGGCGCGGAAGCGTCGTCGCCGAGCTTCCGGCGGAGCGTCCGGACATACGTCCGAAGGTACGTCGTCTCGGTGCCGTAGCCCCTCCCCCAGACCTTGCGAAGCAGCCAACCATGCGTGAGGAGTTTCCCCGGGTTGGAAACCAAGGCTTCGAGCAGCGCGTACTCGGTCGGGGTGAGATGCAGGGCGTCATCGCCGCGGGTCACCAGCCTGCGAGCCAGATCGACGGTCAGCTCGCCGAAGCGCAGGACCGACCGGGTCGGGTCATCGGGTCGGTGCCGACGGATGGCGGCGCGGGATCGAGCCAACAGCTCCTCCATGCCGAACGGCTTGGTCACGAAGTCATCGGCCCCGGCATCGAGCGCGGCGACCTTCTCCTGTTGTCCTTCCCGGACGGAGACGACGATGATCGGCACCTCGCTGAACGCGCGGATGCGCTCGATCACCTCGGCGCCGTCGACGTCGGGCAGTCCGAGGTCGAGAAGCACCAGGTCGGGTGCCGACTCCGCCACGCCGAGCACGCCTTCCTCCCCGGTCCCCACGGTCATAACCTCGTACCCGTGCGCCTCGAGGCTCGTGCGGAGCGCACGACGGATCTGCGGCTCGTCGTCGACGACCAGCACCTTCATGCAGGTCCTACCTTCACCGGCAGCTCGAACACCACGACGGTACCCCCGCCGGGGGCTCCTTCGATCCAGATGCGTCCCCCGTGCGCGACGACGATGGCCTGGGCGATCGCGAGCCCGAGACCGCTTCCCGGTCGCTCCGGCGCCGCGTCACCTCGGTAGAACGCCTCGAACACCCGCTCACGCTCTGCTTCGGGGATCCCCGGACCCTGGTCCGCGACCCTGACTTGGATCGAATCGCGGAACGACGACGCCGCCACCTGGACCTCACCCCCCGCCGGAGAATGCGCCGCCGCATTCTCCAAGAGGTTGGTGAGGACCTGATCGATCTGCACGGGATCGACGAACACGTCGGGCAGCTCCGGCCGGATGTTCAGCCGGACGCTCACCCTTTGCAGCCGTGGGCGCATCCTCGCGACGACGGCCTCGACGATCTCGTCGATCGCGGCCGCCTCGCGTGCGAGCACCAACGCTCCCGCGCGGATCCTGGACAGGTCCATCAGGTTTCCGACGAGCCTGTTCATCCGGTCGGTCTCCTCGAGGACGGTCGTGAGGAGCTCGCGTTGCTGGGCGGGATCGTAGGACGCCTCGTCGGAGAGCAAACTGGAGACCCCGGCCTTGATCGAGGCGAGCGGCGTGCGCAGGTCGTGCGTCACGCTGGAGAACAGGGCCGCGCGTAACCTGCTGGTCTCGGACTCCAGCTGCGCCCCCCGGACCTGGGCGTCCAGTCGGGCGCGTTCGAGCGCGAACGCGGCTTGTTTCGCGGCCGCCTCGAGCAGCTCACCTTCGTCCGAGGTGAACGTCCTCCCGCCGACCGGGCGCACGGCCGTCAACGTGCCGAACGAGACGTTGCCGATCGAGATCTCGAGCATCTGCGACGGACCCCCCGAGCCCTCCCGGCCGATCATGCGGGTCTCGGCTTCCCCCTCATCCATCTTCGCCGAGACCTCACATCGGAGAAGCCCGAACGGCTCGATCAGCGCCGAGGCGAAGTCGTCCAGGACTCGGTCGAGCGGTTCCCCCGAGAGGAGTTTCGTCGCCAGGTACCCGAGGAGCCGGGCATCGCGCTCCCGCTCGGAGGCGCGCTCTCGCTCGTCGGTCATCCGTGCGACCAGCAATCCGACGACCGATCCCACGACCAGGAACACCCCCGCGGCCACGGCATCCTGCACACGAGCGACCCGCAGGGCGTACGCGGGCGCGGTGAAGAAGAACGTGAACCCGAGGGAGCTGAGGACGGCGGCGATCACGCCCGCGCGGATCCCTCCCGCGGCCGACGCCAGCACCACGGCCAGGAAATACGACGAGACGGCGATCACGTCTCCCTGCCGGTCGATGAGCAGGCCCAACGCGGTCGCCATGCTCGAGAGAGCCAGGGCGATGATCGCCGCCTGCGCGGGCGTGGCCCGGCGGCCCGGTCGCAGCAGATCGCGGACGCTCACAGGACGAACGCTAGCCGTTCTCACGGCATCTTCACGGTGCCGTGCCCGACCTTCACGCGTCCTTCACGCCCAAGCGTCGACGCTGTGGGCGACAACCCCGACGACCCAACGACCCCAGGAGCGCAGATGACGAGCACCAAGCAGTCGGATCGGACGACGAGCCGAACCCCGGGTCCACTGCCGCATCCCGGCGCCTACTCCATCAAGCGGCTCATCCTGGGACCCCCGATCCCCACCGCGCAACTGGTCCACGAGCGGTTGGGGAAGTCCACGGCACTCGCGATCTTCTCGTCGGACGCCCTGTCCTCCGTCGCCTATGCCACCGAAGAGATGTTGCGGACGCTGTTCATCGCAGGAGCGATCGCCACGGCAGCGTTCGCGCTGATCCTCCCGCTGTCGTTCGTCATCGTCGGCGTGCTTGCGATCTTGATGTTCAGCTACCGGCAGACGATCAAGGCCTATCCGTCCGCGGGCGGCGCCTACATCGTCACCAAGGACAACTTCGGGCTCGTCCCGGCGCAGGTCGCCGGCGTCGCACTGCTGACCGATTACGTGCTCACCGTGGCGGTCTCGGTGTCGGCGGGCGTCTCGGCCATCATCGCCGCCCTCCCCTCGTTGCACGAGCTCCGCGTGCCGATGTGCCTGTTCTTCATCGCGCTGATCGCCGTCGGCAACCTTCGAGGGGTGAAAGAGTCGGGCCGCATCTTCGCCGCGCCGACCTTCCTGTTCCTGACGATGATCGGCTCGCTCATCCTGCTCGGCGTCGTGAAGCTCGCCTCCGGCACGCTCCAGCACGCCGCGACCGGCAACTACCAGGCGGGTTGGGCGAGCGAGCACGCCGCAAAGGGGCTGGAGCCGCTCGCGCTCGTCGGCCTGTTCCTCGGCCTGCACGCCCTCGCATCGGGAAGCACCGCGATGACCGGGGTCGAGGCGATCTCGAACGGCGTGCCGGCGTTCCGCCCGCCGGAGTGGAAGAACGCACGCACCACGCTGATGTGGATGGGCGGGCTGCTCGGGACGATGTTCCTCGGGATCTCGTTCCTGGCGCAGAAGGTCCAGGCCGTACCCGATCCGACGCAACAACAGACCGTGCTCGCCGAGATCGGCCGCGCGGTGTACGGGACGACTCCCCTCGGCCACGTGGCCTTCTACGTCTTGCAGATCGCCACCACCATGGTGCTGGTGCTCGCCGCGAACACCGCGTTCGCCGACTTCCCCCGCCTCGCGAGCTTCCAGGCCGGTGACGACTTCCTGCCGCGGCAGTTCACGACGCGAGGGCACCGGCTGGTGTTCTCGAACGGGATCATCGCGCTCTCGTCGGCGGCGGCGGGGCTCGTGATCGCGTTCGGGGGAGACGTCACGCGGTTGATCCCCTTCTACGCGATCGGCGTCTTCACATCGTTCACCTTGTCGCAGGCCGGGATGGCCAAACGACACATCCGGATCAAGGAACCCCGCTGGCGCATCGGCCTGCTGGTGAACGGCCTCGGAGCCATCGCGACGGGGATCGTCCTGATCGTCATCGGCATCACGAAGTTCACGCACGGGGCGTGGGCCGTCATCGTGCTGGTACCCATCATGGTCTACGGATTGATCCGATTGGCTCGCCAGTACGACGTCGAGCAACACGAGTTCCAGCGCGACCTCGAACGTTTCAACACGGACGACCTGAGGCGGCCGGCGATCGTGCTCCTCGTCGACCACATCGACTCCAAGACGATCCACGCGCTCCAGTACGCCAAGACGATCCGTGCCGACGACGTCCGAGCCGTCCACATCGAGGAGGACCCCTTGCGGACGCTGCAGTTGGAGACGGCGTGGAGCGCCGCCGGCTTGAGCGACGTTCCCCTGAAGATCCTCCGGGGGAGCCATGAGGGTGCGGGTCGGCTGGCGGGGTTCATCGGGGCCATGCCGGAAGACCGCGATGTGAACGTGCTGATCCCGGTCCCCCATGACATCCCCACACGCGAGCGGGTTTCCGAAGCCAGGGCCGGCGCGCGGCTCAACAGGGCCCTGCTGCCGTATGAGCGGGTTCGGGTGACGCTGGTTCGCGATCATCCCCACGGCGTGCACCCCCTCTCGTTCGACGAGAAGGGAAAGCCCGTCGTACGGATGGCTCCCCGAGGCCAGCACACCGCCGTCGTGCTGGTCGACAAGCTGGACAGCGCGATCCTTCGCGCCGTGCGCTATCCGCTCACCCTCGGGTGCACGCAGGTGTGGGCGGTCCACGCCGCCGTCGACCCGGACCGCGCGGGGATGCTCGTGAAGAAGTGGATGGACGCGCGGATGCCGGTCCCACTCGACGTGATCGAATGCTGGGATCGCAACGTCGCCCGGGCGCTGGAGGAGTACGTCCTGAGCCGGTCCGATCGGGGAACGGAAGTGACCGTCGTGATGGCCCGGCGAGACTTCCCGAAGCTCAGCCAGCGTCTGCTCCACGACCGGACGAGCAACAAGATCGTGCGAGCGCTCGGCCGGTATCCCCACATCGACGTGACGCGCGTTCCGTACTTCCTCGCTCCTCGCTCGTCCCTGGAGTCGTCCGTGGTAGCCGCCGTAGGCGTCCAGTAATCTCCCCGGCATGAAGGTCGTCGTCATGGGTTGTGGACGCGTGGGGTCCGAATTGGCCCTACAACTCCTCGACGGCGGGCACGAGGTCGCGATCATCGACAAGAAGGCCGCCGCGTTCGTGAAGTACCCGCCGGGACCGAAGGCGACGATGATCGTGGGGCTGGGTTTCGATCGCGACGTGCTCGAGGAGGCCGGCATCAAGGAGGCCGACGCGTTCGTCGCGGTGTCCAGCGGGGACAACTCGAACATCGTCTCCGCGCGCGTCGCGCTCGAGCACTATCACGTCCCGAAGGTCGTCGCGCGCATCTACGACCCGCGCCGCGCCGACATCTACGAGCGCCTGAACATCCCCACGGTCGCGACGACCAAATGGGGCGTGAAGCAGATCCAACTGATGCTGTTCCACGAACGGAGCGAGCTCCGAGAGAGCCTGGGAGGCGGCGACCTCGTCCGCGCCCGCGTGCCGGTTCCCCCACATCTGGTCGGGAAGGCGGCGACATCGTTGAACGTCCCCGGGAAGCTGTTGATCGCCGCCGTCTCGCGAGGCGGAGGGGGGTTCATCCCGACCGATGAGTCGACGCTCCAAGAGGGCGACTACCTCGGCGTGATCATGGGGAAGGACGGGATGGATCTCCTCGATTCCGTCCTCGAGGAGCCATCGGCCGGAGGGCTGCACTGATGCGCGTCGTCGTGACCGGAGCGGGAGCGGTCGGCCGCCACCTGGCCGCCGACCTCGCGGAGCGCGGACACGACGTCACACTGATAGACCAGAGCCCCGAAGTCGTCGAGAAGGCGCGAGCGTGGGCACCGACGGTCAACGTGCTGCTGGGCGATGCCTGCGAACCGTTGGTGCTCGAGACGGCCGAACTGTCCAAGGCTGAGGTCGTCGTCGCCGCCACCGGTGACGACGAGGACAACCTGGTCACTTCGTTGCTGGCCAAGCAGGAGTTCGCGGTTCCTCGCGTGCTCGCGCGCGTGAACCACCCCAAGAACGAATGGCTGTTCACCGAGCAGTGGGGCGTGGACGCTGCGGTCTCACCGCCGCATATCCTGACCGCGATGGTGGAGGAGGCCGTGACGGTCGGCGACCTGGTGCGCCTGATCCGGCTCGAGGGTGGACGCATCTCGATCGTCGAGATGACCCTCCCCGACGGGTCGCCGTCCGCGGGGCGCCCACTCTACGAGCTCCGTCTGCCACCGGATTCGGCGGTCGTGGCGATCCTTCGAGATGGCCACGTGGTGATCCCGCAGCCCGAGACGGTCTTCTCCGCGGGCGACGAGGTCGTAGCCCTCTCGTCGCCCACGTCCGAGTCGGCGCTCCGCACCGCCGTCGTCGGCGACGGCATGTCCGGCGACACGCCGCCCACCCACGTGGTGATCGACGGCGCCGCGTCGATCTAGACGAAGGACGTCGTTCTCACGTCGAGAGCCTCGCCGCCTCCGTCGCCACCCGCAGCATCCGGTCGCGCTCGAGCACCAACGCCAGCTGATCCGAGAACGCCCGTAGGACGCGGCGTTCGGGCATGGCAAGCGGATCCGGCCCACCGCGGAGCACCAGGACACCGAGGTTCCGTTTCCCGACGTTCAGCGCGACCCGCTCGATCCCGGGCCCCTCGGCTGCGAGCGGCACCGTCCCCGGCTCCGCGTTGACGGCGAGCATCTCGTCGAGGCCCGAGGCATCGCCTCGCGGCTGGATGAAGAGGGCACCGTCGCGGAACCCGAACCGCGAGACCGCCAATCGCACGACGACCGCGTAGCTCTCGGGGTCCGGACCCTGCTCGACGAGCGCCCTGCTGAGATCCTGCAGCGTCCGCAGTTCCCGCTCACGCGCCTCGGCGGTCTCCGCGCGCGATGTGGCCCGCGCCATCAACACGGAGATCAATACCGACAGCCCCAGGAAGACGAAGAGCACGACGACGTGCTCGCCTCGTCCGATCGCGAACGTGCCGTAGGGCGGGATGAAGAAGAAGTTGAATGCGAGGAACGACGTGAACGACGACACGATCCCGGGGCCGAGGCCGCCGATCGTCACCGTCACGACCACGAGCGCCAGGAACGCGAACCCGTTGCTGAGCGGCGTGATGCCGTACCGGAGCGGGAGCAACGCCCCGACGAACGCCGCGGTTCCGGCGGTCGCCATGGCATAGCCCGCGATCCGACGTCGCGACGATGTCATGTCGGCTCCTTCTGCTCGAAGCGGTAACCCATCCCGGGCTCGGTGATGAAGTAGCGGGGCCGCGCGGGATCGGGCTCGAGCTTCCGACGGATCTGGGCCATGTAGACCCGGAGGTAGTTCGTCTCTTCCAGGTACTGCGGCCCCCACACCTCCTGCAGGAGCTGGCGTTGGCTGAGCAGCTTGCCGGGGTGACGGACCAAGATCTCCACCAGATGCCACTCCGTCGGAGTGAGACGGATGTCACCGGTCCTGCCGCTCACACGTTTCGCTGCGAGGTCGACGTCGAAGTCCTCGGTCGCGATCGTGGCCTCCTCTCCGGCCGGCGTCACCCGCCGCTCGGCCGCTCGGAGCCTGGCCAACAACTCGTCCATGCCGAACGGCTTCGACACGTAGTCGTCCGCCCCCGCGTCGAGCGCCTGGACCTTGTCCTGCTCCTGATCGCGCGCCGACAGGACGATGATCGGGATGGAGGTCCACGCCCGGAGGCCCCGGATCACGTCCACGCCGTCGATCCCCGGTAAGCCGAGATCCAGGATGACGACGTCGGGACGGGTACGTGCCGCCACCTCCAGCGCCCGCTCACCGTCGATCGCCGTGTCGACCTCGTATCCACGCGCCCGGAGGTTCGTGCCCAGGCCACGCAGTATCTGCGGCTCGTCGTCGACGACTAGGACGCGCGTCACGCTTCCGCCTTGAACGCCAACACCATCGTCAGCCCACCACCGGGCGTGTCCTCCACTTCAACATCGCCGCCCATCGCCTCGACGAAGCCGCGAGCCACGGCGAGCCCGAGGCCGACGCCGTCGCTCGACGAGTGATCGCCCAGCCGCTGGAACGGTTCGAACACGCGCCGGCGATCCTCGATCGGGATCCCAGGCCCGCGATCGACGATCCGAAGCTCAACGCGTCCCCCGGCTTCAGAACCGAGGATGCGGACGGTACCGGACGATGAGCCATGCGTGCGAGCGTTCGCGGCGATGTTCGCGATCGCTCGTTCGAGCAGAGCCGCGTCGACGTCGACACGAGGGAGCGTCTCCGGCACATCGACCTCGATGTCACGGCCGCGGTCGGACAGACTCGCCAGCGCCCTGGGGACAACTTCGTCGAGCCCCACCCGGCTGCTCACCAGCCGCAGGCTTCCGGTCTGGATACGGCTGGCGTCGAGCAGGTTGCCGACGAGCGAGCTGAGGCGATCCGTCTCTTCCTCGATCGTGGCCAGGAACTCCTCGACCTCCACGCGGTTCCAATGCACATCGTGCTGTCGAAGACTGCTAACCGCGGCCTTGACCGACGCGAGTGGGGTCCGAAGGTCGTGTGAGACCGCCGCGAGGATCGCCGCGCGCAGGTCGTTCACCTCTGCAAGATCGGCCGCGCCTTCCGCCTCGCGGGCGAGCGCTCGCGCCCTCACGGCGACGGCGAGTTGCGCGACGAACGCCGTCAGCACCCGACGGGTTTCGGCCGGCAACCGCCCGCCCCTGATCACCAAAGAGGCATCCTCGCCGAGGTCGAGCGTCTCCGAGCCCTCCTCCGGGATCGCCGGCGCATCCGTGCCGGCGTTCGCCTCGACGACCCAACCCCCGTCATCGGTTCGCCGCAATACCGCCACCGCCTCCAGCCCGAACGTCGCTCGTACGTGCTCGACGAGGCCCGGGAGCGGATCGTCATCGGAGATGAGCCACCCGGCGAGGCGCGCCAGCGCCTCTGCCTCCGCCCGTCCGCGTTGCGCCTCGATCCGGAGGCGGGCCGCTCGGTTGACGAGGCCGCTCACCACGGCGGCGACCACGACGAAGACGAAGATCGCGAACAGGTGCTCCGGCTCGGCGATCGTCCACGTGTGGATCGGTGGAACGAAGTAGTAGTTGATGAGCAGCGAACTCAGGATCGCCGCGGCCAAGGCCGGCCACAAACCGCCGACCGCCGCGATCCCGACGACCAGGAGGAGATACATCAACAGGACGCTCGGCAGACCCACCTGTTCCCGGAGCCCGGCGAGCGTGAGCGTAAGCGAGGGGAGCGCGATCAGGCCGACGACGGCGCCAAGGGCCCGACGACGCGGCGACAGCCCTCCGAGCCGAGGCGCCCGTAGCGGTTCGTGGGGGGATGCCGGCGACATCGAGATCACGTGTACGTCGACGGGACCGGAATCGCGGATCACGCGGTTGATGACCGAGAGGCGCAGGAACTGCCGAGAGCGCGGGCGGTTGCTCGCACCCAGCACGACCTGTGTCACGTTCTCCGCGCGAGCGAAGTCCAGCAACGCCTCGGGCACGCTGCGACCGACCACCTCGTGGAGCGCACCGCCGACCATCTCGACGAGTTTCCGAGTCGCTTCCAGCGCAGGAGCGTCCTCCGGTCCCTCCTCGGGGATGACGTGAACGGCGAGCAGCTCCCCGCCCCGGCGCATCGCCATCCGCGCCGCGCGGCGGATGAGCGTCTCGTCCTCCACCCGGCCCGACACACCGACCAGGATCCGCTCGCGCGTCTCCCACGGGCCTTCGATGCCGTGATCGTGCATGTAGTCCTGCAACGACTCGTCAACCTGGTCGGCCATCCACAGCAGGGCAAGCTCGCGGAGCGCTCCCAGGTTCCCTTCGCGGAAGTAGTTCGCGAGGGCGGCGTCGATCTTCTCCGCCGGATAGATGTTCCCGTGGGCCATCCGGCGCCGCAGCGCGAACGGCGTCATGTCGACCAGCTCCACCTGATCGGCAGCGCGCACAACCTCGTCAGGGATGGTCTCGCGTTGCTTCGCGCCGGTGATCCGTTCGACGACATCGTTCAGCGACTCCAGGTGTTGGATATTCACGGTGGAGATGACGTCGATCCCCGCCGCGAGGACCTCCTCGACGTCCTGCCAGCGCTTCTGATTGCGCGAGCCGGGCACGTTCGTGTGCGCCAGCTCGTCGATCAAAGCGACCTGCGGCGCGCGAGCCAGGACGGCGTCGACATCCATCTCCTCGAACATCGCCCCGCGATACTCGAGCGTTCGCCGAGAGATGACTTCCAGATCAGCCATCCTTTCGCGCGTCTTCGGACGATCGTGCGCCTCGACGAACCCGGCCACCACATCGGTGCCGCGCTCGCGACGCCGCACGCCTTCACCCAGCATGGCGAAGGTCTTCCCGACGCCGGCCGCGTACCCGAGGTAGATGCGGAGTGTGCCGCGCATATCCGCCCTCAGGCTAGGCGTTCCAATGCGAGGTTGAGGAGCAGCACGTTCACGCGCGGATCGCCCATGAAGCCGAACGTCCGCCCCACGGTGTGACGCTCGATCAGGTCTAGGACGTCTTGAACGCCGAGCCCTCGCGCCGCCGCCACGCGGGGGGCCTGGAGCCTGGCGTATGCGGGCGAGATGTCCGGATCAAGGTTGCTCCCGCTCGCCATGACGGCGTCTGCTGGGAGCGGCGTTCCGTTGGCGACGCCGTCCCGTTGACGCACCACAGCGACGGCGTTCATCACGGTGTCGATCAGGTCGGGATTGGTGGGCCCGAGGTTGGACGGGCCGCTCGCGGTCGGATCGTATGACCCTGGTCGAGGCTGGAACCACTCGCCGCCGTCGAAGGCCTGACCGAGCAGCGCCGAGCCCACGACCACACCGCCAGAATGGACCAGGCTGCCGTTGGCGCGATCGGTCATCGCAAGTTGCGCGATCGCGGTCACCGCGAACGGATAGATGACGCCGAGCACGACGGTGAGGATCAGGAGCATCCGGAGCCCGGCGAGCATCTGGCGGCGCATCAGCCCAGCCTCAATCCCGTGACCAACAGATCCACCAGCTTGATCCCAATGAACGGAGCGACCACGCCGCCAAGCCCGTAGACCGCCAGATTCCTTCGGAGCATGTCGCCTGCAGGTTGCGGACGGTACTTCACGCCGCGCAACGCCAGCGGGATCAACATCACGATGATGATCGCGTTGAAGATCACCGCGGACAGGATCGCGGACTCCGAGCTGTGCAGCTTCATGATGTTGAGGGTTTCCAGCCCGGGGAACACACCGACGAACATCGCGGGGATGATCGCGAAGTACTTCGCGACGTCGTTCGCGATAGAGAACGTGGTGAGCGCCCCTCGGGTGATCAGGAGCTGCTTCCCGATCGCCACGATCTCGATCAGCTTCGTGGGGTTGGAGTCCAGGTCCACCATGTTGCCGGCCTCCTTGGCCGCGGACGTCCCCGTATTCATCGCCACGCCCACATCGGCCTGCGCGAGCGCCGGCGCGTCGTTCGTCCCGTCGCCGGTCATCGCGACGAGCTTCCCGCCCTGCTGCTCCTGCCGGATGAGCGCCATCTTGTCCTCCGGCGTGGCTTCGGCCAAGAAGTCGTCCACACCCGCCTCGGCCGCGATGGCTCGTGCGGTGCGCGGGTTGTCGCCCGTGATCATCACCGTCCGGATGCCCATCTTCCGGAGCTCGTCGAACCGCTGGCGCATGCCCTCCTTCACGATGTCCTTCAAGTAGACGACGCCCAGCACCCGCCGGTCCTCCGCGACGGTGAGCGGCGTCCCACCCTGGACGGCGATGCCCGCGACGATCGTGTCGACCTCCTCGGGGACGCCGCCGCCGCGCTCCTCTACCCACTTGCGCACGGAGTCGGCCGCACCTTTGCGGAGCTCGCGCCCGTCGACGTTCAAGCCGCTCATCCGCGTCTGCGCCGTGAACGCCACGAACTCCGCCCCCTCGAGTTCTCGGCCGCGGAGTCCGTATCGCTCCTTGGCCAGCACGACGATCGAACGGCCTTCGGGAGTCTCGTCGGCCAGGCTGGTGAGCTGCGCCGCATCGGCGAGTTCCTCGACCGTCACGCCCGGAGCGGGGATGAACTCGGCCGCCCGCCGATCCCCCAGCGTGATCGTTCCCGTCTTGTCCAGCAGCAGCGTGTTGACGTCGCCGGCAGCCTCCACGGCCCGGCCGGACATCGCCAGCACGTTCCGCTGCACCAAGCGGTCCATGCCGGCGATGCCGATCGCCGAGAGCAGCGCCCCGATCGTCGTGGGGATCAGGCACACGAGGAGGGCTACCAACACCACGATCGTCTGCCGGGCGCCTGAGTAGATGCCGAGCGGCTGCAGGGTTACGGTCGCCAGCAAGAAGATGATGGTCAGGCTCGCCAGCAGGATGTTCAGCGCGATCTCGTTCGGCGTCTTCTGACGTTTGGCGCCCTCGACCAAGGCGATCATCCGGTCGATGAACGTGTCGCCCGGCTTGGACGTGATCTGGACGACGATGTGATCCGATAGCACCCTCGTGCCGCCGGTCACCGCGCTCCGGTCACCGCCGGATTCGCGGATCACGGGTGCCGATTCACCCGTGATCGCCGACTCGTCGACCGAGGCGACCCCTTCGACCACCTCGCCGTCACCGGGGATGATCTCGTTGGCCTCGACGACACATCGGTCCCCGGGCTGCAGCTGCGTGCCAGAGACGACCTCCTCAGAGCCGTCCGCGAGCAATCGCCGCGCGACCGTCTCACTGCGCGCGGCCCGGAGCGTGGCCGCCTGCGCTTTCCCTCGGCCCTCCGCCACCGCCTCTGCCATATTGGCGAAGAGCACGGTGAGCCAGAGCCACGCGGCTATCTGGCCGGAGAAGAGCCTGGGGTCGAGCGCGAACAGGATCGTCGTGAGCACAGCGCCGACCTCGACGACGAACATCACGGGGTTCCTCGCCATGACCCGCGGGTGCAACTTCCGGAAAGCGTCCGGGAGCGATAACACCAGCATCTTCAGGTTCATCTCGACAACCCCTCGACGATCGGTCCGAGCGACAACACGGGGAAATAGGTCAGCGCAGTGACGATGAGGATCACGCCCACCAGCAGCCCACCGAAGAGCGCGGAATCCGTCGGGAAGGTCCCGAGCGACTCCGGCACGTGCTTCTTCTTCGCGAGCGAGCCAGCGAGCGACAGCGTGAACACGATCAGTGCGTAACGACCCAAGAGCATCGCGATGCCGATCGACGTGTTGAAGAACGTCGTGTTCGCGTTGAGCCCACCGAACGCACTGCCGTTGTTGTTGGAGCCGGACGTGAAGGCGTAGAGCACCTCGCTCAACCCGTGCGGTCCCGCGTTCAGGATGGAAGCCTTCGCCGACCGAAGCACGAGCGCGGCTCCGGTCAACCCGAGAACGAGAGCCGGGACGAGCAGGATGTAGAGGGAGATCAGCTTCATCTCGCGCGGCTCGACCTTCTTGCCGAGGTACTCGGGTGTTCGGCCCACCATGAGTCCGGCGATGAATACGGACAGGAGCGCCAGCACGAGCATGCCGTAGAGGCCCGCCCCCACACCACCGGGCGTGACCTCCGACAACATGATGTCAACGAGCGGCACCGCACCGCCGAACGGCGTGAACGAGTCGTGCGACGCCACGACGGAGCCCGTCGAGGTGCTCGTGGTGGCGGAAGCGAACGTGGCGGTTCCGGCTTGCCCGAACCGAACCTCTTTGCCTTCCATGTTTCCGCCGGTAACCGCGGGCAGCGCCGCGTTGCCGGCGGCTTCGAAGTGCCACGCGATCAGGCAGCCGCCGATCCAGAAGAGGGCCATCACTGCCGCGAGCACGTACCCCTGCTTTCGGTTGCCGACCAGCTTGCCGAACGTGCCGGTCAGCGCGAACGGGATCACGAGGATCAGGAACATCTGCAGGAAGTTCGTGAGCGGGCTCGGGTTCTCAAACGGGTGCGCGGAGTTGGCGCCATAGAAGCCGCCGCCGTTGTTGCCGAGCTCCTTGATCGCTTCCTGCGAGGCGACGGGTCCCCCGGGGATCGCCTGGGTGCCGCCGATCACGGTGTGCACGGTGTGGAAGCCGTGCAGGTTCTGCACGACCCCCTGGGAGACGAACACGAGCGCGAACACGAACGCGATCGGCAACAGGATCCGCACGGTGGATCGAACCATGTCCGACCAGAAGTTGCCGATGGTCTCGGCTTGTGTGCGCGTGAACCCCCGGATGAGAGCGACCGCGACCGCCATCCCGACCGCCGCTGATACGAAGTTCTGGACGGCGAGCCCGGTCATCTGAACGAGGTGGCCCATCGTCGTCTCGCCGGAGTACGACTGCCAGTTCGTGTTGGTCGAGAACGAGGCGGCGGTGTTGAACGCCTGATCCGGATGCACGCCGCTCAGTCCGAGCGACAGCGGCATGCCCCCCTGCACCCGCTGGAGGATGTACAGGAGCAGGATGGAGAAGAACGAGAACGCCAGGAGCGACGTCGCGTAGGCCGTCCAACGTTGCTCGAACGACGCATCCACGCCCGCGATCCGGTAGATCCATCGCTCCGCGCGGAGCGGTCGATCCGCGGAATAGACCCAGGCCATGTAGTCGCCGAGAGGACGATAGACGACCGCGAGGAGCGTCACGAGAACGAGCAGCTGCACCCAGCCGCCCATGTCAGAAGCGCTCAGGGAAGAGCAGGGCCATCACCAGGTACAGGGCCAGGCCGCAAGCGATGAACAGCCCGACGAGATCCGAGCTCACGGTCGATCCGCTCCTCGAACGAGGAAGCCCAGCAGCACGAACATCACGAGTGTGATGAGTAGGTAGACGGCGTCCACGTGGCGAGCCTACGCGCGGGTATCGGGCGCGCCGGCGGTCTTGACGGGACCTTGACGCCGGAAGATGCAGCCCTGACGGGATCCTAGCGGAGGCCCGCTAGGCGCTGAACTCCAACAGCGGGTTGATCATCCGCCGGACGCCCCGGTCGTCTCCGAGCACACCCTCCACCACGACGCGGGTGCCAAGCGTGAGTCCCTGGATGCCGCGACGGCCCATGAACACGAGGAGCGCCTCGCCCGAGCCATCGGAGATGAGCGCCTCCAAGGATTCCTTGCCTTCCATCGGGAAGACGGTGAGTCGCTTCACCACTCCCGCGATACGGACGCGCTCGCGCGGCGGCGTATCGGCGATCCATACGGTTCCCGGGATCTTGTCCGACCATGCCTTGATCTCGGCTGCATGGCGCGCCTCGTCGCTCTCCGAGAGCTTGTCGAAGAATCGACGGAACACGCCCATGCGTCGCGCTACGTGGAGATCATGAAGCCGCGTCCGCCATCCGGATCTCGCCTTCAAGCTCCGATTTGCGGGACTTCGAGATGTAGATCATCACGCCGAGGATCACGACGGCGATCGCCGCGATGGCGACCCGCAGCGCCGTGTCGGGCGCATGCGTCACGACCAGCGGGGCGATCAGCAGGGCCACCAGGTTCATCACCTTGATCAGCGGGTTAAGCGCCGGACCGGCCGTGTCCTTGAACGGATCGCCGACCGTGTCGCCGATCACCGCGGCCTTGTGCGCGTCGCTGCCCTTCCCGCCGAAGTGCCCCTCCTCGATGTACTTCTTCGAGTTGTCCCAGGCGCCACCCGAGTTCGAGAGCATCACGGCGAGCAGCTGTCCGGTCAAGATCGATCCGGCCAGGAACGCCCCGAGAGCCTCGCCCTTCAACAGGAAGCCGACGATGACCGGGGAGAGCAAGGCCAGGAGGCCCGGCGTCATCAGCTCGCGGAGCGAGGTCTTCGTGCAGATGTCGACGACGCGGCTGTAGTCCGGCTTCTCGGTGTAGTCCATGATCCCGGGGTGGTCGCGGAACTGGTTCCGCACCTCGACCACGACCTGCGCGGCGGCTCTGCCGACCGCGCGGATCGCGAGCGACGAGAACAGGAACGCGACCGAGCCGCCGAGGAGGAGCCCGACCAAGACGTCGGGATGGTCGATCCGGATCCCTCGGAAGGCGAACCCGGCGCCACGCAGCGCTTCCTCGAACGAGCCGAACAGCGACGTGGCAGCGATGACGGCCGTCGCGATCGCGAGGCCTTTGGTGATGGCCTTCGTCGAGTTCCCGATGGCGTCCAGGCCACCCAGGATCTCGGCCGGCCGTCCTTCGAACTCCCCGGACATCTCCGCGATGCCCTGCGCGTTGTCCGAGATGGGACCGAACGTGTCCATCGACACGACGACGCCGACCGTCGTCAGCATCCCCATCCCGGTCAGTGCGATGAAGTAGAGACGCTCGGCCGTGCTGTTGCCCAGCAGGAACGCGGCCATGATGTTTCCGCAGATCACGATGATCGACCACACCGTGGACTCCAGGCCCACCGAGAACCCTGCGAGCACGGTCGTCGCGGGCCCGGTCACCGTCGCCTCGGCGATCTCCTGCACGGGTCGGTGCTTCGTGTCGGTGAAGTGCTGGGTGAGGACCTGGATCACGCTCGCCAGGATCAGGCCGAACGCCACGGCGAATCCCGGCTTCCAGGAGTGCATGTACATGTTCGAGATCACGAACACGACGGCGGCGGAGATGATCGCGGAGGTGAAGAACCCGCGGTTGATGGCCTTCATGCCGTGCTCGTTCTCACTACGGGGCGCCACCGACATGATGCCGATGATCGACGTGATCACGCCCACCGCGCGAACGAAGAGCGGGAACATCACGCCGGCGATCGCGCCGATCTTCGACCCGTTGTAGGCGGCGGCCCCCAGGATCAGGGACGCGACAAGCGTGACCTCGTAGGACTCGAAGAGGTCCGCCGCCATCCCGGCGCAGTCGCCGACGTTATCGCCCACGTTGTCGGCGATCGTGGCGGCGTTCCGCGGGTCGTCCTCGGGGATGCCCTGCTCGATCTTGCCCACCAGGTCGGCGCCCACATCGGCCGCCTTGGTGAAGATGCCTCCGCCGACCCGCATGAACATGGCGAGGAGCGCGCCGCCGAAGCCGAAGCCGACCAGCACGCTCGTAGCGTCCTGCTTGTAGATCATCAGGATGACGGTCGCGCCCAGCAATCCGAGACCCACGGTGAACATGCCGGCGACACCGCCGGAGCGGAACGCGATACGCATGGCCATCTTGAGTCCGGATTCCCGTGCCGCGTTGGCCGTCCGGACGTTCGCGCGGACCGCGAGCCACATCCCGACGTATCCCGTCGTCGCGCTGAACACCGCGCCCAGGATGAAGGCGAGCGACCTCCCGAACTTGATGGAGAACTCGGAATGGACCGCGTTCGCGGGCGCAGGGAGCGCGAAGAAGAGCAGGACCGTGAGGATGCCCAGGAAGATCCCGAGCGTCCGGAACTGCCGCGAGAGGTACGCCTTCGCCCCCTCCTGGATCGCCTTCGCGATCTCCTTCATCTTCTCCGTGCCCTCGGGAGCCGCGAGCACCTCGCGAACCAGGTAGTAGGCGAACACGAGCGCCACCAGCGAGATGGCCAGGACCACCCACAGGGACTTGTCTTCGAACGACCCGAATACCGCTTGGATCGGGCCACTCTCCTGGGCCAAGACGCCGTGCATCGAACCTCCTCGAGTTGTGTGGGAGCGAGCCTCTCTCACCCGGCGCGGGCCGGGAACGCGTGAAGTATAGGGAATGAACTGGGGTCCGACCTGCGAGGATGCCGGCTAGACGCCCTGCGCGGTCCCGGCTCCGCGGGACGAGGAACGTCGGAGAGACGCGGGCGGCACGGTCAGCCCGCGTACCTGTCGACGCGCCAACTTCCCGGGACACCACGCAGGCGCGTCACGCAGCCAGTGGGAAGGGGGATCTCCCAGATGCCAGGTCCGTCGATGCGTTGGATCCTCGATACGAGAAGCCGGATGGGGATCTCATGTGAGACGAGGACGACCTCGGTACCGCCTCCGAGGGACCCTGTTGACAGAGCGCACGATCCGTTGCTCCACTTCCGCCATCGACTCTCCGCCGGGCGGTCTGCTGGCACGCGGATCCTTCCGCCACGTGGCGTATCCGGCCGGATCGTCCGCCTCGGCCTCCGCCGCCGTCAGCGATTCCCACGATCCGTGATCGAGATCCAGGAGATCGGCGTCCGTCTCGATCTCGAGACCCATGAGGCTCGCGATCGGCGCCGCGGTTTCCTGTGCACGGGTCAATGGGCTGGCGGCAACCAGCGTGATCGGGCGATCGGCGAGCGTCGCTGCGGCGTGCTCGACCTCGGCGTGACCTTCGCCATCGAGAGGCACGTCGCGCCGGCCGCGGAACCGCTTCTGCGCGTTCAAGGCCGTCCGACCGTGTCGGATGACGTGGATCACGGTCTCTGATCTCGATGCGCTCACGCCTGATCCCGCTTCCGGAAGTAAGCCACCGCCGCATGTCTCCGGCTCTCGTTGGAGACGTACTGAGGGCGTTCGTACGCGTCAACGGCGAGCGTTCCTGGCCAGTCGATGGAAGGCTCGATGGTCGAGAGGTCGACGCCAGCCGCCGTCGCCTGGCCCTCGAGCCGCCGCAACTCGGCGCGCAACCGCTGCGCCTCGAGCTTGAGGGGTGGGACGACATCTCGGTCGAGCCCAACGTAGTTCAGGAACGCTTCGCGCTCTGCCACCACCGAACCGGCGAATCGCTCGCGATCCGTCACCAACAGCGAGCGCAGCTCGGCGACGGAGGCCGCCGATGCCGCGCACCGGGCCCTGAGGCTCTCCATCCTGGAACGACCGGCATCCTCGCTCCCGGTGGATCGACCATCGTCGGCCGCGATGCGAACCCCTCGCCTGCAGGCCTCCGCGATCAACTCGTCGTGTGAAAGCTCCGGGCGGGCGGCCCGCGCATGATCGAGGTCCGCGGTGAGGATCCTGACGAGCTCGCTCATGTGACCTGGCCCTCGATCGCGGCGCGGAGGGCAACGATCCGGGCTCGGTACGCCTCGATGTCGCGCTCCAGGCGGGGCAGCATCCAACTGGTGGTCTGGTCGATCTCCCGTTGATACATCCGCGCGGACAACTCGCGCTTGCGGGTCTCTTCCGAACCATCGAACCAGGCGTAGCGGGTCACGGGGATCAAGGACTCCACGGATCGCACGGAGTCCTCCAGACGGTTGAGGCGCTCCTCGTCCGTCGGGAGTTCGGTGAGAGCGGCCTCAACCACCAGGTCGAAGAGACCGGCTTCCAGGATGAATCGACGCTCCGACGGATCGACCGGGATATCCGACGACTCGGGAAGCACGACGTCCGTGAACCCGCAGCGACCTGTTCGAAATCCAGGTCACGCACCATCGGACGTATGGGTCCGAGGTCGGGAGCGCGCGGCTCGGGGATCCGATCTGATGCGTCCATGGCCTCCTACCTCGATCCGGTAGGAGCCATCAGCTCTCGACGAGCGATCCGGGCGAGCTCCATCGCCTGACGTCACATCATAGGCGCCGATGAGGCGTCGGGAGTGGTGCCGAAGATCCGCCTGTACGAATCCTCGCCGTAGCTCGTCGGCAGCGGCTCGCTCTCGACCGATCGGAACGTGCGCCGGCCGTCGGGCAGCCGCTCCGCCCGGAGGAAGAGGGTCGCGTCCATCTCCTGAACGTAGAACCCGTGCGCCAGATCGAAGAGGTGCGTGACGAAGAAGACCCTGACGCCCGCCTCCACCATCGCGCGGATGACCTGCCGCGCGATCTCCGAGCCCTCCCGTTCGTTCGTCGCCGCGAAGGACTCGTTGCAGAGCAGGATGCAGTTCGACCCGATCTCATCGGCAACATCGCTCATCCTGCTGAGCTCTTCATCGAGCTTGCCGCTCTGCATCGAGGCATCTTCCTCCCGCTTGTAGTGCGTGAAGACGCGGTCGCAAACTTCGGCGCTGAAGGACTCCGCTGCGACGAATATCCCACTCTGCATCATCAGCTGCGCCAGACCGACGCTGCGCAGGAACGTCGACTTTCCCCCCTGGTTGGCGCCGGTGATCATCACGAGCGACTTGTCCTTCGCGTTCACATCGCTGCCGGCGACCCTTGCTGGCACGCTCAGTGCGAGACAGATCTCATAGAGGTGGCGGGCGACGAGCGTGGGACTGCCTTGAGCCAGCGGCTCGGGGAAACACGTGGGTTCGCCTTTTTCAGCCAGCCGTCCTTGCAGGTTCATGCAGCCGACGTAGAAGCCGAGCTCCGCCCGCAACATGGTGAAGAAGCTGCGGATGTGATCGGTCGACTGCGCGAGCGCGTTGGCCACCAGGTTGATCCCCTTCGCCTGCATGTCGCCCAATGCCTTGAAGCCGTTCTCGTCGCGATCCGGGAGCTGGAAGCTGTAGCCGGATCTGCCTCTGTGGAGCCGATCCCTCCAACTCTGCTCCGGGAGCGTCCGCAGCACGTAGTGGATCCCCTTGTTCCCTCTTCCGAGCTCGGCGCTCATCAGCACGCCGCGTCGGAACCTGAGCTCCTTGAGACGGCCCTCGATCGTCTCGAAGTAGTCGTCGTTCAACTCCGTCGTGACCATCTCGAAGAAACGCGCGAATCCTTCCGACCGGAACTTCCCGGCATGTTCGTCGGCGAGCTTGTGCAGCTCTCTCAGGAAGCCGACGAACACATCCATCGCTTGCAGGGATCTGGTGAGGATGGCGTTGGGTGACTTGAACGCGCCCCAGATCCTCCTCTCGTTCAGGAGCGCGCCGGCAGCGACGTCGTAGATCTCTCGCACGATGGACGGATGCTCGAGGCAGTCTTCGAGCACGCGCTGGCGATAGAGGATCGCCTCCGGGCTCGTCAAGCTGGACAGCACAGCCCGCTTGGCCACGTCCCACAGGAACGGGTCACCGAGCGCCATGGTGTTGAAGAGGATGTTCAGCTCGAGGTCCTGGGTCAGGTCTTCTTCGTTCGACGGAAGCTCACGTTGGAGGTCGAAGTCTTCGTCGCTATGCATGAGGAAGGCCTTCATGGCGCGAGACGCCTCCTCAGGTTCTCGTACGTGAGACCGTACTTCTCGGCGATGGCGGCGGCGTACGCGAGTCCGTCGGCGGGCTTCCTGATGACCTTGAACGTTCGCGTCACGGGATCCTCCGGCACGACCGTGCTGACCATGCTGACGACGGTGTCGCCGAGGGACGTCAACTCGTCGATGAAGGTCACGCACACGCATAACGAGTTCAACGTGATCAACCGATCCGTTATCTCCGTGCCGAGGAACACCGCGTCGAGGAGCGCCGTCGAGTTGAAGCTCTCGTTCATGATGATGATGCTGTCACCCGTTGCCAGGCTGAGGATCTCGCGGATCCTGACCAGCTCGTCTTCGAGCTTCCCCCTCAGGGTCGTGAGGTCCTCCTCCTTCTCGAAGTGCGTGAGCACCTGATCGGGAAGGAAGAGACGCGCCTCCTTCGAGGGAACGATGAGGCCGAGGCGGGCGAGGTGATGCAGTTGGCCGAACATCCGGGCGAAGGTGGTCTTCCCGCCCTGGTTCGGACCCGTCACGATGATGATCCGCTCCGGATCCACGAGGTCGAACGAGTTGCACACCACGTCCGACCCATCGAGCACGAGCTTGTTGGCCAAAGCGATATCGAACGCGTCGTGGGCGAAGACCTGCTTGGAATGGGTGGAAACCTGCGGGTAGCAGAATGGCAATCCGGACGATCTGAGCCGCTCCGTGTACTCGAGATACGCCAGATAGAACTGCACCTCTCGATCGAACGTGCTGATCGTCCGATCGAGGTAGTCACGGTGCCGCAGGCAGTAGTCGTCAAGCGCTCCGAATTCGGCCGGGAACAGCTGTGCGACCAGATCGAGCACGCGAGCTTCAACGTGGTTCATGTTCCATGAGTCGGAGAGCTTGGCTCGGTGATCCGCCACGGCCCCTCGCTTGAACTTCGCGAAGGTTTCCATAACCTCTTCGCTGTAGTCCGGTTCTCCTTGGTACCTGTCGACGTTGACCCGCCCTCCGTTGATGTGCACGGAATACCTCACCGAAGCGAGCCGCCGTTTCACGTCCTGGGTCTCCGACGCAAGGGACGTGAACGTGTCGGACGCCGTGTATGCCGAGAGGTACTCGCGGAAAACCTGCAGGCCAGGAGATGTCAACTCGAGCAACGCGAGCTCTTCGCTGAGGATGCGAGCCGCATCGCAATAGATCTCCACCGCATCGACGAACCAACTCTTCTTCTGGGATGTGTAGTGGAGGCTTTCGACCTGCACGAGATGCGCGCGCATGTCCTGCATGCGCTGCGCGAAGGCCCTGATGGTCGCGGCCACCGCTTCCTTCTCGAGGTCGCGAAGCACCTCATGGCGATATCGCACCGCTTCGACGTCGCGCAACGGCGCGTAGAAGAAGGGCTTCAGGTCGTATTCCTCTCGACCCGCCGTGATCGACGCCACCACCTGATCGAGATTGAGGTCGGCGAAGAACGCGGGCTGCTCCAGTGCCTCGGCGTCGACGCTGCTCTCGGGCTGGCCGAAGAGGATGCTGCAGGATCCCACGGTGGGGGTGTTGGCGCCTTGCCTTCGCTCGACCGTAGCGCGCCTCCTTCCGATGACGTGCTCGAACCACCCGGAGGGCAGCCCGTAGAAGCCATCAGCGCCAAGGGCGCGGTTCAGGCGAGCTTCATCGCCGACCCCATGGTAGCCAAGGTCGCCCCCGCATACTCCCGGACGGCGCGATGAGGCCCGCTCCTTGGATCGCCCGAGCCTCGGGCTGATGGCCTCTAACAGCAGATCCACTGGTAGAGGCGTGCGCCCGGCTCCAGCCGGTGTGGGATGAACATGCTTCGTGATCGACCGTGTGGGACACCGCGTCAGCGAAGCCGAGCTCAAGTTCCTCCTGATGGTGCTGTTCGGCCTCGGAACGCTCGCCGTCGCGGCGGGCAGCGAGGCGGGGCTTCCTGCGCGCAGGCATCCGCACTCCGAGGCGAAGTCGGACCCTGAAGCGACCCGGAGCTGACCCAGCCCGGCGGCTATCCGTCCGACGTCGATCCGGCGAGGAGACCGATGATGTGGCGCATGGTGCGGGACCGCTCTTCCGGGTTGTTCGCCGAGATCCGGGCGTGCTCGCCGAGTGCGAGGAGTGAACGTCGCTGCGTCGTGATCAGTGCCCGGAGGGCGGGCCGATCCGGAGCGAGCCCGACCGCCGTCCCGAGATGCGGCCGGCAGAGTCCCGTCGAACGTTGATAGGCGGCGAGCCTCTCGGGTTCGGCGAGCACGACGAAGAGCATCCCCAGCACCGATCGCGCGCGGCGCTCCACCGACGTACACACGGGACACGGCGGCGACCCCTCCAGCACATCCGCTCCGAAGTCATCCGACGCGGCCTCGGCGATCCACGACAGGAGTCGCGCGCCGGACGCGCCGAGATCACCTCCACGCCGTTGGATCACGCTCTCCCAGTGGGCTGCGCACAGCCCCCGGGCGTCGACGAGCTTCACGATCGTCGCCTCTTCCCGGATGTTCGTGGTCGCGAGCCACGAGACGACCGCCCGTTCGGTTTCCCGCGCCAGGCGACAGACGGGACACCCGTCGCTACGCAGTGCGAGGTCGAGCTCGGCCTCAAGGAAGTCATCGCGCAAGGGTTTCCGCCTCCTCATCCGCAGGTCGGGTCCTCGCGTCCTCGCGCCGCCGCACGGAACAGGTCTTCGAGGACGGTCGGCACCTGCAATCCCTCGTCGGTGGTCCGCAGCTCAGTGACCGAGCCCGGAGCCACTTCCGGGTCCCAGAGCGCCGTTCCTTCGAGCCTCTTCAGACGAACGAGCACCAGCCGGATGAGGAGCTCGTGCGTGACGATGACGACCGTTCGCCCGGGATGCCGCTCCGCGATCGACCCCAGCGCAGCGAACGCCCGTCCTTCCGCGTCCGCCATGGTTTCGCCGGAAGGGAAGGACGCAGCAACCGGGAACCGGAAGTAGGAATCGAACGCCCTCGGGTCCAACTCCCTGATCTCGTCCGCCGTGTGAGCCACCCACGCACCCGTGTCGACGTCCGCGAGATCCTGTACCGCCTGCGGGACCTTCCCGGCAGGTCGCCCGATGGCCTCGGCCGTCTCCCTGGCGCGACGCAGCGGGCTCGTGTAGATCGCGGCGACGTCCTCTCGAGCGAGACGCTGCGCCGCTCGCCGCGCGTCGTCGACGCCTTCGGGAGTCAGCGGACCGTCCGTCCGCCCTTGCAGCCGGCCTTCACCGCTGAGCGCGGTCCGGCCGGCGCGCACCACGAACATCGGCGTCATCGAGCGCCGCTCCCATGCGCGGCGCACGGGATCGAGCTTCGGATGCTCATCCGTCGGGTCGATCGACGTCCGGCGGCGTCGTGATGGCATCCTCCCTCGGCACGAGCGGCACGGCGCGGAAGGACATCGCCAGGAGATCCCAGTCGATCCGGAGCACCTCTACCGGGCGGACCCGCGGGGCGAAACGATCCCGATCGACCGTCACGTCTTCGATCCGTCGCCCATGCGATGCGGGTATGACGTTCATGAGGCATGGATCAGGAACGCGTGACGGAGTTGGTCAAGCCGGCCTCGACGGACCTGCACGTCTTCCTTGGCCCGCAGGGCGTCCTCGGCCGACCGCTGCCGGTCGCGGTCGGAACGTTCGATCCCCGCGCCGAGGCTCTCGATGGTCGCCTCCAGGCTGCGATCCAACGCCGATCGGAGGTCACGGCGACTTCGGTCGAGGCGCTGCACGAAGTCCCAATGGAGGCGTCCGATGTGCTTGTCGACCAGCGGCGGTATCCGCTCCCCGAGGTCGCGCAGGAAGAGGCGTCGTGCCGTCTCACGAGGCAGGAACCGGCGGACGTCGGGCAGGATCGACTCCATGATCGAGGGCGGCTCGAAGAAGCTGAAACTGAACCGTGTCTCCGACGACAGATCGACCGGATGATCCCCAGAAACGAGCTGGATCCCAAGGATCTCCCCGCACAGCCGGACGGTCTCCCGCTCGGTGCTGTCCGCCGCGCGTACGAAGCGGGCCGTCGCCTCGCGGAACGCGGCGGCGAGCGTCTGGTCCTCGCGCCGGCGCCAGCGCTCGATATCGCCGCGGAATGTGTCCCTCAGGAACACGAACCCCTCGTCGTCCCGGGCGATACGCCGGACGTCTTCCAGCGCCGCGACATGGTCTTCGACCCCGGCGGTGAGACTCGCTTCCTCCTCGGCACGCAGAACGGCCAGATCCTGCTCGAGACGCGACACGAGCGCCTCGGTCTCCTGGGTAAGAAGGGAGTGCATGTCACGTTGGCGCGAGCGCGCCTGGGCGAACACCTCTTGCATGCGCCGACGTGCCACTTCCAGCTCCTGGACGGGAAGGTCGAGCGCGCGCTCCTGCACGTCCAAGGCGTTGCGCTCGTCGTCCACGAGCCGCAGAGCACGCCCGGAAACGGCTTCCAGGATCGCCTGTCCCTTCTCGTTCAACAGGAACGCCCGGAAATCGCGTTCGAACGCGAGGAGCCCTGAAGCCTCCAACTCCCGGTCGTCTCCGGCGAGCTTCGCGCCGAGCGCTCGGCGGGCGCTCATCGGATAGACGACGACGTTCTGCCCGACCGCATCTTCGATGACCCTACGTGTGAACGCGATGGACTCGTCGCGGTCGTGCCCTGAGAGGTAGTCGACCTTGTTGAGGACGAAGAAGAGGCGCGCCGCCTCCCCACGGACCTCCTCCAGGAACGCGCGCTCCGTCTCGGAGATCGGCGGGTCCGCGGAGGTGAGGAAGACCGCCGCGTCGGACTCGGAGAGGAAGGCGCGCGCGGCCTCCGTGTTGCGCTGGTAGATGCTGCCGACGCCGGGCGTGTCGACGAGGAACACCCCGTCGCGCAGGTCCTCGGACGGGTAGGACACCACGGCCCGCCCGACCCCCAGTGCGTTGTCCGGGTTGCCCCGCTCGGTCACGTATCTCGCGAGATCCTGCGCGTCGACATCCTCCTCGCGGCCGTCGAGGTAGCCGATCCGAGCTCGGATCTGCTTCCCCCACGTCACCACCGTGACGATGGACGTCAGCGGCACGACGGCGGAAGGAAGCATGTCCGCCCCGAGGAGGGCATTCACGAATGTGGTCTTGCCACGCTTGAACTCGCCGAAGACCACGACGTTGAACCGGTTCTCGACGAGCTTCTTGTCGAGGGCCCGTGCGGCATCCGTGACGGCCGGGCTCTCGCGTTCGTCGGCGAACTCGGCGAGACCGTTGAGCGCCTCACGAAGCCGGTCCCGCTCCTCCGCGTAGGTCCGTTCGCCCATGGAAAATGCTCCCACCTCCGTATCCAGGTAGGAGCTATCAGCTCGCCGGGACGAGCGGTTGGGCGAGCTCCATCGCCACACACGAGTATAGGGCGAGCGGGAGCGCGACCCCTCGGGGGCTTCGGAGCGACCATCGGGCGCCATCGCGAGCTCAGTAGACTCCCCGCGATGCGTGACCGGATCTCGTTCATCGCCGGCCTGGTGAAGTTCGAACCTCCGGCGTTCGGCCCGGCGCTCAAGTGGGCTTCGAAGGATCGTCGCTCTGGCGGGTGCGGCAGAAGGTCGGGCACGGCCTGCTGCTCTGGCCGGGAGCGACCGTGCTCGTCGAGGACCCCGACGGACGCGTGCTACTCGGCCTGCGTCGCGACAACCGTGAGTGGACCATGCCCGGCGGCGGCAGCGAAGAAGGCGGGAGCTTCGCCACGACGGCGTTGGACGAGCTCCGCGAGGAAGTGGGGCTGGAGGCGGATCCCGACGACCTGATCGCGTTCGCCTGCGTCTCGGACCCGCGGGACCACCTGGTGCGCTACCCGAGCGGTGACGTCACCCACTACTTCGGGATCTGGTTCGTGGTGCGCCGGTGGCGCGGAACTCCGAGGGCCGACGGCGACGAACTCATCGAGCTCGGCTGGTTCGGCCGCGACGCGCTGCCCGAGCCGTTGATGCACAGCTCGGGCGTCGCGCTCACGTACTACGAGTCCTACCTCGGGTCCGGCGTCTTCCAGATCGGTTGAAACGCGTTGCACGCCACGCTCTGAGGCCCTAGCATCGATTGGACTCAGAACACTGAAGGGGTGCCGGGAAGCCTGGTCGGCAGGCGTTCCGTGCGCCCCTTCCTCATGTCAGGGGTATGCCATCAGCAAGCGACCGACCAAGAAGGGTGTGTTGCTTTTCGCCTTCGCGTTCGCGGTGATGGCCGACCCGGTGTCCTCCGTCGCCTACGCGATCGAGGCAGGGCTCCGCGCGCTGAAGGGCGACCTGGCACTCCTCATCATCACGATGGCGTGCGTCCTCGGGATCATCTCGTTGGTCCGATTGAACTACGACCAGCTGATCCGCCGGTTCCCGGAAGGCGGCGGAGCAGTGGCCGCCACGGGAGCGGCGTTCGGCGAGGGGTGGGCGTTCCTCCCGCTCGGCGCGCTCATCGTGGACTTCGTATTGACCATCGCGATCAGCGTGGCTGCAGCGGCCTCAGCAGCGATCGCGTACTTCCCGTCACTCTCGCCCTTCCGGATCGAGATCGCGGTGTTCCTGTGCTGTGTGGTCGCGGCGATCACATGGTTCGGCCACATCGGACGGAGCTTGTTCGCGACCATGACCGTGGCGTTCGTCGCCGCGGCGCTCCCGATCCTCGTCCTCGGCTTCCTCGCTCCGCACGCAGTGGGCCACGCTCCCCTCCATGGAAGCGGCCACTCGAGCATCTGGACGGTGTTCCTGGCCTTCCCGGTCGCCATGGCCCTCGCGACCGGCGTCGAAGCTCCATCGTCCGCGATCGCACAGCTGGGACAGCTCGACGACCACGGCCGACAGCGCTTCGGCCGGATCACGCTGTGGCTTACCTTCGCGATCGAGGGCTCGCTGACCGTCGCGATCGCCGTGCTCGCCGTCCGCCTCAGGGTGGGCATCCCGGCCACGCACAGCACCATGATCGCAGACATCGCGCGCACGTCGGTCGGGAACGGCCCGTTGTTCGCGCTGTTCCAGCTGACGAGCGCGCTCCTGCTGCTCGCGGCCGCATCATCGTCGTTCCAGGCGGGACCTGGGTTGCTCAAGGCGCTGGCCCGCCGTACCCAAACCAACGGCGAGCGGGTCGGCATCCTGCACCCGGCGCTCGGCGCGACGAACGCGCGGCACACGCCGTACTGGGGCGTGGTCGTCTACTTGGTCATCGCCGTGGCGGTCGTGATCGCCGCGCGTGGGCGGGATCAGGAACTGGTGCTCTTCTATGCGGTGGCCGTCTTCGTGAGCTTCCTCTCGGGATTGTTGGCGATGGCTAAGTTCTCGCGAAGGGATCACAACCTCCGGCTCGTCGTGATCAACCTGTTCGGTGCCGCCGTCGTCGTCTTCACGATCGTGGTCAACCTGGGCCGCGGCTACCCGATCGCGTCGATCGTTGCGGCGGTCGCGATCGCCGGGGTCTTCTACCGACTCTGGGTCCGGTCCGGCCGACCACGAGGGATCGCGATGGCGGAGATGGAGACCGAGGCCGAGTTCGCGGAGTAATTCGCGCGACTAGTTGGTCTCAGACGACCGCTCTGCGGTCCTCCGGGAGCCGGATCGTCGGAACAGCCCGTAGCCGAGACCGCCGGCGACGATCGACGCGGCGAGGATCCCGACCTTCGCCTCTGCCAGGAGCAACGGGGAGCCGCGGAAGGCCAGGTCGGCCACGAAGAGCGACACGGTGAACCCAACTCCCGTCGTGGCGGCCAGTCCGGCGAGCGATCCCCACGCCACGTCGTCGGGCAGCCTTCCGGCACGGAGCTTCACCGCCGCGATGCTCGCCAGCCAAACGCCCGCGAACTTCCCGACGACGAGGCCAGCCACGATCCCCAGTGCGATCCTGCCGGTCGCGGCGGCGCGGAGCGCACCGGCCGAGAGCTCGACGCCCGCGTTCGCGAGCGCGAACAAGGGAAGGATCACGAAGCTCGACCATGGAAGGAGGGCGTCCTCTACCCGCGCGAGCGGCGATACGGCTTCCTTCGAGAGTGCGGCCAAGCGCAGCCACCAGTGCGCGTCGGCGTCGGGCGGGAACGGATGGTCGTCGGTCTCATCGGCGGTCCTATGCGCCTCCTGGCTGACGGCCCGCGGTCGCTGGAACGGAACGGCGGGGGTGGACAAGCCGAGGATGACCCCGGCGATGGTCGGATGCACACCCGAACGCAAGAGGGCGAACCAGAAGAGGCTGCCAAGGAACACGTACACCACCACGGCCCGGATGTGCAGTCGCTGCGACACGATGATCAATACCCATATGGCGGCGGCGGCGGCCAAGGGCAGCCATGCGACCCCGCCCGAGTAGAACGCCGCGATGACCACGATCGCCCCGATGTCGTCGACGATGGCGAGGGTCAGGAGGAACGGTTTCAGGGACTGCGGCGCGAACGTGGCCGACACGGTCAGGACACCCAATGCGAAGGCGACGTCGGTCGCCATCGGGATACCCCAGCCGTCCGCGCCCGGCCCGCCGGCGTTGAGCGCCAGGTACAGGAGCGCAGGAGCCACCATCCCGCCGAGGGCCGCGATCATCGGGAGGGCGGCGGCCCGCCACTCGCGGAGCTCGCCGGTCGTCAGCTCGCGCTTGATCTCCATGCCCACCAGCAAGAAGAAGAAGGTCATGAGCCCGTCGTTCACCCACCCGCGGAGATCCTCCTCGACCCCCCACCCGCCGACATGCAGCGACGCCGGCGTCTGCCAGAGCCTGCCGTACGTTTCCGACCAGGGGGAATTCGCCCAGACCAGCGCGACCAGCACGGCGAGCAGAAGCAGCAGACTTCCCGCGGTCGATGTCCGCAAGAACTCCTGCAGCGGCCTCAGGACCATGCGCGGCACCAACCGATCGGATCCGGAGAATGGTGCGCGAAGCCCTTCTGCCCGAGAACCAGGGTCGGCCACGACATCCCTCGCTTCCCGCCGACCAGACTTCCCGGCGCGCCCTCGAACGCACATCCTAACCCTCGGTCGCAACCCTTCACGAGTTCCTCACGTCGGTTCGGTTGTTGCTCACGGAGAGCGCCCGTACGCTGGGCGGCGCATTGTCAGACGGTCGACACGTATCCAGGTCCTCCCGCATCAAGCCCGCGTACCTCATCCTCGGTGGGGTGGTCGTCGTCGTGGCGGTGGTGCTGGGCTTCGTGTTGCTCGGTGGCACGGACGGCATCCCCATCATCGGAGGCAGCCCCAAGCCGCCCACGCCGGAGTTCGCGTTCAAGATGACGAAGGTCACCCCGGTCGCCACCCGATCCGAGACCAAGCACCAGGACCTCGAGGCCAAGGCGAGGGACGCCGCCGGTCAGGTCGACAGCCAGATGAACGCGCTCTACATCGGAGCGTTCCTCGATCCGGACAACTGGCTGGACGGCTCGTACGACAGCGTCTGGGGACTGTTCGACGGAGGGGCCAGCACGGAAGCGCAGTCACAGGTCGAGACGCTGACCGCCGGGACCGGCGCCGGTGACGCGTTCGAGCAGATCCTGCCGGAGACCGGCCTGCTGAAGACGAGGGTGCTGTTCGACCTGCAGGACCAGGCGTTCTCGGTGGTCGCGGTCACGCATTTCGAAGCCGTGGGAAGCGGCAAGGACGGCCAGGACGTGCTGATGACCAGCCGGGGCCAGTTCGTGTTCCAGCGGGTGGACGGGGACTGGCGGGTCGTGTCCTTCAAGGTGCTACGGGACAACGAGGTGCAGACGCCGAGCCCCTCGGCCGGCGCGACACCCTCGTCGGGCGCCGCCCCGACGGAGACCCCCTCGTGACCGCTCGTCGGCGCGCCGTGCTCGCCGTCGCGGCGCTGGTGGCGTGGGTCGCCGGGTCCGCCCTCGGCGCCATCGGATCGGTCGCGCCCGCGTCGGCGCAGGCGGGGTTGCTCATCGGCAAAGCGCACGCCGGATACGCGCCGTCGCTGACGGGTGACAAACCCATCGTGCTCCTGGTCGTGGGCAGCGGCGCCCGCTTGGGGGATGACATCGAGCACTCGCTCGCCGACTCGATCCACGTCGTCTCGATCAATCCCGACAAGCACAAGGCCACGATCATCGGCATCCCGCGCGACTCCTGGGTCGAGATCCCCGGGCACGGCACCACCAAGATCAACGCCTCGCTCGTCGAGGGCGGTCCCGACCTGCTGATCCAGACGGTGGAGAGCATCTCGGGTCTCAAGATCGACTACTACGCGTTGACGACGTTCTGGGGCCTGACGCAGCTGTACGACAACCTCGGTGGACTCACGATCGACGTCCCGTTCCCGATGCAGGACTCCTACTCAGGGGCCAGCTTCGAGCCGGGCGTGCAAACGCTCGACGGCAAGCAGGTGCTCGCGTTCGCGCGGGACCGGCACAGCGTCGGCAGTGGAGACTTCGGCCGCTCGGAAGACGGAGGGCGCGTGCTCATCGCGTCGCTGACCCAGTTCCGCAAGGAGTTCCAGTCGGATCAGAGCGCGCTCTTCACGTGGATCGCGTCGGGCATGCGGAACGTGGAGACCACGGTGCCGTTCGACGAGGTGATCCAGCTCGCCTACACGTGCTCGCACATCAACCCGCACGGCGTGACGAACGTCGTCCTGCCCGGCACGACCGGGTTCGAGGGCACCTTGTCCGTCGTCCATCTGCTGTCGGACAAGGATGCGATCTTCGCCGACGTGAAGCCCGATGGCATCCTGAGCAAGAAGCACATCCCGCCGAGTCCCACCGCGAACCAAACCTGAGCGGAGACGCTTCGCTAAAGCCGCGTCAGGACGTACGTGACGTAGCCGACGTAGAAGATCCCCTGTAGCAGGAGCAAAGGCGCGGTCAGCCTTCGGCGGAACCGCACCTGGAGCCAGAGCGCCCCGCCCGCCAACAAGGCGATGATGGCCGCCACGAGCGCCGGCCCCTGCAGCTTCCATGGGGTCAGCAGCAGGCCGATCGTGACGGGGAACGACGACTGGAAGACCATGGCGCCCGTCATGTTGCCGAGCGCGAGCGTGTCCTTGCGACGGCTGACCCAGATCACGCTGTTGAACTTCTCGGGGAGCTCGGTCGCGATCGGAGCCACCAACAGCGAGAAGGCGAGCGGCGAGATGTCGAACAGGCCGGCCACGTGGTCGACGGCGTGGATGAACAGTTCGGCGCCACCGATGATCAGGCCGAGCGCGAGCGCCACCTGGACGAACGGCGCCTTCACGGACGCGTCCTTGTCCCAGAGAGGGAGGGATCGCTTGGCCCCACGCAGCGCCTCCCACACGTAGAGCGGCTTGATCTCGGAGCCTGCCTCCTTCTCGAGCTCCCCGCCTGCGGGGGCCTGGAAGTGGCGCCGCACGTAGTAGACGTAGCCGACCAACAGGACGACCACGAGGGCGTAGTCGACGGGCTTGCTGTTCAACAGGCCGGCGACCATGGCGAGCGAATACATCGTCAGGAAATAGCCGAGGTCCTGACGGAGCACGTTGACGTCGAAAGCGAGGTCGGTGCTCCGGCGATCACCGCGCGCCGACACCAGCACCGCGATCGCGATCACGAACATCGCGAGCGTCGTGAGCATGAACGGCGCGCCCAGGATCGCGCCCGTCCCGATCTCCTCCCCCGTGTCGTGCCCGGACAGGATCGCGACCAGCGGGAGCAACGTCTCGGGCAGCGCCGTGCCCACGGCGGCGAGCACGGAGCCCACCGCTCCATCCGAGAGCCCGAACCCTTCGCCGATCCACTCGATGCCGTTCGTGAACAGCTCGGAGCCGGCGAGGATGACCAGCAACGATGCGGCGAGGAACGCCCAGACCATCGGCGGATTCTCCCACCCCTCTGTTACGGTTGATGCCTCGAAGGGGAGTAGTCCGACAAGGGCCCCGCCGTCATCACGGTCGCGCGCGCGACCCGGCGACCCTCCGCCACGGCGGGGACCAGACCTTCGGCCGCGGGCTGGAGGCACGACCGCTGTCGCTCTCAGGCGAACCCACCGAGATCCATCCCGCACGTCAGCGGCTCGCGCTGGCGCTCGCGATCGGTGCGACCGTTCCCGCACTGGTCGTCCGTGTGTTCACGCCGGACCTCCCGCACGTGGGCGAGGCCGCACTCTTCGGACTGGCGATCGTGGGCGCGGCGTTCATCCTGTCGTGGGCGGCGGAGGTCGCGCAGCTGGACATCTCCGCCGGCCTGGCGATCGCCGTGTTGGCGCTGGTCGCGGTCCTCCCCGAGTACGCGGTCGACTTCGTCTTCGCGTGGCAGGGAGGGAACTCGTTCGAGGCGACTGGCCCGGCGTGTCTGCCGTCATCCGGAGGCGGAACCGGATCCCCCTGCGGGCTCGCGCTCGCGAACATGACCGGCGCCAACAGGCTCTTGATCGGGATCGGGTGGTCGATGGTGGTCTTCATCGCGTGGTACCGGATCCGCCGGCGCGACGGCACGGACGCCGCGAAGCGCTGGGAGGGCATCAGGCTCGACCGGAGCCACTCCGTCGAACTGGCGTATCTGGCGGCCGCCACGATCTACTCGCTGACGCTGCCGCTGAAGCATTCGGTCACGCCGATCGACGCGCTGGTGCTCGTGACGATCTTCATGCTCTACACGATCCGGGTGTCGGGGGCGCCGTCCGAGGAGCCGCACCTCGTCGGCCCCGCTCGCTACCTGGGTACCTTCACGCCATCCGTTCGACGAACGTCGATCGTGGCGATGTTCGTCTTCGCGGCGGGCGTGGTTCTCGCGTGCGCGGAACCGTTCGCCCATTCCCTCGTGCAGACGGGTGCCGACCTCGGGATCAGCGAGTTCTTCCTCGTGCAGTGGCTCGCTCCGCTCGCCTCCGAGGCGCCCGAGCTGCTGGTCGCCGGTCTCTACGCCTGGCGCCTGAACACGAACGCCGGCCTGGGCACGCTGGTCTCGTCCAAGGTCAACCAGTGGACGCTGCTCGTCGGGACGCTCCCCATCGTCTTCACCATCGCGTCGGGCGGTCTGCACGGGCTTCCGATCGCCGCGCAGCAGCGCGAAGAGTTGTTCCTCACCGCGGCCCAGTCCTTCTTCGCGCTCGCGGTCCTGTCCAACCTCTCGATGTCTGTCCGCGAGGCATGGTTCCTGTTCGTGTTGTTCTGGGCGCAATTCGTCGTGGGCGCCGCGGTGCCCGGGTCCTGGCGGGCGGCCGAGCGGATCGGTGTGGGCATGGCCTACCTGGCGCTCGGGATGTGGGTGCTCGTCGGCGACCGCGAGCGGCTCCCCCGGCTGATGCGTGACGGCTTCATGACGTCGCATGCGGAGCTGGCCGACCCGGGGGAGGCCGCCTCTCCCCGGTAGCATCGCGCCTGTGGACCCCCGGGCGTTCCTCGCATCGCTGACCGCGGACGTCACCACCGCGCCGTCGCTCGTCCACGTCCGCGAGCTGCCCGCCCGGAGTCCCATCGTCTCGGCGTTCCCCGACCGGATCCCGCGGCTGGTGCAGGAGCGGATGGAGCTTGTGGGGATCCGCGGACTGTACCCGCATCAAGCCGACGGTCTCGACGTGCTGGCGGCCGGCCGGAACCTGGTCATGGCCACGGGAACGGCGAGCGGGAAGACCTTGGTGTACAACCTGGCGTTCGCGGCCGAGGCCGTCGAGCGACCCACCTCGACCGCGCTCTACCTCTTCCCCACGAAAGCCCTCGCGCGCGATCAGCTCCGAGCGGTACGCGCGCTCACGATCCCGCAGATGAAGGCGGCCGTCTACGACGGCGATACGCCCCGAGCCGAGCGACCCCTCATCAGGAAGAACGCGAACCTGGTCATGACCAACCCCGACATGCTGCACCTGGCGCTCCTGGCCGATCACGCCCGGTGGGCCGACTTCTTCTTCCGGCTCTCGCTGATCGTCGTCGACGAAGCGCACGTGTGCCGGGGGGTCTTCGGGTCGCACGTGGCGATGACGCTCCGGAGGCTGCGGCGGTTGGTGGCCCATTACGGCGGTTCGCCCCGCTGGATGTTGGCGAGCGCCACGATCGGCAACCCCGGCGAGCTGGCGACGCGGCTGACGGGCCTGGCGTTCGACGAGGTCGTGACCGACGGAGCGCCCTCGGGCGAGAAGCTGTTCGCGCTGTGGAACCCGCCGGTCATCGACGAGGACACCGGCGCGCGGCGGAGCGCGTTGACCGAAGCATCGCTGCTGGTCTCGCGACTGGTCCAGGACGACATCCGCACGATCGGGTTCACCCGGTCGCGCAGGGCGGCCGAGCTGCTGGCCGAGTTCGCCCGACGTGATGTGGGCGACGCCCAGAAACGCGCCCGCATCAAGTCGTACCGAGCCGGCTACCTGGCGGAGGACCGCCGGAAGCTCGAGCGGGAGCTGGCGAACGGCGACCTGCTGGCCGTCGCCTCCACGAATGCGCTCGAGCTCGGGATCGACATCGGTTCGCTGGACGCCGCCGTGCTCACCGGCTATCCGGGCACGCGCGCGTCGATGTGGCAGCAGGCCGGGCGGGCCGGTCGCCGGGATGCCGATTCGCTGGCGATCCTGGTGGCGCAGGACGACCCGCTCGACCAGTTCCTGGTGCATCATCCCGAAGACCTGTTCGACAAGCCCGCCGAGGCGGCGGTGATCGACCCGACGAACCCGTACGTGTTGGAGCCGCACCTGCGTTGCGCGGCGCGCGAGCTGCCGCTGCGCGACGAAGAGCTCGGGTACTTCGGAGACGCGGCGGACGTCGCGCGGGCGGTCGAGCGCATGGTCGAGCGCGAGGAGCTGGTCCGGAGGCGAGACACCTGGAACGACCGCGGCCGCGAGTCGCCGCACCGGGCGGTCGACATCCGCGCTGGAGGCGGACACATCTACTCGATCGTGATCGGCGAGACGGGCGAGCTTCTGGGCACGGCGGACGAACACCGGGCTTACGGGACGCTCCACCCGGGCGCCGTATATCTGCACCAAGGCGATCAGTACCTGGTCGACGAGCTCGATCTGGTGACGCGCGTCGCCGTCGTTCACGAGGCGGACCCCGACTACTACACGCAATCGCGCGACGTCACCGATATCGAGGTGATCGACGCCGGGGAGAAGGGCAGGACCGGTGAGGTCGATGCGTTCTTCGGCACCGTGCGGGTGACGAACCAGGTCGTGAGCTACGTCATGAGACTCGTCTCCACCAGCGACGTGATCGACGAGGTCCCGCTACCGCTTCCGCCGCAGCACCTCGAGACGAAGGCTGTGTGGTGGACGATCCCGCAGGACATCGTCGATGCCGCCGCGGTCTCCGCGAGGGACCTGCCCGGTGCGGTCCATGCCGCCGAACACGCGGCGATCGGGCTGCTGCCGTTGGTCGCGACGTGCGACCGCTGGGACGTCGGCGGTGTGTCGACGCCGCTGCATCCGGACACCGGTGCCTGCACGATCTTCATCTACGACGGCTACCCGGGCGGAGCCGGCATCGTCGAGCGTGGCTTCCGGACGGCCGATCGTTGGCTCGCCGCGACGCTCGAAGCGATCAAGCAGTGCCCGTGCTCACACGGATGCCCGTCGTGCGTGCAGTCGCCGAAGTGCGGCAACGGCAACGAGCCGCTCGACAAGCAAGGCGCGGCGGCGTTGCTCGCCGCGATCCTCGGCGGTCGATGGGGGTGAGCTGCGTCTTGCGGTCTACGCGCCCCGGAGCGCTTCGAGCGCTCGCCGAGCCTGCGCCACGTGGAACCGGTCGTGGCCCGCGATCATGCGGAACGCCAGGTCGTAGCTCTCCGGACCGCGCTCGGCGTGCATGCCGACCCGCTGTCGCTGCTCGCTACCCGTCCGTTGCCACAACGTGATGTTCGCCAGGCGGAGGACATCGAACAGGTCGAGCACGGCGTCGAGATGCGGTTCGTCCACGTGGAGCCGGTCGATCCACAGATCCTGGTCGTACCCGATCAACGGTGGTTCATCCTGCGCGAGCACCCACCGGTAACGTCCCGACATCACGACCTCGGCATCCGTGATGTGCGCCATGCATTCGAGCGCCGACCACTCGTGCGGCTCAGGACGGAGGAACAGGTGCGGTCCGGCTTCCGCGGCCAGCTGTCGGAGGGCCGCGGGCGTCCGCGCCTGTACCGCCGCCGGATCGTCGTCGCCCAACAGGCCGAGCAGATGGGTCTGATACCCCTTCGGATCGTCGATCGGATCGGGTGAGACCGGGTTCTGCATGCTCGGGTTCCTCCTCACAAGGGGAGGTTATCGCCCGCGTCCGACGACAACCGGTATTCCATGTCGATCTCATCCCTTATCGGCACGCCGTGCTCGTTGACGAGAGGGATCGACGGTTTGAGCTTGCGCGACGCCTCGACCGCGCCGTCGCGGACCGCGGCGATACGGAATCCGTTCGAGCGGTAGAAGCCGAGCGCTCGCTCGTTGTCGTTCGTCGTGGTCAACCGGAGACGCGAGCAGCCGGCTCCGCGCGCGATGTCCGAGACGGTCTCGAGCAGGAGCGACCCGTATCCGCGCCCTTCGACGATCGCGTCGATGGTGACGACCTCACACGCATCACCGTCGATCACGTACGTCAGGAGCCCCACGGCGTCTCCCGTTCCGCCCCTCACCACGACGCCGGGAAGCACGGCCGGCCGGAACACGACACCGTGGGCGACCACCGTCTCGTCGCCCCAACGCTCCCGCACGAAGTCCCGGATCCACGATCGGTCGGCGTCGACGACGGCCCTCACGGTGGATGTCACGTTGCCGGGGAACGACGCAGGAGCCGGATGACCGCGCCCTTCTCCGAAGGCGTCAACCCGAACAGCAGGTACGCGGTGTAGTAGACCAGCCCGCCGATCAGACCCGTTCCCACCAGGTCCAGCGCCCACTTCGGGCCGTCCAGCATCGAGTGCACGCCGAGCATCGCAACGGCGCCGATCGCCGCGGGGATCAACAGGCGCGCGTAGTCGCGATCGTAGGGCTGGATGCGCACGAACCGCCAGACCAGGTAGAGGCGCAACGCGTTGGAGAACACCAGCGTGGTCGCCTGCGCGATGGCGGCGCCCTTCGGACCCAGATGCGGCACCAACAGGAGCGCCATCGCAAGGTCGATGACGAACGACGACGCGTAGACGGCAAGGTCCCACGAGGTGCGCCCGACCATGATCAAGATGAAGCCGGCCGCGCCGACGCTGACGTTGACGGACTGGCCGATCAACAGGATCCGCAGCCAAGCTGTCCCGGCGTCGTAGTCCGACCCGAACAACCGCAGCACCGGTCCCGGCGCGATCATGAAGAGCAGCAGCAGCGGCACGGTCAGAGCGAGCGTCCAGCGCGTGATCGACTTGAAGAGACCGTTCAGCCGTTCCCGCTCGCCGCGCTCGTGGAGGTCCGCGACGAACGGACTGAACATGTAGGACACGGCGGTGAGGAACAGCACGAGCGCTTGGGACACGCGCACGGACGCCGCGTAGACGCTCAGCGCCGGATCGTTGGCAGGCAGTTTGATCGACAGCACGAACAGGTCCGTGTAGAAGAGCGCCTGTGACAACAGCGCCGCGGGAGCGCGCGGGGCCCCGTACCGGCTCAACGCTCGACCCTCGCCGTGCTCCGCGGGCATCTGCTCCGGGAACTTGCCGGACTCCTTGCGCCAGAAGAACCACGCGACGCCGGTCGCGAAGATCCACGATGCGGCGTACGCAGCAACGGTCACCGCGACCGTCTTGCCGGAGACCGCCCAGCCGACGAGCGTGAACGCGATCCAGCTGATGGACTGGCCGATCCAGTACGCGTAGAGCGTGTGCTTCATGATCTTCAAGCCGCGGCTGCCCCCTAGATAGACCTGGGCGATCGCCACGAACACGAGCGCCACGGCCGCGGCGCGGTACGCGCCCGCCGGCGCCTTCATCAACGAGGCGATCGACGGCGCGAACAAGAGCACCAGCAGACCCACGATCGTCGACACCGCCAGCGCGATCGTGACGGCGATGCGCACGACCGCTCGCGATCGACCGCCTTCACCCTTGCCGACCTCGATGGCGACGCGCCTGACAGCGGCCATGTCCATGCCGGACCGGGTGGCCGCTCCCACGACGAACGCAAGCTGCGTGGCGACCGTGATCTGCCCGAACGCGGCGGAACCCTTCCCGAACGCCTGGGCGATCAGGATGTTCATCCCGAAGCTGGCGATCACGAAGACGCCCAGACCGATCACGTTCTGGCCGGTGCCGGCCAAGATCGTCATCCGGTCGCGCGAGCCGTCGCCACCCGTGCCGAGGGCGTCACCGAGTCGGTTGGAGGAGCTCATGTGGGCCAAGTATGGCCGTCGCGCGGGTGAGTTGGCCGCTACTCGCTCCGTCGGTACAACCGCACCGAGAGCGGCACGAAGACCACGAGCAAACCCACGAGCCATGCGATGGACTGCGCCAGATCGGCTCCGGCGGGGAGTCCCAGGGTGAGATCTCGCACGGCGGACACGGTCACCGAGACCGGCTGGTGGTTGGCCCACACCTGCAGCCAGCTCGGCATGGACTCGGCCGGGACGAACGCGGTCGACGCGAACACCAAGGGGGCGAGCACGGGGAACGCGGCCGCCTGCGCCGTCTCGGGGTCCCCCACCGCGAGACCGACCGCGGCGAACACCCACGAGAACGCATAGCCGAACAGCAACACCAGCAGGAGCGCCGCGATGAACGTGAGCACGTCCGTGTGCACCCGGTACCCGACCGCGAACCCCACGAGGACCATCAGCACCACGACGAACACGTTGCGGCTGAGGTCGGCGAGCGTGCGACCGGCCAGCACGGCGGATCGCGCCATCGGCAGCGAACGGAACCGTTCCAGGAGGCCGGACTTCAGGTCCGTCGCCAAGCCGATGGCCGTGGCGAGCGATCCGAACACCACCGTCTGGATGAACACCCCGGGCATGAGGAAATCCACGTACGGGAATCCCTTGAACGAACCCACGGCGCCTCCGAACACGTACCGGAACATCAGCACGAAGACCACCGGCTGGATGGTGGAGAACACCACCAATTGCGGGATGCGGCGGTACGCGATCAGGTTCCGCTGGGCGATGGCGAGCGCGTCCCGGACGCCTCTGGCGAAGAGTCCGCCGCTCGCGCGCTCGAGTTCGGCGGCCTGGAGATCGGTCGCGGTCGTCGTCATGCGGCGCCCCGCGCGTTGGGAGGCATCTCCGGCTCATCGCCCCCCTCGGCATGGTGACCGGTCAGGGCCAGGAAGACGTCGTCGAGGCTCGGCTCTCGCACGGTGAGATGCAGCGGCGCCAGTCCGGCGGCATCGAGGGCTCGCAGCGTCTCCATGAGCAGATGCGCCCCGTCTTCGCTCGTCAGGCGAACGATGACACCATCGCGTTCGGCGTGGCCGGCCGACAGATGCGACAAGATCTCGACCGACCGCTCCGCCTCGGTCTGTTCACCCATATCCAGCTCGATCACGGTGCTCCCGAGCTCGCGCTTGAGCGCCGTCGGGGTGTCGTTCGCGATCACGAGCCCGCCGTCGACGACCGCGATGCGATCCGCCAACAGGTCGGCCTCTTCGAGGTATTGCGTCGTGAGCAGCACGGTGGTTCCGTCGGCGACCAGCTCGCGGATCATGGCCCACAGCTCGTTCCGGCTGTGAAGGTCGAGTCCCGTCGTCGGTTCGTCAAGGAAGAGCACTGTGGGCTTCTGCACGAGCGCGGCGGCGACGTCGAGGCGACGACGCATACCCCCTGAATAGGTCCGCACCGGGCGATCCCCGGCTTCGGTCAGCTCGAAGCGCTCCAGCAGCTCGGCGGCCCGCGGTGCGATCAGCGGACGAGCCAGCTGCGCGAGCTGGCCGATCAGCCGAAGGTTCTCTCGGCCCGTGAGGTTCTGGTCGACGGCGGCGTTCTGACCGGCGAGGCCGATCCGCAGACGAACGTCGGCCGGTCGCTTCACGACGTCGAACCCCAGGACCTCGGCGCGGCCGCCGTCGGGATGCAGCACCGTCGCGAGCACGCGCACCGCCGTGGTCTTGCCGGCCCCGTTGGGTCCCAGCAGACCGAACACCGTCCCGGCCGGCACCTCGAAGTCGATGCCCCCGAGCGCGACCACGTCGCCGTAGTGTTTGGTGAGGCCCTCCACCAGGATCGCCGGTTCCGCCATGAGCGCGGATGATGCCACAGATATTTCTGATGTGTCAAGTATCGTGATATCCCGACCTTCGAGAGTCTGGAAGTATCTGCCGTTCTGGCGTAGCATGAAGGTGTGAGCATGCATGGGCCCCGTCGCAAGGAGGCGCTCGCCGCCGACGTATGGCGCATGCTCGCGGAGTACTCCTTCGCCATGCTTCAGCGCGGAGGCCATTTCGAAGAGCTGAAGGCCATGGGTCTGACGCCCGGGCACCTGAAGGTGCTCGCCGCGCTCGAGCCCGGCACGCCTCGACCGATGGGTGTCATCGCGGATGCGTGCAACTGCGATCCGTCGATGGTGACATGGCTCGTCGACCGCCTCGAGGAACGCGGCTTGGTGGAGCGCACGATGCTGGCGACGGATCGCCGCGTGAAGACGGCGGCGCTCACCCCACTCGGGATCTCGACGAAGGAGCGCCTGTTCGCGCGCATGTACGAGCCCCCCGAAGAGTTGGTCGCGCTCAACAAGGCGACGCTCGAGTCGCTCCGCCGAGCGCTCGGCAAGCTCCCGCGCACGGCGGGACGATCGAGCGGGGCGGCCACCCGGCGCGACCACGTCAGGCGCGCTCACACCCGCACCTGAACCGCATGAAGGTGACCATCGTCGGCGGCGGTGGCTTCCGAGCCCCGATGCTCGACCGCTCGCTGGTCTGGGGTGCGCGGGCGATCGGCATCGACGAGGTCGTCTTCTACGACAGGAGCGAACCGCGGTTGCAGCTGATCGCGGACGTCCTCCGCGCGATGGACGAGGAGCGCGGCGGAGGGCTTCCGAGGAGGACCACCACCGACCTCGACGACGCGTTGGACGGTGCCGGCGCGGTGCTGACGGCGATCCGCGTCGGTGGGAACGCGGGACGGATCGTCGACGAGACCGTTCCGGTCGAGCTCGGCGTCCTCGGACAGGAGACCGTCGGTCCCGGCGGCATCTCGTTCGCGCTCAGGACGTTGCCGGTCATGCGTGAGATCGCGGGCGCTGTCGCAACCCGCGCGCCTGCTGCGTGGTTCCTCAACTTCACGAACCCGGCCGGCCTCGTCACCGAGGGGTTGCGCGACGTCCTCGGCGACCGAGCCATCGGTATCTGCGACTCGCCGATCTCGCTCGGCAGAGCCGTGGCCGCGGCCCTGGAACCGTCGCCGGGGGCACTCGAGCTCGACTACGCGGGGCTGAACCATCTCGGCTGGCTCCTCGGCGTCCGGGCGGACGGCCGCGACCTCCTCCCCGAGCTCCTGGCGAGCGATCGAGCCAGCGAGGTGGAGGAGGTTCGGCTGTTCGGCCTCGAACGGATCCGCGAGCTGGGCATGATCCCCAACGAATACCTCGCGTACTACGAGCGGGCCGGCGCCATCGTGCGGAGGATGCGCGAACGGGGGGCCACGCGCGGACAGCTGGTAGAGCAACAGCAAGCAGGGTTCTTCGATGCGCGCTACGACCGGCCCGTGGATGCGTTCGCCGCGTGGCGTCGCGCGCGCGATGCGCGCCACGCCGGCTACATGGACGAGGCGGGCGGAGATCGCGGGGAGTCCGCCACGTCACCGGACGAGCCGGAGGACGAAGGCTACGGTGCCGTCGCGGTCGGGTTCCTTCGAGCGGTCGCGACCGACGCGTCGGAACGGCTGATCCTGAACTCGGCGAACGCCGGCCGCATGCCGTTCCTCGACGACGACGCCGTCGTGGAAGCGCCGAACCTGGTGGGACGCAACGGGCCCTCGCCGGTCCCGGTCGGCGAGCTGCTTCCCGCCCAACGGGACCTGATCGCGCGCGTGAAGGAGGTGGAGCGTCTCACGCTCCGCGCCTCGAGTGAACGCTCCGCCGACCTCGCCATCGAGGCGATCGCCCGGCATCCGGTCGTCGCATCGCGGCCGCTCGCCGAACGCATCTTCGCGGGCTACCTCGAGCGCCAGCCGGGGTTCGCGGACCTGTTCGACTGACGGCGTCGGCACCGGCCGGCTCGGCCATCCGCTCGCACCCTTCCGAACCCGCGACGCCACCTGACACCGCGGCTCCGAGGACAGCTACAAGGTTGTCACGATCCCAACATCATCCGAACACCTCACGAGGGGGTGACGAACATACGGTGTGGCCATGAGACCCTTCAGCGCCTTCCGCCGCCTCCGTCATCGCTGGCAACGGTGGCGTTACTACCGGCGCTATCCGTGGCACCGCCCCACCCCGTGAGCGCTGGTCGCCCGGCTCACCCCATCGAGTGGAAGGTCGGGGTGAGCGCCGGATAGAGCTCCCGATATCGGACGTACCGCTCGCGATACACATCCGTCGCCGCCGACGGGGCGACGCGCTCACCGAGCACCACCACCTTTCGACACGCATCCTCCACCGTCGGGAACCACCCGATGCCCACAGCCGCCAACATCGCCGCCCCCTGCGCGGCGCCCTCCGACGCCGTCGTGGTGACCACGGTGGTTCCCAACACGTCCGCAAGGATGCGACGCCAGAGCGAGCTCTTGATCCCGCCTCCGGTGGCGCGGATCTCGTCGAAACCACCCACGCCGATCGTCCGCATGAGCTCGAGCGAATCCCGCAGCCCGAACGACACACCTTCCAACACCGACCGCGTCATGTGCGGCCTTCCGTGATGCGCCGTCAGGCCGACGAAGGCGCCGCGAGCGAGTGGATCGGGATATGGGGTGCGCTCCCCGGAGAGGTACGGCAGGAACAGCAGGCCGTCGCTGCCGGGAGGCACGTCGTTCGCCTCGTCGACGAGCGACGCGAACGCCGTGCCGGGAGCGAGCGCGTCTCGGAACCATCGGAGGCTTCCCCCGGCCGACAGCATCACGCCCATGACGTGCCACCGCCCGGGCACGGCGTGACAGAACGAGTGGAGCCGTCCCCCCGGATCGATCAGCGGCCCATCGGTGGTGGTGAACACGACCCCGGAGGTCCCGAGCGAGAGCGACACGACTCCGGGCTCAACGGCTCCGACGCCCACCGCGGCGGCGGCCTGGTCGCCGCCACCCGCCACCACCGGCGTCCCCGCCTTGAGTCCCGTCGCCTCGGCGGCCTCCGCGGAGATCGCGCCGGTGACGGCCGTTCCCTCGTACGTCGGGGGGAGCCAAGCGGGATCGATACCGAGCCCGTCGACCACGGCTTGAGACCAATCGCGCGCCGCGAGGTCGAACAGCAGCGTTCCGGCGCCGTCGGCGACGTCCACGGCGTGATCGCCGGACAGCCGGAGCCGGACGAAGTCCTTGGGGAGCAGGACGTGCGCGAGCTCCGCCCACACGTCGGGTTCGTTGCGCCGCACCCACAGGAGCTTGGGAGCCGTGAATCCCGTCAGCGCGTCGTTGCCGGTCGTCGCGATCAGGCGTTCTCGCCCGATGGTCTCTCGGATCAGGTCGCATTCGATCTCGGTCCGTTGGTCGTTCCACAAGATCGCGGGGCGCAGCACCCGGTCGTCGCGGCCCAGGGCGACCAGGCCGTGCATCTGACCCGCGAGGCCGACGGCCTCGACGTCCTCGCCACGGACCCCGGCGCCCTCGAGCACGGCGCGGATCGCCCACATCGCACCGTCCCACCACAGCTGCGGGTCCTGTTCGCTCCAGAGCGGATGAGGCGCCTCGAAGCCGTATCCGGGACAGGCCGCCGCGGTCACGGCTCCCCCGGCCTCGAGGAGCACCGCTTTCGTGGCGGTGGTCGAGACGTCGAGACCCAGGACGTGACTCATCCGTCGTCACGCGCCGGCCGCAGGGTCCAGCGTTCGCGGTGACGCGTCGCCTCGCCGGGCGCGACCTCCTGGATGGGGCCGAGCGTCTCCAGCTCGCAGAACTCGTCGCAGACGAACACCTGGATCGCGGCGCCGAGGTCCACGTACGATGCGCTCGGATCGACGACGGCGAGCTTCTCGAACACGTCGTGATCCATGCGGTAGGACAGGCCGCCGTCCCCCGGAGCGAGTCCGATCTTGAGCCGGCGCGGCCCGGGCACGGCGTCGACCCGGACGTCGTCGAGGCTCAGGTGGAGGCGGCCGTCGCTCGGGTCGGTGTACGGCCAGAGCACAAGGGCCCGGTCCGCCCGCGGCCCCGTGACGTTCGTCGACGTGGGGACCACGACTTCTCCGCCGAGCGGGAACTGCGTGATCGCCCAGGGCGCCAACGCGATCGGCACCGCGGAGTCGTTGCGGATCTCGTGATCGACGATCCACTCGGCCTCGGCTCGCCGGATCTCGATCGCCTTGATGAGGCCCGCCCCGTCGGCCGGCGCTTCGACGCGCACGCCCGCATCGACCTCCGTGGCGACGCACGGTCGATCGTCCGGCTCATACGTGATCCGCGGCACCTCGGGAGCCGCCCACAGGCGATGTCCTCCCAGCAGCCTGAACGGCCCACCATCGGGGCGGTCGATCGTCGAATCGGGAAGGACGGCCAGCACGTTCGCCCCGCCGTTGAACAAGCCGAGGATGCGAGGTCCCACCGACGTGCTGATCACCAAAGCGTCGGACGCGTCTCCCAGGCGGACGCACGCATGTCCGCCGAACGACGTCGCCTCCAGCGTCACCGAGCGCCGAGCAGCAGGTCGACGGTCAGTTGGTCGAGCTCCTCGTAAGGCTGGCCGCGCGCCGCGAGCGCGCGCCGATCGAACTCGATCTCTCCAAGGGCCGTCGCTCGTTCGGCGGAGTAACCGCCGAGGTACGGAGCCATCGATCCGTCGTCGGCGTTCACGGTCGCGACCAAGGCCTGGATCTGCGGATCGGCGTTCCATCGCTCGGCCTTGTCCTTCAGGATCAAGTAGGTCCGCATGCAGCCGCGCGCGAACGCCTTGACGTCCTCGTAGTCGGATGTGCGGTAGGCGTGCGCGTCGAAGTGCCGGCTTCCCGTGTAGCCGACGTCCTCCAGGAACTTCACCAGGAAGAACGCAGCCTTCGGGTTGGCAGAACCGAAGCGGAGATCCTGGTCGTACCGGCCGGGGATCTGGTCGTTCAGGTCGATGTGGAACAGCTTGCCCATCGACCAGGCCTGCGCCACGTGGTGCATCGAGTTCAATCCTGCCATGTGCTCGTGGGCAACCTCGGGGTTCACACCGACCATCTCGCCGTGCTCGAGCGTGGAGATGAACGCGAGCATGGCGCCGGTCGTCGGCAGGTAGATGTCCCCGCGGGGCTCGTTCGGCTTGGGTTCCAGTGCGAACCGGAGGTCGTAGCCCTGATCCTTCACGTACGCGCACAGGAAGTTGATCGCGTCCTTGAACCACCCCAGCGCGCGCAGCGGATCCTTGGATGAATCCGTTTCCACGCCTTCGCGCCCACCCCAGAACACGTAGGTCGTCGCGCCGAGCTCGACCCCCAGGTCGATCGCGCGCATCGTCTTCTGCAACGCGTACGCGCGCACCTTCGGATCGTTCGCGGTGAACGCGCCGTCGCGGAAGACGGGGTCGCGGAACAGATTGGTGGTCGCCATCGGCACGACCAAGCCGGTCGCGTCGAGCGCCTTCTTGAAATCGGCGACGATCTGATCGCGCTCGTGCGCGCTCGCATCGATCGGCACCAGGTCGTTGTCGTGGAAGTTCACGCCCCACGCTCCGACCTCGGCCAGCAGCTCAACCAGTTGCACGGGCGAGAGCTTGTCGCGAACCGGCTCGCCGAACGGGTCGATGCCCGGATTGCCCACCGTCCACAGGCCGAACGTGAACCGGTGCTCCGCTTTCGGTTCGTACGTCATGTCGTTCTCCTTCGATCAGTGGAGGTCGGCGAGATCCTGCTCGGTTATCTCATCCGGCTTCTCGCCCAGGATGATCATTGCGAGCACCTCGTCCGTGGTCACATCCTCTTTCTTGACCGTCCCGACCAGCTTCCCTTGAAGCATGACGCTGATCCGATCGGACAGGTCGAACACGTCGTGGATGTCGTGGCTGATCAGGAAGATGCCGATCCCCTCGTGCTGGAGCTGCCTGATCAGCTCCCGGACCTGGGCGGTCTCAGCAGGACCGAGCGCTGCGGTCGGCTCGTCCATGATCAGGATCCGCGCGTTGAAGTGAACCGCGCGCGCGATCGCGACGGACTGGCGCTGCCCGCCCGACAAGGAGGCCACCGGGACCATGAAGTTCTTGAATTTCGGGTTGAGCCGATTCATCAGCTCGCGCGTGGCGTTCTCCATCGCGCTGTCGTCGAGGTTGCCGAAACGGGTCGTCAGCTCCCGTCCGAGGAACATGTTCGCGGGGGCGTCGATGTTGTCCGCCAACGCGAGCGTCTGATAGATCGTCTCCACACCCAGTGCCTTCGCGTCGCGTGGGCTGGTGATCGTCACGGGCTTGCCGTCGATCAGGATCGTGCCCGAGTCCGCGGGGTGCGCGCCCGAGAGCGTTCGGATCAGCGTCGTCTTGCCCGCGCCGTTGCCGCCGACCAGGCCGACGACCTCGCCGGGGTACAGGTCCACGCTCACGTCGTCGACCGCGTGGACGCCTCCGAACGCCACGCGGATGTTGCGCAGCTCGGCCAACGGCGAACCCGATCGCTCCGTCACTTGGCGGACCTCCTCCGAACGATCGTGTCGAGGGCCACGGCGACGACCAGGACGATCCCCACGACGATGTCCTGTAGCGGAGCCTCGATCCCCATCAGGACCATGCCCGAGACGAGCGACTGCATCACGAGCGCCCCGAGCACCGCCCCGGCGACCGTGCCGATCCCGCCGGCGAACGAGGTGCCGCCGATCACAGCCGCGGCGATCACGTTCAGCTCCATGCCCGTGCCCAGGCTGCTGACGGCGGCGTTCAGGCGCGCGATCTGCACCGCGGCGGCGAGCCCGACCAGGAAGCCCATCAACGCGAACGTCTTGACGATCGTTCGCTTCGTCTTGATGCCGGCGAGCTCGGCCGCTTCGGGGTTGCCGCCGATGCCGTAGACGTAGCGCCCGAACCGGCGGCGGGTCGCGATGAACGTCATCACGACCATCGTGCCGACCGCGATCAGGACCGGGATCGCCAAACCGAGCGGGATGTTGGTTCCGGGCGGCGCGCCCCGCCGCGCGACGAGACCCACGGGAAGGTAGTAGCGGTTCAGGTACCAGATCGCCAGCAGGACCGCGCCGCACGCGACCGCACCGAGCGTGACCTCGGCCCACATCGGGCGCAGGCGGAAGCCGTATCGGCCGCGCTGCCGTCGCCGCATCGCCTGCATCGCCACGATCCCGACGCACGCGAGCAGCGCCACGACCCAGCTCAACGTCCCGCCGATCGACCCTTCGGCGCCTCCGCCGAGGCGCCGGAAGAGCGTGTCCATCGGCGCGATCGTCTGTCCGCTCGCGACCCACCACGCGGCGCCGCGCCACACCAGGAACCCTCCGAGGGTCACGATGAATGACGGCACCCCCACGTAGGCGATGATCGCGCCCTGGAACGCGCCGATCGCGGCTCCCAGAGCCAGCCCGATCACCACCGAGATGATCCACGTCGCCGGGTGGTCGATCCTCAGCAGGCCCGGCAGCCAGTCGTGCTGGACGACCCCCATGACCATGCCCACCGCGGCCATCATGGAGCCGACCGACAGGTCGATGTTGCGGGTCACGATGATCAGGACCATCCCGGTCGCCATGATCGCGACGACCGAGGTCTGGACCGACAGGTTCCACAGGTTCCGCGGCGTGAGGAACGTATGGCCTGGGGTGATGATCTGGAAGAGGATCCAGATGATCGCCAGGGCGGCCAGCATCCCGGCCAGCCGAGCGTCGATCTCGGCCGACCGCAGCAACGACCTGATCGAGCGGGGCTCGGCTTCCTCCCGCTCAGGGGTCTGGGCCGTCTGCGTGGGCCCAGGCGCAGATACCTCGGTATCAGCCACGCGCTCCATCCTTCGCCCGCCGAGGCCTGCGCCCCGCACGGGCCATCAGCCCGTGCGGAGCGCCTGCCGAGGCGGTCAGGCTTCGGTCGGCGTCAGCCGCAGGCGGCCACCGTCCCGGCCTTCACGCCCTGACACAGGGTCGCCTGGTCGATCCAGCCGGCGTCGAGCACGACGTTGAGGTTGTCCGGCGTGATCGCGATCGGCGTCAGCAGGATCGCGGTCATCGAGTTCCCGCCGGGGGAGTCGAACGCGACGGTCCCCTGAACGTCCGCGAGCGCGGTGCCGTTCGCGAGCGCGACCGCAGCCTCGCCGGCCGCCTTGCCGAGCTCCCGCGAGTCCTTCCACACGTCCACGGTCTGGGTGCCGAGCGCGATGCGGTTCAACGCCGCCCCGTCGCCGTCCTGTCCGGACACGGCCACCTGGCCCGCCAGGCCTTGGGCCTCGAGCGCAGCCACGACCCCGCCGGCCATCCCGTCGTTCTCCGCGACGACGGCCTGCACGTCGTTGTTGTTCTGGGTCAGGAACTGCTCCATCTCGGTTTGCGCGGTCGCCGGGTCCCAGTTGTCGGTGTAGGTCTCGCCGACGTTCTTGATGTCACCCGCGTCCTCGGCGGCCTTGCAGGACCTCTTGCTGGCCACCCCGGAGGAAGTCCGCATTCGCATCGGCGGAGTTGCCCTTGATGTAGACGTAGTTCCCCTTCGGCACCTGCGCGAGGACGGCCCGCGCCTGCATGCGTCCGACCTCGACGTTGTCGAACGTGATGTACAGGGCACCCGGGTCCTCGATGAGCCGGTCGTACGCGATCACCGGGATGCCTTGATCGAGGGCGCTCTGCACGGCCGGCAGGATCGCCTCGCCGTCCTGAGCCAGGATGATCAGCGCGTTTGCCCCCTGCGAGATCAGGTTCTCGACGTCCGTCAGCTGCTGCTCGGCGGACGACCCGGCGTCGGTCGAGATGTACTTGGCACCCCCCGCGTCGAGGGCTGCCTTGATGGCGGGCTCGTCCCACTTCGCCCAGCGCTCTTCGTTGTAGTTGTTCCAGGAGACACCGACGGTGATGTTCTTGCCGCCGCCTCCGGTGGTTCCGCTCGTACCGCCCCCGCTTCCGCCCCCGTTGTCGTTGCTACAGGCGGCGCCGACCAGCGCGACGAAACGCGACCATCACGAACAACAGACGTTTCATCCTGCCCCTCCTTCCGGGTGAAGGCGCCCCAGCGACGCAACCACCCTTTCCCCCTACTACGGCTCCGCGTGCCACCCAGGCTTCGACACGGCCGTCCGTAACGCCCCTTCGAGAACCGCGCATCGCGGTGCCTCGACCGCCCCCTCGAGCACCGAAACCGAGGTGGCGGCACACGATGGCACAATTCCTCGGGCCGCGCAACAAAAGGGCCCCCAGCGTGCGCGAGGCAGCGGCGCGCAACTGTTGCAACGGTTCGACATGCTCGGATACCCTGCTTTCGAGTCGGGGGTTCCTCCTTCGCGATCGGAAGCCCCCGCGCGATCCCACCCGCTTATGGCGGACGACCGAGGAGCGCACGCTGGTCCATACGACGGAGTCCCCAACAAACCCGGCGGGCGACAGGGGTGGAAGCGACACCGCCATCGGAGAGCGCGGCCTGGGACGGCGCCGGGGGGTGGCCACCGAGGAGGTTCGGCGTCACAACCTCGGTGCGGTCCTCGAACGGGTCCACTTCTCGGGATCACTCTCCCGCTCCGAACTCACGGCGATGACCGGGCTCAACCGATCCACCGTGGCCGACCTGCTCGGAGAGCTCACGTCGCTCGGGCTCGTCGAGGAACGCCCCGGGGTGTCCGCGTCGGGTCCGGGACGACCGTCGCCCTTGGTCCAGAGCAGGCCCGAGGGCGCCACGGTGCTCGCCGTCGATCTCGCCGTCGACTCGATCGCGGTCGCGACATTGGGCTTGGGCGGTCACATGTACAACAAGGTCCGGGTGGCGAGACCCCGGGGACGGTTCTCGCCGGAGGAGACGGTCCAAGACGTCGCGAAGCTGGCGGGGCCGCTCCTGGATTCACTCCCGACGAAGCACGCCCTGGCGGGCATCGGTGTCTCCGTCGTCGGCATCACCCGGACGTCCGACGGCTTCGTCCACCTCGCTCCCAACCTGGGATGGCGAGACGTCCCTCTCGCAGCCATGCTCGCCACCGAGATCGGTCTGGGCGTCCCCGTCCATGCCGCCAACGATGCCGATCTGGGTGCCTTGGCGGAGCATCGCCGCGGGCTCCGCCCCGGCATCGGCGATCTGATCTACGTGGCCGGCGAGTTCGGGATCGGGGCCGGGGTGATCGTGGACGGAAGGCCCCTTCGGGGGGCGGCCGGATACGCCGGAGAAGCGGGTCACACGCTGATCAATCCCGCCGGGCGGAAGTGCCGGTGCGGCGCGGTCGGCTGCTGGGAAACCGAGGCCGGAGAGGTCGCGCTGCTGCGACACGCCGGGCTCACCGAAGGAGCGGGACGCGTCGACGAGATGGCCGAGCTGGCGGCGGTCGGCGACGGCCCCACCCTTCGAGCGATCGCCGAGGTCGGGCGATGGCTCGGCTTCGGGATCGGCAACCTCATCAACATCTTCAACCCCGACCTCGTGATCCTCGGCGGCCTCTACGAGCGCCTGTTCGCGTACCTCGAGCCCTCCGTGGTCGAAGGAGCCGGACTCCGAACGCTCCTTCCGCCGGGAGAACTCGCGGTGATCGCCCGCAGTAGCCTGGGTCCCGATGCCCAGCTCATCGGTGCCGCAGAGCTGGTGCTGTCGGACGTGATCGCTGACCCCGCCGGAAGCAACGGTCGGAGCGCCGTCGGGTGAGCCGAGGGAACGCCGGTCGCGCGTCCCTGGTGTGGCTCATCCTCGGCGTGACGGCCGGGTCGTTGGCGGCGCTCGCCATCGTGGTGCTGACCCTCAACGTGCTCGGGTCGGAGGCATCCGCCGCCGCGACGGCTCCGCCGCACTTCGTCGAGGAGGCCGACGCCGCCGGTGTGCATCACGTCTACGACGGTGACTTCACGTTCTTCGTCGGAGGGGGCGTCGCCGCGTTCGACTGCAACGACGACGGGAAGCCCGACCTGTACTTCGCCGGTGGCACCGATCCCGCCGCGCTCTATCGCAACGAGAGCCCGGTCGGAGGGGAGTTGCGTTTCGCCCAGGTGCCGGACCCGGCGACCGACCTCACCCAGGTCGTCGGCGCCTACCCGGTGGACATCGACGGAGACGGGCGGATCGACCTCGCCGTCCTGCGGTTGGGCGAGAACGTGCTGCTGCGTGGTCTCGGCGACTGCCGGTTCGAACGCGCCAACGAGGCCTGGGGATACGTTGGCGGTGACGCCTGGACGACGGCGTTCAGCGCCAAGTGGGAGCGCTCGTCGATGCTCCCCACGCTCGCCTTCGGCAATTACCTCGACCTGAGCCACGGCCGCCAGGACGCGACGTGTTCGGACAACGAGTTGGTGAGGCCGCAGGGAGGTGCCGCTGTCTACGCCGAGCCGATACCGCTCACCCCCGGGTGGTGCACGCTCTCCATCTTGTTCAGTGACTGGGACCGGTCCGGTCGCGACGACCTGAGGACCACCAACGACCGGCACTACTACCTCGACGGCGAGGAACAGCTGTGGCGTGTCGCCGACGGCGAGCCTCCACGTCTGTACACGCACGACGAAGGTTGGCAGAAGCTGCAGATCTGGGGCATGGGCATCGCCAGCTACGACGTGACGGGCGACGGCCTTCCGGAGGTGTTCCTGACCAGCCAAGGGGACAACAAGCTCCAGACCCTGGCCCACGGAGCCGCCCGGCCGGACTATCAGGACATCGCGATCGGAGCGGGTGTCACCGCCCATCGGCCGTACACGGGAGGCGACGTGTTGCCATCGACGGCATGGCATGCCGAGTTCCAAGACGTGAACAACGACGGCTTCATCGACCTCTTCGTCACCAAGGGCAACGTCGAGGCGATGCCGGACTTCGCCACGAAGGACCCGAGCAACCTGTTGCTCGGTCAGGCCGACGGGACGTTCAGCGAGAGCGGCGGGGCCGCCGGCATCGTCTCCTTCGCCCGTGGCCGTGGCGCAGCCGTCGTCGACCTCAACATGGATGGGATGCTCGACCTCGTCGAGGTGAACCGCCGCGAGAACGTGAGCCTCTACAGGAACGTCGGGTGGGGCGACGCCGCGCGGCCGGCACCGATGGGCGGTTGGATCGCGATACGGCTCGAACAACCGGGCCCCAACCGGGATGCGATCGGATCCTGGATCGAGGTTCGGAGCGGTGACCGCACGGCCCAACGGGAGCTGACCATCGGTGGAGGACACGCCAGTGGCGAACTTGGCTGGATCCACTTCGGGCTCGGCGATGCCGGCAGAGCCCAGATCCGAGTTCGCTGGCCGGACGGCGAGACGGGGCCGTGGCTCGAGCTGACCGCCAACCGGTTCGCGACGATCGAACGCGGAGCGACGGAACCGCGGATCTGGGTCCCGCCACAGGACTGAGGGCGTTAGCCGTCCAGAACGGCGACGGCTTCGATCTCGACCAGCTGTCCCCGGTACCCGAGTGTCGCCACGCCCACCAGGGTGCTCGGCGCCGTCGCGATCGGGGAACGCTGCACCGCCTGCCACACCGCCGCCTGACGGTCGTGGCTGCCGCCCGCGACGTACACGGTGGTCTTCACCACATCCGTGGGTACCGGCGCCCGCCGCCGAGAGCGCCGCCAGCAGATTGGTGACGACCTGCTCCGTCTGCGCGACGGGATCGTCGGCGCCGACCAGCTCGCCCGTCGCGTCCAGAGGGACGGCGCCCGCCGTGAACACGAGCGTATCGCCACGCGCGATCGCGACGTGGGCATAGCCCGGAGGTTGCGCCAGCTCGGAGACGTTCCGCAGTTCGACACCCATATCGCGAACCGTAACAGCGAGAGGCGGCGCCGCATCGGCGAAGGACGAGCGCGCTGAGGAGTTCACTTCGTTCGTCGAAACGCCCCGAACGGGCTCCGGGTAGCGGTCGAAACGCCGCTCCGACGACTGGTTCTGAACGCGGAAAAGGCCTTACGCCCAACGTGGGTCCCTTCGTAGCTGGGTCATTCGGCCCGTGATGGGGTGCCGCTCGGCACCGAAACTCCACACATACGCGCAGAGGCCCGTCAAGTGGCCCGATCCAAGGAGGCAATCCATGAACAGGAAGTTGTTGGACCAGATCGTGAGCGCCAGCGCCGCGGTCGTCGCGATCGCCATGATCGTGCTCGGTGGCCTCGCCATCTACGGCGGGAACTTCGGACGCGACAACGTGACGAGCCGGCTCGCGCCGGAGAAGGTCTTCTTCGCGCCGCTCGACGCGATGTCGCCCGAAGAGCAGCAGACGCTCGGTGAGTTCGCCGGACAGCAAGTGACGACCGGCCCGCAGGCCGAGGGGTTCGCGCGCTACATCCAGGGGCACCTCGCGGGGATCAACGACGGGAAGACGTACGCGGAGACCAGCACGGAGGCACGGGCGGAGGGCCTGGCCCCCGACGCCGCAGCGGCACTCGCGGGCAAGGCCGACACCCTGTTCAAGGGTGAGACGCTTCGCTCGATCATGCTGAACGCGTACGGCTGGTGGACGGTCGCGACGATCGCCCTGTACGCCGGATACGCCATGATCGCGCTGGGGATCGTGCTCGGAGTGCTCGCGCTCCTGGGGTTCCGGCACGCGAAGCGCGTGGAGGCGGCGCGGGTCGCCGACGCCGGCCCAGTTGTCGACAGCACGCGGGTTCCGACAACTGTCTAGATCCACACATGAACGACATCGCCGACCGCCCGGGGTTCCCCGGGCGGTCGGTGCGTTCCAATGGGTCGACGTTCCTCGCACGGGTGGCTGCCCGTCACCGATGCGGTGAGCACCGATGGCTGAGAGACTGGTCGTGATGCAGGAACGCAACACGTTCTGGGTCATGGAGCGCGCGCGGCAGTGGATCGTGCGGCATCACGACGTGGACGTGGCCACCTTGCCGAGCAGGACGCACGCCGTCGCGGTCGCCATGAACCGCGCGAAAGAGGACCAGCCGAGCGAGGTCCTGGTGCTCGGGCCGACCGGGGCGATCGAGGAACGCCGGACGTTCGGCGAAGACCCGCTCCTCTAGGTGCCGATCACCTTCCGGAGGTTGGCCCCACGTTCGCGGGCACGCGCCCCAGCACCGTGGTTCCCTCGCCGGGGGCGGATCGCACGTCGGACGAGCCGCCGAGCGCGGCCAGACGGTCGGCGATGTTCTGCAGGCCCATGCCGTACGGCGTCGTCTCCTTCCGGAAGCCGCGGCCGTCATCCGAGACCGAGAACGCGAGACCGCCGTCCTCGCGCCGAAGCCGGACGACCACGTTGGTGGCCTGCGCGTACTTCGCCACGTTCTGTATCGCCTCGAGCACCGAGAAATACACGGCCGCCTCGACTTCCGGCGGATAGCGGCCGACGCCGTCGTGGTCGACCGTCACCGGGAGCGGCGCCTTCCGAGCCTGCGCCTCGAGCGCGTCGGGGAGTCCTCGATCGGCGAGGAGCGGCGGGTAGATCCCTCGCGCGAGGTCACGGAGGTTCTCCAGAGCCTCTTGCGCGTCGTCGAGGATGCCGCGGAGCGCTTCTCGCTGCCGTTGCTCGTCCTGACCGACCGATGCCTCCGCCATCCGCACCTTCACCGCCATGGCGACGAGCTGCTGCTGGGCTCCGTCGTGAAGGTTGCGCTCAAGCCGGCGCCGCTCCTCGTCCTGCGCGGCGACCAGTCGTTGGCGCGACGAGCGGAGGTCCTCGATCAGGCGGAAGTTCTCCAGGATCAACCCGGCTTGCGCGGCGAGATCCGCGAGCAGCCTGTCCTCCTCGGGCACGACCGGATCGTTCGGCGGCTTGGTGACGGTGAGCGCACCGAGCAGCTCGCTCCCATGGCGAACCGCGACGGCGGCGTCCGCGTCGAGGAACGCGGGGAGCGCGTCTCCCTCGGATACGACCGGCGAGTGCGGCTCCGTCGGTTCCGGCCACGACGCGGCTGGACGCATCTCCGCGCCGACCCGGAGCCAGACCGTGGCGTCGCTCGCGCCGGTGCCCTCCGCAAGCAGCCGCGCCATGCGCGGGATGAGATGCTCGCCGGCGAACGTCTCGCTCACGTGTGCAGAGAACCCCGAGAGCACCTCGTACGGCGTGGCCCGCTTGCCGTAGATCACCCGGTTCGCGGCACGCTTGGCTTTCTCCCGCGCCGGCTGGAAGGCGATGGCAACGATGGCGGTGGCGACGAGCGACAGGAACTGCGTCGCGCCGACGAACGCGCCGACAACGACGACGACCGCGACGTACACGACCGTGATGAACGCTGCGAGCAAACCGTAGACGACCGCCTTGTTGATGAAGAAGTCGATGTCGTACAGGCGGTGCCTGAGGATCGCGGTCGCGATGGCCGCATACAGGAGCAGCAGCGAGACGTCGAACGACACGGAGGCGAGCGAACTGCTGGTCAGGATCGTGGCGGTGAACGTGATCGCCACGAGCAGGGCCGCCGTCACGAACCACTTGAGTTGCACGCGCTCGTGGCCAACCGACCGCGAGAACCTGACGACGAGCGACGCGAACGAGAGGAACGTCGCGACCGGGATCGCGAACAGGACGACCAGGAAGAGCGTCAGCGCGAACGACGTGAGCCAGCCGCCCCGCGCGGTGGTCGCCAGCGTGAACGGCCGGTTCCAGATGGCCGTGGCGAAGATGGTCGTGGTGAAGACGATCAGGGTGAACGAGGCCGCGGCGAACCAGCCCACCGGCCTCCACCGCGACGATGCGAGATGACCGTCGGGGAACAGGAGGAACAGGAACGGTAGCAGCGCGATCGGGATCGGCCAGATGACGTTCGCGATCCAGCCGAGGATCCGTCCTCCCGGAAGCGTCCCCGGCTCGGCGATCAGCGCGTGCAGCGCGAAGGCCCGCGAGAACCCGCTCAACCCCAGGGCGAACCCGGCGGCGAGCAGCACCCAGCCGATCGGGTTCTCGGGACGACGGGCCGCGATCACCATGCCGATCACCGGGACGCCGACGGTGACCAGGAGACCGAACACGTTGGTCACGTTCCAGCCGTCGGATGCCTCCGGGAGCGCGACGTTGCGATCCACGTACATGAGCACGAGGCTCGCGATCATCAGCCCGATGGACGTCAAGCCGATCGTCCACGCGGCCCAGCGAGCCCTCCACCATCGTTGTTCGGTATCCACGCGCGTGATTCTCACCGCGCGCACGTCCGAAGGGAAATCCGGGCGTTCACCAGGTGCGGGCCCAGGCCGGAGCCTCGGTGGGGTCGGGCTCGAGGCCGTTGAGATCGTGTGACCACGTCGTGCGCCACGTGCCGGCCGCCGGCTCGCGGACCTGGATCTCGCCACCATGGGTCGCGACGAGGAGGCGACCCCTGGCATCCCAGTCGGCCCACCCGACATCGTCGAGCGGCATCGTGATCGAACCGTCTTCCACGAGGTAGGAGACCTCCACACCCTCGATCCGCGGCTCGGCGCGCGTGTGCCCGGCGTGCGCCAGGATCAGCGCCGTCGAACCATCTCCGGGCCGGAGCCGGCGCAGCATCAGATGGATCGATCGGTCCGGGATGGGCAGATACGCCAAGCGCGGGTCGCCGGCCTTGACGTCGAGCGGCTCCCATCCGCGTCGAAGCTCGTTCGCGACATCACGCTCGTCGAACGCGTTGTTCCCCACCCAGGTGTCCGCACGCGGCACCCTGGCGACCACCCGCCCCTCGAAGCGGCCGTGATCCGGCGGATCGTCCGGACGGAACGGGACGGCGAGGCTGCCGTCGTCCAGGAATCCGCATCCCCAGGCGTAGGTGGTTCCGACATGCCATGCGGCGAGCGCCGTGAGCCACGGGACCTTCGACACTGCGTAGTACGTGTCCCACGGCGCGGGCCGCCCGGTGAGCGCGAAGTACGCGAAAAGCCGTCCGTCGCCTGAGATCTCGGAGCGGCGCGGGTAGAGGGTGCCGTGGAACCAGGCACCGGACTGGACGGTCTGCGCATCCAGGTCCCACCGGAGCAGGTGGAACCACTCGGTAGGGCCGCGCCGAAGCACGAGCGCGACCGGCGCGGCGCGGGACACGAGGACGTACAAGCGCGGCGGCGGCATCCGAGCCTCCACGGGTCGGTCGGTCGATCAGGCGGTGGGTCGCGGCACGCCTCGAAGGTACTCCGCGACGGCGCTCAGGTCGTGACCTTCGAACCCGGCGGCGAGCGCGTCGCCCACGGTCTTGCGGTTCTGCGCCGCCTGGTCCATCGGAGCACCGACCTCCTCGGCCAGGGCGAGGATCAGGTCCAGGTCCTTCGCCATCAGGTCCATGAGGAACGCCGGCGGGGTTCGGTCGGGATGTTCGAACGCCTCCCGCTTGTACAGCACGAACGGTGCAGCCGCCGCCCCCGAGGCGAAGATGTCGTAGGCGATGCCTCGATCGACCCCGGCCTTCTCCGCGAGCACGAGGGCTTCGGAGAGCCCGACGTCTATCGCGTGGATCAGCGCGTTCACGGCGAGCTTCATGGTGGCTCCCGCACCGAGTGCACCGACGTAGACGACGTTCGTCGCGAGCGCGTCCAGGACGGGAGACGCGCGGTCCATCGCTGAGCGGTCACCCCCGACCATGATCGTGAGCGCACCCTTCTCGACCGTCGCGACGCTGCCCGAGACCGGAGCATCCAGCAACGTCGCGCCACGCTCTTCGATCGGCGGTGCGATCTCGCGAACCGTGTGGGGGGCGATCGTGCTCATCTCCAGTACGACCTGCCCCTCGTGCGATCCGGCGGCGACGCCTACCGACCCGCCGTAGGTCGCGATCACCGCGGCGTCGTCGGCCAGGCTCGAGATCACGACATCCGCGCCGTCCATCGCTTCGACGACGGTCTGCGAGGACGAAGCTCCGGTTCGGTCGGCCACCTCGCGGGCGACCGCGGCCGTGCGGTTCCAGACGCGGACGGGAACTCCGGCGCGCCGGAGCGTCCCGACCATCGCGCCCCCCATCCGACCGGCGCCGACGACGGCTACCGTCATCGGATCGGTCATGTGAGCGACCAGCCTCCGTCGATCCGGACCTCGGTGCCGTGCATGGACGGATTCTCCAGCAGGAACACGGCCGCCTCAGTGACGTCGCGCATCTCCACCAGTCGTCCGGTCGGGGTCTTGGCACGCGTCGCCTCGAGCGCCTCGGTCTTCGGCGCCCAGAACGGGCTGTCGGCCACGATCCCCGGATGCAGCGCGTTCACACGGATCGGAGGCAGCTCCGCGGCCATCGTCCGGACCAGTCCGTCCACGCCGTGATTGATGGTCGTGATCGTCGTCGAGCCCGGATACGGCCGCAGCTTCGCGAGGCCCCCGTAGATCACGATCGACGCGTCGGGCGTGAGCCGCCCCAGCAGGGCATGGACCGTCTCGGTGTAGCCGACGAGCTTCAGGGTGACCAAGCGGATCGCCTTCACCACGTCGTAGTCGGCGACACTGTTGAGGTCGCGGTCGAGCGCGGCCAGCGCGAGGCGGTCGACCGAGCCGATCTCTGCCAGCGCGGGCGCGATCGACTCCGGCTCGGACAGATCGAACGCGGCGCTGCCGACGTTCTCGCCCAGCTCCGCGGCGACCGCGGCGGCTCGGTCCGTATCGCGCCCCGTGATCACGACACGTCGACCTGCCTCCGCGTAGTGGCGTGCCAGGTCGCGCCCGAGTCCTTGGGTCCCCCCGACCACGACGACCGATCGCTCATCCATCTGCGTTCATCCCTCCTTCGTCGAAGTCGCGTCGCCGAGGTACTCCCAGTCCCGCGCGAACCGATACGAGTGACGCGCCGGGGGCTGCGGCGCCTGGGTCTCGAGCCACCGGACGATGCCGGGCCCGGGGTTCGAGAACGCATGGACGCAACCGACGCCCGCCCACGCGACGTCGCCGGGGACCAGGTGGTAGGACTCGCCGTCGAACTCCGCGTCGACCTCGCCGTCGAGGATCAGGTACGTCTCTTCGTACGCGTGGTCGTGCCTGCCCGCCATCCCACGCGGTTCGTACTGCACCATGAACATCGTGAGCAGCTGCGCCCCCAGATCGCTGTCGATCATCATCTTCACCGTGATCCCGCTGTAGACGAGGAGCGCGGTGCGCATGCTGGCCGAGACGGCGAGCATGTCCTGCGTCTGCTTGTCGACCTCCATGTTCCCCGGGTCGATGTGTCCGAACGACCGGGTCCGCGGATCCCGGACGTCGATCGCCGTTGGCTCGCGTTCCGGGAGCGCAGGCACCGGGTAGGTGTCGCCATGGACCCGCGCGCGCGGCTGCGGCGCCAGCATCTGTGCCCATCGGGCCGGCGAGTCGGACACGTTGCGGAGCGCGTGCGGCTCCCCGACGGCGCTCACCCCGTAGTCGCCGACGCGCAGCAGGTTGGCGCCCTCCCCGGTGTCGACGACGACCTCGCCCTCCAGGACGTACAGGCTGTCCTCGTAGCTGTGCACATGCCAGGGGATCCGGCCGCCGCCGGCCAGCTCGACGATCGCGAAGTCGGTGTGCACCGCGCCGGGCGTGCCTTCGTCGACGATCGACCACCGCCGTAACCCGGTGGCGTTGGAACCCGCAGGAGCGACGAGGTCGATCTCGCCGCCCCTGCGGACCAGGTGTCGGGAGCTCACGCTTCGGCCGATGCCTTCTTCTGGGCGAGCGCGTCCGACAGGAACGCGCTCGACGCCTCGACCTTCTTCCTCGCGGAGTCCCAGTCGCCGGCGAGCTTGCCGTCACGATCGCGGATCCGATCCGCCATCTCCGTTCCCCTTCCTTCCCGACCTTCCTCAGTGCACGGCGCGGAGGACGCCCTCAACGATGCGGTCCGCCGATGGGATCGCGAGGTCCTCGAGCGCGTCGGCGGCGGGCAGCGGCAGGTGTGGCGTCGTGACGCGCACGATCGGCCCGTCCAACGCGAAGAAGCCCTCGTCGGCGACGATCGACGCGACCTCGGCCCCCCACCCGCACAGTCGCGGGTTCTCTTCGACGGTCACCAGCCGGCTGGTCTTGCCGACGGATCCGAGGATCGCTCGCACATCGAGCGGGACGAGCGACCTGACGTCGATCACCTCGGCCGAGACGCCGTCGCCGCTCAGCCGCTCGGCCGCGTCGAGCGCCTTCGGCACCATGGCGCCGAGCGCGCAGATGGTGACGTCGTCGCCGGCCCGCATCAGCCGGGCGCTCCCGAGCTCGTCCACGATCTCGCCGTCGGGCACCTCCCCCTTCGACGAGTACAAGACCTTGGGCTCGACGACGATCACCGGATCCGGATCCCGGACGGCCGCGGCGAACAACCCGATCATATCCACGGGCGTCGAGGGGACCACGACCTTCAGTCCCGGGATCGCCATCGCCCAGCTCTCGACGCTCTGGGAATGCTGGGCGCCGAAGCGGACGCCGCCGCCGTTCGCGGTCCGGATCACGAGCGGCAGGGAGACCTGACCGTTCGTCATGTAGCGGGCCTTCGCGATCTGGTTCGCGATCATGTCCCAGCAGACCGCGAAGAAATCGCTGAACATGATCTCGGCGATGGGGCGCAGGCCGTTCATGGCCGCGCCCATGATCGCGCCGATGATCGCCTGCTCGGAGATCGGTGTATCGCGGACGCGCTTCGGGCCGAAACGGTCCTGCAAACCCTCGGTCGTCTTGAACACCCCGCCGGCGGCGGCGACGTCCTCGCCGATGAAGTAGACGCTCGGGTCGCGTTCCATCTCCTGCGCGATCGCGCGTGCCACGGCCTCGCGGTACGTCAGTTCCGCCACGCGGACCCCCCGTCGGCCCACAGGTCGTTCGGGAGAGCGGCCGGATCCGGGAACGGGCCCGCCTTCGCTTCTTCGGTCGCCCGGTCGACCGCCGCGAGCGCCTCGGCCTCGATCGCATCCAGCGCGGCCGCCTCGACGCCGTCGGCGAGCAGCCGCTCGCGGTAGTTGGGGATGGGGTCGCGCGCGAGCCACGACTTCACCTCGTCCTCCGGCCGGTACTTCCCGGGATCGGCGCGGGAGTGACCCCCGTGACGGTAGGTCATCGCCTCCACGAGCGAGGGACCGTCGCCGGATCGCGCGCGCTCCACCACGCGGACGGCGACCTCGTGCACAGCGTCGGGGTCGTTCCCGTCCACCAGGATGGACTCCAGCCCGTAGGCCGACGCGCGGTCCGCGGCGGGGTGCTCGACCGCGGTCACCTGCGAGATCGGCGTGTACTCCATATAGAGGTTGTTCTCGCAGACGAACACGACGGGCAGCTTCCACACCGCGGCGAAGTTGAGCGCCTCGTGGAACGCGCCGATGTTCGTGGTCCCGTCGCCGAAGAAGCAGACGGCGACCTGTCCGGTCCCCCGTTCCTGCGCGGCCCACGCCGCGCCGGCCGCGATCGGCATGTGCGCCCCGACGATGGCGTAGGAGCCCATCGCGCCGTGCGAGACGTCGGTGAGGTGCATCGAGCCGCCCTTGCCGCCGCAGACGCCGGTGGATCGTCCCAACAGCTCGGCCATCAGGCCGGTCATCGGCGCGCCGCGGAGCAGCGTGTGCAGATGTCCGCGATAGGTGCAGAAGACCAGGTCGTCGGTTCGGAGCGCCGCCGCGAACCCCGCCGCGACCGCCTCCTGGCCGAGCCCGAGGTGCGAGGTTCCCTTGACCAGCCCTTGGAGGAAGAGGTCCTGCGCTCTCCGCTCGAACAACCGGCCCTCCTGCATCATCCGGTACATCTGCAGGCGGACGGCCTGGTCCGTGGCCGTCACCATCCGATCACCCGTCGTCCTCGTCGCTCAATACTCATTGGCGACCATCAGCTCTTCGCACGGGAAGAGCGTGATGACGACCGGTCCCTCCGCGGTCACCACGACCTCCTCCTCGATCCGCGCCGCGGACCGACCATCGGCCGCGGGGCAGTAGGTCTCGAGAGCGAACAGCATCCCTTCCTTCAGCTCGATGGGCTCGTCGAACGAGTTCAGGCGGCTGATGATGGGACGCTCGTGCAGGCCCACGCCCACGCCATGGCCGAACTGCAGCCCGAAGGCGTCCATCTCGTCCTTGAACCCGAACTCCTCGGCCTTCGGCCACACCGCGGCGATCTGGTCGGTCGTGTTCCCCGGCTTCACCACGTCGATCGCGGCGTCCATCCACTCGCGCGAGCGCTTGAACGCGTCGCGCTGCGCCGTGGTCGCGCGGCCCACCACGAACGTCCGGTAGTAGCACGTCCGGTAGCCGTTGTTCACGTGGATGATGTCGAAGTACGCCTGGTCGCCGGGACGGATCAACCGGTCGGAGAAGACGTGGGGGTGCGGGCTGCACCGCTCGCCGGCGATCGAGTTGATCGCCTCGACGAACTCCGAGCCCATCTCGAACAACCGCTTGTGCGCGAGCGCCACGACGTCGCTCTCCCGCACGCCCGGCTTCAGGAACTCGAAGATGTCCTGGTACACGCCGTCGACCATGGCGCACGCCTGGCTGAGCAGCATGATCTCGTCCTGGTTCTTGATCTCGCGGGCGAGCATCATCACCTGCTGACCGTCGCGAACGTCGATCCCGGCGCGTTGCAGCTCGAGGAAGACCGACGTCTCGGCGACGTCGACGCCGAGCGGCATGTCGGCCAGGCCCTCTTCCTTCAGGACCGAACGGATCTCCTCCGCCGCGCGGCGCTGGAGCCCGACGACGGGCGAGATCGCGCCCTGCAGTCCCGTGTTGCCGCCCACCGAGTTGCTCTCGTCATAGAGCTTCGGGAGCTGCAGCCGGTGGGCCTTCGCCGCCGAGCCGAAGTCCCAGATCCGCGGCTGGCCGCCTCCGCGCGTCACCAGCGCGTAACGCTCGCCCTTGTTGAACGCCCAGTAGCCGATGTGCGTGCCGGTGGCGTAGCGGATGTTGCTGGTCTCGAAGAGCAGGACCGCGCCGAGGTCGGAGGCTGCCAGCTGCTGCTGTACGCGAGCCATCCGATATGCGCGGAGCCGCTCGAAGTCGACGCGGACCTCCCAGTCGACGCCGGCCATGCCGGGCGCCTGGGTCGTCGCGACCGGGAACCCTTCCGTCGTCATCGCCATCCCCTCCTCGAGTGGCCAGATCGGCGACCGACCGTCGGATAGCCACACTTACCGGGTCCGCCGCGAGATGCATCATACGCCGGTCCTCCGCTCGTGTGCACGCCGACCGTGCGGACCGGGTGTTCAGTGAGAGTGTCCATCATGTCCAGCCTCGCTTGTCTCGGGGGCATCCACCTCTAGATGCCCGGGGGCTTGAAGCCTGACTTGGCGAGCACGTGATCCCTGGCCTCGCCGGCCATCCGTCTCACCGCCGGCCAGTCGACGTGGAGCAGTTCGCCGTGACGTTTCATCACCCGGCCGGCGATCACGACCGTGTCGACGTTCCCGGTGTCCATCCCCGAGACGACCGCGGTCGCCGGGTCGTTGAGCGGTGTGACGTTCATCCGATCGGTGCGCAGCACGATGACATCTGCCTGTTTGCCCGGCGTCAGGGTCCCCACCTTCGAGTCGAGTCCCACGGCCCGGGCCCCTTCGATGGTCGCGCACGCGAGGATCTCGCTGGTCCGAAGCGGTGCCTTCCCCACGGCGGTCGCCGACGCCCGTTGGAGTGTCAGCACCGAGCGCATCTGATTGAACATGTCGCCCGGCACGTTGGTCTCGACGTCCACGCTCAGGCTGGGACGGAGCCCCCGGTCGAGGAACTTCTGGATCGGAGGCATCCCGTGGCCCATCATCATCTCCACCGGCGACGCCAGCGACACGGTGCCTCCGGTGTCGACGATCATCTGGATCTCGGTGTCGTTCAGCGTCGTGCAGTGGATGTACGTCGTGTCGGGGCCGAGGAGACCGCCCTCTCCCATCTCCTGGAGCTTCCCGTCCTGTCCGTAGCTCCCCACCCCCACGTGCGTGGTGATCCGCGCGCCTGCCTCTCGCGCAAGCTTCCAGTGGTCGCGTGTCACCTCGAAGTCCGTGAACTCGGGGCCGGGCGCCGCGAGCGCCAGCGTGAGCATCTGATCCGTCGTGGAGAAGTGCTCGGTCGCCGCCCGGACGAACCAGCTCGGCTGGCGCTCCTCCCACTTGCCCCACCACGGGAACCCGTAGGCGAACACCGCACGCAGACCGGAGTCCTTGAGCGCCTGGATCACCGCGTCGGTGTGCGCCGGCGAACCTTGGATGTGCGACCAGTCGAGGAGCGTGGTGATCCCGGCGTCGATAGCGCCCAGCGCGGAGATCAGATCGCCGATGTACGCGTCCTCCGGCCGGAACGCGGGCGCCAGCTTGTGCAGCACGTGCGAGATGTAGCCGGACCGCCCCTCCAGCGGAACGTCGGTGCCGATGTTGCGCAGGAGTCCCTCCCAGATGTGCCGATGGGAGTCGACGAACCCCGGCATGACGATCATGCCCGACGCATCGATCACCTCGGCATCCGCCGCCACGAGACCCGGGCCGACCTCCACGATCTCGCCTCGCTCGATGAGCACGTCGGCGTGGGTGAAGTCGCCGACGTGGGGGTCGAGGCTGAGCACCGTGCCGCCCCGGATCAGCATCCGTCCCGTCGGCACCGTCCGGAAGTCGGGGCCCGAGGGGTACAGCTCCGGAAGATCGGTGGACCGCGCCGCACGGCTCCCGATCACCCGGCGCCGGGCACGCTTGTAGTTCCGCTTCACGAGTTCCTTGATGTCCCCCGCCTGGAACAGCGTGATGCCGAGGAGCACCAGGACGCCGGTGATCACCATGCCGTGCTCGGCGCTCAGGCCGAGGAAGGGGAGCGCGGCGATGATGAGCGCCAGGAGCACCGACGCGACCGAGGCGCCGATGAACGTCGCCCTTCCCCCGGACAGCGCTGCCCCGCCGAGCACCGCCGCGGTGATGCTGCTCAGCGCGTAGCTGTCGCCGATCTGTGCGTTCCCGATCCCGGAACGGGTCATGACGAAGAACGCCGCGAGCGTGGCGAACAGGCTCGAGAGCACCAGCGCCCTGACCCGGATCCACGTGGTGGGAACGCCGCTGCGTTTCGCCGACTGCTCGTCGAACCCGGCCGAGCGCAATTGGAGACCCGAACCACTGGCATGGAGCCAGTAGTCGAGCGCGACGGCCCCGACCAGGACGACGACTGCGACGATCGGGATCGGCCCGATGGTCTTGCCCAGCCACGAGGTGAAGTCGCGGTCGATGATCCCGCCGGGTGTCGTTCGCAGGGTGAGCGAGATCCCGTTGAGGATGCTGAGGGTGGCCAAGGTGGCGATGATCGATGGGATCTTCAAGCCACGAACGAGACCGGCGTTGACCAACCCGAGCGCCAGCCCGCAACCGAAGATGGCGCCCACCCCGAGCACGATCTGCGTGCTGGTGGAGTCGGGGCCGATCAAGAACGAGGCGATCACCACGCCGAGGGTGACCATGGCTCCGACCGACAGGTCGAGATAGCCGACGAGGAGTGCATGCGTTTGGCCCATCGCGACCATGGCGAGCGGGACGGCGAGCAGGAGGATGCTCGTGACGTTCGCGTGGTTGATGAATCCCGGGAACCGGGAACTGGTGTACACCGCCACCGCCACGATCAGCAGGAGCTGCAGCACCACCGGCATCCACAGGCGGAACCGGACGATCTTCCGCCACTTGTTCTTGTCGCGAGCATCGCGGACGACCTTGCGGATCGCCAGCCTGGCCGAGTCGAGACGGGCGGTCACGTCGTGCCCTGAGGGGATGCACTCCTGGGCATGGCGGCGCCGAGCGGTGAACGTCCGGCCTTCGACAGGCCGGGACCGCGGACGATGGCCTCGACGATGCGGAGCTCGTCGAGCTCGTCACCGGGGATCTCCTCGATGATCTGCCCGCGGGACATCACCAGCACCCGGTCGCATAGACCGGCGAGCTCGAGCGGGTCGCTCGACTTGACCACCAGCGCGGTCCCCGCGTCGGTCCGGGAGCGCAACGCCTGATAGATGTCGAAGCGCGAACCGACGTCGACACCTTGGGTGGGCTCGTACGCGAGGATGACGGTCGGCTCCCGCAGGAACGAGCGCGAGACCGCGACCTTCTGCTGGTTGCCTCCCGAGAGGAACTGCACGGGCTGCTCGAGCGACGGTGTGCGGATGTCGAGTCGCCCCACGAGGTCCTGGACCGTCTTGCGCTCCAGGCGCCGGCGGAGGAATCCCAGCACGCTGAACCGGCGCAGCGTCTGGACGGTCGAGTTGACCCGCACCCCGAGCACGGGCATCAACGCCTCGAGCTTGCGGTCACCCGGCAACAGCATGATCCCCGACCGCACCGCCTCATGGGTCGACGTCAGCATCAGCTCCTTGCCGCCGCAGACGATCCGTCCCGCGCGTGGCGGCTGACGGCCCGCCAGGCAGTCGAAGAGCTGGGGCTGGCCGTTGCCCTCCGCGCCGGCGATACCGACGATCTCCCCGCTCTCCAACGTGAAGCTGACGGGGCCGAACGACTGTCCCTGGAGACCGTCCACGACGAGCACCTCGCGCGGCTCGGTGGCCTCCTGCGCGGGTGGTGGGAACGCCGCCTCGAACGGGCGGCCGACGATCAGTTCGACCAGGGCCGACTCGCCGGTCTCGCTCGCCTCGAACGTGCCCTGGTTCCGGCCGTCGCGCAGGACCGTGACCCGATCCGCGACCTCGAGGACCTCGGGCAGACGATGGCTCACGTAGACGACCCCCACGCCTCGGCTCCGGCACGCGACGACGGTGCGGTGCAGCGCCTCCACCTCGCTGGGCCCGAGCGCCGTGGTCGGCTCGTCGAGCAGGAGCACCTTGGGGTCGGTGACGAGGGCCTTGGCCACCTCGAAGAGCTGGCGGTCGGCCAGGGTGAGGAACCCGGCCGGGGCGTCGGGGAAGAGTTCGAGGTCCAGGTCGAACTCCGCCAGCACGCGCCGCGCCCATCGCTTCCTCCGCCAGAACGGCGGTCGTTGGTCCGGCGGCGCCGCGAGATACAGGTTGTTCTTGACCGGCTGAGCCAGGATCAGCGATGTGTCCTGGTAGGCCATGGCCAGGCCCAGCTTCCTGGCCAGGGCGGGAGAGTCCCGCCGGAGGGGCTGGCCCCCGATCCGGACCGTGCCCAGATCGGGGTCCACGAACCCGCTCGCGACCCCGAGGAGGGTCGACTTCCCCGAGCCGTTCTCGCCGACGAGAGCGTGCACCTCGCCGGCACGGCAGTCGAAGCTGACGTCGGTCAGCGCCCGAACCGCCCCGAACTGCCGCGAGACACCGCGCAGCTCGAGGACCACGTCCCCGGTCGCCGACCCTCCTCGTGGATCGCCGTTGCTCATCCGTTCGGATACATCAGAGCGAGCACGTTGTCCGGCACCAATGAGGTGCCCGACACCGTCGGCGTCACCCTGTCCGGGTTGCAGTCGGACGCGGTGATCTCTCGCATGACGTGCGGGACGACGATCTCAGCCGGGATCGTCGCACCCTGGAGTTCCATCATCGACGCGGTGACGGCGGTCCGTGACTGGAAGTTGCCGCCCGCCGAGTACCAGATGTGGAAGTCGGGGTCGTTCATCTTCTTCCAGGTGCAGAACAGCGTCTGCTCGTCGGTCCGCAACGCGACCGTGAGCTTGCCGATCGGGATCCCCAACTGGGAGTACGCCTTCAGGGCGGTGTTGAGCCCGTCGGCGTACTCGTATGCGTACCCCGCGATGTTGGGGTCCGTCGAGAGCCACCCGTTGACCGTCTGCAGGGCGACGTCGTTCGCCCAGTAGGTGTCCGCCGGGCCGAGCGTCTTGATGCCGGGGTTCAACGCCTTCTCGTAGCACCGCTGCCAACCGAGCGACAGGGCGTTGCCGGGCGTGCCGCCCATGAGTCCGACCGTGCCGGACCCGACCCCGTCGTCGATCACCTTCGCGAAGCTCTTGCCGAGCGCGCAGAGGTCCTCCCCCACCACGGTGAGGTAGTCCTGACCGGGGACGAGGGCCCCTTCCTGACCGGGGAGACCGACCCAACCCGCCGAGTACGTCGAGTAGGGGATACCCGCCTGCTTGGCTTCCAGGATGGCATCGGCGATGTTCGTGCCCTGGTCGGGATACCCGATGATGAAGTCGACGCCCGCCTGGATCAGGAACCGGATGTCGCCGGCGGCAACCGACGGGTCGGGGTTCCACTGCGCGTCGCGGAACATCATCTTGCCGATCTGCGGGTAGGTGAGCGCCTGGAGGATGGCCTCCATGCGGGTCACCTGCCGCCACACGTTGAGACCGCCGCCGTCGGCGTAGCCCATGGTGATGTCGCCGCCGGTGCCCGTATCGCACTCGGTCGCGTTCCAGCACTCGATCGCCTTGTCGATCGTCGCCTGGTCGAGGTCCTGATTGGCGCGGGCGATCGAGGCCAGGACGATGTCCGGCACGCCCTGGACCGGCCCCATCGCCCTCTCCACCAGCGCCGGGTCGGCGTTAGTGCTCTCACCGTATTGCGCCAGCGGCCCGGTCGCCCCGGTGGCCCCGGTGGCCCCCGTCGTGGCACCGCCGGTGGCCGCGCTCGGCGACGTCCCGGCGTCGTTACCGCCGCTGCTGCACGCCACGGCCACCAACGCGAGCGTCGCGACGATGCCGATGATCTTGATGCGTTTCATGTTCCCCCTCCCTGTGTGGATGGCGCTCGCCATCGCTGATCGAGCGGACCGGCTGAACGTGCCTCCTTTCTCATCGCGTCCCGCCGCTGGAAGTGCTGACGGTCTGTGTGTCGATCGCATCCGGTCGCTTCCGCTCTCGGAGCAGGTGCTCCACCGCCCGGATGATCCGATCTCCCGACACCAACATGCCTCCGACGATGACGATGCCGAAGACCACGAACTGGAGCGCGGTGGGCAGGCCCATGACGCGCATCATCTGGTTGAGCCCGGCCAGGAAGAAGGCCGCCGCCCACGTCGACAGCGGGCTGGCCAGCCCACCGGTGAGCGACGCGCCGCCGATGACCACGGCCGCGATCGGGCCAAGCAGGTACGGAGCCCCGATGGTGATACTCACGGTGCCGAGGAACGAGGCCAGCAAGATCCCCGCGCCGGCGTAGAAGAGCGCCGCCACGACGTAGGCCGTCACCTGGTTCAGATTGACCCGCAGACCCGAGATCCGCGCCGCGGTGGGGTTGGCGCCGACGACCTGGAACCTCCGCCCAAGCGTGGTGAACCTGAACAACACGATCAACAGGACCGTGATCACCACTCCCAACCAAAAGGTCCGCGTCACGCCGAGGAACCGCGTCGCGGTCCACGTGGAAAGCCTCGCCGGCACCGGGGTCTGGATGGCGACCTCCGAGTAGTAACGGAAGGCGATGCCGCTCACGATCTGCCCGACCGCCAGGGTGACGATGAGCGCGTTGAGCCCGAGCGCCCCGATGAGGATCCCGTTGACCAGCCCGACCACCACGGCCAGGACCAGCGCGACGCCGATCGCGGTCCAGATGCGCTCGTCCGAGCCCTGGCCCACGCCGACCATGACCACCGCGGCGAGCGTGAGGGTTCCGGGAACGCTGAGATCGATGCCCCCGGTCATGATCACCAACATCTGGCCGAGCGCGGTGATAGCCAGGAGCGTGCCGAACGGGGCGATCGAGCTCAGCCCCGGTCCGCGCAGTGTCGCCGGCGCCCAGATCGAGGCGATGATGGTGAGCAGCGCGATCGCGACGTACACCGGCAGGTAACGCGAGGCCACCACGAACGACGTGATCGCGGAAGAGGGCGTCCGTTGGGTGCTCACGTCCGACCTCCGTGCGAGGCGCCGGCGAACAGGCCGGAGGCGGCCGCTACCCGCTGTCGAGCTTCCGTCGCAAGGCTTCGCGCACGTTGCGTGTCGGCTTCGAGGACGCCGCCGCGCATCACGACACGCCCATCGACGAAGACCCAGTCGACGTTCGACGTGTCCATGCCCCACACGACCGCGCCGATCGGGTCGTTGATCGGGAAGACGTTGGGGCGGTCGGTCCGAAGCACGATCACGTCGGCGCGCATGCCGGGTTCGAGAGAGCCCGTGACGCCCGCCAGCCCCGCGACCCGCGCGCCGTCGACCGTGGCGTAGCGGATCGCGTCGCGCGTGCTCATCAGTCGAGGGACCCCGGCCTTCCCGGCGAGCTTGCGATCGAAGACGGTCGCGTGCTGCATCGAGTCCGCCGCCCGCATCTGCGCGAACATGTCGCCGGGGGTCACGCATCCGTCGTCGACCCCGAGGCCGGGCCGGATGTCGCGGTCGATCAGCTGCTGGATGAGCGGTAGCGATCCGATGCCGCTCGGCACCTCGCCCGACGGCACGAACGACACCGAGGCTCGCGACGCCGCGATGGCATCGACGTCCGCGTCGCCGAGACCCGCGCAATGGACGAGCGTGACGTCCTCACCCAGGAGCCCCCGCCCGCCGAGCGTGGCGATCGCCCCACGGTGCGGGTTCCCCGAGCCGATATCGGCATGGATGCGACGGCCGAGTTCCCGGGCCAGCGACCAACCGTCGACGATCGGGTCGAGATCGGTCGAGCCGTCCACGACGGATCCGAGGGCGATGCTGGTCGACGGCCCGGCCGCGCCGGCGAGGCGAGCAACGACCTCCCTGGTCGCGGGCCCGCCTGCCTCCCCGCTCTGCGTCCCGTGACGACCGGCGTGGACGAACACGGTGCGGAGTCCGGAGTCCGCGTGGGCCTGGAGCGCCGCTTCCGCGAGGCCGCCGTCGGGTCGCAGCGGTGACCAGTCGACGACGGTGGTGATGCCCGCCTCGGCCGCGCCGAGCAGACCGATCAAGGTCGCGGCGTAGACGTCGTCGGGCCGATAGTGATCGCCGACCGATGCGGGGATCGGTGTCTCTGTACTCAAGGTGCCGTCGCCGATGTTGCGGAACAAGGACGTCCATGCGTGGCGATGGGTGTCGACGAAGCCGGGCATGACGACGGTGCCGGTGGCGTCCACCCGCTCGGCGTCGCGGGCGCGGAGCCCGGAGCCCACCTCCGCCACCACGCCGTCGTCGATGAGGACGTCGCCCTGGGTGAAGTTGGGGGTCTTCGCCCCAAGCGTGAGGACGCATCCGCCGCTCAGCAGGATCTTCGACGTCACGTGCGATCCCCGCGCCCGGCCGATGGCCTCACCGACTGCCCCCGTTGAACGACTGGCCCCTCACTGTCCAGGCACACTACATATCTTGGCCCCGCTGCGCTAGGGAGGCCGATCAGCGATGCTGCACACCGTGAGCTCTCGCTAGTAGTCTTACTGATGCCCGAACGGGGAAGTGCCACCGAGATGCCCGGCAGGAGCCGAACGTCTATCCTGCGGGCGTCGAGCGGAACTGGGGGCGGGATGGCCGGCGAACTGGAGGACATCGGAACCAGGCTCCGCGAAGAACGCGAACGGGTCAGCATCAGCCAGCGTGAGCTCGCGCGGCGGATCGGTCTCTCCGCGAGCCTCATCTCCCAGATCGAGTCCGGCCAGTCCAAGCCGTCGGTGAGCACGCTGTACGCGATCGTCACCGAGCTGGGCGCGTCCGTCGACGACGTGTTCCGCGGGAGCAACGGACACAGCGAAGCGAGCCACGGACACGACCAGGGATCCTCGGGAAGCGCCGACCTGGGCCCGGTCGTTCGCTCGGACGAGCGCCACGTGATCGACCTGGATTCGGGCGTCCGATGGGAACGCCTCACCAGCCATCAGCACGAGGACGTCGACTTCATGCACGTCACCTACGACGTCGGCGGCTCGTCGGCATCCGACACGATGATGGTGCGTCACCCCGGTCGCGAGTACGGGTTCGTGGTCTCGGGCCGTCTGGGCGTCCAGCTCGGGTTCGACCGCTACGAGCTCGAACCGGGCGACTCGATCGGGTTCGACTCGACCCAGCCGCACCGCCTCTGGAACCTGGGTGACGAGCCCGTGCACGGGATCTGGTTCGTGGTCGGACGCGAGGGCTAGCACGGCACCTCCGCGGCGGGACGAAGGAGGAGGCATGGGGACCTACGAGGACGAGATCGACATGCTCGAACGGGAGCTGCAGGGCGTCCTGGCGGTCTTCGACGAGGTGTCGGGCGACGACTGGAAGAAGCAGACCAGGCTGGAGCCGTGGGACCCGAGCGCGCCGCACTGGACGATCTTCGAGCTCGCCGGGCACTTCGACATCTCGATCGGCCTCACCCGGATGCTGATCGCCTCCCCGTCCGACGGCCAGGTCGGACGCGACCGCGTGAGCTTCTTCATCTTCCCCCGCTCGGAGGTCGCGCCCGTCGTCTACGACTACGCCTACACCATGGTGGAGGGCAAGACGCCGGCGGACATGCCTGGCGTGCTCCGCGAGACGTTCACCAAGACGATCGAGGAGTCGCGCGCCAACCCGCCGTCGCTCGTCGGGTCGGGGTACTACGCGCTGATGGAGCTCGGCGAGTTCGCGCCGAGCCGGATCGTCGAGGCGGTCGTCCACGGGTTCGATCTCACCGACGGGCTCGGACGCGAAACGATCGCGACCTCGGAGGGGGTCGCGTTCACGGCCGGGGTCATGGACGAACTGCTGCGGCGCCGGACGGTGGGAGGACGGCCGTCGGACCTGTCGGACGACCTCGCCTGGGTGCGCGCGGCGTCGGGCCGCGCGCCTCACGAGGACCCGCGCCTGCCGCTGATCGGCTGAAGGGCGCGAGTCGAGATCAGCCTCCGGGCGGCCGGTATCCCGTGTCGATCCCCGCGGCGGCGTCGGCCTCCGCCGGCGTGAGCAGCTTCACGGTCTCGATGCCGCCGGTCCCGGACGCGCCGACCGCCATCGCGAGCGCCGCGGCCGTGGCATCGTCCGGCAGTTCGGAGATCACGTACACGTCGGTCGGCCCGAACGCGAAGTGGAAGCTCTCCATCTTCCCGCCGAGTTTGGCGGTGAGCTTCTCGATGAAGGACGCCCGGCTGGCGGCTCCCTCCTTGACCACTCCGCGCAGACCTTCCACGGAGTACGAGACCTTATACATGTACTTGGGCATCGCGCCCTCCTTCCTATGACCGGATGCCAGCCTATGTCGACACGGCGGAACGCGCGACCGACCGCGCCCGCCTACGAAGGGAACGGCATGCGACGGGGTAGCGTCGGTACCCAAGATGCCGCGTTCTGGCCGCCACCTATACGCCCGCGGGCGTCGGATCACCGGACGAAGGATCGTCGGCGCCCTGCTCGTCGTCGCGGTGGCCGCGGGGGGCGTCGCCGCGGCGGTGTTCCTCCCGTCCTGGCTCGGGTCACGGAACGACGGATCGTCCCCCACGCCCTCCGTCGCGACCCCCACGTGCCCGTCGACCCGCCTCGCAGGCGGCGACGCCAACCTCGGGTCCGTCGCGTGGGTGGAAGGCGGGGCGCTCCATCTGGTGGACCTGGACACGTGTGAGGAGCGCACCCTCGTCGCGACCGGCGCCGCCGCACCCGTCCGTTTCAGTCAGGACGGCACGTGGGTCGCGTTCGGAGACGGCGCGATCGTGCCGGCGGCCGGCGGCCAGGTCCAGAACCCGGTCGGGGAGCTGCGCACCTGGCAGTGGTCGCCCACCGAGGACGTAACGGCCGGCGTGACCGCCGGGGGCGGCGTTGTGGTCGGCGGTCCGGAGGACGACCGGCGCGTGCTGGTGAAGGACGGATCGGATGCCGGCCATGTGGCGTTCAGCCCCGACGGCAGGTCGCTCGAGGCGGACCTGGGTGGGGATCACATCGCCGTCGTCGACGTGGCGGACGGTGCGACGACGACCGTCTACCGCGTGTCGCCGGGGACGAAGGCGCCGCCGCAGGCCGCCGGGTGGTCGCCCGACGGGCGATGGGTGGTGTTCTTCTCGAGGTTCGCCGACCGCACGGGTGTCCCGCTCAACACCGTGCCCGCCGACGGCGGCGACTGGGTGAACGTGTTCGACCCGGTGCTGCCCTACGACGACTTCCTCAGCTGGTGCGGCAAGACGCTGGCCCTGTCCGGCGGTGGTGGCCGCTCGCCGAGCGAAGGGAACCAGATCCTCGTGTCGGGGCCGCCCGACTGGCGATATCACAACCTGTCCAAGGACTTCAGCCGCAGCTGGATCTGGCCGGCCTGCTCTCCGAACGGCGACTGGATCGTCGCGACGGCCACGCCGAACGGTGCCGAGTCGCCACCGGGACGCGGGATCCGCGCGCTGTGGCTGCTCGCCGCCGACGGCAGCCGGCGGCGCCGGCTGAGCGAACCGGGCAACGCCGCCTACGAGGCCGCGCGGTGGTCGGCCGACGGCCGGTTCCTCACGGTGGTGAAGCGCGGACTCCAACCGAGCTCCCCCGGCGTCCTGCTCCTCCTCCGTTTCGACCCGGCCACCGGGAAGACCACCCGCGCCCCCGGGCCGGTCGCGCGGCTCGGCCGGGCGCCGGGCGAGCACGGCCATACCGACTGGTCGAACACGAGCGACTGGTACCGACCCGGGTAGGCGGTCGACATACGCTGCATCCGGTGTTCGCGATCGAAGCCACCTGACCCAACTCGGCCGAAGCCATAGACTCGGCGCGTGTCGCTGCGCGTTCAGCTCCTGGGGCCCCCATCGATCACCCGCGACGGGGAGCCGGTCCGCCTGGCGGGCCGCAAACCCTGGGGATTCCTGACGTACCTGTTGCTCGAAGATCGTCCACCCACGCGGCGGGACATCGCGGGTCGGCTCGAGCCCGAGGCGAACGACCCGCTCGCCGCGCTCCGTTGGCTGCTGCACCAGGTACGGCGCGCGGTCGAACCGGAGATGCGGATCGAGGAACGGGGCGGCCGTCTGCACCTCCTGCTCGGCGAGGACGCGGACGTCGACGTCCTCCGGCTGCTGGCGGTGCCCGACGATCCCGACGAGATCGAGACGGTGTTCGCCGGAGAGCTGCTCGACGGCATGTGGTTCGACGACGCGCCCGCGTTCGAGATGTGGCTCGCGTTGCATCGCACGCGGATCCACGACTCGGCCGCCGAGGCGATCTGGTGGGCGTCCACGCAACTCGCATCCAACGATCGCGAACGCGCGTTGCGGATGGTGGAACGCGGGATGGCGCTCGACCCGTTCTGCGACAACCTGAACGAGGTGTTCATCGACCTGCTGGTACAGGACGGGCACCTCGACGTCGCGCTCGACCGGGTCGACGCCCTCGAGAAGCGCTATGCCGAGGGTCTCGGTGTTCCGCTCCCCGACACGATCCGGCGTCCGCTCGATCGACGTACGACCAGCGCCGGGATCCCGTCGACGCCGTCCGCGCGCGGACTCCTGGAATCCGCGCGCGCACGGCTGTTGGCCGGCGATCACGATCGCGCCGCCGGGACGGCGCGCCGAGCGGCCGACATCGCGCTCGCCAGCGGCGACCCGCGACTGGAGCTCACGTCGCTGTCGTTCCTCGCCGCAACCTTGATCCACACCCACCGGGGGCGCGACCAGGAGGCGAAGGGTCTCCTCTCGCGAGCGGCTCAGCTCGCGAACGAGGTGGGCGATCGGTGCGCCCTCGCGGACGTCGAGCGGGAGATGGCGTTCGTCTTCGTGATGGAGGGCGATTACGGCGTGGCCGAACCGCTGCTCGCCAGATCCGTGACGCACGCCGAGGACATCGGCGACGAGCTCATGGCGGGCAAGGCCGAGACCTACCTGGGCATCTGCCGGTCGGACCGCTGCGCGTGGAACGCGGCGGAGGACGCGCTCACGCGGGCGATCGACCGCTTCGATCGGGCGGGAGAGCGCGGGTGGCAGGGTTACGCCGAGGGAACGTTCGCACGGGTGATCGAGCGCTCCGGCGATCCCGAGCGCGGCCGGGGGATCGCTGCGCAGGGAACCGAACGTGTGCGGGCAGCCGGGTGGACGGCCGCCCTCCCCTGGCCGATGCTCGTGGGCGCCGCGTGCTCGCTCGCGTCGGGCCGGCGCGGCGAAGCGCGGGACGGGTTCGCCGAAGCGTTCACGATCGGCGCGGAGATCGGCGAGCCGTGTTGGGAGTCGCTCGCCCTCCGAGGCCTGTCGTCGTTGCACCTGGCGGACGGCGATCGTGACGGGGCGATGGCGACGCTCGAGGATGCCCTGTCGCGCTGCCGGCGGTATCCCGACGTCTACGCATGGGCGCGAGCGCTGATCCTGACCGACCTGGTCGAGCTGGAGCGTGGCCGCGACCGGCGTCACCTGGACGAGGCGCTCCAACTCGCGCTCGTCGGACCGATCCCCGACCTGGCGGAACGGTTGAGCGGATGGCTCCCCCAGGGGAGTTCCCCGCAAACGCGGCTCCAAACGGTCGCTCGGTAGCGTTCCTCCGTCCGAACCAGAAGGAGGGACAGATGCCACTGTTCATGGACGTGCACGAGACGTTGCCCGAGGGTGCGACGTTCGAAGACGTCAAGGGCGCCCACGAGGCCGACCTGAAGACGCAGGACCAGTACGGCGTGCAGTACCTGCGCTACTGGGTCGACGAAGGTGCGGGCAAGGTCTTCTGCCTCGCGGAGGCGCCCGACGCGGAAACGGCCGCGCGCGTGCACCGCGAGGCGCACGGCCTGGTCGCCGAGCGGATCTTCGAGGTGCGCGAAGGCCAGTAGCGACGGCCGGCGCCGAGCGGCGGTGCGATCGCCGCTCGGCGCCGTCACCACGCGCGTCGGTAAGAAGATGATTTGTATCCGAACCACTTTCCCGTCCCTTAACCACCTGGTGGGGAGCCGTTTCCACGGTCGCTGACACGGTGCCCTCAGACGCCGCAGGTCGGACTGCGGTCGGGCGAAGGAGGGTGGTATGCAGAACACCGCGAGAACGTGGAAGCTGCGGTCGGGGATCATCGCCGCGAGCGCGCTCCTGGCCGTGTTCGTCGCCCATCCGACGATCGCGTCGGCGCAACCGCGGACGCCGACATGCGACGGGCAGCAGGCGACGATCGTCGGGACATCGGGCAACGACGTCCTGAACGGCACGCCGGGCAACGACGTCATCGTCGGCCTCGGCGGGAACGACGTGATCCACGGCAGGGGCGGCAACGACACCATCTGCGGTGGCGCGGGCATGGACAAGATCTTCGGCGGCCCCGGCGCCGACCACCTGAGCGGTGGCGCGGGCAACGACACCCTCAACGGCGGTGGAGGCAACGACACGCTGTCGGGTGACAAGGGCAACGACACGCTTTCCGGCGGGCCGGGGAACGACACGCTCGACGGCGGGCCGGGCCACGACACCGAGACCGGCGGCTCCGGGCACGACACGTGCGAAGGCGGAGGCTGCCCGGACGGCCTCGGTCAGCACCACTGATCCACCGGCACCACCAAGGCCGAAGGGACCCGTGAGGACACGGGTCCCTTCGAGCGTGTCGGACCACCGGATCGTCTGGACCGGGCATGGGCCGGCCCGGGACCGTTGCAACGGGACCGGCCGGTAGCGTGTCTTAGACGCATGGGACCGGAACGGGAGACGACGAGCGCGGCCATGGTGCCCTTCGGGGCCAGCCATCGGAGCCGGCTGGCAGAGGTCTACGTCCGTCATGCGCCGGAGGGGATCCGACTCGCGTACCTCCTGACCGGCGATCGGGCACTGGCCGAAGACCTGGTGCAGGAAGCGTTCCTGCGGTTCGTGGGCAGGCTCCACTTCATGCGGGACCCCGACGCGTTCGAGGCATACCTCCGGCGAACGATCGTGAACCTGTCCAAGAATCACTTCCGGCACAAGGCGGTCGAGCGCTCCTACCTGGCACGACACTCGGGTCAGGTCGTCGAAGGACGCACGGACCCCGATGTCCCGACCTACGAGACCGTCCGTGCCGCCCTGCTGGCGCTGCCGGTCCGGCAACGGGCGGCGATCGTGCTCCGCTTCTACGAGGACCTGCCCGAAGGGCAGATCGCGGAGATCCTCGGCTGCCGCCCGGCCACCGTCCGCTCGCTCGTCGCGCGCGGGCTCCAAGCGCTCCGTCAGATCCCGGAGGTGTTGACATGAAAAGCGACGACGACGTTCGCCGATTCCTCGAACACATGGCCGCCGAGCCCGGCTTCGGCACGGTCGATCCGACGCCCGTGCTCCGGCGCGCCTACCGCCGGCTCGCTCGAACGATGTCGGTCCTGGGATCGGCCGGCGTGGCGCTGGTGGTGGCCATCGCCATGGGCGGCCCGAGCCTCCTCCACGCCCTGCCCGGACCCGCTCGGGTGGTACCGGGAACGACGTCGGCGGCCGGCACCCCGCAGGTCGCGCGCATCACGTGCCTTGGCCATGGACGATCTCAGCTGCAGGCGACCACCGTCGCCGTGCAGCCCGATGGACTGCACGTCGCGATCGTCCAGCAGCATGCGGGACGACCGAGCGAGGTGTTCGTCCGCCAGTCGGGATGGGTAGCGAGCGTCGGATTCAGCACACCCGACCACACGCGCTTCCGCACGGTCCCGAGCGTGGACGCGAGCGTCGGCCACGTCGCGATCGGCTGCTTCGAGTCCCCCTCGGAGTGGCCCACCGGCTCCGGAGCGTTCCACCGTCTCACGCTCGTCGAGCCCTGACGTGGCCGATCAGGCGGTCTGGAACAACCCCATGACGTTGCCCTCGGGATCCTTGAAGTAGCCGAACGCCCCCATGCCGGGGATCGGCGTGCTCGGCGTGATCACCGTGCCGCCTTCGGCCTCCACCTTCTTCAGGGCCTCCTCGACCGACGCGACGCCGATCGTGATCACCGGCGAGGGAGTCTTGTCGCTGCGGTCCATCAACCCGCCGTTGATCGCTCCGGGCGTCGTCGGCCGCATCGACTGCTCGTCGACCGGGGTGGTCGTGACGATCGTGTACTGCATCTCGGGGACCGACTGCACCCCCCAGTCGAACACGGTTCCGTAGAACGCCTTCGCGCGCTCCAGGTCGTCGACGGGGATCTCGAAGTGCACGACGCCGTCCATGGCCGGCTCCTTCCGGTAAGGGAGCGCCAGCCTACGATGTGCCCCCGACACGCGCTACCGGTATCGTGCCGGTCACGGTCGTCCCCTCGCCCGGCGCGCTCTCCACCCGGACGGCGCCGCCGATCGCGTCCAGGCGGTCGGTCATCCCCTGCAGGCCCGTGCCGAGCGACGTGACGATCGGATCGAAGCCCGAACCATCGTCACGCACCTCGAACCGGAGCGAGCTCGCATCCTCCGCCAGCCGGATCCACGCCTGGGTCGCAGACGCGTACTTCGCGACGTTCTGCAGCGCCTCCAGGCAGCAGAAGTAGACCGCCGCCTCCACCTCAGGCGAGTGACGACCGACGCCGTCGGATGAGACCTCGACCGGCACGGCCGCCCTCCGCGCCTGGCTCGTGAGCGCGGCTCCTAATCCCTGGTCCGCCAGGAGCGGCGGGTAGATGCCGCGCGCCAGATCGCGCAGCGTCTCCAAGGCGTCCTGCGTCTCGGTCTGGATGTCGGCGAGCATCGCTTTGGCCTTCGCGGGGTCGCGGTCGACGAGGGACTCGGCCAGACGCTGCTTCACGGCGAGCGCCACCAACTGTTGCTGCGCCCCGTCATGCAGGTTGCGCTCGAGCGCCTTCGCTCGCGCGTCCTGCGCAGCCACGATCCGCCGGCGCGATTCGCGGAGCTCCTCGATCAAGCGGACGTTCCGCAGGACCAGCGCTGTCTGCGCGGCGACGTCCGCGGCGAGCCGTTCCCGCTCGGGCCCGAGGGGATCGTTGGTCGCCGGGACGACGCTGATCGCGCCGAGGAGCTCACCGGCATGCCGGACGGGGAACGCGTGCTCGCTATCGGGGAACGCAGGCATCTCCCCGCCGCCGGCGAGCGGGATGGCGCGGATGGTGCCATCGACCGGCCACGCGGCGGCGGGTCGGAGCTCGTGACCGACCGACAGCCACACGCGAGCTTCATCCACCCCCATCCCTTCGGCAAGGACTCGAACGAGCCTCGGCAGGACGTCCTCGGAGGAGTACGCCTCGGCCGCGCGCTCCGTGAACCCGGACAGGACCTCGTACGGCGTCGCTCGTTTTCCGTACACGACCCGGTTCGCCACGCGCCGCGCCGCCTGTCGCGCGGGCTGGAACGCGACCGCCACGATGGCCGCTGCCACCGCGGAGAGCAGCGGGCTCCGCCGGTTGCCGACGATCGTGCCCACGCCCACGACCAGGGCGATGTAGACCGCGGTGATGAAGGCGGCCAACACCGCGAACACGACCGTCCTGCCGATCACCACGTCGATCTCGTAGAGCCGATACCTCAGGACCGCGATCACGATCGCCGCGTAGAGGAAGAGCAGGGTCAGCGCGCTCAGCACGTCGAGGATCGGGAACGATTGCGACAGCGGCACCGACAACGCGAACGTCACGGCGACCATGGACGCCGCGGTCACGAACCACTTCAGCTGCAGCCTCTCCTCGCCGACCGACCCCCGGAACCGCACGACCAGTGAGGCGAGCGCCGCCAAGATGGCGACGGGGATCCCGAAGAAGGCGAGCGTGATCGCCACGGAAAGGATCGGAAACGCCTCGGAACCAGAGTTCGAGGTGAGCTGTGCGATCGGGTCTGACCACTGTGCGGTCGCTTGGACCACCGATGCCGCAGTGAGCAAGACCGTGATCCCGCCGGTGAACCAACCCACCGGCAACCAACGTCGCGACGTCAGGTGTCCGTCGGGGAACAGGAGCAACAGGTAGATCAGCATCCCGATCGCGATCGGCCAAAGGGCATTCGGGAGCCAGCCGAACAGGTCGGGGAAGGGCAGAGAGCCGGGCGCCGCCAGGAGCGCGTGAACGGCGTACTCCTGACCGAACGCTCCGAACGTGAGGCTGACCCCGGCAACCAAGAAGACCCAGCCGAGCTTGTTCTGGGGCTTCTTGATGGCCAGGACCATCCCGATCACGGGTACTTCGAGGCTCTGGGCGGCGTTCAAGATGCCGCTCACGTTCCAGAGGGACAGATCCTTCGGAAGCGTCGCCGAGCGGTCGAGGAAGATGAGCACGAGCGCGGCGATCTGGCACGCGATGGACGAACCGCCGGCGACCAGCGCCACCGTGCGGAGCGTCGAAGGCTTGAAGCGGCTCATCCGCTCCGATCCTGATCCTGGCGACCGTCCTTTGGGAAGGGCGCTCGCCTCCGAAGAAGGGGAGAGCCAGCACCACCGAGGCCTACCGCTCAGCGATCGGGATATCGCCTGCGGATCACCGCGCGCGCTCGAGCACCTCGGACACCGACGGCGCCTCGAGGAACGACGATCGTCGCTCCTCGGCCAACCCGGCCGCCACCTCCTCGATCAACGCACCGGCGGATCGACGTGCGGCCTCGGCCCCGGCCCCACCGGTCCGATCCAGCGCACGGGCCAACCCGTCGAGCGCCGGCCACCTGAGCGTGGCCTGCCCGATCGCGTCGGCGCGCTCGAGCGCGAGTCGGAACGACGCGACGGCGTCCTCCGCACGTCCGAGCCCGAGCATCGCCTCCCCCCGGGTCGTGTACACCCGGGCCTCGTACTTCGGCCGCGGGTACCGCGCCAGGTATCGGAGCGCGCCGTCGGCCTCGGTCGCGGCGTCGTCATGACGTCCGGACGCGACCGCGATCGCCGCGCGCATGTCCGCCAGTCGTTCGGTCCACAGCCACTGGTGCCAGCCATGGAACCCCTGCACCGCCTCGGCCAGCTCCGGCAACCGCGCGGCCGCACGTCCCACCTCGCCCTCCATGAGGTCGGTCATCGCGAGGTCGATCCGTGCGCTGACCGACACCGGCGATGAAGCCCGCCTCGAGCCCCGCCTCGAGCCCTTCCTCGCTCAACCGCCGCGAGCCGGCCAGGTCCCATATCTCCCGCAACGCGCCCGCGTGCATGTTGAGCGTCCGGCCCGTCCATTGGGGCTTCGTCTCCCACTCGCGGCCCATGGTCGCACCTCGCTCGAGCCACTCGAACGCTTCCTCGTAGCGGGAGCGACCGGTGAGGTTCAGCGCGAGCCCGCCGATGTTGAACAGCATCAGGTAGACGCTCGAGAGCTCCGCACCGAAGTCGTACCCCGCTCGCGCCAGCTCGATCCCCTCGTCGTATCGGCCGTCCCAGTAGCGGGCCAGCGGGACGAGGGACATCGTGAACCCGAGCTCCACGTCGCGTTCCGCCTCCGGCCACACGGCCACGGCGACATCGGCCGCATGGAGGAACGTCTCGCGGTCACCGGCCAGGAACGCCGCGACCCCCACGAGCGCATCGGCCCGCATCCGTAACCCCTCGTCCCGGACGGCTATGGCGATCTTCTGCGTGCGCTCGGCGAACTCCTTCAAGCCCGGCGCGTCGGCCAGCATGAACGCGAGTCGCGATCGAGCGTGCGCCGCCCGACCGCGGACGACGGGGTCCGGATGATCCAGCAAGGCCTCGACGTCCTCGAGCGCCGCGGCGTAGTCGGCGATGTCGATCCGCGCCCAGATCCTGCCGAAGGACGCCCGCTCGAGCTGTCCTTCGTCGCCGATCTCCCGAGCCAGGTCGACCGCCTTCGTGAACAGGGCGATCGCCTCCGACTTCGCGGCGGCGCCCGCGGCCACCTCGGCCGCGGTGACCAGGTAGCCGAGGGCTCGCGCCGGCTCATCCGCTTCGGCCCAGTGGTGTGCGAGGAGTGAGGCGGAGGCGCGGACGCGATCGCCGAGGGCGTCCTCGAGGAAACGGGCCACGACACCGTGCAGCTCTCGCCGCGCCCCTCGCGGCAGCGTCGCGTAGGCGACCTCCATCGATAGGACGTGCTTGAACTGGTATTCAGGATCGTCGGCGAGGCGAGACGTCGGCTGCCGGATGATCAGCTCGCGCGACTCCAGAGAGCGCAGATCGTCGTCGAGCTCGGCGGCGTCGGCGCCCATCGCGATGAGACTTCCCCGCCAGAAGAGCCGACCCACCGCCGACGCGCTCTGCAAGACCCGTCGCTCTCGGCGGGGCAACGCGTCAAGGCGCGCCGCGATGATCCCCTGGATCGTGGTCGGGAGCCGATCGGCCGAGCGCGTGGTGGGCTCATCGAGCGAGGACGCCAGCTCCTCGAGGAACAGGGGATTCCCGCCGCTCGCGGTGACGAGCTCGAGGATCGTATCGGCGTCGTGGCTCCCGCGCTCCAGGAGGTCGGCGGCCAACCGGGCGGCCTCAGCGTCGGGCAACGGCTCGAGCGGGATCGAGACGTACGGCAGTCCGTTGCCCCACGATGGTGTCGTGTCGAAGAACCCGGGCCTCGCGGAGGTCAGGAGCAAGAGCGGACCTTCGCGGATCCGCGCCGACAGGGAGGCGATCAGATCCAGGAGCGTCGGCTCCGCCCAGTGGAGATCTTCGAAGATCAGGGCGGTCGGACGTTCGCGGGCCAGCGCCTCCACGTAGCGGCGGAGCGACGAGAACAGGGCCTGGCGATCCACGGCGCTCCTGCCTGCGAGCCCGAGAACGATCGACAGGTGCGTCGTCAGCTCCGCCGCATCTTCGGACGGCACCAGGGATCGCACGTGTTCGGCGAGGGTTGCGCGGGCGACCGACTCGGGATCCGAGTCCAGGATCCCTGCGCTCTGCTTCACCTGTTGCCCGAACGCCCCGAAGCCGGTCGTCTCGCCGTAGGGGAAGCACCGGCCCTTCAGATGACGTCCGGTGCGCTCGATCGATCGCGAGACCTCGCGGATCAATCGGCTCTTGCCGATCCCGGGCATCCCGCTCACGGTGACGAGACGGGGCTCGCGGGCCGACATCGTCCGCGCCCAGAGCGAGCTGATCAGTTCGAGCTCCGCCTCCCGTCCGACCATCGGCGCGGCGCCGATCCGTTCCGGCGACGCCGTGCGCACGCCGACGACGTTCCACACGGCGACGGGATCGCGCTTGCCCTTCACCGTGATCGATGAACGGTCCTCGTAGTCGACGATGTTCGCCGTTTCCGTCCGGGTCTCCGCGCCGACCAGGATCTCGCCGACGCCGGCGTGCGATTGCAAGCGGGCGGCGGTATTCGTCACGTCGCCCACCACGGTGTAGTCCCGACGTCCCTCGGGACCGACCTGGCCCGCCATCCCTTCGCCGGTGTTGATCCCGACGTGGAGGTGGACGCCGGCGAGCCGTCCGCTCGACGCGGCGACGACCTCACGCATCGCCACGGCGGCGCGGACGGCGCGCTCCGCGTCGTCCTCGTGGGCGATCGGCGCGCCGAACACGGCCATGACCGCGTCGCCCATCACGCTGATCACGGTCCCACCGAACCGGTGGACCTGCGCACCCATCAATCCCGTCACCTCGTGCGCCATCGCCTGCACGTCCTCTGGATCGAGTTCCTCGACGAGCGACGTCCACCCGGAGACATCCGCGAAGAGCACCGTGGCGTGACGGCGTTCTTGCATCGACGTGGGATCCGGAGCCGCCGCCGTTTCGAGCGTCGCGCCGCAGGAGCCGCAGAACGCGCTCCCTCCGGGGTTGGAGGCGGAGCAGTTCGGGCACGCGATGACGAGAGCCGCGCCGCACGATGTGCAGAACCGCTGGTCAGCGCTGTTCCGGGCCGCGCAAGAGGGGCACGTGGAGCCCCGGTCCATCCGCCGAGTCTAGGCTGCGAGTCCGCGGAACGCGACCCGCGGCCAGCACGGCATGATCTCTCCCGCCGACTGGTAACCCCAAGTGGCCGAACCCACGACGGGTCCGGCCACCCGGTCGTCTCGCTCCTCTACGCGGTCAGGAGCACCTTGAGGCAGTTCGTCTGCCCGGGGCGGGCGAACGTGTCGTAGGCCTCCATCGCCTGTTCGATCGGGAAGCGGTGCGTCGTGAACCGCGTCGGATCGAGCTGGCCTCCCTGGACGGCCTTGAGCAGCGTCGGGATCGTGTAGGTGTCGACGAGCCCCATCGTGCCGGTCACGTCCTTGATCCACAGCTTCTCGAGATGCAGCGTCGCGGGCTTGCCGTGCACACCGACGTTGGCCACGTGTCCACCCGGCCGGACGAGCTCGGTGCATTGCTCGAACGTCTCCGGGATGCCGACCGCCTCGATGGCCACATCGGCCCCGAGTCCGTCGGTCAGCTCGGCGATGGTGCTCGCCGCGTCCGCCGGATCCACCGCCACGTCGGCCCCGAACGCGGGACCGTGACCACCGTCACGTCACGACGACCTTACGCGCAAGGGTCCGGCCGCTGTGACGGCGAGAGCGCGCGGGCGATCGTGTCCCCTGCCTCGCGGGCGCCGTAGACCTCGCCGTCCGCCCGTGCCCAGAGCCACACGAGCCAGCCGTGGAATCCGTACGCACACGACTGCGCCTGCCAGGCGACGAGCCCCTCCGCACCGGCCTGGGGATCGGCGTAGGCGAAGTGGAACGCGCCGAGCTCCCCCATGACGACCGGCTTGCGGACGGCGCCGGTCAGGCCGAGCGTGTCGACGAGCGTCGACATGTCGTGGCCCGTTCCCGGGTACAGGTGCAGGTCGTACAGGTCGAGCGCCGAGCGCTTCAGCAGCGCGCGCGACGGCACCACTCGGTCGTCGTCGGGGAACCCCGCGAAGAACCCCATCGTCACGAGCGCTCCCGGATCCAGCCGGCGGATCGCGGCGCGGACCTTCCGGACGCCCAGCCGCGTGTTCGAGGCGATCATCGCGTCCTTCTGCGCCGGGTCGGCCATGTCGTACGTCTTGCCGTCCGCCGTCGTGACCGTGCCATGGTCGAACGAGAGCGGCGGCACGTCGTCGAAGACGAACTGCTCCTGCTGGATCTCGTAGGCGAAGACGTCGCCGAGCGGCGCGCCGGCGCGCTTCAGCGCGGTGATCACGTCGACCCAGTACCCGCGCAGCAGGTCGTGGCCCTTCGCGGTCAGCCACAGCGAGTTGCGGTACCCGCCGAACGGATCGCAGCAGGGCAGCTGGGCGCCGTAGCCGGCGTCCGGCAGGTCGTTCGAGGCGAGGATCACCACGATCCCGTGCGAGCGCGCGATCCGCAGGAACCGGGCGATGTTCCTGGCGTAGGCCGGCCGGATCGACGCGTGCTTCGTCGCGATGCAGTCCACGTTGCACAGGTCGATGAAGACCCGCACGGTGTTGTATCCCAGCTGCTGCATCCGGCCCAGCTCGCGTTCGACGGCCTTCGGGTTCCAGTCGCGCGGACGGAACAGGCCGCTCGCCACGTGATCGCCCTCGCGGACCTTCATCAGCAGGTTCGCTCCGCGCGGCACGAACGCCGCGCCGGTCAGGCGGTCGATGAGCTGGAGCCGCCCGCCTCGCTGCTGGATCGCGATCCGATGCGCCGGTCCGGCCGCGACGGCGGGCGCGAGCGCGCACGGCAGGACGAGCGCGACGACGAGAGACGCACGGCGCGCGACCATCGCGGCGGTCATCTGCGTCTTGCCGGCGATCCGGCCAGCAGGCGCGTCCGGACCTGCTCCATCCGTTCGGCGGAGTGATGCGGCATCTCCCAGTTCGTCTCGAGCCACCACGTGCAGCCCGCGTCCGCCCACGGAGCGGCCAGCTCGGCGGCGACGGCGGGATCGTCCGCGGGCGTCTCGCCCTGCGCGATCACGTCGATGTCCGGACGGGCGCCGTTCTCCCCGAGCCACCGGAGCATCTCGCGCACCAGCTCGGGCGAGCCCTCGTGCTCCTCGCCCTCGAACTGCGGCACGATGCCGTCGCAGCGCAGCGAGCGCCGCATCGACTTCATCCGTGGCCACAGCCCCACCACCCAGATCGGCGGCGGTTCCTGCACGGGACGCCCGACCTCCAGCTGGTCGCGTGCCGCGAAGCGCAGGTCGTTGATCGGCCCGTGGTACGCGTCTCGCCCTTCCCAGAGCGCGCGCACCAGGTCGATGCCGTCGTCGAGGATCGCGGCCCGTTCGCGGAGGTCGGCGACCTCACCCACCTCCGGAAGATCATCGGTGAACGCGCCGAGCCCGACCGTGAGGATCGCGCGGCCGCCCGAGAGCTGGTCGAGCGTGGCGACCTGGCTCGCGACCTTCCACGGCCGGCGCCACGGCAGCGGGGTGAGCATCGTGCCGAGCCGGACGCGCTCGGTCTTCACCGCGATCGCCGACAGCAGGCTCCAGGCGTCGATGCCGTAGGACGCCTCCCACACGAACACGCCGTCCCAGCCGGTCTCCTCGGCGAGCACGGCCAGCTCGAGCTGCTCGTTGGCGTCGCCGCCGGGCAGGATGATCCCCGCGCGCATCACCACATCCTGGCGGCCGAGCGAAGATGTGGCCAATCCACCCTCGTCGGATCGGTCAGGTACTCCTCACTCCCAGTCCGCCAGCACGTCGTCCGGAAGCGGTGCGTCGAAGTCGGGCGGAACGACGAACGCGCCCCGGGCGCTGCCGGGCAGGCGATCGCCTCGGGCGGGATCATTCCCGAGGACGCCCCAGGTGGATCTCAAGGAGACGCGCTCGACGGCTGGAGAAGTGCGTCTTGGCATCGTGGATGTTCGACCGGCTCGACCACCCCGCCAGTATGGACTAAGCAGTGGACTAATGTCGAGGTTCGCGGAGCGCGCCGGGCTGTGGCAGCCAGGTTCGCTCCGAGAGATCGTCGATCCGTCGGCGGAGATGGTCGGCGATCCGGTCGATCCGGAACATCAGGGCGAAGACGCAGCCGACCAGGATCGCGAACACCCCGAGCGCGATGAACACACCGAGCATCATCGAGACCACCGTAGAGAGGTTCGGAACCGGGAACCGTGACCGTCGTCACGGTTCGGACGAAGTCGCTGCTACTCCAGGTAGCCGAGGCCTCGCAGGTGCTCTTCCATCTCGTCGGCCTCGGTGTCGCTGACGGTCTGCTCCTCGTCCGCGATCGCCACGGTGCCGGCGACGGCCTCGGACTTCACGGACGCCTCGGAGCCGACGACGTTCGACAGGACCGAGCCCGTGTGCTTGATGCCGGCGGGCGTGTCGAGCGCGGCCAGCAGCGTCGGGGCCATGTCGATCAGGTACGGCGTCGACGTGAACGGCGTCACGGCGGTCCGGCCGCCACGATCACGCCGTCCATGCGGTGGTCGCCGCTCACCCAGTCGGCGTCCTCGATCGCGGACTTCGCGTGCGTCAACGAGTAGCCCTCGTTCGGCTCCATCAGGATGTCGGGCGCGGTGTCGGCGTGCTTGCCCTTGAACACGTCCTCGCGCTTGTAGATCGCCTTCACGGGCTTCTTGCCGGTCTTCGGGTCGACGAACGACGCGAGCCGGTCCATCAACTCGCCGCGGACCTTCTCGAAGTCACCGGGGTCCACGATGCCGTCCACGTCGCGGCCGGCCAGGTTGATGCTGACCGCCCTCGCCGGTGGAGCGGATCGTCGTGACCGCCTTCGTCTTCGCCCAGTTCACGGACTGCGGGAGGCTGACCTTGCCGTGCAGGCCGAGCAGGTCGTACACCTTGCGCGCGACGTTGCGCACCGGTCCCCACTGCATCGGGCCGAAGATCGCGTTCGAGGCCGAGAACTCCAGGTAGCCGAACTGGTGCAGCAGGTGGTCCATGTGCAGCGCGCGCGTGCAGCTCTGGAACCCGTGGTCGCTGATGAACAGGATCAGGTCGTCGGGCTTGGAGCGCTGACAGGAACGAGCCGATCGCGTCGTCGAGCTGCTTGTAGATGCTGCGCGTCTTGGCGCCGATCGCGGTGGTGGTGTTCTTCGCGAAGTCGGGATGGTCGGGGGCGACGTAGTTCGACAGGCAGTGCTGCGTGCGGTCGACGCTCACCCAGACCGTGGCGAACAGGTCCCACTCGGTGTTGTCCATCAGCCACTCGCTGGCCTTGATGCGCTTGCCGGTGACCGCGAGCGCCTCGTCCAGGTACGCGTCGGGCCGGTTGCGGTACGTGGTCCAGCTCATGCCGTTGATCGGCCACTCCAGGCCGGCCTTCTGCAGCGTGTCCTGGAGGTCGGCGGGGTAGCTCACGCTGCGGCCCTTCGGCAGGACGCCGCCGGCGATCAGGTTCCCGGTGATGTCGGGCGGCGGGAACGTGAGCGGGACGTCCAGCAGGAGCTGCTGCTTGCCGGCCGCGGTGAGGTCGGCCAGGAACGTGCGCTCCTTGATCGACTTGTAGGTGACCGGGTACGCCTTGTGGGTGCCGGGGACGGTCTCGAGGATGTCGTAGACGCCGTGGTCGGCCGGGTCGACGCCGGTCAGGAAGCTCGGCCACGCGGCCCACGAGTGCGTGGGGACCGTGGACTTCAGGACGCTCTTCTGCCCCCGGTCGATCAGCGCCTGCAGGTTCGGCAGGTCGCCGCGCTCGAGGAGCGGGTCGAGGATGCGCCAATCGGCGCCATCCCACGCGATCAGGATCACTCTGGACATGCGGAAAGTACCTCTCTAGCTGGGAACGGACGGAGGGAGTCTATCGAGGGGCTGTCCTAGCTTGCCTGCATTGCTTGAGAACTGAGTTAGTCGAAGTACCCAGGCTGGGAACTCCCATCCGCTTGATCTCCGGAGGCGTTCGCCTCAAGATCATTCGTCTCAGCAAGCACGCCCTGGCCGGCGGCGTCCTCCTCATCCGACATGGCGGAAGCAAGCGGGAAGGCGCCTACGACATCATCGTGATTGTTTTATCCCGATGATGACGGGGTTTTCACACGAGGACGCCTTGCCAAAGATGACGGCGGTCCTTTCCTCCAGACCAGATAGGACGTCAGCGTACGTCCCACCTCTGACCCCCTTCGTTGACTTTCCAGGCGAGTACGGCCCAGCCTCCTACAGATTCGAATGGGAGCGCGAGTGGCGAATTCCCGGGGACCTATTGTTCAAGCCGGAGGACGTAAAGTTTCTCTTCATACCGGCAGAGCTGCACGAGAAGGCTCGGGGATTCTTTGCCAATGCTGAGGAGGAGGGAATTGGACCGAACTACACGTGTCCCTATCTTGACCCAACCTGGGGCATTGAGGACATTCAGGAGGCACTTGACGGCCTGTAGGCGGGGTCACGCCTCCGATGCTCCGAAACAGCAGGGCCCGACACAGGAAGAGATCAGCTAGGGGTATGGGCATCAGTCTCACCGATTGACTCCGACGCGACGTCAGGTCGTACCGTGCCTTCATGCAGCAGATCACGACCGACGACGGCCTCCGGATCGGCGAGCTCGCGGAGCGCGCCGGGCTCACCGTTCGCACGCTGCACCACTACGACCAGATCGGGCTCGTGCGGGCCTCGGAGCGGACGGAGGCCGGCCACCGGCGCTACTCCGAGGCCGACGTCCGCCGGCTGTACCAGGTCGTGGCGCTCCGCTCCCTCGGCGTGCCGCTCGCGGGGATCGCCCGCGCGCTCGAGGGCGACGGGTTCACGCTGAAGGACGCGGTCACCGCCCAGCTGGAGGCGGTCGACGCCGAGCTCCTGCACGCGCGGCGCCTGCGACGGCGCCTGGAGCGGATCCTCGAGGTGCTGGAACGCTCCGACGACCCATCGGTCGAGGAGCTCACGCAGATCATGGAGGTGATGAGGATGCACGAGACGTACTACACGCCCGAACAGCTCGCGCAGCTCGAAGCACGGCGCGAGGAGGTCGGCGAGGACCAGATCGCGGCCATCGAACGCGAGTGGGCCGAGCTCTCGGCGCAGATGAAGGCCCACCGCGACGCCGGCACGGACCCGTCGGATCCCGAGGTGCGCGCGCTCGCGGAGCGCTGGCGCGACCTCACCGAACGCACGATCGCCGGCTTCACCGGCGGCGACCCCGGCATCACCGAGAGCCTCGGCCGCATGTACCGGGAGGAAGGTCCGGAGAAAGCCTCCCGCGGCACCTTCGACGCCGACCTGCTGGAGTACGTGACGCGGGCGCAGACAGCTGCTGACTGACGAGACGCGGCAGGTCGTGCGCTATTTCTCGCTGGTGAACAACAATCTCGGCAGAACACCCGTCCGTGTCGGATGCTGACGTGGATGATGACCCAGTAGAGTGGAATGACGACGAACAACCGGGGGCCAAACGGCTGCACTGTGAGTGGCAGTACCACGCCGATTCCGATCACGGTGAGGACGAGTGAGATCACCCAAGTCCCATCGTCGGATTCCAGGCGGCCTTGGCCCGTCGATAAACGTCTCCTACCGGACCACTTCATCGACGATCTGCGCGCCATGGTCGCGGAGGCTGGCGAGCAATCCACCTTCACCAGGTTGATTCAACCCTCGGTCACCGAACTTGACGAAGGTGTGCCCCAGGAGTGGAATTCTTGTGCCCGCCCTTGGTACGGGAGGAGGACGGATGGCTCGGACCATTCAGTACAAGGCGAAGCTGGAAGCAAATGGTGCAGCGGGTGAAGGGGACAACTACCGAGACAGGCTGCTCAAGTACGTTCCCGCGGAGGTATTGGCATTCTTCCTTCCCATCACTGCATTGATTGCGAACCTTCAAGTCCCCACTGACACGACGCAAGCCAAGAAGGATCTCTTTCTCAAGTTGGCCGTGTGGGTCGGCGCCGCAGGATCCGCGATTTGGCTCGGCATCAATGCGAGCAAGCAAGCCAAGGCAGAGAGACCACTGCCTCATATGTATGTTCTAGGTCCGATTGCATTCCTCGCTTGGGCGGTAGCGACCAACGAGGCATCCGCGATGTACCTACTCAACTCGAATATCAAGGTCGGCGCAATCGTGATGATGTTCGTAGTCTTCGTTCTGCCAGTTGCCGACATAGGGCTCGAGTGGGCATACAAGAAACTCTTTCCGCCTGGGAAGTGACCCCTGCGTGCGGTCAATCGCTCAGCCGCCTGTCGATCCTGCCTTCATTCGTGCGGTCTCCGCTAGGACCCCGAGGCGTTGGGCACACGAAACGGCGCACCTGTTGGGCCAGCCGCATGCCACCTCCACCTTCTCGGCCCACAGACGCGGTCGCTGTCGATGAGCCCGCGCTATCGGTCCCGTATTAAACATATTCCGACGTCAGGCCATACCCGTGACTGGAGGAACCGCACATGACCGACGTTGCTCCCAACACTCCCGCTCCGCTCCCCCGGCGTGCCCCCCGCCGCAGGGATGGCTCACGCGCTCGAGAGGACGAAGTGAAGTCAAGCCCTCACGATGAACTTGTGACCCTCGGGGAGGCGGAGCGAAGCACAGGATTGCCCTCCACCTACGACTATTCCCACCCGGGCGGCCCATGTGACATCGTGATGAAGGGCGGCATCACGTCGGGCGTCGTCTATCCGTACGCGGTCTGCGAGATTGCGCGGCACTATCGGCTGAAGAATATAGGAGGGACCTCGGCCGGAGCGATCGCGGCCACAGCGGCGGCGGCGGCCGAGTACGGACGCCAAGCACCGGGTGGCGGATTCAAACTTCTTGCGGAACAACCTCGATGGCTCGGCGAGGGCACCCGGCTCCTCGATCTCTTCCAACCGCAACAGGGCACCAAGCGCACTTATCGCGTGTTTCTCGCCGCGCTTGAAGGAAAGACAGTCCCGGGAAGATCGCTGATGACAGTTGGCGCGATCATCACGACCTATTGGTGGGCTGCGTTTCTCGGAGGAGCACTCGGAATCACGACGGGGTACGCCTTGGCCACGTCGAACTCACTGCGCTGGCCCGTCCTCGGACTAGTCTCAGTTGCGCTCTTGACTCTCATCGGAGCCGTAGTGGGAGCCACCACTGCGCTCATCGTCGGGTTTACTCGAAACGTTCCAAGCAACCGCTTTGGACTTTGTACGGGCTTCGGGGACGGGGTAAGGCGGGGCACCCCCCCGCTTACTGAGTGGCTCGCAGACCTGATCGACAAACTCGCGGGTCTTTCCGCCTCAGAGGGACCTCTGACGTTCGGACAACTCATTCGTGGCCGAGATGGCACGGGCACGAGCTCAAGCCGTGCAATCAACCTGCAGATGATCACGACAAACCTCAGCCAAGGGACTCCCCACCGACTTCCGTTCGAGAGTGGTACGTGGTTCTTCGATCCCGTCGAATTCGCTGAATACTTCCCTCCTCGAATCGTGACGCATCTGATTGAAAAGTCGCGAGAAGAACTTGCAGCTATCGTCGCGCGCGACTCGGCAAGCCGCTCCGAAGAGAGGCGACTGCTCCACAGGCTCGTAGGGAATAGGATGCTTCCTCTTCCTGCACCGGAGAATCTTCCCGTTGTTGTGGCCACCCGGTTCAGCCTCAGCTTCCCTGTGCTGCTCAGCGCGATTCCGCTATATGTCGTCGACTACACGATCAAGGAGAATGCCGTGGCGGACGGCCGATGGCGAAGGTGGCTTCAGCAACATCGGGAGGAATGGACCGACCTGCTCCACTCGGATCATGTGATTGGCCGGAGCCCCCCGAAGAGAGCCTCGTTGTAAGCACTTGCTGGTTCTCAGACGGAGGCATCAGCAGTAACTTCCCAGTCTCGCTGTTCGACAGCCCTATTCCTCGTTGGCCTACGTTTGGCATCAACCTCACTCCCTTCCCTCCCAACCGGCCACCCGAGGACGTCTGGCTTCCGACAAGTAACGACGAAGGATCCAACGCAGAGATTCGCGATATCCCCAGCGGACCTGGCCTCAAGGCCGTGGCTGGATTCGCGCATTCGATCATCGACACGATGCAGAACTGGTCCGATAACGCACAAACCCATGTGCCGGGCTTTCGCGATCGAATCGCCCAAGTTCGCCACACTGACAAGGAGGGCGGCCTCAATCTCAACATGGACGAGGCGGCAATCTGCCTAATGGCTGACAGAGGGAGACGTGCCGGAGAAGCGCTCGTGAAGCCGTTCTCAGCAACGCCACCATCAACCACTGAACTGACCTGGGACAACCACCGCTGGGTTCGATTCCGGACGTTGCTCGGCCGCGTCGAGGATCTTGCAGCTCAGTTTGTCCTAGCTTTTACGGACACAGATCAATATCCCAGTTACGACACGCTCATAGAGCGGGCGATAGGGCAATCTCCTTACAAGATCACTGAAGCTCAAGCACACCTGGCTCGAGCGACTGCCCACAAACTCTTAGAGATCGTTGAAGCAACGAGCACGTTCGATACATCCTTGATGAAACGAGCTCCGCGGCCCGTTCCGGACATGAAGATCCGTCCACGTGTCTAGCTGTTGGCTGTTCGCGACGGCGCCTGGAGCGGATCCTCGAGGTGCTGGAACGCTCCGACGACCCATCGGTCGAGGAGCTCACGCAGATCATGGAGGTGATGAGGATGCACGAGACGTACTACACGCCCGAACAGCTCGCGCAGCTCGAAGCACGGCGCGAGGAGGTCGGCGAGGACCAGATCGTGGCCATCGAACGCGAGTGGGCCGAGCTCTCGGCGCAGATGAAGGCCCACCGCGACGCCGGCACGGACCCGTCGGATCCCGAGGTTCGCGCGCTCGCGGAGCGCTGGCGCGACCTCACCGAACGCACGATCGCCGGCTTCACCGGCGGCGACCCCGGCATCACCGAGAGCCTCGGCCGCATGTACAAGGAGGAAGGTCCGGAGAAAGCCTCCCGCGGCACCTTCGACGCCGACCTGCTGGAGTACGTGACCCTCGCGCAGACCACGGCTGACTGAAGGGCGTCAGGTCTCCAGGATGAGTCGCAGGTCGTCGCCCAGGATCGCTGCCAGTCGCTGCGCTTCCTCTTCGACCGCCTCCTGGGGAGGCTGCCGCTCGTCCAGCCAGGTAACGGCGATCTCGTTCCTCTCGTTCTTCTTGCCCTTCTTCACCGCCCAGGTTCCGCACACGACGCCGCCGACGATCACCGGGTTCGCCTTGCGGGTCATGGCTTCGCGGAGGGCCGGTGGTGTGACGTGGCTGTCCTTCGTGCCTGGTCCCATCACCCACTGGTCGTGCCCGGGGAGGAAGCGCACGGCGTTCGAGGGGCGTGCGGCGGTAAGGGACTCGGCGTCTTCGGCCACGACGTACGCCGTGGTGCCTTCGACGTCGACGGCGACCAAGCGGTCGGCCAAGTCGGAAAGCCAGCGATCGAGCCGCTTGCGGCCCGCGCTCAGGTTGTCGCCGAGCCAGTGGTGGACGTGATCGAACGTCGCCGGCCCGTACGTCCGCAGGTATGCCGTGATCGCTCGTGGTCCGGCGTCCTCGAGATCGGGGATGCCCTTCCACCTCGGGTTGCTGTCCAGGCGCTGGAACGTGCGCTGCCCTTCTCGGAGTGGCCCGAGGCTCATGTCCCCCTGCCAGGTGAGCGCCTTGATCAGCGTGACCGACCCTTCGTCGAAGACGGGTTTCAGGTGCCGGTAGGCCCGATGCTTCGTCAGCGCCTCACCCAGTTCGGCGTACGTCAGCGGGCCGTCCCGCAGTGCGTCGCGGACGGCGGCGCGGAAGTCGGGCCAGTCCGCCGGGCGCAGCCGGTAGAACTCGACCCAGCTCGGCAGCTCCCACTGCCGGCCCGCTGCCCTGAGCGCGAGGGTAGACGCCACCCTCCTCGGGTGAGAGGTAGTGCATCGCGCCGCGGAACGCGAAGGCGATGATCACCTCACCGTCGGCCAGCGCCTGCGCGAGCTCGCCGGGTCGCGACGCCGTGCGTCGGGTGCGCACCGCCAGCTCGGCCAGCGACTCGTCCATCGACAGGACCGCGCCGAGCCGACGCACGACGTCAGCCGCTGAGTCGGACCCGACCGGATCGAGGAGGTGGCGCTCCATCCGCCAGCCCAGCGCGTCGGCCCACGTGATCGAAGCCGTAGGGTGAGTGCCCATCCACGCAGCATCCCACCGACATCGAACGGAAGAGATGAAGGACCTGTACCCGAGGATCGAGCCGCACCGGCACGGGATGCTCGACGTCGGGGACGGCAACCGCGTGTACTGGGAGACGTGCGGCGACCCGCTCGGCAAGCCGGTCGTGGTGCTCCACGGGGGTCCGGGGTCCGGGTGCACGACCTGGCACCCGCGGTTCTTCGACCCCGCCGCGTATCGCGTCGTGCTCTTCGATCAGCGTGGGTGCGGACGGAGCACGCCGCACGCCTCCCAGCCCGATATCGATCTGGCGAGCAACACGACGCCGCACCTCATCGCGGACATCGAGCGTCTCCGTGAGCATCTGGACATCGAGCGATGGCTCGTCTGGGGAGGTTCCTGGGGCAGCACGCTGGCGCTCGCGTACGCCGAGTCCCACCCGGCACGGGTGACGGAGATGATCCTGTGGGGCATCACCACCGGGAGGCGCGTCGAGGCCGACTGGCTGTTCCGCGGCGGCGTGTCGCCGTTGTTCCCCGAACAGTGGGCGAACCTGCGCGCCGCGCTTCCGGCCGGCGAACGCGATGGCGACATCGTCGAGGCGTACTCGGCGATGCTGCACGACCGCGATCCGGACGTCCGTCGACGCGCGGCGCTGGCGTGGTGCATGTGGGAGTCCGCCACACCCGACTGGCCCCCGAACCCCACGCGGCTCGCGACACGCTACGAGGACCCCGACTTCGCGCTCGCGTTCGCCCGTCTGGTGACGCACTACGTGCGCCACGATGACTTCCTCGAGGATGGGATCCTGCTCCGCGACGCCCACCTCCTGGCCGACATCCCGGGGGTGCTCGTGAACGGGCGGTTCGACCTGCAGGCGCCGGTGGCGAACGCGTGGGAGCTCAGCCGCGCGTGGCCACGTGCGGAGCTCGTCATCGTCGACGATGCGGGCCACGGTCCCGATAGCCCCGGCATGACGGACGAGCTGATCCGCGCATCCGATCGGTTCGCGCACCGGTGACCCTTCGGCGCGTTTCTCGTTAGATAAGGAATCGACCCTTCCATTCTTTTTGGCGACCCTTGGAGAAAGGTGGAAGCTGTGGCAGTCTCCTAGATAGGGAAACTCATGTTCCCTTATCTAAGGGTCGAGGATAGATAACGATGCCGAGCGATCGTGCAGGACGGATGGAGCTGCAGCCGGAGGGTTACCGGGCGTTCGCTGCCTGCCCCGCTCCCACCTGCAGATCTCCAGATCACCGAGTCCCTTCAGGCGTTGCTCTCCCAGGCTGACCAGGCGCTCGGCCGGCTGGACGGTGCCGTGCAGCTGGTCCCCAACCCTGACCTGTTCGTCCTCATGTACGTGCGGAGAGAGGCAGTCCTCTCGAGCCAGATCGAAGGAACGCAAGCCTCCTTGATGGACATCCTCGAGTACGAGGCGGCCATGGGGAAAGGAGAACGGAGGGTCGACGTCGTGGAGATCAGCAACTACGTCGCGGCCATGCACTACGGGCTCGAGCGCCTCGCTGACCTTCCGCTGTCGAGACGACTCCTCTCCGAGGTCCATGCCATCCTGATGAACGGCGTGCGCGGCGGGGAGCCGGACAAGACGCCCGGCGAGTTCCGCCGCTCCCAGAACTGGATCGGCGGAGCCTCACCCGCAACCGCGCGGTTCGTGCCACCTCCCTGGAAGGCCGCCGAGGATGCCTTCAGCGACCTCGAGCGCTTCCTCCACGATCCGACACCGATGCCGTCCCTGATCAAGATCGGCCTCGCACACGCCCAGTTCGAGACGATCCATCCATTCCTCGACGGGAACGGCCGGACGGGGAGGCTCCTCATCACGTTCTGGCTCACGGAGCAAGGCATCCTGAGCCGACCGCTCCTGTATCCGTCGCTCTTCTTCAAGGAACACCGTGAGGAGTACATCGATCGGCTCCAGGCGATCCGCGACGACGGGGACTGGGAGTCCTGGTTGGCGTTCTTCGTGGACGGTGTTCGCCACGTCGCTACCGAGGCGACCGAGCGAGCGATAGCTATCGTCGAACTCCGTCGCGAGCACGAAGAGTTGATCCGAGCGAACCTCGGGAAACGCACCCCGAACGCGCTCGCGACCCTCGACTATCTCTTCCGGCAGCCTGTGGTCAGCGCGAAGCTGCTCGAGTCGGCCCTCAGCGTCTCGCAACCCACCGCTGGTGCGCTCGTGCGCGAACTCACCCGGATCGGGGTGCTTCGGGAGCTCACTGGGAAACGACGGAATCGATCGTTCGGATACACGAAGTACCTCGACCTGTTCCCAGGCGCTCAGTCCCGAGGGTAAGCACCGCCCGTTCCTGCGCCGCTCCGAACGTTCGGAGCGTGCCAGTTTGGAGGCGGTCCACGTCGAGCTCCTGCACGCGGTTTGGACGTGGGGTTCAGGCGAAGTCGTCCGCGAAATCCCAACCGCGCAGCTCGCCCGGCTCCAGGCGGATGAGCAGGTCGTCGCCTGAACTCTCGGCGTACCGCTCACCCGCTTCGGGGCCGAGGTAACGCGAAGCGATCCGACGGACGATCGACGGGTCCTCCAGCGTGCTCAGGCGCGCGCTCGCGCGCACCTCGAGGCCGCGGTAGGGAGGGCCGTCGTCGCACACGACGATGCTGGCGCGCGGATCTCGCCGAAGATGCCCCGCCTTCCCGTCACGGCTCCCGGTCACGACGTTGAAGCCGTCGTCGCGCCACTCGTGCCAGACCGGTGAAAGGAGAACGGTACCGTCGCGCCGGAACGTCGCGAGGACGGCGAGGAGCGGCAGCTCCAGGAGGTCTCCGAGGTCGTCGGGTGTCAGGCCCTTGCGCATCCGACGAGTCTCCCACCGCGGAGTGACACGCTCGAGCGGACCAGCCGTTCGAACGCTTGGACACCCCTGTTAGCGTCGTTGCATGGCTCTGCAGCTGCGGCCGATGGAGGAAGAAGCGTTCGTCGCTTGGCTTCCGCTATTGCAGGACGGATACGCTGAGGACCTGGTCCGCGACTACGGGATGTCGGCAGAGAAGGCCAGGGCGCAAGCAGTTGCGGAGATCGACGGGCATCGGTCCGCTGAACACTCCGTGTTCGTGATCGAGGTCGAACGCGAGCCGGTGGGCCACCTGTGGCTGGTCGAGCGTCGCGACGCGTATGAGCCGACCCTGGTCGTGTACGACATCGATGTCGACGAGCCCCATCGCGGCCGTGGCTACGGCAGAGCAGCGATGGTCTTCGCCGAGGAAGAGGCACGACGGCGGGGACTCACTCGCATCGCCCTTCACGTTGGAGCCCGCAACGATGGCGCGCGCAACCTCTACCGATCGCTCGGGTTCGAGGAGAACGAGATCACGATGAGCAAGTCCCTCTGACTAGACGTTCGGGTCGGGCAGGAGCTCCCGTACCTCCTGCGAACAGCGACAGGCGACGGCGATCTTGGCCGCCCACTGCAGCGCCTCCTCGCGTGAGGACACGTCGACGACCGCGAACCCGCCGATGACCTCCTTGGTCTCCGGGTACGGGCCGTCGGTGACCATCCCGTCGGTGGCCACGATGCTCGCCTGCTGGCGCTCCAGCCCCCCGCCGAACACCCACGCGCCGGCGTCCTGCGCCTCGCGGACCACCGCGTGCGCGGCCTCGCCCACGTCGGCCATATCCTCCTCGGGGATATGGTCCATCGCACCGCTATCGAACGAGATCAGGTACCGCGTCATCCCATCCCTCCTTGTCCCGGCAGCCTCTCACCTGCTCTACGAACGCCTCGCCCCGCATCCGACAGGCTGCCGGCAGAAATCGCCCTCTTACGTGCGACGGCGCCTGGAGCGGACCCTCGACGTGCTGGAACGCTGGGAGAGACCTACTGGAGTGCGTGACCCGAGTCCAGGCCGTGGCTTAGGGCCGTCTAGTCATCAAGTTCCGGGCCGTCCGCCTTGGCCGGTGTCCGGCAGATGGAACGAAGCTGGGGACGCGCCCTCCGAGGAGGTGGCTTGCCATGTGGAGAACGATCGCAACGCTCTTCGTCTGCTTGCTCGTCGTGGTCCTGGCGATCGGAACCGTCTTCTTCGTCGGGATGCGGACGAAGTCCCCGCTCGTGCAGAACATCGTTCGCCGATTCAACCGGGCCTTCGGGAACCCGCACCAGATGAAGACGGCCGGGACGCCGGGAGCGTACGCCTCGGTGATCCGACACGTCGGCCGGAAGACGGGACGACCGTACGAAACGCCGGTGGTGCCCTTCGCGACCCCTGACGGGTTCGTGATCGCGCTGCCGTACGGGCCGGGTACGGACTGGATCAAGAACGTGCTCGCAACGGGGTCCGCCACCATCGTCACCGAAGGGGAAACGTGGTCGGTCGACCGACCGGAGGTCGTTCCCGTTGCCGAGGCCGCGCCCTTCATGCCGGCGAAGGAGCAACGGTCGCTCGGCCGGTTCGCCGTCGACCGGTGCCTCCGGGTTCACCGCGTGGCAACGAACGACGGATCGGCCATCGTATCGGTGGTACGCGATACGTTGCCGGTGTGACCCGTTCGGCATCCCGCTCTGCATCCCAGAGTGATACGCTCCCGGACGTGTCCGAACAGTTCGCGATCCGGATGAGCGACGAGCTGGCCAGCTCGCTCGACGAGCTGGTGGCCACGGGCAGATTCGCGACCCGCGCCGAGGCCGTCCGTACGGCGATCGAGCAACTCCTCGACACGGAACGCCGAGTTGCTATCGGCCGCCGCATCGTCCGGGGCTATTCCGACGTCCCGCAGACCGACGCCGAGGTGGCGGCTGCGACCGAAGCGGCCGTGCGCTCCATCGAGGAAGAGCCCTGGTGACGCTGCCGGGCCGAGGCGAGGTCTGGTGGGGCGAGGCTCCGGATGCGAAAGGCAGGCCGTATCTGGTCCTCACCCGAGACGAGGCGATCCCGGTCCTCCGAACGCTGCTCGTGGCACCGGTCACGCGCACGGTCCGCGGGATCCCCACGGAGGTCCCGCTCGGCGTCGACGAAGGCCTGCCGACGGAGTGCGTCGCGTCGTTCGATGCCACCACCGTGTTCCCACGAACGATGCTCGTGCGCCGTGTCGGAGCACTCGCGCCCACGCGGATCCACGAGCTCTGCGACGCCCTCGCCGCGGCGACCGACTGCTAGCCGACGACCGCGGAAGGATGACAGCCGCAGTCAGACCTGGACGATGACCTTCCCGGCAGCGTGGCCCTCCTCCAGGTAACGCACCGCCTCCGCCGCATCGACGAGCGGGAACGTTCGACCGGCAACGGGTGTGACCCCGCCATCGTCGATCAGCTTCGCGAGCACCTCCAGGTCCTCCACGTTCTCCTTCACCGTGACCGGACGCAGGCGCTGGCCCGTGAATACCGAAAGCGCAGGCGCACGCAGGATCTGGCGGAAGAACCCACCCGTGACCTTCCCGCCGCCGTCGCCGCCCACGATCGCGAGCGAGCCCTTCGGCGCGAGCGCGTGGCGCAGCGACCGCAGCGACCGTCTCCCCGCCGTGTCGACGATCGCGTCCCACGTGCGCCGGCCGTCGGTGAAGTCCTCGCGCGCGTAGTCGATCACCTCGTCGGCGCCCAGCGAGCGCACCAGCTCCGCCTTCCCGCCGCTGCACACGCCGGTCACGTGCGCGCCGAACGCCTTCGCGATCTGCACGGCGAGCGTGCCCACCCCGCCGCCGGCGCCGATCACGAGCACGCGTTGTCCCGCCTGGACGTCGGCCACGTCACGCAGCGCCTGGAGCGCCGTGAGCCCCGAGATCGGCACGGCGGCCGCCTGTTCGAACGACAGCCGGGCGGGCTTGCGCACGAGCGTGGACGGCGACCCCGCCGCGAGCTCCGCGAACGAGCCGTCGACGATCCCCATCACCTCGTCGCCGGGCGCGAACGCCGTCACACCGGGGCCGACCCGCTCGACCACGCCGGCGACGTCGCGTCCCCGCGGCGCCTTCCACATCCGGCGGAACTCCGGCATGCCCCGCGCGATGTACGGCAGGCCCGTCATGAGGTGCCACACGTCGGGCCCGCATCCGGCCGCCCGCACCTGGATGAGCACCTCGCCCTCCCCGATCACCGGGTCGGGCACGTCCCTCAGCTCCAGCACGTCCGCCGAGCCGAACCGGTCCTGCACGATCGCCTTCATGTCGGTCTCCTTCGGTCATGGTGTACGCCGTACACCTGCTACGCGAACCCTAGTGTGTACGGCGTACACTTGTCAACGCGATGGCGGCGACGGCGAGCGAGACGAAGGCGCGGGCACCCCTCAACCGGGAGCGGGTCCTCGTGACCGCCGTGGCGCTGGCTGATCGCGATGGAGCGGACGCGCTCAGCATGCGGCGGCTCGCCAACGAGCTCGACGTCGTACCGATGGCGCTCTACAAGCACGTCGCCAACAAGGACGAGCTGCTCGACGGCATGCTCGACGTGGTCGTCGCCGAGATCGACCCGCCACTGACCGGCACCGACTGGAAGACCGCGATCCGCGCGCGCATCCTCTCCGCGCGCCAGGCGCTGCTGCGCCATCCGTGGGCCTCACGGGTGATGGAGTCGCGCACGCGCCCCACCCCCACGGTCATGGCCTACATGGACTCGATGATCGGGATGTTCCTTGATGGTGGGTTCTCGATCGACCTGACGCATCACATCGCGCACACGTTGGGCAGCCGGCTGCTGGGCTTCTCGCAGGAGCTGTTCAACGACCAGGCCGACGGTGACCAGCCGTTCGATCCCGGGATGGTCGAGCAGCTCGGCCAAGCGTTCCCGTCGATCTACCGGATCTACCTCGAGATCAGCCACGACGACGCGTCGGTGGTCGGCCCCGGCTGCGATGACCAGTTCGAGTTCGAGTTCGCGCTCGACCTCGTCCTGGACGGCATCGAGCGGCTGAAGGAGCGCGCCTGACGGCTGCGGGCCGCCCTCCGATGTCGGAGGGCGATGCGACCATCCGGTGGTGTCGAACGAGGGCACGATCCTGCACGCGGACGCCGACTCCTTCTACGCGTCGGTCGAGCAGCGGGACGACCCCGGCCTGAGAGGCCGCCCCGTGATCGTGGGGGGCGGCGTGGTGCTGGCAGCCAGCTACGAGGCCAAGGCGTACGGCGTGCGCACGCCGATGGGCAACGTCCAGGCGCTCCGGCTGTGCCCGCAGGCGATCGTCGTCTCGCCGCGCATGGAGGCCTACAGCACCGCGAGCAAGGCGATGTTCGAGGTCTTCAACGACACGACGCCGTTCGTCGAGGGCCTGTCGATCGACGAGGCGTTCCTGGAGGTCGGCGGGCTGCGGAAGATCTCGGGAACGCCCACGGAGATCGCGGTCCGCCTCCGGCAAGAGGTTCGCGAGAGGGTGGGCCTGCCGATCACCGTAGGGGTGGCCCGCACCAAGTTCCTCGCCAAGGTGGCGAGCGGGGTCGCGAAGCCGGACGGTCTGTTGGTCGTCCCGATCGACGGCGAGCTCGAGTTCCTGCACCCGCTGCCGGTCGAGCGTCTGTGGGGCGTGGGACCGGTGACCGCGGACAAGCTCCGCGAGCGCTCGATCACCACCGTGGCGGAGGTGGCCCGGCTCGGTGAACCCGCCCTGGTGCGGATCCTCGGCCGCGCCGCGGGCCGTCACCTCCACGCGCTCGCGCACAACCGGGATCCCCGGCGGGTCGACGTCGGCCGCCGGCGCCGCTCGATCGGGACCCAGCGCGCGCTCGGCCGACGACCGAGGTCACCCGAGACGCTCGACGCCGACCTCATCGCGCTGGTGGATCGCCTGGCGCGCAGGCTGCGAGCGGCCCACCGCGTCACCCGCACGGTCGTGCTGCGCCTGCGGTTCGACGACTTCACGCGAGCGACGCGATCGCACACCGTCCCCGAGGCGACGGCCGATACCGCGACGTTGCTCGCCGCCGAGCGAGCGCTGCTCGTGGCGGCCCTGCCGATGATCCGGGAGCAGGGAATCACGCTGATCGGCATCAGCTTCACCAACCTCCACAGCGACGGGGCTATCCAGCTCGCGTTGCCGTTCGACGGCTGGCACGGATCGTCGATCGACGCCACGCTCGACACGGTGCGTGACCGGTTCGGATCGTCGGCCATCACGCGCGGCGTCCTCCTCGGACGCCGCGAGGGCCTTCGGGTTCCGCTCCTCCCCGACTAACCTCGCGTCGCTCGATCCTCAGCCCATCGCCGCTCGGTCAGGAGCGAGGCGGTCGAGCCGCTCCAACCAGGTGGTGGCACCCAGCCGGTCGAGCGTGTCGCGCGCGCCCTGCAACGTCGGCGCTGCCTCTTCGCGACGGCCTTGGGCAACGAGCCACTCGCCGTACTCGACCTGCGAGAGCGCGCGCCAGTACGGGATCCCCGTCTCGCGGAGCAGTCCGATCGAGGCCTTGAAGTTCCGCTCCGTCGTGTCGACGTCGTCCTCGAGTACCGCGATCCGGGCGCGCGATCGGTTCCGCCAGAGCTCGGAGGAACGGCGTGACGATCCCCGGCTGCATCTCGTCTATCGTTCGGATGAATCCTCGGACCGCGTCCAGGTCGCCCAAAGAGAACGCCGCCCCGATCCCTTGCGTGAACCCGATCTTCGCGAACACAGAGGTTCGAGACGCGCTCGCGGTCATCGAACGCGAGTGGGCCGAGCTCTCGGCCCGATGAAAGCCCACCGCGACACTGGAACGGCCCGTCCGATCCCGAGGTGCGCGCGCCGGCGACTTCAGCTGACGGCGAAGGTCGACCTGATCTCGTCGCAGCCGGCCGCGATCTCGGCGCTGTACGCCGCTGTGCTCTGGCAGTTCACGAAGTATTCGAGCGAGTCGCTGAACACCAAGATGAGAACGCTCGTGTAGGGCGTACCGTCACCCAGCGTGTCGGAAGCGTCGAACTCGTACCCTGGGAGCCCGCCCATCGTCGTATCGATAGGACCGTTCACAGTCGCGGTCGCGACGAAGAGGCCGGTGATCGAGTTCGTGATCTCGGTCTTGTGATCGACGAGGTTCGCCGGCGTGACGCCCGTCTTGTCGTAGGCGGTGATGTCCACGATGTCGACGAGGTTCGCGAAGCCGAGGTCGACGCTCCATACCTGGTTGGTGGCCTGCGTCTGGGCGTTGAAGCTCACCTGCGAGGTGACGTCGATGAGGTCCGCGGGGTAGTCGAACGTGACGCCGTTCGACGCGTATGTCTGCGGTGCGGCTGAGGTGCTCGCGCTCGGTGCCGTGGTGGGCGTCGGCGAGCCGATGGTGCCCACGGCGGATGGAGAGTCTTGCGTCGAGCCCCCTTCGCTGCAGGCCACCATCACAAGCACGAGCGCCGATGTCAGGATCAGGTTCCGCCTGCTCATGCGGATCCCACGACGAGCGACGCGCCCGCGAGCTCGGCGAGCACGCGCCTCCACCGCTGCGGACGACCCCCTCCGTTACACACGGGCGCATCCTCGCACAGCGCGCGTCAACACACATGCTCCCGGTGGCTCCGGCGCGCCGTGTTGGAACTCTCTCGCCCACCCGGATCCAGGAGCCCTGGCAAGCCCGCGCCTCGTGCGATGCCGCTACAGCTGGCGGGTTGGCATCGGCGGAGGCGGCGCCGAGAAGTCCATCGGGTGGATGTCCTCGATCGACGACCGGAACCACATGTCGAACTCGTTGTCCGAGGTGGCGACCTTACCGAGGAACGTCGATGCCCCCGGACCATCGACCACGACGACCGCGAGGTCGGAGCCGTCCGGATTCGCCTGGTGCCACGAGGCGTGCGTGGTCAGCCCGAGTCGCTGGTTCATGTCGTCGAACTCCGCCTTGCGGGGTCCGGTCAGCTCGCCGCACCACGACTTCCACGTCTCCAACTTGCCCGGCTTGATCGGTACCGCCATGGCCTCCATCACGAGACTCCCTTCATCGGTTGCTCCGACGGTACAAGGTCCCCGCCCGGTCGCTTCTCACGACGCAACCAGACCGGCGGCGCCGAAAACGCGCGGGATCGGCCTTCGCGACCCGCCCTCCGCCGTTCTAGGCTGCCCACGTGCTGCGATGCGAAGCGTGCGGACATGAGAACCGCGACGGGGCGAAGTTCTGTGAGGACTGCGCGGCGCCGCTGACCACGCGGTCGACGCCGCACGAGGTCCGCAAGACGGTCACGGTCGTCTTCTGCGACGTGGTCGGCTCCACCGCGATGGGCGAGGCGCTCGACCCGGAGTCGGTCCGCCGCGTCATGGAGCGGTACTTCGAAGCGATGCGGACGGCGATCGAACATCACGGGGGCACCGTCGAGAAGTACATCGGCGACGCCGTCATGGCCGTCTTCGGCGTGCCGCAGGTCCACGAGGACGACGCGTTGCGCGCGGTTCGCGCCGCGAGTGAGATGCGCACGGCGCTCGACGGGTTGAACCCAGATCTCGAACGCGACTACGGGATGACGCTCGCCTGCCGGATCGGGGTGAACACCGGCGACGTCGTCGCCGGGGTGGGCGACCAAAGATCGTGACCGGCGACGCCGTGAACGTCGCGGCGCGCCTCGAGCAGGCCGCGTCCCCGGCGAGATCCTGCTCGGCGAACGCACGCTCTCGCTCGTTCGCGACGCGGTCGTCGCCGGATCGATCGAAGACCTGTCGATGAAAGGGAAGTCCGACCCGGTGCCGGCCCACCGCTGATCGAGGTGGTGCCGGGAGCGGCCGGGTTCTCGCGACACCTCGATGCGCCGATCGTCGGACGGAGCGGGAGCTTTCGCTCCTGCGCGACGTGTTCGGCCGAACGGTGACGGATCAGTCGTGCCAGCTCTTCACGGTGCTCGGCGTCGCCGGGGTCGGCAAGTCCCGGCTGATGGCGGCGTTCACGGACGAGCTCGCCACGGACGCCACGATCTTGCACGGC
>CAVZKB010000004.1:0-721378 GCA_963775755.1 uncultured Actinomycetes bacterium | reverse complement strand
CCAACAGTCTGCAAGTCGACACGCAGTCCAACCTCGCTGAGCAGCACGTTGAGTCTCGGCGCCCCCGTGATCTCCACCTCCAGGTGATCAGGAAAAACGTGGACTGCTTGGACTAGTTCCTCGACGAGCTCGCGCCGTTCACCCTCCGTGGCCGCGTTCCAAAGCGCATCCACGTCCATCACCCCCAGAACAGCGGTGATCTCATCGAACCGTGCCGCGATCTCTTGGCGCTCGCTCTGCTCCTGACGCGCTCTCTCGTCGAGCTTTGCCGCGGAGTCCATCGCTCGGCCGAGGCGTGCTTCCTCGTCGGCGAAGCCTTCCGCGCTGATGCGCTCGGCGTAGAACAGATCGAGCAGCTTCCGGCGCTTCTCAGTCAGGTCCCTGACCCCAGGGCGCGTCCGAGGGTCCGCCCGTCCCGGTGCGCCTGTGGCGCCTCCCCGGTCCGGGCGACCTCCCTGCGGATCGCGTCCTGAAGTTCGTGGTCCTCTGACAGGAGACGCATCCCGAGAAGGGCTGCCCTCTCCAGCCCGAACGCCGACCTCGCCCGCTGGCGGCAGCCCTCGCCTCGATGCCGACACCGATACAGCGGACCGCTCTCGGCCCAGTGGACGCTCGCGATCCGACCGCAGAGTCCGCAGCGCACCCGACCCGACAGGACGTGCTTACCGCGACGCCGGCCTGGGATATGTCCCCGATGGGCAGCGTGAACCTCGTCCTCGGTGACGAGCGCCTCGTGGTGGCCCGGATACCACTCCCCGGAATGGAGCACCTCTCCGCCATACACCCGGGACCGAACGATCGAGCCTACGGATGAGTACGTCACCCCGGTCGCCTCCGCGATCTCTCGGTAGCTTCGCCCCTCTGCGCGGAGCCGGAAGATCAAACGCACGGTGTCGGCGTCGGCGTTGGGAACAAGTTCTCCACCGATCAGCGAGTAGCCGAACTTCGGCCGGTTCGTCCATCGGCCCTGCCTCGCCGCCTGTTGCATCCCCATCCGGACGTTCTCCGCGAGCTGCTCGCGATAGAACTGCGCGACTCTACCTTTCGCAGGGTCCCACCCATGAAGAGGAGACCGACAACCGCCGATGGGTACCCAGGAGGGACAGACAGCCAGGTGAGTCTCGAGCTGGAGCGCCAACCCGGAGCCAGCGGATCGACCCGAAGCTCAAGGCAGCGGGCTGGCGCGTCACGCCATTCGCTCCCGGAAAGCCGCTTCCCGATTACGGGAACCAGGCCGCCGTAACCGAGTTCGAGACCGAGGCCGGGCCAGCCGACTACGCCCTCTGGGATCACAACGAGGCGCTCGGCGTGGTGGAGGCCAAGAAGGTCACCCTCGGTCCCCAGGGCGTGCTGACGCAAGCGGAGCGCTACTCCCGCGGCTTCACGGCCAATCCGATCGATTATGGGGAGGGGTTCCGCGTCCCGTTCCTGTACTCCACCAACGGCGAGGTCATCTGGTTCCACGACATCCGGGAGCCGCTGAACCGCTCCCGGAGGCTCTCCGCCTTCCACACGCCGGCCGCCCTCCGCGAGCTGCTGGATCGCGACCGCGCGGCGGAGCGGGCCGCGCTCGCCGCCCTCTCGGCGAACCCATACCTGCGGCCTTACCAGCACGAGGCGAACGAGGCCATTGAGGAAGCGATCCGGGACCGCAAGCGGAAGCTGCTCGTCGCCATGGCCACTGGCACCGGGAAGACGGTCACCGTAGTCAATGAGGTTTACCGACTGATGAATGCAGGCGTCGCCCGACGGGTGCTGTTCTTGGTCGATCGCCGGGCGCTGGCGGCCCAGGCCGTCAGGACGTTCGCCTCGTTCGAAGCGGAGCCCGGCCTAAAGTTCGACAAGATCTACGAGCTGGCGCCGGCGGAGTTCTTCTTCCGCTGCCGTGCGCTCGGCCTGGACCTCGCCGATCCACCGAGCGACGACGGCCACCGCCTTCGGCCTGGCCGCGGCCTCGGCCGGGGTGCGACGCCCGATCGCCCGGTGCGGCCGGATCTCGAAGTACTTGGCGCGGAACCTGTCGAGCTGGGCCTGGAGCTCGGCGATCGTTTAAGCGCTCCGGGGTGGCGCCGCAGCCACCGCTGAGCGTCTGGTGGAAACCGCTCCACCTCCCCGCGGGCCTTGGGGTGGTAGGGGAGGAGTAGTGCAGTCGAATCCTCATCATGCCCAGGGGCATCCCCCGCCTTGACGGCCTGTCTATTAATCGGGTCTACTGTCTCTTCCAAATGAAACCCGGTGGCTTCCTCACTAGGGCTCTCGTGACGGTCGTGAGTGCCACGACGTTGGTCATCGGTGCATCCGATCCCGCTCGGGCCGTTTCCTGCCCCGCTGGGCAACACATCTTCATCCGGGCTGGCAGCACGACCACGCGTTGGGGGGCGCGCGGCGAGATTAGCGTTCCTGTAAGGCAGATCGATAGCTGCAGCACAGCCTCTGCCTACACGACGGCCCACTTCACGAACTGTGCCCTCCAGTGCGGGACGCAAGTTGAAGTCGGAATTCAGCAGACTTCGAGCCAGCTCTTCATTTTCACTGAGAAGGAACTCAATGGCGTGATTCAGAAGTACGACCAGATCACGACCGCTAGTTACAACCTCTTGACCGATCTCCGCGTGAGGGTGTCACAGTCGGGTGACGCCTTCTTCCAGTACGACTTCGGGAGCGGATGGCAGACAACATGGTCATCTCCCTACAACATCTCCTGGGCTCCCGGCTATCCCATGGGCGAATCCGAGAAGCGGGGGGCAAATACACAGATGACCTCCCATCATCGGAACATGAAGTACGTTAAGAGTGATTGGACGGAGGGCGCATGGACCTCCATGACGTGCGTCAAGGACGAGGCTCCTGGATGGAGCTGGTCCAAGGTTTCATCGACCGACGACTACGACGTGGTGAACGTTAGCGCAGGAGTGTGCGTTGATGTCTAGCGTCCGGCTCACTGCGCTCTGCGCCACTGCGCTGCTGCTGATGAGCTGCGCCGAAGGCGCGGCTGTTGGTGGCGAGGGGGAGTCTACCGTTTCCCCGCCACCATTCGATCAGAACCTGCCGGACCCCGTCGCTCCTCTCGGCCCTCTCGGCAAGCAAGTCGACGACCTGGCTCAGAGCGGGCTGCCCTTTGTGGCGCTCCGGCTTGAGGAGCCTGCCAAGGTTTGGGCCTACGTCCCTGGATCTCCCGAGTCGAACGCCGACGATGCGGCCGCTTCGATGGCAGCGCTCGTCTATAGTTCGCGTGAATGGGGCGACGTAGTCGTGCTGGAGTATCTGGACACGCAAACGCAAGAGGACCTCTTGGCGGAAGCTGCAACGTTCAGAGATGACGGATGCTCATCGGTGCCCTCGGTGGGCTACGACGATGCGGTCCACTGCGAGTTCAACCCGTTCGAACAGATCCAACTCGGGAACGGGATCATCGCGCTCCTCGCGATCCAGGAGCCGCTCGTATCGGTTGGATGGGTTCAGTCGGTCACACCGAGCAAGTCGCAGGATGCAACGCTCAAGGGACTGACCATGAAAGTGGAGGTCTACGGCGACGCTGCGATGGTCTCGCGGGAGGAAGCGATCGACATCGCAACTGCGTTGGCCGCCAGCGGTTCCTGAACGACACTTCGCTCGTGAAGGTTCTCCATCGGTGTTTGTCCGTAGCCGCACCCCACCGGGTTGCGGGATCGCGACCCAAATTCTTGCGCTGGTCGGTAGCTGATGGACCATCTTCGCGCGCCTGACTGGTGGCCTCTTGAATAGTAGAGAGCGATCATCGTCCCAGTTCGAGTTGGCCCCTCACTACGATGAGTGTGGATACAGTTGGCGACGGCCCTCCGACACCAAACTATTTGCAGAAACGCGACGGCCCGCCGCCCACCAGCAATGGACCTCCCGCAGACATCCGGTATCTCGCTCAGGTCGATGCGGGCGGACCCTCGAGCGGTTCGAGCACCGGACCTTCGCCGACGCGGAAGATGACGCCCGCGTTCGGTACATCCCCCGGATTCCCTTCGCGGTGTGGGGCGCCGGCTGGGATCATTACGAACCCACCTGGTTCCGCCTCGACGCCGTTCCCGGCTGCGTCGAACTCAACACGCACCACGCCTTCGGTGACGTAGCCGTACGTGTCGTACCCCGGGTGGACGTGCCAATCGGACCAGGTCCTAGGATCGGTGCGGATCGTGCCCACCCAGACGTGCTCGTCGGCGAAGGCCTCGCGTCGGTCGATCCCGGGCGTATCGAGTGCTGGGACCGTGAGTTCCTCGGGGGTGCGTGATCGGGGCTCTCGCATCGTCACCTCACCTCCATTCGGCCGGACGAGTGTGCCCGCCGAGCCGCGTGCGGCAGGACGCCCGTCATCAGCTGACTTCCTCAGATCCAAGTATCCGCCTTTTCTGCCCTTCCTGGATGTGGCGACGATCCAAACGCTCATGACCTCTCCAGAGCCGTCTCCTCGCTCAGGTCCGGAGCTCGCACCGGCGAGAAGGCGCGAACTCCGTCACTCCGTGATACTCATCTCGCCTTTCCCCAGGGTCGGATTCGCCACGAGGTGTTGACCTGCCGCGTTGGCCCGCCGGATCGCCGATCGTCGCATCTTGCGAACTCCGATGCCGATAGAGACCCTATGGGAGAGAGATGGGGGGTTGCGTCTCAGGTGATCGCGCTGATCGCGCACGTCTCTCGCGCTTGGGCTCGCACGTCGTCATTGCTCTTCTTCATCCTCACCCTTCACGTCGAGATATCTGCGGACGCGAAAGAGGCAGCCCGAAGGCGGCCTTCTGCTATCGAGGTCGGTTAGCGATCAGCGCAGATCGCTCGCGACCTTATGAGCGCCGATGAGCAGGCCGCGTCCCTCGAGCACCGTTTCGAACGAATCCGCCGGAAACGGATCCTTGCTAGGATGCTCGAGGCGATCACTCGGTGAGCGAGGGGGGAGATCGGCTGTGGATGAGCACCCGAACGCCGCGCTAGCCAGGTCGGGCTATGAAGCGATGGGGAAGGGGGACGTAGCGACATTCGCGGCGCTTCTCGATGATGACGTCCTCTGGCATGAGTCAACGCCTGGGTACGAGCGGGACTACCGAGGCCGCGACGAGGTGCTCGCCATGTTCGGCCAGCTGATGGGGGAGTCGGGCGTGCAGATGACGCGGGTCGACGTCCACGACATCCTGGCGGATGACGACCACACGGTGGTTCTTCTCGACGTAACGGCCACGCGAGGTGAGCGCACAGCCACCCTCCAGTATGCCGACGTCTACCACGTTCGGGACGGGAAGGTGGTCGAGCATTGGCACCTGGCCGTCGACCCCAAGGCGAACGAGGAGTTCTTCGCCGACTGAAGCGCCCGGCGGCGGAACCAGCCGATGAACGACCTTCTCGGGCCGCGCCGGATGCTGCTTCGAGCAACCTATCCCGACCCTCATGCGCTCAACCGCCGGTGGCACTTCACTGAAGTCGACCCTCCGACACCAGCTGACCTGCGGTTATGCCCAACCGCTCAAATCGGTGGAGGCGGCCGCGGCGCTGGGGGCGCTGCGGCACTCGCTCGGGTTCGAGAAGATGACGGTGGTGTTCGAGCAGCCACCGGCGACGTGAACCGCGCACGGCTGCGCGAGTTGGGCTTCGAGCTCGGCGCTCGCGCCGAGGCCGGCGTGTCCGACGAGGGTGCGTGGTTCGCGACGGCGCCGGATGGCGCGCCGGTGGTGCTGAAGTGGTTCCCCGACGAGACCGCCGCCCAGCGCTATGCGGTCCTGCTCCCGGCACTCGACGAGCTCCGATCACGCGGCGTCCCGGTGCCCGAGTACCCGCACGTCCTCGTGGCCGACGGCCGGACGCTGTCGGCGCAGCAGGTCCTGCCGGGTGTGTCGGTGCGCAACCCGTCACCGGCGATGGTGGAGCAGGTGGTCGAGTGCGTCGCCGCCATGGCCGGTGTCGCCTGCCCGCTGCCGCCGCCCGACCTGCGCCCCTGGGGTGCGTCCGTCGTGCACACGCTCACGGTCGGCGTGGACGGGTGGGCGATGCACGAGCCGCTGCGCACCGGGGGTCGACGCAGCGCGGCGGTGCTCGACCGCGTGGAGGCCGTCGGCGCCGACGCCGACCCGGCGTGGTTCCCGACCGACGGGCTCGTGCACCTGGACCTGCACACCGACAACATCCTCGCCGGCGACGACGGCACCCTCACCGGGATCATCGACTGGGAGGGCGCGTGCGCCGGCGATCCCCGCTTCGATCTCGTCAGGTTCGCGTACGACCTCGACGGGCACGATCAACCGGTCTGGGACGTCGTCGAGGCCACCGGCATCGAGCCGCAGGTGCTGCGCGCGTACGTCGCCCATCACGCGCTCCGGTGCACGTCCTGGCAGATCCACCACCACACCGACGACGTGCCGCGTCAGCTCGACCGCGCCGAGCGCGTCCTCGATCGCTATCGGGCCTAGGAAACGGGGCCGCCTGCTCCCACATCTGGCTCGCGATGACGGCGCGTGGTTGACAGAGCCACTGGTTGACCTAGACGTGGATGAGGTGCTGGCGGCCTCCGGGCTCCTTCATTCCCGAACATCCTTCCAAAGGAACTGGCGAGCTCAGGAAGTGATCCCACTCGCGATCAGGATCAGCATCCCGGAGCCGCCGTAAGCGCCCGACACCAACGAGATCTCCGGAGCGTGCCAGGAGACGGCGAACATGAGCGTGATGGCCGCGAGCGCCATCAGGATGCCGCCGGCCACGGAGAGGATCCTTCGGAACCGGAGCGCCTGCGACTGGATGATGGAGGCCGCCTGGGCGTAGATGACCGGCTCGTCGTCGGTCGTGAAGTCGGAGCGAGGCGTCCAGAGCGATGACGGATCCGTCGTCGCTCTCGCCACCGCAGGATGCAGCAAGGCCGCCGCGAACAGCGCGTACGAGAGGAGCCAGAACGCATCGGCGGGGTCGCCGGGCACGTAGGTCGTGCCGTAGTGCGCCAGCGCGTAGCCCGCGTCGGCGACCAGTCTGAGGAGCAAGCCGCCGGCCAACAGGGAGAACGTGGTTCGCCGGGCGACGCCTCGGTGCGCCGGCTTGAACAGGACGAGGAGCAGGATCAGGTCGATCGCCGGATAGCCGAGGGACACGGCCTGCGCGGCGATGCCGACCCCGTCCGGATGAGCGGCGGGCACGATCAGCAACAGATCCCCACGATGGCGACCCCAGCCGCGACGACGATCGCGTCGAGCCGCGACGAGGTTCGATGGCTGGGGAACTCGCTCCGGATGAGACCGACGAAGCCCAGCGTCAGCGCGACATAGGCGCTCACGTACAGCATGTCCGCCACCGACGGGACCGGCTGCGTGCTGCTGCCGAACACGATGTCGCCGACCGCCATCAGGAGCGTCCCGGAGGCGAGCAGCATCCAGGCGAATCGTGGCTGCGCACGGTTCTTGACGATCCCGAAGAACATCGCTGCCGAGGCCGCGACGGCGATCACGTTGAACACCAGGTTCTTCTTGTCGGCGGGGAGGGAGAAGTACACGGCCACCAGGGCGCTCACCGCAACGACGAACCCGATGCTCCACGCCTTCGACAACTGATGGCGTGACTGCGCGACCATGTCCCGCACGCTCCTTTGTCGGAAGGCCCTTCCAGTAGCCTCGGCACGGAACCGCCCGATAGGTAGCTCGGCCCTGTTCGGAGCCGACTCAAGGTGTGCCTCAACGGCTCCGAAGGCAGCAAGGAGAGGGTTCGGGCTTCCGGACGCCTCGGGAGGGAACGTTGGTGCGCCGAAAAGCTGAAGACGGCTGGACCTTGGTCGAGCTCGTGATCCGTCGTGTTGGTGATCGGGATCTTCGCTCGCCATCAGGGCGATCCCGACGTACCATTGCGGGGCCGGTATAGGATCGCTCCTACGCACCGGGCCGCGCAATCGGACCTCCGAGTCAAGCCCTGGTGGCGGCGAAGTCGCTCTACTCGATCAACGGAACGTACGTCTGCGCGATCGCAGCGACCAGCAAGACGTGCACGCGTGCTCTGTCGACGGCCGAACCGTCACTGAGCTACACGACGAAGGCTTCAACGACGGCGAGTCATCTGGTGAGCGCAACGAACAAGCCTACCGACCTCATGTGGGCGGCAGCGAGGATGTCGCAAAGCGGTACCTGTTTCGGCATCCGCGACGTGCAGACGGGCGCGCCGCCGACGACGGTGGGGACGTGGTACGGCAGCGGGCTCAAGAACTGCACGGGGAATTACGCGCGGAACGTGAAACGCACCCCCGATACGAGCTGGATCTAAGAGGGGACCCGAACCGGCCCCTTTCCGGATGGATCGGGCGAGCCGGGGCGTGGAGCAGGGTCCGTCGGGCCGTCGGTCGCGAACTCAGCCCACCTGTCGCCCCCGAGTTCCTTGGCGTCGTACATCGCCGCGTCGGCGTTCGCGAGCAGCTCCTCGGGGGGGCGCCCGACGCTATCGACGACGGCGACGCCGATGCTGGCGCTCATGGCGACGCGGTTGCCGGCGATGGGCGGGCCGACGAGTCGGATCGCCTCCACCACGCCCTGTGCGACAGCACGAGCCTCTGCGACCCCGCCGACCGGGAGCAGGATGACGAACTCGTCTCCGCCGAGCCGGGCGATGAGGTCTGACTCGCGCAGCCGATGGCGTAGACGATCTGCGGTCGAGATCAGGACCTCGTCACCGAGGCCGTGCCCGTGGGTGTCGTTGATCTCCTTGAAGTGATCGAGGTCTAGCACCAGCACAGCCCCGGCCGGACCGTACCGCTTGCAGCGGGAGACATGGGCCGCGAGGACCACCTCGAAGCTGCGCCGGTTCATCAATCCCGTCAACGGGTCGTGGTTCGCCGTATGGGCGAGTCGCTCTTCGAAGCGCCGGCGCTCCGTGGTGTCGACGAATTGGGCGACCGCGAGGATCGGGTCCTCCGCGGAGTCCGGGTGGATCTGCGCGTAGCGGATCGCGGCCCAACGGACCGACCCGTCGGTGCGGACGATTCGCTGATCCGCCCCCGCCCACCACCCTGACTCTCCTTGCTCGCCGGGGTCGGCGTCGGGGTTGTGCAGGGACCGGGCCTTCATCGTGACGAGCTCGTCCGCGCTGTAGCCCGTCAGCTCGCACAAGGCTTGATTCGCCCGAACGACGCGCCCGTACCCGTCGACGAGGGCGATGCCCACGGGTGATGATTCGAACGACGTCCGGAAGAGCTCCTCTGCCTCGCGCAGAGCGTGGGCCGCCTCACGGCCCGATGTGATGTCGGCCACGGTGCCCGAGTGCCCCCCGTGTCCGCCGCTCAGACCGAGGACCTGGACGCCATGCACATGCACCCATGAGATGCCCCCGGCCGGCCGGAGCAGCCTGAACTCCGCATCGAACTCGACACCGGTGGCTATCGAGCGCCTCCACTCCTCGTGGACCCACGCGCGGTCGTCGTCGTGGAGTCTGGCTTGCCACCCAACGCTGAGCGCCTCGTCGGCAGACACGCCGTGGATCTCGCAGTAGCGGTCGTTCACGTAGGTGTTCTGTCCGTTCTCATCCGTGCGGAAGATGCCGACGGGGGCCGATCCGGCCAGTGCCCTCGACCACGCCTCGCTCGTCGCGAGCTCCGTGGTGCGCTCCTCGATCCTCGCTTCCAGGTTGGTGTTGAGATCACGCAGTTGGTCGTTGGCGTGGAGCCGGGCCGCGTGCGATCGGTTGATGACACGGGCACCGAACACCGATACGGCGGCGAGGCTCGTTGACGAGACGACGACCATGATCGCCAGGCCGAACTCGGTCCCGTACCAGCCGGCGTGCTGACCCATGAGTCGGATCTCGGCGACGAGGGGTAGTCCGATGAACGCAGCCGGCACGATGGCCCGCAACACCGTCGCACCGGGGTCGTCACCTCGAACGATCCACGGGAGCAGGCCGCCCGGGGTGCTGGCCATGAGCCCGACACCGAGGATCACGACGGCAACCGCGGTGTGCCCGGCCATCGTTGAGAACGGGCTCACCCGGTAGAGCTCCTGAACCCCGAAGAGGTAGCCGAGGCATGCCAGCCATCCGATGGCCAGCATCGTGAGCGTGAGCCCAGTCACCGAGCGACGACGCTCGGCACGAAGCGCATACAGCGCGATGCCTCCGAGGCACAGGCAGATCGCGGTCGTGACGGCCATACGCCCCGGAGCGTTCCCCCCCGCGCCGACGTCGCGGAACACGAGTTGGTCGATACCGGCCTTCCATCCGGTGGCGAACTCGACGAATGAAACCGTCGCGATGGCGAGCACCGCGAGACTCGCCGCTCGTGCGACCCTCGTGCTCCCTCCGGCAGCGATCCCGACACCGAGCAGAACGAGGCACAACGCGGTGTTGAACTTCATGGACACCAAGGATGGGGTCACCTGCTTGAGCAGCTCGATGTTGAGCGCCCACCCGATCATGACGCTGCCTCCGAGCACTGCGACCGAGAGACCGGATACGAGAGCCGCGGTCCTGAGCGGTCCCCGCGCCGGAACGCCGATCGCGGTCGCGTGCTCGATGGACGTCGGCCTCATGACGCCGACTCCGTTCGAGCCACGATCGGGCGATCCCATCCATCGCTGAGTGCGACGAGATCGGGAGAGATGCCGGCCGCCAGCATGGCGACGAGCTCCGCAGCCGGGACCGGTCTCGCGAACAGGTATCCCTGACCGAGGTCGCAATGCAGCGTCCGGAGGTCCCGGAGCTGCCCGGGCTCCTCGATGCCTTCGGCGATCACCTCCATGCTCAAGCTGGTCCCCATGGCGACCATGGCGGCGACCAGCGCCGACCCTTTCGAGTCGTGACCCAAGGCGTCGATGAACGACTTGTCGATCTTGAGGATGTCGAGGTTGAACTGCCGCAGGTAGCTGAGCGACGAGTAGCCGGTTCCGAAGTCGTCGATGGCCAAGCGGATGCCCGTCTCCCGCAATCGCTCGAGCTTGAGCACGTTGCCTTCGCTGTCCTCCATCAAGGCCGATTCCGTCATCTCCAACACGAGTCGCGCGGGAAGGAGCCCGGTCTCGGAGAGCACGTCTCGAACCTCCTGAACGAACCCCGCCTGCTGCAGTTGTGATCCCGACACGTTGACGCTCACGTACGGCGCGGGTCCTGCGGCTCCGCGCTGCCAACCGGCCGCCTCTCGGCAGGCCTCGGCCAACACCCAATGCCCGACATCGATGATCAGCCCCGTCTGCTCCGCGAGTGGGATGAACTCCATGGGCGGGACGAGACCTCGTTCGGGATTCTGCCAACGGACCAAGGCTTCGGCTCCCACGACGATGCCCGTCTCGATCGAGACGATGGGCTGGTAGTGCAAGAGGAACTCGCCACGGCTCAGTCCGCGTTCGAGGTCGGAGCGCATGGCCATCCGTTCCTTGATCCCTTCCTGCATCGACGAGGCGTAGAACTGGAAACCTCGCCGACCCTGTCGTTTGGCCTCGTACATGGCAAGGTCGGCGTCGATCAGCAGCTGCCCGGCGAGCTGTCCGGTCGTCTCGGTCCTGACGCCGACGGCGGAGCCCGATGCGATGCCGATGCTTGCGTGAGCGAACACCTCGACGTCGCCGACGACGACCGGTTCCGCGAGCGCCTCGATGATCCGTTCCGCCGCGTTCAGGCCGTCGTGCTCGCCCTTCATCTCCTCGATGAGGACCCCGAACTCATCTCCGCCCAGGCGGGCGACCGTATCCTCGACGCGGACCGCCCCCGTGAGTCGTTCGGCGACGACGGAAAGCACGGCGTCTCCCAGCGCATGCCCGTAGGTGTCGTTGATGTCCTTGAAGTAGTCGAGGTCGGCCAGCAGCAAGCAGAGTGAGTGTCCTGTGCGAGCGGTCCGGTCGAAGGCGTGGGCGATACGATCTTCGAACAGGGCGCGGTTCGGGAGCGACGTGAGCGGGTCGTGGAACGCCTGATGTCGCAGCGCCTCCTCGAGGATGAGCCGCTCGCTCTGGTCGCGGATGTTCAACAGGCAGCCGGCGATATCGGGGTCGTCGAACCGTCCGATCACGACCGCTTCCACGCTCAACATGCTGCCGTCGAACCGGCGCAACCGGAAGTCGACCGTCCGCGGGGTGTCGGGATCGAGCGCAGCCTGTTCCAAGACGGCGAACACCCGGTCGGCGTGGGTCTCGTCCAGGAACTCGCGGATGTCGTGACCGATGACGTCTTCTGCTGTCCATCCCAACATCTGTTCGATGGAACTGCTCTGGAACGTCACTCGTCCGTCGCGGTCGAGCACGGTGACGAGGTCCGACGACTCCGACATCATCGACGCGAACCTCCGCTCGCTCCCTTGGAGCGCCGTCTCCGTCACCTCGCGCGCGATGAGGCGGCGGCGGGCCCGTTCGGCGCGCCGGAACATCAGCACGAGGAGGAGTCCCCCGAGGAGCAGGGTCAGCAGTGAGCCGTCGCTCTGCCACAGCTCAGCGGTCCTCGCGCGTTGGTCGAGCGCGATCCGGGTGTCGTCGAGGTCCTTGCGAAGGACGTCGAATGCCGGCACGAGCTGGAGCGCGCCGATAGAGATCGCGCGGCCGTAGTTGGCGGTTCTCCACATCTCCCGGACCAGCGTCTCGATACGCAGGTACTCGGCGTAGTCCTGCGTTGCCGGGCCCTCCTCGAGGGCGGCGATCGACGCGGTCGCTTGCGCTTCGTCGACGTCCGCACCCTGGTTCACGACGGTCACGTATGGGAACGTCCCTCGGGCCAGTTGCTCGAGCACGGTCGTGTGCAGCCGATCGACGCGGCGTTCCGCATTGAGGACGCGAGCGGACCGTGTCCTCGCCGAATCCGCTTGTTCCTTGAAGAGGACGAGCGACCCCACCATGGCGATGATCACCACGGGGATGATGAGCGCCCTGAACGACCGGCCGGGCAGGCCGGGTCCCTCCCGTATCCGTATCGTCACATCTGTTGCATCGGGGAGAAACCGTGGTCGCTTGACCTGTTCCTGAGCTTTCAGCCGTTCGCTGCATCCAGGAGCTCGTCGACCGCACGGAGCGTGAGCGGCATGCTGACGAACTCCTCGGCGCGTTCCGCCTGCCGATCGCGTTCCGCCACAGGCTCGCTCGGGTCCAGCCATCGCTCGCAGGCTGCCTCGCCGATGTGACCGAGTTGCGCGACCAGCATCGAGAAGTTGCCGCGACGATCGATCCGCCCGGGGCCATCGCCGCCACGATAGGCCTCGTACAAGGCTCGGGCGCGTTCGGCGCTCCCGAGGCCGAACTCGAACAGCACGAGCGCCAGCTCCTGGCTCGGATCCGCCAGGCCGCAGTTCTCCCAATCGATGACACAGAGCCCGCCGGCCGAGGTGCGCAGGACGTTGTCTGCCCACAGGTCGCGGTGGCATGTCTGGAGGTCACCGGGGTCGTCCATCACTCCCTCGAGCGCCACGAGGTCGTCGCGCATCTCCGCCAAGCGGCCGGCGAAGGGAGCGTCGTTGCCGAGGAGCGCGGTGATGAGCGCGTCCCAACGGGCGCTCCCGACTGGCTCCGTGTACCACGGATGAGTGGGGAGTCGTCCGGGGAATCGCAGGCGGTGCATCGAGGCGACGATCCTTCCGACCTCGGCGGGATCCACGTTCGCATCACGATCGAGCAGGTCGACCCACTCGAAGACGCGGACCTGCGTGCCGTTCACGTCGATCAGAGCGCGTCCATCATCGGCACGCAGGATCATCGGGGACGGGACGCCGGCCGCGTGTGCCGCCTCCTGGAAGTCCGCATGCTCGCGCACCTCTTCTTCCTGCACCGGTTCGAACGGCTCCTTCACGGCGAACGTGCCGAGCGATGTCGTCAGCCGCCAGACTCGGCCGACCTCTCCCCGCGCGACCGGTCCCAACAGCTCAGGGTCGGCTCCGAGGGAGAATCGCTCGGCAACCTGGGCGGCATCTCCGGGATCGAGCATCGTGGGAGCATAGGCGGCCCGGTGGGAGGGATGTTCGACATGCACGAGGGGCTGGCCTGGATGAAGGGCTCGGTCGAGGGCCGCGACTGGCTGGCGCGACTCCCCGGGCTCGTCGAGGACTGCGCCGAGCAATGGTCGCTCACGCTCGGCGAACCTTTCGCGTACGCGTTCGCCTCTCTGGCCCTGCCGGCGACACGTCCGGACGGCTCGGGGGCCGTCGTGAAGATCCAGTTCCCCGATCGTGAGAGCGAAGATGAAGCCGCAGCGCTGGAGCTCATCGACGGAGACGGCGCGGTCCGGCTCATCGCGTACGACGTCGTACGCCGCGCGCTGTTGCTCGAGCGCGCCGTTCCGGGAACGCCGCTGAAGCAGCTGGACCCGGACCGTGCGCTCGACGTGTTCGTCGACCTCCTTCCGCGCCTGTGGAAGCCGGCCGGCGCTCGTTTCCGGTCGCTCAGCGACGAGGCTGCGTGGTGGGCCGGCTCCCTGCCGGATGCCTTCGAGCGCGCGGGCCGGCCGTTCGAGCGGGCGCTGCTCGACTCGGCGCTCGGAGCGATCGAGACGCTCAGCGCGACGCAGGGGGAGCAGGTGCTGGTGAACCAGGACATGCACGCCGACAACGTCATCCGTGCCGAGCGCGAACCTTGGCTGCTGATCGACCCGAAGCCGCTTGCCGGGGAGCGGGAGTTCGGTATCGCGGCGACGGTGCGCGGACGGGAGCTGGGACACAGCCGCGAAGCCGTCGTGCATCGTCTGGATCGCCTGACCGCCGAGCTGCACCTCGACCGTGAGCGCGCCCGAGGCTGGGCGCTCGCGCAGACGATCGCGTGGGCGTTCGACGGCGGCGAGACCGATCCCGCGCACGTCGAGGTCGCGCGATGGCTCTGGGAAGCTGGTCGATGATGGAGATGCCTCCGCGCCACGCCGACGAGTCATGGTGGAGATCCGGCGTCCTCTATCAGATCTATCCGCGCTCGTTCGCCGACTCCGACGGCGACGGGAACGGCGACCTCCAGGGCATCATCGATCACCTCGACCATCTTGCGTGGCTCGGTGTGGACGGCATCTGGCTGAACCCCATCGGGCCGTCGCCGAACGCCGACTGGGGATACGACGTCGCGGACTACACGGCCGTGCATCCGGACTTCGGTGATCTGGACGCGCTCGACCGGCTCGTCGCCCGGGCCGGCGACCGCGGGATCCGCGTGATCCTCGACCTGGTGCCGAACCACACCAGCGACCGGCATCCGTGGTTCCTCGACGCCCGATCGAGCAGGACCGCGCGATATCGCGACCGGTACGTGTGGGCCGACGCGCGACCCGATGGGTCGCCGCCCAACAACTGGGTCTCGGTATTCGGGGGATCCGCGTGGACCTGGGACGAGGCGACGAAGCAGTACTACCTGCACAACTTCCTGCCCGAGCAGCCCGACCTGAACTGGTGGAACGAAGAGGTGCGATCGGCGTTCGACGACATCCTGCGGTTCTGGTTCGACCGCGGGATCTCGGGGTTCCGGATCGACGTCGCTCATGGGCTCGTCAAGGACATCCAGCTGCGCGACAACCCGATCGCGACGGTGGACGACGACGATCGTTCACGCGCGCTCGGGCAGCGCCATGAGTTCAACATGAACCGGCCCGAGGTGCACGACATCCTGCGGCGCTGGCGCGCGATCGCCGACACGTACGATCACGACCCGATCCTGTTGGGTGAGACGTGGGTTCCCGACCTCACGGCGCTGATGCGGTTCTACGGGGACGGTAGCGACGAGCTCCACCTAGCGTTGAACGTCCCGTTCGTGCTCGCGGAGTTGGGCCCGCAGATGCGGGCGATCGTCGGTCAGGAGGAAGCCGCGATCCCGGGACCGGCGTGGCCGACGTGGACCGGGTCCAACCACGACGCCGGTCGGTTCCCCACTCGCTGGTGCGAGGGAGACGATCGGAGGATCCGAGCGGCGCTGATGGTGCTGCTGACGCTTCGCGGTACGCCGGTCCTGTACTACGGCGATGAGGTGGGGATGCCGGAGGTCCAGGTGTCTCGCGATCGCATCAGGGATCCGGTCGGCATCCGTGGCTGGCCCGACGATCCCGGCCGCGATCGCGCGCGTACGCCGATGCCATGGACGAACGATCCTCCCGGCGGGTTCACCCGCCCCGGGGTTGACCCATGGTTGCCGGCCGGGGGCCAGACGTCGCCCAACGTGGCCGGGCAGCGCGACGACCCGGGCTCGGTCCTCCGGTTCACGCGCGACCTGATCTCGCTGCGGCGTGCCCGGGCCGACCTCCGGGTCGGAAGCTACACGGCGATCGACGCCCCCGAGGGCATCTGGGCCTGGAGGCGGGGCGACCTGACCGTCGTGGCGATGAATCACACGACGTCAGCGGTCGAGATGCCCATCGGCGAGGGAGAGGTACTCCTCAGCACGCGGCGCGACCGCGAGGGTGCCCGGCTCGCCGACCGGCTTCGGCTCGAGCCCTGGGAAGCCCAGGTCATCTCGCAGCAGCCGGCAGGCTGATTCGCATATCCTTCACCCAGGTCGTCGGAAGGGGGATCGATGGCAGAGATCGTGCTGGACGAGGTGACGAAGGAGTACGCGGACGGAACCGTTGCCGTGTCCGACCTCAACCTCGACATCGAGGACGGCGAGTTCGTGGTCCTGGTGGGTCCGTCCGGTTGCGGCAAGACGACCGCTTTGCGGATGATCGCGGGCCTCGAGGGCATCAGCGGCGGCACGATCTCCATCGACGAACGGGTGGTCAACGCCGTCCCTCCGAAGGAACGGGACATCGCGATGGTCTTCCAGAACTACGCGCTGTACCCGCACATGACCGTGTACGACAACATGGCGTTCGGGCTCAAGCTCCGCAAGCTTCCGAAGGAAGAGATCGATCGCAGGGTCAGGGAGGCGGGGGACATCCTCGGACTCGAGGACCTGCTCCAACGCAAGCCGAAGGCGTTGTCCGGCGGTCAGCGGCAGCGGGTGGCGATGGGTCGGGCGATCGTGCGCGAGCCCAAGGCGTTCCTGATGGACGAGCCCCTGTCGAACCTGGACGCCAAGCTCCGGGTGCAGATGCGGTCCGAGATCGCCCGCATCCAGCACGAGCTGAACGTCACCACCATCTACGTCACCCACGATCAGGTCGAGGCGATGACCATGGGCGATCGGGTCGCGGTGATCCGGAAGGGGAAGCTGCAGCAGGTCGACACGCCCCAGAAGCTCTACGACAATCCGGTGAACCTCTTCGTCGCGGGATTCATCGGGTCGCCGGCCATGAACATGGTGGGGGCCACGATCGCTACGGCGGATGGGTCGACGACCGTCGAGTTCGGCGGGCAGCGGCTGGGTGTGCCGCCAGAGGTCGTGTCCTCACACACCGGTTTGGCGCGGTTCGAAGGGAAGTCGGTCGTCGTCGGGCTGCGGCCCGAAGACATCGAGGATGCATCGCTCGTTCCCGATGCGCCTGAGGATCGCCGCATCCGTACGGTCGTCGACCTTCGGGAGTCCCTTGGGGCGGACGTGGTCGTGCATTTCACCGTCGACGCCCCGGCGGTGGTCACCGAGGACACCAAGGAGCTGGCGCGCGACGTGGGTCACGACACGCCCATCGGCATCGAGCCGCGGGCGGAGGACCATTCGGAGTTCCTGGCTCGCCTGAGTCCCCGGACCACGGCAACGAAGGGACAGCCGATCGAGCTCGTGGTAGACGTGTCCCGTCTCCATTTCTTCGACCCGGAGACCGGGCTCGCGATCTACGGCGACGCCGACCCTTGAGCGTCGGCGGGCACGAGCCCGCTCCTCGCGACCGACCCCCAGAACCGCCCGCTGTCGCGTACGCGACGCTCCAACGTGGCGAAGTCGACGTGGACGACCCCGAACCGATACGCGTACCCGTGGGCCCACTCGAAGTTGTCGAGCAGAGACCAAGCGAAGTACCCACGCAGCGGAACCCCATGGTGCATCGCGGTGGCGGCCGCCTCGAGATGGCGGCGAAGGAAGCTGACCCGGTCCGGGTCCCGCGTGATGTCGACCTGGTCCAGCGGATATGCGGCACCGCTCTCGGTCACGTACAACGGCAGGTCCCCGGTCCGTGACGCCACGAACTCGAGCACTTCGATGAGGCCCGCCGGGTACACCTCCCATCCCATCTCCGTCCGCTCCGGCGGCTCTTTCGGTGGATCGAGGGAGGGGAGCAGGGGCGATCGGACGACTTCACGGGTGTAGTAGTTCACGCCCAAGAAGTCGATGGGTGCCGCGATCGACACCAGGTCGCCCGCGAGCACCTCATCGCGCATCCACCCCCAGGCCCGCGCCCCTGCCTCCGGATACCCGCGGCCGGTGATGGGATCGAGGTACCAGCGGTTGAACTGATCGTGCGCCACCGCGGCGGCCTCCTGGTCGAGGGGGTGAGGGGTCGCGGGATGCTTCAGCTCGAAGTTCAACACGATACCGGCCGCGGCCTGCGGCGCTTCCGCCCGGATCGCTTGCACGCCGAACGCGTGGGCCACCAGGAGGTGGTGAGCCGCGGCGAGCGCCGCATCCGGCTCCGTTCGCCCAGGCGCATGCGAACCGACCCGGTAGCCGTGGTCGGAGACGATGTGGGGCTCGTTCAACGTCGCGAAATACCGGACCCGGTCGCCCAAACGGCCGGCCACGATGGCGGCGAACTCGCCGAATGCCTCAGCGGTCGCGCGCACGGGCCATCCGCCTGCGTCCTCGAGGGCTTGAGGGAGATCCCAGTGGTAGAGCGTGGGGAACGGTTCGATGCCGAGCCCGAGCAGTTCGTCGACGAGCCGGTCGTAGAAATCGAGGCCGGCCTCGTTGAGACGTCCCGTTCCTTCGGGCAGCACGCGAGACCAAGCCACCGAGAACCGATACGCGCCCAGGCCGAGATCGGCCATGAGCGCGACATCCTCCCGATACCGGTGGTAGTGGTCGCAGGCGACGTCTCCGGTGTCGCCGTTGCGTACCCGACCCGGGGTGTGGGAGAAGCGGTCCCAGATACTTTCTCCGCGACCGTCCTCGCCGGCTGCACCCTCCACCTGGTAGGCGGCCGTCGCCGCTCCCCAGACGAAGTCCGGTGGGAATCGGCACTCGGCCACGGGGCCCTCCTCTGGGAGCGCTTCCAACGTCCGCCGAGTCAATGTACACCCTTCCCATGCCCTTCACACTGCATTGACACCTCCCGAGGAGTTGATAGGGTGAGAGCGCTTCCACTGAACGGGCAGGGTCAAGGGAGGGAAGCTTGGCGGGCACGCTGGACGACCTGGCAGCCTTGACCGGCGTATCGCGCGCGACGGTGTCGCGAGTGATCAACGGGGGGTCGGTGTCCGAGGCGACGCGCGAACGCGTGATGGCGGTGATGGAGCGCACGGGTTACCGACCCAACCTCGCGGCTCGCACGCTCGCGTCGGGGCGCTCCGGGGTGGTGGGCATCGTGATGCACGTAGACTCACACCAATTGTTCCAGGACCCGTATTTCGCACAGCTCCTGCAGGGCATGAGCGACGCCTTCTCCGGGACGGCGGCCGGCATGATGTTGTGGCTCGGCAACCGTTCGAAGCAGGAGACGCTCGATCAGATCCTGGGCATGGGTCTGCTGGAGGGCGTGATCGTTACCGCCTATAACCTGGAAGACCCGCTGGTGGACGGCCTTCTGGCGTCCCCACTTCCCACGGTGCTGGTAGGTCACCGCCGGGCAGATCTGAAGGCCAGCTACGTCGACGTCGACCACATCCGCGCCGCCGATGCCGTCACGGCGCACCTGGTGGCCATCGGGAGGCGTCGTATCGGCCATATCGCCGGCCGACGCGGAACCGTCGCGGGTGAAGATCGGATCGTTGGGTACGAGCAAGCGATGGCTCGCGCCGGTCTTTCGACGGACGGACTCATCGTGGAGGGCGACTTCCAGCGCGCCTCGGGGGCCACGGCCGCGATCGCGTTGTTGGATCGTGACGTGGACGCCATCTTCTGCGCGAACGACGCCAGCGCCGCCGGCGCCCTCGAGAGCATCCGGGCGCGCGGTCTCCGCACGCCCGAAGACGTGGCGCTCGCGGGATTCGACGATCTCGACTTCGCGGCGAACCTGGATCCGCCGCTGACCACCGTTCGGCAGGGCATCTACGCGCAAGGGGCCGAGGCGGCCGTGACCCTTTCGCAGCTCCTGGACGACCCGGAGGGAGGGCCGCGTCGCGTGATCCTTCCGACAGAGCTCGTCATCAGGCGTTCAACCGTGGGGAGTGTGCAGGCACCGTGAACGTTTGCGCTGAAAGGAGGCAGGAAGTGAACCGGGCCGCGGGCCTGATCTCGTATCTCTCTATGTACGGACAGAGAAGTACTGACGCAAGAGAGGGGGCACCACATGCGTCGATTTAGGGTTGTGACTCTGCTTGCGGTCGTGCTGTTGATCGCGGCGGGGTGTTCGAAGAGCAAGGACAACACCGGGGGTAGCAGCGGGTCGGCCGGCGCCACGGGCGGGGGCGAGAACATCGGCACGGTGAACGTGCTGAGCGCGCTCGATCCGAAGGAAGCCGGCCCCATGCAGGACGTCTTCGACACGCTGATCAACGCGAAGACGGACTACAAGGCCGAGATCGAAGCGGACGCCAACTTCGAGCAAGACGTGCAGATCCGTGCCCAGGCCGGGACGCTCGACGTGATCCTGCTGCCGCAGCCGGGAGCCGTGCTCGAGCAGGCCAAGGCCGGGAACGCCGTCTCGCTCGAGGACATGGGCTTCAACATCGACGATCTGAACGCGACGTTCGGTGATTACTTCATGTCGCTCGGTGAGTACAACGGGAAGCACTACGGCATCCCGACGAACATCAACCTCAAGAGCATGGTGTGGTATCCGAAGGCCGCTTTCGACGCGGCCGGTTACACGATCCCGACCACGTGGGACGAGATGCTGGCGCTGTCCGACCAGATCGTCGCCGACGGCGGAACGCCTTGGTGCGTCGGTTTCGAGAGCGGGAGCGCCACCGGGTGGCCCGCGACCGACTGGATCGAGGACATCATGCTTCGAACGGCGGGGCTGGACACCTATGCGAAGTGGGCGACCCACCAGATCCCGTTCAACGACCCATCGGTCCTGAACGCGGCGAAGATCTTCGGGGACGTCATGTTCCACCCGGGGTACGTCCTCGGTGGGGCCGACCAGACCCCGGCGATCGCGTTCGGAGATGCGCCGTTGCCGATGTTCAACGACCCGCCGGGATGCTGGCTGCACCGTCAGGCGAGCTTCATCAACTCGTTCTTCCCCGCATCGGCGAAGGCCGGCGTCGACTACGACTGGTTCCCGCTTCCTCCGATCGACCAGGACGGGACCCTGTTCGCCGGTGAGCTCGCGGTCACGTTCCGCGACGCGCCGGAGGTCAGGGACTTCCTGACGCGCTTCATGGGCACCGATGTCCAGTGCGCGATGGGCGCCGACGTCGGAACGTCGCGGATCTCGCCGAACGTCAACGTGGGACCGGACTGCTACGCGAACCCGATCCTCGCCGACGCATCGGCGGTGCTGACCGACGGGCTCAAGAACGGCACAGCGGGGTTCGACGCGTCAGACATGATGCCGCCCGCCGTCGGTCAGGGGAGTTTCTGGACCGGGATGGTGAAGTACATGAAGCAGGGGCCGAGCTCGATCGAAGGGATCCTGAACGACATCGAGAAGAGCTGGCCGACTTCATAGCCACGCGCATACGCGCTGGTGGAACGGACGAGGGAGCGGCCGCGCAGCGGCCGCTCCCTTCGTGCGCCGCAGAGGGATAGGATGACGCCGGCGTGAGCGCATCGACCGGCGACCCGGCGGCGGGAGAGGGGACCTTCCAGGAGGCTCCTCTTTCCGGGAGCGCGCTGATCCTGCGGATCGCCGCCGCTCTCGTGGTCATCTTCGCGGGCTCGTGGCTGTTCTCGAAAGCGTTCTCGTTCCTGCGGAGCCGCGATGCGAATCGCGCACTGGTCGTGTTGCTCGCCATCGCCATCGGCGTCGGGGGTGTGTTCTTCCTCTTCTGGGGGATGAACAAGGCGGTCGACTGGTTGCCGGCGCGGATCCGCGAGGGGGCGCGGCCCTACGTCTTCATCGGGCCCGCGCTCGTCATACTCAGCGTCTTCTTGGTCTATCCGGTGTTCAACACGATCCTCATCAGCTTCAAGGACTCCCGCGCGCAGAACTGGGTCGGCTTGGACAACTTCAGGTTCGTCTTCACGGACCCCAGCATGCTCCGTTCCATCCGCAACACGGTGGGATGGATGGTCCTCGTCCCGACGGTCGCGGTCACGATCGGGTTGTTGTTCGCGACACTGGCCGACCGGCTCCGCCGAGGCGAAGCGCTCGCCAAGTCCATGATCTTCCTCCCGATGGCGATCTCGTTCGCCGGGGCTGCGATCACGTTCCGGTTGATCTACAGCTTCCGTCCCGAGGGGTTCGGGTCGAACATCGGACTGCTCAACGGCATCCTGCTCGGGCTCGGCCAGCAGCCCGTCGCGTGGCTCCAGCAACAGCCGTGGAACAACCTGTATCTGATGGTGATCATGGTCTGGATGCAGACCGGGTTCGCCATGGTGGTCCTGTCGGCGGCGATCAAGGCCGTCCCGGACGAGATCCTCGAGGCGGCACGTATCGACGGGGCATCGGAGGTGCAAGTGTTCCGCCGCGTCATCATGCCGACCATCCTGCCGACGATCGTCGTGGTGGGCACGTACATGGTCATCAACGCGCTGAAGGTGTTCGACATCGTGTTCGTCATGGGGAACGCACAAGGGAACGGCACGGAGGTGGTCGCCGAGCGCATGATCTATTGGTACTTCATCGGTGCGAACTCTGGGCGAGGCGCCGCGATCGCTGTGGTCCTGTTCTTGGCGGTCATCCCGGTGATGATCGTGAACGTCCGTCGCTTCCGCGAAGAGGAGTCCATCCGATGAGCGACGTCATCGAGCGTGCACCGGTCGGTGTGGAGCCACCCGCACCCGCGGCCAACAAGGGAGCTGCCGTCGGCGACGTCCGACGCGGTGGCTGGTTCGTTCGCATCACGATCCTGGTCGTGGTCCTGATCTGGTTGATCCCGAGCGTCGCCGTGCTGATCACGTCCTTCCGTCCCGCGGAGCTCGTCAACGCGACGGGATGGTGGACGGCGCTCGCCCATCCGTTCCACGCGGCCTCGTGGACGCTCGAGAACTACCGGGAAGCCCTGGACGCCGGCGGACTGCAGAACGCGTTCATGAACAGCCTGGCCGTCGCGATCCCGGCGACGGTGATCCCCATCACGATCGCCGCTTTCGCGGCGTACGCGTTCTCATGGATGGAGTTCCGCGGACGCTTCGTGTTGTTCGTCGCCGTCGTCGCCTTGTTGGTCGTTCCCTTGCAGATGGCCGTCATCCCGATCCTGCGGATGTTCGCGAACGGCGCGTCGCTGTTCGGGATCCGGACGTTCCCGGACCTCGAGCTCAACGGCACGTTCGTGGGCGTGTGGCTGGCGCACACGGGGTTCGGGCTGCCCCTGGCGGTCTATCTGCTGCGCAACTACATCGGGTCCCTCCCGTCGTCGATCATCGAGTCGGCCCGGATGGACGGCGCCGATCACTTCACCATCTTCTGGCGCCTCATCATCCCGCTCTCGGTCCCCGCGCTCGCCGCGTTCGCGATCTTCCAGTTCCTGTGGGTCTGGAACGATCTCCTGGTCGCGTACGTGTTCCTCGGGGGAACGCGGAACGTGCAGGTCCTCACGCTTGCCCTGGCCGGACTGAACGGGTCGCGCGGCGAGACCTGGCAACTCCTCACGGCGGCGGCGTTCATCTCCATGGCGCTGCCGCTCGTCGTGTTCTTCTCGCTCCAGAAGTACTTCGTGCGCGGGCTCACCGCGGGATCGGTCAAGGGCTGATCGTCGTGCAGCGGACGCGCCGATCCATCCTGGCGGGCGCCGCCCCGCTCTCGCCGCAGCGGAAGTGGCGCGCGATCACGCTGGCCACGCTCCTGTTCATCCCCGCGTACTGGGCGATCGTGTCGGCGCTGGTGTCCCTCGGCTCGAAGGACGGTCGTGCGACGCCGGACGCCGGCCCGCTGATCGCGTTCGGGTTGTGCCTCCTCCCGTTCGTCTTCATCGTCCTCGCGTTCCTGTCCGAGCACCCCAACGCTCCGGGCGCCGTGATCAAGGCGATGGGGATGGTGATCCTCGTGGGCATCGCGGTCTCGGCGGTAGCCGCCGATGCCGTGACCGGTCTGGTGGCGGCCGTGGGGGCGGGTGGGATCGTGGCCCTTCGGGCCGATCCGGATCACGGTTGGAGGGCACGTGCCGTCGCCGTCACGCTCGCGACGGTGTACCTGTACGTCCTTCTGCGGTCCGCGAGCGACGTGGCGTTGCTGATGGCCCCGGTCCTTCCGTTCACCGGTATCGGTGTGGCCGATCATCTCTCGGAGCGCAAGCGCGACCGACAGAGGCAGGCCGCGACGAGCGGAGCAGGTCGCTAGGCGGGTTTCCGCGCCCGCAGCGAGTAGAAGAGCGGGAGCTCACCCTGCACGGAATCCGGCTTCACCCACGTACCGTCCGGACCCTCAACGGTGAAGCCCATGTCCCATTCCGAGAACGGGTATTCGTGCAGCAGCTCGATCGTCAGGCCCGCGTCGATCAGCGCGGTGACGATCTCGCCCAGACCGTGGTTCCAGCTGTATTCCTTCTCGGCCTTCACGTCGGCCGTCGCATCCGCATAGGAACCCTCGACGTCGAACGCCAGGGGTTCGGGGTGCTCCCAATAGGGGTACCGGAACGAGAGCGGTAGCTCCTCATCCAGCGCCCACGCGATCGGATGGGCCTCGGTGATGAAGAAGATGCCGCCGGGCTCGACGAAGTGGGCCACTACCCGCGCCCATCCCCGGATGTCGGGGAGCCAGCCGAGCACTCCGCGCGACGTGTACACCACGTCGAACGGACCTTCGAGGCGCTCCGGGAGGTCGTAGACGTTCGATTCGACGAAGCGCGCGTCCAGGCCGAGATCCGATGCCAACCGCGTGGCGAGCGCCACCGCCTTCGGTGAGAAGTCGGCGCCCGTGACGCTCGCACCCAACCGTGCCCACGACAGCGTGTCGATGCCGAAGTGGCACTGCAGATGAAGCAGCGTCTTACCCTGCACGTCGCCCACCTGCTCGACCTCGTAGTCGCGGAGCCGAACCCCGCCCTCACGGAACGCCTGCAGGTCGTAGAACTCCGACGACTCGTGGATGCCGGTCCACTCGTCCCATAGCTCGCGGTTGCCTTGGAGGAACTCGTTCACGGGCGAAGTGTGCCATCTCGGGTACTTGGGCGTCCCGAACAGCGTTGCTACACTCGGGTGCAGATGAGTTGACGCGATCTCCTCGGCAAGTCCCGCGCCCACCGGCGGCGCCCTTGTTCGTGTCCCCACCCAGGAGGTCGACCAGATGCTCATCGCCACTCTCACACCCACCGGTTCCGGTCCGTTCAAGCGCAGGACTGCCGCGAGATGACCACGCTCGACGTTCGCGGACTGTCGGTCGAGGTCGGCGGGAAGACCGTCGTCAGCGACCTGAGCTTCACGCTGCGCGCGGGGGACAAGATGGGGGTCGTCGGCCGCAACGGCGCGGGGAAGACCAGCCTGTTGAAGGTGCTCGGTGGTGAGGATCTTCCGCTCTCCGGCACCGTCGAGCACACCGGCGCCATCGGCTACCTGCGCCAAGATCCCCGGCAGCACCGGGCCGACGACCATGTCACGGGCCTGGAGCACATCCTGGCCGCGCGCGACCTGGTGGATCTGGCGCGCCGCCTGGAGAAGTCCCGCATCCAGCTCGAGGAGTCCCATGCGGACAAGAACGTCGCTCGGTACGCGCGACTCGAAGAGGAGTATCGAGAGCTCGGCGGGTACGCGGCGGAGTCGGAAGCGCGCACGCTCACCGCGGGCCTCGGTCTGGCGAACGACCGGTTGTCGTTACCGGTCCGAGCGCTCTCGGGGGGCGAGCGGCGCCGGCTGGAGCTCGCCCGCATCCTGTTCGGCGGGAGCGACCTGCTGATGCTGGACGAGCCCACGAACCACCTGGATGCCGACGCGAAGCACTGGTTGATGAAGTTCTTGGCGTCGTATCGCGGCGCGCTCATCGTGGTGAGCCACGACCTGAAGCTGCTCGACGCGGCGATCACCCGGATCCTGCACGTCGACCGCGATCGGGTGGTGGAGTACCGCGGGACGTACTCGCAGTACCGCAAGGCGCGCTCCGAGGATGAGATCCGCCTGCGCGCGCTCGCCGGCCGGCAGGAGCATGAGATCCGGCGGCTGAAGACGGCTGCCGACTCGATGCGCGGCCAGGGCGGCAAGCGCACACGGAAGGCGAAGACGCTCGACACGCGCGTGGAGAAGCTGGCGGCGAAGAAGATCGAGGGACCGGCACACGAGCGGAGCGTGAAGTTCCGGTTCCCCGAGCCGCCGCACAGCGGCAAGGTGATGATCTTCGCGAGCGACCTCGCGAAGAGCTACGGGGGTCCGCCGGTGTTCGACGACATCTCCTTCGACGTGGGGCGCGGAGAGCGCCTGTTGATCATGGGCTTGAACGGCGCAGGCAAAACCAGCTTGCTGCGGATCCTGGCGGGGGAGTCCGAGGCCGATCGCGGGACGTTCCGGCTGGGCCACGGGGTCGAGCTCGGCTACTACGCGCAGGAGCACGAGGGCGTTCACGAGGGCCTACAGGTCATCGATCACATGAAGTCCGAGTCGCGGGCGGAGGACCAGGCGCTCCGCGCGCTCCTCGGCATGTTCCGCCTCTCGGGCGAGATGGCGTTCCAGGACGCGGGAACGCTCTCGGGAGGCGAGAAGACGAAGCTCGCGCTCGCGCAGCTCGTCGCCGGCCGGAAGAACCTGCTGATGCTCGACGAACCCACCAACAACCTCGATCCGCCGTCACGGACGGCGATCGCCGAGGCGCTGGCCGGTTGGCCGGGGTCGATGATCCTGGTGAGCCACGACATCGAGTTCGTGGAAGCGCTTGCCCCGCACCGTGTGCTGATGATGCCCGACGGGACGATCGACTACTGGAGCGACGACCTGCTGGAGCTCGTGGCGCTCGCGTGACCCGGAGTATGCTGCGGCGGCCCTCGATCGGGACGGAGGAACGACGCAGGTGAGCGACACGAACGGAACCGCCGATCTGCTGTTCGTCAACGGCTCGGTCTACACGGTGGACGCGGCGCGGAGCTGGGCGAACGCCGTCGCCGTGAAGACCGGCAGGATCGTGGCCGTCGGTACCGACGACGACGTCCGCGCGTGGATGGGCCCGCACACCGAGGTCGTCGACCTCGCCGGACGCATGCTGGTCCCCGGGTTCCAGGACGCCCACATCCATCCGCCCGGCAGCGGTCTGGAGATGCTCCGCTGCAACCTGAGCGACATCTACACGCTGGAGGAATACCGACGGATCATCTCGGACTACGCCGCGGCCAACCCCGACGAGCCGTGGATCCTGGGCGGCGGTTGGTACATGGACGTGTTCCCGGGAGGGACACCCACCAAAGAGACCCTGGACGCGCTCGTGCCCGACCGGCCGGCCGTGTTGACCAACCGGGACGGTCACGGCGCGTGGGTCAACTCCCGCGCTCTGGAGCTCGCCGGCATCACGCGCCACACCCCCGATCCCCGCGACGGCAGGATCGAACGCTCCGCGGACGGTGAGCCGTCCGGCACGCTGCACGAAGGCGCGATGGTGCTGGTGTTGGCCGTCGCACCGCAGGACAGCGACGAGGACTACGCGGCGGGGTTGCGGGTGGCGCAGGCCTACCTCCATTCCCTGGGCATCACCGCCTGGCAGGACGCGATCGTCGGCATCGACGACAGCTACCGGACGCTGGACACGTATGTGGAGGCCGCCGGCCGAGGGGACCTCACCGCACGCGTCGTCGGTGCGCTCTGGTGGGATCGGCACCGCGGCCTCGACCAGATCGAGCGCTTGGTCGACGCGCGGGCGCGGGGAGCGGTCGGGCGCTTCGCGCCGACCAGCGTGAAGATCATGCAGGACGGCATCATCGAGAACTTCACGGCGGCGACGTTGACGCCGTACCTCGACGCCCACGGCCGGCCGACCGAGAACCGAGGCATCTCCTTCGTCGATCCGGACCTGCTGAAGGACGCCGTGACCCGGCTGGACGCGCTGGGGTTCCAGGCGCACTTCCACGCGCTCGGGGATCGGGCGGTCCGCGAGTCGCTGGACGCGATCGAAGCGGCACTGGTCGCGAACGGTCCGAGCGACAACCGTCATCACCTCGCCCACATCCAGATCGTGCACCCGGACGACATCCCTCGGTTCCATCGGCTGGGCGCGGTCGCGAACGGTCAACCTCTGTGGGCGGCGCACGAAGGACAGATGGACAACCTCACGATCCCGTTCATCGGGCCCGAGCGGGCGTCCTGGCAGTATCCGTTCGCCAGCCTCGTTCGCGCCGGCGCGGTTCTCGCGTTCGGGAGCGATTGGAGCGTTTCGAGCCCCAACCCGCTGCTGGAGATGACGATCGCCGTCGAACGACGTGCGCCCACCGAGGGGTTCGAGGGGTTCGGCGAGGCCATCGGCCAGGTCTTCATCCCCGAGGAACGGGTCGACCTTGCCACCGCGATCGGGGCGTTCACCATGGGCTCCGCCTACGTCAATCACCTGGACGGCCTGACCGGCTCGATCGAGGTCGGCAAGTACGCGGACCTCACCGTGATCGATCAGAACCTCTTCGAGATCCCCGCGATCGCGATGCCCAAGGCCCGGGTCGAGCTGACGTTCGTGGAAGGGGAGTGCGTCTTCGACGCCTCCAGCGGTTGAGGAGAGGTCCGATCGAGAAGAAGAAGCGCCGCACCTGTGTTCCCCGAAAGGGACCCTCCGATGCACCTGCGCGCGCATGTCGCCGGTCGGAACCGACGACCTGAGCGACGATCCGCATCCGTGGCGCGTGGTGGTGCTCGCCGTTCTTGCGTGACGTCGGATCGATGAACCCGTGCCGGGCTCCGAGGTGACACGAACGCAGCGCACGCGATCCGTCTGAGACACTGCGCTGACCTGCGGTCAACGGGCGTTCTTGTCAGTCTCCGGGCGCGAACGCACGATACGCGGGGTGTTTTCCGAAGCCTGAGAACGAAGGAACCCCGGTCGGTTGACCGCGGGTCGCACGTCACACGCGTCCAAAGGAGGGGTCCATGGCTGAGCCGTTCGACATGAGTCTCGTACAGCGCGGAGCGCGCAACCGCCGTACGCCGTACTACGAGGCGACACAGAAGTACGGTCCCAAAGGCATGACCGTCTACAACCACATGTACTTCCCGATCCGCTTCGACACGTTCGAGAACGAGTTCGAGACCCTCCTGAACGACGTCACGCTCTGGGACGTCTCGGTCGAGCGGTGCCTGGAGATCAGCGGTCCCGACGGGTTCACGTTCGCGCAGCTGCTCACCCCGCGTGACCTCTCCAAGTGCGCCGTGGGCCAGGCGAAGTACGTGCTGATCTGCGACAGCGACGGCGGGATCATCAACGACCCCGTGCTGACCCGCATGGACGAGAACACGTTCTGGTTCGCGCTCGCCTCGTCCGACGCTCTGCTGTTCGCGCGCGGACTGAAGAACGCGTACCCGGACCTGGACGTGACGATCAAGGAAGCCGATGTCGCACCGCTCCAGGTGCAAGGGCCGAAGTCCAAGGATCTGATGGTCAAGCTGCTCGGCGAGAGCATCCTGAACCTCAAGTACTACTACTGGACGCACGCGGAGATCGCGGGCGTGCCCGTGGTCGTCACGCGCACCGGGTGGACGTCCGAGGTCGGCTACGAGGTCTACACGACGGACACCTCGAAAGGGAACGACGTCTACGAAGCGCTCATGAAGGCCGGTGAGGAGTTCAACATCAAGCCGACCGGACCCAGCGACATCCGCCGCATCGAGGGCGCCATCTTCAACTGGGGCGCCGATATGACGTACGACAACAACCCGATCGAGATGGGCCTCGATCGTTTGGTCGACTGGGACACGCTGTCTGACGACGCATGTATCTCGCTGGCCGCGTTGAAGAAGATCCGCGACGCGGGCGTGGACCGCAGGATCGTGGGCGTGGAGATCGACGGGCAGCCGTTCGAGGCGCTGAACAACGTGAAGTGGCCCGTCACGTCCGACGGCGCGGAGATCGGCAAGGTCACGTCGGCGATCCACTCACCGCGGCTGAAGAAGAACATCGGCTACGCGTGGGTCCCCACGCGGAACGCCGCCCTCGGCACCTCGCTCGGGGTGTCGACCGAGTGGGGCGACCGGAGCGCCGTGGTGGTCGAGATGCCATTCGTCGACCCGAAGAAGCAGATCCCGCTGGCGTAGCAGCGGCCGTTCGTCGCTCGTACGAAGAGGCGCCCTCCGGGGCGCCTCTTCCGTTGTCCGTGCGGCCCCGGACGAGCGTCTGCGGGTCCCGACTTGCCACCGGGGCCTCGTTTGAACCATCATTCAATCGCCGCCAGGGCGCTCGAGCCCGGCCGACGAGCGAAGGAGACACCACAGCATGACGAATGAGCGCGAGGAGATGCTCGAGAAGAGCGCAACCCTGTACTTCGGGCCCTGGTATCGGAAGTCGCCGATGTTCGAGGCGACCCGCAGGGCGGGTTGCACCGCCTACGACATCTACAACCACATGTACCTCCCGGGCTACTACGACGATCCCGAGGTGGAGTACTACGCGCTCAACAACGACGTGACGCTCTGGGACGTGGGCGTCGAGCGGACGGTCGAGGTGAGCGGCCCCGACGCCGATCGCCTGATCGACATGCTCACCTGCCGTGACCTGACGAAGTGCGCGGTGGGCCAGGGCAAGTACATGCTCGTCACCGCCCCCGACGGCGGCATCGTGAACGACCCCGTCTTGCTGCACGTCGATGCGAACAAGTGGTGGATGCAGCTCGCGGACTCCGACGCGGGTCTGTACGCGTTGGGTGTCCTTGCGAATTCCGGGCTGGACGCACAGGTCACGCTCCCCGACGCCCACCCCGTCCAGGTGCAGGGACCCAAGGCTGTGAAGACGCTGCAGAAGCTGGTGGGCGACCAGATCCTCGACCTCAAGTACTACTGGTGTGGCGCCTACGAGATCCAGGGCATCCCGGTCGTGATCAGCCGAACAGGGTGGACCGCGATCCCGGGCTTCGAGGTGAACCTGCTCGACTTCAGCCGTGGCAACGAGCTCTGGGACGCGATCCTGAAGGCCGGTGAGGAGTTCAACATCCGTCCCATCGCGCCGTGCGAAGCGCGCCGGATCGAGGCCGGCATCTTCAACTACGGGTCCGACTTCACGCTCACCGATACGCCGTTCCACGTGATGGGGCTCGAGCGCCTCGTGGAGGAGCAGTCGCAGGACTACATCGGCAAGGACGCGCTGGAGCGGATCCGCCGCGAGGGCGTCGACCGCAAGCTCGTGGGGATCATCCTGGACGGGGACGAGCTCCGGGCCGAGATGTCCGAGGCGTGGCCCGTCCACAAGGACGGCAAGGTCGTCGGGCGCATGACGGACGCCGTGTGGTCGCCGGGCTTGAAGCAGAACATCGGCTACGTCTGGGTGCCGATCGGACTGGCGGATCCGGGAACGACGCTCGACGTCGAGTCGGAGAACGGGCCGCTCACCGGAAAGACCGCGGCGATCCCGTTCGTGGATCCCAAGAAGGAGGTCCCGGCGGGCAGCCTGCAGTAGCCCCCCGGAACCGGACGGAGGAACCTGGGAGGACCCTGAGAGGTTGTCGCAAGGACGAACCCCGGACTCCATCGGCGCGAATCACCAACGTCGTGTGGTTCATCACGGTTACCCTGATACCGGAGGTCCTCGCCCTATGCGCCGTTCCCTGATCCCCGTCCTGATCTTGCTCGCCGTCCTGGCGAGCGCCTGTTCGTTCACCGTCGGCTCCGATCCCCAGTCGCCCGGCTCGGTCCCGGCCGACACGCTCAACGCCGCACCGCTACCGAACGCGAGCGAACCTGTCGAGGCGGTCGTACGACGCGTCCTGCCTGCGGTCGTCAACGTCACGACCGACATCTTCCAGCAGGGCGGGAGCGGCCAAGGAGTGGGGACGGGCTTCATCGTCAGGTCGGACGGGGTGATCGTGACGAACTGCCACGTGGTAGAGGCCGCATCGAAGATCACGGTCTTCACGTCAGACGCGGATCCGAAACGGTTCGACGCTCGGGTCATCGGGTCCGACTGCCTGCACGACCTGGCCGTGCTGAAGATCGACGCGACGAACATGCCGACCGTGAAGCTCGGGAACTCCGCCGATCTCCAGCTTGGCCAACGGGTCGTGGCACTGGGTTACGCCCTGGCCTTGGAGGGCGGTCCGACCGTCACCGCCGGGATCGTGTCCTCACTCGACCGGACGATCACGGCGCAGGATCCCAACTGCTTGACGACGACGTGCGGAGCGGATCGGACGCGCACCTACAGCAGCGTCATCCAGACGGATGCGGCCATCAACCACGGGAACTCCGGCGGGCCGCTCGTGAACATGCAGGGGCAGGTCGTGGGTATCAACTCGGCGGGAGACGACAACGCACAGAACATCGGCTTCGCGATCGCGATCGATTCGGTGAAGCAGACCATCACCGATGCTCAGCAGAACCCGCTCGCTCCGTCCGCCTATCTCGGCGTCAGCACCACCGACGTCACCACCGACCTCGCGTTCCAGCTCGGGTTGGCGGTGGACAAGGGCGCGTACGTCCTGAACGCCACGACGGCCGGGCCTGCGCAGAAGGCCGGCATCCGAGAGGGAGACGTCATCGTCGCGATCAACGGGAAGGACGTGGTGTCCGGTCAGGACGTCGGGAGCATCCTCGAGAAGCTCAAGCCGGGGCAGCAGGTGCCCGTGGTGATCGTCGGAACGGACGGCTCCCGGCAGACCGTCGACGTGACACTCGCCGCCCGCCCGGCTCCGGCTGAGCTCCCCTAGCGCCTCTCCCCGGTCTCGGCGCCAGGACCGTAGGCTGGACCCGTGCGTCGCTTCCGCTTACGCGCCGGACGTCTGCTGGGGATCCCGTTGTGGATCCATGCCTCCTGGTTCGTCGTGCTCGGTCTCGTGGTGTGGTCGGTCACGGTCGAGTTCGGCGCCGCCCAGCCGGACCTGCCGCTCGCCGAACGATCCACGATGGCGTTGCTCACCGGAGTCGCGTTCTTCGCGTGTCTCGCCGTCCACGAGGTCGCGCACGCTGTGGTGGCCCGACGGTTCGGCGTGGTCGTCCGGGGCATCACCCTGTTCCTGCTGGGAGGCGTCGCCGAGATCGAGGGGGAGTTGCCGTCGCCCGGCTCAGAGTTCGCCGTGGCGTTGGCCGGGCCGGCAACGTCGGTCGTCCTCGGGAGCGTGTTCGCGTTCGGGAGTGCGTGGGCGGATCGGCTCGGCTGGGCGGGAGCCGAAGGCGTGCTGTTCACGCTCGCCGCGGTGAACCTCGGGGTCGCGGTCTTCAACCTGATCCCCGGACTCCCGTTGGACGGCGGCAGGATCCTGCGCGCCGCGATCTGGCGGCGGACGGGGAACTTCGTGAGGGCCACGCGAGTGGCGGCCCTGGGAGGGCGGATCGTCGCCGGCCTGCTCGTCGCGGTCGGCCTGGTCGCCCTCATGACGGGACATCCGGAAGGGCTGTGGTACGTGCCGATGGGCGCCTTCATCTGGTTCCTGGCGCGTGCCTCGGGGAGGGCGGTGCCGCCGTCGCAGGGCGGTACGTTAGCCTTGAGCGGTGAAGGTGAGGCTGCGTAACCCCGACCGAGAGGTCGAGGTCGTGGGGGGCAGGCCTGTGGGCTCGGTCCTCGACGAGCTCGGCGTGAACCCCGACACGGTGCTCGTGATCCGCGAGGGAGAGCTCGTCACGCGCGAGACCCGGCTGGACGACGCCGACGAGATCGAGGTCCGTCCGGTGATCTCGGGAGGCTCCACATGAAGTGCAACCGTTGTCGCGGTCCGGCAGTGGTCGAGGTCCGGCGGCACAACGCCGCCTACTGCAAGGACTGCTTCGTGCACGTCTTTCGCGAGCAGGTGAAGCGGGCGATCAAGCAACACGACATGTTCTCGCCCGGCGACAGGATCCTCATCGCGGTCTCGGGTGGCAAGGATTCGCTCGCCCTCTGGGACGCGTTGCTCGAGCTCGGTTACGACGCCGCGGGTCTCTACCTGGGCCTGGGGATCGGCGGGTATTCGGATCGCTCGGGAGACGTGACGAAAGCGTTCGCCGCCCAACGGGGCGTGGAGCTCGTCGTCGTCGACCTGGAGCGCGACTACGGCTACGACATCCCGACCGCCGGTCTGAAGGGGTCGCGCTCGACCTGCGCCGTGTGCGGGTTGTCGAAGCGCTACGTCTTCAACCGTGCCGCGCTGGAGGGCGGGTTCGACGTGGTCGCGACCGGTCACAACCTGGACGACGAAGCCGCGACCCTCCTGGGCAACACGCTGCGCTGGCAGACCGAATACATCGCGCGACAATCGCCGGCGCTTCCCGGGAAAGACGGCATGGTGAAGAAGGTCAAGCCGTTGTTCCGGCTCTCCGAGCTGGAGACGGCCGCCTACGCCTTCCTGCGGGGGATCGACTACATCGTCGAGGAGTGCCCGCTCGTGGCCGGCAACACGCAGCTCCGCTACAAGGACGCCATGAACGCCATCGAGGCGACGTCGCCGGGCACGAAAGCCCAGTTCTTCCTCGGCTACCTCGAGCGCGGGCGCCCCCTGTTCCAGAGGGCCGATGACACGGAGCTCTCGGCGTGCGAGCGGTGCGGGCAGCCGACCCCGGGCCGCTTCTGCGCGTTCTGTCGGGCCCGAGCGCAGATCCTGGGCGAGCGTCTCGGTGCGTCGATGGAGGATCGGGAGCTCGCGATCGAGCTCTCCGACGAGGTCATGCCGGCCGAGATCTACGGTGGAGCGTCGTGAGCGTCTTCGAGCCGGGGGACCGCGTGATGCTCGTCGATCAGCGCGATCGGACGTACCTGATGACGCTCCAAGTCGGCGGGACGTACCACACGCACAGTGGCACGCTGCCGCACGATGCGCTGCTCGGGAAGTCGGAGGGTATCCGCGTCGAGACGTCGAAGGGCATGGTCATGACCGCGTTCCGTCCTCGGTTCGCGGACTTCGTCCTCAAGATGCCCCGGGGTGCGCAGGTCATCTATCCGAAGGATCTGGGCCCGATCATCGTGTACGCCGACATCTTCCCGGGCGCGCGTGTGCTGGAAGCCGGGACGGGTTCGGGTGCGCTCACGATCGCCCTGTGCCGCTCGACGGGACCCGATGGGCGCGTCGTTTCGTACGACCTGCGCGCAGAGCATCGCGATCAAGCGATCGAGAACGTCGAGGCCTTCTTCGGGAAACTACCCACGTGGCTGGAACTCCGAGACGGAGATGTGGCGGACGTCGCGCGCGCCGACGATCGGTTCGACCGCTGCGTCCTGGATCTTCCGGAGCCCTGGGGACCGCTCCCCGCGCTGCATCACGTCATGGATCCAGGCGGAGTGCTCTGCGCCTACCTCCCCACCATCATCCAGGTCCAGGAGCTCGTGCTCGCCTTGCGGGGCAACGGCTTCCAGCATGTCGAGACGTTCGAGACGCTCCGTCGGTCGTGGCATGTCACGGACCGGAGCGTCCGCCCGGATCACCGGATGATCGGACACACGGGATTCCTGACGATCGCTCGCCGTGTCGGCGAGCCCGGATAACCTCCCCGACGCGGCGAGCGGCTCCGCGACTCGCTCCGTGAATACCCTGTTAAAGGCATCATCATCGGGCGCCGAATTGCCGTATGAGTGGACAGGAGAGACGATCGTGCGGCCTACCGGCCGGACGGGGCCTCGCCCATATACTGGCAACTTGGCGCACCGGGGGAGGTGGCGCAGATGCCCGGTCATGATGAGCAGGTCGAGCGGTACGAGAAGCAGGTTCACGAGCTCCAGACCCAGGTGAAGTTCCTGGAGGAAGAGGTCGGGCTCCTTCGCCGCCGTCTCACCAACGCTCCGCGACAGGTCACGATCATCGAAGAGAAGCTCGTCGAGACGCGTGACCAGCTGACCCGGGCGATGGGCCAGAACCAGAAGCTCGCCGACGCCTTGCGCGGAGAGCGCCAACGGATCGAGGCGCTCGCGGAAGAGGTCGAGAAGCTCAGCCAGCCTCCGGCCTCGTTCGGCGTGTACCTCGGTACCAACGACGACGGATCGATCGACGTGTTCACCGGTGGTCGGAAGATGCGCGTGACCCCTGCCCCGGACCTGGACCTGGGGCGGTTCCGCCCGGGCTCGCAGGTGATCCTGAACGACTCGCTCAACGCGGTCGAGGTCCTCGATCCCGATCGTCAGGGCGAGGTCGTGAAGGTGAAGGACCGCTTGGACGACGACCGCGTCGTGGTCGTCGGCCGAGGCGACGAGGAGTACGTCGCGACGCTCGCCGGCAGCCTGGTGGACGAGGTCGTGCGCGCGGGCGATCCGCTGCTGTACGACCCTCGCTCCGGCATCGCGCTCGAGCTCCTTCCGAAGGAAGAGGTCGAGCAGCTGGTCCTCGAGGAGATCCCGGACGTCAGCTACGAGGACATCGGCGGGCTCGAGGGCCAGATCGACGCGATCCGCGACGCCGTCGAGCTCCCGTTCCTGTACTCGGAGCTCTTCCACGAGCACGAGCTGGAGGCGCCGAAGGGTGTGCTGCTCTACGGACCTCCCGGCTGCGGGAAGACGCTGATCGCCAAGGCCGTCGCCAAATCGCTCGCCGAGAAGGTCGCGGAGCGGACTGGGCGCGACGACGCCCGCAGCTACTTCCTCAACGTGAAGGGCCCGGAGCTGCTGAACAAGTACGTCGGCGAGACCGAACGGCAGATCCGCGAGATCTTCCAACGCGCGAAGGAGCGGAGCGAAGAGGGCCTGCCGGTCATCGTGTTCTTCGACGAGATGGACTCGATCTTCCGCACGCGCGGAACCGGCATCTCCTCCGACGTGGAGTCGACAATCGTGCCCCAGCTGCTCTCCGAGCTCGACGGTGTGGAGACCCTGAAGAACGTGATCGTGATCGGGGCCTCGAACCGTGAGGACCTGATCGATCCGGCGATCCTGCGGCCCGGACGGCTGGACGTGAAGATCAAGATAGAACGCCCGGACGCTCCGCAGGCCAAGGACATCATGTCGAAGTACCTCCACCCGTCGATCCCGATCCATCCCGACGAGATCGAACGCAGCGGCGGCGACGCGTCGCTCGCCACGGCCCGGATGATCGAGAAGACGGTCGAGCACATGTACGAGCCGTCGGACCGTAACCGCTTCCTCGAGGTGACGTACGCCTCTGGTGACAAGGAGATCCTCTACTTCAAGGACTTCAACTCCGGCGCCATGGTCGAGAACATCGTTCGCCGGGCGAAGAAGGAGGCCATCAAGCGCTTCCTGTCGACCGGAGAGAAGGGCATCAAGGGCGAGGACCTCCTCGTGGCGATCCGGGACGAGTTCAAGGAGAACGAGGACCTGCCGAACACCACGAATCCGGACGACTGGGCGCGCATCTCGGGCAAGAAGGGCGAGCGGATCGTGTACGTCCGCACGCTGCTCGGAGACGACGGCGACGGCCGTCAGGTCGAGCGAGTGAACGCCGGCCAGTACCTGTAAGGTTGGCCGGTGGCCATCCCCAAGGTCTTCGGCATCGAGACCGAGTACGGCATCACGGCGACGGGCTCGCCCGACTTCAACCCCGTGCTCGCGTCCTCCATCCTGATCTCCACCTACGCCGGATCGCTGCGTCGCATCCGATGGGACTACGAGCAGGAATCGCCGCTGCGGGACGCTCGCGGGTTCGAGCCGGTGGCGGCGCGCGAGGGGACCGACGAGGATCTGGGGCTCGCCAACGTCATCCTTCCGAACGGCGCGCGCTACTACGTGGATCACGCGCATCCGGAGTACTCCACACCTGAATGCATCACGCCGCGAGACCTGGTGGTGCACGACAAGGCGGGGGAGCGGATCCTGGAGCGATCGCTGGCGGAGGTCGCTCGCGAGCTCCCGAGCGGTCCGCGCCTGTCGATCTACAAGAACAACAGCGACGGCAAGGGGAACTCGTACGGCACCCACGAGAACTACCTGGTCGACCGCGCGACGCCGTTCGGCGACATCGTCCGCGACCTGACGCCGTTCTTCGTGAGCCGCCAGGTGTTCTGCGGGGCGGGGAAGGTCGGCGCCGAGGCTCCGTGGGAGGAACGCGGACGCACGGCCTACCAGCTGACGCAGCGCGCGGATTTCTTCGAGACCGAGGTCGGCCTGGAGACCACGCTCAAGCGTCCGATCATCAACACGCGCGACGAGCCGCACGCCGATCCGGAGCGGTACCGACGCCTGCATGTGATCATCGGTGATGCCAACATGTGCGAGGTCGCAACGTTCCTGAAGGTCGGGACCACGGCGATCGTGCTGAAGATGATCGAGGATCGGTTCCTGCCGGATCTATCGATCCAGAACCCGGTGGCGGCGTTGCACGACGTGTCGCGCGACATCACGTGCACGGTCGAGGTGCCTCTTGCGGACGGCCGTCATCTCTCCGCGGTGCAGCTCCAGTGGGAGTACTTCGAGCACGCCAAGAAGTACGTCGAGCGCGAGGACGACACCCCCGAGAACCAGGACGTGCTGGTGCGGTGGGAGGCGATCCTGGCTGCGCTCGAGACCGAGCCGTTCTCGCTCCATCGAGAGCTGGACTGGGTCGCGAAATACCGGTTGCTCGCCGCCTACCGCGAACGGGATGGGCTGGAGTGGTCAGACCCGAAACTCCGGGCGATCGACCTCCAGTATCACGACGTGCGTCGCGAACGCGGCCTCTATCATCGGCTGGCGTCGAGCGGGAAGGTGGAGCGCCTGACGACCGACGAAGAGGTCGACATCGCGGTCATGGAGCCGCCGATCGACACCCGCGCATACTTCCGCGGTCGCTGCATCTCGAAGTACGCCGACGCGATCGCCGCGGCGTCTTGGGACTCCCTCATCGTGGACACCGGTGCCGATGCGCTGCAACGGATACCCATGCGTGAACCGCTCCGGGGAACGCGCGAGCACGTGGAGGACCTGCTGCGCGGATGCGAGGACGCGGCGTCGCTCGTGGCTCGTTTGCAGTCCTGAGGTGTTTCCGGCCGATGCTCCCGTAGGATAGAGGCGCCCCCGTACGAGGAGACCGATATGCCGCAGGAACAGGAGCAGGTGCGACCGCAACGCAAGGGCGGTGGCGGAGGCGACGACGGATCCGACACCGACGCCGGGCAGACGACCGCGACCTCGAAGGCCGCCGAGCTCAAGGACGAGATGGACGACATCCTCGATGAGATCGACTCCGTCCTGGAGGAGAACGCGGAGGAGTTCGTGAAGAGCTACGTCCAGAAGGGCGGGGAGTGAGGGACCGGCTGACCCCACCGATCTCGGGGACATCGTTCGGCGCGAACCCGAGCTTCGCCGACCTGTTGCGGGATTCCCGTCCTGAGATCGCGAGGTCGGAGCGCGCGGTCACCTCCACGGACGTCCCCGTGCCCCACGGCACCACGGTGCTGGGGTTGAAGTACGCCGACGGCGTGATCATGGCGGGGGACCGCCGGGCGACGTCGGGATACACCGTCGCCGACGCGAAGATGCGGAAGGTCTTCGCCGCCGACGATCATTCGGCGATCGCTATCGCGGGGGCCGCGGGGCAGGCGATCGAGATGGTCAAGTTGTTCCAGCTGGAGCTGGAGCACTACGAGAAGATCACGGGCGACCGCCTGTCGCTGGAGGGGAAGGCCAACCGGCTGGCGCAGATGATCCGGGCGAACTTCCCGCTCGCGCTGCAGGGTTTGGTGGTCGTTCCCCTGTTCGGCGGCTTCGATCACACGGCAGGTGAAGGGCGCATCTTCTACTACGACGCCACGGGCGGCCGTTGGGAAGAGGATGACTACCAGACCACGGGTTCCGGTGGACAACCCGCGAAGAACTCGCTGAAGAAGCGGTGGCGGGCCGGGCTGTCCAGGAGCGAGGCGCTGAGTGTGGCTGTGGAGGCGCTCATGGACGCCTCCGAGGACGACGTCGCCACCGGCGGTCCCGACCCGGCGCGCAAGATCTTCCCGAACGCGCTCGCGGTGACCGAGTCGGGCGCGATCGACGTGCCGGAAGACGAGATCGCCGCGGCGGTGGCCGCGGTCGTGCAGGAGCGCTCCTAGATGTCGTTCATGCCCTACGTGTCCCCGGATCAGTTGATGAAGGACCGTTCCGAGTACGCCCACAAGGGCATCGCCCGTGGGCGGTCCGTGATCGGCATGGAATACGCAGACGGGCTGCTCTTCGTCGCCGAGAACCCGTCGTCGACGCTGCACAAGATCAGCGAGATCTACGATCGCATCGGGTTCGCGGGGGTGGGCAAGTACAGCGAGTTCGAGGACCTGCGGATCGCCGGGATCCGCCATGCGGACCTGCGCGGGTATTCGTACGGGCGTGAGGACGTCAAGGCCCGGGATCTGGCCAACGCGTACTCGCAGTCGCTCTCGACCATCTTCACCCAGCAGATGAAGCCCTACGAGGTCGAGATCCTGGTGGGAGAGGTCGACGGCGACGTCTCGGGCACGACGCTCTATCACGTGCTGTTCGACGGCAGCGTCACCGACGAGCACGGGTTCATCGCGATCGGGGGCCACGCGGATGACCTGACGGAGGCGTTGAAGCAGCGATACCAGGAGGGCTGGGATCTGCGGACGGCCGTGCGAGCGGGTGTGAAGACGCTCGGCGCCCCCGACCAGCGCGAGATCGCAGCGGACGACGTCGAAGCCGGGGTCCTCGACCGGACCCGATCGCACCGCCGGAAGTTCCGCCGCCTCGACGACGCCGAGATCACCCGGATCCTCACCTCCAGCTGAACCGAGCCATACCGGCATCGAGCCGAGAACCGCTTAGGCTCTAGGGATGGAGCGGCGGATCTACGGTCTCGAGAACGAATACGGGGTCACGTGCACGTTCCGTGGCCAGCGAAGGCTCTCTCCCGATGAGGTCGCCAGGTACCTCTTCCGCCGCGTCGTCCACTGGGGTCGCTCCTCGAACGTCTTCCTCGAGAACGGCGCTCGACTGTACCTCGACGTCGGCTCGCATCCGGAGTACGCCACGCCCGAGTGTGACGACGTCCGCGAGCTGGTCGGGCACGACAAGGCGGGGGAGCGGATCCTCGAGGCGCTGCTCGGCGCCGCCGAGATGCGCCTGCACGAGGAGGGGATCAGCGGCCAGGTCTACCTGTTCAAGAACAACACGGACTCGGCCGGCAACTCCTACGGCTGCCACGAGAACTACCTCGTGGCGCGCCACGGCGAATTCGCACGCATGGCGGACGTGTTGATCCCATTCTTCGTCACCCGGCAGATCTACTGCGGAGCCGGGAAGGTGCTGCACGGTCCCCGCGGAGCGCAGTTCTGCATCTCGCAGCGCGCCGAGCACATCTGGGAGGGTGTGTCGTCGGCGACCACGCGCTCACGGCCCATCATCAATACGCGCGATGAGCCGCACGCGGACGCCGAACGCTTCCGCCGGCTCCATGTGATCGTCGGCGACTCGAACATGAGCGAGTGGACGACGTTCATGAAGGTCGGGATCACGGACTTGGTGCTGCGGATGGTCGAGGCGAACACCGTGATGCGGGATCTCACGCTCGAGAACCCGATCCGCGCGATCCGCGAGATCAGCCACGACACGACGTGCACGCGGAACGTCAAGCTCGCGAACGGGCGCGAGCTGACCGCGATCGAGATGCAGACCGAGTACTACGAGAAGACCGCACGCTTCCTGGAGCGCCGGGGCGTCGACGAGGTCTCGAAGACGCTGCTGGAGGAATGGCGGCTCGCGCTGGAGGCGCTGAGCGAGGGCGACCCGGAACGCCTGGGGCGCAAGGTGGATTGGGTGACCAAGCGGCTGATGATCGAGCGCTACCAGGCCAAGCACGACCTGCCGCTCGCCTCCCCGCGTGTCGCGTTGCTCGATCTCGCGTACCACGACGTCAACCGTAACCGCGGCCTGTACTACCTGCTCGAGAAGGCCGGCAACGTCGAACGGGTCTGCACGGACCGGGAGATCAACCGAGCGATGCGCGAGCCTCCCCAGACGACCCGCGCCAAGCTCCGCGGCGACTTCATCCGTCAGGCGAAGGCGAAGCGTCGCGACTACACGGTGGACTGGGTGCATCTGAAGCTCAACGACCAGGCTCAGCGGACCGTGCTATGCAAAGACCCGTTCCGCAGCGTCGACGAGCGCGTCGAGCAACTGATCTCGCATATGTGATGCCCGGCGAATCGCTCCCTCCTCGGCCCGACGCAGATCACCCCGAAGAGCCGGCCGACCGGACGCTTCACGTGGTGGTGTGGGTGACGATCGGAGTGAACGCTTTGCTGGGGCTGTTCACGTTCGCCGGGTGGTTCGGGCGTTCAACGTCGTGCCACGGAGGATGTTCCTGGCGGCCGATCGGCGGCATGTTCTGGGTGCTCCTCGCGATCGTCGACGTCGGGCTCGTGATGGTCTGGGCGGGCATCGGCTACGTCCACCTGGTCCGTGTGGGCGAGCGTATCGGGCGCAGGCTCTCGGAGGGCGACGGCGACGGGGAGCCGGACTAGGCGTCCGGGTTCAGTCGCCAACGCCGGTTCGCGACAGCCGCTCTCCCGGCCAGGACCCCCGCGGCACCGGCCGCGAGGAAGAACGCCGGATCGTGTTCGACGCCCCGTCCCATCGAACGAGGCTCGATCCGGCGGGTCGCGAGCTCGTCGAGCGCCGGACGGCCGTCGACCTCGACGAGCTGATGCCGTTCCTCGAGCTTCGCCGCGCGAAGCGCGTCCCAGACCATCCGGCGCTGCGTCGCATCTTCGAGCGTCGGCACGGGGACGTCCGTCGAGACGAGGCAGACGTCGCGCAGGATCGTCAGGGAATGATGCGAGAGGCCACGGTGCCGTTCCCGTCCGTCGGCGAAGCTGATCCGCAGGGACGGGATCGGACGGCCGCCGAGCGCAGCGGCCGCGTTGAGGCTGTTGCCGCTGCCCAGTGCGGTGACGCCCCACGTCGTGTCCGTGCCGAGGTTGCCGGGGCCGTCCGCGACCACGATCACGTCGGCTCCCAGAACTTCCTTGGCAGCGAGCATGGCGGTCCACACGGTGACGGCCTCGAGCTCGCCCCCGAACGCCTGGCCACAGGTGATCCACCCATCGATCAATCGCGCGTCACGCAGCTCGAACACGAGTCGTGAGAACGCTCCGGGCAACGCCGCGCCGTCCGTCATGACGTACACGACGCGCGCCTGGCCCGCCCGCTTGACCCCCGCGGCGATCGGTCCGATCATCGAATGCAATGGGGCGCACACGACCGGTGTGTGCTCGAGGCCGCTCGATCCCTCGAGCGCATCCCGATGGAGCTCCTCGACGCTCGCCACCGCGTTCTGCACGGGGGTGTACCGGGCCTTCATGATCCGGCCGGAGATCTCGTCGCCGCTATGATCGGCCCCCTCGACCGCGACGACGAAGTGCACGCCCCCGGTGCCCAGCCCTAGTGCGACCGCGGTCGTGTTGAGGATCACCACATCGCCGATCGTCACCGGGCCGCAGAGCGCCGGGTAGGCGATCGCCGTCGCACGCTCGCCCTCGACCTCGACCTCCAATTCGTGCGCACCGGGACGCGCGGCTCCGAGCGCGATCACGATGCCGCGGCGAAGACGGATCATGCGGGTTCCCGGTCGGTCCTCAAGGCACCGCTATGATGCCGCACGATGGCGGGAGAGGACCGGATGGAGCCGCTCGAACGGCTGCTGAACCTGGTGGGCCTGCTGCTGGAGACGCGCATGCCGCTCACGTTCGAACAGATCCGGGAGACCCTCGAGCCTTACCGCCAGGAGAACGTGGACAGCGCCAAGCGCATGTTCGAGCGGGACAAGGACATCCTGCGCGATTACGGCGTGCCGCTCGAGTTGGTGGACACCGACGCATGGGGAACGGAGCAGGGCTACGTGATCCCCAAAGACGCGTACTACCTCCCGGAGATCGCGTTCACCCCGGAGGAACTGGGTGCGTTGTTCGTTGCGGCCCAGGGTGTCCGCAACGACACGCCTGCGGAAGAAGCGATGCGGAAGCTCATGGTGGGTGCGGACGGAGGGGTGCTTGCCGGCCTGGCGGGCGGGCCGCTCGCGTCCGGGTCCGACGCTCGCGGCTCGCTGGTCATGGCCGTGGCCTCGGCGGCGCAGGGCCGTCGCCGTGTCCGGTTCGGCTACCGCACATCGAAGGGCACCGCCTCCGATCGTGACGTCGACGCGTACACGGCCCTGTTCCGAGCCGGGCATTGGTACCTGGTGGGATTCGATCACGAGCGAGGTGAAGCTCGCTCCTTCCGTCTGTCGAGGTTCACCACGGATCTCGAAGACGCCGGCGAGGGGAGCGAACCGCCCGAGGGGTTCCGAGCGACGGACCTGGTCACGGCCGGCCCGTGGACGGCGGCGGGTGAGGACCGCGCGACCATCGCCCTTTCCCCGGACATCGCGTGGTGGGCGACCGGCAGCCTGATCGGTGCACGGCACGTCCGCATGCGAGACGACGGTTGGGCCGAGGTCACCATCCCCGTCTCGGATGAACGCGAACTGGCGCCGATCCTGATCCAGCTCGGACCCGACGCGGTCGTCGAGGAGCCGCAGACGCTCCGCGATCAGGTCGTGGCGCGCCTGGAGGCGCTCCTTGGCTGACCGGAAGGGCCGGCCGCCCAGGACCGCCGAGCGGCTCGGGCGCATGCTCGTGATCGTTCCGTACGTGGTCCAGCACCCCGGGAGCGAGCTCTCCGAGGTGGCCAAGCTCTTCGACGTACCGATCGAGCAGCTAAGGCGCGATCTCGATCTGCTCTTCATGTCCGGCCTCCCGCCTTACGGTCCGGGCGACCTCATCGAGGTCGACGTCGACGAAGACGATCGGATCTGGATCTCGATGGCTGCGCACTTCGCGCGCCCCCTGCGGCTTTCCCGCAGCGAGGCGCTCGCCCTCTTCCTCCGGGGGAAGGAGCTGTTGGGCACCGCGGGTCTTCCGGACGCACCGGCCCTCGCGTCGGCCATGGACAAGCTCCGAGCATCGCTCGGACCCGAGACGCTGGGCGACGCGGAGAGGATCGAGACGGTGGATCCCGGAGCGCCGATCGAGGCCCTCGATCCGATCCGAGAGGCGGCGCGCGAACGCCGGCGCGTCCGGATCGACTACTTCGCGCATTCGTCGGGGGAGTGGAGCTCGCGGGTCGTCGACCCGGAGGAGGTCTTCGTGGCGCTCGGGCATTGGTACGTCGCGGCGTGGGACGTCGCGATCGACGCGGAGCGGCTGTTCCGCGTCGATCGCATCCGGCGGGTGGAGCCGACGGGCGAGCAGTTCTCCCTCAGGGGTCTCGAGGGCGCCGGTAGGTCCCTCTACACGCCCACGGAGGAAGACGTCTCCGTCCGCCTGCGATTGGCCCCAGGCGCTCGATGGATCGCCGAGTACTACGCGACGACCGATGCCCAGGAGCGGTCTGATGGCTCCCTCGACATCACGATGCCCGCGAGGACGCTCGGGTGGGTCGCCCGGCTGCTGATGCGGGTGGGAAGCGAGGCGACCGTCCTGGAACCACCCGAATTGACCGCGCAGGTCGCGGCCCTGGCGAGGACCACGCTCGACCGATACGGGGGGTAACCAGTCCCCTCGGGGTAGCCCCGTTCGGGGGACAGACGCTCAAGCCGGGCCTCCTCACCGCCGATAGCTCGGGGTGAGATGACAACCATCCGAACGACCTGCCCGCGATGCGGAGAAGTGGACATGGGACCCGAAGCGATCCTGCTGTCCGTCCGCGACGACGGACGCGAGGGGAGCTATCGGTTCACCTGCCCGGGATGCGCCGACGACGTCGAGAAGCGCGCCGACCGCAAGATCGTGGCGCTCCTCGTCTCGGCCGGTGTCGACATCGCGCAGCCGGACCGTGATCCATCGCTGGCCTCCATGCTCTTCGACGACGCCGACGCCGAACGGACCACGCCGGCGGGTCCCGCCTTCTCCATCGACGACGTGATCGAGTTCCATTTCCTGCTGCAGGATGATCGATACATCCAGGACTTCTTCGCCAGCAGCGACGGCGTCTGACGCCGGACTCCACCCTCACCCGCCCACACCGCAGTTCGCGCATCCACGGCTCCTGTAGCATCGCCGGATGGCCTCCTGGATGGCGGTGTGGTTCGTGGTCGGCATCGTGTCGACGATGGCCATCCTCGCGTGTCTGATCGGCCTCATGCGTCACGTGCTCGTCCTCGGGCGGACGATGCAGCAGCTGCGGGACGAGGTGCAGCCCATCGCCGACGATCTGGCCAAGGAGAGGCAGCGCGCGGGCGCGCACGTCTCCGCCATCGGCGATCGCCACCGTCGTAGCGCCGGCTCGAAGGCCCGGGGGTAGAATCGCGTGGGGCGCAGGCCCCGCACGACACATGCTGAACATCGGCCCCCAGGAGCTCATCCTCATCCTGATCGTCGCCCTCGTCGTCGTGGGCCCTCGGGGCCTGCCCGAGCTCGGCCGCACCATCGGCAAAGCGCTCCGCGAGTTCCGCAAGATCCAGGACGACGTCAAGGACACGATCAGGTTCGACCTCAACGACGATCCGGAGCCGTACGTCCGGCCGCGCACCGCACCGCGGACGCCAGGGCCGGAACGCAACGGCGACATGAGCGCCGCGGATGACGTTCCACTCCCAACGCACGAGCTACCGGACGTCGCCGATCCCGGCACCGAGATCGTCGGCGGTTCCACGACCGGCGCCTCGCCCGAGCCGGAGATCGACCCCGAACCGCGAGCCGCGGAGTAGCCGGGCCCGCCCCGTCGCATGAGCGTCTTCGCGAAGCTTCGGCGTCGCCCGCCTGAAGAGCGAGCGGGCACGATGACGCTCATGGAGCATCTGGAGGAGCTCCGACGGCGCCTGGTCATCTGCATCTTCGCCGTCGCCGGCGGCGCTGTCGTCGGATGGTTCCTCTACGGCCCCGTGCTCAACCTGGTCCTCAACCCGTACTGCGACTACTGGAAGACGATCGACCCGAAGCTGCGGATCGGCCGGACGTGCTCCCTGTTCTTCAGCGAGCCGCTGGGCGCCATGGTCGTGAAGCTCAAGATCGTGCTCTTCATCGGGCTGGCGGTGGCGCTCCCGGTGCTGATGTACCAACTGTGGGCGTTCATCGTTCCGGGGCTCACGAAGAAGGAACGACGGATGGCGATCCCGTTCGTGGGTTCCTCCGTCGTGCTGTTCGCGCTCGGCATGTTCTTCGCGTACATCACGCTGCCTAAGGGCCTGAACTTCCTGCTCGGGTTCGCCGGCTCGAAGTTCGCTCCGATCCTCACGGGGGATCGGTTCATCTCGTTCGTGATCCTGGTCGCGGTGGCGTTCGGGCTGGCGTTCGAGTTCCCGGTGCTGCTCGTGTTCCTGGAGTTGGTCGGCGTCTTGTCGACGAAGAGCCTCAGGAAGTGGCGACGGTACTCCATCTTGGGGATCTCGATCTTCGCGGCGATCATCACACCGTCATCCGATCCGTACACGATGCTCGCGATGACGATCCCCATGTGCCTGTTCTACGAGGCGGCTATCATCATCGGTCGCCTCATGAAGAAGTAACGGAGAGGATCGGATGGCCATCAAGGGGAAGGGCAAGACCAAGGGACGCCAGGCCTCCCGCGCGCCCCGGCGCGCGCCGGTCGAGGTGAGGCCGCCATTCTTCATCCGGCGGTGGGTACAGGTTTCCCTGGCCTTCGTCGCGGGTCTCCTGTTGATGGTGTTCGCGGTCTGGGTCACAAACTATCTGCGCCAGCAGAGCGCCGACGACAAAGCCGCGACGCAGGCGACACAGCAACGAACGGCCGGGCAGAAATGGAAGAGCCAGGCGGAGGGGGCGCTCGGGACGGTGGGCACGCTGTCGCCGGGCGCGCCACCGGCGCTCTTCCCCGACCTCGCCACCGCGATCACCGGCCTGCAGAAAGGACACGTGCCCGACGGAGCCGCGGCGGCCCTCAAGGCGGCCCGGGCCGACGCGAAGGCCGCGATCACGCCACTCAAGTCGTACAAGCTCTCCGACAGCGTCCGCGATATCGGGATGGGTGCGGAACAGGTGTCGTGGTTCCTGGACTCGCAGACCCGGTTCGTCCAGGCGCTGGAGCTCTACGAGCAGGCGGCGGTGAACGCCTCGCTCGCGATCGGCGCCACCGATGCCCAGCGCACGGCGATCGCGGATGCCGCGTCCGCCATCCAGGACCGTGCCTCGGAGATCCTCCAGGACGGCTGGACCGATTACACGAACGCGCTCGGGTCGGTCAATATCGTCGAGTCGCCGCCGCTCACGAGCCTCACGGGTCCCACGGGCGCGTAAGGGCGGCCAACATGACGGCGCCCGGCTCGGTCACCGTCCTCGCGAATCCCTCGGCCGGCGAAGGGAAGGCCGGGCGGCTGATCGGCCGGGTCCACGCGATCCTGGACGAGGTCGGTGTCGACCACGAGATCCAGGTCTCTCGCTCGGCCGAGGAGATGGAAGCGCTCGCGCGCGCGGCTGGCGAGCACGATGGCACCGTCGCGGTCCTCGGCGGCGACGGCAGCGTCAACCTGGTCGTGAACGGACTCTTCGGGACGGGCGCCACGCTCGCGGTGTTGCCCGCGGGCACGGGTGACGACTTCGCGAAGGCGATCGGCATCGGGAAGCTCGATGCCGCGACCAGGCTCCTCGCGGATCCCAAGACCGTGGACATCGATCTGATCAAGGTCACCGCCGGGGTGGAGGAACGCCGATACATCAACGTCGCCGGCACGGGCTTCGACTCGGCCGTCGAGGAGGTCGCCGCCGGGATGCGGCGCCGGCTGGGCCCGCGCGGGCACTATGCCCTGGCCACCGTGAAGACGTTGTCGCGATTCGTTCCCGCGATGTTCCACATCGAGCTCGACGGAGCGTCGCTCGACGTCGATGCCATGCTGGTCGTGATCGGGAACAGCTTCTCGTACGGCGGGGGCATGAAGGTCCTTCCGCAGGCCTCGATCGTCGATGGGGAGCTCGATGTCTGTGTCGTATCCGCCATGAGCAAAGGGGCGTTCCTTCGGGCGTTCCCGAAGGTCTACATCGGGAAGCACGCCACCCATCCGAAGGTCACCATGTTGAAGGGCAGGGACCTGAAGATCGAGGCGAACCGCCGGATGACGGTGTTCGCGGATGGTGAACGGGTGGGGTCGCTCCCGGCCGTGTTCAAGGTCCTGCCGAAGTCGATCTCCGTGGTGATCGGTCCGAACGCGAAGGCGCTCCGGTGACCGACGGCCTGCTGTTGATCCACGCGTTCCCGCTGGACGCCCGGATGTGGGATCCACAGGTCGCGGCCCTCAGCGCCGGTGTGCCGGTCGTCGCCCCGCATCTCCCCGGGTTCGGGGGAACCTCCGCAGTCGGCGACGTGCTGTCGATGTCATCGGCGGCCGACCGATGCCTCCAGGCGCTCGATGCCGCCGGGGTGGACCGCGCCGTCGTCTGCGGTCTCTCGATGGGGGGCTACGTCGCGTTCGAGCTGTGGCGCCGGGCTCGCGAACGGTTCGTGGGACTGATCCTCGCGAACACCCGATCGGGAGCCGACTCGGATGAGGGCTCGGCCGGACGGCGCTCGCTCGCCGAACGGCTGCTGGCCGAAGGCAACGGCTTCCTGGTCGAGAGCCCGCCGCCGCTGTTGTCGGACCACGCGAGCGACGATCAGCGCCGTTGGGTTCGGGAGCTCATCGCGGGCCAGCCGGCTGCATCGATCGCGGCGGCGTCGCTCGGCATGGCCGAGCGCCCGGACTCCACGCCGGATCTGGCCACGATCGACGTCCCCACGCTGGTCGTGACGTCCGACGGCGACACGCTGATCCCGGCCGCGATGACCTCGCCCATGGCCGGTCAGATCCCGGGCGCCGAGCTCGCCGTCATCGAGGGAGCCGGGCACCTGTCGAACCTGGAGGCCGCGGGGGCGTTCGACGAACTCCTTGCGCGCCATCTGGACCGCTGCTTCCCGGTGTGACCATCGGCCGCCGGACCCGCCCGTAGACTGACGCTCGTGGCCAATCCCGCGGCCTTCGCCGCGCAATACCCGTTCCCGCTCGACGACTTCCAGGTCACGGCGATCGGCGCCGTGGACGCCGGCCGGTCGGTGTTGGTGGCCGCCCCCACCGGGTCGGGCAAGACCGTGGTGGCAGAGTTCGCGATCGAACGGGCGCTCGACCGCGGCGGTAAGGCCTTCTACACCACACCCCTGAAGGCGCTCTCCAACCAGAAGTACGGCGACCTCGTCGCGAGGCACGGTGCGGACCGCGTCGGCTTGCTGACGGGGGACAACGCGGTGAACTCCGAGGCCCCCGTGGTCGTGATGACCACGGAGGTGCTCCGCAACATGCTCTATGAGCGCAGCGGCACGCTCGACGGGCTGATGACGGTGATCATGGACGAGGTGCACTACCTCCAGGACCCGTACCGCGGAGCCGTCTGGGAGGAGGTGCTGATCCACCTCGCGCTCTCGGCCTCGGTCGTGTGCTTGTCGGCGACGATCTCCAACGCCGAGGAATTCGGCGAGTGGATCCAGACGCTGCGGGGCGAGACCACGGTCGTCATCGAGGAACGGCGCCCCGTCCCACTCGAGCACCACTACCTGATCGGCCGCCGTCTTCACCCCATGCACATCGAGCAGGAAGGCATCCTGCTCCCGAACCCCTATGTCGTCTCGCTCGATCAGCAAGAGCTCCGGGTCAAGGAGTACCGGAGGGTCGGAAGCAACGCCGTGCAGACGCAGCGCATGAACCGTCCGAGGGAGGGGCACCGCCGCGTGTACGCGCCCCGACGGGAGGAGGTCGTCGAGGTCCTGGCGCAGGCGGACATGCTGCCCGCCATCTACTTCGTCTTCAGCCGGGCGGGATGCGACCGGAGCGTCCGATGGCTCCGTGAGTCCGGCGTGCGCCTGACCACGCGCGCGGAAGCCGACCGCATCCGTGAGCGGGCGGAGAGCCGCGCCGCCTGGATCGACGAGGAAGACCTGGTCACGCTCGGTTTCTATGAGTTCCTCGACGGGCTCACCGCCGGGGTGGCCGCGCACCATGCGGGGATGCTCCCCGTGTTCAAGGAGACGGTCGAGGAGCTGTTCGAGGCTGGGCTGGTGAAGGTCGTGTTCGCGACCGAGACGCTCTCACTGGGCATCAACATGCCCGCGCGGACCGTGGTGATCGAGGACCTGTGGAAGTTCCAGGGCGAACGCCACGAGATCCTCACCCCGGGGGAGTACACGCAGCTGACCGGGCGGGCGGGGCGACGCGGCATCGATGCTTTGGGGCACGCGGTCGTCGTCTACCAACGACAGGTCCCGTTCGAGCGGGTGGCCGGCCTCGCCGCGACGCGGACGTACGACCTCAACTCCTCGTTCAGGCCCTCCTACAACATGGCGGTCAACCTGGTGCGCAACTACGACCGGGAGCAGGCGCACCGGCTGCTGAACTCCTCCTTCGCGCAGTTCCTCGCCGATCGAGGCGTCGTCACGCTGGAACGCCAACGGGAGCACGATCGGCAGGCTCTCGAGGGATACCGCGCGAACCTCGTCTGCCATCTTGGAGATTTCGACGAGTACTGGGCCCTGCTGACCGAGGCGAAGCGGCTGCGCGAAGAGGATCGCCGTGGCCGCGAACGGGACCGGATCGAGGCCATCCGGTCGGCGGTGGCAGGTTTGCGTCCGGGCGAGGTCGTCCATCTGCCACGCGCCCGTCGTCGCGGCCTCGCGGTGGTCCTGTCCTCGCGAGACGGCAAGCCGACCGTGCTCTCGGAGGATCGGTCGTACTTCCGGCTGTCCGCGAAGGACTTCGACGATCCGCCGGCGGTGCTCACCCGGATCGTCCTGCCCCGGTCGGGGAGCTCCAGGAGCGCCCGATACCGGCGCGACGTCGCCGCGAGGCTGGTCTCGCTGCACGTCAAGCGGCCCCGGGAGTCCCGGCACGCCGTTGACCCGGAGGTCGAACGGAAGGCGGCGGAGCAGGAGGCGCTCGCGTCGCGCCATCCGTGCGCTTCGTGTCCGGAACGTTCGAAGCACGAGCGCTGGGCCACTCGTGCCGACGCGCTCGCCGCGCAGATGAAGGGGGTCGAACGGCGCATCCAGATCCGCACGGAGACGCTGGCGCGCCAGTTCGACCGGGTGCTGGCGGTGCTGGAGGCGCTCGGCTACGTGGACGGGTGGGCGATCACTCCGAAGGGCCGGACCCTCGCGCGCATCTACGGCGAGGGCGACCTGCTGGTTGGTGAATCCCTCGCGTCGAAGCTGTTCGAAGGGCTCTCTCCTTCGGAGGCCGCGTCCCTATTGAGCGCGGTCGTCTACGAGTCGCGGGAGCGCGTGCCTTCGCCGGGCGAGCTGCCCACGGGCAAGACCAGGGAACGGTACGAGCTGTTGGAGGGCACGTACCGCCGGATCCGGCGGACCGAGGAGGAGCACCAGGTGGAGCTCAGCAGGTCTTTGGATGCCGGTTTCGCGACGCCCGTGTTCCACTGGGCCGAGGGCAAGCCCTTGGAAGACGTCCTGGAGGAGACCGAGATGGCGCCCGGGGACTTCGTACGGAACTGCAAGCAGCTCGTCGACCTGCTGCATCAGATCGAGGACGTCGCGGAGGGGGAGACCACCGAGCAGTTCCGGCAGGCGCGAGGCTCCGTGATGCACGGCGTCGTCGCGTACACGGGGGTCTAGCTACGATGCGGACCGTGACCGCCAGCCCGTTCGGTTCCCTCGCCGTGATCGCGAACCCGCACGCGGGGGAGGGGCGGGTCGGACGTGAGCTCTCGGCGCTCGAACGCGGGCTCGCCGGGCGAGGCCTGGAGTACTCCCTCCAGGTGACGCGGGGCCCGGGGGACGCGACGCGTCTGGCGACCGAGGCGATGGATGCGGGCGTCCGGTTCCTGGTGGCGGTCGGAGGGGACGGGACGATCCATGAGGTCGTGAACGGCATGTTCCGCGACGGACGGCCGATCGTGGAGGAGCCGGTGCTGGGCGTCGTGCCCGCGCACTCGGGATGTGACCTGGTGAAGAGCTTCGGGTTGCCGGGGGACGTAGACGCGGCGTGCGGTCACCTGCTGGGCGACAACACGTATCCGTTCGACGTGGTGAAGGTGGCGTTCACGGACCCTGACGGCAGGCCCGCCGTCCGCTACAGCGTGAACCTGGCCGAGATCGGATTCGGCGCCGCGGTGGCGGCCAAGATCGGCGGACGATCGGGACGCGCGCGGTCGTTCCTGGCCTTCTGGTCGACGTATGTGCGCACGCGCGTCCGCGACGTGCGGATCGCGGCGGATCGCAGCGTGTACGAGGGGCCGGCGTTCAACGTGATCGTGGGCAACGCGCAGTTCGCGTCGGGCGGGATGCGCCTCTCGCCGCGCTCGTTCCCGGGGGACGGGGTTGCGGACGTGCTGGTCTTCACCGGACCGCGTTCGGACGCCTACACGCTCCTGCCCGCGATGTACCGGCACGGCGACCACGTCCCACATCCGCACATCCGCGAGATGCGGGCGAAGATCCGCGTGGCGATCGATGCGGCGCGCCCGCTCCCCATCGTCGCCGACGGCGAACCGCTCGGAACCACGCCGGCGACGTTCCAGATGGTTCCCCGATCGATCCTGCTGAAGCTATGACGGCCGACCACCCGACCCGACGGGAGCGCTTGGCGGCCGAGGTGGCCGAGGAGCGCCTGGCGGCCGTCGTCGTGGCCCCGTCGCCCGATCTCGTCTACCTGACGGGCTACGGTCCGATGCCGCTGGAACGGCTGACCGCGCTCGTGATCCGGCCGGACGCCGATGCCGTCATGGTGGTGCCCGAGCTCGAGCGTCAGCTCGCGCTCGACTCGACCGCCGGGCAGACGCTGGAGGCGAGCCAGGTCGTCGGCTGGCGGGACGGAGACGATCCGTACGAGCTCGTCGCTTCGTTCCTGCCGCGGGAGGGACGGGTAGCCGTCGGGGACAGGATGTGGGCGTCGCACGTCCTGGCGCTGCAAGAGGCGATCCCGGGCATCTCGCTCGAGCCGGCGTCACGGATCATCGGGCGTCTCCGCGCGGTGAAGGATCCGGACGAGCTCGGGGCGCTTCGACGAGCCGGACGGGGCGCCGACGAGACGTTCCGCCAGATCTGTGGCCTGCGGTTCCTCGGGCGCCGGGAGGAGGAGGTCGCGGCCGACCTTGCGGAGCTGCTCGTCGAGCACGGTCACACGCGGGCCGACTTCACGATCGTCGCGTCGGGACCCAACGCGGCCTCGCCCCATCACGAGCCCGGTGGGCGCACGATCCTGCCGCGGGACGTCGTCGTGCTCGATTTCGGGGGCGAGCTCGGTGGCTACTTCTCCGACACGACCCGCACCGTGGTCGTGGGGGAACCGCCGACGGAGTTCGACGATGTGTACCGACTGGTGCGGGAAGCGCAGGACGCGGCGGTGCGGGCCGTCCGCCCCGGTGCGACCGCACAGGACGTCGACCGCGCCGCGCGCCGGATCATCGACGGCGCCGGCTACGGGGAGCGCTTCTTCCATCGGACCGGCCACGGGATCGGCCTCGAGGTCCACGAGCCCCCCTACATCATCGAGGGGAACGCGACCGTGCTCACGCCGGGCATGACGTTCTCCGTCGAGCCGGGGGTGTACCTGGAGGGGCGGTTCGGTGTCCGGATCGAAGACATCGTGGCGGTCACGGCCGACGGGGTCGAACGGCTGAACCGTTCCACCCGCGAGCTCCAGACCGTCGACTAGCTCGACGGCCGGCGTTCTCGTTCGCCCCGCTTACCGTTGGTCGTGTGGGCGCACCTTCGTACCCTCGGGCGTATCCATGACCTCGAGGCCCATGGCGTCGAGTCGATCGCGCAGCTCGTCGGCCTTCGCGAAATCCTTGGCGGCACGGGCGGCGTCGCGCTCGGACATGAGGGCCCGCATCGCCTCCGTGGGCGCCCACGCGCTCGTCGCTTCGCGTTCGAGGTCCAGGCCGAGCACGTGGTCCCACGCGGCGAGGAGCGCGTACTTCTCCCCGTCGGGGACCTCGGCGGAGGAGACCAGCTCGTTCACGATCACCACGGCGGACGGGAGGTCCAGATCCGTCGCCAGCGCCTCGCGGAACCGGGCGTCGTACCCCTTCGCGGCGTTCCCGAGCTCAGTCGCGGCCGGCGCCCAGCCGGCCATCCGGCGTCGGAGCTGCCTCACGCGCCGGTCGGCGTCTTCCATGGCGTCCCACGTGAAGTCCATCTCGCTCCGGTACCGGGTCTGGAACGTGAGCCATCGGAACGCCAAGGGGTCCAGCCCGCGTTCGACGAGCTCCGCGACGCGAACCACGTTGCCGGTCGACTTCGCGATCTTCTGGCCGGACAGGCGGAGGTGGCCGCCGTGGACCCAGATCGAGACGACCTGGTGGCCGACGGCGCCCTCGGACTGCGCGATCTCGTCTTCGTGGTGCGGGAAGCGCAGGTCGTTGCCGCCGGCGTGGATGTCGAAACGATCGCCCAGGTACTTCATCGACATCGCGGAGCACTCGATGTGCCAGCCGGGGAAACCCTCTCCCCACGGGCTCGACCACTTCATGAGCCGGCCCGGGCCGGCGGCCTTCCACAGGGCGAAGTCGGCGGCGTTGCGCTTGCGCGGGTCGGTCTCGAGGTCGCGATGTCCTTCCCGGAGGTTGTCCAGTGTGTTCCCGGACAGTTGGCCGTAGCCCGGGAAGGACGTCACGTCGAAGTAGACGCTGCCGGAGTCCACGACGTACGCGTGACCCTTCTCGACGAGCGTCTCCGTGAGCTCGATCATCTCGGGGACGTGCTCGGTGGCCTTCGGCGCGACGTCGGGCTCACGGATGCCCACCGCTCGGGCGTCGTCGAACACCTCTCGCGTGTACTTCTCGGCGATCTCGAGGGGAGCGAGTCCCTCGTCCTCGACAGCGAGGAGCATCTTGTCGACCGCCTCGGGGGAGGATTCGTCGGTCATGTGTCCCACGTCGGTGATGTTCATGACGAGCGTGACGGTGAATCCCTCGAGCTCCAGCGCTCGCCGGATGAGGTCCGAGAGCATGTACGTCCGGAAGTTGCCGAGGTGCGCCGTCCGATACACCGTCGGGCCGCACGCGTACATCTTGACGTGCCCGGGCTCGACCGGCCGGACCTCGTCGAGTTCGCGCGTGAGGGTGTTGTAGAGGCGCACGACGCTCAGGATACCCGCGGACCTCGCTGCGACCCGAAGCCGCTCGGTTCAGCCGCGGTCGATGTCGGGACGCCGGGGGAGACCCTCCTGCAACCGGACGTGACCGTTGCCGTGGCCGTTCGGCGAGGAGGCGCCGACCAGCGCGGGGACCGGCATCGTCAGGTCGACGAGCGCATGCGCGTGGTGCGCCTCCAGCGCCGCCTCGTGGTACCGCTCCATCTCCTCGGCGAACGCCGGCTCCTTGTAGGGCCGGCCGTCCACGAGCGGCCCCTGGCGGCCCTCGACGATCGCTTCGACGTCCTCTCCGGAGACCGTCTTGTGCGTCTCGAGCGCGTGGGCGACGGCGAGGATCTCGTTGCGGTTCTCCGTGAGCAGTTGGGTTGCCACCTCCAGCATCTGCTGCAGCTTCGCCTCCACCCGCTTGCCCAGATCGCTCTCCAGGAAATTCCGGTCGGTACCGTCCTCAGCCGAGCCCATGCTCCCCCCCGTGATCGCGAGTTTCGAGACCCCATGGGAGGCAACCGTTTCGCCCATCGACCAGTACCCCAACATCAGCGCGGCCACCGCGGTCGCGCCGCGCATATCGCCTCCGACCCCTGCAGAGTTGTCGCCGTCGAAGAACAGCCGCTCGCCCGCGAGCGACGCCAGGCTCACGATGATGTCGGCGTCACGCTCCGAGCGCCACTGCACGAACTGGTCCTCGGGCGGGATCGAGGACACGAAACCCCCGATGTCCCCGCGACGCTCGATCGTGGCCATGTCGATCACCATGTGCCGGCGGGTGCGGTACGCGGCCACGGCGTGGCAGGCTTCGTGGATCGCCACGGCATGCCGCTCCCGGTTCACGTACTCGCTGTCGTCCGGGAGGCCGTGCTCCTTCAACTGCTTCGCGCGCGTCACGTCGGCCCAGTTGATCACCTCGCGTCCGTCGCGGATCGCGATCACGAGCGCCTCGTTCACCATGTCCTGGATGCTCGCGCCGGTCGCGTACGGGGTCATGGTGGCGAGCTTGTCGATATCGGCCGGCGTCAGCTCGTGCTGCACCTTCGCGAGGTAGTAGTCGTACGTCGACTTCCGGCCCTCCTTCGACGGGTAACCCACCTTGTAGATCCGGTCGATGCGGCCGGGACGGAGCATGGCCTCGTCGAGCGACTGCGGCATGTTCGTCGCGAAGATGTGCAGGATCCGGTACTTGGGCGGTGGCTTCGGCTTCATGCCGAGGATGCGTCGGACGTACCGGTTGATGAAGCCGCGAGGTTTCTTCAGGCCCGACATCTCGGAGAGCAACGCCTGGAGCGTCCCCATCCCGCCGCCACCGCCCATGCCGCCCATGAAGACCTGGTCCTTCGTGGCGCCCATCTCCGAGCGAACGAGCGTCTCTCGGGTGGCGGGCGTGAGGTATGCCAGCCCGTTGCATCCCGGATCGAGTGCGGAGCCGACGTTCGCGCCGAAGCCCCAGCCGCCACCCTGCGTCCCCAACGACCCACGGTTGCCGAGGGAGTCCGCCTCGTCGAAGAAGACGATCACCCCGCCGTAGCGAACGGCGAGCTTGCGGAGCTTGCGGTACAGGCTCTTCACCTTGAGGATCCCGACGCCCATGAACATCTGGACGAACGCTCCCGGGTCGACGAACACGAACGGCTTCGCCGTCTCCCCGGCGACCGCCTGCGCCATCAGGGTCTTGCCGGTGCCCGGAGGGCCCCACAGCAACAGACCGCCGGGGACGTACCCCCCACGGTCTTCGATCGATTCGGGATCGTCGAGGAAGATCATGTTCTCCTGCACCCGCTCCAAGACCGGGTCCTGCCCCTTGACGTCTGAGAAGCGCGTTTCCAGGTCGTCAGGCATGTAGGTGTCGATGCCGCCCCGCGAGAGGAACCAGAACAGTCCTCCGAACTGGATGATGATGAAGAAGAACCCGAAGGTCAGTTGGAAGACGAAGGGGAGGGCCGCGACGAGCCTGCCCGGCGCGTCGAGGAGCCCGAACCACACCGGGTCGGTCTTGAACAGACGCCCGAGGAACGTGCTGAGCGCGAACAGGAAGATGAACGCCTTGAACGCCCGCGCCGCGCGGAACCGCGTCCAGTCATCCATCTTCCCCAACCGGCGAGAGGCGCCGGCGAAGACGGTCTTCTGCCAGAAGCGGTAGTAGGCCTTCGAGTGTTCCTCGATCAAGAAATGGATCTGTCGGATCAACTCGATGCCCAGGAGCACCAGGAGCCACGCGTAGTCTTGGAACGCGATCCGCACGGCATCGGAGAAGGGGCCACCGATCGGATTGACCGTGGTGGTCCAGACGATCGCGAGCCCGCAGGCCCACAGACCCAGTAGCAGGATGACGAACTTGATCCGATCCCAGAACGTGGCGGGGACTCGACGCTCCCGCTCCGACAGGCGAGGACGCGATGCGTGCGGCGTACCGGATGTGATCGAAGTGCGATCGCGCTGCTTGCTCATGGCAACACCGTCCAGGAGTCGACGATCGATGAGATATCGGAACTGTTGCGCTGGTAGCACGCGGCGCTGCAGAGCACCGCGATGAAGTAGACCTGTGTGGCGTCCGGATTCACGAACGCCATCTGATCGACGGTCACGTAGTCCGGGCTGAGCAGGGCGGCATGGACGCCGCCCAGGAGCGTCCGCTGCAGGTCGGTGGCGCCGGACGCCGCCGTCTGGGTCGTGCTCGCCTGCGCCGACGCCAGCGAGCTCGCCCGGAACTGGAAGACGATGTGCAACCCGCGTACGCCGTCCTTGTCGATCGAGTCGTCGTACGAGAGCACCTGGGCGCTGTTCGCGTCCTGGAGCAGGGCGTCGACCGGGAACAGGTAGTTGCGGAGCGAGTTGAGGCTGGACCGGTCACGGTCATCGAAGCTGGACCGCTGGATGAGTGCGACCCCCTGAGGGTGGTCCGTGTTCAGCGTGCTGGGATCCAGGACGTGCGAGACCGATGGTTGCGGATCACCGTCGATGCCGACCAGCCACCTGATCGGGTCCGGTGTCGAGGGCTGTGGACCGGGGGGAGTGCCGAGAAGCGTTTCACGGTCGAAGAGCTTCCAGTCTCGCGGAACCTTGAACGCCGTTCGAAGGGACGTGTTCCGCACGTACTCGTAGCGAGGTGCGGAACACGACACGGCGAGGAGGATGAGGCAGGTCGAGACGAGCAAGCGTCTCATCAGACGGCCGTGGGCCGACACGGTCATCGGAACATTATGCAGGCTCTTCGCCGAAAGGTGACCCCCTCGAGGCACGTTTCCGGGGGTCAGGTCGCGAGGGGGCGATCCTCGAACGGGATCGACAACGCGATGGTGGTCCGGGTGGCCACTCCCGCCTTCTCGCGGAGGCGACGGATGAGATCCTCCAGGTCGCCCGTGGTCTTCGTCCGCACCTTGAGGATGTAGCTCGCCTCGCCCGCCACGCTCAGGCAGTCCTCCACCTCGGGGAACTCAGACACGCGGTCTGGCAAGTCGTCCGGTTGCCGTGGATCGAGCGGCGTGGCGGCGATCAGCGCCGTGACGAACAGTCCGAGCGCCTCGGGGTCGATCACGGCTCGGTAGCTGCGGATCACGCCGTGCTGTTCCAGCTTGCGAACGCGCTCGTGCACGGCCGACGCCGACATCCCGACCCGGGCCGCGACGTCGGCGTACGTGGCCCGCGCGTCCCGCTGCAGCGCGGCGATGATGTCCAGATCCCGCTCATCGAGCACGGAGCCATCATAGGGGAGGCACCGGACGGGGTCGCGAGACAGGAGCGGGGGACGCTCCGCGACGGGCGCGGCCGATTGCGCCGGCGACGGGGTCGCGATAGCGTTCCCGCCACGCGGCGCTCCTCCTCGGATCGAGCGAGGGGGAGCCATGTCCCGACGACACACGCCCACCGGGCCCGCGCTTATCGGGCCGGTCCGTTGGGACGTCGTCGCCAAACCCGACGGCGGTCTCCGACGCTTGGTCGTGTTGTGTCCCGTCGACGAGGTCGCGTTCTCCCGGAGCGTCGCCGGTGTCGCGCCCGCGATCGATCGGGCTCGAGCCAGAGAGTCCTATGCGGATGCTGTCGTCGCCTGGGATGGGCCGCAAGGCCCGATCCTCGAGCCGTGGAGGTCCGCGCGGCGGCGATGGCAACACGATGTCCGGGGCCTCGGCAGCTTGGCCCGGTTCGTGGCGCTGACGGATGTGCGAGCGTGCTACGCGTCGATCTCGCCGGACGTGGTGACGGACCGGCTCCGGGCGCTCGGGGCGAACGAGGCGCGCGTTGAGGAGATCGGGTCGTGGCTGCGCTCGCTCAGCGATGCCGGCGTCGAGGGACTCCCTGTGGGTCCGTCCGCGTCGGCGCCACTCGCGGATGCGGTCCTGTCCGTGGGCGACGACGCTATCCGTGCGACCGGCGTGGCGCACACGCGCTGGGTCGACGACGTGACGATCTTCGCGCTCGACGCCGGGGCGCGCGCGGCTGCGTTCAAGGCGCTCCGGGAGGCGTGGGCGTCGCTCGGTCTGGAGGTCCACGACGGGAAGACCGTGTTCCTGGACGCTTCCGAGGAGGTTGCCCGTCTCGGGACGGCCGGCTCGCCCGCCGCGTCATGCTCGCTGCGATAATCGGGGCACGTGAGGACGCTCTACCGTGCCGCGCGCGTGCACACCCTGTCGTACCCGCAGACCGGCGAGTGGGTCCTGATCGACGACCGTCACGTCCAGCGTGTGGGGAGCGGGGATCCCCCCGACGCGGACCGGATCGTGGAGCTCCCGGGGGCGACGATCGTGCCCGGGTTCATCGACACCCACGTGCACCTGACCCGGACCGGGCTGTCGCTCGCCAACCGCGACGTCGAGGCGGCCGGGTCCGCGGAGGAGCTGCTCGCGGTCGCGCGGGACCGCGCATCAGAGGGCGAGGGACCCGTCGTGCTGCTGGGGTTCGACGAGTCACGATGGGAGCGCCCGACACATCCCGTCCTCGAAGAGCTCGACGGGGTCACCACACGTCCGCTGATGATCCATCGCGCGGACGGCCACATGGCGCTCGCGAACTCCGCCGCGCTCGATGCGGCCGGGATCCGGTCGGACCGGGAGGGCGTCGAGCGGGACGAGCGCGGCGCGCCGACCGGGCGGGTGACGCGCGACGCGGTGGTGCGCCTGGGGCGATGGGCGTCGGCAGCTATCGAGGATCACGAGATCCAAGAGCTGCAGCTCCGTGCGGCCGCGCTGGGCGCCTCGAACGGGGTCACCGCAGCACATGAGATGTCCATGCCCCATTGGCTGGGGCTGCGGGACCTGCAGGTGCTCCTCGGCCACCGCGACCGGCTCCCCCTGGACGTCGCGCCCGTGGTCGCCACCATGGACATCCCGCAGATCATGGACCTCGGCCTGCCGGCGATCGGGGGCGACCTGCCGATGGACGGCTCGATCGGCGCCCGGACAGCGGCGGTGGCGGCGCCCTACGCCGACGTGCCGGGGAACGGAACGAGCTATCACGCCGACGAGGAGCTCGAGACGTTCTTCCAGGCCGGCCACATGGCCGGCCTGCAGGTCGGGGTGCACGCGATCGGGGACCGCGCGATCGAGCAGGTCATCGCCGTCTGGGAGCGGGTGTACACCACGCTCGACTCCCGCGAGCGTCGGCATTTCCGCGCACGCCGCCACCGCATCGAGCACTTCGAGATGGCGAGCACGTCGCAGATCGAGCGAGCGGCGATGCTCGGGTTGGCGGTCTCCGTGCAACCGACGTTCGATCGGTTCTGGGGACAGCCCGACGGCCTGTACGAGACGGGACTCGGGTGGGACCGAGCCGCGACCATGAACGCGGTCCGCACGATGATCGATCGCGGGATCGAGGTCGGATCGGGATCCGACAGCCCGATCACGCCCTTCGACCCGATGCTCTCGATCGCCGCATGCGAAACGCATCACGATGCCGCCCAACGATTGTCGAGGCTCGAAGCGCTCCGGCTGCATACGGTCGGCGGCGCGCGGCTGGGGCACGAGGAGGACAAGAAGGGCGTGCTGGGCCCCGGCATGCATGCGGATCTCGTGGCCTTCGACGCGGATCCGATGACGGTCGAGACCATCGAGGATCTGCGGCCGATACTCACGGTCTCGCTCGGTCGCGAGGTGTTCGCTCGCTAGAGCCGTCGTCGTGCAGCGAGATGGTCGATCGTTCACCACCGCGTCGTCGGTTTGTCACTCTTTGTCCGCCGCTCGTCTTGACGCTCGCGACCCACGTGCCGTACCTTCGCGACGCGCCACCGCCCCGGCGGAGGCGCGCGGTAGGACCCAAGAGGCTGAGTAGAGAACGCGACGCCCCGGCGCCGCGGCCCCAAAGGTCTCTTGGGTCCTTACCTATCTCCCCGGCCCTCCTGGACCTCGGACGGTTCCCGGAGCGTCGCCCGCGATCGCCGCAAGGTCACGCTGCGCGCGGTGCGCGACGCGTCTGGACGGGAATGGATCGCCCCTCGTAGGCGTTGTTGCGCGGGCCTCGGTTGCATCGTCACTCGACGGCAGTACAATCCGCGCGCAAATCGAGGCGGTCACGCTTCGGAGGTGGACGCATGAAGGGCACGACGAAAGACACGGAGGAACCCATCGAGGACGATGAGGTCGTCGAGGAGGACGAGCTCGAGGATCTGGAACCCACCGAGGCCGACCTCGACGAAGCCGCCGTGCCGGGTGACCCTCCCGAACCTGTCGACAACGCCGATCCCGCGGCTGCGGAGGTCGAATCGATCCAGGACCTGCTGGTCAAACAGGAGGCTCGCGCCGAGGAGGAGGAGGCCGACGAAGACGACGACGCCGTCGTGCCCCTCACGAAGGGCGAGCGCCTCGAGCCGGTCGAGACACGGGTCGTCCCCATCCAGTCGACCGAGTTCGTATGCAAGAGATGCTTCCTGGTCAAGCACCGGAGCCAGCTAGCGGACAAGAAGAGGATGCTCTGCCGGGACTGCGCCTGAGGGCGCGTCCCTCCCTTCCCGTTTCCCTCCCGATCGCGCTCGCGAGCGGGTTGCTCATCTCCGCGGCGTTCCCACCCCTCGCATGGTGGCCGCTGGCGTTCGTGGGCGTCGCGCCGTTCCTGTGGTTGCTGCGGTCGGCCGGCGGCAGGAGAGGGGCGGCGCTGGGGTTCGCGTTCGGCCTGGGGTGCTACGGAACCACGCTCTACTGGATCGAGCGGTTCGGCCAGATGGCGTGGCTGTCGCTCACGCTCCTCGCCGCCGCATCGGTGGTCGTGTTCGGGATGCTCGCTCCGGCCGCCTACAGGCGCGGTCGTCCTCTGTTGACGGCGATCGGTCTCGCGGCGCTCTGGACCGTGACGGACTGGATCCGCACGATGTGGCCGTTGGGCGGCTTCAGCTGGGGATCGCTCGGGGTCTCGCAGGTCGGCAACCGGGCCACCGTGCGACTGGCGTCCATCGCGGGGGCTTGGGGCGTGACGTTCCTCGTCGTGATCGTGAACGCGCTGTTGGTGGAGGCGGTCGCCGGCGGCGGGGGAGGGGGGCGCCGGGCCGGCCGCGTCGTGCTCGCGGGGGTCGCGATCTTCGCGCCCATCCTCATCCCGTTCTCCGTCGCCAACGGCCGCGATATCGACGTCGCGACGCTGCAGGTCGATGTCCGGCAGGCCGCGAGCGCATCCTCGGTCGGCGAGGACGAAGGCGTGGCCCGGCTGCATATCGCGCTGCACGCACATCTGGCTTCGGACCCGCCCGAACTCGCGATCTGGGGAGAGGGAGCGCTCGACCCGGGGGCGGCCAACGACCCCAGGATCGTCGCCGATGTGCGACGCGCGATCGCGGCGGTCGGAGCTCCGACGCTGGTCGGAGCGGTCCTGGACGACCTCGACGGCACGGAGCACACGAGCGTCGTCCTGTTCGACGGGCAAGGGAACGCCGTCGACCGCTACGACAAGGTGCACCTCGTGCCGTTCGGCGAGTTCGTCCCGTGGCGGCATGAGCTGTCTTGGCTCTCCGCGATCCAGCAGATCCCGGTCGACAGGACGCCGGGGGAGCGCGTGCACACCGTGTCCGCGGCCGGACTGCCCCCGTTCGCGACGCCGATCTGTTTCGAGAACAGCTTCCCGGCGCTCACCCGCGCGTTCGTCCGCGCGGGCGCGACGTTCCTGGTCGTGCCGGTGAACAACGCGTCGTACGGAACGACCGCGGCCTCCGCGCAGCAGTTGCAGATGAGCCGGATGCGCGCGATCGAGGATGGGCGCTGGGTCGTGAACGCCGCCGTCTCGGGGATCAGCGCGTTCATCGATCCCAGCGGCCGGATCGTCTCGGACGTCGGGCTGTTCCAGCCGGCGATCCTCCGCCACACCATCCGCTCCTCGGATGCCACGACGGCCTACGTCCGGCTGGGGGATTGGCTCCCGTGGCTCTCGCTCGTCATCGTCGCCGGCTTCCTCCTGGTGCCCCGCCGGCGTTCCGGCGTCCGGCCGACGCCTGAGCCGCTGTCACCGGACCGGCGTCGAACGCTCGTCATCCTTCCCACCTACGAGGAACGGGACACGATCGAATGGGTGCTCGCGCGCCTCATCGCTCTGCCGGAGCGCGTGGACGTCCTGGTCGTGGACGACTCCTCGCCGGACGGGACCGGGAAGCTCGTGAGCGCCGTGGCGGCGGGCGAACCCCGGGTCCGGCTGCTCGAGCGTCCACAGAAGTCGGGGCTCGCGAGCGCCTACCTCGACGGGTTCCGCGTGGGCCTCGCCGACGGGTACGACCTGCTGGTCGAGATGGACTCCGACCTCTCGCACGAGCCCGAGGAGCTCCCTCGCCTCGTGGCGGCCGCCGTCTCCGGTCACGACCTGGTCGTCGGGAGCCGGTACGTGGCGGGCGGCTCGGTCACCGACTGGAGCCGGTCCCGCGTGGCGCTCTCGAAGGCCGGAAACGCCTACGCCCGGCTGATGCTCGGCCTGCCCATCCGCGATGCCACGAGCGGGTTCCGTGTCTATCGACGCCGGGCCCTCGAAACGCTCGTCTCGCGCCCGTTCCACTCCGAGGGCTACGGTTTCCAGATCGAACTCGTGATGCGCGCGTGCAACGCCGGGTACACGGTCGGCGAGGCGCCGATCACGTTCCGCGAACGTGAGCACGGACACTCGAAGCTCTCCCGGGGCATCGTGATCGAAGCGCTCTGGTCGGTCACCGTCTGGGGCGTGAAGTCCCGCTTCGCGGCGCCTCTTCCAGATCGACCGGGCCGGGATGAACGCCGATAACGGACATTATGTAACGTTGCGAAGGAAGACTCGACGGAGTTCATCCCCCGCCGGGTAGCCTGGGAACGGTCACCGATCCAACGACGCAGGGAGGGATCAGCGCGCATGCCGCTCGCCGTCGGAGACACCGCCCGGAGTTCGAACTGCTCGCCGACACGTGGGGCAAGGACGCCGTCACGTACAAGCTCTCGGACGCGCTCGCCAAGGGTCGGCGTGGTCCTCCAGTTCTTCCCGCTCCCGTTCACCCGTACGTGCGAGAAGCAGATGTGCGCCGTCCGCGACCACGTCGAGGAGTACGAGGGCGCCGGGGTCACCGTCTGGGGGGTGACCGGCCACTACCCGCAGTTGATCGCGGCGTGGGACAAGGAGCATGCCTTCGGCGTGCCGATCCTGGCGGACTACGACCACGAAGTGAGCAAGGCCTACGTGGGCCTCTACGAGGATCGCCTGCCGGCCGGCCTTCGGCTCACCGCCAAGCGAGCGGTGCTCGCGATCTCGAAGGACGGGGTCGTCCGCTCCGTGTGGGTGACCGAGATCCCCGGCGTGCCCCGGATGAGGAGGTCGTGAAGAGCGCGATCGACGCGCGCGCGGTTAGCCGGTCTCACTCGCTCTCGTCCTGCGTCCCCCACCGCAGCTTCAGATGGCGCGCCGCGCGGACCTCGTCGAGCCTGCGGACGGGCGTGGTCACGGGCGCGTCGTGGAGCAGATCGGGATCGGTCCTCGCCTCCGCAGCGGCCTGGCGGATCGCCGAGGCGAACCCCTCGAGCGTCTCCTTCGTCTCGGTCTCCGTGGGCTCGACCATCATCGCCTCGTCGACCACGAGGGGGAAATACACCGTGGACGGGTGGTAGCCGAGGTCGATCAGCCGTTTGGCCACGTCCATCGCGCGGATGCCGGTCTCGTCCTTGAGCGGTTTCGCGGTCGAAACGAACTCGTGCATCGGACGGCCGCCGGGGAACGCGAGCGGGAAGTCCTCGGCGATGAGCGCCGCGAGGTAGTTCGCGTTCAAGGAGGCGAGCTCGCTCACCGCCTTCAACCCGTCCGCGCCGTGCAGGAACACGTACGCGTATGCGCGGACCAGCACGCCGGCGTTGCCGTGGATAGCCGTGGAGGCGACCGATCGACCGCGGGCGGTCGTCGTCCCAGTGGAACGTTCCGGTTGGGTCGTCCACGTGCCACGATCGGCGCGGGCAGATACGGGACCAGTTCCTCGACCACTCCGACGGGACCTGCCCCCGGCCCTCCCCCGCCGTGCGGCGTCGCGAACGTCTTGTGCGTGTTGATGTGCACGATGTCGAATCCCATGTCGCCCGGGCGGCACCGGCCGAGGATCGCGTTCAGGTTGGCGCCGTCGTAGTACACGAGCCCGCCGACGCTGTGCACGATCCGTGCGATCTCCTCGATCTCCTGCTCGAACAGCCCGAGCGTGTTCGGGTTGGTGAGCATCAAGCCGGCCACCTCGTCGTCGACGAGCTTCTCGAGCACGCTCACGTCGACGAGTCCGCGCGCGTCCGACGGCACCGGCACCGCCTGGAACCCGGCGAGGTGCACGCTCGCCGGGTTCGTGCCGTGCGAGGAATCCGGGATGATCACCTTCGTCCGCCCGCCGCCGCGCTCGGCATGGTAGGCCCGCATGATCAGCAACCCCGTCATCTCGCCGCACGCGCCGGCGGGAGGCTGCAGCGTGGCTCGAGCCATGCCGGTGATCTCGCAGAGCGGCTCGCTCCAACCGCCAGAGCATCTCGAGCGCGCCCTGGGCGGTCTGGTCGGGCTGCAGCGGATGCATCCGCTGGAACCCCGGCAGGGCCGCGACCGTCTCCGCGACCTTGGGGTTGTATTTCATGGTGCACGACCCGAGCGGGTAGAAGCCCGTGTCCACGCCGTAGTTCATCTGGGAGAGCCGGGTGTAGTGGCGGACCAGGTCGATCTCGGAGATCTCCGGCAGCCCGGGCTCCGAGCGACGACGGGCGCCCTCGGGGATGGAGGACTCCGGCACGTCGAGCGGGGCGAACCCGAACGCCGACCGTCCCGGGCGCGACCGGTCCATGATCGTCCCCTCCCCCGCGGGCGGATCCTGGCGGCGGATCGGCGCCCCGATCACGTGAGCACCTCCGCGAACGCCTCCGCGAACCGGTCGATCTCCTCGCGGGATCGTCTCTCGGTGACGGCGACCGCGAGCGCACGGCCGCCGGCATCGGCGAGCGGCACCCCGGCGAGGAACCCGCGCTCGACGAGTGCGTCGCGCACGTCGGTCGCCGCCCGGGGAAGCCTCAGCGCGAACTCCTTGAAGAACGGCGCGCCGGGATGCAGCAGGTCGACCCCGTCGATCTCCGTGAGCCGTCCGGCCGTGTACGCGGCTCTTCGACGCGCACTGCCGTCCGACCTCGACGAGTCCGGCTGGTCCCAGCCAGCCGAGGTAGATCGTGGCGGCGACGGCCATCAGCGTCTGGTTCGTGCAGATGTTCGAATTGGCCTTCTCGCGGCGGATGTGTTGCTCGCGGGCCTGCAACGTCAGCACGTAGCCGGTCTTGCCGTCGACGTCGACCGTCTCACCGACGATCCTCCCGGGCATCCGGCGGACGTCGTCGAGCCGGGCGGCGATCAGCCCGAGGTACGGGCCACCGTAGTTCAGGTGGTTGCCGAGCGACTGACCCTCCGCGACGGCGATGTCGGCGCCGAGCTCTCCGGGCGACGCGAGCACGCCGAGCGAGAGCGGGTCGAACACCTGGATCGCCCGCGCTCCCGCGTCGTGGGCCCGGCCGAACAGGTCGCGGACCGGCTCGAGGATCCCGTAGACGTTGGGATGCTGCACGATGACGGCGGCCACGTCGGGGCCGACATCGGGCTCGCCTCCCCGGCCCTCCGAGATCGCGAAGACCTCCGGCTCATACCCCGCTCCCCTGCCGTAGGCGCGGAGCGTGTCGACGAGCCGTGGATCGACGGCGGCGGAGACCAACACACGGCCGCGGCCGTGGCCGCGCGCCATGTTCACGGCCTCCACGAGCGCGGTCGCGCCGTCGTACAGCGACGCGTTCGAGACGTCGAGCCCGGTCAGCTCGCAGACCATCGACTGGAACTCGAACAGCGTCTGCAGCACTCCCTGGGAGAGTTCCGGCTGGTAGGGCGTGTACGAGGTGTAGAACTCCGAACGGCCGGCGAGCGCCCAGACGACGCTCGGGATGAAGTGGTCGTAAGCACCCCCGCCGGCGAAGCACACCAGGTCGTCGGTGCTCAGGTTGCGCGCGGCGAGCGTGCGCATGTCGTGCGACGAGCTCCATCTCGGAGACGCCGGCGGGGATGTCGAGCGGCCGGTCGAGGCGCACGTCGGCCGGGATGTCGGCGAACAGGTCGTCCAGGTTGGAGAGCCCGAGGGTCGCGAGCATCTGGCTGATGTCGTCGTCGGTGTGCGGCGCGAACCTCACGTGCGGAAGTCTACGTTCGGCGGTGCGCAACGGCCCCGTGGCGCGGGCCTATCCCGACGCATCTTCCAAACCGTACTTCGTCACCAAGGACAGGTAGTCGCGTTGGTAGAAGACCTTGCACCGGATCTCGGGGTACCGCTCGCGAAGGCGCCGGACCTTGCGGTTCTTCTTGGTCACGAGCTTCTGGTTGAGCGTGGTGATCTCGATGTAGAGGTCATACGTCGGGAGGTAGAAGTCGGGAGTGAACCGCTGGAGCACGTTGCCTTCGGCGTCCCAGTCGATGTCGAATGACGTCGGTTCGTACTCCCATTCGATCCCGTAGAAGTCGAGGAGCTGGGCGAACTGACGCTCGCTGGCGTGGGCGAAGCCGGTGGTGTCACTCTTACGGAGTTCGTCGGGAGCTGTCGCCTCGGCGCTCACGCGCCTCCGGCGGCCGCCCGACCGGCCTTCCGCGTCGCCAGGTTCCCCTCGAGGTCGTCCCACACCTTGTCCAATGCGATCGCGAAGACGCCCTGACCCTTGTTGAGGAGGTCGATCACGGCTTCGGGCGAGTGGGCCTCGTAGACCCCTTTGCCGTCGGACATGAGTGTCACCCCGTGGGTCGGGCGATCCATCTCTTGGAGGTATTCGACCGCCTTGCGCACGCGCTGGAGAGAGATCGCCGGTGTCGAGGAGGTTCTTGATGACCTTCAACGACACCAGGTCCTGGAAGGAATACAGCCGCTGGGTCCCGGAGCCCTGCGCGTCGCGGACCGATGGCGTGACCAGGCCCGTTCTGGCCCAATAGTCGAGCTGGCGGTACGTGATGCCGCAGATCCGGGTGACGTCGGGGACGCGGTAGCCCTGCTCGCTCATGACAGCTCCGTAATTACGTCGGTGTGCGCCGAGCTTAGGTGGGCGCGAGGGGCCTGTCAACGGCCCGGGCGCGTGGTCCGGGCGCCCACGAAGCGCTCAAGGGGCTCCCCCGACCCGCCGATGCCTCTCTAGTCAAGAAGAACCATGCCGGAGAGGACGAGAGGCCACGTGAACCACATGAATCGTCGCCCCAAGCTCCGTTCGATGGGTGGCGCCGTCGCCGCCTCGGTGGTGCTCGTGTTGAGCCTCGCCCCGACGACGGCCCATGCGAGCCGGCTCGGCGCACCGACCGCCGTCCACACCGCCCGCGCCGGGGTCGGCGGCGACTCCTGGCAGCTGTTCCGGGCCACCAACGCCAGCCGTGGCCGGTTCGACGTGTCGAAGCTCCAGCTGAACCGAGAGCTTTCCGTGATCGCCCGGCGTCACAGCATGGCGATGGCGCGCAGGGGCGAGCTCTTCCACACGAGCGACGTCGACATCTACCTCCACGGGATCGGATGGCACACCTGGGGCGAGAACGTGGGCTACACGTCGCAGGGTGTGTCGTCGATGGAGCAGGCGTTCATGGACAGCCCGCCCCACCGCAGCAACATCTTGAACGGAGCGTTCCGTCACACGGCGGTCGGCTCGGTGCGGGTGGACGGCACGCTCTGGGTCACGGTCTTCTTCTACGGTTGATCTCCGACCCGCGGATGACGGAGTGCCCTATCCGTCGAAGTCCTCCGGTCGCACGTTGTCCAGGAACTCCCTGAACTTCTCGACCTCTTCCTCTTCGTCGCCCGGGATCAAGATCGACGCTTCGGCGAGGACGTCTTCCTGCGCGAAGATCGGGACCGACATCCGAACGGCGAGCGCGATCGCATCGGAGGGTCGCGAGGAGACCTCGAAGTTCTCCCCGGCCCGCTCCAGGTGGATCGTGGCGTAATAGGTGCTTTCGCGGAGCTCGGTCACCACGATCCGCTGCACCTGCACCGCGAGGTCTTCGAGCATCGTCTTCATCAGGTCGTGCGTCATCGGACGCGGGGTCTGCACGCCTTGGAGCGACAGGGCGATGGCGGCCGCCTCGGCGGCTCCGATCCAGATGGGGAGGTAGCGCTCGCCGCCACGCTCCCGAAGCAGCACGATCGGCTGGTTGGTCGGGAGCTCCACGCGCACGCCGGTCAGTTCCATCTCGATCATGGGCTCACCTGCACTGTACGGGCGCCCTCCAACACGGGCAACCTCACGGTGCGTTCAACAGCGGCACCAGCGCGTCGGGGTTCTCGCGGAGCGCCTTCAGGTCGTCGACGGCGAAGATGTCGGCGAGGTTGCGGTACCGCTCGGCGAAGTCCAACCCGTAGCCCACGACGAAACGGTCAGGACAATCGAAGCCGGCGTAGCGAACCGAGAGCGGCGCGATCCGCCTGACCGCCTTGTTCAGGAGCGCACAGACCTCGAGCGACGCCGGCCCCCGCGCGCGCAGGATCGACAACAGATACGTCAGGGTGAGGCCGGTGTCCACGATGTCTTCGACCAGCAACACGTCGCGTCCGGCGAGGTCCACGTCGAGGTCCAGCAGGATCTGCACGCGCCCGAACGACTCCTCCGCGTCTCCGTAGCGGCTGATCGCCATGAAGTGGATCTCGAGCGGGAGGGGTAGCTGCCGCATCAGGTCCGCGAGGAACATCGTTCCGCCCTTGAGCACCGAGATGAGGACGGGTTCTCGCCCCGCGTAATCCCCGGTGATGGCGCGGCCGAGTTCCTCCACCCGGCGGCGGATGTCCTCGCGTCCGTACAGGACGCTCGCGACCTCCGTCATCGGGCGCGAGCCTAGCAGCCATGGCCCGGCGCGCCGAGGAACGGCAGGCGAACGGTGCGGATCAGCCCCGGACCGCGTCCACGGCCGCACCGACCGCATCGACGAGCGCACCCACCGCCCGGGCCCACCAGGTGTCGTCTTCGATCGGGGGTGGCGGCGGCACCGAAGACACCACGAGCGGCACCCGCCCGACAGTGAGCCCGGGCAGCGTGATCTTGAGTCGCGCGACCCGCTCCCCCGGCGCCGGAGGGTAGGCGGCCGAGGGATCCACCACGACCTGTTCGCGGACGCTGTCCAAGGCTGCGACGGCAACGAGCGCCGACAGATCGGCATCGACCTGGACGGGCACGCTCCCGCCGGGGAGCATCACGACCCCGGCCGGCTCACCCGCGGTCGCGAACCGATGATCGGCGAAGCCGGCGAATCCGTAGTCCATCAAGGCCGCCGCATCCGAGAACGCGTCGCCGGACGCGCCGAGGACCACGGTGATCAGCCGGCGTCCGTGTCGCTCGGCCGTGGCGATCACGCAATAGCCGGCCCGGGAGGTGTACCCCGTCTTCACTCCGGTGGCGCCCTGGTACAGCCACAGCAACGCATCGCGGTTCTGGATGTGGCGCGTCACGCCGTCGGGCGCCGGGATCGAGTGGAACCGGGTCGCGACGATGTCTCCGAAGCTGGGGATCGCCATCGCGGCTCGCGTCAGCGTCATGAGGTCCCGCGCCGTGGAGTACCCTCGGTCGTCCAGACCGTTCGGTGAACGGAACCGGGTCCGGCGCATCCCCAGCGAGGCTCCCCGCGAGTTCATGTCCCTGACGAAGCGGGCGTCCGTGCCCGAGACGTGATCCGCGAGCGCGACCGCGGCGTCGTTGGCCGATTGGAGCAAGAGGGCGAACAGCAGGTCCTCGACGCTGATCCCCTCCCCCGCCTCCAGGCCGAGCGCCGACACGCCCGGCCGTGCGTCCGCGGGGATCACCGCGTCCGGAGCGACCGTAACGACGTCGCTCGGATCGCTCTCCTCGAGCACCAGTAACGCCGTCATCACCTTGGTCAGGCTGGCGATGGGCCGGCGCGAGTCGGCGTCCTTGCTGAACAGCACCTGACCGGTTCCGAGGTCGGCCAGGATCGCGCTCGGCGCCGAGAGTTCGGGCGGGAGCGAGGAGTCGGCCGGCGTGTCGAGCGACTGCGGGAACGGCGACAGCGACCCGTCGGGGGGAACGGGGGTCGGCGGCGGCGCGAGCTGCGCGGAGGCGAGTCCGACCAGTAGGGCCTGGGCCGCGACGACGATCGCGACGACGATCGCGACGCGTCCGGTGCGCGGACGCCGCGGCCTCACGCGCTCTGGAGGTTGTCCCGCAGGTTGGATCGCAGCAGTGCCTGCTTGAACTTCCGCGAGGTGACGGCCAGGTCGGCGAGCGCCTGCGACGCCGCGCGGCGAGCGTCCGGGTTCTTCTGGCGGAGGGTCGGCGCCACGATCGTTTCGAAGAAGTCCGCCTCGCGCTCCTCGAAGTGCTTGTACATCGTCAGGTGTCGCGGCTCGACCCCGAAGCGGAAGAAGTCCTTCACGATCGAGAGCACGATGTAGTCGTCTCCGTCGTAGTACTTCGCGCCGTCGGGTCCGTGCGAACAGACGATGCCGAACGATTCGAGCTCCTTGATCCGGTCACGCTCCACGCTCGTAGCGGCCGACATCTCCTCGAGCGACATCTGCAATCCGGTTGGGGCCTCCGCGAGCTCCTCGGCTGCAGAGGCGTGGGTGTCGCCATCCCCGTCGCTCTCGATCGCGACGCCGTCCTCGTCGAGGAGCTCGCCCTCGGCGCCCTGCTTCAGGAGACGATCCTTGATGACCTTGAGTGGCAGGTACTCGTCACGCTGCATGCGCAGGATGGACTTCAACCGTTCGACGTCATCCACGTAGAACTTGCGGTATCCGGACGGCGTGCGCTCCGGCTCGATCAACCCTTCGGCTTCGAGGAACCGGATCTTCGAGATCGTGATGTCCGGGAACTCGGCTTTCACCGAGACCAACACTTCGCCGATCGATTGATAGTTGCGCGTTCCCGCCATCGTCAACTCACTCCCCTGCCGAGAAGAAGATCAACTTGAACATCCCGATCTGTACCTCGTCGCCGGATGCGAGCTTGGTCTCGTCCACCTGCTCGCCGTTCACGTACGTGCCGTTCAGACTCCCGGCGTCCTTGACGAAGAACGAGTCGCCGTCGCGCCGTTCGATCGTCGCGTGACGGCGTGACACCGTGATGTCGTCGAGGAACACGTGGCTGTCCGTGTTACGTCCGATCGTCGTCACGTCGCTCGCGAGGAGGAACGTCGACCCGGCGTTCGGGCCACGTTTGACCAGAAGCAGAGCCTGTCCGTACTCGAGTTCGTCATGAGGGAAGGGGAAGTCATCTTGCCCTTCATCTTCGGGCTCCACCGGCGTCAAGGACATCGTGGGGTCACCTTGCAGGGGACGCCCACACGCCGCGCAGAAGCGCGCGTCGTCCCGGTTGGGATGTCCACAATGGGTACAGAACACCTTCAGGTCCTCCTCGACCGCCGTCTCCCCCCGAGGGTCGAGGAGGAGGTCCGACCCTCAACCCTTGACGGTCCGTGGACGTTATCGCAGGTGTCACGGAGGGTCAACAGCGGGTCGAGTGCGCTCTCAACCCTCGAGGGTCCTGAAGCTCCACTTTGGGTCGATCAGCCGTCGCCTTCTTCGACGAACGCACGATAAGCGGCGGCATCGAGCAGCGCGCCGACCGCGGATGGATCGGATGGCGTCACGAGGACCAACCACCCGTCGCCGTACGGTTGCTCGTTCACGAGCTCGGGATGCTCCTCGATGAGCGGGTTCCGCTCGGCGATCGTGCCGTCGATCGGTCCGAACACGTCCGAGACGGACTTGGTCGACTCCACCTCCGCGAACGACTGTCCCGCGTGCACGTCTACGCCGACCTCCGGAAGGTCGACGTAGACGACGTCGCCCAGCGCGTCCTGCGCGAAATCGGTGATGCCGACGCGGACGACACCGCCCTCGGCGCGGACCCATTCGTGCTCCTTCGTGTAACGAAGGTCGTCCGGATACTCCACGGGTGCTCCTCCCTCGTTCTCGAGCAGGTCGGTCGGCAACCATAGTCGCATACGAGTCCTCGCGCGGGGACGTGTCTCTTCGGATTCAGGGATGCGTGGCGAACGCGTGGCGGATGTCGCCGATGTACGCGCCGGCGGCGACGTAGTACTCGAGGATCCCCACCGCGAAGCACACCCATCCGGCCACGAGCGCGGCTTCGGCAAGCGGCAGGTCGAGGTTGCCCCATGCGATCCACGGGATGGCCATCATCAGCGTGAACGTGGCGGCCTTGCCGATGAACCGGACATCCAGACGGATCCGCCTGCTCGCCAGCACCGCGGCCCCCGCGATCAGGACGGCCGCGTCGCGGACGAGGAGCAGCAACGCGGCCCACAGCGGGAAGACACCACGGACGACGAGGGCGATGAGGCCCGCCGCGATCGCGAGCCGGTCTGCCGTCGGATCGAGGACCTTGCCCAACTCGGACACCTGTCCCGTCCGCCTTGCGACCCACCCGTCGACCCAGTCGGTCGCCACCACGACCGCGAACAGGATCAGACCCGTGGTCGTGGTTGGTCGGTGAACGATCAGGGCGACGAAGACCGGGATCAAGGCGATCCGCAGGAACGACAAGAGGTTCGGGACGGTGATGATGGCCGACGACGCTCGGTCGGACATGTCGATCCCTTCACTCGTCGGGACGGCGGGATTTGAACCCGCGACCCCTGGTCCCCCAGACCAGTGCGCTACCAGGCTGCGCCACGTCCCGCGACCTGCATCGTATCAAGGGGGCTAGTGGCGCTTGCCTCCCGGCTTGGATCCCCGGGTCCGGGGCCGGAACGTGAGACGGACCGGCACGCCGTCGTAGCCGAAGGTGCGACGCAGTCGGTTCTCCAGGTACCGCTGATAGCTCGGATCCGGCTCACGCGAGCCGCCGAAGATCACGAACGTGGGCGGACCCGACCCGACCTGTGTCGCGTAGTGCAGATTGCCGGCGTTGCGCGGCGTCGGGTTCTCCGCCTGCGCCTGCTGCAACACCTCGTTCACCTTCGCGGTCGAGACCCGATGCCTCCAACGAGCGTGCAGGTCCATCAGCAACGGCGGGAGTCGGTGCACGCCCTGGCCGCGCGTGGCCGACGTCCGCATGATGGTGGCGTTCGCGAAGAGCGCCGCATCCTCCGAGAGACGCTTGAACGTCCGGTCCTTCTCCTCGACGAGGTCCCATTTGTTCGCGGCGATGAGCAACCCTCGACCTGCCTCCAGCACACGGACCACGATCTTCTTGTCCTCCGACGTGAAGCCCTCCGGCGCCTCGATCACGACGACAACCACATCGGCGCGTTCGATGGCTCGGGTCGCGCGCACGAAGCCGTAGTACTCGACGCCGCTCACCCGCGTCTGCCGGCGCATCCCGGCCGTGTCCACGAACCGCACCGCTCCGTCCGGCCACTCGAGAAGAGCGTCGACGCTGTCGCGGGTCGTGCCGGCCTCTTGGTAGACGACGGATCGCTCCTCCCCCACCAGGGCGTTGAAGATCGAGGACTTGCCGACGTTCGGGCGTCCCACCAGCGCGAACCTCGGCTCTGGATCCGCCTCCTCGCCGGCCCCCTCCTCAGACGTTTCGGGGAGCAGTTGCACCACACGGTCGAGGAGGTCGCCCGCCCCGCGGCCGTGGAGGGCAGAGACGGGCACCGGTTCGCCGAGGCCGAGCGAGTACAACGAGGCGACGTCGGCCTCCTCGCGTTCTCCGTCAGCCTTGTTCGCCACCAGCAACACCGGAACCGTCGAACGGCGGAGGCGCCGAGCGAGCATCGCGTCCTCTTCGGTCACGCCCGCCTGGACGTCAACGATCAACAGGATGAGGTCGGCTTCGGCGGCGGCCCGGTCCGCTTGACTCGCCACGAGCGATTCGATCCCACGAGCGACCCGCGTGTAGCCGCCGGTGTCGACCAAGGCGAACGTCCGGTCGCGCCACGTTGTCTGCACCTCGACCCGGTCGCGCGTCACGCCCGGCATCTCGTCGGCGATGGTCTCGCGGCGGCCGAACAGACGGTTGACCAACGTCGACTTGCCGACGTTCTGCCGCCCGATAACGGCGACCTTGGGGAGGGTCCCGCTCATCGGAACAACTCCGGCATGCGGTCACGGATGACCGCGACCGCGACGTCGAGCGTATCGTCGACCGCCAGATCGGTCGTGTCCACGACGACGGCGTCCGGTGCGGGCTCGAACGGGTTCACGCGCGCATCCTTCGCGTCGCGCCGGTGCAGCGCCTGCTCGACGTCCAGTGGATCTGCCACCCTGCGCTGCTCCGCCCGTCGTTCGACGCGGGTGCGAGGTTCTGCCGTCAGGAAGAGCTTGACCGGCGCGTCGGGGAAGACCACGGAGCCGATATCTCGACCCTCGACCACCGCGCCCGGCAGACCGAGCGCGCGTTGACCTTCACGCATCAGCGCACGAACCTTCGGGTGACGGGCAACGTGCGACACCTCGGCCTCGACCCGATCTGAGACGAGGGCGGGCCCAGGAGTTGCACCCTCGACCTCGATCTCCGGCGGGCTGCCGTCCGACAACCCGAACCTCAACCTCGACATCAGGCCGGCGAGCGCGTCGCCGTCGTCGGGATCGATGCCGGCATCGAGAGCGGCGAGCGTCAGGGCTCGGTACATGATCCCGGTGTTCACGTACGGAAGGTCGAGCAACCGGGCGAGTCCCCGAGCCAACGTGCTCTTCCCGGAGCCCGCGGCACCGTCGATCGCGATCACCCTGAGCGGGGTCACGTCAGGACCTCCACGGAGGCGCCGAGCGCACTCAGCGCCTCGACGAACCCGGGGAACGATACGTCCGCGGCCTCGATCCCCTCGATCTCGCTCGGGGCATCAGCCGAGAGGGCCGCGACCGCGAACGCCATCGCCAGACGATGGTCTCCCCGGCCATCCGCGAGCCCACCTGCCAGGCCGAGTCCCGGCACCACCAGATCGTCGCCCTCGACCGCTGCATGTCCGCCGAGGGCGCGGACGCCCTCGGCGACCCCGTTGAGCCGGTCGCTCTCCTTCGCCCGGAGTTCCGAAGCCTCCACGAACCAGGTCTCCCCCCGTGCGTGCGTGGCCATCAACGCGAGGACCGGCACTTCGTCGATCACCAAGGGGAGCTCGGACGCTGCTACCTCTGTGCCTTGAAGATCGGTGTTCGGAGCGACCCACAGGTCGCCGACGGGCTCGCCGAGCTCCTCCCCCGTCGGCCGAAGCTCGAGCCGAACACCCATCCGCTCCATGACCCTGACGAAGTGCAGGCGGCTCGGGTTGAGACCCACCCCGCGCACGGTCAACTCCGATCGCGTCACGGCCGCCGCGGCCACCAGGAACGCGGCGGACGAGACGTCGCCCGGCACCGTGGCGCTGAACGCGTCGTGTTGATAGACGCCCTGCACGATGATCGTCGACCCATCGAGCGACACCGGTGCGCCGAGCGCGGCGAGTGCTCGCTCGGTGTGATCGCGGGTCGCGGCCGGTTCGGTGACCGACGTAGTTCCCTCGGCGGCGACGCCGGCGAGAAGAACCGCGCCCTTCACTTGGGCGGTCGGGATCGGCAACGTGTACGAGATGCCGTAGAGGGGCCCGCCGACGATCTCCACCGGCGCGTGGCCGTCGGTCGTGCCGACGGTCGCCCCCATCTCCCGGAGCGGGGCCGCCACACGCTCCATCGGTCGGGCGGACAGGCTCGCGTCGCCGACGAGTGTCGATCGGAACGGCGCGGCGGCGAGCGTCCCGGCGACGAGGCGCATCGTGGTGCCGGAGTTCCCACAGTCGAGTGGCGTGGTGCTCTCGGTGAGTGCCGAGCGTCCCTCACCCTCGACCTCAAGTGCGGTCGAGAGGTCTTGATCGGCACCGTCGTTCCACGTGGAACCGTGACCCTTTGTGGGCGGCGCAACGTTCCGGGCCCAAGCTTCGAGTGCAGGTCGACCCCGCTCGGATACCTGGGCGAGGCATGAAGCCGTCGAGCGAACGTCGAGGGAAGGCGGAAGCCCCACCAGACGGCTACGACCTCGAGCGGTCGAGGCCAGGATCAACCACCGGTGCGCGATCGACTTGTCCCCCGGAACGCGCGGCTCCCCCCGCAAGGTTCCGCCGGGCGTCACTCGCAGGCGCACCGCTCGTCCTCAGGCCAGGCGGATGGGGTCGAAGGACCGAGACGCGAGCACACGGAGCGCGTCGTCGGCCGATGATGCCGCGACCGTGAGGTGTACCGTCCCCCGTCCTCCTTCGGGCGAGTGGACGATCTGCAGGTCCTCGATGTTCACGGCGTGCTCGGCGAGCACGGAGGTGAGCTCCGCGAGCGCGCCGGGACGGTCGGGCGCCTGCACCTGGAGCACCGCCACGCCCGCGCGGACCTGCGGCTTGGCCGCCAAGCGCAAGCGCGCCCGCTTAGCGTCGTCGAACGTTTCCTCGACGTCGCTCCCCCGCCCCTCGACCACCATCGCGCGAAGGTCGCCGAGGCGAGCCGAGTACAGGTCGATCGCCTCGGCGATCGCCTCGCGGTTCGACAGCAGGATCTGGCTCCACAGCGCCGGGTTGGACGACGCCAAACGCGTGAGATCGCGGAACCCCCCCGCCGCGAGCAGCAGGATATCGGGCTCGTCGGCCTCCTCCGTCGCCGCCAGCCCCATCAGGGCGGTCGAGGCGACCTGAGGAAGATGGCTCACGAACGCCACCAGACGATCGTGCCGCGCGGCGGACATCCGCACGGGGCGCCCCCCGATCCGTTCGACCCAGGCCTCGAGCGCCTCGACCCGGTGGCCCTCCGTCCCGTCACCGGGTGTCAGCACCCAGACGATCCCGTCGACGACGGACGCCGACGCGTGCTCGGGTCCCGAGCGTTCGGAACCGCCCATCGGGTGTCCACCGACGAACCTTCCCCCCGCCGGACCGGCCTTGGCCGCCACCTCGCGCACGACGTGGTCCTTGATGCTGCCGGCGTCCGTCACGGTGGCCGTCGGAGCGGCCGCGAGGGCCCGAGCCGCCAGCTCGGGGATCGTCGGCACCGGGGCGCAGACGATGACGATCTCGGCGCCCGACACCGCATCTTCGAAGGACCGGGCGGCGCGGAGCGCGGTCAGTTCGGCCGCCGTTCCCAGCGAGTCCCGGTCGACGTCCCACCCCGAGACGTCGCAACCGACCCGGGCCGATGCCATCGCGATCGACGTTCCGATCAGGCCGGTGCCGACGATCGCGATGCGCTCAGCGGCGGTCGAGGTCATCGCGTAGCGACTCCGCGCCGTCGAGGTACACGTGAGCGATCTCATCCAGGGTCCGCTCGGAGTGGAAGTGGGCGAGGAGCCGGATCACCGAGGGCATCGATCCCTCGACCGGGATCTCCCGCGCGCACATCAACGGAACCCCTCCCAGGCCCATCCGGCGCGCGGCCTCGGCCGGGAACGCCGAGCGCAGGTCGTCGGTGACCGTGAACAGCACGCTGATGAGGTCATCCCGCTCGATCGCGTTCCGTTCGAGCACCGCGGCCATCAGTCGCTCTGTGGCGCTCAGCACGACCTCTGCGTCGTCGCGAACCACGACGATGGCCCCTCGGGCGGCACGGACCTTCATCTCGCCTTCCCTCCCCGGAGCCATCGCCCCGGAGCGACAAGGCTACATGTCGGCGGCCCGCGCGAGAGAGCGGATCTCATCCGCCGTCAGCTCGCGGAGCTCGCCGGGCGCCAGGTTCCCCAGCTTCACGGGGCCGATCCTCAGCCGCACCAGGCGCGTCACCGGGAGCCCCACCTCCGCGAGCATCCGCCGGACCTCGCGCTTGCGGCCCTCAGTCATGGTCAGCCTGAGGGCGCCCCGCGGACCGCTCGCGGCGACGATGCGCACGGAGGCCGGCTTCGCGGGGCCGTCCTCCAGCTCCACCCCGCGCCGGATACGGGCGATCTGCCGCTCCGTCGGGGCGCCTTCCACCTCGGCCAGGTACTCCTTCTCGATCGCGTAGCGGGGATGCAGGAGGCGGTTGCCGAGCTCTCCGTCGTTCGTCAGCAGGAGCAGCCCCTCGCTGTCGCGGTCTAGGCGCCCTACCGGGAACACGCGCGGGCCGTCATCCGGCAGGAACCCGCGGATGTCCGGACGTCCCTGCGGGTCGTGCATGGTGGTCACCACGCCGGGTGGCTTGTGCAGCGCGTAGTACCTCGCGTTCGGGTCGAGGTTCACGCCGACACCGTCGACGGCGACGGAGTCCACCTCGGGATCGACGCGATCGCCCAGCGTCGCGACCCTACCGTTGACGGTAACGCGAGCGTCGACGATCAGCTGCTCGCACGCTCGACGCGAGCCGAACCCCGCTCGGGCCAGCGCGCGCTGGACGCGCTCCGCGGGCATCGATCAGGCGGGAGCGTCGTCGGACGGCTCGGGTTCGGGCTGCGCCGTGAGGTCGGCCGACACGTCGTCGATCGTGGAGATGGGCCCGTCGGACGGCGTCTCCTCGGTGTCGATACCGAGCAGCGGGGCGAGCGACGGGAGCGAGGCGAGCGACGGCAGACCGAGCCTTTCCAGGAACCCCGGCGTGGTGCCGTAGAGGACGGGCCTCCCGGGCGTCTCTTCTCGGCCGGCCTCCTCGATCAGGCCCCGGTCGGTCAGCGCGCGCAGCACCCCGTCCGAGTTCACACCGCGGATCGCGGAGATCTGGTGCCGCGTCACGGGCTGCTTGTACGCGACGATCGACAGGGTCTCCAGGGCGGCCTTCGTCAGGCGGGCCTGGCGCGAAGACAGGACGAACTGCTCCACGGTCGGCGCGGTGTCTGGATGCGTGTAGAGTCGCCAACCCCCGGCGACGTTGCGAAGGACCAGGCCGGAGCCTCGATCTTCCAGTTCCTTCGCCAGACGGTCGCAGAGCACCTCGACGGTCGTGCGGTCCAGGTCGAGCGCCTGGGCGAGCACCGATGCCGTGATCGGCTCGTCGGAGACGAAGAAGAGCGCTTCGAGCGCTCGGGTGTCGCGTCCGGCGCCGGGATCCCCGGTCACGTCGGGTTCAGGCATTCCACTCGACCTCGATCTCTCCGAACGTCGGCCCTTGCTGAAGCTCGACCTTCCCTTCACGGTATAGCTCGAGGATGGCCAGGAACCGCACCACCACGTGGATCCGGTCGGCACAGTCGGCCACCAGGTCGCGGAACGACGCCGGTCCGCCGAACCCCACCATCCGCTCCCGCACGGCCGACATCGCGTCCTCGACCGAGTAGCGGATCGGTGTCACGTGAGACAGGTCGAGGGTCGGCGGCGGCCGTAACAGCTGGGCCGCCAGCCGGGCGAGGTCCTCTGCCACGATCTTCTCCATCGGATCGGGGTACAGGTGCGAGAACTCGGGACCGGGGCCCACGTCGCGCGCGAAGAAGCCCGCCTCGTCCTCCAGGCGCCTCGCGAGCTCCACCGCGACCCTGCGGAACGCCGCCAGCTCGATGCTTCGCGCGTATGCCAAGTCGGGCGAGCCACCCAGCAGGTCCTCTTCGTCCTGTTCGGTGTGTCGCGGCATGAGCCGGCCGATCTTCAGCTCGAGGAGCATGGCGCAGATCGCCAGGAACCACGTGGCTTCCTCCAGGTTCCAGGCCTCCGCCTCCCTGGCATAGGCGAGGTACCCATCGGTGACGGTCGCGACCGCGATGTCGCACACGTCAACCTTCTGCTCCATGATCAGCTCCGCCAGCAGCCGGAACGGACCCGTGAAGACCGGGAGATCGACGGCGAAGCTTCCGCTGGGGACCGCGCTCGCGTCGCTCATCCGAAATGCATCGCGGCCCGCACCGCCGCCATCGTCTGTTCCACGACCGGCCGCACCCTGTCCGCGCCGGCCGCGACAACGTCCGAAACCAGATCCGGTTTGGCGGCAAGCTCCGCGCGACGTTCGCGGAACGGCGCGAGCTGCTCGATGATCCGGTCGGCCAGATTCGTCTTGCAGTCCACGCATCCCAGCTCACCCGTACGGCAATGCTCCTCGGTCCACGCGAGGATGTCCGGAGAGAACTTGCGGTGCAAGGCGAATATGGGGCAGATCTCCGGCCGGCCCGGATCGCCGCGACGGACCTTCTGCGGGTCCGTGATGAACGAGCGGACCTTCGCGCGGATGGTGTCGGGGTCGTCGTCGAGATCGATGGTGTTGTCCAGCGACTTCGACATCTTCCGGCCGTCCGAGCCAGGGATCATCGGCCACTCTGACAAGAGTGCTTGCGGTTCCAAGAGCACGTCGCCGTACAGCCTGTTGAACCGCCGCACGATCTCTCGGGAGATCTCGAGGTGCGAGACCTGGTCCTCGCCCACCGGCACCAGCGCACCGCGCACGATCGTGATGTCGACCGTCTGAAGGACCGGGTAGCCGAGCAGGCCGAAGTTGGCGATGTCGCGCTCCGCCATGTCGCGCAGCCGCTCCTTGTACGTCGGCACGCGCTCCAGCCATCCGAGGGGTGTGACCATCCCGAGCAACAGCGCCATCTCCGCGACCTCGGGAAGATCGGACTGGCGGTACACGACCGAGCGCGCCGGATCGATCCCCGCCGCGAGCAGATCGAGCACGAGTCCCTCGACGGCGGCAGGCAGGGTCTCCGTCCGGTCGTAGTGGGTCGTCAGCATGTGCCAGTCCGCGACGAAGTAGAAGCATTCGTACCCCTCGTCCTGCAGCCGGACGGCGTTACCCACGTTCCCCGCCCAATGGCCGACGTGCAGCGGCCCGGTTGGCCGGAAACCCGTCAGCACGCGCGCGCTGCGGTCGGGGGCGGAGGTGGTCTGCTCGATGGCCGATGATAGCGCGGCCCTCGCACCCGGCTGGGACCTACGAGTAGCAGGTGAACCCGGACAGCAGCGTGCAGAGCGAATCCGTGAGCGATCGCACGATCGAGATCATGGGACCCGCGAAGACGAACAGCACGATGAGCACGATCAGGGGCAGGTACTGGTCGGCGTTCCGATACACCTGCGCGGCGCGCGGTGGAAGGGCGAGCGCGAGCATCCGGGCACCGTCCAGGCCGGGGATCGGCACGAGGTGGAAGATCGTGAGCGAGAGGTTGGTCAGCATGAACGCGAGCGCTACGAAGCCAGCCTCACCGCCGATCCCCGCCCGCAGCGCCATCCCTCCGACGGCGGCGAGGGCGAGGTTCGCGATCGGGCCTGCGACGGAGACGTAGATCACGTCCCGCGACCGGTTGCGGAAGTAGTTGGGGTCGACCGGGGCGGGCTTCCCGTACGCGATCGGCGGAGGCAGGAACGTCGCTCCGACGCCCCACAGGAGGAGGATCAAGGCAGGCAGCAGGCCGCTGCCGAACGGCTCGAACCACACCCTCGGGTTGAACGTCAGACGCCCCCACAGTCGTGGCGTGGGGTCGTGCAGACGCGCGGCCGTGAACGCTCTGGCGTACTCGCGCGCGCTCATCCCGACGAGTAGCGAGCCCCCCATGTAGAGCGCGAATCGGATGTCGCTCACGGTCCCGACCCGTCGTCGACCCACCGATGGACGAGGGGGGGCCGTGGCACAGAATGGTCGGTGAACGTGAACGCTCCCAGCACACGTCGGGTCGCCTCCGCGGCGTCGTCGGCCGATCGCGCGTGCACGTCGCCGATCGTCTGTCCGGCGGCGAGCAGGTCGCCGATCTTGCTGTGGAGGACGAGGCCGACCGCAGGATCGATGGGATCACCCTTGCGGACACGGCCCGCGCCCAGGGCGACGCTGGCCCACCCGATCGCCTCCGCATCCACGGCGGCGAGCGTACCGTCTCGGTCGGCAAGGATCGGGAGCACGACCGGCGCTCTCGGCAACACGGCTTCGGGATCGTCGACCACCCGGGGATCGCCACCTTGCGCCTGGACCATCCGGCGGAACCGTTCGAGGGCCTCTCCGCTGTCGAGCGCACGCTCTGCCGCGGCGAGTGCTTCGTCGTGGGCCACGTGTTCGGTCGCTTCCCGCGCCCTCGCTGCGAAGATCACCGCCAGTTCCCGCAACCTGCCGTGCGACGCCCCACGCAGCAGCTCTACCGCCTCGATGATGTCGAGCGCGTTGCCGACGGCGTCGCCGAGTGGTTGCGACATGTCGGTCACGGCGAGGTCCGCGTCTCGCCCCCATCCCCGCGCAAGTCTCAAGCACGCTCGGGCGAGGACCTCCGCCTCCTCGGGCGTCTTCATGAAGGCCCCGGAGCCCGCCTTCACGTCGAGGAGGATGAGATCGGTCGTCACCGCCAGTTTCTTCGACATGACGCTCGCCGCGATCAGCGGAACGGAGGGGACGGTGGCGGTGGCATCCCGCAACGCGTAGAGCTTGCCGTCGGCCGGAACGAGGTTGGCGGATTGCGCGGCGACGGCGCATCCGACGCTCGCCACCTGGCGCGCGATCTCCTCGGCCGACAGGTCGGTACGTAGGCCCGGGATCGACTCGAGCTTGTCCAGGGTGCCGCCCGTATGCCCCAGGCCGCGACCGGAGAGTTTGGCCACCGCCATCCCCAGCGCGGCCGCGATGGGCGCGAACACGAGGGTCACCCCGTCGGCCACACCCCCCGTGGAATGCTTGTCGACGACCGGGCGCCCGAGGTCGCCGAACGACACCGTGTCGCCCGAGTCGATCATCGCCCGGGTCATCGCGAGCGTCTCGTCGTCGTCGAGCCCTCGAAGCACGCTCGCCATGAGGAACGAGGCGGCGAGCGCGTCGGATACCTCTCCGATGGTGTAGGCCTCGACGAACGCCTGGATGTCAGCGGGAGCCAGGGTCTTCCCGTCGCGCTTGTCGGCCACGACGCGGCGCGGATCCTCGAGGGTCACGGGCATACTCTCCCTGGCCTGAAGGGCCGCTCAGGGTGACCCTCACGTGCATATCGAACTCTCGATCCGATGGTCGCTTCCTCCACCGCCGACACCGCATGGAACCTCAGGTCGACATCCACGTCGCTCATGCCCGGAACCCGATCCGGTCGGCGAAGCTCTGGCCCTCGAGTCCCTCCACCTCGACACCAAGGAGAGCGGCGATCGTATGGCCGAGGTCGCCGAACGACGCCCGGGTGCCGATCTCGTACGGCCCACCCGGCAGTCCCGCGGCCAGCAGCGGCGTCCGCTCCCTCGTGTGATCGGTCGATGCGGAGGTCGGGTCGCACCCGTGGTCGCCGGTGATCAGCAGGACGCCGCCGTCCAGGGCACCGATCACTTCGGGAAGGCGCCGATCGAACGCCTCGATCGCCCCGGCGTACCCCCGGGGATCGTTGCGGTGGCCGTACTTCGAGTCGAAGTCCACCAGGTTCGTGAAGACGAAAGCCGGCGCGGCCCGTTTCAGGTAGTCCAGCGTCAGGTCGATCCCGTGCTCGTTCGAATCCGAGTACCGACCCTCGGTGATCCCTTGACCAGAGAAGATGTCTCGGATCTTCCCGACCGCGTACACAGGCACGTCGGCTCTCTGCAAGCGGTCGAGCACCGTCGGACCGGGCGGCGGCACCGAGAAGTCCCGTCGTTCGGGCGAGCGCACGAACGCCCCCGGCGGCCCGTCGAACGGGCGCGCGATCACGCGTCCGACCGTGTGTTCCCCGGTCAGCAGTCTGCGTGCGACACGGCTCCACTCGTACAGCGTCGACAGCGGCACGACGTCCTTGTGGGCGGCGATCTGGAAGACCGAATCACCGCTCGTATAGACGATCGGCTTCCCGGTGCGGATGTGCTCCTCCCCCAGTTCCGCGATGATCTCGGTACCCGAGGCCGGCCTGTTGCCCAGGATCTCGTGGCCGATCGCTTCCTCGAAGGGCACGATGATCTCAGGAGGAAACCCGTTGGGGTACAGGGGGAACGGCTGCTCGAGCCGGATACCCATCATCTCCCAGTGTCCCGTGGTGGTGTCCTTGCCGACCGAGCGTTCGGTCGCGCGCCCGTGGGCCGTGCCGGGCTCGGCGCGAGCGGGCACGCCTTCGATCGAGGTGAGGTGACCGAGTCCGAGCGCTTCGACGTTCGGCGCGCGAAGACCGCCGACCGTCCGTGCGGTGTTCCCGAGGGTATCGGCACCCGTATCGCCGTACGTCTCCGCATCGGGTGCGTCGCCCACTCCCCACGAATCGCACACGATGAGGAGCACCCGCGGCACCGATGGTTCGGTCACTGGGTCATCGCTTCTGCTTGCACTCGATGCAAAGCCCCGCCTCGGGTCGTGCCTCCAGGCGCGCCGGATCGATCGGCTTCCCGCAGCGCTCGCACGACCCGTACGTTCCGGCATCGATCCGACCGAGCGCCCGGTCGACCTCGGCCAGGTTGGACCGGAGCGCCTCCACGAGCGAGATGACACGGGATCGCTCCTGGGTGCTGTGCGAGCGGTCCGAGAACCCGGCGTCGTCGATGAACGACACGTCGTTGCCGTCGGGATCGGCGCCTTGCTCCGCGATCTCGCGGCGGAGCTGGGTGCGCTGCTCCTTCAGCGCCGCACGCGTGCGCTCGATGAGCTCCTGCTCGACCATCCCGCTCAACTCCCTTGGGTCGTCCCACGCCGCGCGCGTGGGTGAGACGTGTAGTACACCTCACGGAGGTGGTCCTTGGTCACCAGTGTGTAGATCTGGGTCGTGGCGACGCTCGCGTGACCGAGCAACTCTTGCACCACCCGGACGTCCGCGCCTCCCTCGAGCAGATGGGTCGCGAATGAATGCCGGAGCGTGTGGAGCGTGACCCGCCGCTCGATGCCGGCGATCCCGACGCTGGCGGCCAGCACCCGGGAACAGCTCTGTCGCGTCAGGCGGCCGCCACGCTGGTTGAGGAAGAGCGCCGCCCGGCTGGCTCGGGACGCGAACGCGGGTCTGGCCCGCTCGAGGTACGCGGTCACGGCGTCGCGAGCGAACCCGCCCAGGGGAACCTCGCGCTCCTTCCCTCCCTTGCCGAGGACCCTGACGAACCCCTCCTCCAGGTCGACGTCGTCGACATCGAGTCCCACCAGTTCGGAGATGCGCAGACCGGCACCGTAGAGCACCTCGAGGATGGCGCGGTCTCGCAGGCCCACGAGGGTGGTGATATCCGGTGCCTCGAGCAGGCGCGCGATGTCGTCGACGGGAAGGGGATGCGGGAGCGACCGGGGCAGCTTGGGCTGCACGACGGCGCCGGCGGGGTCTCGATCGGTGCCACCCTCGCGGAGCAAGAACCGGTGGAACGATCGCACCGACGAGAGCGCGCGCGCGACCGATCGCGCGCTGTACGGGCGCTCGGGCTCACCCCACGTGGACGCCGAGATCGATGCCACGAACGAACGGATGGTCGACTCGTCCGCGTCCTGCGGCCTGAGGACGCCGCGCCTCGCGCAGAACGCCACGTAGCGCCCGAGATCGCGGCGATAGGCGGCGAGCGTGTTGGCCGAGAGGCCGCGTTCGACGGCGAGATGGTCGAGGTAGCGTTCGGCCCACACGGTGAGCGTGTCTCCCATCGCCCGCCGGCCGGCCGCTCAGCCCAGCCCGTCCACGAGCGAGGCGAGCGCCGTCAACGGCAGCTCGTGCGCCTCCGCAACGCCGCGGTTGGTGACGCAGCCGCCGTACACGTTCACGCCGAGGGCCAGCGCCGGGTCGCGACGAGCGGCACCCTCCAACCCTTCGCTCGCGATCTCGATCGCGTACGGGATCGTGACGTTCGTGAGCGCGTACGTCGACGTTCGAGGAACCGCGCCCGGCATGTTGCCGACGCAGTAGTGGACGACCTCGTGCGACTCATAGGTCGGATCCGAGTGGGTCGTCATGTGAGAAGTCTCGAAGCAGCCGCCCTGGTCGATCGAGATGTCGACGACGACCGAGCCCGGGAGCATGCTCGCGACCGTGTCCTCGGTCACCAGGTGCGGCGCCTTGGCTCCGGGAACGAGCACTGCGCCGATCACCAGGTCCGCGTCGGTCACGAGCCGTTCGATGGCGAGGCGGCTGGACATCACCGTTTGGATCCGACCCCGCCAGATCCGGTCGACGAACCGCAGCCGCTCCACGCTCTTGTCGACGATGACGACCTCTGCCTCCATCCCTGCGGCGATCCACGCGGCGTTCGTCCCGGCCATGCCCGCCCCCAGCACCACGACACGCGCAGGCGCGACACCGGAGGCGCCGCCCATGAGCACGCCACGGCCGCCCTTGGGCCGCTCGAGGTTGACCGCCCCGCAGTGCGGGGCCATCCGTCCGGCGATCTCGGACATGGGCGCGAGCAGCGGTAGGCGGCCGTCGGCGCTCTGCACAGTTTCGTAGGCGACGGCAGAGACGCGGCGTTCCGCCAGGAACCGCGTGAGTCCCGCAGCGGCAGCGAGGTGGAGATACGTGAACAGGATCTGCCCCTCGCGGAACCGCTCGTACTCCTGCGGCTGCGGCTCCTTCACCTTGAGGACCATGTCGGCAGCCGCGAAGACGGCGTCGGCATCCGGGAGGATCTCGGCGCCCACCGTGACGAAGTCACCGTCTGGAAGCGCCGAGCCGTTCCCCGCGCCCGACTCGATCACGACGCGGTGGCCCGCGTGCACCAGTTCGCGTACCCCCTCGGGGGTCGCCGCGACCCGGAACTCGTTGTCCTTGACCTCTTTCGGGATCCCGACGATCACCGGAGCCCCCTCCTCAGCCCGCGCCCGGCCCAGCCTACCGGAGCGCCCATAGCCCACACGTCACGCGGACGTTCACGGGAGCGGGGGCCGTCCGGCCGCGATCAGCAGGGCAACGGCCGTCTTCACGTCGCGGACGCGACCCGCGCGCGCGGCGTCGACCATCCGGGCGAACGGCATCCGGACGACCTCGATGCCGTCCTCCGGGGCTCCCAGCGGTTCGGACTCGGTCCTCGCCCAGAACAGATGCACGTATTCGTCGGTGAAGCCTGGTGACGTGTAGTAGCCACCCAGGAACTCGATGGCCGCGTGCCGGTAGCCCGTCTCCTCGAACAGTTCGCGCGTCGCGCACGTGAGCGCGTCCTCGCCTTCCACGTCCAACAGACCGGCGGGGATCTCGGTCAACGTCTGGCGGACTGCGGGACGGAACTGCTTGACCAGCAGCACGTCGTTCGAGGGCAAGAGCGGCAGGAGGGCGGACGCTCCCGGATGGTGGATCACTTCGTGCCGAGGATGGCCCGGCCAATCCTCGATCTCGAGTCGGAGAACGGCGCCCTCGAACGCGGACCGGCTCCCGGTGGGCTCGGTCGTCGGTTCCGCCATGGCGGGTCGGGGTCAGCTGACGGTGACGATGCGCTCGGCGCGCGCGCGGCGGTGCGTCTGCGCCGCGCCGACGAACTCGCGGAAGAGCGGGTGCGGCCGCGTCGGCCGTGAGCGCAGCTCGGGATGGAACTGCCCGGCGATGAAGAACGGATGATCGGGCAGCTCGATGATCTCGGTCAGCCGGCCGTTGTGGGAGTTGCCGGACAACACCATGCCGGCCTCCTGCAGGATCTCGTGATACGCGGGGTTGACCTCCCAGCGGTGCCGGTGGCGCTCTTCGACCACCGGGACCTGGTAGCAGCGCTCAGCGAGCGTGCCGGGAACGATGTAGCAGGGCTGAGCGCCCAGACGCATGGTGGCGCCCATATCCGTCACGTTCTTCTGCTCGGGCAGCAGGTCGATCACGGGATGTGGGGTGGCCGGGTCGAACTCGCTGGAGTTCGCGCCCTCCAGGCCGCAGACGTGCCGCGCGAACTCGATCACCGCGCACTGCAAGCCGAGGCAGATCCCGAGGAACGGCACACCGCGCTCTCGCGCGAAGCGAACGGCTGCGACCTTGCCCTCCACCCCGCGCACGCCGAACCCCCCGGGGATGAGGACGCCGTCGACGCCGATGAGCGCGTCTTCGGTCGCGGAGCCGCCGAGATCGTCGGAGGCGACCCATTCGATCTGCACGTCGGCGCCGTGAGCGAACCCGCCGTGCTTGAGCGCCTCCATCACCGACAGGTAGGCGTCGCGCATGTTCACGTACTTCCCGACGACCGCGATCGTGACCGGCTCGGTCGCCCGGTCGATCCGATCCACCAGCGTCTCCCACTCCGTGAGGTCGGGCTCGTCTTCGATCCGTAGGTGACGCGCGAGCTCGGCGTCGAGACCTTCCTTGTGGAGGACGAGCGGGATCTTGTAGATGGAGGGCGCGTCGATCGCGGAGATCACGCCGCTTATCGGCACGTCGCAGAGCAATGAGATCTTCTCTTTGAGGTTCCGACCGAACGGCCGATCCGAACGGCAGACGATGACGTCGGGCTGGAGGCCGAGCGAACGCAGCTCCTTCACCGAGTGCTGCGTCGGCTTGGTCTTCAGCTCGCCGGACGGGCCGATGAACGGCATCAACGACACATGGACGAACGCGCAGTTGTCGCGACCGATCTCGTTCCGCAGCTGTCGCACGGCTTCGAGGAACGGCAACGACTCGATGTCACCGACGGTGCCGCCGATCTCGACGACGACCAGGTCGGCGGCCTCGGTCTCGGCGAGCGCACGGATCCGCTCCTTGATCTCGTCGGTGATGTGCGGGATGACTTGTACGGTCTTGCCCAGGTAGTCGCCGCGGCGCTCCTTCGCGATGACGCTGGAGTACACGGCGCCCGTCGTGAAGTTGGAGCCGCGATGGAGGTCCTCGTCGACGAACCGCTCGTAGTGCCCGAGGTCCAGATCGGTCTCGGAGCCGTCGTCCAGCACGAACACCTCGCCGTGCTCGAACGGGTTCATGGTGCCGGGGTCGACGTTGATGTAGGGGTCGAGCTTCTGGATCGCGACCTTCAGTCCACGTGACTTGAAGAGGCGGCCGAGCGAGGCGGTGGTGATGCCCTTGCCGAGACCGGAGGCGACTCCACCCGTGACGAAGATGAACTTCGATTGCGCTTTCACCACGGGACACGAGCCTAGCAGAGGCTCGCGACACGCCGCCGGACTTTCACTCGCGGATGTGCCGGGGAGGGCCTCTTTCTCAGGCCGGCAGCCGTCCGAACGCGTCGAACCACCGGAGCGGAGGCAGCGCGTCGATGACGCGGGACAGTGTGATCGTCTCGCCGACGGCGTTGACGCCGACCGCCACCGCGGCCCCGAGCACCACACCCCAACCGGGGAGGACCAGGTACAGACCCAGACCGATCGTGAAACCGAGGAGGTTCGCCCCGCCGTCACCGAGCATCGCCCGTTCCCGGAGGTCGAACCAGAGCACCGCGACGGAACCGAGCACCACGCCCGGCAGCGTGGGCAGCAGGGCCGGGTCCACGTGCGTGAGACCCAGGAATGCCACCAGCCCGAACTTGATCGCCCGCCCGGGACGCACGTCGAGTCCGTTCCACGCGTTGGCACAGGCCGCGACCAGGACGACACCTGCCAGGCGGACGCCACCGGAACCGCCGGGCTGCAGTGCGACCGCCACGACGGCCGACGCCACGACCACGATCACCTTGACGACGCCCGTGGTGACCCGACCACCAGCGAGCGCTCGCAGGTGGTTGCGGAAACCACGCGGACCCGGGGGGGCCAGGTCGTCGACGACGCCCGCCGCGAAGACGAGCAGCGTGGCCCCGAGCCCACCCCACCCCGCTCGATCCAACGATCCCGGCCCGCCGCTCGCCGCGACCACCACGGTTGACGCGACGGCCGCCAGCGCGAGCCAGATACCCAACGTTCGGGGGACGAGCACGCCCCGGTGGTTCTGGACGGACAAGCGTCCCGGGCTCATCGCAGGCGCACCGCCCTCAGGGCCGCGGCCCGCGCGATCTGGATCCCCTGGCGTCCGCGGTGGAGGAAGCCCCGGAAGGTCCGGCCGGTGGCACGATGCGTGAGCCCGGGCACGGGGATCTCCACGACCCGGAACCCGGCCCGCACCGCGTCGATCGTCATCCCCGTCTCTACCCCGAACCCGCCGGCGAGCGGACGGACGGCTGCGAGGCAGATCGCCGTGATCGCTCGCTGTCCGGATAGCGGCGCCTCCGCTCCGTAGCGAGAGAGCATGCGGATCGCCGCAGCCGAGGCCCGCTTCACCGTTCCCATGCCCCCTCCTGCCTGCGGGGGAAACATCGCGATCGCCATATCGGCGCGCCCGGCCGTCACCACGTCGAGCAGCGCGCCGAGGCCTTGCGCGCTGGTCCCCAGGTCGGCGTCGGCGAACAGCCACACGTCGGCGGGTGGCAGCCGGTCCAGCGCACCCTCCATGGCCCCGCCCTTCCCGGCGTGACCGGGGATGCGCAGCACCGTGGCGCCGGCCGTGAGTGCCGCCGCGGACGTCGCGTCGGACGAGCCGTCGTCCACGACCACGACATCGTCGATGGGGAGCGTTCGCAGCGCTTCCACCGTCTGGGCCACGACGTCCTCCTCGTCGCGGGCGGGGACGAGGGCGGTGACCCTGAGGGCTCCGGTCGTCATGCCACCGGCGGGAGCAGCCGCGTCGTGCCGTCCTTCACGCCGTAGTCCCCGCCCGCTCCACTCGAGAGCGCCTCGTCGAGCCCCAGCACCATGGCCGATGCGCCGACCGGCAGATCGACGTTGTCGACGGTCACGAGCGGGGCCACCGAGGAGCCGTCGACGTTCGAGCGAAGATCGGAAACGAAGCCCTCGTCGGACGCGAAGCTTTCCGCGGCCCCCGTGACGACACCCGCCGAAAGGAGCTCGATGACGAACGGCTCCATGAACAGGGCCGACGTCGGCGAGAGCTGGTCGGTGGTCCCTCCTCCGACGGCGATCACCATCTGGCCGCGGCCGCCGATGTCCTTCAGCGTCGAGTCCGAGATATCCGGAGCCGACGAGATGAGGAACCCTTGCGAGAGCATCTCCCCCAGCGGGTCGGGCCGCCCCGACAGGTCGCCGACGGGGTCCGAGGCCAGACGCCGGGCGAGCGAGCGCGCAGCCTCGGACACGAGCACGTTCGCCGAGGTGGTCGACGACGATCCGAGCAGCGCCGCCAGCTCGCGCTGTGCCGTCGGTGTCCCTCCCGACATCGTCGGGCGGACCGTGAGCGTCGTGAGGATCTCCGCTCCGGAAAGATCGAGCGCCCGGCGGGTCTCCGCGATCGCCTTCGCGTCCACGCCCTCCTCCGTGACGATGACGACCTGCCGGCCGAGCAGCTTGTCGCCCACGAGGTACGGCATGGCCTGTTCGCCGAACGTGCCCATCGTGTCGAGCTGTCCCTGCAGATCCTGCTTGTCCTGCAGGAGGTTCCTCACATCCTGCTTCAGCCCGTCCGTCTGGTTGGTCAGGTTCTTCACCAGGCCGGGGTTGATGACCGTGGTCCCCACCACCACGCCCAACCCGAGCGCGAGGAAGATGGCCATGATCGAGACCAGGTGGTACCGCCAGGGGATCACACGAGCTCTTTCAGGTGGAAGAACCACTCGCGGACGTGCTCGAAAGCCAGATCGAAGAAGAGGCGGACCGATGGGGAGATCGCCGCGACGACGATCAGCATGGTGAGCAGCGCCGACCCGATCAGCAGGAACGTGTCTCGCGCTCGGAGCCGTGAGTTGCCGTAGATCCTGGACACGCCCTTCGCGTCGACGAGGATCTCGCCCACCCGCAGTCGTACGAGGAACGTGCTGCTCATCCCGCTCCTCCCCTTGTCCAGGAACTCGCGCAGGTTGCCGTGCGTGCCGACGGCGACGATGAGCTCGGCGCGTTTCTCGTGTGCGAGCATGAACGCCACGTCCTCGCTCATCCCCGCCGAGCGGACGGTCGTGTACGGAACGCCGAGCCGTTCGAGGCGCGCTCCGCCGGGCGCCCGGCCGTCCGTGTACGCGTGGAGGACGAGCTCCGTCGGCGGCCGCCTCCGGGGTACCTTCAGGGCGAGCTCCAGCGCGCGGTCCGAGACGCTGTCCATGTCACCCAAGATGAGGTCGGGAACGTATCCCTCGTCGAGCAGCGCGTCGGCGCCACCGTCGACACCGACGAGGACCGGCCGGATGTCCCGGATATAGGCACGGAGCGCGGCGAGGTCTTCGCGATAGCTGTAGCCCCGCACCACGACGAGGACCGGCTTGCCCGAGAGGTCGTGACGGAGCTCCGGGAGTCCGGCCCCCCCGAACAACAGGTCGCGCTCCTCCGCCAGGTATCCAAGGGTGTTGCGCGCGAAGCTCTCGAACCGCTGGCCGAGCGCCTCTTGAGCGTCCTCCATCTCGCGGAGGACGGAAGCGTGACTCTGGAGGATCCCCACGGCGGCGAGCCGGTCACCAACGAAGACGCGATCGCCCGACACCCGCACGACCTCGCCCTCCCGCACCTTCGTCATGAGGAGCGGGCCCACGCGATCGATCAGCGGGATCCCCGCTTCGATCAGGATCAACGGCCCGAGGTTGGGATATCGGCCGCTGATCGACGCGGAAGCGTTCACCACCGCCGCCACGCCCGAGGCCACCAGCCCTTCGGCCGCCACGCGGTCGAGGTCCTCATGGTCGATCACCGCGATATCCCCGGGTTGAGCCCTGGGCACGAGGTCCTTGGTCCTTCGATCGACTCGGGCGACCCCCGCCTCTCGCCCCCGTCTGCTCGACCAGCGGTGCGAGCCCCGGATCTTGGACGTGGACGTGTGGGCCTCCTTTCCGATCCAGCCTCCGTCCCGGCCGGATCCGCACGCTCGATGGCTGGGGCGGGTCCGGTGGGAGAGGCGCTTCCTGTCCGCGCTGCGGGCGGTCACAAGGAGGGTAGCCCAGACGTACGGTGGTCGCGCAACCCACGCGCGATCCTCGAACCGGCGATCAGCCCGGGGCCGCTCCCCGTGAGGCCGACGCCGTCGCCAAGAGCTCCTCGGCGTGCGTGACGGCGCCCTCGCTGCCGGTGAGCCCGGCGAGCATCCGCGACAGCTCGTGGATGCGCTCGTCGTCGGAAAGCACGCGTACCGTGGCGGTCACCGACCCCTTCTCCACCAGGATGTGGCGGTCTGCGAAACAGGCGATCTGGGGAAGGTGTGTGACGACCAGCACCTGTCGCCCCTTGGCCAGGTGCGCGAGTCGCCTGCCAACCGCGAGACCCGCCTCTCCCCCGATCCCCGCGTCGACTTCGTCGAAGACGAGCGTCGGCACGTCGTCGAGGTCCGCCATCACGCTCCGGCACGCGAGCATGGTGCGTGAGAGCTCACCACCCGACGCCGTCTTGGCAAGAGGAGACGACTTCTGGCCCGGCGAAGGGGAGAGCCGGAGCTCCACGCGCTCCGCTCCCGTCGGTCCGAGCTCGGGCGACGGGTCCAGCTCGACGGCGACCGTCGCGCCGGGCATGCCCAACTGCTGCAGCTCGCGTTCCAGCGCCGTGGCGAGCGCCGGTGCCGCCTCGGCCCGGCCTCTCGTGACGTTGCCCGCTCGTTCGTGCAGGTCTGCTCTGAGCCGATCGGCTTCCTCGGACATCTCCGAGAGCCGCTCGTCGGCGGTCTCGAGCGTGATCAGTCGCGCCGCAGCCTCCTGCAAGAACGCCAACACCTCCGCCTCGGTCGCCCCGTACTTGCGTTGCAGTCCCTTCAGCACCGACAGGCGTTCACGGATCTCTTGGAGCCGGTCGGGATCCGCGGCCAAACCCTCCCGGTAGTCCCGGACGTCGCGCGCAAGCTCGGCGAGCTCGGTGGACAGGCTTCGCGCTCGCTCCGCCAAGCCTTCGGCGCGCGGGTCAAGCCGCGAGGCTTCGATGAGCGCGTTGGCTGCGCCTGCGGCCACGTCACCGAGCGAGCCATCCCCCGCCAGCGTGTCTTCGGCGTCCCTCGACCGCTCCAGCAGCCGCTCGACGTGGGCGAGCCTGGCCTCCTCCGTCGTCAGGCGATCCGTCTCGCCGACGACCGGGTCCACGGTCTCGATCTCCCTGACCTGGTATGCCAACAGATCGAGCTCCCGCTCGCGCTCCCGCGACGCCGCCGCGAGGGTGTCGAGCGCCGTCCTGGCGTTCCGCCATCGCTCCCACGTCTCGCGGTAGGCCGCGAGCGCGACGAGCTGCGCATCTCCGGCGAACCGATCGAGGAATCCCGTCTGCGTCGCGGACGACAACAACCGCTGCGCCTGGTGTTGGCCGTGGACCTCCACGAACGAGCTGCCGAGTTCGGCGAGCGTCGAGGCTGTCGCGAGCTGACCTCCGACGCGGGCCGCGCTCTTCCCGTCGGCGTTCACCGAACGAGCCAGCAGGACCTCGCCGTCCTCCGACCAATCCGCCGTGCTCTCCGTCGCGTCGAACCGAGCCTGGACGCGGGCGGCCTGGGCACCGTCACGGACGAGCGAGCTGTCGGCCCGGGCGCCCAACGCGAGCGTCAAGCCTACGGTGACCATCGTCTTGCCCGCGCCGGTTTCCCCCGTGAGGACGTTCAGACCGGGGTGCAGATCGAGATCGAGGTCGTGGATGACCCCGAGACCGCTGATGTGCAGCTCCCGCAGCACGCGCCGATCCTATCCGGCGGCGCCGACATCGTTGTCGTCGCCGTTGGTCGGATCGCCCGGCAGCTCGAACTTGTCTCGGACCAGCGAGAGGAACGACGGTGCCCCGGCTCGGCGGACCAGCCGCGCCGGCCGCTCCGCAGCCGCGATCCGCGCGCGACCGCCGACCGGGAGCTCGACGCTCTCGCGGCCGTCGGCGGACAGCAGGCCGGGCTCGTCCCCCACGACCTCGAGGACCACCTGTTGGTCGGCGCCGAGCACGAAGGAGCGGTCGAACACCATGTGCGCGGCGACCGGGGTGAGCACCAGGCATCGCACCTCCGGGTTCACGATCGGCCCCCGCGCCGAGAACGAGTACGCCGTCGATCCGGTCGGGGTGGCGACCACGACCCCGTCCGCGGAGAACGTCGTGACGTATTCGCCGTCGACCTCCACGGCGAGCCGGACCAGCCGGTGACGGGCGCGCTTCTCGACCATGATCTCGTTCAGCGCCCACTGGGGTACGAACTCCGCGCCACCCTCAGAACAGGCGGTCGCCGCCAAACGCTCCTCGATCGAGGCACGGCCGGCGAGCGCGTCACGGATGAGGTCGAGGGCTTCGTCGGGCTCAACCTCCGTCAGGAACCCGAGCCGTCCCACCTTCACCCCCAGCACGGGGCAATCGAGCTCCGCGGCGACGTGGGCTCCACGCAGGAACGTCCCGTCCCCTCCGATCGTCACGATCAGGTCCGGGGCGGCGGCGTCTCCGCGTTCCCGGGCCCGGACGACCGTCACCCCCGCGTCGCCCAAGGCCGCGCCGAGCTCCGCCGCCGCCTCGACCGCGGGGGGGCGGCCATCGTGCACGATGAAGCCGACCACGCTCATCGGACCAGTCCCTCACCTTCCGTCACGGCCACGTCCACATCGACCCGAGCATCTTCCACCCCGCACCGCCCGTGGAGCAGGAACTCGACGTTTCCGGCCGGACCTCGGAGCGGCGATGCGACCACGCCGAGCACCCCGACACCCCGTGAGCCGAACGACTCGGTGACCTCCCGGAGGACCCGCCGCCAGACCTCGGGATCCCGCACGACGCCGCCGCTGCCGACGTCCGCAGGACCCGCCTCGAACTGCGGCTTCACCAACGCGACGAACTCCGCGTTCGGACCCGAGACCCGGATGAGCGCGGGCAGCACCGTTCGCAAGGAGATGAACGACAGATCCGCGACGACGAGGTCGGGAACGAACGGCAGGTCGCCGGGCTCGAGATCTCGGACGTTCGTCCGCTCCAGCACCGTCACGCGCGGATCGTTGCGGATCTCCCAGGCGAGCTGACCGTAACCCACGTCGACGGCCGCTACCCGAGCCGCTCCCGCCCGTAACAGGCAGTCGGTGAACCCCCCGGTCGACGCTCCGGCGTCGAGACACTCACGGTCGCGGGTGTCGACGTCGAAGCGATCGAGGGCTGAGCTGAGCTTCTCGCCACCGCGGGAGACGAACCGCCTGGTCGCTCCGATCACCTGGACCGGGGCGTCGGCCGCCACGAGCGTCGCGGCCTTCGTCGCCGGGTTGCCGGCGACCGTCACGCGGCCTGCCTCCACCGCGGCCTGCGCTTCGGCACGGCTGTTCGCCAACCCTCGCCGGACGAGCTCCACGTCGAGCCGCCGACGGGGCATGCGGACGATCCTAGGATGCGGCGGTCGCCGCCGGCTTCGCGGTCGTCTTCTTGGCCGTGGACTTCTTCGCGGTCGCCTTCTTGGCCGTGGAACGGCCGGACGCGGTCATCCCCGCGCGGCGCTCCAGGTCTCGGACCCGCTTCCTCAACGCGTCGAGGTCCGCCTGCGTCGCCACGCCCATCGACTTCATCTGGGACGCGATCTCCCGCGAGATGAACTCCTTCAGGCGACCGCGGCTCCGCTGCGACCACTCGAGCATGTCGGCCGCCAGCTTCGACACCTGCTCCTTCGCGGTTCCGGGGTCGGACAGGCCCTTCGCGAGATCCTGCGCCTTCGCGGGCGTCAGGTTCTCGATCACGGCTTCCATCGTCTTGCGGACATCTTCGAGCGTCGTCATAGGGTCTCCTTCGTCGCGAGTGTGGTGCGTATCCAGCATACTCCGGGTTCTCGCGCGGTCCTTCAGACCGACGGCAGGGCGAGGAACGAAGGGATATCCGCCGCCACGAACGTCGGCGTGACCGGCGACGTGGAGACGTCCTCGGCTTTGGAGATCCCGGTGAGCACGAGGAGCGAGTCCCAGCCCAGGCGAGCCGCGGCGGTGATGTCGGTCTCGAGGCGATCGCCGATCACGAGCGGTCTGCCACCCCCGGCGCGATCGAGGGCCGCCAGCATGATCGGGGCCTCCGGCTTCCCGAACACCTCGGCGCGCGCGCCGGTAGTGGTTTCGACGGCCGCGAGCAACGCCCCCGCTCCCGGCCAATCCCCGTCGCCGGCCGGGTACGACGCGTCGGCGTTCGTCGCCACCAGCGTCGCTCCCCGCTCGACGAGTAGCGACGCCCGGCGGAGCGTCTCGTACGTCGCTTGGCGGTCCCATCCGACGACCACCACCTGGGTGCGGTACGCGTTCGCGTCGACGATACCGATGCCGACGTCGCGGAGCGCGTGGAGGATGCCCTCCTCCCCCACGACGTATGCCTCCGACACACCCCGGGCGGCCAGCTGCTCGGCCGTCACCAACGCCGACGTCTGCACCTCGCTGGGATCAGCCTGGATGCCGAGCTCGGTGAGATGGTCGGCGACCGCCTGGGGGGTCCTGCCGGAATTGTTCGTCACGAAGGCTAGGCGTTTGCCGGCCGCACGCAGGCGAGCGAGGGCCTCGGCGGCGCCCGGAACGACCTCGGATCCGCGATACAGGACCCCGTCGAGATCGAACAGGAACGCGTCGTACGCGTCGGCGGGCGCGGTCATCGCACCGGGGTCCACGAGCGTCGTCGGGTCCCGGCGAGGCTCTCGCTGCTATACAAGGGTCATGCCTCGCGTCTTTCCGTTCGAAGCGTTGGTCTACGATGTCGACGTCGTCGGTGCGTTGGATCGAGTGACGACGCCTCCGTACGACGTTATCAGCGAGGCAGGACGGCAGGACTATCGGTCCGAACCGCGCAGCATCGTGCAGATCGATCTGGGGACCGGCGACGGCGAGGGTCGCTATCGGGATGCCGGGTCGCTCTTGCGTCGGTGGGTCGACGAGGGCGTGCTCCTCCGGAGGCCGACGGCGTTCTACGCGTACGAGATGCGCTGGGGCGCGGCCGAACGTGTCCGGGGGATCTTCTGCGCCATGGAGCTGGAGGACTGGGGCGGCGGCGTGATGCCCCATGAGGAGACGATGGCGGGACCCGTCGAAGATCGCCTGCGACTCTTGCGGGCCACGCGGACCCACCTCTCCGCCGTGTACGGCACCGTCGCCGGTCCCTGTCCCTCCCTCGGCGACCTCTTGGACGAGGTGACGTCGGCGCCGCCCGAGGCGGAGCTCGAGGACGAGCAAGGCGTGGTCCACCTCCGGTGGACGATCCCGGCAGACGTGCCGATCGGTGATTGGCTCACCGAAGAGCCCCTCTTGATCGCCGACGGCCACCACAGGTACACGACGGCGCTTGCCTACCGGGACGAGATGCGATCCGCGCTGGGACCCGGGCCGTGGGACCGACTGCTCACATTCGTCGTGGATGCCGGCACCGAGCGCTTGTCGGTCCGGTCGTTCCACCGTATCCAGTTGTCCGGCGACGCCCCGGACCCCGGTCGGCAGGTGGGCGATCTGGATGCGGTGCTGGATGCGCTTTCCGACGACGACCTGCGGATCGGGATCGTTCGTCCGAACGCCTCGACCCCGGAGCTCACGGTTCGAGACCTCGAGGGCGAACCTCCCGCGGTCCGCGCGCTGCACGCCGGCTTGTTGGACGCGCTCGCGCCCCTAGGAGCGCTCAGATTCACCCCCGACCCTCGCGAGGCGGTCGCCGCGGTGGAGATCGGCGGAGCCATCGCCGCATACCTGTTGCCGCCCACGACACCCGATCACATCCGCAAGGTGGTCGAGCGCGGGGAGCGGCTCCCCCAGAAGTCCACGTATTTCTGGCCGAAGCCCCGCACCGGCGTGGTTTTGATGCCGATCGGCGACGGATCGGATGCCTAGGGCGCGTCGGTCGCCGGCTCGAGCTTCTTGATCCCCGTCGCGATGACCTCGGTCAGGCTTCGTGCGCCGGCGCCGCTCCGATAGAACCTTCGAGCGAGTGTTCCGTACACCAGCACGTCGTCTCCCTTCGTGATGCCCTTCAGGGCGCGCTTGCCGACGGATGTATGCCACACCGCGATGGGCAGGGGAAGGAGACGCTTTCCGGCCTCGGGGACGGACAATCGGATCTCGGTGACCTCGTCCCCCGAGGGCATCCGGCGCTCGACCGGCTCGGCCGCGACCGTCCCGGCGAGGACGACGACGTTCACGGTCACCATGCTGCATCAACCTCCTTAGGGGGAGGTCCGGGGAAGATCCGGCGGGGAGGCTCGAGGTCCGTGATCGGTGGCGGCCGAGAGGGCCCCGACCACGACCGACGCTAGCATCGGGCACCGACACGCCGGCCGTAGACTCGGTCGGTGGAGACGGTCACGTTCGATGTTGCCCCCGGCATCACCGCGATCGACACGTTCATGGGTGGACGCGCGCGCTACACGGCCGCGTACCTGCTCCATGCCGCGGAACCCACGTTGGTGGAGACCGGTCCCGGCACGTCGGTCGAGCCCGTCACACGCGCGCTCGGATCGCTCGGCATCGGGTCCGACGGGCTCGCGCACATCGTCCTCACCCACATCCATCTAGATCACGCCGGCGGGGTGGGAGCCCTGGCCGCAGGGTTCCCGCGAGCCACCGTGTGGGTGCACGAGCGGGGGGCCCGTCACCTGGCGGACCCAGCCCGCCTGGTGCAGAGCGCGACGCGCGTCTACGGCGAGGATCGGATGGCGTCCCTCTTCGGCCCCGTGGCAGCCGTTCCGGCGGAACGCCTTCGGGTACTCGGTGATGGCCACATCCTCGGCATCGGCGGGCGATCCCTGCTCGCCCTCGACACACCGGGACACGCGTCGCATCATCTCGCCCTGGTGGACTCCGCCACCGGTGTCGTCTTCACCGGCGACGCTCTCGGGATCCACGTCCCGAACCTCCCCGTGCTCCGACCCGCGACGCCACCCCCCGAGTTCGACCTCGAGCTCGCCGTCGCGAGCATCGAGCGCATCCGCCGGGCCGCTGCATCCACGCTGCTCTTCGCGCACTTCGGTCCCATCGCCGACGTCGACCGAACGTGCGACCTCGCGGTCCGCCGGTTGCGTGAGTGGACCGATGCCGTGCGCGTGGCGATGCGGTCAACCGCGGATCTCGATGAGATCGTGGAGGTGCTGTCGCGCGAGGCAGCTCGTGAGACCGTCACCGGCGCCGAGGCTCAGCTCGATCTCGATCGGCTGGAGACGCTCGCCGGGATCAGGATGAACGCGACGGGGATCCTGCGGTACCTGACGAAGCGAGCCGAGCGGCAGGCCGCGGACGCCGAACGAGAAGGGCCCGGCCCTCAGGCGAGCTGAGCGAGCCGCTCCGCCGCGTCGAACGCGCTCGCGTCGTGTCGCATCACCTTGTGGAACTGCTCGGCCGCCTCGGCCTTCCTCCCTGCGCGAGCGAGGATGTCGCCCTTCACGTACCACAGGCGCAACGTGTAGGTCTCGGAGACGTCGTCCCGCGTGCGAGCTCGTCCGAGGAACGCGAGCGCCTCCGGGTAGCGCTGCTGGTCCGCGAGCGCAGAGGCGGCCACGATGATCGCCTCGGCTTTCGCCTCGTTCGACGCGGCGCCACGGAGCTCCTCCTCGGCGAGCGGAACCGCCTCGGCGGGACGTCCCATACCCCGAAGGCAGTCCGCCATCACGTGGTTCTGATCGACGCGACCCGATATCCGCCGATAGCTCTTCAGCTCCGTCAATGCCTCGTGCCACCTGGCCTCGCCGTAGAGCGCCAGCCCCAACACCTCACGGACGGCAGCCGATCGTGAAGCGAAGCGCTTCGCTTTCTCCGCCTCCTTGATCGCGGCTCCCGCGTCGCCGCGCTCGAGCAGTTCGATCGCGCGCGACAAGCGAGAGATCGCGTCCTGCTGGTCGGCCGGCCGGGCGGTGCGCCGCACCTCCTCCAAGACGTCGTTGGGGAGCTGCGCGCCACGTTGTCGAGGTCGCTTGGAGCCACTCGCGGGGCGGGGATGCAGGGGTTTGGCCATGGGTCGTTAGCCTACGAGAAGAACGAGAACGGGCCGCCCGGAGGCGGCCCGTTCTCAACGATGTTCCGGCGACGACCTACTCTCCCACCCAGTCGCCCAGGCAGTACCATCGGCGCTGGAGGGCTTCACTTCCGGGTTCGGGATGGGACCGGGTGTTTCCCCTCCGCTATGGCCACCGAAACGGTGTCTCGGATCGTTCCCGATCCGAAATAGTTGAGGATGCGTCCCTCGAGCAGAGCTTGAGGAACTGCGATAGCGAGCGCGAGCGAAGCCAAGCCCTCGGCCTATTAGTACCGGTCAGCTCCACGCGTTACCGCGCTTCCACTTCCGGCCTATCAACCTCGTAGTCTTCGAGGGGCCTTACCTGGTTGACCCAGTGGGAGATCTCATCTCGAGGGAGGCTTCGCACTTAGATGCTTTCAGCGCTTATCCCGTCCGAACGTGGCTAACCAGCCGTGCCGCTGGCGCGACAACTGGCACACCAGAGGTTCGTCCACCCCGGTCCTCTCGTACTAGGGGTAGCTCCTCTCAAATCTCCTGCGCCCACAGCGGATAGGGACCGAACTGTCTCACGACGTTCTAAACCCAGCTCGCGTGCCTCTTTAACGGGCGAACAGCCCGACCCTTGGGACCTGCTCCAGCCCCAGGATGAGACGAGCCGACATCGAGGTGCCAAACCCTTCCGTCGATATGGACTCTTGGGAAGGATCAGCCTGTTATCCCCGGCGTACCTTTTATCCGTTGAGCGACGGCCCTTCCACATGGAAGCCGTCGGATCACTAGGCCCAGCTTTCGCTCCTGCTCGACCCGTCGGTCTCGCAGTCAAGCTCCCTTGTGCCCTTGCACTCGACGCCTGATTGCCAACCAGGCTGAGGGAACCTTTGGGCGCCTCCGTTACATTTTAGGAGGCAACCGCCCCAGTTAAACTGCCCACCAGACGCTGTCCCCGATCCGGATCACGGACCTGGGTTAGAGTCCCAACATGTGAAGGGCGGTATTTCAAGGTTGACTCCACTCCGGCCGAAACCGGCGCTTCAAAGTCTCCCGCCTATCCTACGCAACACATGCCAAGAATCAACATCAAGCTACAGTAAAGGTGCCGGGGTCTTTCCGTCCTGCTGCGGGTAACGAGCATCTTTACTCGTATTGCAATTTCGCCGAGTCCCTGGTTGAGACAGCGCCCAAGTCGTTACGCCATTCGTGCAGGTCGGAACTTACCCGACAAGGAATTTCGCTACCTTAGGACCGTTATAGTTACGGCCGCCGTTTACCGGCGCTTAGGTTCAGAGCTTCGCTCCGAAGAGCTAACCCCTCCCCTTAACGTTCCGGCACCGGGCAGGCGTCAGTCCGTATACGTCGTCTTACGACTTAGCACGGACCTGTGTTTTTAGTAAACAGTCGCTTGGGCCTGGTTTCTGCCACCCCATCGAGCTAGGGACGAGAAGTCCTTCACCCTACCGGGGTCCTCCTTCTCCCGAAGTTACGGAGGTAATTTGCCGAGTTCCTTAACCAGGGTTCTCTCGATCGCCTTCGTATTCTCTACGTGCCCACCTGTGTCGGTTTGGGGTACGGGCACCTCAACAGCTCGCTAGAGGATTTTCTCGGCAGCATGGGATCACTCGCTTCGCCTGAAACGGCTCGGCATCGTGCCTCGAGGTTATGACCCTCCGGATTTGCCTAGAGGATCCCTCTACACACTTACCCCAGGACAACCATCGCCTGGGTCGAGCTACCCTTCTGCGTCCCCCCTTCGCTAACCTAGTACAGCGTGGGTCGGTAGCCCCGAAGGGTTCCCTTAGCACCGCTGATTCGGTCTTGGCGCGGATGAGGTGGTACTGGAATATCAACCAGTCGTCCATCGCCTACGTCTCTCGACCTCGGCTTAGGTCCCGACTAACCCTGGGCGGATGAACCTTCCCCAGGAACCCTTGGGCATTCGGCGGACGGGCTCCTCCCCCGTCTTTCGCTACTCATGCCGGCATTCTCACTTCTCACGCGTCCACGGCTGGGTTACCCCGCCGCTTCACTCGCGTGAGAACGCTCCCCTACCGATCCCTCGGCCTGGACCCAGGCGGCCTCCCGCCAGGGCCGAGCCATATGAGAGATCCCGCAGCTTCGGCTCCATGCTTGAGCCCCGGTACATTGTCGGCGCAAGACCACTTGACCAGTGAGCTATTACGCACTCTTTCAAGGGTGGCTGCTTCTAAGCCAACCTCCTGGTTGTCTATGCGATCTCACATCCTTGCCCACTTAGCATGGAATTAGGGGCCTTAGCTGGCGATCTGGGTTGTTTCCCTCTCGGACACGGAGCTTAGCCCCCGCGCCCTCACTCCCGGGCTCTGGTCCAACGGCATTCGGAGTTTGACTGAGTTCGGTAAGCTTGTAGGCCCCCTATCCCAATCAGTGCTCTACCTCCGTTGGAGAACGCCCGAGGCTGCCCCTAAAGGCATTTCGGGGAGAACCAGCTATCACCGAGTTTGATTGGCCTTTCACCCCTAACCACAGGTCATCCCCCAGGTTTTCAACCCTGGTGGGTTCGGTCCTCCACGAGGTCTTACCCTCGCTTCAACCTGCCCATGGCTAGATCACTCGGCTTCGGGTCTAGGGCATGCGACTCTTCGCCCAGTTAGGACTCGCTTTCGCTTCGGCTTCCCGAGAACGGTTAACCTTGCCACATACCGCTAACTCGCCGGCTCATTCTTCAAAAGGCACGCCGTCACCCCGCTCTGGTCACCCAGATCGAGGCTCCGACAGCTTGTAGGCTCACGGTTTCAGGTACTATTTCACTCCCCTCCCGGGGTGCTTTTCACCTTTCCCTCACGGTACTAGTTCACTATCGGTCGTCAGGTAGTGTTTAGCCTTAGGGGGTGGTCCCCCCAGATTCACACGGGATTTCAGGGGTCCCGTGCTACTCGGGAACACCACGAGGAGTCCATCCACCTTTCGTCTACAGGGTTGTTACCTTCTGTGACGGCCCATTCCATGGCCTTCGACTAGGTGTTGGATTTGTCACTCCTTGAACCTTCCGATGTCGGTTCATGTGGGTCCCACGACCCCGGTGTGGCAACGCCATCGGGCTTTACCACCACACCGGTTTAGGCTGATCCCCGTTCGCTCGCCGCTACTAGGGGAATCGCGGTTGCTTTCTCTTCCTCGCCCTACTGAGATGTTTCACTTCGGGCGGTTCCCTCCTCAGGCCCTATGTGTTCAGACCTGGGTGACTGGGCATGACCCCAGCCGGGTTTCCCCATTCGGACATCTCCGGATCATAGCTCTCTCGACAGCTCCCCGAAGCTTTTCGCAGCCAGACGCGTCCTTCATCGGCTCCTGACGCCAAGGCATCCACCGTAAGCCCTTATTCACTTGACTATAGATGCTCGCGCTCGCTATCGAGTTCTCAAGGTGCTCGAAGGCTCGCACCCTCAAAGCTGAACAGTGTGTCCTGATGATGATCCCCCGAGCCGGCAACCCGTTCGCCATAGCGACTACTAGACGTTGCGGATCGGGAGGGTGTCAAAAGAGTAACCAGTGCATCGACCTGGAGTCTTGTCGGGTATTTCGAGTCCATTCTGGTTGATGGAGCTGGACTCCCCGAAGTGCCAAAGGCTCCTTAGAAAGGAGGTGATCCAGCCGCACCTTCCGGTACGGCTACCTTGTTACGACTTCACCCCAATCGCGAGCCCCACCTTCGACGGCTCCCTCCACAAGGGTTAGGCCACCGGCTTCGGGTGTTGCCCACTTTCGTGGTGTGACGGGCGGTGTGTACAAGGCCCGGGAACGTATTCACCGCAGCATTGCTGATCTGCGATTACTAGCGACTCCGACTTCACGGGGTCGAGTTGCAGACCCCGATCCGAACTGAGCGCGACTTTTTGGGATTCGCTCCCCCTTGCGGGATCGCAACCCTCTGTATCGCGCATTGTAGCATGTGTGCAGCCCTGGACATAAGGGGCATGATGACTTGACGTCATCCCCACCTTCCTCCGGTTTGGCACCGGCAGTCTCCCTAGAGTTCCCGGCATTACCCGCTGGCAACTAAGGACAGGGGTTGCGCTCGTTGCGCCACTTAAGGCAACACCTCACGGCACGAGCTGACGACAGCCATGCACCACCTGTGCGGGCTCCGAGGAGCACCGTATCTCTACGGTTTCACCCCGCATGTCAAGCCCAGGTAAGGTTCTTCGCGTTGCTTCGAATTAAGCCACATGCTCCGCCGCTTGTGCGGGCCCCCGTCAATTCCTTTGAGTTTTAGCCTTGCGGCCGTACTCCCCAGGCGGGGTGCTTAATGCGTTAGCTTCGGCACGGACGGGGTCGATATCCGCCCACACCTAGCACCCAACGTTTACGGCTAGGACTACCAGGGTATCTAATCCTGTTCGCTCCCCTAGCTTTCGCGCCTGAGCGTCAGGTAAGGCCCAGAGATCCGCCTTCGCCACCGGTGTTCCTCCTGATATCTGCGCATTTCACCGCTACACCAGGAATTCCGATCTCCCCTACCTACCTCTAGCCACGCAGTATCGGACGCAGTTCCGGGGTTGAGCCCCGGAATTTCACAACCGACTTGCGCAGCCGCCTACGCGCGCTTTACGCCCAATGAATCCGGACAACGCTCGCCCCCTACGTCTTACCGCGGCTGCTGGCACGTAGTTAGCCGGGGCTTCTTCTGCAGGTACCGTCACTGATCGCTTCGTCCCTGCCGAAAGAGGTTTACGACCCGAAGGCCTTCATCCCTCACGCGGCGTCGCTGCATCAGGCTTTCGCCCATTGTGCAATATTCCCCACTGCTGCCTCCCGTAGGAGTCTGGACCGTATCTCAGTTCCAGTGTGGCTGGTAGTCCTCTCAGACCAGCTACCCGTCGTCGCCTTGGTGGGCCGTTACCTCACCAACAAGCTGATAGGCCGCGGGCCCATCCCTGACCGGCGGACCTTTCCTCGGCCAGCCATGCGATCGGCCGAGAGTATCCGGTATTAGCTCCGGTTTCCCGGGGTTATCCCAGTGTCAGGGGCAGGTTGCCCACGTGTTACGCACCCGTTCGCCGCTGTCCCCAGCCGAGGGTTACCCCTCAGCTGGCTCTCGCTCGACTTGCATGTGTTAAGCACGCCGCCAGCGTTCGTCCTGAGCCAGGATCAAACTCTCCGTAGAGAATCCGAAGTCCCCGAGCCCGAAGGCCGGGGTTCGTTTTCGGTTTGGAGTCGGCCCGATGGGAAAGCACTTCCCCCGGACCGATTTCAGCTGATCCCGCCCGTTGTCCGGACGGTTTCAGTACTACCGTCTGCTGCACTCTGAGGCACGGCGAACCGCGCCTCCCAGCTGACGGGAAAGCACTGGCTTTTGACACACTGTTCAGTTCTCAAGGTGCGAGGAGACGCGTGATCCCAGCTGATGATGCCAGTAGAGGCACCTCAGGCTGGGGCGCGCCGGATAGGTATCGTAGCAGCGTTCCCTGGGCCGTCAACCGGCCTTAGGCAAGGCGGCCGAACCAACGCCTCCCGACCTGCAGGACCTTACCGGAAAGCTCCTCGCGGCGTGCCTCGTACGAGGGATCGATGACCGGTTCGTCGTCCAGCCTGACGCCTCCCTGCTCGATCCGCCGGCGAGCGTCGCCGTTGGAGGAGGCCAGTTCGAGGAACACCAGCAGCCGAGGCAGCCACACGACGCCGTCGTCGATGGCACCATCGGGGATCGGCACCTCCGGGACCACCTCGGGAAGCTCACGGTCTCGATGAACGCGGTTGAAAGCCTCCTCTGCTCGAACGCCCGCGCCAGGACCGTGGTAGAGCTCAACCACCCTCCGCGCCATGGCCCGCTTCTCATCGTTCGGCTTGACCGAGCTCGCAGTGAGACCCCGCTCGATCCCCGCGACCTCGTCCGCGGACATCCGGGCCGCCAGCCATAGGTACTTGCCGATCAGCTCGTCGGGGATCCGCATCAACTTGCCGAACATCTCGTCCGGCGCCTCCGTGATACCCACGTAGTTGCCGAGCGATTGGCTCATCTTCTGGACGCCGTCGAGGCCCTCGAGCAGCGGAACGGTCATGGCCACCTGGGGGGCTTGCTCCCACGAACGTTGGAGCTCCCGCCCCACCAGGAGATTGAACAGCTGATCTGTCCCACCCAGCTCGATGTCGGCCTCGACGGCGACCGAGTCGTAGCCCTGCAGGAGCGGGTACATGAACTCCATGATCGAGATGGGGCGGCCTTCCGTGTACCGCGCGGCGAAGTCGTCGCGTTCGAGCATGCGCGCCACGGTGTAGGAAGACGTCAATCGAAGCACGGCTTCCATGTCCATCCGTTCGAGCCATTCGGAGTTGTACCGAACCTCCAGCCGCTCGCTCGACAGGATGAGGCCGAACTGCTCGAGGAGACGCTCCCCGTATGCCTTGACCACGTCCTTCTCCAGCCGCGGACGCGTCTCGGACTTCCCCGACGGGTCGCCCACGCGGGCCGTGAAGTCGCCGACGATGAGGACCGCGACGTGCCCGGCGTCCTGGAACTGGCGGAGCTTGTGGAGCACGACCGCCCATCCGAGGGTGACGTCCGAGGCCGTCGGGTCGAGCCCGAGCTTCACCCGGAGCGGCCGGCCGAGCGCGAGCTTCTCCGCGAGTCCGCCATCGGGAACGACCTCGGCGGTCCCGTCCTTGAGCAGGGCGAAGGGGTCGGGAGCCATGGCGACCGGATGCTACCAGCGCGAACTGGAGCCACGGGTAGACTCGCTCACGTGCGGAAGAGCTCGGGATTCCCCCTCGTCCTCTTCGTCGTCTTCGCGACCATGGCGTCCGCGTGCGGCGGCCTCCCACGGCTGTCCGACTATCGCCAGCGATCACTCCCGCTCGCGCAAACGTCGTTCCTCTACGCGTCCGACGGGAGCCTCATCACCCAGCTCCACGCCGGTGTGGACCGCGTGGTCTTGTCACGTTCCCAGATGCCGCGGTCGATCCGCGACGCCGTCGTCGCCATCGAGGACAAGCGATTCTATTACCACCACGGGGTCGACCTCCGCGCGATCGTGCGAGCCGCCTACGCGGATGTCTCCGCGGGAACGATCGTCGAGGGCGGCTCGACGATCACGCAGCAGCTGGTGAAACAGCTCTACGTCGGTGACGACGAGACGCTCCGGAGGAAGCTCGACGAGGCGGTCCTGGCATGGCAGCTCGAGGACCGGCTCACGAAGGATCAGATCCTCACGAAGTACCTGAACACGGTGTACTTCGGACAAGGCGCGTACGGGATCCAAGCAGCGGCCCGCTCCTACTTCGCGATCGACGCGAAGGATCTGAGCCTGTCCCAGTCCGCGCTCATCGCCGGTCTGATCCGTGCCCCCAACGACTTCGATCCGTTCGCGCACCCGGTGCACGCGCGGGTCCGGCGGAACACCGTGCTGCGGCAGATGCTCGACCAGGGCATGATCACGGCTGACCAGAAGGATGAGGCGGTCGCCGAGCCCATCGAACTCCACGCATTCACGTCGCGCGAGCGCTACCCCTACCCGTATTTCGTCGACTACTTCAAGCAGTGGTTCCTCTCGAACCCGGCATTCGGGAAGACGCGGGAGGATCGGTACCAGTTGCTCTTCACCGGTGGCCTCCGGATCACCACCACCATCGATCCTCAGTTCCAACGATATGCGCAGAGCGCGGTGCGATCGGTGCTCCCCTATCCGGGGGATCCCTCGGGCGCGATGACGGCGATCGACCCGCGCACCGGCTACGTGCGCGCGATGGTCGGAGGAGACGACGCCGACTACTGGGACGCCAACTCCGGTGACGGGCGCGTGAACCTGGCGACGGGGGGCAGCACCGGACGCCAAGCCGGCTCGTCGTTCAAGCCGTTCGCGTTGGTGGCGGCCCTGGAGAACGGCATCTCGCCGAGCACCGTGTTCGCCGCCCCCTCATCGATCGACATCCCGCTCGAGGGCGGGACCGTGTGGCACGTCTCGAACGCCGAGCCGAGCAGCTACGGCAGCCTCACGCTGGAGCAGGCCACGATCTCGTCTGTGAACACCGTGTATGCGCAGTTGATCGACGAGCTCGGCGCGCAGACCGTGGTGGATGTCGCCAAGCGGATGGGCATCCGCTGTTGCCAGCGTGTCTCCGAGCCCAAGCGACCGCTGCTGCCTTACCTCTCGGCCGTGCTCGGGACGAACGAGGTCAACACGCTCGAGATGAGCTCGGCGTACGGGACCCTGGCGACAGGTGGGCAACACGTCAACCCCATCCCGGTGATCAGCATCCTCGACGCAGACGGGCACCCGATCTGGCAAGCGAACCCGACCCCCAAGCAGGTCGTCGACCCGGCGGTCGCGTCCGCAGCCGACCAGATCCTGCAGAAGGTCGTGCTGTACGGCACGGGCACCGCCGCGAACATCGGCCGGCCCCAGATCGGTAAGACCGGCACGAACCAGAACTACGCGGACGCGTGGTTCGCGGGAGCCATCCCCCAGCTCGTGGCGGCGGTGTGGGTGGGGTTCCCGCAGGGACAGATCTCCATGTACGGGGGCTTCACGCGGATCACGGTGTTCGGGGGGACTTGGCCGGCGCAGATCTGGCGCCTGTTCATGGAGAAGGCGGCCGCCACGTTCCCGGTGCGGGACTTCCCGACGCCGGAGGTGAACTACGTCGCGGTGGCGGTCGACGTGACGCAAGACCCCTATTGCCTGCCGAACCAGTTCACCCTGCCGCAGAACATCCAGACCTTGGAGTTCATCGCGGGGACCGAGCCGACACGGACCTGCACGGAGCCGACCTCTCTGCAATCGATCTCGGTCCCCTCCGTCGTTGGGCTCTCGCAGGCCGCCGCGATGACGATCCTCGCCGACGCCGGGTTCTACGTGAAGGTGATCGTGGCTGTCTCCACGCAACCGGCCGGCACGGTCATCTCGCAGAGTCCCTCCGCGGGTGTCTCGGCGTACCAGACGAGCTCCGTGACGATCACCGTATCGAAGGACCTCTCTTCGCCGAGCGCGTAGTCCCGACACCTCCGCGCCCGCGTGAGACGAAGGGATCGCCGCCGACGGAGAACCGCCACGGGTGCTCGAGGCCGACGCGGATCCCCACGCGTGGCCCGGCGACGACGCGAGACGGCGACACTGGAGCACCCGACGTGATCCAGATATCGGAGCCGTGAACCAGGTCCGTCCCGTCGAGCGACCGATCCACCCCGAACGCCTCACAGAGCTTGGCGGGCCCCGAACAGAGATCGCGCTCGCGGGACCGCCGTCGACGCCTCCGCATCTCGTCGAGTCCCTCGATGGGCTCGGCCGCCCGCAGGAGCACCGCCATCCCCACTCCCGTGCGGCCCGTGACGGCGTTCATGCAGAAATGCATGCCGTAGGTGAAGTACACGTAGAGATGGCCCGGTTCTTCGAACATCGCCGCGTTCCGCAGCGTCTTGCCGCGGAAGGCGTGGCTCGCCGGGTCGTCCGGTTCGTACGCCTCGGTCTCGACGATCTTCGCCACGAGCCGAGGCCCGTTCTCCGAGCGGCCGACCAGGAACCTGCCGAGGAGATCGGGAGCGACCTCGGAGGACCGGCGTGCGTAGAAGCTCCGCGGCAAGCGCCGGCCGAGGGGATGGCCGTCGCTCAGGCGGGTCGCCCCTTGCGCAGGAACCGGCGGAGCTTCGCGAGCGGCCAGGTGTTGATCACATCGCCCTTCGTGAGCCAGCCGCGCTGCGCCGTCGCAACCCCGAAACGCATGAGGGATAGGTGCACGGGCGAATGCGAATCCGTGTTCACCGCGAACTTCGGGCCGTATCGACGCGCCCACAGGATGTGCTCGTCCTTCAGGTCGAGCCTGTCGGGGAACGAGTTCACCTCGAGCGCGGTCCCGGTGCGGGCCGCCGCTTCGAAGACCGCCTCGAGATCGAGGTCGATCGGCGGTCGTTTGCCGATGAGGCGGGCGGTCGGGTGACCGATCACGTTCACGTACGGGTTCTCCATGGCGCGGATCATGCGCCGGGTCAGCTCGTCCCGGGTCTGGTTGAAGTGGGAGTGCACCGACGCCACCGTGAGGTCGAACCCGGCGAGGAAGTCCCCCGACCAATCGACCTCGCCGTCCGGGTCGATGTTCAGCTCCGTTCCGTGCAGCAACGTCATGTCGTGGTCCGCCTGCAACGTCCGCAGACGTTCGCGTTGCGCGAGGATCTTGTCATCGGTCATCCGCTGCATCGCCAGGTTCGGCGCGTGATCGGTCACGGCGTAGTACGAGTAGCCGAGGGTCGACGCGGTCTCCAGCATCTCCTCGAGCGGAGCCAGACCATCGGTCAGGTTGGTGTGGGTATGGAGATCTCCGCGGAGATCCTCGAGCTGGATGACCTTCGGCAGCTCGCCGGCGAGGGCCGCCTCGACCTCTCCACGATCCTCCCGCAGTGTCGGCTCGATGTAGGGCAGGCCGAGGCGCTCGTAGACCTGCTGTTCCGTCTCGGCGGCGAGGAGGTCGCCCGTCTTCGCATCGAAGAGGCCGTACTCGTTCAACTTCAGCCCGGCGCGCACCGCCCGCTCACGGATCCGCACGTTGTGCGCCTTCGAACCGGTGAAGTAGATCATGGCCGCGCCCCAGACCTGCTTTGGAACCACGCGCAGATCGACCTGCAGGCCGCGATCGGTCAGGATCGAAGACTTCGTATCGCCGTGGGCGATCACCCGGGACACGCTCGCAAGTCCGACGAACGTCTCCATGATCGGATCGGCCTTCGCGCTCGCGACCAGGAGGTCGACGTCGCCGATCGTCTCTCGCATCCGCCGAAGCGACCCCGCGTAGGCAGCGCGCTGCACCTGCTTGAGATCGGAGAGCTCGGCGAGGAGCGCTTCGGCAACGTCGAGGGCGACGTTCACCAGGACGCGTCCGCCCGAATCGGACAGTTGCTGCAGACCACGAAGGATGTTCTCCTGGGTCTTGCCGCCGAACCCCTTGATGGCGGCCACTCGCTCCTCGTCGATCGCCTTCACCAGGTCCGGGACCGACGCGACCCCAAGCTCGCGGTAGAGCACCATCGCCTTCTTCGGACCGAGGCCCGGGATCGACATCAGCTCACGCACGCCCGGCGGGATCTGCGCGCGCATCGCCTCCAGGTCCGCGAACGTTCCCGACCGCAAGATCTCGACGATCTTCTCCCCGATGGACTTGCCGACGTTCGGGATCTGCAGGATCCCCTTCAGGTCGAGCTCCGACAGATCGGCGTGGTAGCCACCTACGGAACGCGCAGCTTTCTCGTACGAGCGGGGCTTGAAGGCGTCCTCGGAAAGGATCGAGAGCAGATCCGCGAACTCGAGGAGGATCCGTTCGACGTCGTCGTTCGCCCTGGCCACGCCGGCCTCAGGCCAGATCGAACAGCAGCAGGAGGAGCGCCTTCTGCGTGTGGAGCCGATTCTCGGCCTGGTCCCAGACGGCAGAGCGGGGACCGTCGATCACCTCGGCGGAGATCTCCATGCCGCGGTGCGCGGGGAGGCAGTGCATCACGATGGCGCCCGGAGCGGCGAGATCGACGAGCTTCCGGTCGATCTGGTACCCCCGGAACACCAGCTCACGTTCGTCCACCTCGCCCTCCTGGCCCATGCTCGCCCACACGTCGGTGTAGAGCACGTCGGCGCCCGTTGCCGCCTGAACCGGGTCGTGGAACAGGTCGACGGAGCCTCCCGTCTCGGCCGCGATCTCCAACGCCCGTTTGACCACCTGCGGGATCGGCTCGAAGCCCGGAGGCGTCGCCATCCGGAGCTGCATACCGGCCTTCGCGCCCGCGAGCAGCAGGGAATGGGCGACGTTGTTGCCGTCGCCGAGATACGCGAGCGTGCGTCCCTCCGGCCCGCCGAGCCGTTCGCGGATGGTGAAGAGATCGGCGAGCGCCTGGCACGGATGCTCGAAGTCGGATAAGGAGTTCACGACCGAGACCGAGGAGGCGGAAGCGAGAAGCTCCAGCCGCTCCTGCTCGAACGTCCTGAGCACGATCGCGTCGACGTACCGGCTGAGGACGCGCCCCGTATCCTCGATGGTCTCGCCGCGGCCGAGCTGCAAGTCGGTCGACGAGATCACCAACGGATGAGCGCCCAGCTCGGCGACACCGACCTCGAACGACACCCGCGTGCGCGTCGACGGCTTCTCGAACACCAGCGCCACGGAGCGTCCATGGAGCCGATCCGCGTACGAGCCGGGATCCGCCTTGAGCTTGCCCGAGAGCTCGAGCAGCCCCGTGAGCTCCACAGGGGTCAGGTCGTCGACGGAGAGGTAGTGACGCGCCATCGGCGCGCAGTCTATACGGGAGGCCGCTCTCGCGCTTCCGGATCCCCGCCCCGAAGTTCGCCTCCGAGGTCGCCGAAGACGCGGGCGCGGATACGCTCGACGGCCTCGTCGGCCTCCTCGCGTTCGAGGGTGCGGGACGGGTCGAGGAACTCGACCGAGAACGCCAGGCTCTTCTTCCCCGGTGGCAGCGGAGGGCCGACATGGACGTCGAACAGGACGCACGACCTCACGAGCTCGCCTCCCGCTTCCCAGATGGCCGCTTCGACCGCCGCATACGAAACCTGTTCGTCGAGCACGAAGGCGAGGTCTCGGCGAACCGGGGGGAACCTCGCCACGTCGTGAGCCTCCACCGACGTCGCGGCATGACGCATGAGCTCGCCCACCTCGAGCTCGGCGGCGGCGATCCGTCCAGGGACATCCAGCGTTTCCGCGACCCGGGGATGGATCTCACCGAGCACACCGACGCGGGCGCCCTCGACCATGACGAACCCCGACCGTCCCGGATGGAACAAGGCTCCGAGGGGCTCCCCGAGCGACCACTCGATCCCGAGGTCCGACATCAGCGCTTCGACGGCACCCTTCGCATCGAAGAAGTCGAACTCCCGACGCCCGGACCGCGCGCCTTCAATCGATCCCGTGAGCGCGAGCGCCGCCATCGGTCGCTCCTCGGCTTGCCCATCGACCATCCGGAAGACCGTTCCCACCTCGAACAGCGCCGTACTCCGCACATGCCGGTAGGCATTGCGACGGATCGCCGCCAGCAGCCCGGGGGTGAGCCGCGTCCGCAACCAGCGCTCGTCAGCCTGCAGGGGATTCGTTACGCCGACCGCGTCGTCGTCCCCGGTCAGACGCAGATCCGCATCCGACGAGAACGGGAACGACCGCACTTCGCGCAGTCCGCCCCGCATCAAGGATCCTCGGATCCGATGACGGAACTCGTACGCATCGGGCAGGGCACCCGGTTGGCGCACCGGCGGCAAGGTCGAGCCGACGCGGTCGTATCCCTGGACACGAACGACCTCCTCGATCAGGTCGACCTCGCGCTCGATGTCCACCCGGTAGCCCGGTACCTCGACGGACACGTCGTCTCCCTGCGCTTCCGACCGGATCATCAGGCGATCGAACACTTCTGTGGCGTCCGCGGGCGAGACGTGGTAGCCGATCAACGTGGTCGCGCGGCTGGCGCGCATGGTCACGTTCCTGAGCGGCGGCACCGACCCCTGCTCGACGACTCCGGCGAGGACGCGTGCGCCGCACCACTCGGTCATCAGGCGGCTCGCTCGATCGGCCCCCAGGGAGACCGCCCCGGGGTCGACGCCTCGCTCGAACCGCATCGAGGCTTCGGTGGAGATCTCGATCCGCCGCCGCGTCCGCTGGATCCCACCTCGCTCGAAGGATGCGGCCTCCAGCAGGACCTGGTCGGTGGAATCGGAGATCTCGGCGAGGGCCCCGCCCATGACGCCGGCGACCCCGACCGGACGCTCGGTGTCGCAGATCAGCAGATCATCGTCGGTGAATGCGCGTTCCACACCATCCAGGGTCACCATCCGCTCGCCTTCGTTCGCCCGGCGAACCACGATCCCCGGACCCTTCAACAACGCCAGATCGAACGGGTGCAGGGGTTGCCCGATCTCGAGCATGGCGTAATTGGTCGCATCGACGGCGGCCGAGATGGGGCGCATACCGGCGGCCGTCAAGCGCGCCTGGGCGCGGATGGGCGAACTGGCGTGCCCGACATCGCGGAGGATCCGCGCCACGTAGTGCGAGCAACGATCGAGGTCCATCACCTCGACCGTGGCAACCCCCTCGGCCGGCTCCTCGTCTTCCACGATCTCGGTCGGCGGAAGCGTGAACGGCACGCCCGTCGCCGCCGAGACCTCGCGCGCGACGCCGATCACGGACAGGAAATCGGCTCGGTTCGGCGTCACCTCGATGTCGAGCACGGCGTCGTCCAAGCCGAGCGAGGCCTTCAGGTCGTCACCCGGAGCCAGATCGTCCCCCAGGAGCAGGATGCCTTCGTGCGTCGGGGCGATCCCCAGCTCCATCGGGGAGCAGAGCATGCCCTCGGAGACGACGCCGCGGATCTCGCGTGCCGAGAGCGCCGCCGCAAGCGCGGGGACGTGCGCGCCCGGGCCGGCGAGCGGGACTAGGTCTCCAGGCGCCATGTTGCGGACACCGACCACCACCTCCCGCTCCGTCGAGCCGGTGCTCACCCGGGCCAGGCAGAGCTTGTCCGAGTTCGGATGGTCGCGGACCTCGAGGACCTTCGCGACCACGACGCCGTCGAGCCCGTCCCACGGGCGCTCGATCCCCTCGACCTCCGCTCCTTTCGCGGTGAGCAGCTCGGCCAGGTCCTCCGCCGACAGGTCGACGGGACAGCACTCGCGGAGCCACGAGCGAACGATCTTCATGCCACGCCCTGGAACTGCTCGAGGAAGCGCACGTCGCCCTCGACGAACAGGCGCATGTCCGACACGCCGTACTGGATCATCGCCACGCGTTCGATCCCGAGACCGAACGCGAAGCCCGTGTACCGCTCGCTGTCGTACCCGCAGTTCTCGAGCACCTTCGGATGCACCATGCCCGCGCCGAGGAGCTCGATCCAGCCGTTGCCGCACGTGCGGCAACCGACCCCGTCGCAGATGAAGCACGACACCGCGACCTGCGCGCCCGGCTCGACGAACGGGAAGTAGTCCGGGTTCAACCGCACCTTCCGATCACCTCCGAACATCGCCCGCGCGAACGCCTCCAGCGTGCCTTTCAGGTCGGCGAACGAGATGCCTTCGTCCACGGCCAGGCACTCGACCTGATGGAAGACCGGCAGGTGCGTGGCGTCCGGGGTCTCCTGGCGGAACACGCGGCCGGGAGACACGATGTGGATCGGAGGGTCCTGGGTCTCCATCGTCCGGATCTGCGCGGCGGACGTCTCGGTGCGCAAGAGGCGGCCCGGGATGTCGACGTAGAGCGAGTCCTTCATGGTCCGGGCGGGATGATCGGGTGGGATGTTCAGCGCCTCGAAGTTGTGCCAATCGTCCTCGATCTCCGGACCCTCCACGACCTGATAACCCATCCGCGTGAAGACCTCGACGATCCGGCGTTCCACGATCGCGAGCGGGTGCAGCGACCCGGGACGTGGTCGCCGCCCGGGGAGCGTGACGTCGATGCCGTCGGCGTCGAGCAGACGCGACTCGTCGGCGACCTCGAGAGCTGCGCGGCGCTCCTCGATCGCCGCCTGCAGGGCGTCGCGCACCTCGTTCGCGAGCTTGCCCACGACACGGCGGTCCTCGTGATCGAACGAACCGAGCGCGCGCTGCGCCTCGGCGAAACGGGTCTTGCGGCCGAGCACGGACGTCTTCGCCGACTCCAACTCCTCACGCGAGGTCGCCGAGGAGACCGCAGCCAGGCCGCGGGTTCGCTCTTCCTCGAGGATCGTGCGGGCTCGTTGGGCGTCCATCTGGCCGCCGAGTCTAGCAACCGTCCTGTTCAGGCCTGTATGGAGAGGGGGATGTCGAGATGGAACGACAGCCGCCCACCCTCCACCTCGACCCACGCGCGGCCGCCCTGTGTCTCGGCGACGCCGCGCGCCACGAACAGACCGATCTTGCTGCCGGCGCCGGTTCCGGGTCGACGTGCCGCGAACAATCCCTCGGCGTCGTCGATCGAGAGTTCCGTCCCGTCTCGCCACACGACCAACACCAACCGGTCGCCGACACGCCCTCCCTGGATCGTGATCGGTCCTTCCCGGCCCCACCACGCCTGTGCCTCGACGAAGGCGAGCAGCGCGCTCCTCACCCGCGCCGGATCGGTGACGACGACGTCTGCCTCCCCGGCCCAGCGAAGCTCGGGGTGCTCGGGATCTCGCTTCACGGACGCGATGATGCCCCGAACGAGCTCCGCGAGGTCGACGCGCTCCGGGAACATCTCGAGGGTTCCCGACGCGACGCGGCCGGCGTCCACCAACAGCCGAAGGATCGAGTCCATCCGGTCGGCGTCGTACACGATCCCCCGGAGCATCAGCGTTCGTTGCTCCTCGGTCATCGACTCCCACCGCCTCTCCAAGGCGTAGCCGAACCCCTTCATGGCGGTGAGTGGAGACCTGATGTCGTGGGCGGCCGCTGCGACGATCGTCTCGAGTGCGACCGTGCCGCTCAGCCGGCGACGGGCCCATTCGAACAGGCAGACGGTCGCCGCCGCCGCCAGGTTCAGGGACTCCGCCTTGCCCCGGTGAGGGACGCGTACGGTCGCGTCCGCCATGGAGAGCACGTCTGCCGGCAAGCCATGCGCCTCGTTGCCGAAGAGGAACGCGACGGGAACGCTCAGGTCCACGCTGTACAGATCCTCATCCCCGTGGCCGTCCATCGCGAGGATCCGCATCCCTCGCTCCCTCGCGCCCTGAATCACCACCGCGGTTGCCTCGCCCCGGACGATCGGCACGTGGAAGATCGAACCCGCGGAGGAGCGCACGGTCTTCGGGTTGTAAGCGTCGACCGAGCTCGACGTGAACACCACGCCCCCCGCTCCCGCGGCGTCCGCGGATCGCAGGACCGTCCCGGCGTTGCCTGGGTCGCGGACCTCGTGGAGCACCACCAGGCACCCGACGCCGGGCAACGACTCGGATGCGACGTCGAGGAACGGCGACACGCCGACGATCCCCTGCGGCGTCACCGTGGACGTCAGCTTCGCCATCACGTCGGCGCTGACCTCGTGGACGTCCACCCCCGCCTGGCGGGCCTGCACGGCCAAGGGGTCGATATCGTCGGTCACGAAGAGGCTGAGCAGGTTGGCGGGGTGCTGCAGGGCCTCACGGGCGCCCTGAGCGCCCTCGACCAGGAAGCGTCGGTCCTCTTCGCGGAACGCGCGCTTCTTCAAACGGATCGCGGCGGCGACCTTCGGGTTCTTCGTGGACGTCAGCACGGGACCCCACCGGCTCCGTCACGCGCGAAGCCCATGGCTCCGGCCTTCGTCAGCTTGCGGCGGGGAGCGCCGACTTCGCCGTCTCGACGAGGGAGGCGAACGCCGCGGGGTCGTTCACCGCGAGATCCGCGAGGATCTTGCGGTCGACCTCCACGCCGGCTGCCTTGAGACCGTTGATGAACCGCGAATACGGCAGGCCGTGCGGCCGGACCGCCGCGTTGATCCGGGCGATCCACAGGCGGCGGAACTGCGCCTTGCGGTCGCGACGGTCCCGGAACGCGTAGTTGCCGGAGTGCATGACCTGTTCTTTGGCCACGCGGTAGCGCGTGTTGCGGCTCCCCGTGTACCCCTTGGCCTTCTCGAGGATCTCGCGGCGCTTCTTCTTCGCGTGGACGGATCGTTTCACCCTTGCCATACGGTCATGCCCCCAACAGACGCTTGATCTTCTTGCGCTCCGCCGTGACCTCCGACATGCCTTCGACACGCCGGCGCCGGCTGGAGCTCTTCTTCGTGAGCATGTGGTTCCCCGTCGCCTTCCGGTGCAGCACCTTGCCGTTCCGCGTGATGCGGAAGCGCTTCGCCGTCGAGCGGTTGGTCTTCATCTTCGGCATCTCGGTGTCACCCTTCGTCGGACGCGGGAGCCGCTCCGTTGTCGGTCTCGGCCACCTTGGCCTCGATCTGCTTCTTGGTGGGGGCGATCACCATGATCATGTTGCGCCCCTCCTGCTTCGGCATGGACTCCACGAGGATGGAATCGCCGAGCTCCGATATCAGCTGGTCCAGGATCTTGCGTCCGAGGTCCGTGTGCGCCATCTCGCGCCCGCGGAACATGATGGTGATCTTGACCTTGGCCCCCGCCTTCAGGAACCGCTCGACGTGCCCCTTCTTGGTGGCGTAGTCGTGTCGGTCGATCTTGGGGCGGAACTTGATCTCCTTGACCTCGACCCGCGACTGCTTCTTGCGGGCTTCCTTCTGGCGGATGTCGCGTTCGTACTTGTATTTGCCGTAGTCCATGATCCTGCACACCGGTGGATCGGCTTGCGGCGCGACTTCCACGAGATCCAGGTCGAGATCCCGAGCCTGTCTCAGAGCGTCCTGGGTGGGAACCACCCCGATCTGCTCACCGTCGGCCCCCACCAGACGAACCTGTGGAGACCTGATCCGGTCATTGATCCTCGGATCTTGCGAGACCCCGCATCACCTCTTTCGAAAAACAAGCACCGGTCGAGCCGGTGCGCGGACGATACACGTTCTGCCCTGCTGGCCAGCCAGTATAGGTGCCGCTCGCCTCGGCTGTCGACGACCGCTCACCAGTCGGGCTCGAGGGGGCGTCCGTAGGCATCCTCGAGTCGCTGCGTGTCGTCCTCGGTGGTGTATCCGTACGCGATCTCGAGCACCCGGCCTCGGGTGGCACCGACGTTGCGGATGCGGTGCGTCTCCTCCGCAGCGACCATGAACTCCTCCCCCGCCTGCGCCTCGACCACGCGGTTGCCGATCTCCACCGTGAGGCCGGGGTCGAGGACCACCCACATCTCGTCACGCATCCGGTGGTAGTGCACGCTCGTTTCCTGGGCGGGCTCGACCGTGATCATGCGCACGGACGACGGCTGGTTGAGCGCATAGGTCGCGACCTTGCCCCAGGGCTTGTCGACGATCACGCGGTGCCTCGCATCTGCGTCGCTCCATCGCTCCCCTGAGCGGTCTCGTGCCCGGGAAGCCCCTCGAGCAGCGACACCATCGAAAGCACGGCCTCGGCGGCCTCCCAGCCCTTGTTCCCGTGTGCTCCCCCTGCGCGATCTTCGGCTTGGGCCAGGTTCTCGACAGCGAGGACCTCGAAGATGATGGGGATCCCCGTGTCGCGAGCCACATCGGCGATGCCGCGAGCGGCCTCGTTCGCGACCAGCTCGAAATGGGCGGTTTCACCCCGTATCACCGCACCGAGGCAGATGACACCGTCGACGCGCCCGGAGCGGGCGAACCGCTGCGCGACGAGCGGGATCTCGAACGCCCCGGGCACCCAGGCGACGTCGATCTCGTCGTTCGACACCCCGAGCGCCGTCAGCCTGGCGAGCGCCCCCTCGACGAGCTTGCGGGTGACGCCCTCGTTGAAGCGCGCGGCCACGACCGCGATCCGACGGCCCGCACCCCGCGGATGACCTTCGAGGACGGTCACCGTTCCCCCGCTCCGTCCAGGACCGGTGCCTCGGGCAGCCCCTCGAGTAGGTGGCCCATCTTCTCGCGCTTGGTGCGGAGGTATTCGATGTTCTCCGGGGTGGGTTCGGTCTCGATCGGGATCCGGGCCGAGATCGACAGACCGTGCCCCTCGAGGCCCGCGCGCTTGGCGGGGTTGTTCGTCAACAGTCGCATCGTGCGAACGCCGAGATCCACCAGGATCTGCGCGCCGATCCCGTACTCGCGGGGGTCGGCCGGGAAGCCCAGGTCGGTGTTCGCCTCCACGGTGTCTCGCCCTTGGTCCTGGAGCTCGTAGGCCCGCAGTTTGTGCGTCAGCCCGATCGCCCTTCCCTCGTGCCCGCGGATGTACAGGACGACGCCTCGGCCCTCCCGGCCGATGATCTCCATCGACCGCTGGAGCTGCTCGCCACAATCGCACCGCAACGAGCCGAACACATCGCCGGTCAGACACTCCGAATGCACCCGCGTGAGGACATCGCGGCCGTCCCCGATGTCCCCCAGCACCAACGCCACGTGCGTGCGACCGTCGACGGCGCTCTCGTACGCGAACAGGCGGTACTCGCCCTGCGATGTGGGGATGGTCGCCTCCGCCACCTTCGCCACGAGGATCTCGTGTTCGCGCCGGTACGCGATGAGGTCGGCGATCGAGATGATCTTCAATCCGTGCTCGGCGCCGAAACGGACGAGGTCCGGCAGCCTGGCCATGGTGCCGTCTTCGTTGACCGTCTCGCACAGGACCCCCGCCGGATACAGGCCGGCGAGGCGCGCGAGGTCGACGGAGGCTTCCGTGTGACCCGCCCGCTTGAGGACACCGCCCTCGCGATAGCGAAGGGGGAAGATGTGCCCCGGACGGGACAGGTCGTGGGGAGCGGTCTCCGGGTTGACGATGGCCCGGATCGTCGTGGCGCGATCGGCCGCCGAGATCCCCGTCGAGACATCGCGGCGCGCATCAACGGAGACGGTGAACGCCGTGTGTCGATGATCGGTGTTGTCGGCAACCATCAGCGGGATCTGCAGCTCATCGAGCCGCTCGCCGATCACGGGCATGCAGATCACGCCGCTGGAGTGCCGGACGATGAACGCGATCGCCTCCGGCGTCACCTTCTCCGCCGCCATGATCAGGTCACCCTCGTTCTCCCGGTCGGCATCGTCGACGACGATCACCACCCTTCCGGCACGGATGTCCTCCAAGGCCTCGGGGATCGTCGCGAACGGCGACGTCGCCGTGCCCGGTTGCTCGTGCTCGCCCATCGTCATCGTCCTTCCGTCTCCTCGGCCGTCTCCTCGGCCGTCTCCTCGGCCGTCTCCTGCTTCATCTCCGTGAGTCGTTCGACGTACTTCGCGATCACATCCACTTCCAGGTTGACCGGGTCTCCCGGACCGACCGTTCCCAGCGTGGTCACCGCGAGCGTGTGCGGGATCAACGCCACCGTGATCGCATCCTTCACGATCGACGCGATCGTGAGACTCACGCCGTCGACGCTGATCGACCCCTTCTCCACGGCGTAGCGGAGCAACCCCTCCGGCAGACGGATGCTCATCACCGCGCAGCCTTCGTCGTCACGATCCATGCCGGTGACCTCGCCGACCCCGTCGACGTGACCCTGGACGAGGTGGCCCCCGAGCCGGGCGGACAGCGTGACCGGTCGTTCGAGGTTCACCGGATCGCCCGGGGCGAGCCTGCCGAGGGTCGACCGGTCCAACGTCTCCTGTGACAGGTCGAAGGAAAGATCGTCGACGGTCCGTCCGACCACGGTGAGGCACACGCCGCTCACGGCGACCGATGCCCCGATATCACTGTCGGCGACGACCGTCCGACAACCGACCACGAGCCCCGATCCCGCGGCTTCGACCACGGTGCCCCGCTCCTCAACGATCCCGGTGAACATCAGCCTCCACCCTCAGGTCGTCACCGATCCGCTCGACGGCCACGATGCGAAGATCGGCCGCCCCACCCACCGGGGCGAAGCCGGCACCCATCAACACGCCCGGCGCCTGGGCGCCGCCGATCAGCTTCGGAGCTAGGTACAGGACGACGCGATCGACCTGAGCGTCGCGGACGAAGCTCCAAGCGAGCGTTGCCCCTCCCTCCAGCAGCACGCTCTGTACGTCCCGCTTCCCGAGGTGCGCGAGCAGCTCGGGGATCGAGACGCCCCCCGTCTCGTCCTGATCGAACGACACGACGTCGGCGCCGGTGGCCGACCACCCCTCGACGGCCGTACGGTCGGCGCGCGCGGTGGTCGCCACGAACGTCGGAGCGGCGGCATCGAAGACACGAGCGCTCGGCGGGATACGACCCGACGCGTCGATGACGACACGGAGCGGGGCTCGGCCGGCGTACGAAGGGTCACGAACCGTGAGCGAGGGGTCGTCGTCGATCACGGTGCCCGCTCCCACCACGATCGCATCCGCCCCGGCGCGCAGACGCTGTACGTCATCGCGCGCGGCATCTCCGGTGATCCACTTCGACGAGCGATCCCTGGCCGCCGTCTTGCCGTCGAGCGAGGCGGCGCTCTTCAACGTGACGAACGGCAACCCTGAGATGACGTGGCGTTCGAACGCCGCGTTCATCCTCCGGGACGCGTCCTCGAGCACTCCGGTCTGCACCTCGATCCCGGATGCGAGCAGGCGCTCGAAGCCTCGACCGTCGACCAACGGATTGGGGTCACCGGTCGCGACGATCGCCAGCCCGATGCCTGCATCGACGATCGCACGCGTGCACGGCGGGGTACGTCCGGCGTGATCGCACGGCTCGAGGGTGCAATACAGCGTCGCGCCGCGAGCTCGGCGCCCCGCAACCGCAAGGGCGCGAACCTCCGCATGGGGCGTGCCCGGCCCTTCGTGCCAGCCCTCGCCCACCACCTGGCCGTCCTGCACCACGACGGCGCCGACCATCGGATTCGGGGAGGCGAGACCGCGTCCCTGCGCCGCGAGCTCCAGCGCGCGACGCATGAAGCGCTCGCGATCCTCGCTGACTGCTGTCTCCCGTTCCGACACCGTCTACCCCTCACTGCGGGGCGAGGTGGGAACGCGCGGCTCGCGGTTTCCGCGCATACCGCGGCACCGCCACCCCGTCTCCTCCCATCCCGACTGTACGGTCGGTCCCGGAATCTCACCGGATCCACCTTCGCGTGGCTCGCGAAGGGTCGCGGACTATCACCGCCGGTGGGGAATCGCACCCCGCCCCGGAAACGAGCTATCTACGAACGAGTATACGAGCGGCGCCCGGTGCGGTCCAGGTGGGAGACGGTGAGGCGCGTCAGGGGGCGCGCCGGTCGATGGCGTACGAGGAGCCGCCGTCACGCTTGGCGAACTGCTTCATCTCGGTGGCTACCGCGACCGCCTCGCCGTAGTGAGCGAACGCGCGGCGAGCCGTGGTGGCGATGCCCACGGAGATGGCCACGAGCGGCACGTCCTGCATCACGCCTTTGCGGTCCTCCATCCGGATGAACCCGCGGTCGAGGTCCTCCGACTCGTAGAAGCCGGAACGCGATCCGTCGAACTGCTCGCAGATGCGCTTCGCGACCTGTTCCGCCAAGTCCGGATCGACCACCGCCACGAAGTCGTCGCCGCCGACATGGCCGACGAACCCGTCGCTCGGGCCGAACTCCACGACGGCATCCTGGATGATCCGTGCCGTCGCCTGGATCAGCCGGTCGCCACGGACGAATCCTTTCTGGTCGTTGTAGGTCTTGAAGTTGTCGAGATCGCAATACAGGACGGCGAACGGTCGCGATTCGCGCACCTGCCGTTCGATCTCCTCCTGGATCCGGATGTTGCCCGGCAATCCCGTGAGCGGCGAGAGGTTCCGCATCTCCTTCGCGCGGCGGAGCGTTCCCTTCACGCGCGCCAGGAGCTCGATCGGATCGAACGGCTTGATGATGTAGTCGTCGGCGCCGGACTGCAGCCCGGTCACCTTGTCGGCGGACAGCGCTTTCGCGGTCAACATGATGATGCTGGTGTTCGCGGTCTGCGGGTTCTTGCGAAGACGCTGCGCGACCTCGAACCCGTCGATCCGCGGCATCATCACGTCGAGCAGGACCAGATCCGGTCGGAGCTCGCCGGCCTTCTCGAGCGCCTCTTCCCCGTCGGCGGCGACGGCGACGTCGTACCCGGCCGACCGCAGGTTCACCTCGACGAACCGAGCGATATCGGGATCGTCATCGACGACGAGGATCGTCTCGGGCATCTAGGCCGCCACCGCCCCGCGCGCGATGGCTGCGAGCTCGCGAGCCGCAACCGCCGCATCGGGCGCCTGGAAGATCGCCGATGCGGCGACCAGGACCGTTGCGCCGGCGTCGACCGCGCGCTGCGCGTTGTCGATCTTGACCCCGCCGTCGATCTCGACGGCGGTCGCCAGGCCTCGGCGGTCGACCTCGGCGCGCACCGCCTCCAATCGCCGGTAGACGTCGGGATTCAGCCGCTGGCCCGACCAGCCCGGCCTGATGCTCATGAGCATCACATCGTCCAGGTCGTCCAGGTACGGGACGATGGCGTCGACCGGGGTCTCCATGTTGAGCGTGATGCCCACCCGCATGCCGGCCCCACGAGCCTTGGCGATGATCGGGGCCGGGTCCGCGACCGCTTCGTGATGGAACGACACGATGTCGAGACCGGCCTCAGCGAGGTCGTCGAACAGGCCCTCCGGCGCCTCGACCATGAGGTGCCCGTGGAAGACGCGGTCGGTCACGGGTCGCAGCGAAGCAACGACCACTGGTCCGATCGTGAGCGGCGGAACGAAGTGCGCATCCATGATGTCGATATGGATGGCTTCGGCATACGGCTCGACCAGCTTGACCTGCTCGGCCAGGTGCGCGAAGTCGGCAGACAGGATCGATGCAGAGAGCATGCCCATCCCGGCTATCGTACCTGTCCGTTCACTCGCGCCTGCGGAAGGCCGCGACGAACATGCCGTCCGAGCCGTGCCGGTGCGGCCACAGACGGATCCTCGCCGAAGCCCCGTCGGGCCCGTCGATCCCCGCGGGCTCCAGATCCGGCCGGTAGCGGATGAGGGCATCGCACACGGCGTCGGTCTCGGCGCGCGGGAACGTGCACACGGAGTAGATGAGACGCCCGCCGGGGCGCAGCCGATCGGCCGCGGCAGACGCGATGGCCACCTGGAGCCGGGCGAGCGACGAGAGGTCTCCGCGGCGGGGCCGCCACAGCAGCTCGGGCCGCCGACGAGCCGACCCCATCCCGGAGCAGGGCGCGTCGACCAGCACTCGGTCGAACGACCCTTCGATCGCGGGGCGCGTGCCGTCCTGCACCAGGACGCGGACGGCTCCACCGAGCCGATCGGCGGTGCTCCTCACGAGCGAGGCGCGCTCCGGTCGAACGTCGGACGCCACCACGCGTCCACCGTCCCCCACGATGCACGCGATGTGCGCCGTCTTCCCGCCCGGGGCGGCGCAGACGTCGAGCACCCGATCGCCCGGTTGCGGGTCGAGCGCTACCACGACGAATGCGGAGGCCTGGTCCTGCACGGCGAACCATCCCTGCTTGTATCCGCGGAGACGCGCGGGATCGCCGCCGTCCAGCAGCACGCAGTCGGGATGGAGTCGCGCCTGATGCGGCGTGTGCCCGCTCGCCTTGAGCCCGCGCACGAACGCCTCGACGGACGTCCGACACGTGTTGGTCCGAAGGCACAGGAGGCCCCGTTCTCCGAACGCCTCCGCCGCCAGCTCGGCTTCGTCGTCACCCAGGAGCAAACGCAGCTCGCGCACGGCCCACTGGGACATGCCCGTGCGCAAGAAGATGTCGTCGTCGGTCGATCCGGTCGGAGCATCGGGCGGATCCTCGGCGATCTTGCGGAGGACGGCGTTCACGAAGCCACGCTCCCGAGGCGTGGCGAGATCCACGGATTCGGACACCGCCGCGTGACGAGGGATCCGCATGAACAGCAACTGGTACGCACCGAGCCTGAGAGCGGCGCGAGCGCCGGGGCTCATGCGCGCGACCGACCGAGAGGCGCGGAGGCCGATCGCTCGATCCAGCCCGGGGATCCGTCGCAGCGTCCCGAGCGCGAGTTCCGTCGCCAGCGCCCGGTCGCGGGCGTCCAGCCGCGAACGCCCGAGCAGCGCGGGAAGGACGCGCGTCGAATAGGCGTCCTCGTCGGTGACCCGACGCACCGTCTCGACCGCGATCGCCCGCGCCGTGGTCACGATCCGAACCGATCGCCGATCAGATCGCGCACTCCGCGGGCCCAATCGGGAGCCGGCATCCGGCGGCGCCCGGGAGCGGCGACCTCGAGCAGCCGGACCGAGCCGGAGCCCGATGCGACCACGACGCCGCTCCGATCGACGGCCACGACGGTTCCGGGTGAAGCTTCGGCCGGACCGGCCTCCTCGGCGCGCAGTAGCTTGAGGTCGCCCCCCCTGAAGCGGGTCGTCGCCCCCGGCTCGGGAGCGAACGCGCGGACGCGGCGCACCAGTGCGTCTGCGGGCTGCATCCACTCGAGTGCGCGATCGGCGGGGCCGAGCTTGGGTGCGAACGTCGCGTTCCCGCTCTGAGGCGTCGCGTTCGCGTGCCCCTCCGCGAGGCCGCGTACGGCCTCGGCGAGCAGTTCGCCTCCGGCCGTCGCCAGGCGGGCTCCAAGCGAGCCGGCGTCGTCGTCGGGACGTATCGCGTGCTCGCGCATGGCCAACACCGGTCCGGTATCCAATCCCTCGTCCATGCGGATCACGGTCACGCCGGTGACCGGGTCTCCGGCGAGGATCGTGTGCTGGACCGGGCTCGCGCCACGCCAGCGTGGCAACAGCGAGAAGTGCAGGTTCACCGAACCGAGGCGAGGCGCACGCAGCACGTCACCCGACAACAGCTCCCCGTACGCCACGACGACCGAGACGTCCGGAGCGAGGGAACGGAGCCGTCGTATGAACCCGTCCGCTCGCGTCGTCTCCGCTTCCTCGAGCGGGAGCGCGAGCCGCCTTGCCGCATCGGCGACCGGGGTCGCGGTGAGCTTCGACCCTCTCCCTGCCGGACGTGGTGGGTTCGTCACCACGAGGGTGACATCGATGTCCGGCGCCGTAGCGAGGCGCTCCAACGCCGGGACGGACCAGATGTCGTTGCCCAGGAACACCGCCCGGACGAGATCAGGCATCGGCTACTCCCCGACGTCGCTGCGTCGCTTACGCGGTTCGACCAGTCCCAGCTCGATGCGACGGAGTTCCGCGAGCACCGCCTTGCGACCCTCTTCATCCAGGCGGTCGATGAACAGCGTGCCCGCCAGGTGATCGGTCTCGTGCTGGAAGATCCTGGCCAGCAGCCCTTCCCCTTCCATCTCGAACGGGTCTCCGCGGAGGTCCCGCCCCCGGCAGACGATCCTGGCGGATCGGCGCGTCGCGTGGAACGGACCGGGGATGGACAGGCACCCCTCCTCCTCCACCATCTCCCCTTCAGGCGACAGCAGCTCGGGGTTCGCCATGAACGTCGGCCCTGTGACGCCGTCGTCGAACACGAACAACCGGAGCGAGACCCCGACCTGTGGTCCGGCGAGCCCCACGCCCGGGGCGTCATACATCGTCTCCAGCATGTCCTCGGACAGGCGTCGCAACGCCTCATCGAAGCGCTCGACGGCCTTCGCGGGCGTCTTCAGCACAGGGTCGCCCAGGGTGCGGATCGGGATGATCACGTCGGGTCCACCGTTCGTTCTTCTCAGAGGTGCGGTTCGGCCTCGACCCTGGTCACCACGTCGCGCGCCGCCAGTTCGCGGACGACGCGACCGAACTCGTTCACGCGATCCGGGTCGAGCGCGAGCAAGCATACCGTCTGGTCTGCAACCGACGAGGCCAGCAACGTGATGTGGCGGACCGCTCCGAGCGCAGCTTCGAGATCGGCGGATCCGGCGACCCGGAAGACCGCGGATCCGACCGGGAACCCCGCCGCCCTCCGGCGGCCCGCCTCGTCCACGAGGAACCGGTCCGGATTCCCGCGCACCAACGCTTGGATGGCGGGGTCGTTGGGGTGGTCGGCTTGGACGATCGCCCTCCCCGACGGCCGGGCCCACGCGACCGCCTCCATCCACGTCGCCAGCGCCCGCTCGCGAGCGGCGATACCCGGCCGGCGCTCGGCGAGGTCCGCGTCGAGGATCGCCACGAGCTCCAGGTCTCCGGTCCCCAGGTCGCGCACCGCTTCAGGGCCTCCCACGAGCACCTCGGCCGACCTGGGCAGGCGTGCCCGGCCTCGTGATGCCACGCGCCGGACCGGCACGGGAGCGATCGATGCCGCCCACTCCTCCACCCGCTCCGCGCCGCCGCGACGGATCCCGAAATCCGTGGCTCCGCAGTGCGCGCACCGCCCGCGTGCCTCGCACACCACGCAGGTCACGGCACCCGCTTCCGATCGCAGCAGACCGCCGCACGCCGCGCAGGCCGCGGGCCGGCCGCACGCGCGGCACACCTGCGCGATCCCGTACCCGGGCAATGGCGCGAAGATGAAGCCTCGATGTGTCTCACGGAGCGCCCGGACCAGCCGTGGCGCGCGCCCTTCGGGCCCCGCCCGCACGACCTCGACGGGCGGCCACCGCCGCGTGGACGGAGCGACCTGTGGGATGCGGAGCGCGCTCGCCTCCGACGAAGGACACAAAGCCGACAGCACACACGTCGCGCGTGCAAGCCTCGCGCGCTCCAACGCCACGTCACGCACGTGGTAGTACGGCGCCCGGTCCTCACGATGCGCCGGGTGGCTCTCCCGCGACACGACGATCAGGCCCAGGTCCGACACCGGGGCGAACACGGCCGGCCGCGTGCCCACGACGACGTCGTAGCGTCCCTCGAGGATCTCCAGCCACCTTCGGTACCGAGATCGCTTGTCGCCCCCGATCAACGACCCAACGCGCTCCCCGAATCCGTCGACGATCGCCGTCGCGGTCGCCGGCACCGGTGCCGCTTCCGGCACCAGCACGATCGCGCGCCGTCCACCTTCGAGACAGCCGCGCACCGACTCGACGACCGTGGACACCTCGTCCTCCGGCGCCGGCCGAAGGATGAACGCTCCCGACCCCGCTCCGATCGCCGCCTGCAAACCGGAGCCGTTCCGGTACGAGGAGAAGAGGTCCGAAGACGAGGCCGGAGCGCCGCCACTCCCGTGCGCATCAGCCCGCTCATCCACCATCGCCTCCTCACTCGCGACCCGGGGCGGCGACACGCGCCCGATCACGGCGGCCAACGGGGCGACGTAGCGTTCGCTCACCCAACGCATGAGCTCGAGCATCGCGCCATCGAAGAAGCGGACGGGCGAGACGACCTTCTTCACGCTCAGCATCCGCGTCCCGAACGCATCCGAGGCCCCCAAGACCCACCCACGGATCACCCGGCCGTGGAAGGGCACCCGGACGAGCGACCCCATCCCCGCGTCGGACCCGGGCGGAAGCAGATAGGTGAACGGACGGTCGAGGCTGAGGATGGGGAGGTCGATGCAGACCGCGACGGGGCCCTCCAACTGACTCCCCGCCGAGCGACCCGGGTCCCTAGCCGACGGCGCGGCGGAGGTCGTCGACGCGGTCGGTCGCCTCCCAGGGGAACTCTTTGCGCCCGAAGTGACCGTAGGCGGCCGTCTCGCGGTAGATCGGACGTGCGAGTCGCAGGTCGCGGATGATGGCCGCCGGGCGGAAATCGAACAGCTCGCGGACCGCCTTCCCGATCGCATCAGGGTCGGCCCGCTCCGTTCCGAACGTCTCGACCATCAACGACACGGGGTGGGCCGTCCCGATCGCGTAGGCCACCTGGAGTTGGCAGCGATCGGCGAGTCCGGACGCCACGACGTTCTTCGCCACGTAGCGAGCCATGTACGCGGCGGACCGGTCGACCTTGGTCGGGTCCTTTCCGGAGAACGCGCCACCGCCGTGCGGCGCCATGCCGCCATAGGTGTCCACGATGATCTTGCGGCCGGTGAGCCCGGTGTCGGCCTTGGGTCCGCCGATCTCGAAGCGCCCCGTTGGGTTCACGATGACCTTCGCCGCGGCGGCATCGATCTCGGTGAACTCCCGGAGCACCGGGTCCACGACCTCGGCCACGATGTCGGGCTTGAGGAGGGTCTCGACGTCGACCTCTTCGCGGTGTTGCGAGGAGATCAAGACGGTGTCGACGCGCACAGGCGTGTGGCCCTCGTAGGCGATGGTGACCATGGCCTTGCCGTCGGGGCGCAGATATGGAACGACGCCCGCGCGGCGGACGTCGGCGAGGCGCCGGGCGAGCCGGTGCGCCATGGCGATCGGAAGAGGCATCAGCTCTTCCGTCTCCCGGCACGCGAAGCCGAACATCATGCCTTGGTCGCCGGCGCCGAGATGGTCGAGCGCATCCTGCGAATGTCCCTCGCGGTGCTCGGTCGCGTCCTCGACGCCTCTGGCGATGTCGGGCGATTGGTCCTGGATCGCGGTGAGGACCCCGCACGTCTCTCCGTCGAGCCCGAACTTCGCATCCGTGTATCCCACCTCTGTCACGGTCTTGCGGACCACCGATGGGATGTCCACCCATGCATCACACGTGATCTCGCCGGCCACGATCACGAGCCCGGTCGTGACGAGGGACTCGCAGGCGACACGGCTGTTGGGATCCGCCGTGAGCATCGCGTCGAGGACCGCGTCCGACAGCTGGTCCGCGAGCTTGTCCGGGTGTCCCTCGGTAACGGATTCCGACGTGAAGAGGTAGCTGTGGCTCATGTGTGCGCGAGTATATCGGTCGTCACCGACGGGACCCCGCGGGGTCGGACAGCGAGCCGGCCACTCGGTCGCAGATCGCCGTGGCCAGCTCAGTCTTGGTCCAGGTGCGGAGCGGGTCGTCCGGACCGTTCGCGCTCAGGATCATCGCCACGTTGGTCTCGGACCCGAACCCCGTACCTTCTCGCCCGACCTCATTCACGACGACGAGATCCAGGTGCTTGGCGCGGAGCTTCTCCCGCCCCGCCGCCTCGAGGTCCGTGGTCTCCGCCGCGAACCCGACCAGGATCCGGTGACCCTTGCGATCACCGAGCTCGCGGAGGATGTCGGGCGTCGGTTCCAGGTGAAGATCCGGAACCCCGGATCCCTTCTTGAGCTTCTCGTCGGCGGCGGACTTCGGCCGGAAGTCGGCGACGGCGGCGGCCATCACGACGACGTCGGCATCGTCGGCAGCAGCGAGGACCGCCCGCTGCATCTCCTCCGCCGTGCCGACGCGCGTCGTCGCCATCGCGGCCGGCGCGGGAACGGTGTCGGGGCCCAGGATCAGCCGGACGTCCGCCCCTCGGGACGCGGCTTCCGAGGCGACCGCGACGCCCATCCTCCCCGTCGAACGGTTCCCGATGAACCGGACCGGGTCGATGGGTTCCTGCGTCGGGCCGGCGGTGACGACCATCCGCACGCCGTCGAGGTCGCGAGGACCGGCGATCGAACGCACGACGGTTCGGAAGATCTCCTCCGGCTCGGCCATCCGGCCGGGGCCCTCGTCCCCCGCCGCCAGGGCGCCGGTCACGGGGCCCTCGAAGAGCACACCTCGACCGGCGAGCGTCGCCACGTTCGACATGGTCGCCGGGTGCTGCCACATGCCCGTGTGCATGGCGGGGGCGAGGATGAGCGGGCACGTGGCTTCGAGCAGCGTCGACGTGAGCAGGTCGTCGGCCAGGCCGTTCGCGAGCTTCGCGAGGACGTTCGCGGTGGCCGGCGCCACGACCGCGACGTCGGCCTCTCGCGCGAGCCTGACGTGGACGACCTCGCCGGGCCGATCCCAGAGCGAGGTGTGAACGGGGTTGCCCGTGAGCGCGGCGAACGTGTCGGCGCCGACGAACCGTTCGGCCGAGCTCGTGAAGATCACACGAACGTCGCCGCCGGCGTCGACCAGCAGTCGCGCGAGGGGGGCGGCCTTGAACGCAGCGATGCTCCCCGTGACGCCGAGCAACACGCGCCGTCCGGAGAGCGGGGTGCTACTCGTCCGCGGGCTCCTCGGTTCGCTCGTAGTCGATCTTCCCCTCGGCGATCTCTTCGAGGGCGATCGACAACGGCTTGTTGGTCAGTCCGCCGCTCTCGATCAGGGGCGGGATGAACTCCGCGCGCCCCTCTCCGAGCTGGCTGTAGTACGAGTTGATCTCTCGTGCCCGCTTCGCGGCGAGGATCACGAGCGTGTACTTGGAGTCGACGGCTGCGAGCAGGTCGTCGATCTTGGGTTCGATCATCAGGCGGTCTCCTCAGGGTGGCCAGGCAACCGGTCTGGATCACGGCCGGTCCGGGATGCATCGATGATATCAGCGACCTCGTCGGCCGCGCGTTGCAGGTGATCGTTCACCACGACGTGGTCGAACCAGGAACGCTGGGTCATCTCCCAGGCCGCGGTCTCAAGCCGCTTGGCGATCCGTTCCTCGTCCTCGGTTCCCCGGCCTCGCAACCGGCGCTCGAGCTCCGCCATCGACGGCGGCGCCAGGAAGATCAGGATGGCGTCCGGCACCTCCCGTCGCACCTGCTCGGCGCCCTTGACGTCGATCTCGAGGATCACGTCGCGTCCCGAGGCGAGCGACTCCTCCACGAACGCTCTGGGCGTGCCCGAGCGATGATCCACGAACGGAGCCCACTCCAGCAGCTCGTCCTTGCGGAGCATCTCGTCGAACGCCGGCTCGGAGATGAAGTAGTACTCCCGGCCATCTCGCTCGTTCGCCCTCGGAGCGCGGGTCTTGACGGAGATCGAGTACGAGAGCCCGCCCGGTCCGTCGGCACCGGTCCGAGATCGATCCCGCTCGAGGAGACGTCGGACGATGCTCCCCTTCCCGACACCCGAAGGGCCCGCGATGACGATCAGCTTGCCTCGGTGAGAGGCCAAGCGGTTACTTCTTGAACTTCTCGAGAAGCATCTCGCGCTGCTTGGCCCCGAGGCCGCGTACGCGGCGGCTGACGGAGATGTCGAGCTCCTCCATCAACTTCTGGGCGCGCACCTTGCCGACGCCCGGGAGCGACTCGAGCACGTTCGAGACCTTCATCTTGCCGACGATGTCGTCGCCCGACCTGGCCAACACATCCTTGAGTGTTCGCTTACCGGACTTCAGCTCCCCTTTCAGCTCCGCGCGCTTCTTCCGCGCTTCTGCGGCCTTCGCGAGGGCCTGCGTGCGCTGTTCCGGTGTCAGGACGGGTAGGGCCATCATGCGCTCCTTTGCGAATCGCGGGTCGAGAACCCGGCGAGTATACGCACCGCCGCGAGCGCGACACAACGCGGGTATCGAGCGCTGCCTGCAGGTTCGACGTCGCTTCCCGCCGTCGCGAGATCAGCGTGTTTCGCGCAGGATCGCCCGCGCGACGCCGACGGGATCGTCGGCGTCGGTGATGGGGCGACCGACGACGATGTAGTCCGCGCCGCTCTCGATCGCGGCGGCGGGAGTCAGCACGCGCACCTGATCGTGACCGTTGCTACCCGCAGGACGGATGCCCGGAACCACGAGACAGAACTCGTCACCGCACACCGCGCGCACATCCCGCACGTCCTCTCCGGACACGACGACGCCGTCGAGCCCGCTCGTCCTCGCCTCGAACGCGAGCGACGCAGGACTGGCGAGACCCTCACCCGACTGACTGGACAAGACGGTCACGGCGACGACGAGCGGAGCGGGCACGCCTGCCTCGATCGCGCCTCGGTCCGCGCCGCTGCGAGCGGCGCGCATCATCTCTTCACCTCCGAGCGCATGCACGTTGAGCATGCCCACACCCAGCCGCGCGATGTTCGCGGATGCGCGCTCGACGGTGTTCGGTATGTCGTGCAGCTTGGCGTCGGCGAACACCGACCCGTGGGAGCCGATGCGCCGCACCGCGTCCGGACCGCCCGCCCAGATCAGTTCCAGCCCCACCTTCAGCATGCTGACGTGCGGTGCGAGCGCGATCGCGAGCGCGTTCGCCCGTTCCATGTCGGACACGTCGAGCGCGACGACCAACGGGTTCTCGGGTCGCGGGATCATGCCGTCGTGAGGTCGGCGTCGAACGCGGCGGGCACACGGAGACGACCGCGGAGTTCGGCGGGCGACGCGAAGCGCTTCTCCTTCAGGTAATCCGAAACGCCTCTCGCGATCTCGACGGGCGCGGATGGGTCGATCAGCGTCGCGGTCCCCACCTGTACCGCCCACGCGCCCGCCAGCATCAGCTCGACGGCGTCTTCGCCGGATCGCACGCCGCCGACCGCGACGATCGGTACCTCGGGCATAACGCGAGCGACCTCGAAGACCGCGCGGACCGTCATGGGTTTCAGCGCCGGCCCGGACAGCCAACCCGCGACCGGGCCGAGCGTTGGACGAAGCGCCGCCGCGTCGACACCCATGGCAGGTGGTGAGTCCAGGAGCGTGAGTCCGTGCGCCCCGGCGCGCACGACCCCGTGCGCGAGCTCGACGATATCGGGACTGGACGACGGCAGTTTCGCGAAGACGGGGATCATCGACGTGCGCGCGACCGCTCCGACGATCTCCGCCGCGCGGTCGGGATGTGCCCCGAGGACCATACGTTGCAGCTCCTCGTCCGGCTCGGACAGCCGCACCTCGATCGCCGAGATCTCGGGCCGCCCCTGGAGCAGGCTGGTGAGACGGACGTACTCCTCGAGCGTGGCGCCGACGATGGAAACGATGACCACCGTCCCGGCACGGACGTACCGAGGGAGCTCCTCTTCGATGAAGCCCTCGATCCCGGGGTTCTGCATCCCCGTCGCCCAGGTGATGCCCGCCGGTGATTCCGCGATCCGCGGGGTCGGGTCTCCCCTGCGAGGACGCAGCGTGATGCTCCGGGTGACGATCGCCCCGACCCGTCGCGTATCGATGAGTCCGGCGAGCTCTCGTCCGGTTCCGGCGCAACCGGCGGCCACCATGACCGGCGTCGGCAGCGACAGACCGGCGAGGTCGACGGCGATCGAGCGTTTCACCCCGGCCACGAACGCACCACCGGGAGCCCTTCGGGGGGCGTGGGAAGCATCACCGGCGCGTCGGAGAGCCACCGGTCCCACAGCACCCGTGCCGGATTGAACACGGGACCGTCGACGCACGATCGCAGGTGGTCGTACCCGCTGCCGTCCTTGCGCGCGACGGGGACCACGCACGTGAAACAGAGGCCGTACCCGCACCCCATCCGCTCCTCGATCGACACCTGGGCCGGGATCTGTCGCTCCCGGCAGAACCCGGCGATCCGCTCGAGCGTCTTCGTCGAGGCGGCCGCGTAGAGCACCTGCACGCCGCACCTCTCGACCATCTCCGGCAGCACGTCGAGGACCGAACCCCTATCACCGAGACTGCCGTCGGCGGTGACGATCTGGATCGTCTGCGAGAGTCGTTTGCCCTCGATCGGCTTGAAGACCCGCTCCAGGGTTTCGCCGCCCACGATCATGTCGACCCGCTTGTGCCGTGCGATCAGCTCCTGCGCGAGGAAGTAGAGCGAGGCGGAGCTGTGCCCCTCCCCGACCAGGAGGCAGTTCGTGAGGCGCTTCGGGTAGGCGAAGCCCTTCCCCAAGGGTCCGATCACGTCCAGGAACTCGTGCGCCCGGGCCTTGCCCAGCCACTCCGTGCCCGCACCGCTGGGATCGACCACGAACTCGAGCGTTCCGGCCCAGCCGCCGCGGCGCGATGCCTGATGCACGGCGAAGTGACGGCGCAACAAGAACTCCCGACCTTCCGGCATCTGGATCGCGAGGAACTGGCCCGGGCGCGCACGCTCCGCGATCTCGGGCGCGACGAGCGTGATCGAGTGGTACGCCCCGAGCTTGCGCGTCGACAAGATCTCGGCACGGGCGCGTTTCATACGGCCTCGCCCGACACCGACGCCGTCGCCTCCGCGAACGAGAGGCGAGACTGGGCCACGCCGCCGCTCGCGTCCGCGTGGTGCTCTTGGATCGACAGCGGTTCGCTCGGTCCGCCGAGGAGCGCCTCGATGCCGCGAACGGCCGCGAAGACCCCGGGGAGCGTGGTGATGCACGGCACCCCCGCGGTCGCGGTCGCCGTCCGGATGAAGTAGCCGTCGCTGCGGGGCCCGCGCCCGAACGGTGTGTTGATCACGAGGTCCACCTTCCCACCCCGGATGAGGCCCGCCACGTTGTGCGGTCCCTCGGATACCTTCGCGACGCGCTCGACGGGGATGCCCGCCCGCTCCAACACGCCGGCGGTGCCGCTCGTGGCGACGAGTCGGAAGCCGAGGTCGGTCAGTCGTTTCGCCGGGAAGACGATCGCGCGTTTGTCTCGGTTGGCGACGGAGACGAAGACCGTGCCGCTCGTGGGGAGGCCGGCGCCGGTCGAGACGAGCGCCTTCGCGAGCGCCATCCCGGCGTCTCGATCGATCCCCATGACCTCCCCGGTCGACTTCATCTCCGGCCCGAGCACGGTGTCGACGCCGGGGAACCGTCCGAACGGCAGGACCGCGGCCTTCACGGCCGTGTACGGCAGATGTCGGTAGTGATGCGGGTCGGCGGGCAGGACGCCGGCAGCGGCCAGGTCGGCGAGGCTGCGGCCGGTCAGGACCAGGGTGGCGATCCGCGCCAGCGAAACGCCGATCACCTTCGACACGAACGGCACGGTGCGCGAGGCGCGCGGGTTCGCCTCCAGGACCCAGATCCGCTCGTCCTTGATGGCGAGCTGCAGGTTGAGCACGCCCTGCACACCGAGCCTTCGGGCCAGCCGGCGGGTGATGTCCTCGATCTCGTCCAACTCCCCGTCCGAGAGCGTGGCCGGCGGGATCTGGCACGACGAGTCGCCGGAGTGCACGCCGGCCTCCTCGATGTGCTCCATCACCGCGCCGATGAACACGTCAGCGCCGTCACACACCGCATCGACGTCCACCTCGATCGCCCCTTCGAGGAACCGGTCGATCAGGACGGGATGGTCGGGCGACGCTTCGGCGGCCGTCCGGACGAACGTCTCCAGATCGTCGGCGTCGTAGACGATCTCCATCGCCCGCCCGCCCAGGACGTAGGACGGCCGGACGACCACCGGGAACCCGATCTGGGCCGCGATCGCGCGGGCCTCCGGCAGGGTGCGCGCCTCGCCGTGCGGCGGCGCCGCGATGTCCAGCTCCTGGAGGAGCTGCGCGAACTTCCCGCGGTCCTCGGCCAGGTCGATCGCCTCCGGGCGGGTGCCCAAGACGGGGAAGCCCTCCTCCTCAAGGGTCCTCGCGAGCTTGAGCGGGGTCTGCCCCCCGAACTGCACGATCACGCCGACGGGACGCTCCGCGTGGCAGACAGCCAGGACGTCTTCGGCCGTCACCGGCTCGAAGTACAGGCGGCTCGATGTGTCGTAGTCGGTCGAGACGGTCTCCGGGTTGCTGTTCACCATCACCGACTCGAACCCGGCCTCCTCCAGCGCGAACGCCGCGTGCACGCATGCGTAGTCGAACTCGATCCCCTGCCCGATCCGGTTCGGACCCGACCCGAGGATCACCACGCGTGGTCTCGACGACGGTCGGACCTCGGTCTCCTCCTCATACGTGGAGTAGTGGTACGGGGTCCGCGCCTCGAACTCGCCGGCGCACGTGTCGACGGTCTTGAAGACGGGGGCCACACCGAGGGCCTCGCGATGCCGTCGCACTGCCGCGTCGGTCGCGCGGGTCAGGCTCGCGATCCTCGGGTCGGACAGGCCGAGCCGCTTCGCCGCCCGCAGCTCGTCCGCACCGAGGGTCGCCAGCGGGCGGTCGCGGATCGCGACGGCTCCTTCGACCACCTGCGCGATCTGATCGACGAACCACGGATCGATCGCCGAGGCCTCTGCCACCTCCTCCACCGTGTGCCCCGCGAGGAGCGCGGCCTCGACGAAGAAGAACCTTCCCTCGGTCGCGGTCCTCACCGCGTCCAATGGTCCGGCGGCCGGCGCCCCAAGATCGAACCCGGTCTTCTCCAGGCCTCGCCACGCTTTTCCGAGCGCCTCTTTGAAGGTGCGGCCGATCGCCATCACCTCGCCGACCGATTTCATCGTCGACGTGAGCTCGGGGTCCGCTCCCGGGAACTTCTCGAACGCGAACCGCGGGATCTTCACGACCACGTAGTCGAGCGTCGGCTCGAAGGCTGCCGGCGTCTCCCCCGTGATGTCGTTCGCGATCTCGTCCAAGCGGTAGCCCACCGCCAGGAGCGCCGCGATCTTCGCGATCGGGAACCCGGTCGCCTTCGACGCGAGTGCCGACGAACGAGAGACACGCGGGTTCATCTCGATCAGGACCATCCGTCCATCGCGTGGATGCACTGCGAACTGCACGTTGGAGCCGCCGGTCTCGACGCCGATCGCCCGGATGCAGCGGAGCGCCGCGTCGCGCATGCCCTGGTACTCCATGTCGGTCAGGGTCTGCACGGGCGCCACCGTGACCGAGTCCCCCGTGTGCACGCCGAGCGGGTCGACGTTCTCGATCGAGCAGACGACGACGCCGTTGTCGTCGCCGTCGCGCATGACCTCGAGCTCGAACTCCTTCCAACCCGCGATCGACTCCTCCACCAGGATCTCGCCGACGGGAGAGATCTCCAGGCTCCGCCGCGCGAGATCGGCGAGCTCCTCGCGCGAGTGTGCGAACCCGCTCCCACCGCCGCCGAGCGTGAACGACGGTCGCACGATCACCGGGTATCCGATCGCGTCGCCCAGCGTCAACGCCTCAGCAAGCGTGTGCGCCACCTCGGCTCGGGGCACATCCAGCCCCGCCCCGAGCATCGCCTGCTTGAACCCGCTGCGATCCTCCGCGCGATGGATCGCCTCCAGGCTCGCGCCGATCAGGTGGATACCCAAACGATCCAGGTCGCCCGACTCGGCGAGCGCGACGGCGACGTTCAGGCCGGTCTGCCCGCCGAGCGTCGGAAGGAGCGCATCCGGACGTTCGCGTTCGAGCACCCCGAGCACCGACGCCGGATCGAGCGGTTCGATGTAGGTCCGATCGGCGAACTGGGGGTCGGTCATGATCGTGGCGGGGTTGGAGTTCACCAGGGAGACCTCGAACCCCTCGCGCCGGAGCACCTTGCAGGCCTGGGTCCCCGAATAGTCGAACTCGCATGCCTGCCCGATCACGATCGGACCGGAGCCGATCACCATGATCTTGCGGATGTCGGCGCGCCGCGGCATCAGCTGGTCTCCATGAGGTCGCGGAACTCCTGGAACAGGTAGCGCGAATCGTGCGGCCCGGGCGCCGCCTCCGGGTGGTACTGCACGGAGAACGCCGGGACGTCGACGCAGCGCATCCCCTCGAGCGTGCCGTCGTTCAGGTTCCAATGGGTGAGTTCGGCGGCCCCGTGGTCGGTCGCGGCCACCGGGATCCTCGCCTCGGTGCAGGTCCACCCCTGCGGATCGACCGCGAAGCCGTGGTTGTGGCTCGTGATCTCGACGATGCCGGTGCGCAGGTTCTTCACCGGCTGGTTCACGCCTCGATGGCCGAACCGCATCTTGAAGGTCCTGCCTCCGAGCGCGAGCGCGAGCAACTGATGGCCAAGGCAGATCCCGAAGATCGGCACCTTACCGATGAGCCCGCGCACGGCGGCGATCCCGTACGCGGTGACCGCCGGGTCTCCGGGCCCGTTGGACAGGAAGACGCCGTCGAATCCACCGGCGGCGATCTCGGCCGCAGGCGTCTCCGCCGGGAAGACCGTCGTCTCACACCCTCGCGCCGCCAGCCTCCGAAGGATGTTTCGCTTCATCCCGTAGTCGTAGGCCGCCACCCGATGCACGGGCCCGAGCGACGCGTCGGCCGGCCCGACCAACGCGGCGGCTTCGAACGGCTGCTCGACGGACACGGTTCGAGCGAGATCCGCGCCCTCCATGCCGGGCGACGCTTGCACCCGATGGACCAGTGACGCCGCATCCACGTCGACCGTCGAGATGGCCGCGCGCATGGCGCCGTGCTCGCGCAGACGCAGCGTCAGCTTCCGTGTGTCGATGCCCTCGATCCCCACCACGTTCGCAGCGGACAACTCGTTCGCGAGGGTACCGTCCGCACGCCAGCTGGACGCCGTCCGCGACGACTCCCGAACCGCGAACCCGGAGACCTGGACCCGGAAGGACTCGGCATCTTCCCGGTTCACGCCGTAGTTCCCCTGCTGCGGGGCGGTCATGGCCACGATCTGTCCCGCATACGAGGGATCGGTGAGCACCTCCTGATACCCGGCCATGCCGGTGTTGAACACCGCCTCGCCGAACGTCTCGCCCTCCGCTCCGAACCCGGTTCCCCGGAACACGGTGCCGTCCTCGAGGGCGAGCAGCGCGGCGGGTCCCGTCACCTGGCCGCCTTCCCGTTCGTCACGGTCAGCTCGCCGCGCAACAACGTGTGCACGACCCGGCCCCGCATCGTCCTGCCCAGGAACGCGGAGTTCCGGCTCTTCGACACGAACGGCGCCTCGACGAGCCACTCAGCCCGTGGGTCGAAGACGACGAGGTTGGCGGGTCGCCCGGTCTCGATGGGACCGCCGTGCTCGGACGCGCCCAGCATCCTGGCCGGGGCGTTCGACAGTACCTCCAGTGCGCGGGACAGGCTGAGGATGCCCGGCTCGACGAGCTCGGTGAGGACCGAGGCGAGCGCCGTCTCCAGCCCGATCGTGCCGGGCGGTGACTGATCGAACTCTGCTTCCTTCTCCTCCACGGCGTGCGGTGCATGGTCGGTCGCGATCGCGTCGATGGTGCCGTCGGCGACGCCGGCCCGCAGCGCATCGCGATCCTCTGCGCTCCGCAGGGGCGGGTTCACCTTGAGGTTCGTGTCATAGGTGACGAGGTCGTCGTCGGTGAACACCAGGTGGTGCGGCGTCACCTCAGCGGTCACGCGGATGCCCTCGGCTTTCGCGCGACGGACCAGCTCGACGGACCGAGCCGACGACAGATGGCACAGATGCAGTCGCGTGCCGGTCATGCGCGCGATGGCAAGATCGCGGGCGACGACGACCTCCTCCGCCTCTGCCGGTTGCCCGCGCAATCCGAGGGAGTAGGAGTTGAGGCCCTCGTGCATCTGCCCGTTCTCGGCGAGCGACGCGTCCTCGCAGTGCTCCGCGATGACGACGTCGTCGAACGCCCTCGCGTAGACGAGCGCGTTGCGGAGGAGCCGCGCGGTCGGAACGCATCTGCCGTCGTCGCTGAACATCCTGACACCCGCCTCGACCATCTCGCCGATCTCGGCAAGCGACTCCCCTTCGAGCCCCTTGGTGATGGCACCGACCGGGAAGACGTCGCAGAGCCCCGCGGCCGCCGCGAGGTCGCGGACCTCGTGGATCACGCCGGCGTGGTCGGCGACCGGCTCGGTGTTGGCCATCGGAGCGACCGCCGTGTAGCCACCCGCTGCGGCCGAGCGTGTTCCCGACTCGATCGTCTCCTTGTGCTCGAACCCCGGTTCCCGAAGGTGCGTGTGCATGTCCACGAGGCCCGGGGCAACGATGAGGCCGCTGCAGTCGATCACCTCGGCGCGCTCCGCCGACACGTCGCCGAGACCGGCGATACGGCCGCCTTCGATCGCGATGTCGCCGACCTGGTCGAGGCCCGTGACCGGGTCGATGACGCGTGCTCCCTTCAACAGCAAGCGCTCAGGCATCGCCGTCACCTTCTCCCGAACCGCCGAGCATCAGATACAAGAGCGACATACGCACCGCGATCCCGTTCGTGACCTGCTCCTCGATCACGCTCTGAGGGAGGTCCGCGACATCGGAGTCGATCTCGACCCCGCGGTTCATCGGACCGGGGTGCATGATCAACGCGCCTTCGGGCAGCATGCCGACGCGCTTGGTGGTGACGCCGAACAGCCGTGAGTACTCGCGGACGCTGGGGAAGAACTCCAGGCGCTGGCGCTCCCGTTGCACGCGGAGGACGTACGTGACGTCGAGCTTGGGCAGCACGCTCTCGATGTCGTACGACACGTGCACACCCCACGCGGGCGCGTCGGGGGGGATCAGCGTGGGCGGGCCGACCAGCGTGACGTCGGCGCCCATCTTCACCAGCCCGAAGCTCAGGGAGCGCGCGACGCGCGAGTGCAAGACGTCGCCGACGATCGCGACCCGCAGGCCCTCGAGGCGCCCGAACCGCTCACGCATGGTGTACATGTCGAGCAGCGCCTGCGTCGGATGCTCGTGCGTCCCGTCACCGGCGTTCAGCACGTGGCCGCGGACCCACTTGGTCAGCTGATGGGGCGACCCGCTCGATGAGTGGCGGATCACGATTGCGTCGGCGCCCATCGCCTGGAGCGTGAGCGCCGTGTCCTTCAGGCTCTCGCCCTTCGACACGCTGGATCCGCTCGTGGAGAAGTTGATCACGTCGGCCGACAGGCGCTTGGCCGCCAGCTCGAACGAGATGCGCGTCCGCGTCGAGTTCTCGTAGAAGAGGTTCACGACGGTGCGTCCGCGGAGCGCCGGCACCTTCTTGATCACGCGCGTCCCGACCTCACGGAAGGACTCCGCCGTATCCAGGATCCGAACGACATCGTGCGCCGAGACGTCGTGCATGGACAGCAGGTGTTCGTTCATCTCGCTTCCTCCACGACCACGGCGTCCTCCTCATCGAGCTCCGACACCAACACACGGACATCGTCTCCTCGATGCGTCGGGACGTTCTTCCCCACGTAGTCCGCGCGGATCGGAAGCTCCCGGTGCCCTCGATCCACGAGCACCGCCAGCTGGATCCGCTCGGGACGGCCGAAGTCCATGAGGGCGTCCATGGCCGACCGGATCGTCCGTCCGGTGAACAGCACGTCGTCGACGAGGACGACCGTCTTCCCGGAGATGTCGAACGGGATCCGCGTCTCGTGGACCTCGGGCGCCTCGGTCTTCAACCCGATGTCGTCGCGGTAGAACGTGATATCCAGCACCCCGACCGGGACGTCCGTGCCCTCGATCTGGGCGATCTCGGCGGCCAGGCGACGGGCGAGGTGGTCGCCGCGATTCGCGATGCCCACCAGCGCCAGGCCGCCGGCACCTTTGTCCCGTTCGACGATCTCATGGGCGATGCGCGTGATCGCGCGACGCACGTCGGCGGCGTCGAGCAGCTTCCCACTCATGAGAACGCGCCCTCCCGCGTGCACGGAAGGGCGCTCCGGTTGTGCTCCATCTGTCGCTCCCTTCCCGGCCTCGCGGGACCGGACTTAAAGGGTGGTTCCTCGTCGTGGCAGCATAGCAACCTCGATCCGAGGTGTGGCCGCTTTCGCGGACCGCGGGCGTACACTAGGGTGGATCGACAGACATATCCGAGTTGAAAGGCGGTTTGCCTGATGGAGTGGGGTGTCGTCGCGGTGATCGCGGTCGCCGTGATCTTCGGCGTCAACAAGCTTCCCGACATCGCGCGGAACTTCGGTCGTGCGCAGGGCGAGTTCAAGAAGGGCTTGAAGGAAGGCGCGGTCGACGAGAAGCCCGAGTCCTCCGAGCCGAAGACCGAGTCCTAGTCCGCCTCCGCGTCCACCTGGGTCGTGAGCTCGGTTTCCGGCCGTCCCAGCTCGCGGGCGATACGCCCGAGGATGCCGTTCACGTAGCGGCGCGACTCGTCTGAGGACAGCTCCGTCGCCGCCTCCACCGCCTCGCTGATCGCGACCGACGTCGGGATGTCCGGCCGGTGCATCAGCTCGAACACCGCCACCCGCATGATCGTCCGGTCGAGCGTCGCCATGCGGGCGAGCGTCCAGCCCTCGGAGTGCTCCTCCAGGAGGGGATCGATCTCCGGCAGGTGATCGCGGACCCCCTCGACGAGCTCCACCGCGAACGGCGTGACCGTCCGGCCCGCCTCCCGCCATCCGGCCAGCACCGAATCGGGAGACGAGTCCGTGATGTCGGACTGGTACAAGATGTCGAGCGCGGTACGCCTGGCCCCGCGGCGGGTGGTCACGCCTTCACGCGCTCGATGTACTCGCCCGTCCGCGTGTCGACCTTGATCTTCTCGCCCTCCTCCACGAAGAGCGGAACCTGGACGACCAGGCCGGTCTCGAGCTTGGCCGGCTTGTAGGCGCCGGTCCGCGTGTCGCCCTTCACGCCGGGATCCGTCTCGGTGATGGTCAGGACCATCGAGGCCGGGAGGTCGACTCCGATCGGGACGCCCTCGTGAACGGTGACCTGCGCTTGCCCGCCCTCCACGAGGAACCCGCCGGCGTCGCCCACGAGCGCGCCCGGGACGTGGATCTGCTCATACGTCTCGAGGTCCATGAACACGTAGTCCTCGCCGTCGCCGTAGAGGTACTGCATGTCCTTGCGCTCGACGATCGCCAGGCCGACCTTCACCCCGGCGTTGAACGTCTTCTCCGCGACGGCTCCCGTCTTCAGGTTGCGGAGCTTGGTGCGCACGAACGCGCCCCCCTTGCCGGGCTTCACGTGCTGGAACTCGATGATCTGGAACAGGGTTCCGTCCAGCTCGAGGGTCATCCCGTTCTTCAATTCGTTCGTGGAAACGCTCACTCGCGTATCGCTCCTCGCCTAGAGCTCGACCAGCTCACGGATGGACGTCCCGATGACACGGCACCCATCGTCGCGAACCTCGACCATGTCCTCGATCCGCACGCCGCCGAGCCCGGGGATGTACACGCCCGGCTCCACCGTCATGACGGCACCTGCCGGCAGCACGTCGTCGCCACCGCGGCGGAAGTTCGGCCCCTCGTGGATCTCCAGACCGACCCCGTGTCCGAGCCCGTGGGTGAAGAACGCGCCGTAGCCGGCGTCGTCGACGACGCCGCGCGCGACCGCGTCGATCTGGCCTCCGGTGGCACCCGCGCGGACGCCGTCGATCGCCGCCTGTTGCGCCTGCCGCACGACGTCGTGGATCTTCCGAAGCTCGGCGGGCGGTGAGCCGAACGCGATCGTGCGGGTCATGTCGGCGTGGTAGCCGCCGTAGAGACCGGCGAAGTCCATCTTGATCACGTCGCCCTCCTCCAGCACCCGGTGCGTTGGCTGGTGGTGCGGCTCGGCGGCCTGCTCCCCGAACGCGACGATGGACTCGAACGAGAGCCCGTCGGCACCCGCGCGGCGCAGCGCATGTTCCAGCTCCAGCGCGACCTGGCGCTCCGTCATCCCGGTCGCGAGGCGTTCAAGGATGTCGTCGAACGCGGTGTCCGTACACGACTGGGCCTCGTCGAGCAGGGCGATCTCCTCGGCGTCCTTCACCCAGCGAAGGCGCTCCACGGGTTCGCCCACTGACACGAACTCGACGTCGGGCACCTTCTCCTGAAGCTTCCCAAGGCCGGCCACGGTGACGTCGTGCGCCTCGAACCCCAACCGGCGGAGGCCGAGCCTGCCACACGCCTCCGCGAGCGGTCCGTCGAACCCGTCGAGGTAGGTCACACGCTCGAGGTCGGATACCTCGTGGCGCGCCTGCTCCGTGTAGCGACCGTCGGTGAAGAACACGCTGAGCGCCGGCGCCACGATCGCCTGGGCGTTCGAGCCCGTGAAACCCGTCAGGTACCGCACGTTCGTGAGCCGGGTGATGAGCATGGCGTCGATCGCCTGTTCCTCGATGGTGGGGATCAGTGCGTCGCGCCTCAGTCGGTGATCCACGGCATCGCCTCCAGAGCAAGATGATAGCCACCGGCTCCGAGGCCGATGATGGACGCGCGGCAGACGTCCGCCACGACGGACGTTCGGCGGAACTCCTCCCGCGCATGGATGTTCGTCATGTGCACCTCGACGACCGGCAGGCCACAGGCCTCGATCGCATCGCGCAGGGCGTAGGAGTAATGCGTCAGCGCGCCCGGATTGACCACGATCGCGTCCACCCCGTCGCCGCGGGCGCCCAGGAGCCAACCGACGAGATCGCCCTCGTGATCGGACTGGCGCCACGAGACCTCGAGCCCGAGCTCCCGTCCGCGGTCCGTCACCCCGGTCATGATCTGGTCCAGGGTTTCGGCTCCGTACGTCTCCGGCTCGCGGGTCCCCAGCGCGCCCAGGTTGGGACCGAACAGGTACAGGATCTTCACACGCCCGCCCCCATGCCCTGCAGCACCCCTCGCAGCTCGTCATCGGTGACGTCCTCGACCACCACCGGCCGTCCGACGTCTTCCAGGAGGACGAAGCGAACACCACCGCGATACTTCTTGTCGAGCTTGAAGGCCGACAGGATGTCGGCGGGCCCGGGGAGGGAACCGTCGGTCTCGAGCCCGAGCGAGGTGAGCAACCGGCCGGTGCGGGCGGCGAGCCCGGCCGGCGCCATCCCACGCGTCTCCGCCAGTCGCGCCGCGAACGCCATGCCCACGGCCACGGCCTCACCGTGGGATCGTCCGGCGAACTCGTCGAGCCGCTCGAGCGCGTGTCCGAGCGTGTGACCGTAGTTGAGGACCAGGCGGCCTCCGTCGTCGCGCTCGTCCTCCGCGACGGTTCGGGCTTTCGCGGCGACACAGCGCGCCACGAGCCATTCGAGCGTTGCGGTGTCGCGAGCCAGCACGGGTCCCGGATCTCGCTCCAGCACGGCCAGGAGCTCGAGGTCGAGGGTGAGCGCGTACTTGGCCACCTCGGCCAGGCCCGATCGCAGTTCGCGCTCGGACAGCGTCGCCAGCGTTCCGACGTCGGCGACCACCAGCCGAGGCTGTGCGAACGTCCCCACGAGGTTCTTCCCTTCAGGGAGGTTGACCGCGGTCTTGCCACCGATCGCCGCGTCGACCTGCGCCAGCAGCGTCGTCGGCACCTGGACGAACGGGACGCCGCGCATGTACGTCGAGGCGACGAAGCCGCCGAGGTCGCCCACCGCTCCCCCGCCGAGCGCGATCACCGGGTCGTCCCGGTGGGCCTCCTGGGTCGCCAGCTGGTGCAACAAGGTCTCGTAGACCTGCAGCGTCTTGGCGTCCTCCCCGGCGGGAACCGCGAGCGGCACCGGAGCGAGCCCCGCCGCGCTCAGCGACGCCGCGAGCGGATCCGAGCCACCGAGCGGACACCGTGCGATCGGCGATCACGAACGCGGTCGACGCGCCGGGGAACTCCGGCATGAGCGATCCCACGGACGCGATCGTGCCCGCGCCGACGCAGACGTCGTAGGACCGCCCCGGGATCGGGACGGTCACGCGGACCAACGGAGCTCCTCCACGATGGCGTCGGCGACCTCGGCGGGCGACCCCGTGCCATCGACCACGTGGGCCGCGAACTCACGGTAGAGGGGCTCTCGCGCGGACAGGAGCTTCTCCAGGTCGCCCTCCGCCCGGATCAACGGTCGGTCGGCCGCCGGCCGCACGCGCGATCGGAGATCCTCGAGCGAAACGTCCAGGAACACCACCGCTCCGGTATTGCGGAGCGTGATGCGGTTGGCCGGCTCCAGTACGACCCCGCCCCCGCACGCGACGACCGCGGGATCGTGGGTGCTTGCGGCGGTCAGCGCCGCGGCCTCGCGCGCGCGGAACGCGGACTCGCCCTCGGCGGCGAAGATGTCGCTCACGCTCGATCCCGTCTGGCGCTCGATCTCGCGATCCAGGTCGATGAACGGAACGCCCAACCGTCCGGCGAGCTCCTTGCCGACGACGGACTTGCCCGCGCCGGGCATCCCCACCAGGTACACGATCATGCGAGCGTCTCCATGTACGACTCCAGGTTCCTGCGGGTCTCGTCCACGGAATCCCCGCCGAACTTCTCCAGGACGGCGTTCGCGAGCTCGAACGCCACGACGGCCTCACCGACGACGCCTCCCGCCGGAACCGCGCAGGCGTCCGTGCGTTGCTTGATGGCTTGCGCAGCCGCTCCGGTGGCCAGGTCCACCGTGGCGAGGGGGCGTGGAACCGTGGAGAAGGGCTTCATCGCGGCCCGCAACCGGATCGGCTGGCCGGTCGACATCCCGCCCTCGATCCCCCCCGCGCGGGCCGTCTTCCGCCGGATCCGGCCGTCGCGCAGCTCGATCTCGTCGTGCGCCTTGGACCCGACCCGGCCCGCGGACGCGAACCCGTCCCCGACCTCCACGCCCTTCACCGACTGGATGCTCATGAGGGCCAGGGCGAGTCGCGCGTCGAGCTTGCGGTCGTAGTGCACGTACGAACCGAGGCCCGGAGGGGAGCCGTACGCCACCACCTCGAAGACCCCGCCGACGGTGTCCCTGGACCGCCGGACCCGGTCGATCTCGGCCACCATCCTGTCGCCGGCGGCCTCGTCGATGCACCGCACGGGGGACGCGTCGATCGCGTCCAGGTCCCCCAGTGCGGGGACATGCGCCCGCGCCGGAACCTTCACGGCGCCGATCTGCACCACGTGGGAGAGGATGCCGACGCCGACCTCCGCCAGGAACGACTTGCAGCACGCTCCGACGGCCACCCGCGCCGCCGTCTCCCGGGCGCTCGCCCGCTCCAAGACGTTGCGCACGTCGTCGAACCCGTACTTCTGCGTCCCGACCAGGTCCGCGTGGCCCGGGCGCGGCCGGGTGAGGCGGGCGTCGGGGTCCTCGGCGCCCTCGACCGCCATCAGATCCGCGTACTTCGCCTCGAATTCCACGTTCGGGATCGTGATGGCCACCGGCGAGCCAAGGCTCCTTCCGTGGCGCACCCCGGTCAGGATCTCGAACCTGTCGGCCTCGAACCGCTGTCGCCCTCCGCGCCCGTAGCCGTGGCGGCGACGCGCCAGCTCTCCGGCGATCTCTTTGGGAACGATGCCGACGCCGGCCGGGAGTCCCTCGACGATGGCGACCAGCGCTTTCCCGTGGGACTCGCCGGCAGTGAGCATCCGCAGCATCCGCCCATCATAGGGACCGGCTGCGGAGGCTGGATGGGCGGACCGAGGTCGGGATGGGGCGGGGGCGGCCCCGGAACGAGGCCGCCCCCGCGCCGGCGACCGCTCCCCCCGTGGGCGGATCGCCGGGACCGGAACCCCGTCTACTTCGACGGGACGAAGCAGAGCGTGAAGGACTGATCGCCGTACAGGAACGTGGCGCAGTTCCCGGCGACGTCTCGCAACTCGAAGTTCCCTCCCGCGAACGTGGCGCCTTCGGCCGGGTGATAGACCGTCCCGTCGACCGACACCGAGGCGTGTTGGACCCCGTTCGCGGTGTACGTGTCGATCAGGACCACCGAGTGCCCGCCGATCACCGTCGCCGACCCGTTCGTCGGCGGCAACGTCGGCCCGGTCGGTCCCGGACCGGTCGAGCCCGTCGGGCCGGGTCCCGTCGTGCCGGTCGGACCCGTCGGATTCGGGCCGGTGCCGCCGCTCGCACCGGTCGGTCCCGGGGTGCCCGTGACGAACTGGGGCGGCAGCGAGAACGGATCGCGCCCGGAGAAGATCGGGCTCGGGACCGGTCCACCGCTCTGCGACGGGGAGACGCTCCCGGTCGGGCCGGTCGGAGCTCCAGTCACCCCGGTCGGGCCGGCGACCGAGGGCCCCACGGAAAGCGGCGGCAGCGCGTTCCCGCCGCCCTTGCCCAGCTGGCCGAGCGCGAACAGCGCCACCACCAATACGGCGGCCACGATGCCGCCGATCTTGAGCGCCCGACGGTCGCGTTCGTTGAGAGGCATCCGTCAGGCTCCCGGCTTCGTCTCGGCCGCGGGCGAAGTGACTGCGGGCGGCGTGGTGGTGGTCGTTCCGGCGGCGGTGGTCGGACCCGGCGAGGACCCCGGACCGGCGCTCTCGTCGCTCGTGTACATGTCGACCGAGGCCGTGAGCGTGAGCAGGCTCGTATCGGTCTCCGACGGCGAGGGCGCGATCGTCACCGAGCTCGTCTTGGCCGCCCGCGGCAACGTCTCGATCTTGAACAGGAACTCGGTGATCGCGAAGTAGCTGCCGGTGACCGAGATCGAGTTCGTCACCGTGGAAAGGCCGGTGGTCGCGTCGAAGACCGGGCCGCCGGGAGAGATCGTGACGATGTCGATCGACGACTGCACGGCGGCGTTCTGCAGCAGGAGCATGAACCCTTGCTGATCGACGGTGGGTGGGATCGCCTGCTGGACCTTCCGGATGGTCTCGCGGTTCGCCGGCGCCTCGGTCTGTGCCTGCTGCAGGGCGGCCAACTGCGCGCCGAGGGTCGCCTGCTGGCCCTGGGCGTCGGTCAAGGATGCCTTCGCGTCCTTCACCTGACCCATCTTGGGCAAGACGAGGAAGAGGGCCACGATCACCACGGCGACCGCGACGCCGACGCCGGCGAAGAGCGGTGCGCGCTTACCCCCCACCCGGCACGCCTCCTCGGCCGCGAGCGGTGAGCGAGTCCTGGGACAGGTCGACGCTGCTCGTGAACGTGTAGAGGCCGGTGTTCGGGCCCGTCTCGGTGGCGCTCGAGAAGTAGGGGTTCACCCAGCCCTTCACGGATTCGAGACGGGTCAGCCAGCTCGCCAAGCTCTCGAAGCCGTCGGCCGCGCCTCCGGCCGTGAACGAACCGACGAAGTTGGTCGTCGGCGTGGTGGCGGCCGCTCCCGCGACCGGGGCCGTGATGTTGGCGTTGAAGGAGTCGAGATAGGCGTCGGATCGGGATCGTGCGCGAGATATCCATCAGCATCTGCGAGAACGACACCTCGCCGGAGAACGCCTTCGCGAGCAGCGCCTGCTGGGCCGCCGCCTGCTCCTGCAGCTGCTGGAAGTCCTGCAGCTGGTCGATCTGGGTCTGGAGCCCGGAGTTCGTGAGGTTCTGCGCGGCGACGTCGTCATTGACTCCCGCGAGCTTCTGACCCTGCAGGAACCAGAACCCCAAGAGCAGCACGATCAACGCGACGCCGCCGCCGACGATCAGCGTCGTCTGCTGTCTGGTCTTCTGCCGGGCGCGAAGCTCGGGGGGAAGGAGATTGACCTGACTCACGCGAAGTGCCTCCCGGGGATGCCCAGGCCCACGGCCACCGCCAGCACCGGCTCCGCCTCGGCGAGCGCCTCCTCGGACAGGGAGAGCTGCGACTTGGCGCGCCGGAACACGTGCCCGCGCTCGATCGCCGCCGGCACCCGCTCCTGCAGGAGCTCGAGGAACCCCTGGAGCTTCGATCCGCCGCCGATCACCAGGACCCGTCCGATCCGGGCGCCTCGCGTCTGCGCCGTGTAGAACTCGAGCGAGGACCGGACCTCGTCGACGAAGTTCTGGGCCCGCTGCATGGCGGCCCGATGGACCTCTTCCAGGTCCGGACCACCCTCGATGGCCTCACCGCGCTTCAAACGCTCGGCGACGTCGGCCTCGACGCCGAAGTTCCGCGCGATGGCCAGCGTGATGTCGCGTCCACCCGAGGGCAGGATGCGGACGAACCGCGTCACGCCCTTCTCGTGGACCAGGATGTTCGTGACCGTGGCGCCGATGTCGACGATGGCCTCTTCGCCACCCTCCTCGTCCTCCATGCCGACCTCGGGCATGCCGACCGCACGGGCCATGGCGAACGGAACGAGGTCCACGCCCACCGGCTCCAGCTTCGCGGCCAGCGCGACGTCGACGACCGTGTTGACCATCGCCCGCTGTGCGGCCACCAGGATGAGCCGCAGCATCCGGCGCCCCTCCTGCTCGAACTCGCCGAGCGGGTCGAAGTCCAGGACGGCGTCCTCGACCGGCATGGGGATGAACTCCTGCGCCTGGAACCCGAGCGAGGCCCGGAGCTCCTTCTCCGGCAGCCACGGGAGCGCGATCTCGCGCACCACCACCCGCTGGTTGCCGACGCCCATGTAGACCTGGCGGCTCTTGAAACCTCCTCGTTGCCATAGCTCGCGCAACGCCTCGCTGACGATCTCGGGCTGACGGATCTCGCCGGCCTCGACCGCGCCCTCAGGCAGCGGGACCTGCGCGGCACGCACGACCACCGGGGCGTCCCCGCCCTGGAGCTCGGCGGCGCGCACGGCGGTGGCACCGATGTCGAGTCCGACCCGAACCTTCGCCATCTACGGACCCTCCGTCCGGACGGAGCGCTCCTCCAAGAAGCGCTCCAGATCTGTCTCGCGCAGCCGGTAGTTCTTGCCGACGCGCACGGCGGGAAGCTCGCCGCTCTTGATGAGCCGGTAGACCGTCATGTTCGAGACGCGCATGGCGCCCGCGACCTCGGCCACGGTCAGCAAACCGCCCGGAACGAACGGTTGCGACTCGCTCAACGCGGTCACCCTCCCTCGAGTCCGCTGTCATCTCATGTGGCACTTGTGCCACGTTGGTGCTCATGTGCCACAAGTAGCACGATGAGGCCCCTTACGAAACACCAGGGAACAACCGCAGTCAAACATCTCGCCAGGGGAAGTTTCCGCTGGTCCGAACGCGTGTTCGGGTCCGTTCTCTGGCGCCTCGGAGGCGGGTGGATCAGACGAACGAACGCAGGTACCAGGCGGCGATCCGCTCGCCCCAGAAGACCGCGACGAGGGCGCCGGCCGTGAGGAACGGTCCGAACGGGATGGCGCTCTTGCGGCCGCGACCGGCCAGGAGCGCGAGGACACCGCCGAGCCCTCCCATCAGGACGGCCGCACCGGCAGCCACCGCCACGAAGCGGAGCCCGAACGATCCCATGACCAGCCCGATCAGGCCCGTGAGCTTCACGTCACCCATGCCCAGCCCGCGGGGCGCGATGACCGCGATCACCAGGAACGCTCCGCCGTAGGCCAGCGACCCGATGAGCGCGCGGATCGGATCCAGGCCCTGGCCGATCGCCCACCCCACGACGATCCCGAGGGCGAACGCCGGGAACGCCGGGTACGTGATCTTGTTCGGGATGATCTTGAGCTCCAGGTCGATCGCGCCGACCGCGATCATGACCGCGCAGAACGCGCACAACAGCGCGATCACGTAGACGCGCGGATAGACGATCGCCACGCCGGCGAAGGACGCGGCCGTTCCCGCTTCGAGGAGCGGGTAACGCGCGGAGACGCGGGCCCGACACGACCGACACCGTCCGCGGAGCAGCAACCACGAGAGGACGGGGATGTTGTCGAGGTTGCGGATCTCGGCCCCGCAGTGCGGGCACCGTGACCGAGGAGAGACGATCGACTCCTTCTTGGGGACGCGGTCGACGACGACCGTCAGGAAGCTCCCGAAGGCGAGACCGAGGACGGCGGCGACGATCGCGCGCAGGGTGGTGTCCACGTGGGAGCGAATCCTACCCCGGCTTCAGCGCCGTCCGGGGATGACGAGCGTCACTGGCAGGTGGTGGGGATGACGCCGTTGCTCGTCCCCTTGCACTCGACCCAGGTGACGATCTGCCACGCGGAGTCGATCGGGTTCAGGAAGAACGGAGGCGACTGATACTTCATCCGCTGATCGTAGTTGTAGTTCTTGAGGTACCCAGATGTGTTGGTCGTTCCGACGATGCCTCGGTACTCCTGGGCGATGGCACCGTAGACGTTGATCGTCCCCAGCGTGTTGTCGTCGCCGTACTGATAGTTCTGCACCCGGAACGAGTGGTTCACCGACAGGATCGCCGCTTGGATATTGGGGTTGAGGAAGGCTCCCGAGTATCCGCCGGGGAAATCATCGAGGTTGTAGTAGTTGTTCACCCTGCTCCCGTTCTGGCAGCTGCTGGAGCCACAGTCGCCGACCGGGTGGTAGATCTCGACGTAGTTGTTCGCGACCAGGCCCAACAGGTCGCTGCCGCCGGTCCCACCGTTGTACGTGATGTTGCCGATGATGTCGATGTTGTTGTCGGCCGCGATCGTGAGACGGCCCTTCAACGCTCCCTTGAGGAACACGTCACCGTCCGTGCAGCCGTATTGGGTGATGTCCCACCTCTGCGGGTAGCCCAGCGGGTGCTGAACGGTGGACGATCCATTCAGCTGCGTCGACGTCTTGCAGCCGGCCGTGTAATTCGGGTCGGCCGGGTCCGCCGGGACGTTCTGCACGTAGATCACACCGTTCGCGGGCAGCGCCTGAGTGACCGGGGCGGCCTTCGTCCCTCCGGCACAGTTGTTGGGGGCGGCGCCGGACTTCGTGTACGGGCTCGCGACCGTCATCGTGCCCGCCGCGTTCAGCGTGATCGACGTCGGGCCCGTGAACAGGCACCCCGCGCCGCCGAGGGTGGCGTCGGCCTTCACCTTGATCGCGGCGTTGCTGGGGGGCATCGTGAGCGGGTCCGCATACTTCGGGTCCCCGCTACTGGCGAACGTGGGGCTTCCGCCGCAACCGCCGCTGGTGTTGTCGCGCCACCGTTTGAGCGGGCTGCCGGCACCCTGCCAACTGGTCGTGACCTTGGCGTTGAACACCGGGGTCCCACATATCAAGATCGCGTCGTTGGAGTGCAACGGGCCGTTGATCGTGTCGCCGGAAACGAAGTTGATGTCGATGCAGTTCGAGTTGCGCGGCGGCGAGTCGTAGAAGTGGCGCGGGCAGTTCGCCTGCGCCTGCGCCGGCGTGTACGGATTGCCGGTGTAGGCGGCGGGGTCCTAGTGTCTCGTAGTCGGTGAAGTACAGGTAGTCGATGAACGCGCGCCGGCGCAGGGTGGCTTGCACCGTGCGGGTGACGTTCGCGGCCTTCCCGGTCGACCACACGATGACGGCGCCCTGCGACAGGCACGACGTGTCCACCCGGTAGGTGAACGTCGCGTTGCTGGTGGCTCCCGGCACGGACAGCCACTGCGAGAACGCCAGGTTCCCGTCGGGCGGCGCGGCAAGCGTCAGCCCTGTCCCGCAGGCGAGAGGCGGGGTCGGGGCCGCGCCGTACAGGTAGTACTGGTCGTTCTGGTTCAGGCGGTAGAGGTAGTCGTCGAGTCCCGCCTCGGCGGAGCTCAGCGCCGCGTTCCAGTCCTGGTCACGACGCGACAGCGGCTGCGAGCCGATCGCATAGGCCATGGTCCCGGCCACCAGGATGAGCAGCACGAACGTCACCAAGAGGACGGTGATCAGCACGACCCCGTCTTCGTCGGCACTGCGTCGGAACGACAACATGGTGGGTTTCCTCATCTCAGGGCACCGGGCTGGGGATCGGGTTGTAGTCCACGTTCGCGAGGCGCACGCGGTTCACGAGCGTCGCGCACGGGACCTTGTAGTTGGTGGCCTGCCGGACGGCGAACGTGATCCCGACGGCGTCCACCTGCAACGTCTGTGCCGCGATGAGCGAGACGCTGTCTGACGTCGGGTTGGGGTAGGCGGCGGGGGTCCCGGTGCCGTCGTCGTACCAGTAGATGAACACCGGGTCGGGCGTGATGCAGTTGGCCGTGCCGTTCACGATGTACTTGCCGACGAGGCGCGTGTTCCACGTTCCCGTGTATGGGGCCGACGCGCCTCCGTACCTGCAGTTCGGCGGGGCGTCGGCCGCGGCGTTGGCATCGGAGATCGTCTGTTCCTTGAGGACCGGCGGGTTGGTGGTCGAGTCCACGTAGAGGTGGACGATGTCCGGGCACGGCGAGGCCTGCGTCTGGTTCGCGAGCGTGAGGTTCGCGTAGAACCACAGCTCCGACCTGCCGACGAACGGGGGTGTGTTCCCCCCCGGCGTCCACCCTGCGGGCGCGCACGGCTGGACCTGACCGTTCGCGGTGCAGGCGGTCACGTCGAACGGCGACGTGGTCGGCGTCATGCGGGCGGCGGTCCGGATGTCCTTGCTCACCAGGTCCATCAGGACCCGCGCCTCCTCGAGGTTCTGCAAGGCGCAAGCTCGACCCCGTCGAGGCGTTCTGCATCACCACCAAGGTTCGCGTCACGAACCCGAGGATCACGGTCATCACCGAGCACACGACGACCAGCTCGATCAGCGTGACGCCGTCCTCGGACCGGGCACGCGCGAGTCGTTCGTTGAGCCAACTCATGTGACGACCAGGACGGCTGGGGTGACGGGCCAGGTGGCATTCAGCGGACTGAGGGTGATCTGTTCCGTGCCTCTGGTGGAGCCTGAGCCGTTCTTGACGGTGATGTCCCAGGTTCCGTAGGGCAACGAGACGTTGACGGCGACACCGGAGGCACTGGTCGGTATGGTCAGCCCCGTCGCGAGCACGTACGACTCAGCCGTCGGGCAGCCGGCATCGCCCGATCCCGCGTGCGTCGCCGTCACCGAGTAGTTCGTGATGGAAGTGCTGCGCCTGAACCGCAGGCTCGTCGACGGCAGGACGATCGTTCCGTTGCTCGTTCCCCCCGGCGTCATGGCGATCGCGGAGTCTCGGATGGCGCCCGAGTAATACGGGCCGCCGAGGGGGTTCACCCCTTGCTGGTCGGCATCCGAACAGCTTCCCGCCCACGCCTGGAATCCGGATGGATAGGGGAACAGGCTCGGGATCGAGCGAGAGACTCCCGGAGCCGGAGTACGACAGCACCCCGGTGGGCTGCAGCGCCGTGTTGCCGAGCGAAACGGGCACGGCCGACGGGACGGTGTAGCCGGAGATGGACGACAGCGTGAGCGCGAGGGTGGCCGCCGTGTCGAACACGAACTGCACGGTGCTCGTCGAGGCGGACTTGACGGTCACGTTCTGCAGGGGCGTGGCGTTTCCCTGCCCGTCCACCTTCCCGACGCCCGACGAGAGCGTCACCGTGTAGGCGCCGGCCGGCTGGTAGGCGAAGAACGCGCACCCGTCGGCGCCCGTGGTCGCGGTGTCGGAGACGCCCGCGGACGGGTTCGAGATCGTGACGATCGTCCCGGAGACCGGCTGACTGGCCGCGTTCAGGACGGTGACGCGGATATGTCCCTCGGTTTGGTCGTAGACGCCGACCGGAGGCGAGACCACCGTGTCCGTCTGGACGGGCAGCACGCCGTGCATGTCGGCCCACGTCACCGTGGTCGTGACGGCGATGTACGCGAGCGGGTTCGCCGCGGTCGGTGGGCTCTGACAGGGTCCGGCGGCTGCTCCGGTCGCGTTCTTGCGGACCCAATGCGTGTTCTGGGTCATGGTGTAGGGAACGCCTTCGACCGTCGGTGTGGGTGTGATGGTGGTCGGCTGCGTGAGCTGCGTCATCTGGTCCAGCGTTTCGAAGTCCGTGCTGCGGATGGTGTCCATCTGCTGGGCGGCCAGGTTCGCCGCGATCGACCGGTTCCGGTTCTGGCGGGTCAGGTTCAGCGCGCTGCTCATGCCCACACCGACCCCGGTGATCACCATCGCGAAGATGAAGATGGCGATGACCATCTCGACCATGGTGAAGCCGGCCTCGTCCTGGGCATGCCCCGCGGCCCGGCGTCTGATGCGATAGATCGCTTCCATCATGGGCGTTCGCCTACCACCTTCTGTCCGTCAGTTAGACGTCGGCATATCGGGGGGCACGCTTGAGCGCACGTGAGCCGGATACCGGGGATCGGGTAGGACGGGGTCGGCCAGCACCGAGCGCCGACCCTTCCCCACTCCTATCTCGGAGCGGATCGGTCCCGACTTGAGCGCGACCTGAGGGGACCTACACGGGATCGGCTCGAGGGCGTGGAATCATCAGCGTCCGATGCTCACCTCGCGGATCCCGAGCCGCATCGCCGTGCCGGCGGTCGTGCTCGCCATCGCCGCCGGCGTCCGCTTGTGGGGTTTGGCGGCGCCCGGCCAGCTCTACGGAGACGAGTCCTACTACGTCTTCGACGCATCCGCGTACCTCGGAGGCGCGATCCTGGACCCGATCGGAGACCGTCCCCCGGCCGTGCGGATCGCCGACGAGGCCACGTGGGTGCATCCTCCGCTCGGCAAGTGGATCATCGCCTTGCTGGGGATCGGCCCGATGGGTCAGCGCTCGATCGGATGGCGCCTGCCCTCCGCGGCGTTCGGGATCGCGGGCGTGGCCCTGCTCTATCTGCTCGCCCTCCACCTCTGGCGCTCGGTCTGGTGGGCCGGGTTCGCGGCGCTGCTGCTGGCGCTCGACGGCCTCCACATCGTGCAGAGCCGCATGGCGATGCTCGACATCTTCCTCACCACGTTCGTCACGGCGGCGGCGCTCGTTCCTCGTGCTCGATCGCGAGCGGATGGGGGCGTCCCGCGTCAACCGGTCAGATGGCGCCGGATCGATCGGGTCTTCGGCTCACCGTTGCGCCTGTGGGCCGGCGTCTTCCTCGGGTGTGCGGTCGCCACGAAGTGGTCGGGGGCGTTCGCGCTCCCGTTCGCCGCCGGGCTCTGCGGCATCTGGGCGTTCACCGGAGGTCGTCGTCGACGGTCGCTCCGGCCCCGCGACCATCGGGACGCTGGCGGCATCCTTCGTGCTCGTCCCCGCCGTCGTCTACCTGGTGAGCTACGGGGCGTTCTTCGTCCAGCACGGACTCGCCGTCCACGACTTCGTCACGCTCCAGATCGCGATGCTGCGCTATCAGCAGGGGCACGTCGCCATCCAGCCCGAGAACTCTCAGCCCTGGACCTGGCCCTTCCTGCTGCACCCGGTCCGCTACCTGCACGACGTGCGCGATGGTTCGTCGAGCGTCGTGATCGCGCTCGGGAACCCGGTGTTGTGGTGGGGGTTCCTTCTGTCGCTGCCCGTCGCGCTCGTCCAGATCGTTCGGCGGCCGACGTGGCAGGACGCGGTCGTCTTCGGCGGATACGCCGCGATGTTCCTCCCGTGGTTCTTGGTCGGGCGGACGCAGTTCATCTGGTACATGCTGCCGGCGGTCCCGTTCATGTGCCTCGGTGTGTCGTCGACGGTCCGACGCCTGCCGACACGGATGGCGAGAGCCATCGCGGTCGGATCCGCGGCGGCGGCGGCGATCGTCGCGTTGGCGTTCCTCCCGGTCTGGACGGGCTGGTGGGTCGCGAACGCCATGGCTGGGTCGGCTCGCGTGGCTCCCCGGCTGGCAGCTCTGAGCGACCCCTCTACGCGAGGAAGGGCGGTCCGAAGACCGCCCTTCCTGCGTGCGTACTCGTCGTGAACTTAGGTCCAGCTCGTCGCCGTAGGTGCGTCGGTCACGACCTGCGCACCGGTGCAGGTCGTCGTCAGCGTGGCGCCCTGGTCGTACTTGGTTCCTGACGCGGCGCTGTCGAAGATCCCGAAGCAGGTGCCGGAGGCAGACATCCGAGCAGCGGCCCACGTGGTTGCAGCAGCCTTGACGCTCACCGACGGCGCCGCGACCGTGGAGGCGGCAGCGGTGTAGGTGAGCGACGGCTCGACGGTCGTCAGCCCGGTGCCTGACTGTCGTCGGCGGCCGCGTACGAGCTGTTGTCCGTGTACATCGTCTTCGCGGCCACGAGGGCGTTGCGAAGGTCCGACTGCGCGGCGCGGTTCTGGGCCCGGGTGCGGGCGCCCAGGAACGTCGGCAGGGCGATGGCGATCAGGATGCCGATGATCAATACGACCACCATCAGCTCGATGAGGGTGAATCCGTCCTCATCCTCTTTGCGCTCCAGGAAGCGCTTGAGCATGGTGCCTCAACTCCTCTCCAAGTCCTCCAGCGGACCTCGATGTCCGCCACTTGAAGCGAGTTTCGGTCGGATCTGCCCCGCTCTTGAGAGCGCGATCCCCCTTCGATCCAGGAATACCTAGGAACCGGTAGGAGCCACTACTCAGGAAGGTGAAGAGGGTGGCGGCCCGGAGGCCGCCGCCCTCTCCAACATCGGTTCCCTGATCGAGCCGGGTTAGGTCCAGCTCGCGCTGCGGCGGCACCTGCGGTCGGAGCCGCACATGCAGTCCCAGAAGCGTCTGGCCGTACTTCGTCCCGGCGCTGGAAGTGTCGGAGATGTAGAAGCAGACCCCGGACGCAGACTGACGTGCGGCCGCCCAGGTCGGTCGCGGCCACCACTCCGATTCCTACCTGGAGCCCCGTCGGAGCCGCGCCGGCGACGTAGGTCAGCGAGGCTCAACCAGCGGCCAGCCCGGCAGCGTTGGCGCCGACGTATGAGCTGTTGTCCGTGTAGAGCGTCTTCGCGGCCACGAGGGTGTTGCGAAGATCGGACTGCGCGGCGCGGTTCTGGGCCCTCGTGCGGGCGCCCAGGAACGTCGGCAGCGCGATGGCGATCAGGATGCCGATGATCAATACGACCACCATCAGCTCGATGAGGGTGAATCCGTCCTCATCTGCCTTGCGCTTCATGAAGCGCTTCAGCATGGTGCCTCAACTCCCTCCCTGTGTCGGGCGCGACTTCTGCCGCGCCTACTGGACTGGTTTCGGCCGGTTCGGGGTTTCGCTTGAGCAAAACCGGACTCTCGACCTACGAATACCGAGGATCGGGTAGACGGGTGAACGGGTCTCGGATCGGACGGGAACGCGAAGAGGGGCGGCCCGTTCGGCCGCCCCTCTCATGCGATAGCTGCTTGATCTCGGGCTGCTTACGTCCAGCTGGTCGCGGTCGGCGCGTCGGTCACGACGTGCGCACCGGTGCAGGTCGTCGTCAACGCGGCTGCCTGGTCGTACTTCGTGCCGGCAGTCGAGCTGTCGAAGATCCCGTAGCAGACGCCCGAAGCCGACATGCGGGCTGCAGCCCAGCGTGGTGGCAGCCGCCTTGACGCTGCATGCTCGGGGCGGCGACCGTCGAGGCACGCTGCGACGTACGTGAGCGACGGCTCGACGGTCGTGAGCCCGGTGGCCGCGTCTCGTCGGCCAGCGCGTACGAGCTGTTGTCGGTGTACATCGTCTTCGCGGCCACGAGGGCGTTGCGAAGGTCGGACTGCGCGGCGCGGTTCTGGGCCCTGGTGCGGGCACCCAGGAACGTCGGCAGTGCGATGGCGATCAGGATGCCGATGATCAATACGACCACCATCAGCTCGATGAGGGTGAATCCGTCCTCATCGGTCTTGCGCTGCATGAAGCGCTTGAGCATGTATGTCAACTCCTCGCTTCGGATGGGGCGCGCCTTCTGGTGCACCCACTGGAGTCGCTCTCGACATCCGCAGCGTTTCGCTTGAGGAAAACGCGCGCCGTTCGAGGAGCTCTCTCGGGAAGATACCTGGAGCATGGGTAGGACGCGGCTACCAGCCGGCGGCCGCGGGCGTCGTGGCCGTGACGGTCACGGCCGTGACCCAGTCCGCGTAGCAGTTGGCCGCCGTGGTCTTGCCGTACTTCGTGCCGGTCGTGGCATCCAGGATCACGAAGCAGGACTGCGACGCGGACAGGCGGGCGGCCGTGAACTGCGAGATGGTGGAGTTGACGCTGATGGAACCGCTCCCGGCCCCGCTCGCGCACACGACCGCCCCGGTGTCCACCGATTTGGTCGCGGCCGTTCCCGCCACGTAGCACATGTTCGGAACGATCGTGACGAGCCCGGTGCCGGGTGCGGAGTTGGCGTTCACGAACGTGGCGTTGTCCGTGTAGAGGATCCGGGCGGACAGGACCGCGTTCCGCAGGTCCGTCTGGGCGGCCCGGTCTTGGAACCTGGCTCGCACGCCGATGTACGTCGGCAGACCCATCACGATCAAGATCCCGAGGATCATCACCACGACCATCAGCTCGATGAGGGTGAATCCGTCTTCCTCGCCATGCAACCGACTCAGCGTCTTCCGAAGCACCGGTGCCACCTCCTCTCGTTCCGCTCAGACCCGACGGTCGGAACCCCGGCCGTCGCTGTTCTTTCAGAGGATATCGGCACGGAAACCGCGAGGGTTGACCCCTCCGGCCCGCCGACGCGGACCGGAGGGACAAGAGCCATCGTTCGACGTACGTAGAACCAGCGGTTCACTACGTACGTGGCCTCACTGGATCAGCTTGATGATGTTGAACATCGGCATGTAGAGCGCGATGACCGCGGCCCCTACGGCACCACCGATGATCGCGATCAGGAGCGGCTCGATCAAGGACGTCAACGCGTCGACCGCGGCCTCGACCTCCTGGTCGTAGAACTTCGCGACCTTGTCCAGCATGGTGTCGACCTGCCCCGTCTCTTCACCGACGGCCAGCATCTGCACGACCATGGGCGGGAAGACGGCGTGCTTCGCGAGCGGCTTGGCGATCGACTCGCCCTCACGGACGCTCTGCTGCACGTCGACGACCGCCCTGGACATCACCTTGTTGTTGACCGTGTCCGCCACGATGTCCAGCGCCTGCAGGATGGGGACGCCCGAGCGAAGCAGCATCCCGGCCGTGCTGGAGAAGCGGGACAGCGCGGTCTTGTGGAACAGCGTGCCGAAGATCGGGATCTTCAGCTTGATCGCATCGAGGGTCGCTCGGCCGGACTCCGTGTCTTCTTGTAGCGCTTGAAGACGAACACGAACACGACGGTGCCGATGATGAACATGTACCAGTACTTCTTCACGCGCGTCCGACGCCATGAGCAGGACCCGGGTCGGCAACGGCAGCGTGCCGCCGAGCTGCGTGTAGATGTTCTTGAACTGCGGCACGACGAACAGCAGCATCGCCCCCATGATCAGGACGACCAGCGCGACGACCGCGACCGGATAGGTCATGGCCGACTTGATCTTCTGACGCAGGTGCACCTCGCGCTCGAGCACGTCCGCCAGCCGGAGCAGCACGTCGTCCAACATGCCGCCCGTCTCGCCGGACTTGACCATCGCGATGTAGAGATCGTTGAACGCCTTGGGGAACTTCGCCATGGCCACCGACAGGCTCGAGCCCTGTTCGACGTCGTTGCGGACCAGGGTCAGGGTCTTCGCGAGCTCCTTGTTGCTGACCTGATCGGACAGGATCGACAACGCGCGCAGGATCGGCAGACCGGAGTTGACCATGGTGGCGAACTGCCGGGAGAAGATCGCCACTTCCTTGAGCTTGATCTTGGCTGGGCCGGAGGTTGATCTCGAGGTTGAGGCCCTTCTTCTCCTTGCCGACCTCGAGCGGGGTGTACCCCATCTCGCGGAGGCGCTCGAGGACCAGCCGCTCGTTGTCGGCGACGAGCGTCCCCGTGACGAGGTTCCCGGACTTGTCCCGGACCTTGTACGCGTATGACTCAGACATAGTCGCCTCCCGACATCATCGAGCCCATCGCCATGGCCCCGCCGCCGTCCACGTGGGTGGGGCTGGATGCGCCGCCGACCAGGCGTTGGAGCTCCTCGGGGTCGTGGCAGCGCTCGAACGCCATCTGCCTGGGTGATCCGGCCGGCCTTCACGTGCGCGGCGATGGACATGTCCATCGTCTGCATGCCGTAGCGGCCTCCCGCCTGCATCGCGGAGTAGATCTGGTGGACCTTGCCCTCGCGGATCAGGTTGCGGATGGCCGGGGTCGTCACGAGCACCTCGACCGCCGCCACCCGGCCGCTGTCCGTCGGTCGTCTGGAGCAGCTGCTGCGTGACGACGCCCTGCAGCGTCGTCGCCAGCTGCACCCGCACCTGCTGCTGCTGGTGGGGCGGGAACACGTCGATGATGCGGTCGATCGTCTGCGGGGCGTCCTGCGTGTGCAGGGTCGCGAAGACGAGGTGGCCGGTCTCGGCGGCGGTGATCGCGGTCGAGATCGTCTCGAGGTCTCGCATCTCACCGACCAGGATGACGTCGGGGTCCTGGCGCAAGACGTGCTTCAAGCGCCTGTCCGAACCCGTGGGTGTCGGCGCCGACCTCGCGCTGGTTCACGATGCACTTCTTGTGCTTGTGCAGGAACTCGATCGGGTCCTCGACGGTCATGATGTGGCCGGCCCGCTCCTCGTTCACGACGTCGACCATGCCCGCGAGGGTGGTCGACTTCCCGGAACCGGTCGGGCCCGTCACCACGACGAACCCGCGAGGGAAGCGGGCAAGGTCCGCGACGACGCCGGGCATGCCGAGCTCGTCGAGCTTCTTGATCTCGAACGGGATGAGGCGGAAGGCCGCGCCGAGCGCGTCCCGCTGCTGGTAGACGTTGACACGGAACCGCGCCTGACCGGGCAGCGAGTAGGACATGTCCAGCTCCAGCTCCTGCTCGAACCGTTCGCGGAGCTTCTGGGGCAAGATCGCGTAGATCATCCCCTGGAGCGCCCTGGGGGTCAGCTCGGGATACTTGACCAGCCGCTCCAGCTCGCCGTTGACCCGCACCGTCGGCGGGGTTCCCGCCGTGAGGTGGAGGTCCGAACCGCCGACTTCCAGAAGCGCGGTGAGCAGTTCCGGGATCGGGATCTGCGCATCGCTTTGATCTGCTTGCATCACCATGTCACTTCACCACCCTTGCGATCTCTCCGATGGAAGTCCGGCCCATCCGGGCCTTCTCCAGACCGTCGTCACGAAGCGTCATCATTCCCTGCTCGATACCTACCTTCCGGATGTCATCGGCAGACGCGCGGTCAACCGTGAGTCGTTGGATCTCCTCCGTCATCGGCATGACCTCGTACAAACCTGCACGCCCCCGGTACCCGGTGGTCGAGCACGCCGAGCAGCCCGTGGGCTTGAAGAGCGTGTCGATCTCGGGGATCAGCCATTCGGGGTAGCCCGCGGCCACCAGTTCGGCGTGCTCGGGCTTGTAGGCCTCCTTGCACCGCTCGCACAGGACGCGGAAGAGCCGCTGGGCGACGACGCAGTCGATCGCCGAGGCCACCAGGAACGTCTCGACCTCCATCTCCACCAATCGCGAGATGGCCGAGGCGGCGTCGTTCGTGTGCAGCGAGGACAGGACGAGGTGACCCGTGAGGGCGGCCTCGATCGCGATCGTGGCCGTCTCCTTGTCACGGATCTCACCGATCAGCACGATGTCGGGGTCGGCACGCAGGATCGACCGCAGGGCCGAGGCGAACGTCAATCCGGCCTTCGGGTTCACCTGCATCTGGTTCACGCCGTCCAGCCGGTACTCGACCGGGTCCTCGACCGTGATGATGTTGCGGTCTTCCTGGTTCAAGATGTTGAGCGTCGCGTACATGGTGGTCGACTTCCCCGAACCGGTCGGTCCGGTCACCAGGATGGCGCCGTACGGCTTGCTGAACGACGCGGAGAACCGCTTGTAGGCGTCGTCGGAGAAGCCCAGGTCCTCCAGTCGGAGCAAGGCCTGGGACTTGTCGAGCACGCGGATGACGATCTTCTCGCCGTAGACCGTGGGCAGCGTCGCGACACGAAGGTCGAGCGTTCGACCGCCGACGCGCATGCTGATGCGGCCGTCCTGCGGCACCCGCTTCTCCGCGATGTTCAGGTCCGCCATGACCTTCAGCCGGCTGATGAGCCCGCCCTGGATGTTCTTGGGCGAGTGCATCGTGTCGTGGAGCACGCCGTCCACGCGGAACCGCACGCGGACGTCTCGCTCGGTCGGCTCGATGTGGACGTCGGAGGCCCGGTCCCCCACCGCCTGGGTCATGATCGCCTGCACCAGCTTGACGATCGGGGCTTCCTCGAGCGCCGCCTCCAGCTGCTCGTCGTCGCCTTCCAGCTGCTCGGACGCCTGCGACGCAAGGGCTTCGACCTGACCGTCCATGCCCGCGAACTTCTGGATCGCCTGCTCGACGTCGGCCGCGGTCGCCACCACCGGCTGGACGTCGCGGTTCGTGATCGTGCGGATGTCGTCCAGCGCGTAGACGTTGGCCGGATCGGACATCGCGACGAGGAGCTTGCCGTCGCGCTCGCCGATCGGGATCGCACGGTACCGGCGCGCGAGCGCGTCGGGCAGCAGCATCGTGGACGAGGGGTCGATGTGGTAGTCGGCGAGGTCGACGAACTCCAACCCCACCTGCTCGGCCAACGCGCGGACGAGGTCGGCCTCTTTGATCAATCCGAGGTCGATCAGGACACGGCCGAGCGACTTCGGTGTCTTGCGATGTTCCTCGAGTGCCTGTTCCAGTTGGCTAGGTGTGATCAGACCCTGTTCGATCAGGATCTGGCCGAGCTGTTTCGCCTTTCGCTTGACGGTAGTCATGTCGGTCTACCGGGGTCCGTTCGGTCTAGGTCGTCAGGAACTAGCTTCGTCATCACGGCTCTCGACCTGAAGCAGGCCGGAAAACTCTTTGGCCAACATGACCGGGTCGACCTCGGCGTCGGCGTCGAGCTCCATGGGCGGGTGCGGTTCGTCGCTATTGGGTTCGTGTGTGTCCGATGGGTCGTCCGCGGCGCGCGCCTTCCCGTTGCCGTCGGCGGTCGGCGCGCCGTCGGATCCGACATCGGGTTCGTCTCCGGACTCGCCCTCCGCGGCGTCATGCTCGGCGTCTGCCGACCCCGGTTTGGTCCCATCGGCCGCGGCCGTATCACCCGAATGGCCGACAGTGCTCGCGACCCGTTCTTTCTCTGCGTCGGCGGGATCGACGGCGGGGACGGTGCGGGCCCAGTGCCTCGCCTCGGCGCTCCCCGGCGCCGGCGCGACGGAGGACGAACCCCCGTTCGTCGACGGCCGGAAGGACGTCAACGGCTTCCCGGGAGGACCGCCGGAGGCCTCCGGCACGCGGAGCGTGTCACGGCGGTTCCGGGACTCCTCGGCGGAGGTCAGGATGCCCTCGAGCTGGTCGATCACCAGACCCGGTCGGACGCCCGCGTTGGCCACGGCGAATGCACCGTACGCGGGCCGTCTGACGTAGACCCAGACCTGGTCGCCGAATTCGACGAAGCTGCGCTCGGGGTCCCCGAGCGAAGCGAACCGTCACCCAGGCCGGCTTCACGGCCGTCTCGTCGTCCGGGTAGGAGCCGAGGATCAGCCCGTCCCTGGAGAGGATGAGACAGCCGCGCACGTCGGCGACGCCGCCCGCGATCCGATACGCGAGCGCCGAGTAGTCATCCATATGTCACCCCTCACATCGTCGGACCGCGGCGAACGCTTGAGCATCGGCCCGCAAGAGGCTGGTGAACGGCCATGTTCGCTGCGTGGTAGGTGTGGACGACCGGGTCAGTCGCGGTCGGACGTCGCCGCGAGCGCGGCGGCCGACATGACCTCGAGCGGCGGCTGCTGACCCGTCCACAGCTCGATCGAGAGCGCGGCCTGGTGGAGCAGGAGTCCGAGGCCACCGAACACGACGGCGCCCTCGGCGCGCGCACGCACCTGGAGCGGCGTCACGGGTGGGTGGTACAGGAGGTCGACGACGATCGTCTGCGGACCCATGGGCGGCAAGGGGAGCGTCTCTTGACCGGCGCCCAACGGTGTCGCGTTCACGATCAGGTCGGCGGGGACGGTCACGGCGTCGTCGAACGCCACGCCGTTGACGGGCGTGGCCAGACCCTCGAGCGCCTCCGCGAGCTCGGTGACGCGAGCCGCACGTCCGCGCGGCGACCGTGATGGATGACACCCCGCCGCGGGCGAGCGCCAGCGCGCACGCTCGCCCCACGCCGCCGGCGCCGAAGATCAACGCCGTCCGTCCCGTCGGATCGCAGCCCGCGTCCATCCGCAGGAACCGCTCGAAGCCGGGTGCGTCGGTGTTCTCTCCGCGCAGGCGTTCGCCGTCGACGACGATCGTGTTGACGGCGTGCAGCCGCCGCGCGTCATCCGAGAGGTCGTCGACCAGGTCCGCGACCGCCGCCTTGTGCGGCATCGTGACGTTGGCTCCGGCGAAGCCCATCGCACGGAGCCCGGTCAGCGCCGCGAGGAGGTGGAGCGGGTGGACGGGCAGCGGCACGTAGACCCAGTCGAGCCCGAGCGCCGCGAACGCCGCGTTGTGGATGGCGGGCGACAGGCTGTGCGAGACCGGCCAGCCCAGGATCCCCACCGTCCTGGTCGAGCCTCCGACTCGCGATACCGCGACCGGATCATCCAAGGCACTCGGCCTTGTCGGAGAGGAACTGCTGGTAGCTGACGCTGAACCGGTGTGCGCCGTCGGCGCCGCAGAGGACGTAATAGAGGTAGGCGACGTGGGCGGGCGCGAGCGCCGCGCGGAGGGATGCGATCCCCGGACTCGCGATGGGCGTCGGCGGCAGCCCCGTGTGGAGGCGAGTGTTGTACGGACTGTCGATCTCGAAGTCCGAAGCCGTGAGGCCGTTGGACGGGTCCGGATCGATGTAGCCGATCGTCGCGTCGATCCCGAGCGGCATCCCGGCGGCCAGCCGGTTGTAGATGACCGCGGCGATCTTCGCGCGGTCCGATGCCACCGCGGCCTCGCGTTCGATCATCGACGCGATCACCACGATCTGGTAATCGGACACGCCGAGCCCCTTCGCCTTGCCCCAATCCAGTCCGTCCGCCTCCGTACCGAACTGATCGAGCAGGCGCTGGATCACGTCCTTCGCGGTCGTATCCGTCTTCGAGAAGCGATACGTCTCCGGGAACAGGAAGCCCTCGGTCCCCTGCCCGGCGGGCAGGTACGGCTCGAGGGACCAATCCTTGCTCTGCGCGAGCGCGACGAAGCGATCCGGATCGATGCCCAGCTCCTCGTGCACGCGGTCGGCGATCTGCGTCAGCCGGTAGCCCTCGGGGATCGTCAGCCGGATCGTGGGAACGGCGGGCGGTGGCGTGGAGAGGATCAGCACGGCCTCATCGAGCGTCATGTTGGTGGTCAGGGTGTAGCTCCCCGCCCTGATGGCGTCGGCCTTGCCGGTGCCGCGTAGCAGGATGCGCCCGACGATCCCGCCGCACCGCACCACTCCGAGGTCGTGCAGCTGCGACACGACCTGTTCCCCCGACGTCCCCGGCTTCACGGTGAACGGGACGTCCCGCTTCGGACCACTCGCGCCCTTGCAATGCCCGTAGTACGCGCCCGCCGCGACCACGCCGCCCACCAGCACGAGGAACGCCACGAGGAGAACCAGGAACGCGCCGCGGTGCGGGCGGCCGCTCGGATCGTCGTGCCGGTCCGACCGGCGAGGTTGTGCCTGCTCCACGGGTTGGGAGGATACCCAGCCCGGCGGAGAGCGCGTGTCGCGTCAGCGATGGGCGTCCAACCACGCCTGCAGGATCACGGTCGCCGCCGATCGATCGACGACGTTGCGCCGCTCCCGCCCACCGACACCGGCTTCGCGCAACGCGCGCTCGGCTTCCACCGTGGACAGACGTTCGTCGTGGAGCTCCACGGGGACCTGGAGGAACGCTCGGAGCGCGTCGGCGAACGACCCCGCCTTGACCGCGGCGGGACCGTGCTCCCCCGTCATCGACAGCGGGAGCCCGACCACCACCGCCGTCGCGTCATGCTCCTCGACGAGCGCTGGCGATGGCCTTCAGGTCCGCGGGAGCCCCGGTGTGGATCGTGCCGAGCGGCATCGCCATCCGGCGGTCGTCGTCCGAGATCGCCACCCCGATCCGGACATCGCCCAGATCGAGGCCCAGCACGCGGCCCGGCCGGGTAGTCTGGCTCATACTACTGTCCTGCCAGGAGCTCCGCCAGACGCGCGGGGATGCCCGCCACCGCGTCTTCCACCTGACCGGCGTCCGGTCCTCCCGCGAACCCCAGGATCGGCTTGCCCCCCGCGCCGCCGCCGATCTGTTTCGCGGCGACGTCGAGCAGCTCGGGAGCCCTCACACCCCGTTCCACCAGGCGTTTGCTGCACGCCGCGGCGATCAGCGCCTTCCCGTTGCGGGCCGAGCCCAGGACGACCGCCGCGCCGCCTGCGCCCTCCAGCTTGCCGACCACCTTCTGGGCCAGCTCACGGAGCTCGTCGGCGTCCACGTCCTCGAGCGTCGACACCAGCCGCGCGCCGTCGACCAGCGTCGCCCGCTCCACGATCTGGTCGACGCGATCACCGATGTCGCTCTGACGGAGCTTGCCGAGCTCGGTCTCCAGCCGCTTCACGCGCTCGACGAGCTGCCGCGCGCGCTCGATCGCTGAAGTCGGGTCGGTGCTTCCCAGTGTCGTCACCAAGCCCTGGAGGAGCGCGCGTTCCGCGTTGATCTCGCGGAGCGCGTCGGGTCCGACCAGCGCCTCGACCCGTCGCATGCCCGCGCCGATCGACCCCTCGTGGAGGATCTTGATCAGCGAGACGTTGCCGGTGCGGTGGACGTGCGTGCCCCCGCAGAGCTCGCGCGAATAGTCCCCGACCTCGACCACGCGGACCAGCTCGCCGTACTTCTCGCCGAACAGCGCGATCGCACCCTGTGCCTTCGCCTCGTCGAACGTGGTCTCGTAGATCCGCACCGTGTCGTCGAGCGCGAGGCGTCGGTTCGCCTCGAGCTCCGCCTCGTCCAGGATCTCCCGGGGGACCGCCGACGGGTGCGGGAAGTCGAAGCGCAGTCGACCCGGAGCGACGAGCGACCCCGCCTGACGCGCGTGGTCCCCCAGGAGGTGCTTGAGCGTCCAGTGGACGATGTGCGTCGACGTGTGGGCCCGTGCGGTGGCTTCCCGTCGTACCGGATCCACCTGCCCGTGTGCCTCCTGGTCGCCGCGGATCTCGCCGGACTCCACCAGGCCGAAGTGCATGATCGCGTTCGGGCCCGCCCACTGGGCGTCGACCACGCGGATCACGCCGGTTGCCGTGCGGATCGATGCCGTGGTCGCCGATCTGCCCGCCGCCCTCCGCGTAGAACGGCGTGACGTTCAGGAAGACGCGGACGTCCTCGCCCTCCTCGGCCACGGGGAGCTCCCGGCTCTCGCCGTCGAGCATCGCCACGATCGTCGCGTCCGCCTCCAGATGCTGATACCCGACGAACTCCGTCGGCGGCACCGCACCGGCGTCCACGCCGATCGGCACCTTCTTCGCCGCTCCGCGGGCGCGCGTGCGCTGCGCTTCCAGGAGCTCCGTGAAGCGGTCGACGTCCACCTCGAGCCCCGCCTCGGCGGCGAGCTCCTCCGTCAGCTGCAGCGGGAACCCGAACGTGTCGGAGAGCTTGAACGCGTCGTCGCCCGACAGCACCTTGCTCCCCTCGTGTCGTTCGATCGCCTTCTCGAACAGCTGCAGCCCCTGGCGGAGCGTCGCGGCGAACCGATCCTCCTCCGACGTCGCCACCTGCAGCACGAAGGATTCGTTCTCGCGGAGCTCGGGATACACGTCGCCCCAGAGCTCGGTCGTACGGCGTATGAGCGGTTCCATGACCGGCACCCTCGATGCCGAGTCGGCGCGAGTGCGTGACCACGCGCCGGAGCATCCGGCGCAGGATGTAGCCGCGGCCCTCGTTCGAGGGCTGGACGCCGTCGGCGATCAGGAACGTGGTGGCGCGCCCGTGCTCGGCGATCACCTTGAGCGAGACGTCGTCGTGCGGGTCCGCGCCGTGGCGCTTGCCGCACAGCGACTCGACCACCTCGAGCAGCGGGCGGAACAGCATCGGTCTCGAAATACGTTGTCCTCGCCCTGCAGCAGCGTGGCGACCCGCTCGAGGCTCGAGCCGGTGTCGATGTTCTTCGCCGGGAGCTCGCCGACGATCTCCAGGTTCGCGTCGACCTGGTCCTGGATGAACACCAGGTTCCAGATCTCCATGAACCGTTCCTCGTCGACGTCGGGGCCACCATCGGGTCCGTACTTCGCGCCGCGATCGACGAAGATCTCCGAGCACGGGCCACCCGGCCCGGCCGCGTGGGTGTGCCAGTAGTTCGCCAGCTGGCCCTCGTCGTCGAGCCGGCCCCGGCGCACGATCCGCTCGGGCGCGAAGACCCGGCCCCGTCGATCCAGATCGCCTCCGCATCCGCGTCGTCGTCGTATACCGTGACCCACAGCAGGTCGTGGTCGATCCCGAATCCCTCGGTGACCAGCTGGTGCGCCCACGGGATCGCGTCGGCCTTGAAGTAGTCGCCGAACGAGAAGTTCCCCAGCATCTCGAACATCGTCAGGTGCCTGGCCGTGTGACCCACGTTCTCGATGTCGTTGGCGCGGAAGCACTTCTGACACGACACCGCTCGGGGGAACGGCGGCGGCGCCTGCCCCAGGAAGTACGGGATGAACTGGTTCATGCCGGCGTTCGCGAGGAGCAGACCGGACTCGGGTGGCGGGATCAGCGACGAGGACGGGACGCGACGGTGCTCCCGCTCTTCGAAGAACGACAGGAACGTCTCGCGGATACGGTGGCTCTCCACGCCGGGAGTCTACCGATGGCGGAGGCGACGGCTAGGCGGCGGGCGGGTCGTCCCGGCGTGGAGCCGGGAGCTCTCCACGGAGCTCGCGTTCGCGTTCCTCCATGGCCTGTCGCCCCTCGGCGATCGACTCGGACACGAGCTTCCCGAGCTCGAGGAACCCGCCTTTCGCCTCGCGGGCGAGCGTGGCTGGTGCGACGCGAACGGCCTGCTTCCGCGCCCACTTCGACGTGATCACCGCACCGGTCGCACCGGCGCCGAGCCCGAGCGCGACCCAGAACCCCCGGCGAACCACCGCGCGGCCCCTAGCCCGCCGGCGGCGTCTTGGACTTGCTCTTCTTGAAGCGACTCGCGCCCTTCCGCAGACCCGCCCCGACCGAGATGATCTTCACGAGCGGGCTGGCCGCCGCCTGCTCGATCAGACCGGAGAGATGCTCGACCTTCTCCAGGATGCCGTCGATGCGGTCGATCTCGCGGTTCGTCCGCTCCACGGACCCGCGCACCTCACGCAGCAGCGGGACCGTCTCCTCGCGTGTGGCGTCGATCATCATCTTGGTGCTCTCCAGGACGCGGAACGTGTTGAGCAGCACGATGCACAGGAACAGGACCAGCAGTCCCCAGAACGCAGCCAGGATGATCAAGGCGGTGTCGCCGGCGCTGAGCGCGAGTAGCGCCATGGTTTTCGTCCCCTTCGTGGTCGGTGGTCGGGTTGCCCGGGTCGCCGCGTAGCATACCCACGGGAACCCCTTCGACGCGCTCGGTCCTCGCTACGTGTCCTCGCCCTCGCCCGATGGTTCGTAGTACGTGGTGCCCTGGAACCTGACCGGGCGGTACTCCTGCTCGACGCGGTGCCCCGGGAAATCGTGCGGGTACTGGTATCCCTTCCCGTGACCGAGACGCTTCGCGCCCGGATAGGAGGAGTCGCGGAGGTGCTCGGGGACGGCGTCGGCACTCGCTGCGTCCTCCATCGCCTTCGCGAGCGCCGTGTAGACGCTGTTGGACTTGGGTGCGCGAGCCAGATAGATCGCCGCTTCCGCGAGGTTCAGCCGCGCCTCGGGGAGCCCGACGTGCTCCACCGCATGGGCGGCCGCCGACGCGATCAGCAGCGCTCGAGGGTCCGCGAGCCCGATGTCCTCCGACGCGTGCACGATCATCCGGCGCGCGATGAAGCGCGCGTCCTCCCCCGCCTCGAGCATCCGCGCCAGCCAGAACAGCGCGGCGTCGGGGTCGGAGCCGCGGATGCTCTTGATGAACGCGCTGATCACGTCGTAGTGGGCGTCACCCTGCCGGTCGTAGACGACCGCCTTGCGCTGGACGGCCTCCGCCGCGCGATCCCGCGTGACCTCGGTCTCTCCTGAGCCCTGCGCCGCGAGGACCGCCGCCTCCAGGCCGGTGAGCGCCATCCGTGCGTCCCCGCCCGCGATCTCGGCCAGATGCTCCAGGGCCTCGCCGGCGACCTTCACATCGATCATGCCGAGCCCTCGTTCGGGATCGTCCAGCGCGCGCTGCATGAGCGCTTTCAGCTCATCCGGCCCCAGCGGTTCCAGACGGAGCAACAGGCAGCGCGAGAGCAGCGGCGTGTTCAAGGAGAAGTAGGGGTTCTCGGTGGTGGCACCGATGAGGGTCACGGTTCCGGCCTCCACCGCCGGGAGGAGCACGTCCTGTTGCGCCTTGGACCAGCGATGGACCTCGTCGACGAACAGGACGGTGCGGAAGAGCCCACCCTTCGCTCCTTCCATCACCTTGCGTGCGTCGGCAACACCCGACGAGACGGCCGAGAGCTGCATCATGTCGGCGCCCACCCGGTCGGCGAGCAGATGCGCCAGCGTGGTCTTGCCCGTGCCCGCGGGTCCCCACAGGATGATCGACGGGAGGTTGCCACCCTCCACCAACTTCGTGAGGGCGGTCCCCGGACCCACGACATGCGTCTGCCCGACGAACTCCTCGAACGTCCGGGGCCGCATCCGCGCGGCGAGAGGAGCGTCCGTCACTGCCGGCCTACCCCCGGACGATGCGGTCGGGACGGATCCGGTAGAGCACGCGCACCGAACCGGGCACGTACTCCCAGCGTTCGCCGTCGTGATACTTCTGATTGAGGAAGTCGATGTGCTGCTCGGCCTCCTCGCCGGTCTCGATCGAGACGACCGTCCCGTTGATCGCCGTCCAGGTGTAGGGATCGTCCTGGGAGTGCACGGACACGACGACACGAGGATCGCGCCGGATGTTGCGGTCCTTCTTCCTGCCCACGGCGCTGTTCACCAACACCAGGCCGTCATCGTCGACGTCGATCCAGAGCGGTGCGGCGTGCGCAGAACCATCCCCGTTGAGTGTCACGAAGTGCGCGAAGTTCCGACCGTTGAGGAGCGCGAGGTCGTGATCGGTGAGCTCGGCCACGCTATGGCTCCTTCTTCGGTGGCTCCGCGTACCGGAGGCCGAGCTCGCGCAGTTGCTCGTCCGAGACGGAGGCGGGAGCGCCCGTGAGCGGGTCGAAGCCCGATTGCGCCTTGGGGAAGGCGATCACGTCGCGGATCGCCTCCTTGCCGGTCAACACCATCACCAGACGGTCGATGCCGGGCGCGATCCCGGCGTGAGGCGGGACCCCGTACCGGAACGCGGTGATCAGATGGCCGAACTTCTCGTCGATCTCCGCGGTCTCGAGCCCCAGCGCCTCGAACACCTTGCGCTGCAGACCTGGTTCGTGGATCCGGACACTCCCGCTTCCCAGCTCGAACCCGTTCAGCACGATGTCGTACGCGCGAGCCTTGGCGGTCTCCGGCGTCAGGTCGTCGGTGAGCGGGGCGGTGAAGGGGTGATGCTGGGCCGCCCACCGCTGGTCCTCGTCGCTCCACTCGAAGAGCGGGGGCTCCGTCACCCACAGGTAGCGCCACTCCCCTTCGCGAACGAGTCCCAGTCGCGCGGCCAACGTTCGACGGAGCCCGTCGAGCGCCACCGCGACGCGATCGGGACGATCGGCCACGATCAGCACCAGGTCACCGGACGACGCGCCGGTCGCCTCCAGGACGCCCGCGATCTCCTCGGGTGACAGATGCTTCTCGACCGGCGAGCGCACGCCCGCGTCCTCGACCACCAGCCACACGAGGCCCGCGGCCCCCCGCCCCTTCGTCTCCGTGACGAGGTCGTCGAGCTCCTTCCGCGAGAGTTGTCCGCCACCGGGAGCCGCGATCCCCTGGATCCGCCCGCCGGAGGGCACCACCGATGCGAACGCGTTGAAGCCGGTCCCGGCGAAGACACCGTTCAGGTCCGCGAGCTCCATGCCGTAACGGAGATCCGGCTTGTCGGATCCGTATCGATCGACGACTTCCTGGTAGGTGAGGCGCGGGAACGGCGTTGGGACGTCGACCCCGTGCACCTCGCGCACGAGCTGTGCGAACAGCGGCTCCATCAGCGAGAAGACGTCCTCCTCGTCCACGAACGACATCTCCAGGTCGAGCTGGGTGAACTCGAACCCGCGGTCGGCCCGCGACGCCTCGTCACGGAAGCACCGGACGATCTGGTAGTAGCGGTCCTGGCCGGCGACCATGAGCAGCTGCTTCAGCTGCTGCGGCGACTGCGGCAGCGCGTAGAACGACCCCGGGAACAGGCGAGCCGGAACCAGGAAGTCGCGGGCGCCCTCCGGCGTGCTGCGCCCGAGCATCGGCGTCTCGACGTCGATGAAGCCACGCTCGTCGAGGTATTCACGGATCGTGCGGATCACCCGGTGCCGGAGCGCGAGCATCTGCGTCATCTCCGGTCGCCGCAGGTCCAGGTACCGGAACTTCAGTCGCAGGTCCTCGTTCGCCTCGGTGCGGTCCTCGATGGGGAACGGCGGCGTGTCGGACTCCGACAGCAGTTCCAGTGTGCCCGCAGCGACCTCGACGTCGCCCGTCTCCAGCGCGGGATTCACCATGCCTTCCGGACGGAGCCGGACGACACCGGTCACACGCACGACGTCTTCCGCGCCGAGCGATTGCGCGGCCGCGTGGGCTTCCGGGGCCTCGCCAGGGTGGAACACCAACTGCACGGCTCCCTCGCGGTCGCGGAGATCGATGAACGTCACGCCGCCGTGGTCCCGGCGATGCGCGACCCAACCGCAGAGGGCCACGTCGGCCCCCGCGTCGCTCGCACGGAGCTGTCCGCACGCATGCGAACGCATGACCGTTCGCATGTCCACGCGTGTCTCCGGCCGCGCCTCGCGCATCTCAGTCCACCCATCCGTCGAGCTTGCCCAGCCACCCGGCGACGTCCGCCGTCGGGACCGACTTCTGGACGCCGTCGACCAGCCGTCTGAGCGTGACGGTACCGTTCGCGAGCTCCTGCTCCCCCACGATCGCCACGAACGCGGCTCCCGCCCGATCGGCCATCTTGAGCTGGGCCTTCAACGGTCGCTCTTCGTAGCTCCCCGCCGCGGAGATCCCCTCGCCGCGCAGGTCCGCGATCAAGAAGCGGCCCGCCGCCTCCGCGTCCGGCCCGATCGCCACCACGAAGCATCGCGGCGCGCGCGCATCCGGCAGCGGCGCGCCCTCGGCTTCGAGCGCGAGCAGCACGCGGTCCAGCCCCATCGCGAAGCCCACCCCGGGTGTCGGTTGTCCCCCCAGCGCCTCGGCGAGCCCGTCGTAGCGGCCGCCGGCGTTGATCGTCGACGCCTGGTCCGAGGCCACCGCGCTCGACACCCATTCGAACGTCGACCTCGTGTAATAGTCCAGACCGCGGACCAGCCGGGGGTTGAGCAGGTACGCGACCCCAGCCTCGTCCAGTCCCTCCTTCACCGCGGCGAAGTGCGTCGCGCACGCCCCACAGAGATGCTCGACGATCGTCGGCGCGGCGAGCACGAAGTCCTTCCCCCCGTCCACCTTGCAGTCGAACACCCGCAGGGGGTTCTTCGACAGACGGGTCCGGCAATCCTCGTCGAGGCGGTCGCGGTAGGGCTCGAAGTAGTCGACGAGCTGCTCGCGGTACGCGGGCCGGCAGTTCTCGTCGCCGATCGAGTTCAGGTGGAGCACGTACCGATCCAGACCGCGTTCGCGGAGGTACCGCTCGCCGAGGACGACGACCTCGACGTCGGCCGCCGCTCCCTCGATGCCGATCACCTCGATGCCGAACTGCCGGAACTCGCGGAGCCGGCCCGCCTGCGGACGTCCGTGCCGGAACTCCGAGCCGACGTAGTACGACTTGAACGGGTTCGGGAGCTGCTGCGCGTGGGTCAGGTAGGCCCGCACGACCGACGCCGTGCTCTCGGGCCGGAGCGTCAGCGACCGGCCGCCCTTGTCCTCGAACGTGTACATCTCCTTCGTGACGACGTCGGACGTGTCGCCCGAAGTGCGGGTGAAGAGCTCCGTGTGCTCGAACATGGGCGTCTCGACGTAGCGGAACCCGAACAGTTCCGCCGTTCGGTGCGCCGCGACGTAGAGCCCGTACATCGCGTCGGCGCGGTCGGGCAGCAGATCCGCGGTGCCACGTGGCGGAGCGAGCTCCATCAGACCAACCCCCGCAGGAACGGGTTCGTGGCGCGCTCGCGACCGACCGTGGTCTCCGGCCCGTGTCCCGGCCAGACCGGCAGGTCGTCGGGCAGCTCGAGGAACCCCCGCAGGCTGCGCTCCATGTCCACCGGCGAAGAGTTCGCGAAGTCCGACCGCCCGATCGACCCTGCGAAGACGAGATCACCGGAGAGCAGGAACGCGTCCGTGCGGAAGCAGCAGTGGCCGGGCGTGTGCCCGGGCGTGTGGTGCACCTCGATACGGAATCCGCCGAACCCCAGCACCTCGCCGTCCGAGATCGTCCGAAGGTCCTTCACATCGGTGAGCGGGTTCGAGAACCCGGGGTTCCACCGCGCCGGGTCCGTGAAGGCGACCGCGTCGTCCTCGTGCACGAACACCGGTACGTCGTCTCCCGCGAAGTCGCCGGCTGCCTCCGCGTGGTCGAGGTGGGCGTGGGTGAGCAGCACGGCCGCGGGACGCTTGCCGGACGCGTCCAGCAGTTCCCGGACGCGAGCCGGCTCGAAGCCGATGTCCACGACGACGGCCTCGTCGCTGCCGTCTGCTGCGAGCAGCCAGCAGTTCGTCCCGTAGGGGTTGCGGTCGAAGACGTCGCGCCACATGAGGGGGCCATGCTATCGGACGGTCGCGGAGCCCCGGTCGCCTTCAGAGCGACCGGCCGTCCAGGACCAACGTGAACGGACCGTCGTTCAGCAGCTCGACGTCCATGTGCGCACCGAAGACGCCTCGTCGCACCGTGAAACCGTGATCCTCGAGCGACCGAGCGAATGCCTCCACCTGCTCCGACGCCACGTCCGGAGCTGCGGCATCGGTCCACGACGGCCTCCGGCCCTTCCGCACGTCGGCGTAGAGCGTGAACTGCGAGACGACCAGGATCTCCCCATGGACGTCGGAGAGCGCCAGGTTCGTCTTGTCCTCGTCATCGGGGAAGACCCGGAGGTTCGAGATCTTCTCCGCCATCCGTTCGACCTCGTCGTCCTCATCTTGCGTGCCGATCCCCACGAGCAGCAGATACCCGCGGGCGATCGCCGAGACCTGAACACCGTCGACGCTCACCGAAGCGCTTCGGACCCGCTGCAGGACGACCCGCACGGCTCAACCGGGCACGACGCGGTACGCGTCGAACACGCCGTCCACGCGTTTCACCGAGGTCAACACACTCGAGAGGTGCGTGATGTCGGCGAGCTCGAACGTGAACCGGAGCCGGGTGATGCGATCGCGACCCGTCGCCGAGGTAGCGGACAGGATATTCACGTGACTGTCGGAGAGATTGGTCGCCACGTCAGAGAGCAATCGGACGCGATCCAATGCCTCGACCATGATCGCGACGATGAACGAGGTCGGCTTCCCCTCGGCCCACGTCACCTCGATCAGCCGCTCAGGCTCCCGTTCCAGCGTCCGCGCGTTCGGACAGTCCGATCGGTGGACGGAGACGCCCTGTCCCCTGGTGACGAATCCCATGATCTGGTCGCCGGGGACGGGCGTGCAACACCGGCCGAGCCGCACCCACACGTCCGGGAGGCCACGGACCATGACGCCCTGACCGACCTCCGACTGCTTGCCCAGGCGCACCGGGCGCGCGAGCGGCACGTCCGTGACGTCATCCTCAGGGGTGCCGCTCAGCAACCGGGCCAACCGGGCGACGACCGACTGCGGGGACACGTGCCCCTCCCCCACGGCGACGTAGAGCGCCTCCAGGTCGGGGAACTTCATCTCGTCCACCGCCACCTGCGTCATCGCCTCTTCGCTCGCGAGCCGCTTGAACGGCAGGTTCTGCTTGCGCATCAGCCGTTGGAGGGCATCGCGCCCATGGTCCATGGCGTCCTCGCGGCGACCGCGGGCGAACCACTGGCGGATCTTGGACCGGGCACGCGGCGTCTTCACGAACTGCAGCCAGTCCTGGGACGGCCCCTCGCCCTGCGCCTTGGATGTCAGGATGTCGACGCTGTCGCCCGTCCGCAGTTCGTAGTCGAGCGGGACGAGCTTGCCGCCGACCTTGGCGCCGATCGTGCGGTGGCCGACCTCGGTGTGGATGGCGTAGGCGAAGTCCACCGGCGTCGCGCCCGACGGCAGGTTCACGACGTCGCCCCTGGGCGTGAACACGAAGACCTGGCCGCCGTAGAGGTCGATCTTCAACCCCTCCATGAACTCGCGAGGGTCGGCCATGTCCTTCAGCCACTCCATCATCTGACCGAGCCAGGCCAGGTCGGCGGCGTCGCGCGCCTGCTTGCCACTCTCCTTGTAGCGCCAGTGCGCAGCGATGCCGAACTGCGCGGTGCGGTGCATGTCGCGCGTGCGGATCTGGATCTCGAGCGGCTTGCCGCCCGGCCCCACGACCGTCGTGTGCAGCGACTGGTACATGTTCGACTTGGGCATGGCGATGTAGTCCTTGAACCTGCCGGGGACCGGGCGCCACAGCGAATGCACCGCACCGAGCGCGCCGTACGTGTCGCGGAGGCTGTCGACCTGGATCCGCACGCCCACGAGGTCGTAGATCTCGTTGAACTCCTTGCCGCGGATCACCATCTTCTCGTAGATGGAATAGAGGTGTTTGGGTCGTCCCTCGACCTCGGCCTTGAGACCAAGCTCCTTCAGCTTGCCGCGGAGGGCGGCGATGACGCTGTCGATCAGCGCCTTCCGCTCGCCGCGACGCGCCTCGACCAGGTTCGCGATCTCCCGATACGGTCCCGGGTGCAGGGTCTTGAACGAGAGATCCTCGAGCTCCCACTTCATCTCCTGGACACCCAGGCGATTGGCCAGAGGCGCGTAGATCTCCAGCGTCTCGGTCGCGATCCGTCGTTGCTTCTCGGGCGCGAGCACGGACAGCGTCCGCATGTTGTGCAGGCGGTCGGCGAGCTTGATCAACAGGACCCGGATGTCTCCGGCCATGGCGACGACCATCTTCCGGACGTTCTCGGCTTGCTCCTGCTCACGGGTCTTGAACTCGATCCGTTCCAGCTTGGTGAGCCCGTCGACGATCCTCGCGACCTCCTCGCCGAAGTCCTCCTCGATCTCGGCCAAGGTCACGTCCGTGTCCTCCACCGTGTCGTGCAGGAGCGCGGCCGTGATCGTGGTCGTGTCGAGGTGCAGGTCGGCGAGGATCGTCGCGACGGCGACGGGATGCAGGATGAAGTCCTCGCCCGAGATCCGCTTCTGGCCATCGTGGGAGGCCTCGGCCACCGCGTACGCGCGCTGGATCTCTTTCAGGTCGGCCTTGGGGTTGTACCCGCGCACGATCTTCAGCAGCGGCTCGACCGGAGAGGGTGGTCCCGGCTCTCCCGGGCGAAGGCGCGAGAGCAGGCCACCTCGTCGTTGCTCGGCCTTGACCTGTTCGCGACTGTCCACGGTGTGCGCCTCCTGCGGAGAAGTCTAGCCGCGGGCCACCCGTGGGACGGTGGAGCGTGTCGATCGAGTCAGTAACGGATCAGCGTGAAGAGGTCGTGGCCGACGAGCTTGTCGCGACCGTTCAGGAACCCCAGCTCGATCAGGCACGCGATGCCGAACACGCTGCCGCCGATCCGTTCCACCAACGAAGCCGCCGCCCTCGCCGTCCCACCGGTCGCGAGGACGTCGTCCACCACCAGCACCCGCTCCCCCGGAACGATGGCGTCCTGATGGAGTTCGAGCGTCGCCGACCCGTATTCCAACGAGTACTCCTCGGAGACGGTCTGCCAGGGCAGCTTGCCCAGCTTGCGGACCGGCACGACCCCGGCGCCGAAGTGGTACGCGACGGGCGCGGCCAGGATGAACCCGCGCGCCTCGATCCCGACGACCTTGTCGACGTTGCCCCTGCCGAAGTGCACCACGATGAGGTCGATGATGGTCGAGAACGCGATCGGGTCGGCCAGGACCGGTGTGATGTCCTTGTAGATGATGCCCGGCTCGGGGAAATCCGGGACGTCGCGGATCAGGCCCTTGATCGCCTCGATGTCCACGACGCTACCGCCGCTTCTTCTTGGCGGGCGGGCGCCGCTTGCTCTTCGGGCGCGGGCGAGCCGGACCCCCGCTCCGCGCGGTGGCACGCGTCGCGGCCGCGGCGCTCGCGGCGACCGGAACGGCGGCGCCGGCCTCCCCGTCGTCCACGACCCGCCCGGCCGGAGCTGCGGCCTTCCGTGGCTGCGCCTTCGTGCCACGCACCATGCGTCTCGCCTCCATGTCGCGGTACCGAGGTTCGCGCTCCTTGAGGACGGCCAGGACGGGTGCCGCGATGAAGATCGACGAGTAGGCGCCCGTCGTCACGCCGACGAACATGGCGAACGCGAAGTCCTTGAGCGTGTCCCCCCCGAAGAGCAGCAGCGAGAGGATCGGCAGCAGCACGACGAGCGACGTGTTGACCGATCGCATCAGCACCTGGTTCAAGGAGTAGGTGACCGTTTCGGCGTAGCCGAGCTTGGAGACCATCGCCGACGTCTCGGTGTTCTCCTTGATCTTGTCGTAGATGACCACCGTGTCGTAGAGCGAGAACCCGAGGATGGTGAGGATGGCGATGACGGTGGCGGGCGTCACCTGACGACCGACGAGCGCGTACACGCCCGCGGTGATGATCAGGTCGTGCACCAGGGCCACGTTCGCGCCGAACGCCATCTTCCACTCGAAGCGGAGCCAGATGTAGGCGAAGATCGCCGCGAGCACGACGATGAGTCCGATGAGCGCCTTGCGCGAGATCTCGGATCCCCACGTAGGCCCGACGTCCTGCTGGTTGATGTCGTTCTGTGAGACGCCGGCCTGCGTCGCCAGAGCCGCCAGGAGCTTGTCCCGCTCGCCCGCGTCGTTCGTCAGCGTGGACGTCCGGATCGAGATCGTGTCCCCGTTCACGATCTGCACCTCCGAGTCCGCGTGGCCGTTCGCCACCAGGATGTCGGTGACGGCGGCGACGCTGACGCCCGAGCGATCGGCGTATTGGAGCTGTGCGCCCCCCTCGAAGTCGATGGAGAGGTTCAGCCCACGGAACAGCAACCCGCCGAGAGACAGCGCGATGATGATCCCGGAGAACAGGAACCAACGGTTGCGCTGCTCCACCACTCGCAGATGCGGGATGGTGTGGCCTCGGTAGTGGGAGACGACCTCGTGGAGGTTCATCTGGAGCCTCCCGAGACCGGCAACGGCTCCGCGTCTCCCGCCACGCCGCTCGTGAGCCCGAAGCCCTTCATGTCGACGAGCCGTTGGTTCCCCGCGATCAGGAACACGGTCGGCCGCTTGAAGAAGTACACGACGAACATGTCGAGGGCCGTCGCGACACCGAGCGTGAGCGCGAACCCTCGGACCGAGCTCACGGCCGTGAGGTACAGGACGACCGCCGCGATGCCGGTGACGAAGTCCGCGGCGACGATGGTTCGGAACGCGCGCTTGAAGCCCGGACGCACGGCCGACCGCGGGGTCTTGCCGTTGCGGACCTCGTCCTTGAGCCGTTCGAAGAACACGATGTACGAGTCCGCCGTGACGCCCAGCGAGATGACGAGTCCGGCGATCCCCGCGAGGGTCAGGCTGTAGCCGAACCCCTTCCCCGCGAGGGAGACGAGCGCGAACGCCAGCGTGGCCCAGATCGACATGCCGAGCCAGGCGACGACCCCGAGCAAACGATAGTAGAACAGCATGTACAGCAGGAGCGCCCCGAGTCCCGCGATCCCCGCGATGATCCCCTGATGCAGCGACTGCGACCCGAGCGTCGGGCTCACCGTCTGCACGGACTGCCGCGTGAGCTCCACCGGGAGCGCACCGGCGTTCAGCTGCGTCGCGAGGTCCTTCGCCCTGTTCTCGGTGAACGAACCAGAGATCACGCCCGAGCCCGCGCAGATGGCCCCGTTGACGGTAGGCGAGGAGATGATGGTCCGGTCGACGGCGATCGCGATCTCGTTCTGCGGCGAGGGAGCATTGAGCGCCGTGGTCGTCGCGTCGCAGAACGTGGTCGAGCCCGAGCCGTTCAACGAGAAGTCGATCGCCCAGCCCTGGCTGACGCTCGTGGAGGTCGCGCTCTGGAACACGGCCTGCGCCTTCTTGATGTCGCTCCCTGAGATCACGACCGGCCCCAAGCGGTACTTCGACTGCCCGTCGGGACCCGGGTAGACGACCTCCTTCTTGAGGAGCGCATCGAAGGAACACGCCTTCGTCTTCTGTTCCGTCGCGGTGGCGCATGTGAGCGGGGTCGCTGTGTAGCTGGGGTCGGAGGGCGCGATGATCGCCAGGACGGTCCGTTCCTCGAGGCGGGCGGTCTCCCCGATGACCTGGAGCAGGTGGGACTGGCCGGTGGCACGCTGCTGGTCGAGCGCGTCCTGCCGCTTCAGATAGCAACCGAGGTTCTTGTTGGCCGAACTGATGACGCAGAACACCTGCGTCTCATGCGTGGCGGACAACGCCCCGAGGGCCGTCTGCGCGTCGCTCTTGGATGCGAACGTGCACGGCAGGTTCGCGGCAGAGCCGTCGGAGAAGTCGAGCTGCGAGAACACGCTCGGTGTGGGCGAAGGACTGGCGGTGGGAGACGCGCTGGTGGGATTCCCCCCGCCGTTCGAGGGGGAGGTCGACGGCGACGGCGAGGCCGCCGGGGCATTCGCCGGCGCCGCCAGACAGTAGGAGACCTCCGTCGTCTTCGAGATCAGGCCCTTCTGAGCGTCGGCGGCCTTGGCCTGGGTCGGGAAACACCCGTACGTCTTCCCGGAGGCATCCGTCAGGCAGTACGGACCCGCGGCGGGTGACGGCGAGGTGCCAGGCGCGGTCGATGGCGTCGTCGACGGTGAGGCGCTCGGTGACGTGGATGCCTTGGGCTGAACGGTGAGTCCCGTGCGTGCGGTGTCCGCCTCGCCCTGCGTGCCGAAGCAGAGTGCCGCGTCGAGCACGTTGCCCTGCGCGTCGGCCACGCAGACCTTCGTGGGCTCGGAGATCACCGTGACCTCCGCGAGCGCCTTCTCGGCGGTTGCCTGATCCTTGGCGCACCCGTAGATGCCGCCGTCCGGGGAGGCGATGCACCATTGGTCCTTCGAGCGCGTCTGGATGGTGCCGGGCGCGAGTCCGGGCAGCTGCACCTCGATGTTGTTGCCCGACAGGAAGATCTGCGGCTCGCCGACGCCGAACGCGTCCACGCGGTTGCGGATGTTCTCGAGCGCCTGGTTCATGACCGTGTCCGACGTGCCGCTGGGCGCCGAAAGGATGACGGACAGGCCGCCTTCGAGGTCGAGTCCGAGCGTGGGCTTCAGACCGCCGAACGCGAACCCGAGGGCGGATGCGAGCACCAGGACGGCGACGAACGCGATGGACAACCAGAGGTTCCGATCGCGCTTCACGCGAGCTCAGCCCCGTTGATGGTAAGGCGGAAGCGCGCCTCCAGTTGCTCGGCGGCGTGACGACACATCTGCATCCTGCCTAGGAAGATCTCGAAGTACTCCATGACTTGACTGATACCCGTATCGATCGTCAGCTCGAGGGTGACGGTCCGGGCTTCCGAGTCTACCCGCAGGAACGATTGCTCGACGGCGGAGTTGACGCGGTCGTGGATGTCGATCGCAACCTGACCCGAGCGCCGGACGCGGCTCCGATGCACGTCGGACTTGTCGGCGAGGATCACTGCGGCCGAGATCGGCGACACCGCGTATCCCTGGTCCTCTTCGTGGTTCGCGACGGCCGCCATGACCGCGGCCAGGTCATTGCCGGCCGCGCGGCCCTTCAGCGCCTGATAGATCAAGACCGCGCCCGTCTGTGCGTGAGATTCGCGGGTGAGCATGTTGCCGACGTCGTGCAGGTAGCCGGCGACGCAGGCCAGATCCGCCTCGCGCTCCGTGTAGCCGAGCCGGTGCATCACCTGATACGAGATGCTCGCCACCAGGTTCGCGTGGCGGAACCCGTGCTCGGTGTATCCCATCCCCTCCATCACGCGATCGGCCGATGTGATGAAGAGCGAGAGCTCCGGGTCGGCCTGCACGTCCGCCAAGGTGACGGAGGCTGCCGGTTGCTCGGGAACCGCGGCGGGAGCGGGTTCGCCGGGCGAGTGCGACTGGGTCACGAGAACTGCTGGTCCTGATCCTGGTCTTCGCCCTCGGGCTCGTAGTCGTCGTCCTCGGTGAGGCGCCGGGAGATGCCGGACTTCACCATCCGGATCCGGGTACCGGGGGCGATCTCGATCAGGACGGTCCCCTCGTCGTCGTCCATCTCGGCGACCGTGCCGAAGATCCCCCCGGTCGTCATGATCTCGTCGCCCACCTCGATCGCGTTGACCAGCGCCTGCTGGGAGCGCACCCGCTTCTGCTGCGGCCGGATCAGCAGGAAGTAGAAGACCCCACCCATCAAGATGAGCGGGAGGAACAGGGTCAGCGGGTTGCTGTTGGTGTTCGTTGTTGCCGCGATGAGATCCGTCATGACGCGTGGGCCTTTCGTATGTGGCGGTATCGACGCCGGGTCGTTGGGGGATCGGCTCCGGAGTCTACCCTCCGACCGGCCGAGACGTCGGAACGCCGCAGCTAGAGGGGCAAGGTGCCGGGGGTGGTGATCCCCAGATGGCGGAACGCCCGTTCCGTGCCGACCCTCCCCCGCGGCGTCCGTTTCAGGAACCCCAGCTGCATCAGGTACGGCTCCACGACGTCTTCCACCGTGTCGGGCTCCTCGCCGACCGCGGCCGCGAGCGTGGAGAGTCCCACCGGCCCTCCGCCGAACTTCTCCATGACGGCGCGCAGCACGCTGTGGTCGAGACGGTCCAGCCCCAGCTCGTCCACCTCGAACAGCTCGAGGCCGGCGCGCGCGAGGTCGCCGGTGATGGCACCGTCGTGGCGGACCTCGGCGAAGTCGCGCACGCGGCGCAGCAGCCGGTTCGCGATCCGGGGGGTGCCGCGCGCGCGTTTCGCGATCTCGTCGGCGCCGTCGGCGTCGGTCTGCACGCCCAGGATGCCTGCCGACCGCCGCACGATCCGTCCCAGGTCGCCGACCGGGTAATAGTCGAGGCGCGGGGAGAACCCGAAACGCTCACGCAACGGGAGCGTGATGCGGCCGGGGCGGGTGGTCGCTCCGATCAGCGTGAACCGCGGCAGCTCGAGCCGGATGCTCCTCGCGGTCGGTCCCTTCCCGAGGATCACGTCGAGGTTGAAGTCCTCGAGCGCCGGATACAGGACCTCCTCGACGGTCCGCGGCATGCGATGGATCTCGTCGACGAACAGCACGTCACCGTCGTCGAGGTTGGTGAGGATCGCCGCGAGATCGCTCGGACGGTCGAGCGCGGGCCCGGAGGTCGGCTGGAACCCCGCCCCCATCTCGTTGGCCACGATCTGGCCGAGCGTGGTCTTCCCCAGCCCCGGCGGCCCGCTGAAGAGCAGGTGATCGACGGGTTCGCCACGCTGGCGGGCCCCGTCGATCAGTAGCGCGAGCTGCTCCTTCACCCGCTCCTGGCCGACGAACTCCTCCAGCGTTCGAGGCCGGAGCGCGACGTCGAACTCGGGGTCGTCTGGCAGGGCGGCGGCCTCGATGAGCCGCTCCTCATCCATCATCGGCCCACCCGCTGCAACGCGTCTTTCAGCAGCTCGTCCACGGCCCGGCCATCGGCGTCCAACCCGCTCATGGCGCCGCTCGCCTCCTGAGGCGTCAGCCCGAGCGCGAGCAGCGCCTCGCGGACGTCTGCGAGCGGGCCGCCCACCACCAGATCGCCCTCGGCGCCCATGCGATCCCGGAGATCCAGCACCACGCGTTGCGCGACCTTCCTACCCACGCCGGGGACCACCGTCAGCGCGCCGACGTCGCCCGCGACGACGGACCGGCGGAGCGCGTCGGGAGTGAGCGAAGAAAGGAACGCCAGCGCCACCTTCGGACCCACGCCCGTCACACCCGTCAACAGATCGAACAGCTCGCGCTCATCCGGCGAGCCGAAGCCGTACAGGACCATCGCGTCGTCGCGGACGACCATCCGCGTGTGCACCCGCGCGTTGCGACCGATCGGGGGAAGCGAGGCGAGCGTGGACGTCGGCATGAGCACGTCGTACCCGACGCCCGCGACGTTCACGACGACGCGCGCTCCGACCTTCTCCGCGATCTCGCCTTCGAGGAACGAGATCATCGCGCCCCCGCACGCGCCGCAGCGGCGGCGTACCGGGAGCGCACCATGTGCGTGACGGCGATCGCGACCGCGTCCGCGGCGTCGGGCTGCGTGGGAACGTCCGCGAGCCCGTGGATGCGAACGAGCGCGGCCAGGACCTGGTCCTTGTCGGCTCCACCGGATCCCGTGATGGCGTTCTTCACCTCGAGCGAACCGTACTCCTCGACCGGGACGCCGGCCTCCGCCGCGGCGGCCATGACCACGCCGGTGGCCCGGGCGACCGCCATGGCGCTGGCCTTGTTCACGTTCCAGGCGACCCGCTCGAGCGCGACCGACCCGGGCCGGTGCTCGGCGAGGGCGGCTCGAACCGCCAGCGAGATGGTCAGCAGACGGAGGGATTCGGGGGTTCGCCGGTCGGTCCGCACGGTGTCGGACCACACGATCACGGCCTTTCGGTCGCGGCGGACGACGACCGCGAGGCCGAGTCGAGCCACGCCGGGGTCGATCCCGAGCACGCAGGTATCGAACATCTGTTCGTGCAGTCTAGGGTCGGCGCGGGCCCCGAGCAATCACCACAGAGGAGCGACCGCTCAGAGCGACGCCATGATCTCTTCGGAGATGTCGAAATTGGCGTAGACGTTCTGGACGTCGTCCAGATCTTCGATCGACTCGATCAATCCCAGCACCTGGCGGGCCTCTCCCCCATCCACCGGGACCGCGGTCTGCGGCAGCATGGTGATCTCGGCCGAAGACACCGGCACACCGCCCTGCTCGAGCGCCGTTCTCACCGCGTGGAGGTTGGCGCCGTCGGTGATGACGTCCCACGAGCTCTCGGAGTCGCGCAGGTCCTCAGCGCCGGCTTCGAGCGCCACCTCCAGGAGCCGGTCCTCTTCTGGGGCCATGTCCTTCTCCACCACGATCAGCCCTTTGCGCGCGAACATCCACGCCGTGCTCCCCTGCTCGCCCAGGTTGCCGTTGTGCCGCGTGAACGCGTGACGGATCTCCTGGCCAGTGCGGTTGCGGTTGTCCGTGAGCACCTGGATCAGCAGGGCGACACCTCCGGGAGCGTATCCCTCGTACTGGAGCTCCTCGTACCTCGCCCCGTCCGACAGCTCACCGGTGCCGCGCTTGATCGCCCGCTCGATGTTGTCGTTCGGCACGGAGAAGCTCTTGGCTTTCTCCACGGCGGACGCGAGCGTCATGTTGCCGTCCACGTTGCCGCCGCCCTCGCGCGCCGCGACTTCGACCGCGCGCAGGAGCTTGGCATACATGTTCGAACGCTTGGAGTCGGTGGCCTCCTTCTTCCGTTTGATCGTTGCCCACTTGGAATGCCCGGACATGTCGTTACACCTTCCTCAGGAAGTAGTCGTGGAGCGCGGTCTCGCGGACCAGCTCCGGATGGAAGGATGCCACGAGCAGGTTCCCCTGCTCCAGCACGACCGGATGCCCCTCGTGCGTCGCCAGCACGCGGACGTCCGCGCCCAGGTCCTCCACACGCGGCGCGCGGATGAACACGCCACGTACCCGATGGTCGATGCCCTCCACGTCCAGGTCCGCCTCGAACGAATCCACCTGGCGCCCGTAGGCGTTGCGGCGCACCGTGATGTCGACGAGATCGAACAACGGCTCGCCGCCCTCAACACGTCGCGCAAGGACGATCATGCCGGCGCACGTGCCGAAGATCGGCATCCCCGCCGCGGCGCGCTCCCGCACCGGCTCGACCAACCCGCCCGCGCGGGCGAGCTTGCCCATCGTGGTGGACTCGCCGCCGGGGATCACCAGGCAGTCCACCCCGGCGAGTTGCTCGCTCGTTCGCACTTCGACCGGCGTCGCACCGACGTCGGCGAGCACGCGAACGTGTTCTCGGAAGTCGCCCTGGAGCGCGAGCACGCCGGCCTTCACGGAGGAGCCCGGCCCTACCAACCGCGGGTCTGGAGCAGACCCTCCTCGCCGATCTCCTTCATATCGAGACCGGGCATCGCCTCGCCGAGGCCGCGCGACACCTTGGCCAGGACGTCGGGATCGTTGAAGTGCGTGGTCGCCTCGACGATCGCGCGTGCGCGGGGCGCCGGGTCCTCGGACTTGTAGATACCGGAGCCGACGAACACGCCGTCGACGCCGAGCTGCATCATGAGCGCGGCGTCCGCCGGCGTCGCGATCCCCCCCGCCGCGAAGTTCACGACCGGCAGCGTGCCGGTCGCGGCGACCTCGCGTACCAGCTCGACGGGAGCCCCCAGATCCTTCGCGGCCGCGACGTACTGTTCGGGACGGAGCGTGGTGAGCCACGCCATCTCGCGCAGCATCGTCCGCTGGTGGCGGACGGCCTCGACGACGTTGCCCGTGCCCGGCTCGCCTTTCGTCCGGATCATGGCCGCGCCCTCGGCGAGCCGGCGGAGCGCCTCGCCCAGGTTGCGAGCCCCGCACACGAACGGCACCGTGAACGCCCACTTGTCGATGTGGTACTCCTCGTCGGCGGGCGTGAGGACCTCGGACTCGTCGATGTAGTCGACACCCAGTGACTGCAGGATCTGCGCCTCGACGAAATGCCCGATGCGGGCTTTCGCCATGACCGGGATCGTCACGGCCTGCTGGATCTCCTCGATCTTCGTGGCGTCGGCCATGCGAGCGACACCGCCTTCACGGCGGATGTCGGCGGGCACACGCTCCAGCGCCATGACGGCACACGCGCCGGCGTCCTCGGCGATCCTGGCCTGATCCGCGGTCGTGACGTCCATGATGACGCCACCCTTCAACATCTCCGCCAGCCCGGCCTTCACCCGGAACGTCCCGGTCTCCCGCTCCACGCTCGATCCCTCCTGAGGCCCCGTCACATAACGAGTGTACCGCCCGGCCTGCGGCGGAGGTTCGCCGAACCGGACAGACGCGAGAGCTATTTCGTGACGGTCGGGGGTGTTCCCTTGGCCACCAGCTCGATCCACGTGTTGCCGGGCGCGAGCGGGATGACCTCGCCGGTCTTGGTCACGAACTTCGTCACCGCGCCCATGACCGGGCGGCTCCACGTGCCGGAGATCATCACGCCGTTCCGCAGGATCCACGCTTTCCCCGAGCCCGTCAGCGTGACCTCAGGCGAGTGGTAGCCGAGCACGTCGACGAGGTTCCCGTCGCTGACCACGACCTGTTGGATGATCACGTTCACGGCCGTGATCGGCGCCCCGGTGTCGAGCGTCATCGGCGCGTCCAGGTACATCCGCTGCCACCGGCCGGCGGCCTTGTCCCATTTCCACGTGGCGGTGACGGACGACGAGAAGGTCATCGAGACATGGGAGACGTGCTTCCCGCCCGCCGGAGCGTGCGCGTCGAACGGGAAGATCCGGCGTGGTGGACCCTCGCCGGCCGTCTTCTTCGCCGCCTTCCCGCGGAGCTTGGCGGTGTTCACGAACAGGTTGTGGGGCTCATAGCGCGTGTCGTCGCGCCAGAATGCGTTACCACCGGAGTCCTCGTCGAAGCTCACCAGTCCGGATCGCTCGATCGCGTGCACGACGGCGAGCTGGCCGCCCGAATAGGCGATCACCGGGTGCGGATCGTACTGGACCAGGACCTTCGGATCCGTCGTGCGCGCGCTCCTGACGGGGCCGACCTTCTTGGCCTCTTTGCACTGGTACAGCGCCATGAACCGCGTGATGCCGCCCTCGACGAGCTCCTCGTAGACGACGTCGGCCGACTGGAGGCCGGCGAGCGGGTACGCGTCCGGGGTGTTCTCGACCTTGACGGCGAGCACCGGCCCGCGGGGCACCTCTCCCCCGGGAGCGGGCGTGCCCGTGAGCGGACAGGTGGGCGGCGGTGGGGGCGAGGTGTGGTCGTCACCGGTGACCGTGTCGACCGCTCGCTGGATCACGGCAGGGGCATGGCCGGTGAGCGCGAGCGCGATCCCCCCGACCGCGACCAGCGCCATCGCGCCGGCCATGATGACGACGATCCTGCCGCGTCGGGTGAGCGCCAAGGTGGGGACCTCCTGGGGTGCGTCGTTGAGCGGTCGAGTGCGTCGTGGGAGCGCGTCCCTCAGCAGGAGGCGCGCGATGGATGGTAACGGGGCTCGGGGCCCGGCTCAAACACCTATCGCGATCCCCCGGTCATCTCGACCGGATCGTCACATCTCCTCGAGGCGCCGGATCCGCTCCTGGATCGGGGGGTGGGTCGAGAAGAGGCGTTCCATCCGCCCGTTCTGCTCACCCTGGATGCGCGAGGGCTGGTCGAACCACAGGTGCGCCGTGGCGTTGTTCGCCGAGCGCATCGCGTGGGGCGCGTCCGCGATCTTCTTCAGCGCGCTGATCAACCCCGGCGGGTACCGCGTCAGCATCGCTCCCTGGGCATCCGCGAGGTACTCGCGATTACGGGAGACTGCCAGCCGGATGAGCTGCCCGAAGATGGGCGCGAGGATCAACAGCGCGAACCCGAGGGCGAACACGACCAGCTCCACGCCTCCGCCGCCGCCGTTCCCGCGATCGTTGCGACGACCTCCGAAGCCGCCCCACCACCAGCTCCGCAGGAAGAATTCCGAGATCAGCACGATGGCGCCGATCACGGTGGCGACGATCGTGCCGTACAGGATGTCTCGGTCGACGACGTGCGACATCTCGTGGCCGATCACCCCCTCCAGCTCGACTCGGTTCATCGTGTCGAGGAGACCCTGTGTGACGGCGATGGAGGAGTGCTCGGGATCGCGCCCGGTCGCGAACGCGTTCGGCGCTTGTTCCGGGATGACGTACACGGCGGGCTTGGGGACACCCGCCGCGATCGCCAGACCCTCCACGATGTTGTGCAATCGCGGCTCGTCCTCGGTGGTGACCGCGCGCGCTCTGGCGGAGGCGAGCACGATCTTGTCCCCCGAGAAGTACGCGCCGAGCTGCAGCAGCAGCGCCACCACCACCGCGATGCCCAGCCCCACCCACCCCGTTCCGTAGATGAGCCCGATGGCGTATCCCACCGCCGCCAGCAGCAGGAACGAGACGAACAGCAGGAAGATCGTCTTGCGCTTGTTCGCCGCGATCTGCTCGAACACGGCGGGCTAGATGTCGACCTGGACCGGTCCGCGGACCGGCTCGTCGATGTTGAAGAACGGCTTGGGTTCGAAGTGCCCGAGCCCGGCGATCACGTTCGCGGGGAACTTCTGGATGAGCGTGTTCAGCCGAGCGACGATGTCGTTGTAGAACTGACGGGCATACGCGATCTTGGACTCCGTGCCGACGAGCTCCTCCTGCAGGGCAAGGAAGTTCTGGTTCGCCTTGAGCTCGGGATAGCTCTCGGCGACCGCGATCAACCGGCCCAGCCCCGCCGTGATCGAGTTCTCCGCGTGCGCCTGATCCTGGACGCCGATGGCGCCCATCGCCTGCGTGCGAGCCTCGGTCACCTTCTCGAACACCTCGCGCTCGTGTGCGGCGTATCCCTTGACCGTCTCGATCAGGTTGGGGATCAGGTCGTAGCGACGGCGCAGCTGGACGTCGATCTGGGACCAGCCGTTGTCCGCGCGCGTCCTGAGCGTCACCAGCCGGTTGTAGGTGAACACGGCCCACAGGAGGAGGACCACGACCACGCCGAGGAGGATCCAGACGACCAGCATCGCGGCCTATCGTAGCGGTCCTGTGGTGACGGCCCGTCGATACAGCGCTTCGAGCCTCTCCCCCACGACCTGCCAGTCGAAGGTCGCCGCCCGCGTGCGCCCGGCGGCCGAGAACCGGGCCGCCAGATCCGGATCGTCCAGGATCGATCCGGCCGCCCGCGCCACAGCCTCCGGGTCGCGAGGAGGCACCAGGAAGCCCTCCAGGCCGTCCGTCACGACCTCGTCGTAGCCGGGGATGTCGCTCGCCACCACCGGCAACCCCGCGGCCATGGCCTCCACCAGGACCACCCCGAAGCTCTCTCCGCCGATCGACGTCCCCAGGTAGAGGTCGCACGCCTTCTCGAACGGAGGCAGATCGACGTTGGGCACCGCGCCGAGCATCGTGACCCGGGCTCGGACGTCGGCCGGCAACGTGTCGATCGCCGATCGCTCGGGGCCGTCTCCCACGACGATCAGCCGGAGTGCGGGACGCCCAGACGCCGATCGCCCGAACGCAGCGACCGCGGTTGGGAAGCCCTTGCGCTCGTCCAACCGGCCGACGAACAGGAGCTTCGTCCCGTCGCCGAGGTCTGCGGGGACGGCATCGGCGAACCGACCGACGTCCGCGCCGTTCGGCACGATCTCGAACGTACCCGCCGATCCTGGCTCCCGCGGCTCGCTCCGCCACCTGCGAGACGGCGACCCGAACCACGATCCGCCGCGCCATCCGCCGGATGAGGGGGGCCGCCAGATCGTAGAGTCGCGAACGCTCGGCGCCGGTGTGGAACGTCGCGACCACCGGCGCCTCAGCAGCAAGGGTCGTCCACATCGACGTGCTCGGCGTGAACGGCTCGTGCACGTGCACGACGTCGGGCCGGAACGCTCGCAGCGCCTCGCGTGCTCGCAGGAACGACCATGGACGGGGGTCGATCGGCGCGTTCGATCGGTTGTACGTGATGTCGACGGGCCGCCCGACCGCGCGCACCCACGTCTCCGAAGCCCGGTGCCTGACGGGCGCGAGCACCATGACATCGTGACCCCGGCCGATCATGTAGCCGGCCAGCTCACGCACGTGGACCTGCACGCCGCCCGGATCGTCCCAGGCGTACGGACACGCGAGCGCGACCCTCACGACCAACCCGGCTGGAACATGTGCCAGTCGGAGGGCGCGGCCGCGATCGCCTCCTCGAAGCTTCGAGCCATGAGGATCGTGAGGGCGCGCACATCCGCCCGTCGGTCACCGGTGGGCTCGATGGTCAGCGGCTCGCGGATCTCGATGCGCCAGCCGGTGGGCGTGGTGTACGTGGGCGTCACGATCAACGGGGCGCCGGTGGTGAGCGACAGCAGCGCCGGACCGGCGGGGATCGTGCGTTTCCGCCCGAACATCTCGACCTCGACCCCCCGACCGGTGAAGTCGCGGTCGGCCACCAGCGCCACGATCCGATTCTCGCCGAGCGCGATCGCGAGCTTGCGCCCGACCGTGGGATCGGAGAGCCCCACGACGTCCATCCCGATCGACGTGCGGAGCTCCACGAACAGGTCGTAGAGGCGACGGGGCTTCAGCTCCTCGGCGACGGCCAGCGCCGGAAGGCCGATCGCCTTCATCCATCGTCCGGCCGCGTCCCAGTTCCCGAGATGGGGAAGCGCGCAGATCCCTCCCTTGCCCGCAGCCGCCGCGTCGTGCAGCCGGTACTCGGTGTCGCAGTCGACCCGCGCCACGATCTCCTCGTCGTTCAGCTCCGGTAAGTGGAAGGAGTCGATGAAGTAGCGCGCGTACAGCATGAATGCCTCGATCGTGGACGCGACCACGAGCGGATCGTCGACGGGTCGACCCAGCACCTGCGCCTGGTTGGCGGCCACCACCCCCCGCGCCCGGGGCGACAGCCGGTAGGACAGGCGGCCCAGGCGCGCGGCGCCGGCGCGACCCGTCTTCTCCGGCACGGCCCGGGCCACGCGGCCGAGCACCTGGTACGCGAGCACGAAGGCGCGCTCCGTGAGGGTCTCTTCATCGTCCTCGAGCGGGAGCGCCGACCCGTCCATCGTCGACGTCACGCGCGCTCTTCCTTCGCGACCTGGCTGGTTCGCACAAGCACGGCCAGCACCGAGACGCCGAACGTGGTCCAGACCGTCCACCCCAGCCAGCCGAACGCGAGCCCAGCAACGATCAGCGCGTAGCGGATCCCCCGCGTGACGTGACTCTCCTCGACCGTGTAGCCGAGCGACGCGCCGCGCGCGCGCACGTAGGAGGAGACGAAGCTCGCGCAGAGCGCCGCGAGCGCCGCCACCGCCACGTGAGGGAGGGACACCCGGGTCGTCCACGCGATGCACGCCAGGATCACCCCGTCCCACACCCGGTCGAGAAGTTCGTCCAACATCCGGTCGAGGGCGTCGCCCGCGCCGTGGTTCGAGCGGTGGCCGCCGATCAGCAGGAGCACCGCCGACGCGCCGGCGCATGCCGCGCCCTCTCCGGGGCGTCGAGCCAGGATGAGCGCGCCCGCCCCCACCGCCAGCGCCGCTCCGATCACGAGCGACAGCCGAGTGGCCGTCGTGCGAGGGTGCGCGGGGACATGGATGGCCATCTGGAGTCGGCGCGAGCCTAGCACTTGACTAGAATCCCCCGGACCCGCCCCGAAGGAGTGCGTGTTGAAGACTTATGACGCGAAGGACATCCGCAACGTCTTGCTGGTCGGTCACGGTGGGGCCGGCAAGACGACGCTCCTCGAAGCCATGCTCTACACGTCCGGCGCCATCACGCGCATGGGCACCGTCGAGGACGGCAACACGGTTTCCGACCACGATCCGGACGAGCAGCGCAAGGGCATCTCGGTGTCGCTCTCGATGGCGCCCGTCGAGTGGGACGGCGCCAAGATCAACGTGTTGGATGCACCCGGCTACGCCGACTTCGTCGGCGACCTCCGGTCGGCGATCCGCGCCGTCGATGCGGTGATCGTCGTCGTCTCGGCCGTCGACGGCGTCGAGGTGCAGACGGAGGCGGCGTGGGAGCTCGCGGTCGAGGCGGGATTGCCTCGCGCCATCTTCGTCAACAAGTTGGATCGTGAGCGTTCGTCGTTCCAGGACACGCTCGACCAGCTCGTGTCGTCCTTCGGGAACCAGGTGGCACCGCTCGAACTCCCCATAGGTGCGGAAGCCGAGTTCTCCGGTATCGCCGACCTCCTGCACGCGAAGGCGGATCGGTATCCGAACGGCCCGATCGCGGAGGAAGGCGACTGGCCCGACGAGCTCCACGCCGTCGCCGATCCCTCTCGCGAGAAGCTCATGGAGGCGGTCGCCGAGGCCGACGACGCCCTGATCGAGCGATACCTCGACGAAGGCACGCTGTCCGAGGAGGAGATCGCCGTCGGCGTGAAGGCCGGGTTCGCGAACGCCCGGATCGCGCCGGTGATCTGCGGATCGGCGGCCAAGGCGATCGGCGTCGACCGCCTGCTCGCGTTCATCACCGAGGAATTCCCATCCCCGATCGATCGCGGATCGGTGACCGTGACGTCGAAGAACGGCGAGGAGAAGGAGCGGAAGAGCGACCCCGCGGGACCGCTGGCTGCCTTCGTCTTCAAGACCGTCTCCGATCCGTTCGTCGGGCACATCACGATGTTCCGCGTCTTCTCGGGCAGGCTCCGACCGGACTCGTCGGTCTACAACGCGACGCAGAACACCGAGGAACGGGTCGGCCAGCTGTTCTCGTTGCGGGGCAAGGACCACGAGAATGTCCCGGAGGTCAGCGCCGGCGACATCGGGGCGGTGGCGAAGCTCCAGCACACGCATACGGGCGACACGCTCTCCACCAAGGACGAGCCGGTGCTGCTGCCGCCGATCGAGCTCCCCGAGCCTCTCTTGGCCTACGCGGTCGAGCCCAAGACCAAGGGCGACGAGGACAAGCTCTCGACCGGTCTGGCGCGGCTGCGCGAGGAGGACCCCACGCTCCGGATGGCGCGCTCCGACGAGACGCACGAGACCGTCATGTACGGCATGGGCGAGGCGCACCTCGAGGTCCAGATGGAACGGCTGAAGCGGAAGTTCGGCGTGGAGGTCGCCACGCACCCCGCGAAGATCGCGTACCGCGAGACGATCAAGTCGAAGGGCAAGGGTGTCGGCCGGCACGTGAAGCAGACCGGCGGCCACGGCCAGTACGCGGTCTGCAACATCGAGATCGAGCCGCTCCCGCGAGGCGAAGGATTCGTCTACGACAACAAGATCTTCGGGGGCGCGATCCCCTCGCAGTTCATCCCGTCGATCGAGAAAGGCATCGTGAAGACGATGGCCGACGGCGTGATCAGCGGGAACCCCATGGTGGACATCAAGGTCACGCTCCTCGATGGGAAGTTCCACCCCGTCGACTCCTCGGACATGGCCTTCCAGATCGCCGGCTCGCTCGCGCTCAAGGAGGCCGTCGAAGCCGCAGGTGTCGTCTTGCTCGAGCCGGTCGTGGATCTCGAGGTCATCGTTCCCGACGCGTACACGGGCGACGTCATGGGCGACCTGAATTCGAAGCGGGGCAAGATCGGCGGCATGGAGCAGATCGCGGGCGGGAAGCAGCGGATCCACGCCGTCGTTCCGCAAGCCGAGATCGCCCGATACGTGATCGACCTGCGCTCCATGACCGGTGGGCGCGGTGCGTTCTCCATGACGTTCTCCCACTACGAGGAGCTGCCGACCCACCTCGCCCAGAAGGTCATCGCCGAGCACCAGAAGGCCCGCGAAGAAGCGCAGAAGAAGTAGTCAGCCGGCGACGATTGCGTGCACGGCTCGGACGAAGTCGAACGGCGCCGTCACCGCGGCCACGATCAACGCCGCCCATCCGATGAGGAAGCAGACGCCGCCGATGGGCGTGACGGCGCCCCACCGGCGCTCGCCGGTGAGCGACAGCGCCGCCAGGCTCCCGCCGAACAGCACGATCCCTGCGATGAACGCGACCCCCGCGATGGTCTCCGAGAGCTGATCCGGGCCGAGGGTCCGCAACCACACCACCGCGAACAGCCCGAACGCGTGATACAGCACGTACCGGACCCCGGTCTCGAACGTCTGCATCCGTTCCGCCGGGATGCGCTCGCGGAGCGCATGGGCTCCGAACGCTCCCGCGGCGACCGCCAGCAGCGCGAACACGGCGGCCGCCGTCAGGAAGAGCCGGTCCATCGCTCCTCAGACCAACCCGTCGAGGAACGTCAGCAGCGCGGCGTCGAACTCCGTGGGCCGCCGGAGGTTCACCACGTGATCCGCACCCTCGACCACGAGCCTCTGCGCGCCGAGGATGCCGTGCGCGATCAGGTCGCCGGTGCGGAGCATGTACGGTGGATCGTGCTCGGCGATCATCACGAGCGTCGGGACGTCGATCTCGCCGAGGCGATGCGCGGCAGGGGGATCGAGCTCTTCCTCAGCGCTCTCGTCCATCGTGAGCTCGTGGATGTTGTCGAACGCGATCTGACGGATCAACCGGCCGGCCTCGTCCTTCGTCCCGAGCGGCGCCCAGATCTCCAGCCGCAGATCCTCCGCACGCTCGAGGTCGCCGGCCTCGACCGCGGCGTCGACCGGTGCTTGCACCGACTCCCACCAGTCCTCCTCCTCCTCGAGCGCCTCGAAACCACCCAGGCCGGATGCCACCGGCACGAGCGCCGCGACCCGATCCGGGTGTTCCAGCGTGAAGTCGATCGCGACGGCACCTCCCAGTGAGCACCCCACGAGTGTGGTCAAGGGCACGTCCAAGGTGTCGAGCAGCACCGCCAGGTCCCGCACGTGGGAAAAGGGCTGCCCCGTCAGTCGGCTCGACCTCCCGTACCCGCGGAGGTCGTAGCGGACGACACGGAACGCCGCATCGAGCAGCACGGGCACCTGCGGGTCCCAGGTCCTGCTGTCCCAGAGCCCCGGGTGGATCAGCGTCACCACCGGGCCCTCCCCGCCGACCTCGTAGTAGAGCGATCCTCCCGGCACGTCGCACGTGCCCGAACGCATGTCGCTCATGCCTCGAACCCCGGCTTGAGCCGCTGGTACGTCTCGGCGAGCAGCTCGGGCAGGACGCGCGTGTCGCCGACGACGGGCATGAAGTTCGTGTCGCCGCTCCACCGCGGAACGACGTGCCAGTGGAGGTGCTCCGGGATCCCCGCCCCCGCCATCCGTCCGAGGTTCAGCCCGATGTTGAACCCCTGCGGGTCGGCGGTCCGGCGGATCGCACGGATCGCGCGCTGCAAGAGGGCCTGGAGCTCGGCGTTCTCCTCGGCCGTCACATCCTCGAGCTCACCCACGTGCCGAAGGGGAACCACGAGGATATGGCCCGGGTTGTACGGGAACTTGTTCAGCACCACGTACGCCAGCTCGCCTTGGACCAGGACGCGCTGGACCTCGGTCTGGGGGATCGCGCAGAACACGCAGCCGCCGCCCTCCGGCTCCTCCTTCGCCTCCTGGATGTACTGCATGCGCCAGGGGCTCCAGAGGTGATCCACCACCCGGTCAGCCTCCGAAGCGCGTCTGCGTGAGCGCACGAGATCGAGCCTCTTCGGCCAGCGCGGACACCACGTCCTCGAACAGCAGGCCGGGGGTCTCGTTCCCGTCGCGATCGCGGACCGTGTACGTCCCGGCCTCGATGTCGCGGTCGCCCACGACCAACGTGTAGGGCGCCTTCATCAGCTGCGACGCCCGGATCTTCTTGCCGACGGTCTCCTTCGAGTCGTCGACGAACGGCCGCAGACCCGCATCGATCGCGCGGGCCGCGAGTCCCTCGCAGTGCTCGACGTGGCGGTCCGCGACGGGCACGAACCGGATCTGCTCGGGAGCCAGCCACAGCGGGAACGCGCCCGCGTAATGCTCGATCAGCACCGCGCTGAAGCGCTCGAGCGTGCCGAGGATCGCGCGGTGGATCATGACCGGACGGTGGCGATCGTTGTCGTCGCCCGTGTACTGCATGTCGAAGCGTTCGGGCAGGGCGAAGTCGCACTGCACGGTGGTGAGCTGCCACAGGCGACCGATCGCGTCCTTGAAATGGAAGTCGACCTTCGGTCCGTAGAAGGTCCCCTCCCCCGCAGCCTCCGTGTACGAGAGCCCGCTCTTGTCGAGTGCCATCACGAGCGCCTCGGTGGCACGCGCGGCCATCGTCTCGTCCAGGATCGTCTGGCCCGGCAGCGTGGACAGGTTCACGATCGGGTCGCCGAACCCGAACGTCGCGTGGATCTCGAACGTCAGCTCGAACACCTTGAGGATCTCGTCGATCAACTGGTCGGGTGTGCAGATGATGTGCGAGTCGTCCTGCGTGCCGCCTCGGATGCGGAGCAGGCCGTGCAGCGTGCCGAGACGCTCGTGCCTGTAGATGGTCCCGAGCTCGGACAACCGCATCGGGAGGTCGCGGTACGAGCGGACCTGCGACTTGTAGACCAAGACGTGGAACGGGCAGTTCATGGGCTTCACGTAGTAGTCGCCCGTGTCCGTCTGCATCGGGGGATACATGTTGTCCGCGTACTTCGCGAGGTGGCCCGAGGTCTCCCACAGTACCGAGCGCGCGATGTGCGGTGTCACGACGAGGTCGTAGCCGCGCTCGAGGTGCAGGTCGCGCACGTAATCCTCGAGCTGTTTGCGGAAGATGCCTCCGCGCGGATGCCAGATCCAGAGCCCCGGACCGAGTTCGTCCGGCGACGAGAAGAGATCGAGCTGGCGCCCGAGCTTGCGGTGGTCGCGCTTCTCCGCTTCCTCCAGCCGGGCCAGGTACGCCTCGAGGTCCGCCGTCCGTCGCCCAGGCGGTGCCGTAGATCCGGGTCAGCATCGGCCGCTGCTCGTCCCCGCGCCAATACGCGCCGGCGACGTTCGTCAGCCGGAACGCTCCGAGCCGCCCGGTGGAGGGGACGTGCGGCCCCAGACAGAGGTCGGACCAGGCGCCGTTGCGGTAGAGCGTGACGGAGTCGCCGGCCGCTATCTCGCCCTCGGCGTCACTCAGCCCCTCGATGATCTCCACCTTGAACGGCTGATCGGAGAACCGATCGAGCGCCTCGGCCCGCCGGACTTCCTCCCGGACGAACGGGATGTCGGCCGATATCAACTCGCGCATGCGCGCCTCGATCGCAGCCAGGTCGTCGGACGAGAGCGGCTCCCGGAGCTCGAAGTCGTAATAGAACCCGTCCTCGATCGCGGGCCCGATGGCGTACTTCGTGCCGGGACGCAGATCGCACAGTGCCTGAGCGAGGACGTGCGCCGTGGAGTGCCGCAACACGTGGAGGCCGTCGTCCTCCGAGGGCAACACGGCCTCGATCGCCCCCTCGGCTGCGGGAACGAACGACAGGTCGCGGAGTTCGCCGTCCACCCTCGCCGCGATCGCGCCAGGGGGAAGGACGGCGCCCACGGGCTCTCCCTCGGGGAGCTCGGTCTGCGTACCGTCGGTCAGCTGCATGCGCGGCATGACGGCCATGATATCGGCCGTCGACGCCCTACTCGTAGGAGATGGCTTCCAGGACGTTCAGCTTGGCGGCCCGGCGGGCCGGCCAGATCGCGGCGAGCACTCCCGCGAGCGCGGCGAGGACCACGTAGATCGCCAGTTGCTGGACGGGGATCACGAGCTCGGTCACTCCTTGGTTGGCCAAGGCCTGCTGCAGCGCGAACCCGAAGAACACGCCGATCACGACGCCCAGGAGCGCGCCGATGATCGCGATGATGACCGACTCCCACCTGATCATCCGTTTGACCTGTTTGCGGCTCATCCCCACGGCGCGCAAGAGCCCCAGCTCGCGGGTGCGTTCGAAGATCGACAGGCCGAGCGTGTTCACGATGCCGAAGAGCGCGATCAGGATGGCGAAAGCGAGGAGTGCGGAGATCAAACCGAGGAGCTGATCGATGAACCCCGCCTGTTGTTCGCGGAAGGCCGTCTGATCCTGGACCTCGATGTTGCCGAACTCCTTCGTGGCCGCCTCGACCGACGTCGCCACGGCCGTCGCATCCGCCCCCGGCTCGAGCTTGACCATCACGAACGCGTCGAGCTGCTGCTGGAAGTACCGCTCGTACGTGTCGAGCGAGATCACGTAGTTCGTGTTGATCAGGCTGTTCTCAGAGAACGTCCCGCCGATCACGAGCGGCACCTTCCCGACCGTGGCGAACGCCGCGGGTATGGAGTCGCCGACCTTCCAGCCCTCGTCGGCCATCGTGTCGTCGAGGACCACGATCTTGCCGTCCTCGAGGCCGGGGAGCGCTTCGGGGGACAGCTCCAGCGCCGCCACGTCGTCGATCGTCGCGGGATCGACCGCTGTGACGAACGCCGTCGATCCCCTGACGTGGAACCCACCTTGGCGGAACTGGGAGACGGCGGCCACGCCGTCGACCTCGCGGACGCGATCGGCTACATCCGGGCTGAACGGCGTCTGTGACGAGGTCGTGAGCACCAGGTCCGCCTTCAGCGCCTTCTCGATCGTGAGGTTGAGCGACGCCTTGAGCGACGATGCGAGCACCGTCACCATCGCGACGAGCCCGAGCCCGATCATGAGCGCGGATGCGGTCGATGCCGTGCGACGAGGACTGCGCATCGCGTTCTCACGCCCGAGCTTGCCCTGGGTGCCTAGACGGCGGATCGGAGCCCCGATCACGGCCGCGAGTGGACGGCTGCCGAGCGGCAACAGGATGGCGATCCCGACGAACGTCACGGCGGCTCCCAGCCCGATCAAGGAGCCGGCGTTCGACTGGTTGCCGAACAACCCGTACAGCAGCGCCGCGACGGCTGCCGCGGTGAGGACAAGGCCGATGATCAGCCGGCGCCGCAACGAACCGCTTGCGCTGTCCGCCGACTCGCGAAGCGCCTGGACCGGCGCCACGCGCGCGGCGCGGCGGGCGGGGAGGATCGACGACACGACCGTGACGACCGTGCCTACCACGAACGCCACGACGATGGTGCGCGGCTCGAGCTGGAGCGAGGTGCTCGGCAGATCGACCCCGAAGGCGGACAACAGCCCCTTGAGGGCCAGGGCGATCCCGATACCCGCGAGGAGTCCCAGCACCGATGCGATCAAGCCGGTCAGGAACGCTTCGACCACCACCGAGGTCATGACCTGCCGCCGGCTGGCCCCGATGGCACGAAGCAACGCCAGCTCCCGGGTGCGCTGCGCGACGATGATCGAAAACGTGTTGAAGATGATGAACGCCCCGACGAACAGCGCGATGAATGCGAACACGAGCAAGGCGGTCCGGAAGAATCCCAAAGCCTCCTGCAATTGCTTCGCCTGCTCGTCGGCGACGTCGGACGACTTGACGGCCTCGACGCCCTTCGGGAGCACGGATCGGATGCCCGCCTGCAACTCCGGCACGGACGTGCCGTCCTCGGCGACGACGTCGATCTGGTCGAACTCCCCAGCCTTGTCGAGCACCTTCTGCGCGGTTGCCGTATCGAATGCGGCGAGCGTCGCACCCGCCAAGTTATCGGCCTCGCCGAAGCCCAGCGTGCCGGAGATGGTGAACTCCTGCGGCGGTCCTTGGAACAGGATCTTGATCGTGTCGCCGACGGACAGGTCGTACTTCTTGGCCGTCGCCGCGTCGACGGCGACCTCCGTCGGACCGGACGGCGCTTCCCCTTGGCGCAGCGAGAGCGGGGACGTGGGACTGTCGCTCCAGTTCGCACCGAGCGTGGGAGGCCCGACGCCGCCGATCGCATCGCCCGTCGCCGGATCGATCATCTGTGCGTATCCGGTCACGCTCCCCGCCGCGTCCGCGACGCCCGGCACTGCCTGGACGGTGGACAGGACGCTTTCCGGAACGGGGTTGCGTTCATCGCCGCCGCCACCTCCGGGTCCGAATTGACTCGGCGTGAACGCGACTTCGGCGCGAACGATGAGGTCGCTGCCGGACGAGACCTGCGTGAAGAGATCGGTGAACGCTTTGTTCATCGTGTCGGTCAGCACGAACGTGCCGGCCACGAATCCCACACCGAGGACGATGGACAGCGCCGTGAGCGTCAGCCGCAGCTTTCGCGCCAGCAGGCTCTTGAGGGTTGCCCGGAACAGCGGTCAACCCTCCAGGGTCTTCAGACGGTCGAGGACGCGCTCGGGGGTGGGCTCGCGCATCTCGTCGACGACGTGCCCGTCCTCCAGGAAGATCACGCGGTCCGCGTAGCTCGCGGCGTTGGCGTCGTGCGTGACCATCACGATGGTCTGCCCGTGGTCCGTCACGGCCGATCGGAGGAACCCGAGCAGCTCCGCGCCGGAGTGCGAATCGAGGTTTCCGGTCGGCTCGTCGGCGAACACGATCTCGGGCCGTGAGACCATCGCGCGCGCGCCGGCAACGCGTTGCTGCTGTCCTCCGGACAGCTGGTTCGGGCGGTGCGTGAGCCGGTCGCCGATCCCGATCGTCGCCACCACCTCGTCGAACCAGGCGCCGTCCACGTCCCTGCCGGCGATGTCGAGCGGCAGCGTGATGTTCTCTTTGGCGGTGAGCGTCGGCACCAGGTTGAACGCCTGGAAGACGAACCCGACCTTGTCCCTTCGGAGTTCAGTGAGCCGCTTGTCGTTCAACTGCGTGAGGTCGATGTCTCCGATGAACACCTGCCCGTCCGTGGGCGTGTCGAGACCGGCCAGGCAGTGCAGCAGCGTGGACTTCCCCGATCCGGACGGACCCATGATGACCGTGAACTCCCCTGCGACCAGGTCGACGCTCACGCCACGGAGCGCCTCGACGGACGCGTCTCCTTCGCCGTAGACCTTGCGAAGTTCAACGGCTCGTGCCGCGGCCGAACGCGCTGGTGCGGTTGGTGCGGGCATCTCAGTCATGGGTCCTCCACTTCAAGGTCAGCACGCAACCTACCGAGCGACACGGTTGAGCGCCCACCTACAGCCGGTGAAGCTTCGGTGACGGATCGCGCCGACGGTGGTGTTGCGCGGCAAGCGCAACCGTATCGCTCTGGATCGGTGGGCGCGGCAGGTTTTGAACCTGCGACCTCTCGCGTGTGAGGCGAGCGCTCTCCCGCTGAGCTACGCGCCCGGGTTGGGTCGGGTCGGTAGCCTAGCAAGTCGTGACGGCTTCTTTGGAACCCGCGTCCGGACAAGGTGACGGCGGCACGTGCCCGCGTCGTGCCGCCGTCGTCGCCGGGTCCGAGGGCCCGGACGTTTTCTCAGGTTCTTCTCGGCTTCCCGGCCGAGAGTGTTTCACGGTGACACGACAACTGCAAGGTCGGGAGTTAAGCGGAACTGGGACATCGGCAAAGGTCCGTTGTGCCGAAGGCACACGCTCAGTTGACATCGATCACACAGAACAGATTCCCCTCAGGATCGGCCAGGACCACGAAGTCCTCGTCGGGCTCGGGCACCCTCGGATGGCGCGTGGCCCCGATCCCGAGCAACCGCTCGATCTCTCCCGCCGGGTCGGTCGTGTACAGGTCGAAGTGCAGGCGGTTCTTCTCCGACGCCGTCTCGGGAACCTTCTGCAGCGACACGTTGACCCCGTTCCCCTCCGGATCCCGCAGGACGACCCAGTCGTCCTCGGTCGGCTCCCGTGGCACGTATCGGAGGGCTTCCGCCCAGAACGCCGACATGGCCTCGAAGTCGTTGCAGTCGATGACGACCGATCCGATGTTCATCGTTCCTCATCCCTCCTTCTCATGAGGCAGCGCGGTTCTCGACGCAGCGATGGTAGCGACGGGCGACGACGTCAGATCGGGTCCCAAGGTGCGGCGTCGAACACGCGCTTGACGGTCGACACGAGCGCTACGTCCGTGGGAAAGGTCGTGTCGTCGATCCGCCCGACCGGGGCGATCCCGCGGGAGTTGGTGACGAACGCCCCGTCGAAGGATCCGACATCGGCGACGTAGATCGAGCGCCGGAGCCACGGCACGCCGGCCTTGCTCAGCTCTCGTTCAAGGATCTGCATCGAGATCCCGTGGAGCGCGGGCGCATCGGGCCACACGACGCTGTCCACCTCGGCGAACGCGATGTTGGTGATCGATCCCTCGGCGATCTCGCCGTCGGGACCCACCAGGAGCGCCTCGTCGTAGCCGTGCTCCTGCGCGGAGCGGCGATAGTAGGTCTGCCCGAACCCCCCGACGTGCTTGATGTGGGCGAGCGGCCGCTGATAGGGAACGCTCTTGAGGCTCTGCGGCGAGCGCGGCATGGACCCCGGTTCGCGCACCGCGACCATCACCGAGACCCCGGAGTCCACCTCGCGCGGCGAAGACGTTCACGCGCACCGAGGCGTCGCAGATGTCGTCCCGGAGGGCGTGGCGGATCAGTTCACGGACACGGTCCCCGTCCAGGCCGCCTCCGAACAGTGCGCGCGAGCCCTCGTCCAGCCGAGCCAGATGCAGGTCCAGCCCGCGCACCTTGCGATCCCTGACCTGCATCGCCGTGAAGTGGCCGAACCCACCGACGAGGGCCAACCACAACGACGGGACCGTGGCGGCATGACCGTCAATCTCGATGCGGAGGACGGAGGGATCACTCATCGGCTCTCCTCACCCGCCGGTTCATGCCCGGGCCGACAACACCTTGGTGGGCGCTGGAGGATTTGAACCTCCGACCTCTTCCGTGTCAGGGAAGCGCTCTCCCCCTGAGCTAAGCGCCCGTGCAGGGACTGTATCAAGCGCCCCGAAGGCGCTGGAGGCGGGGACCGGAATCGAACCGGTGTGCGGGGCTTTGCAGGCCCCTGCCTAACCACTCGGCCACCCCGCCGGAATACATGAGCCCGGCATCGCCGGGCGCGCGCCAGTCTACGTCATGGGTCCGTCGAGCCGGTCGCAGGCGTCAGCGCGGTCACGGTGATGGAGCGCCCGCAGCGAGTCGCTATTCCTGATGGAGCGGACGACGGGGTCCGAACCCGCGACCCCCACCTTGGCAAGGCGACACCGTCCGTCCTGAGTCATCCGCGTAGGTTCCGGTCTGTCCGTTCCCGCATGTCAGCCCCGTGGAGGAGGATCGGGCAGGACGGGTCAGGACGCCTCAGGACGGAGCGACTGTGACCCAGAGCGGGCATCAGTCTCACCACTGGCGCCGTTGGAGCAGTCGAGCGCGCTGAACTCATCAGACAGCGGGTCAGCGATCTTCTCGAGCTGCTTCACGGCCAGGCTCGCTGAACCGCCCAAATCGGTTGGGCCCCGGCGAGCCCAGCTGAGGTGAGCAACCCAGACGGTCCTCCCGCGACGATATGCGCGCAATTAGGATGATCAGGCCTTACCCTGCAAGCCTTCAGCGCTTCCGGCCCTACCGTCGTAACAACTGGGGAGTCTTTATCGTGCTTGAGCGCCCTGGGATACTTGGCTCGTGCAAGCGAGGAATCTCACTATCATCGCGACCGGGGTTCTGCTGGCGCTGGTGGGAGTATGGACGAGTCCGGGCTTGGTTTCCTGGATCATCCGGTTGGCCGGGATCGGTATCGCCGCCTGGGGATTCGCTCTGTACCTACGGGGTCGCCACGCCGCCTAGCGACCCCGTGACGCAAGTAAACCAATTGGCGAGACTCTGGCTTCGCAGCCCGCTGAGGAAGTCTGGGACTCGTTCAAAGCTAGACGCCCTGGCGCCGACTGGACCGGATAGGTGGGGGGATCGGGAGAGGTCTCCCGGCGCGTTGACGTGGAGGTCGCGGATCTCGACGCCCAACACCCTGCGGTGCCACGTATCCGCTGATTTCCCCCGGTCGATCGGCGACCCACCCGCCGTGTAAGGATCTCGAGAGTCTCGCGCGGGATCAATCGACGTGACTCAAGACCTGAGCGCCGTCACCCTCGATGATGAGTGCATGCACCCGGTCTGTTGCGGGTCGTCTCGAACGTAGAGTCCACTGCAGGTCATCTTCTTGCAGTAACAGCAGCGCTCGCCATATCCCTTGCCTGCATGTGGGGACAGCCGCTCCGGATGCCGCTTGTCCCAGCAGTCATCACAGATCGCGTGCAGCCAGTTCACTCGGATCAGGTTCCCAAGTCACCCGCACGCTGGCGGGGAGGGGCAGCGTTCCAGCTAATCCACCGGCCCACAGCTACCCCAACGGGTACGGAGACGGTCAACCACAGCACGAGCAGGAGCAGGAGGTTCATCGATCTCCCCTTCCGATCCGACTCATCCGTTGAAAGCTTCGACGAACCAGGTGTCCAGTCCCCGAATTACCGCCGGCCGAAGCGTGAACGTCGCGGTAACGGATCGAGGCGCTCGTCCCCGTCGTCGACCTGCGCGGACGCACCGTCGACTCAACTTCCCGGGTCGTCTTCCCTGCCGAGCAGGCGCCTGAGCTCGACAGCGCCGGCCCGGAGACTCTCGATTTGGTCCTGGACGCCCTCGACCCAGGCCTCGGACGCCACGGACGAGGCCTCGGACAGGGCCATGGCTCCGTCTAGTGCAGCCCGGCGATCCGCCGGTTCCAGATCGAGGAGCACATCGAGGCCGACAAGGAAGGCTCGAGCGGCGTCGGCGGGAGTCGGGCGCAAGCTGAGAATGCCGCCCACGAGGCCGGATCCTCCGAGGACTTCTTCAGCTCCGCTCCGGTCACTTGCACGGAGTCGGGCGGCTGAGTGTGACCCAAAACTGTGACCCGGCACTCCCCCGCGGGCAGCCGGGACCGCCTCTGACCTGGAGCGGACGACGGGATTCGAACCCGCGACCCCCACCTTGGCAAGGTGGTGCTCTACCAACTGAGCCACGTCCGCGTGTTCATTCAGGCTAGCGCGGGTCCGCGTCCCCTTCAACCGGCTGCCCGAACGAGGGGTGCCACCGGACGACGCCGCTGAGCGATGAGGCGAGGTCACCGAGCGGAGCCACCATGAAGTCCTCCTCCGCCACGACGAACGCCACTTCCTGCACACCGGTGAACGGGTTACGCAACCCGAGGGTCGAGCCCGGGAGGAAGCCGAACCGCGGATAGAAGGCCGGGCTTCCTAGGAGGACCACCGCGATCTCGCCACGCCGTCGCGCCGCGACGAGCGCCGCCTCGACCAGCCTCGAACCGATCCCGAGCCTCTGCCGAGCGGGCAGGACACCGATCGGCCCGAGCGACAGCACCGCATCGGCCCCGACCCACGCCCGGCTGAGCTGCACATGGCCCACGACCGCGCCGTCCTCTTCCGCCACCAGGCCGAAGGATCCCTCGAGGTCCTGCACCGCTCGCACGATCTCGGCCTCCTCGCTCCCGCCGAACGCCTCACGCTCGACTGATAGCACGTGCTCCTCGTCCGAGGAGGCCACCTCCCGGATGGCGACGCTCATGTCGTGCCGGTCGAACCGAAGCCGCCGTCGCCCCGCGACGTGTTCGTGAGCTTCTCGGCCCACGTGGGCCTGACCTCGGGGAGCGCCACGACGACCAGCTGCGCGATCCGATCACCCTTCGCGATCCGGACCGGCGTCTCACGGTCCATGTTCACCACCGCGCAGATCACCTCGCCGCGGTACCCGGCGTCGATCAACCCCGGGGCGTTGGAGAGCGTGAGGCCCGATCGCGACGCGAGACCGGACCTGGGCAACACCAATCCGGCGTGGCCCTCGGGGATCGCCACGGCGACGCCCGTCGGCACCATCGCGCGCTCCCCGGGCGCCACCTCGACGTCCGCGACGGCGTAGAGGTCGAGGCCGGCGTCGCCGGGATGCTGCGCCGTCGGCAACCTCGCGTCGGGGTGCAGGCGTTCGAACGGGACGTCCACGTTCAGACGGGCTCGACGAGCTCGATGCGATTGCCGAACGGGTCGCGGACGTAGACGCGATGGAACCCCTCCAGCTGCACCTCGTCCTCCACGACCCGGATCCCGGCCGTGTCCAGCCGGGTCAAGAGGTGATCGAGGCCCTCAACCATGAACGCCGGATGCGCCTTGAACGCCGGACGGAATCCCTCCTCGACCCCCAGATGGAACTCGATGTTCGGTCCTCGGAACCACACGCCCCCACGGGGTGCCAGCTCCGGCGGCTTGGAGATCTGTTCGAGACCGAGCATGTAGCCGTAGAACTTCACGGCGGCCTCTTCCTCTCCCTGCGGCATGGCGAGCTGGACGTGGTGAAGACCCACGACGCGTCCGTCACGCTGATCCATCGAGCCGCTCCCTTCACCTGAACGGAAGCGGGCCGGGTCTCCCCGGCCCGCTTCCCACGATGCCGCCGCAGAGGTGAGGATTCTACGAGCAGCCGCTGGTGCTGCCGCACGTCCCGCAGACGTAGCAGGACCCGGCGGGTTGCATCTTGGAACCGCACTGGTAGCAGAGCGGCGCGTCCAGGATCTTCGCCGTCTGCTTCTCCGTGATCGGGATCAGCTCCGCCGGCGGGTCGGCGGCTGCCGACGCCGGTCCCATCTTGTCCTCGACCTCGGCCTTGGCCGCGGCCGTCCGTTCCTCGATCGATCGGATGCCGAGCGCGTCGCGTTTGTCCTCCGGCAGGTAGTCGAGCGCCAACCGGCGGAACACGTAGTCCACGAGCGAGGACGCGAACCGGATGTCGGGATCGTTCGTCATACCGGACGGCTCGAACTTCATGTTGATGAACTTCGAGACGTAGGTCTCGAGCGGCACCCCGTACTGCAGCCCGATCGAGACGGCGATCGCGAACGCGTCCATCACGCCGGAGAGCGTCGAGCCCTGCTTCGACGTCTTCAGGAAGATCTCGCCGAGACCGTCGTCGGGATAGGAACCCGCCGTGATGTAGCCCTCCGCGTCGCCCACCTGGTACGACGTGGTCGTCGACGGGCGCGTCATGGGCAGGCGCCGCCGCACCGGCTGCGCGAGCTCCGCGAGCTCGGGCGCCTCCGCGGTCTTCTTCTTGTCGGCAGACAACGGCTGCGCGACCTTGCAGTTGTCGCGGTAGATCGCGACGGCCTTCAACCCGAGCTTCCACGACTCGATGAAGAGCTGCTCGACCTCTTCGACCGTCGCTTCCTCGGGCATGTTGACCGTCTTCGAGATAGCGCCGGAGATGAATGGCTGCGCCGCCGCCATCATCCGCACGTGACCCATGTAGTGGATGGGCTCCGCACCCATCGCCGTATCGAAGACCGCGTAGTGCTCGGTCTTCAGGTGCGGCGCATCCATCACGGAGTTGTTCTGCGCGATGTAGGCGACGATGTCGTCGACCTGCGCCGGGTCGTACCCGAGCTTGTCGAGCGCCCGCGGCACCGTCTGGTTCACGAACTGCATGGTCCCGCCGCCGACGAGCTTCTTGGTCTTGACCAACGCGAGCTCGGGCTCGATCCCGGTCGTGTCGCAGTCCATCATCAGCCCGATCGTGCCGGTCGGCGCGAGCACGGACGCCTGGGCGTTGCGGTACCCGAACCGTTCGCCGGCAGCGACCGCCTCGTCCCACGACTGCTTGGCGGCCGACAGCATCCCCTCCGGCACGAACTCGGCGTCGATCTCGTCGGCTGCCGCCCGGTGCTTCCGCATGACGCGGAGCATCGCGTCCCGGTTGGGATCGAACCCGTCGAACGTTCCCATCGCCTCGGCGATCCGCGCGCTGGTTCGGTACGCCTGCCCGGTCATGAGAGCGGTGATGGCCCCGGCCCACGCGCGGCCGCCGTCGGAGTCGTACGGGAGCCCCCGCGCCATCAGCAGGGCGCCGAGGTTGGCGTACCCGAGTCCCAGCTGACGGTATGCCTTCGCGTTGGCCGCGATCTTCGGCGTCGGGTAGTCGGACTCGCCGACGAGGATCTCCTGCGCGGTGAAGACGATCTCCACGGCGTGACGGAACGAGCCCACGTCGAAGTTGCCGTCGTCGTCCAGGAACTTCATGAGGTTCAGCGACGCGAGGTTGCACGCAGAGTTGTCCAGGTGCATGTACTCCGAGCACGGGTTGGACGCGTTGATGCGACCCGTCGCGGGACACGTGTGCCATTCGTTGATCGTGGTGTCGTACTGCATGCCGGGATCGGCGCACTCCCACGCGGCCTGCGAGATCTCGCGCATCAGCTCACGGGCGCGGACGGTGTCGATGGCCTCACCGCCCAACACGGCCTTGAGCTTCCAGTCCTGATCCTGCTCGAACGCCCGCATGAACTCGTCGGTCACCCGCACCGAGTTGTTCGCGTTCTGATACTGGATCGAATACGAGTCCTTGCCGTCGAGGTCCATGTCGAACCCGGCGTCGCGGAGCGCGCGCGCCTTGTGCTCCTCGACCGCCTTGCACCAGATGAAGTCGCGGATGTCCGGATGGTCGATGTTCAGGATGACCATCTTGGCCGCACGGCGGGTCTTGCCCCCCGACTTGATGGTGCCGGCCGACGCGTCGGCGCCGCGCATGAACGAGACGGGACCCGACGCGGTTCCACCGCCGGCGAGCGACTCCCTGGACGAGCGGATCTGCGACAGGTTGATGCCCGACCCGGAACCGCCCTTGAAGATCGTGCCCTCCTCGACGTACCAGTTGAGGATCGAGGACATGTGATCCTCGACCGCGAGGATGAAGCACGCGCTGCATTGCTGTGGCGTGTCCGGCACACCGACGTTGAACCACACCGGGGAGTTGAACGCGGCCTTCTGGTTCACGATCAGGTGCGTGAGCTCCTCGCCGAAGACCTGTGCGTCCTCAGCGGTCGCGAAGTAACCGTTGCGCTCGCCCCAGACGCGGATCGTGTCGACGACGCGACCGGTGAGCTGGCGGACCGAGGATTCGCGCTGCGGGGTGCCGAGCGTGCCCCGGAAGTACTTCTGAGCGACGATGTTGGTCGCGTTCTGCGACCACGATACGGGGAACTCCACGTCGCGTTGCTCGAAGGCGAAGCCACCCTCCTTGAAGTTCGGGATGACCGCGTCACGCGTCTCCCATTCGACGTCGTCGAACGGGTGTCGCCCCTCGGTCGTGAAGTAACGGTTGAAGGTCAATCCCTCTCGGATGACCTCGACGTCCCCCTCTTTCGTCGCCACCTGCACCCCTTTCCCTTGGACCGATGTGGAACCCGTGTGGATATCTGTGGAAAGAATGACATCCGTGTGATTCGGGCTTCGCGATTGTGGACCCCTGAGCCCCGGACGTCAAGATGATGTGCCGAGAAACTTCACAACCCACTAGATGTAGTATCTCAGGCAACGGCGCGAACGACAGCGGCGCTAGCGCTTGCGAGGTTTCGCGGGGGTCTTCTTCTCCAGGAGCACGTCCAGTTCGCTCTGGAAATCCGTGATCTCCTGGAAGTCCTTGTAGACGCTGGCGAAGCGCATGTACGCCACCTGATCGAGCTTCGCCAGGCTGGCCAGCACCTCGAGGCCGACGGCCTGCGAGGTCACCTCGGGACCTTTGCGGCGGAGCCGCTCCTCGACCCTGTGGACGACCCGTTCGACTTGCTCCGGCGAGACCGGGCGGTTCTTGATGGCCTTCAGGATGCCGCTCTCCAGCTTGGCCCGGTCGAACGGATCCTTTGAACCGTCCCGCTTGACGACCACCAGCCCGACATCCTCGACCCGCTCGAACGACGTGTATCGGCGTCCGCAGGCCAGACACTCGCGTCGGCGTCGGATCGCCGCGCCGCCGTCCGCGGACCGGGAATCGACGACGCGATCGTCGTCGGCGTCGCACCAAGGGCATCGCATGGTCGTAGGCCACAACATCTTGTGGCGGCGCGAACCGTACCCGCACCATCTTGCGGCGTCAAACGGGCGGGATGACGAGCGCCTGTCCGGGGACGACCGCACCGGCGTCGATGCCGTTGCGAGCCGCGATCGCGTCGACCAAGGCGCGAGGATCGGCCCCTCCGACCGCGCTCTCGGCGATGGACCAAACCGTGTCGCCCGCACGCACGACGTAGACCTGCTCCCAACGCCGTGCGGGGAGCACCCCGGTGTCCGCCGGCCGCGCGTGCCGGCTGAGCGCGCCGGCCACGGGAGCGCTCAGGACGATCCCGAGGGCGACGCTCAGCATGCCGGCGGCGATCCGGCGACGGCGGCGAACACGTGTTCGGCTCATGGCTCGATCATGCCCGAACACGTGTTCGGAGTCAAGGGTCGGCTCGAACATATGTTTGCTTCGCCTCACGTCGGGTGCTAGCGTGTGTTCGACCACGTCAGGAAGGCTAATGACCATGTCTGACATCACTCCCCGGCAGCAGCGGATCCTCGACGTCATCGCCGAAACCGTCCGCACGCGTGGGTACCCACCAACGGTGCGCGAGATCGGCGAGGCGGTCGGGTTGACCTCGTCCTCGAGCGTCCATGCCCAACTCACCAACCTCCAGCGCAAAGGCCTCCTCACGAAGGACGCGACCAAGCCCCGGGCGATGTCGCTGGCCGAGCCAAAGGTCGACGGCGCCGTCGTGCCGCTGCTCGGGCGGATCGCCGCAGGCGCACCCGTGCTGGCGACCGAGAACGTCGAAGAGCACATCACCGTGCCGCACTCGTTCGTGTCCGGCAACGCGGACCACTTCGCACTGCGCATCACGGGGGACTCCATGACGGGCGCCGGCATCCTGGACGGCGACGTCGTCGTGATCAGGTCCCAGACGACGGCGCAGGACGGGCAGGTCGTCGCCGCCCTGCTGCCCGGGCCGGCGGAGGACGAGGCGACGGTGAAGCGGCTCGGGCACGACGGCGCGCGCGTCATGCTCATCCCCGAGAACCCCGCCATGGAACCGTTCGAGATGGTGGACGGCCGGATCCTCGGACGGGTCGTGGCCGTGCTCCGCCGCCTGCCGTAGCCCCTGGGCACCCGCTAAGCTCGTCGGCACCTTCTGACGAGGAGCACAGATGCCCGCCGACGCCACGAACCTCGAACGCCAGATCCGCTCACAGCCCGAGGCCCTGTCGGCGCTGCTCGACTCGGCCGAGGTCAGTCGTCAGGTCCACGAGGCCACCGAACGCCTCCATCGCGCTCGGCGGCTGTGGGTCGTCGGGACCGGGACCAGCCTGCACGCGGCGGAGCTGGGAGCGTCGCTGATCCAGCTCTCCGGCAGGCAGGCCCACGCCGTCCCGGCGATGGAGTTCGTCGACTTCGCCCCGCTTGTCGGCCCGCAGGACGGCGTCGTCGTGATCACGCACACCGCCGAGACGGCGTTCGCGCTGTCCACCCGCGCGCAGGCGTTCACTGCCGGTCTCGGCCCGGTGATGATCACGAAGCGCGACTCGGGTTTCCCCGACGCGATCGAGACCGTCGGCAAGGAGACCTCCGACACCTACACGGTGAGCTACACGACCGCCGTCCTCGCGCTCGCGCTCCTCGCCAAACAGCTGGGCGCGGACAGCCTGGACGACGCGGTGTTGCGCCGCGTGCCGGAGGCGGTCGCCGCGTCGATCGCCGACCCGTCGATCGACTCGATCGCTCAGCCCGAGCGCCTCCTCGTGTTCGTCGGAGCCGGTCCGAGCGCCGTCACGGCTCGCGAAGGCGCGCTCAAGGTCCGCGAGGCCTCGCGCTTCCTGGCCGAGGGGTACGACGCCGAGTACCTCCTGCACGGCTCCGCCGTGCCGCTCGACGCCCGTGACCGCGTCGTCGCCCTCTTCCCTCCGGACCCGAGCGGGCTGGTCGAGGCGCTCGCGCGTGCCGCGGACTCCGAGAAGGTCAAGGTCAGCCGCCTGACGGAGCCGGCCGACCTGCCGCCGACGCTCGCGCAGCTCCCCCTCACGGCACGGCTGCAGCTCCTGGCGCTCCGATTCGCGAGGGAACGCTCCCAGGACCCCGACAAGGTGATCGTGGGCGCCTGGAACGACCCGGCGACCTGGGCGATCGGCGCTCCCTAGCGGGCTTCCCCCCGGCAACGCCGCGGCGCGCAGGACGCCACCCTCACGGCCGGACGAACTCCCGGACCGCCGCCAGCTCGCGCTCGCCGACCAACGCGCGCACGATGGTTCCATCGCCGTCGGCCTCCGTTCCCAGGACCTCCGCCTCCCGGTAGAGCCGCGCCGTGACGTCCTCCCGGCCCCACGGCACCAGGAGCGTCACCTCGAGCGGCGGGTGCGGTACCGCCTCGCCGACGACCTCGAGCAGACCCTCGGCGCCCTCGCCGGTCAGGGCGGACACCGCCACCGAGCCGGGGAACCGACGGGCGAGCCGAGCCCGCGTCGAGCCCAGGACCTGGTCGACCTTGTTCAGGGCGAGCACCTCCGGGATGTCTCCCGCCCCGATCTCGCCCAGCACCCGGCGCACGGCCTCGATCTGCTCGTCCAGCTCCGGGGAGGCCGCGTCGGCGACGTGGAGGATCACGTCGGCGTCCGTCACCTCCTCGAGCGTGGACCGGAACGCCTCGACCAGGTCGTGCGGCAGCTTGCTCACGAACCCCACCGTGTCCGAGAGCGTGGCGTGACGGCCGCCGGGCAGCTCGAGCTTGCGCGTGGTCGGGTCGAGCGTGGCGAACAGCTGATCGGCCACCAGGGCCTGCGCGCCCGTGAGCCGGTTGAGCAACGTGGTCTTGCCGGCGTTCGTGTACCCGGCGATCGCGATCTGGGTCACCTGGTTGTTCCTGCGACGGGCACGCTTCACGTCGCGCGTGCGCCCCATGTCGCGGATATCGCGCCGCAGCTTGGAGATGCGACGCCGGATGTGCTGGCGGTCCACCTCCATCTTGGTCTCGCCGGGTCCGCGGGTGCCGATCCCACCGCCCAGACGCGACATCGCCTCGCCCCAGCCCCGCAGGCGCGGGAGCAGATAGTTCAGCTGCGCGAGCTCCACCTGCACCTTGCCTTCCCGGGACCGCGCATGCAGCGCGAAGATATCCAGGATCAGCGCGGTCCGGTCGATCACCTTGACCCCCAGTCGCTCCTCGAGCGACCGGAGCTGCCCGGGCGTGAGCTCCTGATCCAGGATCACCGCGTCGGCCCGGTTCGCGTGGATCACGTCGTGGAGCTCGCCCAGCTTGCCCTTGCCGACGTACGTCCCGGGATCGGGCTCGGATCGGCTCTGGAGGATCCTCGCCACCGGGTCGGCCCCGGCCGAGTCGGCGAGCGCGGCCAGCTCGTCGAGGTCCTCCTCCGCCATGCCGCGGCCGACCCCCACCAACACCGCGCGCTCGCGCACCCGCGGACGCCACGTAGCGGACAGCGGCGACTCGAGGACCTCTCGCTGTTCGGTACGACGGGGCTTCGCGTCGTCGTCCGCCATCACGCCTCCACCGTCCCGGGCAGGCCGAACTCGCGCAGGACGTCGTTCAGCACCAGCTTCGACTCCGTGCCCACATCGCGGTAGCCGACGATCAGGCCGCACGGCAGGCCGTAGCTGCCCGCCGGGAACCCCTTGGTCCGGGTGCCCGGGATCACGATCGCGCGCGGAGGCACGACCCCGCGATGCTCGACGGGCTCCGGGCCGGTGACGTCGATCACCGGGACGCTCCCCGTGAGGACGACGCCGGGAGCGATAACCGCCTCACGCCCGACACGGACTCCCTCGACGAGCACCACGCGCGAGCCGATGAAGGCGCCGTCCTCCACGACGACGGGCGAGGCCTGCACCGGCTCCAGCACGCCGCCGATCCCGACGCCTCCCGACAGATGGACGTTGGCTCCGATCTGCGCGCAGGACCCGACCGTCGCCCATGTGTCGACCATGCTTCCCGGACCCACCCATGCGCCGATGTTCACGTAGCTCGGCATCAGGATCACGCCGGGAGACAGGTACGCGCCGTACCTGACGGTCGCGGGAGGAACCACCCGGACGCCCGCGTCCACGAACCCGTGCTTCAGGGGAAGCTTGTCGTGGTACTCGAACGGGCCCGACTGGATCGTCTCCATACCGCGCATGCGGAAGTAGAGCAGCACCGCCTGCTTGGCCCATCCGTTCACGACCCAGCCGGCGTCCGTCGGCTCGGCGACGCGGACCTCGCCGCGGTCGAGCAGCCCGATCGCTTCCTCGACCGCCGCGCCGTCCAACTCCCAGTCCTCGGCGTCGAAGCTCGCCCCGATCCGCGCGGCGAGCTCGGCGTGGCGGTCGTCGCTCACGCGTGCACCTCCCGGTCGGACAACGCGCCGGACAAGACGTCGACCGCGCGCCGGCAATCCTCGAGCGTCGGCACCATGGCCATGCGCACGTACCCCTCCCCCTCGGGACCGAAGAACGACCCGGGCGCGACGACGATGCCGAGTTCGAGCAGCTCCAACGCCCACGGGAGCGACGGGCGCCCGCCCGGGACCGCCACCCACAGATACATCCCCGCCACGCTCCCGGCCACCTCGACGCCCTTCGCCCGGAAGAGCTCCAGGAAGATGGCGCGCTTGGCGGCGTATCGTGCGCGTTGCTCGGCGACGTGCTCCTCATCCGTCCACGCGGCGACGGAGGCTCGCTGGACGAACTCCTGCGGGGTCACGCCTACCGACGGGCGCAGCGCCTTCACGGCCGCGACCAGACGCGGATCGCCCGCCATGAACCCGGAGCGGTACCCGGTCATGTTGGAGCGCTTGCTCAGGGTGTTCAGGACGACGACGTTCGTGAGGTCGCCGAGCTCCAAGGCCGAGGCCGGTGGACCGGCGTCGAACCAGACCTCGCTGTACGCCTCGTCGAGCGCGAGGAGGAAATCGTGGCGTCGCGCGAGATCGGCAGCGTGCTCGAGGAAGGACAGCGGCGCCACGGCCCCGGTCGGGTTGTTCGGGTAGTTCAGCCACAGGATCGCCGTGCGGTCCCACGCGTCGGCGCCGACACCCTCGAGCTCAGGGAGGAACGTGGGAGCCGTGAGCGGGAGCCGCATGACGTCTCCCCCGGCGAACCGGGCGCCGCGTTCCGGGATGGTGTAGCCGGGCGCCGTCACCACGACGAGATCCCGTCCGGCCGCCGGATCCAGCGCCGTTTGCGCGAGCGAGAAGATCGGCTCCTTGCTGCCGAGCGTGGGGATCAGGTCGGTCGCGGGATCGAGGGATGCGCCGAACCGTCGCTCGACCCACGCGGCGATCGCCTCACGGAGCTCGATGAGACCCGCCGCGCGCGGATACGACGATGTCGGGACGACCGCGTCCTTCAGCGCCTCACGGATGAACGCGGGCGTCTCGTCGCGCGGGTCGCCGACACCGAAGTCGATCAGCTCGCGCCCGGCGTCGAGGGCCTCCTGCTTGCGCCGGTCGAGCTCCTCGAACGGATACGGCTCGACGTCCCGGATCCCCGGTGACAGGTGCATCAGCCTTCCTCCCGTGCCACGAGGAACCCTCGCAGCACCTCGAACGAACGAACGAGCGCGGACGTGTCGACACGCTCGTCGTCCCGATGAGCGTACTGCGGGTCGCCCGGTCCGAAGTTGATCGCATCGACGTGGGCAGACGCGAACTCCGCCACGGGGGTCCATGCCTGCTTGGGCCCGATGGCGAGATCGCCCGCCGCCCGCAACCGCTCGACCAGCGGGTTGTGGGCGGCGACCGGCCCCGGTGGGGCATTGGCGATCACCGTGAGCTCGGCGTCGCCGAAGGCGACCAGCTCTCGCAGACGCTGCTCCGCCTCAGCGGGCGTCCGTGTCGGGGCGTACCGGAAGTTGATGGTCGCCTCCACGCGATCCGGGACGACGTTGCCGGCGATGCCACCCGCGATCGACGTGACGCTCACCACCTCGCGGAAGATCAAGCCGTCGACGTCGACGTCCCTGGGGCGCTGCTCCGCGATCGGCATGAGCGCGCCGATCGCGCTGTGGATCGCGTTGCGTCCGAGCCACGGACGCGCGGTGTGCGCCGCCGTCCCCCGCACGGAGATCCGCGCGTTGAGGTTCCCGAGACACCCGACCTCGATCGTGTTCGCGGTGGGCTCCATCACGATCGCCAGCTCGATCGTTCGCGCGGCCGGACATCGAGCGAACAGCGGAAGGAGCGAGCTCTGGGTGATCGGCAACTCCTCCCGGCCGAAGAAGAGCAGCCCCACGTCGAGGTCGATCTCACTCGGATGACGGGCGACCCACGCCGCGGTCTCGAGCATCACGGCGAGCGCCCCCTTCATGTCGGCGGAGCCTCGACCGACTATCAGGTCGCCGTCCCGTGCTCCCGGGAAGTTGCCGTTGGGCGGGACGGTGTCCACGTGCCCCGTGAGGACCACGAGCGGAGCGTCACCCCGTCGCGCCGACGGCATGGCGAACAGGACGGCGTCCTGCCGGTCGGCCACGTCGAGTCCCTCGGGGAGCGCGTCGGCGATGGAGGTCAGGATCGCCGCCTCGTCACCGCTCACCGAGGCGATGTTCACGAGGTCGAGCGTCCGCGCGCCGAGCCGCTCAGCCAACCCGAGGTCCTGCGGCGACTCGGTCACGCGCGCGTGCGGTGCCGCAGACGGTCCAGGTCGACCACGCCTTCGAAGACCCGCCGGGTCTCCCCGGTCAGGAGCACCTCGCCGCTGTCGAGTCGCTCGACCTCGAGCGCCCCTCCCGGGAACCGCACGACCGTCCTGGTCGAGACCAGGCCCGCTTCGTTCGCCGCCACCGCGATCGCGCACGCGCCGCTCCCGCACGCCAGGGTCTCGCCCGAACCGCGTTCCCACACGCGAGCCTTGATCCCGTCCGCACGCACCTGTGCGAACTCCACGTTCGTGCCTTCGGGGAACAGCTCGTGGCGTTCCAGCGCCGGACCGATGTGGCCGACGTGGAACCGGTCCGGGTCGTCCTGCACGAAGAGCACGAGATGCGGGTTCCCCATGGAGACCGCGCTCGCCTCCAACGTCATGCCCCCGCCGACGTCGAACGGCTGGCCGAGGAACGTCTCCCACGCCGGACCGCGCATCGGGATCGCAGCTTTCGTGAATACGGGGATGCCCATCTCGACGGTGACCCGATGCCCCTCATCCTCATCGTCATGCAACCGCAACCGCCGGACGCCGCCCCTCGTCTGGATGGCGAACTCGAGCTCGTCCGATAGACCCAGGTCGTGCACCAGCTGGCCGACGCAGCGCGCGCCGTTACCACACATCTCGGCGAGGCTGCCGTCGGCGTTGCGGTAGTCCATCTCGAACGACGCGTCCGGCAGCCCGGAGCGCACCACGCGGATCACGCCGTCGGCCCCGACGCCGGTGCGGCGATCGCAGAGCGCGGCGACGACATCCGCCTCGAGCGGACGGGCGTCGTCGGGGTCGACGACCATCACGAAGTCGTTGCCCGTCCCCTCGTACTTGATGAATCGCAGCTCGTCGGTCACCGGTCCTCCCAAGGACCCGAAAGGTATGCGAGGGTCGTCTCGAAGGCCGCCATCGCTCCTCGTTGGTCCACATCGAACCACCGGATGCGGGGGTCACGACGGAACCACGCCATCTGCCGTCTCGCGAGGTTGCCGGTCCGCTTGACGGTGGCTTCGACGGCGGCTTCGAGCGTCATGTCGCCTCGCAGGTGACGGGCGAGCTCAGCGTAGCCGATGGCTTGGGTGGAGGTCAGCCATCCACCGAAACCATGCTCGACGAGCGAGCGGACCTCGTCGAGCCAGCCGGCATCGAGCATGGACCGCGCGCGAACGTTGATCCGGGCGAGCAATTCCTCGCGCGGCATCCGGAGACCGGCGACGCGCGCGGCGTGGTCGTCGTATCGCTCCCACGCTTGCGCGAACGTCGAGAACGTCCGTCCGGTGATCGCCGGCACCTCCAGGGCACGGATGGTTCGGCGCACGTTGGACGGATCGATCCGGGCGGCGGCCACCGGGTCCGTCGCTGCCAAGCGCTCGTACAGCCGCTCCGGTCCCAGCGCCTCGGCCTGGCGCTCCAACTGGGACCGTGTGCCAGGATCGGTTCCCGGGAAATCCAGGTCGTCCACGACCGCGCGGAAGTAGAGGCCGGAGCCGCCCACGAGGAGCGCCTCGTGGCCCCGGACGGCGATCCGTCCGAGCGCCGCGCGGGCCGCATCCTGGAACCGAGCGACCGAGAACGGCTCCGACGGTTCGGCGACATCGATCAGATGGTGTGGAACCCGCGCGCGCTCGCTGAGGGATGGTTTGGCCGTGCCGACGTCCATCCCGCGATAGACGAGCATCGAGTCGATAGAGACGATCTCGGCGTCCAGGGCCTCCGCGAGGGCGAGCGAGAGGTCGGTCTTGCCCACTGCCGTCGGACCGACGAGCGCGAGCGGCGGTCGTCGTGACATGCCGGCCGTCTCAGACGGCCACGGCCTCCGGGGACGGTGCCGGCACCAGCTCTCCCGCCAGGTGGTGCGCGGACGCCGAGGTGATGCGGGCATACGCGAAGGATCCGGGCTCCAAGGCGTCGGGCAGATGCACGATGCGGTTCGTCCGCGTGCGAGCCTGGGTCGAGGGTCCGCGCTTCCCGGCACCCTCCACGAGCACTTCGAACGTGCCACCCACCTGAGCGAGCGATCGTTCGAGCGAGTTGCGCTGTTGGAGCTCGAGCAGCCGGTCGAACCGTTCCTGGACGATCTCCTTGGGGACCTGGTCGTCATAGGCGGCGGCGCGCGTGCCCGGCCGCGGCGAGTACTGGAACGTGTAGGCGCTGTCGAACCCCGCCCGCTCGACCACGTCGAGCGTGTCCGCGAAGTCCGCCTCGGTCTCCCCGGGGAACCCGACGATGATGTCGGTCGAGACGGCGACGCCGGGGATGGCCGTGCGGATGGCGTCGAGCCAGCCGAGGTAGCGGTCGCGCCTGTACGAACGGCGCATCGCCTTCAGCACACGATCCGAACCGGACTGCAACGGGAAGTGGATGTGCTCGCAGACCGTCGGCGTCTCGGCCATCGCCTCGATCACGTCGGGCGTGAAGTCGTGGGGATGGGGCGAGGTGAACCGCACCCGACGGATCCCCTCGACGCGCCCGACCTGCCGGAGGAGCTCGGCGAACAGCGGCCGGTTCGAGGAGCCCGGAACCGTGACGTCGCGACCGTACGTGTTCACGTTCTGCCCGAGCAGGGTGATCTCGACGACTCCACGCGAGGCGAGCCCCTGCACCTCCGCCAGGATGTCGCCGAGCGAGCGGGAACGCTGGGGGCCCCGCACGAGCGGCACGATGCAGAACGTGCAGGCGTTGTCGCAACCCGGCGCGATCGACACCCAGGCGCGGAAGTCGTCGTGACGCGCGGCCGGCAGCGCGCTCGGGAAGATCTCCGTGTATTCGCGGACGTCCATCTGCGGCCCGTCGGTCTCCGAGGCCTTCAGGAGGTCGAGCAGATGCGGGAGGGCGTGCGTGCCCACCACGACGTCCACCCACGGCGCGCGCCGCTGGATCTCTCCGCGGTCCTTCTGTGCGAGGCACCCGGCCACCACGATCCGCATGGATGGGTCCCTCTCCTTCAGCGGCTTGAGGTGGCCCAGGTTGCCGTAGAGCCGGTTGTCCGCGTTCTCACGGATGGCGCACGTGTTGAAGACCACGATCCCCGCCTCCGCCACGTCGTCGGTCGGCGCCATGCCGTCGGTCGTGAGCAAGCCGCCGATCCGCTCGGAGTCGTGCTCGTTCATCTGGCACCCGAAGGTGCGGATCAGGTACGTGCGGTCCATAGGCATCGAGGCTACCTACTTGGCGTACTCCACGGCTCGGGTCTCCCGGACGACCGTGATCTTGATCTGGCCCGGATACTGCAACTCCTCCTCGACCTGCTTCGCGATCTCCCTGGCGATCACCTGGGCGGAGATGTCGTCAACATCCTCCGGCTTGACCATGACGCGGACCTCGCGGCCCGCCTGCATGGCGTACGTCTTCTCCACGCCGGGCATCGCGGTACAGATCTCCTCGAGCCGCTGCAGCCGCTTCACGTACGTCTCGAGCGACTCGCGGCGGGCGCCCGGGCGTCCCCCGCTGATCGAGTCCGCGATCTGCGCGAGCACGGCGTCGACGGAGTGCTGCTCGACCTCGCCGTGGTGCGACTCGATGCAGTGCACGACCTCCGGGCTCTCCTTCAGCCGGCGCGCGATCTCAGCGCCGATGATGGCATGTGATCCCTCGATCTCATGCGTCACGGCCTTCCCGATATCGTGCAGGAACGCGCCGCGCTTCGCGACGGTGCCGTCCACACCGATCTCCGCCGCCAGGGCGGAGGCGATGTGCGCGGACTCCACCAGGTGCTTCAGCACGTTCTGCCCGTACGACGTCCGGTACTGCAGCCTCCCGAGGAGCTTGATCATCTCCGCGTGGATGTCGGTGATGCCCACCTCGGCCACGGCATCCTCCCCCGCGCGACGGATCTGTTCCTCGAGCTCGCGGAGCGATCGCTCGTGGATCTCCTCGATCCGCGCGGGATGGATCCGCCCGTCGCCGACGAGCTTCTCCAGGGTCATCCGAGCCGCCTCGCGACGCACCGGATCGAAGCATGAGAGCACCACGGCCTCGGGCGTGTCGTCGACGATCAGGTTCACTCCGGTGGTCGCCTCGAACGCGCGGATGTTGCGCCCCTCGCGGCCGATGATGCGGCCCTTCATGTCTTCGCTGGGGAGGGCGAACACCGAGACCGTGGATTCGGCCGTCTGCTCGGAGGCCACGCGCTGGATGGCGATCGTCACGATCTTCCGTGCGCGCTCGTCGCCCTCTTCCCTCGCTCGCTGCTCGATCTCACGGACCTGGGTCATCGCCGCACGCTTGGCGTCCTCCACGACCTGCGACATGAGGTGTTCCCTGGCTTCGGTCGAGGTCATGCTCGCGATCCGTTCGAGCTCGGCCCGATGCTGATCCGCCGCCTTCTCCAACTGCTCACGTACGAACTGGAGCTTCTCGTCGCGCTCCTGGAGTTCGACGGTCCGCGACTCGATCGCCGTGACCCGCTTCCGAAGCTCCGTCTCGGACTCCAGGATGCGGTTCTCGAGCCGCGAGATCTCTTCGCGGCGGGCACGGACGTCCTCCTCCGCCTCCCGACGGATCGTTGCGGATTCCTCCCGGGCCTCCTGGATCGCGCGTACGCGGGTCACGTCGGCTTCGCGCTCCGCTTCCAACAGGGTTCTTTGGGCTCGCGCCTCGATGCTTTGGGCATCGGAGGCGGCCATGGTCTTCCTGATAACGAATCCCGCGGCGACCCCCACGACGAGGGCAAGGATGCCGACCACTACTGGGACCATCGTTCCTCCCAACACACGTCGAACGCGTCTTGAGAGAAGAACCTCGGAAGGTCCCGGCGTCCTTAGGGGCTGGTGTGGGTGAGGGAGGTCACGGTGCGCGGTCCGCCAACGGCGAAACGCGCCCCGCACATCGTCGATCTTCCGTTCTGGTCTCGGTCAACTCGCTCACAGGGCCTCGTGGATGACGTCGGAGTTCTTCGTTCGTTCTTCTCGTGTTCAGGATGCTACGGCCGCGTGAACCCGGAGGCAAGGTTGCCGGGGTCTTCGGTCGCTGCCCCCGGATCGATGGTCAGGGCCCGTCTGGCGGCCTGCCGGGCCACCTCCGGGCTGTAACCCCGTCTGACCAGCAGGGATGTCAGCCTCGAGAACGCCTTCACCGGCTCGACCGAGCCGAGCCGCGACGCCCTCGAGCGGGCAAGGGCGTCGGCTCGCTCGTCCTCATCGCCCGCATCCGCCAGCGCGGCCTCGATGACGTCCGGGGGAACCCCCGCGGCCATCAACGTGCCCGTGACGGCCCTCTTGCCCGCCCATTTCACGCCGAACGCGTGCTCGGCGACCTGCCGCGCGAACGCCTCGTCGTCGATCAGTCCGACCCGTTCGAGGCGCTCCAGGACGTCGTTGACCTCCTCCGCCTCGAAGCCCGCCTGGAGGAGTCGCCGCTCCAACTCCCGTCGGCTGCGCGCGCGCACGGCCAATAGACCGAGAGCGCGTTCGTGACAGCTCTTCGGGCTCTTGGGCCTACGGGGACCCCGGGCGTCCATCTCCGAGCTAGCCGTTGCCGTTGCGCGCCTTCGACGGCTTGCCGCCGGCGGCGGCCGTTGCGGGCTCCGGCTCACGATCCTCGAGAACCAGGTCGGGAACGACCTGGATCGGTGTCTCGTCGCCCTCGATCCCGAAGCTCGTCAGGCCGACGGCCTCACGGACCTTGCGCTCGATCTCGTCGCGCACGTCGACGTGTTCGGCGAGGAACTGCTTCGCGTTCTCGCGTCCCTGCCCGAGCTGATCGCCCTCGTACGTGAACCAGGCGCCGGCCTTCTTGATGATCTCCTGCTCGACGCCGACGTCGATGAGCGAGCCCTCCTTGGAGATGCCCTTGCCGTACATGATGTCGAACTCGCACTGGCGGAACGGCGGCGCGACCTTGTTCTTCACGACCTTGACCCGGGTGCGGGAGCCCACGACGTCGGTGCCGTCCTTGAGGTTCTCGATCTTGCGGACGTCGAGGCGGACGGACGAGTAGAACTTGAGCGCGCGCCCACCGGGGGTGGTTTCGGGCGAGCCGAACATGACGCCGATCTTCTCCCGGAGCTGGTTGATGAAGATCGCCGACGTGTCGAACCGCGACAGGGTCCCGGCGAGCTTCCGCATGGCCTGTGACATCAAGCGCGCCTGCAGACCGACGTGCGTGTCCCCCATCTCTCCTTCGATCTCGGCGCGAGGGACGAGCGCGGCCACCGAGTCGACGACCACGATGTCGAGCGCGGCCGAGCGCACGAGCATGTCGGCGATCTCGAGCGCCTGCTCGCCGGAGTCCGGTTGCGAGACGAGAAGCTCGTCGATATTCACCCCGAGCTCGCGAGCGTACGTCGGGTCCAGCGCGTGTTCGGCGTCGATGAACGCCGCGATCCCGCCTTTCGCCTGGGCCTCGGCGATCATGTGGAGACAGACCGTGGTCTTGCCCGAGCCCTCCGGCCCGAAGACCTCGATGATCCGGCCGCGCGGGATCCCACCGACGCCGAGGGCGATGTCGAGGGCGAGCGAGCCGCTCGGGATGACGGTGATACCCGCTCCCATCGGGTGCTCGCCGAGCTTCATGACGGCGCCCTTGCCGAACTGCTTCTCGATCTGCTGCAGCGTGACGTCGAGCATCTTCTCGCGATCCATCGCCTTGTCCTCCTTGTGCCCTCTCGGCTCGCCGGTGAGGAGGATCCGGCGACGCTCGTCTCCCATCGCGGAGACCTTACCGAGTGGCTCTGACATAAGTTACACCCCTGTCATCCGACGGGTACAGCGACACAGACGGGCGAAGGTTACTCGAACAGATGTTCGAACACAAGCACCCGGGTCAGCCATCGAGCGAGAAGGTCCGCAACGGCTCGTACCTCGTGGTGCGGCCCTCGAGGTGGCTCCGGTAGAGGACCACGCGCTCGGCGACGAACGGCGAAGAGACGAACGACGTCTCGGCGTAGGCCTCCGGGAGGCGGAGGGGCGGCTCCGAGCGCGCCACCGTCACGTGGGGGTGGAACCGTCGCACCTCGGCGCGGAACTCCCCGACGAGGCCCGACTCCAGGTCGGCGACCAGCGCGCCCAGGCCGTCCTCCGGATCGTCGAGCCCCGCCCAGAGGACCCTGGCCCGCCCCGCCGACGGGAACGCTCCGAGGCCCCCGACACTCAGGGTGACCGGGGCGTGCACGGCCACGATCCCCTCCACCGTCTCCCCCACCCACGACACGAGTGAGGCCGGGGTCCGGCCGAGGAACTTCAGCGTCACGTGCCAGTTCTGCGGCGGCACCCAGCGAGCATCGGGGAACACCTCTCGCCACGGCCGGATGGCCGAGACCACGGCCAGCTCGACCGGCGCAGGCACCTCGATCCCCAGGAACAGCCGCAGGTTCGGGCCGTCGGCTGGGGCGACCGGCTGCTCCGCCATCCGATCGTTCCTCAACCTTCCGTGTCGGGAAGGGGCGCGCCCTCCAGGTATCGCCGGACCAGGTCGAGCCCCGCCTGTTCCGCCCAGCGACGGACCCGGAACCGCTCGCCCGGCACCCCGATCCTGCGCGCGTGTCGAACATCGGCGGCTTCCAGCGCGATCCACACCGTCCCCGGATCGGCCCCGCCGTGTGGCTCGGGGCCCGCGGCGCCGGTCAGCGCCAGGCCGATGTCTGTGCCGAACACCCGTCGGGCCCCGGCGGCCATCTCCAGGGCGCACTCCTCGCTCACGACGCCGGGGCCCGCGATCGTCTCCGGCGACACCCCGAGCACACGCCGCTTCGCCTCCGCCGTGTAGACCACCGCCGAGCCGACGAAGTACTCCGAGCTGCCGGCAACGGAGGTGAGGCGCGCCCCCACCCCTCCCCCGGTGATCGACTCGGCGCACGCGAGCGTCTGCCTCGCCGACCGCAGCAGCCGTCCCACCGCCTCTTCGAGCTCCTCGTCGTCGACGGTGAAGATGGCGTTCCCCAGGCGGCGCCGGACCTCATCCGCCAGCGGAGCGAGCAGCGCCTCGGCCGCCGGTCGCGTATCGCCCTTGGCGGTGAGGCGGACCTTCACCTCGCTCGAGGACGCCAGGTACGCCACGCTCGGATTGGACGACGCCTCGAAAAGGTCGCGTAGCCGCTCGGCGACCCTCGACTCGCCGAGGCTCGCGGACCGGAGGGTCCGGGACACGATCGTCGCCGGGCCGGCGAGCGCCGCGAGCTCAGGCAGGATCGTCCCTTCCATCATCTCCTCCATCTCGACGGGGACCCCGGGGACCGCGTAGATCCGCTTGCCGTGGGGCAGCTCGGCGACCAGACCGGGGGCCGTGCCGCGGACGGGAGTGATCGTGCGCATGCCTTCGGGGACGTCGGCCTGGCGGAGGTTGCTGAGCGGCATCTCTCCGCGGCCGTACCCCGCGAACTTCTCTCGGAGCAGCGATTCGATCTCGATGTGGCGGATCATCGGCAGACCCAGCATCTGCGCGATCGCATCGCGTGTGAGGTCGTCCTCGGTCGGTCCGAGCCCGCCGGTCACGACCACGATGTCGGCCCGGTCGAGCGCCACGCGCAGCGCGTCGACGATCCGGGGGACGTTGTCGCCGACCGCTTGATGATGCAGGACGTCAACGCCGATCTCGGCGAGCCGTTCGGAGATCCACCGAGCGTTCGTGTTGGCGATCTGACCGAGCAACAGCTCGGTCCCGACGCCTACGACCTCCGCCCTCACGTTCCCGCCGACGGTGTCGACCCGTCGGTCGTCCCGAAGCTGAACGGTTGGCTCGTCCAGGGGTGACCCGGGGTGCCGGGGATGCCGAGGTCCTTGCCGTTCACGGAGAGGCGGACGGCCCCGCCGTCGGTCACCGACAGCAAGAGCTCGCTCTTCGCGCTGAACGTCCGGGTCTCCCCCGCGTTCATCGCGTACGACGACTCCACCCCGTCGACCGTGACGGTGACGCCGACGTCACCCACGGCCTGGACCACCGCGTCGATCGAGCGATCGAGCGGGACCGGCACGGCCGCGACGGTAGGGAGCGCCGCGGGAGCCGGAGCCGAATGCCCACGGGACAGGAGGCCGAACACCACCGCGATCACGAGGACGGTGCCGGCGAGGAACACCATCAGCTTCTGGTTGTCCCGGATCCGCGTCGCCGCCATCGCCCGTTCGATCCGGCCGAGCCTCGCGGGTGGAGGGGGCGGCTGGGGCGTATCCGCGTGCGCCGCGTACGCCCCGATCACCTTGTCGGGAGACAGGCCGAGGTACTGCGCGTACGTCCGCAACGAGCCCCGCACGTACACGTCGCCGAGCAACGACTCGAAGTCCTCCGTCTCGAGCGCGCGGAGTTGGTCGATGTAGAGCTTGGTGTCTCGGCTGGCTGCGTCGAGCGTGATGCCGCGGCGCTCTCGAGCCTTCCGCAGCGCGGAACCCACGCCGATCATCGAGTCCTGCACGTCACCTCCGGGCCTCGGGCCCCGCGGATGATAGCGCCGTCCCTGGCTAGACTCGGCCTCATGGGCGAGTCCGGGGAGGTCCTCACCATCATCGTGGAGATCCCGAAGGGATCGCGGAACAAGTACGAGTTCGACCACGAGACCGGAACGATCTTCCTCGACCGCATGCTGTTCACGTCCATGCAGTATCCCGCGGACTACGGATTCATCGACGGGACGCTCGGCCAGGACGGCGATCCATTGGACGCGTTGGTGTTCGTCGGCGAGCCGACGTTCCCCGGGTGCCACATCCGCGCGCGCCCGGTCGGCCTCTTCCGGATGACGGATGAGAAGGGCGAGGACGAGAAGATCCTCTGCGTTCCGCTCCGCGACCCGCTGTGGTCCCATGTCGAGGACATCGACGGGCTCCCGACATCGCTGCTGAACGAGATCGAGCACTTCTTCCAGGTCTACAAGGACCTCGAGGGACACAAGGTCGACACGGACGGGTACGAGGACCGCGCGAGCGCCTTGCGGGTGATCGAGCAGGCGCGCGTCAGGCTCGACGCGCCGTGAGCAAGACGCTCGTCGAAGGTCAACGCGTCTTCCTGCGCCCTCTGAGCGCACGGGACCGCGACGAGTTCCTCGAACGGGTGCGGGCGAGCCGGAAGCTGCACGGCCGGTGGGCGGCCCCGGCCTCGGAACGCGAGGCGTTCGCCGCCTACCTCCAACGATCGAAGACCGCCGATGTCGAGACGCTGCTCGTGTGCCGCAAGGAGGACGGGGCGATCGCGGGCGTCTTCGGGATCGGCCAGATCTTCTACGGCTCACTCAGCAGCGCCTACCTCGGCTACTACGCGTTCGAACCGTTCGCGGACCAGGGGTACATGCGCGAAGGTCTCGAGCTGGTCCTCCGCCGCGCGTTCGGTCCGCTCCGGCTCCACCGCCTGGAGGCGAACATCCAACCGGGGAACGAGGCCTCGTTGGCGTTGGTGAGGCGTGCGGGGTTCCGCAAGGAGGGCTTCTCTCCCCGATACCTCAAGATCGCTGGACGATGGCGCGACCACGAGCGGTGGGCCATCCTCGCCGAAGACTTCCGCGCCGCACGGAGGCGCAGGACCTAGGACCAAGAACCGCCGGAAATCGCCCATTGACCGCTGCAGCCCGGCCCCCGACTGACCTACTGTCCCGACGGGAGGAGGGGCAACGATGGATCGCGACGCAGACCGCACGCAGGGAGGACCCCCGGAGGGGCCGGCAGCCGAGTCACCGCTCGGCTCGTTCGACGAGCGCGTCTCCACCCCCGATCTCCTGTCCGAGGGGCCGGTCCGTTTCCTGTTGGTCTCCGGCAACCAGGACGACGGCAGCTGGGGATTGGTCGGATCCTTCTGGCTCTCGATCGACGGGGAACGAGGCGGGTTCTTCGTTTCGCCGCAAGCGCTCTGGCGAGGAAGCGAGATGGTTCGCAGCTTCAAGAGCGCCCGATCTCGGGGCTGGACCGACGGCGACATCTACGCCTACTGGCTGGGTGAGGTCGGCATCTCAGGATCGTTCATGATCGATCCCCAGCAGCACGCGGACAACCTGTTCCAGGTCGCCCGACGCGTCGGCGCGCTCTAGGCGTCGCTCTCCAGCGTCGCAACGCGGAAGTGCCTAGGACGAAGGGTCGTTGGAGAATAGGCCTTCGACCGCTGCGCCGCCCCACCCGGGTGACTACCTTGGTTGCATGCAAGATGGTCAGGCGATCGAGCGCGAGAGCGCACGCGATGCATGGGGAGACCCGTCGCCGTTCGCGATGCCGGCGCCCACCGTCCTCCTGCCGAACATCCATCTCGAGCGGGCCGTTCGGTTCCTGCTCGTCTCCGGCGAGCAGGACGATCGCAAGTGGGGGATCGTCGGCGCGTTCTGGTTGTCGAGCGACTCGCAGAGAGGCGGTTTCGTGTTGTCGCCGAGCGCGCTCTGGCAAGGCCGGGAGATGGTGCGTAGCTATCGCAGCGCGTTGTCCCGAGGTTGGAGTGACGAACAGATCTTCTCGTACTGGAGAGACCAGACGGGGATCCTCGGCACCGTCATGATCGACCCGATGCGGAGCGCCGAGACGCTCGTCTCGGTGGCCCGGGTCGTCGGCGCTCTCTGACCCTACGCGCTGCGGCGTTCCTGCCATTCCTCCCAGGTGAGCAGGACGTCTCGGGCCTTCGATCCCTGGCCTTCGCCCACGACGCCCTGCTCCTCCAGGAGATCCATCAAGCGGCCGGCTCGCGCGAACCCGACCTTGAGCTTGCGCTGCAGCATGCTGGTCGAGCCGAGCTGGGATCGGATGACCAGCTCCGCGGCCTGCTCGAGCAGTTCCTCGTCGTCGGCTCCGGGATGACCGCCCACGGCGTCCGCGCGATCGATGGGCGGAAGGCCCAGACCCTCGATGTTGTGCTCGTAGACGACCTCGCGCTGGCCGCGGATGAACCCGCAGACGTCGTGGATCTCCTGCTCGGTGACCCAGGCGCCCTGCAGCCGGGTGGGCTTCGACGCGTTCGCCGGCGCGAACAACATGTCGCCGTGGCCCACGAGCTTTTCCGCCCCGTTCATGTCGAGGACCACCCGGGAGTCGGCCTGGCTGGAGGTCATGAGCGCCACGCGCGACGGGATGTTCGCCTTGATGAGCCCGGTGACCACGTCGACCGACGGGCGCTGCGTCGCGACCATCAGGTGGATGCCGACGGCCCGCGCCATCTGCGCGATCCGGCAGATGGCGTCCTCCACGTCGCGGGGCGCCACCATCATCAGGTCGGCCAGCTCATCGATCACGACGAGGATGAACGGCATGTGCTCGTAGCCGGCCTCCTGACCCGGAGGGATCCGGAGGGTCCCTTCGCGGAGGCCGGCCTCGTACCCGTCGATGTCCCGGACGCCGACCGTCGCGAGCATCTCGTAGCGCAGCTCCATCTCGCGCACGATCCACTGCAGCGCCTCCGCCGCGCGCTTCGGGTGCACGATCACGGGCGAGAGCAGATGCGGGACTTCGGCGTAGTGGCTGAGCTCGACGCGCTTCGGGTCGATGAGCACCAGACGGACGTCGTCGGGTGTCGTCCGCATGAGGACCGATGTGATGAAGCAGTTGATCAGGCTGGACTTGCCCGAGCCCGTGGCGCCGGCGATCAAGATGTGGGGCATGGTCGCCAGGTTCACCATCTGGGGACGCCCGTGGACGTCCTTGCCGAGCGCGACCGTGAGTGGATGCGTCGAGTCCTTCGCCGTCTTGGATCGAAGGATGTCGCCGAGCATCACGAAGTCGCGGTGCTTGTTCGGCACCTCGACGCCGATCGCCGACTTGCCGGGGATCGGGGCGATGATGCGGACGTCGGGTGTCGCCAGCGCGTAAGCGATGTCGCTCGAAAGCTGCAACACCTTGTTCACCTTCGTGCCGGCCGCGATGTCGACCTCGTACATCGAGACCGTCGGACCGCGGGACATGCCGGTCACCCGGGCGTCGACGCCGAACGTCTGGAGCGTGCGCTCGAGCGCTTCCATGGTGTCCTTCTCGTCGCGGCCATCCGCCGTCGATGCCGGCGCGGAACGCAGGAGATCGAGGGGCGGCAGCTGGTAGGGACCGCTGGCGGTCGACACCGTGCGCGCTTTCGCGGGCCGGCCGGCGACGGATGCCGGCTCGTCGTCGATCTCGGCCTCCAGCCCCGGCGACTCCGGCACCCTGACCACATCGTCCTCGGGCTCGTCGAGGCCGAGCGCCTCGCGGATCGAGACCCGCCCGGGCTTGGATGTCCGGGGCGCCCGTCGCTCGGTCTCCGGCTTCGCGCCCACCGGGTCGCGCTCGGGCCGAGACTCGCGGAACGCGTGCACCGACTCGATGATGCGCGAGACGGGGGTGCCGGTGAAGATCAGGAGGCCGAGCGTGGCAAGGCCGGTGCAGACGATGGCCGAGCCGATCGGCGACAGCACACGCGACAGTGGATGGGCCGCCAACGAACCGACCAGCCCGGCCGAACGTGCGAGCGCGTCGTGCGGCTCGAAGACGCCCGGGTTGCCGCGGACGAGCGAGACCAGCCCGAGGGAGCCGAGCACGAGGACGGTGAACCCGATCGACATCCGCACGCGATCCTCGGACGCGACGTCGCGAAGGAGGACGACGCCCCAATAGACGCCGACGATCGGGAACGCCCCCGCACCGACCCCGAACGCTCCGCGCAGGAGCCACGAGATGCCGTGGCCGGCCGGCCCCGCCGCGTCGAACCAGACGGAGAGGACCGCCAGCAGGCCGAAGACCACCAATCCGATGCCCACCGCATCCCGGGTCCACGGCGAAAGGATCTGCCGCGTAGGCGTGCGGGCGGGTTTGGCGGGCTTCCGCTTGGTGGTCCGTTTCCTCGACGACGGGGAAGGCCGTCGGGCCGGAGCCCGACGGGCCGTCTTCTGGGGCACCTACACCTCCATGATCACGGGCAGGATGACCGGCTTACGCTGGGTGACCTCGTAGAAGTACTTGCCCAGCACACGTCGGACGTTCTGCTGCAGCACGGACGGATCGGTGACCTGCGCGTCCGCGCTGCCCTCGAGGGAAAGCATGACGCGTTTCCTGGCCTCTTCAAGGATGTCGCCCGAAGTCTCGTCGTAGACGAAGCCTCGGTTCACGATGTCGGGGCCGGCGATGATCTCTCCGGTCTGCGCCTCCACGGTGAGCACGACCACGACCACGCCGTCGCCGGCCAGCTTCCGCCGGTCGCGCAGGACCGACCCGCCCACGTCGCCGATCCCGAGGCCGTCGACGAACGTCATCCCGGCCTGGACCCGTTCCACCACTTGGACCCGCTCGCCGACATCCACCACGTCGCCGTCCTCGCACACGATCACGTGGTCGCTCGGGATGCCCACCTCCACAGCGAGACGGGCGTGATGTTGCAGGTGGCGGCGTTCGCCGTGGATCGGTATGAACCAACGTGGCCTGACCAACGACAGCATGAGCCGCAGCTCCTCCTGCGCGGCGTGGCCGCTCGCGTGCACCGCGTCGGCGGGCACGTGGTAGACGTCTCCGCCGGTTCGATAGAGCGCGTCGACCACACGGTGGATCGCCGGTTCGTTGCCCGGGATCAGGGACGAGGAGAGCACGACCGTGTCGTCGGGGCCGAGCTTCACCCATTTGTGCTCGCGGGCGGCCATCAACGAAAGCGCCGAATACGGCTCCCCTTGGCTTCCGGTGCAGATGACGACCACATGGCTCGGATCCAGTCGATCCACCTCCTCGATCGCGACGACGTCCTCGTCGGGAACGTGGAGCATCCCGAGTCGCCGCGCCGCCTCCACGCTCTTCAACATCGACCGGCCCAGGAAGGCGACCACGCGCTGGTTGGCCCGGGCGGCGTCCACGACCTGCTGGATGCGATGGATGTGGCTCGAGAAACAGGCCACCACGACGATGTGCGGCGCCTTCTCGATGATGCGGTGGATGACCGGGCCCACGGTTCGCTCGCTCGACGTGTATCCGGCCTCCTCCGCGTTGGTCGAGTCCGACAGGAGCAGATGGACCCCGCGACCGCTCGACTCCTCGGCCAGCCCGTGGAGGTCGGTGGGCCGGCCGTCGAGCGGCGTCTGGTCGATCTTGAAATCGCCCGTGTGCAGGATCGCGCCGAACGGGGTATCCACGACGACGGCCATGCCGTCGGGGATCGAATGCGTCACCCGTAGGAAGCGCATGGAGAACGGGCCGACGGTCGTCGTCCCCTCGCCGGGAGTGACCACGTGGAGCTCGCAGCGGTCGGTCACCCCGTGCTCCTCCAGCTTGCTCTCGAGCAGCGCCAGCGTGAGCGCCGTGCCGTAGACGGGGACGTCCGTGAGCTCGCGAAGCAGGTAGGGCAGCGCGCCGATGTGGTCCTCGTGCCCGTGCGTGAGCACCACGGCCTCGATCCGATCGGCGCGCTGCCGGACGTAGTCGAAGTCCGGCAGCACCAGGTCGATGCCGAACATGTCCGCCGACGGGAACGACAGGCCCACGTCCACGAGCAGGATGCGCCCGTCCAGCTCGATGCAGGCCATGTTCCGGCCTACCTCGCCGACACCGCCGAGGAAGACGACGCGAACGTTTCCGTCAGAGGAGACCGGCATCCTCCAGCGCCTTGCGGACCCGAGCCCGCTCTTCGGCCGTGGCCGGGACGAGCGGGAGCCGCGGCACGCCGGCGGGGAGGCCGATCATCTCCAGGGCGGCCTTCACCGGGATCGGATTGCTCGTGATGAAGAGGGCGTTGAAGAGCGGGGAAAGGCCCTCGTGGATCTTGCGCGCGGCGGGGACGTCGCCCGTCTGGATCAGCTCGATCATCTGGCGGATCTGGGGGCCCACCAGATGCCCCGCCACGGAGATGATCCCCACCGCACCCAGACACACGTATCCGAACGTCGCCCAGTCGTCGCCGCTGTAGACCTCGAAACCGGAGGGCGCCTCGGCCATGAGCCGAGACACGCCCTGGAAGTCTCCGGTGGAGTCCTTCACCGCGACGATGTTCGGTCGCCTCGCCAGCTCCAGGAGCGTGTCGTGCTCGATGCGCGTCGCGGTGCGCCCGGGGATGTTGTAGACGATGATCGGCAGCTCGGTCGCGTCGGCCACGCGTTCGAAGTGCGCGATCAGGCCACGCTGCGGGGGCTTGTTGTAGTAGGGAGTCACGACCAGCAGTCCGTCGGCGCCCGCGTCCTCCGCGGCCTGGGTCAGCTCGAGCGTCTCGGACGTCGAGTACGTCCCGGTGCCGCAGATCAACTTGCCGCGACCGCGAACGACCTCGCCCACGGCGCGGAACAGCTCCGCCTTCTCCGCGTACGAGAGCGTCGGCGACTCACCGGTCGAGCCGGCGACGACGATCGCGTCGCTGCCGGTGTCCAGGAGATGTGCCGCCAAGCGCTGCGCCCCGTCCACGTCCAGCGCGTGATCGTCCTCGCGGAACGGGGTCACCATCGCCGTGATCAGCGATCCGAACCTGCCGGTCATGTGTCCTCCTCCGCCGAAGCCAGGGACCCGGACGAGACCTATGCTAGCTCCCGATGCCTCGCATCTACACGAAGACCGGCGACGACGGCACCACCGGGCTCCTGTACGGGGGCCGGATCTCGAAGGCCGACCTGGCCGCCGATGCCTACGGCACGACCGACGAGGCCGTCGCGGTCCTCGGGCTCGCGCGGTCCCTGACCGAGGACCCGGACCTGCATGAAGACATCCTCGTGCTCCAGCGCGAGCTCTTCGTGGTGGGGGCGGACCTGGCCGCCAACCCGTCGAAGCGGAAGAAGCTCGACGAGGGCGTCTCGCTCGTGACCGACGACATGGTTCGCCGTCTCGAGCAGCGGATCGACGAGCTGGTGGCCCGCCGGCCGCTCCCGGAGGTCTTCATCGTCCCCGGAGCGAACCCCGCCAGCGCCGCGCTGGACCTGGCCCGCAGCGTCGTTCGCCGCGCCGAGCGCCGGGTGGTGGAACTGGAGCGCGCCGAGCGAACGGTCAACCCGGAGGTTCGTCGCTACCTGAACCGCCTCTCCGACCTGATCTTCGTCCTTGCCCGCTGGCAGGCCGGCGAGGCAGAGCCCGCCAGTCGCGAGGGCTGAGGCGTCACGCTGCGGGCACGGGAGCCAAGTCACCCCAGTTGGAGTCGCCGAACAGCAGGACCACCAGACCGATCGTTTCCTCGGTGACCTGCTCCGGGAACGTCACTTGGAACGTCTGGCTCTCCTTGTCCGGGATCGGCGCCGCATCGGTCACGACCCCGTCCCATCGGATCCCGGAGCCGTCGATGACGTAGAGGCCGGGCGCCGCGAGCTCGGCCCCGGTGGCGTTCTTGACATCCATCGTGGCGTCGCTGCCGTCGAACACCAGGTCGGCCGTCACGCCCCCGAATCCGTATCGGTAGTGTCCCGGCTCGAAGTGAACCGGGCCAGTGGGGACCGGCGACGTCGGCGAGGCCGTCGGCGTCGGCGTCTTCCCGTCACCGCCGTTGCCGGTGCACGCCACGCCGAGCGCGACGACGAGCATGAACGGGAGGATCCGGCGTGGGACGCTCACGGATGCGGCATGATACGCGAACCCCGGAGGAGGTCATCCGAACGTGAGGCAACTCGAGCTCCGCCGGCACGCCCGCAGAGACCCTGCCGTCGACCGGCTCTCCGCAGAGGGCCGCGCACAGGCGGAAGACGTGGGGCGGTCCACCACGGCCGCCTACGACGTCGTGTTCGTCTCCCCCAGCCAGCGAGCCGCCGAGACGGCGGCGTGGTTCCTCCGCGGAGCGGGGCTGCAGCTCCCCGACCATCAGGTGGTCCCCGGGCTCGGCGGCCGGGACGCATCCGGTGGCAGCCCCAAGGGGATGGCCGCGGGCGTCCGGGCGCTGCTCGATCGCGTGCCCGACGGCGGACGGGGTCTCGCGTTCAGCCATACGCCGCTCGTGGAGCACGCGGCGCTCGGGCTCACCGGCGACGAGATCGACCCGTTCCGCGAATGCGAGGGCATCCTCGTCACGCTCGATGACGACGGGTCCATCGACGTGGAGGAGCTTCGACTCGGCGGGGATCGTCGAGCCGGGTGAACTGGTCCTCACACGCCGGGGCCGCGTTCGCGCTCGGGTTCGCACTGGGCGCCGCCCCGGGCCCTGTGCAGCTCCTGCTCCTCACCGAGACCGCCAAACGCGGTCTTTCGGGAGGCCTGCGCGTGATGCTGGGCGCGAACGGCACCCTCTTCGTGGTCATGGTGGCGCTCGCGTTCGGGTTCTCGTCCATGGCTCCGGGCGAGGGCGTGCTCCGCGGTCTCCGCGTCGTGGGCGGCGGGTTCCTGATCTACCTCGCCGTCGAAGAGTGCCGACGGCTCCGCGCGGAGGTGCGGGATCCCGAAGCCGGCGCCGCGGTCGGCACGCTCGGGCCGACCATGCGCGGCCTGGTCTCCGTGCTGTTGAACCCGGGGGCATGGATCTTCTTCGCCACGACCGCCTCCTCGGTGATCGCCGACGCCACCGCGGACGCCGGCCGCGACGCGGCACTCGCTGCGGCGGTCTTCATGACGGCCGGCGTGTCCCTCTCGGACTTCACGTTCACGTTGCTGGGGAGCGGAGGGCGGCGGCTGGTCGGCGACCGCGGGCTCCGATGGATCCGTGGTGCGCTCGCGGTCGGCCTCGCGGCCATCGGCATCGCGTTCGTCGTCCAGGGCGTGCGAGCGGCGTGACGCACCTAGTCCGTCTCGGACTAGAAGATGAACGAGCTCCACGGCGCCGGATCGGACGCGAACAACGCATCGGCGCGCTCGAGCGCCCCGGCGCCCAGCTCGTCGACCCGCCCGGCCCGATGCAGCTGCCGGAACGTCGCGCCTCCCAGATAGGTGGCGCCCAGATCGGTCGCACTGCAGGCGATATCAGCCTCGTCGTTCGTGCGGGAGCAGCTGGCCGTACCGGCGGACACCTCGATCGCATGTCGGCCCTCGTTCCACGGACAGAACCGATCCTCGACGTCGATGACGACGCGTCCGTCCCCCACGAAGCTGCGCGCCTCCAGCGCGGCGGGCAGGTCGACGAGTCGCACGCGCAACCCGTCGGCGACCCGGAGGCGCAGGCGGCGCGGCTCTTCCATCAGGAACGACAACGGCTCGTCGATGGGACGGTTCCAGGCCTTCACCCGATGGACCAGATCCACGTCGAACAGGTACCGCCAGATGTCCGCGTACGCGTCCGGGGTGGCCGCCACCAGCTGGCGGACGGTGAGCTCGAGCTTGGGTATCGAGTCGGGCCACTCGTGCTTGACGCGATACGTCGCGTACGCGTCTGGCTCGCCGTCGGTCTCGTGGACCGCGTAGAACGTGGGCTCGTCCTTCTCGGACTCCTTCTCGAAGAAGAGCCACTCCCACCACGCGTCGTCCATGGCGATCATGCCCGGCCGGCGCGGCTGCGCGCGATCGTAGATCGCGCGCATCGCCGGTAACGCCTCGGCCCGGGGAAGCAACCGCACGTTACCCACCGGGCGATATCCGCGGATGAACGTGGACCGGCCTCCTTCGAAGTCGATCTCGCCGAGGAACGCAGAGAGGCCGTATCCGAAACGACCGTAGATGCCGCCCTCGGACGCGTACAGCACGGCGATCGGCTCGCCGCGCGCATGGACGTCGTCGAGTTGCGCCCGCATGAGGGCGGCGTTGATGCCGCGCCGCCGGTGCGTCGGCTGAACGCCGACGGCGGTGATGCCCGCCCCCGACACCTGCGCGCCGCCCGGGACCGTGAAGCGGTAGCTCGCCGCCGCCGCTCCCCCGATGATCCGGCCGTCATCGAACGCCGCGTGCCATCGGTCCAGCTCGACGACCAGCCGTTCGCGGGCCATGTCTTCGGCGGTAACGGAGCCGCTGAACGACAGCTCGAGCGAGCGCAGGCACTCTTCGAACTCGGCGTCGGTGATCGGGCGGATCTCGATATCCATCCGCCGAGCCTATCGCTCGTCGCGGTCGGTCAGTCGAGCCCCTCGAACGCGTCGATCACCACGGCGTCTCCCGGCTCCCACGGCGGCCACGCGATGAGCCCATACGCACGCGCCGCCGCCTCCAGCCGTTCCTCATCCGACAGGCGCGCGTCGAAGTCGGACGCCTGCGTGCGGTGCTCATCGAGCGCATCGACGATGCGCTGCGCGACGGCGCGCGTGTCGACGGAGAACCCGAGGGACGCGTCGGGCACGCCGCGCGGCTGATACAGCTGCGTCGGATCCATCGGCTCACGACCTTGGGCGATCAGCTTCTCGTTCCACGTGTCCAATATCGACTGCGGAAGCGCGACGTGGATCAGGCGGCGGAACCCGTCCGAGCCCTCGGCCCGGAGCGCGTGGAACGCCGCCGTGGTGGCCTCGCCGACCGTGATGTGATCGGGGTGACCGGTGATGCCGTCCGGACCGAACGTGATCACCACATCGGGGCGCTCGTCGCGCAGGATCGCTTCGATGCGTGCCACGAGCTCGTCGATCGGGACATCCGCCACACCGTGGTCGGGGTAGCGCAGCCATTCGTGGCGGTCCGGGGTCCTGCCCAGCGTGACCCACGACCGGCGGTCCTCCTCTTCCCGAACCGCACCGAGGGTCTCGCGCGTCGCGAGCGACGGATCGGAGATCGGGCCTGCCTCGCCGCTCGTCGCGTGGATGACGACGAATCGGAAGCGGGGATCGTCGGCGTGCAGGGCGACGGTGCCCGCCACGCCGAACGTGTCGTCATCCGGATGCGCGAAGACGGCGGCGAGCCGCCTACTCACTCCTGCCCCAGCATGGCGTCCAACCCGACCGTGAGGCCCGGACGCGAACCAACGGCCTTCACCGCCATCACGACCCCCGGCATGAACGAGCTCCGATGGGTGGAGTCGTGGCGGATCGTGAGCGTCTGTCCCTGGCCGCCGAAGATGACCTCCTGGTGCGCTACCAGTCCGGGGAGCCGCACGGAGTGAACGTGGATACCCTCCACGTCGGCGCCCCGGGCACCTTCCACCCGCTCGTCTGTGGGCTGGGACGGTGCGGCCACGTCGCGCCCGGCGGCCATCCGCCTGGCGGTCGTCATCGCCGTGCCCGACGGGGCGTCGGGCTTGTCGTGGTGGTGCAGCTCGATGATCTCCGCGTCGGGCAGGTACCGCACCGCCTGTTCCGCGAAGCGCTGCATCAGCACGGCGCCGATCGCGAAGTTCGGTGCGATGAACACCCCCACGTCGCGCTGCTCCGCCCACGTGGGATCGGGGTCGAAGCCCGTGGTGCCGGTGACCACGTGGATCCCGTGCGCGATGCACCAGGAGACGTTCGCGGGTCCTGCGGTAGGCCGGGTGAACTCGACGGCCACGTCGACCTCCGCATCCGTCAGCGCATCCAGCGTGTCCGCGATCGTCACGCCCTCGACGATCTGCCCGGCGTGCGACGGGTCGACGGCGGCCACGAGCTCGAGGTCGGGATCGGCGGTGACGGCACGCGCCACCTCGCGGCCCATCCGTCCGGCGGCGCCGACGACGCCGACGCGGATCACGCCATGACCTCCTTGAAGGCTCCACTCGTGAACGGGCCCAGCACGGTGAGCGTCATCGGTTGCGACAGTACCCGTTCGGCGACGCGACGCGCGTCCTCGAGCGTCACGTGTTCGATGCGGCCGAGCGTCTGACTCACCGAGAGGATCTCGCCGTGTGCGATCTCGGACTTGCCCAGACGTGACATCCGTCCACCGGGATCTTCCAGACCCAGCACGAGCGAGCCTTTCACGTGGCCTCGCGCCCGCTCGAACTCGTCCTCGGTGAGGTTCCCGGAGGCGACGTCTTCGAGCTCGCGGCGGAGCAGCCCGATCACCTGTTCCGCGCGCGCCGGCGTCGTGCCCGCGTATGCGGTGAACAGGCCGGCCTCCGTGTACTGGGAGTGGTAGCTGTAGACGGAATAGGCCAGCCCGCGACGCTCCCTGATCTCCTGGAACAGGCGCGACGACATGCCGCCGCCGAGCGCCGTGTTCACCACGAGGAACGCGAACCGGTCGGGATCGGTGCGGGCGAGGCCGTTGGTCCCCAGGCAGATGTGCGCCTGCTCGGTCTTCCGCCTGCGAACGAGCTGCTTGCCCGACGGAGCGGGCGGACGCCCCGCACGCCTGAGGTTCCACGTGGACGCGTCCCCTTCGGGCAGCGCGCGTCCCGTCTCCATGCGCGTGGCCAGCAGGCTCAGGACGTCCTCGTGTCGGACGTTGCCGGCGGCCGCGACCACGAAGTTGCCGGGCACGTAGTGGCGCTTGTAGAACCTGCGGACCGAGGCACGGGTGGCAGCTTCGATCGTGGCGACCGTGCCGAGCACGGGCCGTCCGAGCGGGTGGTCCGGCCAGAGCGTCTCCGTGAAGACGTCGTGCACCAGGTCCTCGGGCGAGTCCTCGTGCATGTTGATCTCCTCGAGGATCACCTGCCGTTCGCCGTCGAGGTCGGCCGAGCGGATCACGGAGTGCTGCAGCATGTCCGCGAGGTGATCGGTCGCGAGCTCCAGGTCACGGTCGAGCACGCGGGCGTAGTAGCACGTGTACTCCTTCGCGGTGAACGCGTTGAGGTCCCCGCCCACGGCGTCGAACGCCTGCGCGATGTCCTGCGCGCTCCGGGTCTTCGTTCCCTTGAAGAGCAGATGCTCCAGGAAGTGGCTGGAGCCGCTGATGGCGGGCGCCTCGTCGCGCGAACCTGCCAGGACCCAGACGCCCAGCGACACCGAGCGCACGCCGGGCATCCGCTCGGTGACGACGCGGAGACCCGACGTGAACTCGGTGCGATGGATCGCCATAGATGAGAGGCGTTATTCGGCGGGTGGTGCGTCCGTGCGCTCGCCGCCCGCCTGATCGCGGAAGCGACGACCGCGCGGCTTGTCGCCGCCGCCGCCGACGCCGCTGCGCTCGCCTCCACGGCCGCCACGCTCGCCGCCGCCTCGGCCGCCGCGGTCCCCGCGATCCTCACGGGGGCGACGCTCGCCGCCGCCGCTCGGCTCGCTTCCCGCCGGAACCTCCCACTCGGGACCGACCGGCTTCAGGCTGATCTTGCCCTGCGCGTCGATGTCCTCCACCAGAACGGTCAGCCGGTCGCCTTCCTTCACGGCCTCCTCGACGCTCTGCAAGCGCTTGCCGCGCCCGAGCTTCGAGATGTGGACCAGGCCGTCGCGGCCGGGCACCAGGTTCACGAACGCCCCGAACGTGGTCGTCTTCACGACCGTGCCCTCGTAGGTTTCGCCCACCAGGACCGGGCGCGGGTTGGCGATCTCGTCGATCATGTGCGCCGCTTGATCGGCGCCCTCGCCACCGGTCGTCGAGCCGATGAACACGGTCCCGTCGTCCTGGATGTCGATGTCGGCTCCGGTGAGCGCGATGATCTCGTTGATCCGCTTGCCCTTGGGCCCGATGACCTCGCCGATCTTGTCGACCGGTATCTGGATCGAGATGATCCGCGGCGCCTTCGAGTTCACCTCGTCGCGCGGCGATGCGATCACGGACTCCATCACGTCGAGGATGGTGAACCTCGCATCGCGCGCCTGCTTCAACGCGTTGGCGAGGACCTCGCCCGGCAGGCCGGTCACCTTCATGTCGAGCTGGATCGCCGTGACGAACTCCCGCGTTCCCGCGACCTTGAAGTCCATGTCGCCGAGCGCATCCTCGGCGCCGAGGATGTCCGTGAGCGTGATGAACTTGCCCTCGTCGGCGATCATGCCCATCGCGATGCCCGCGACCGGCGCCTTGAGCGGTACGCCCGCGTCCATCATCGACAGCGTCGAGCCGCAGACCGACGCCATCGACGTCGACCCATTCGAGCTCAGCACGTCCGACACCAGACGCAGCGCGTACGGGAACTCCTCCTCGTTCGGCACCACGGGGATCAGCGCTCGCTCGGCGAGCGCGCCGTGACCGATCTCGCGCCGGCGTGGCGAGCCGACGCGGCCCGTCTCGCCCGTGGAGTAAGGCGGGAAGTTGTAGTGGTGCATGTACCGCTTGTTATCCACGAGATCGAGCGTGTCGATCATCTGCGACATGCGGAGCATGCCGAGCGTCGTCACGTTCAGGACCTGCGTGTCGCCCCGGTTGAAGATCGCCGAGCCGTGCGCCCGCTTCAGCACCCCGACCTCGGCCGAGAGCGGCCGGATGTCGGTGGCGGTGCGCCCGTCCAGGCGGATGCCCTCGTCGATCACGCGCTTGCGCATGACCTTCTTCTGCAGCTGCTTCCACGCCGGACCGAACTCCGCCGCACGCGCCGCGGTGTCGTCGCCCAGCACGGACGCCAGATGCTCCTTCGCCTCGGCCTTGAGCGCGTCGAGCTTCGCCTCACGCTCGGCCTTGTCGGGCACGATGGCCTCGCCCAGGCGGTCCTTGGCGAACGCGCTCACCGCGTCGTACACGTCGTCGCCGAAGAGCGGCTTGGGCTCCCAAGGCTGCTCCGTGACGCCGACGGCGTCCACGAACTCCTGCTGGAACTCGATCACCTCGGCGATCGCCGCCTTGGCGGCCTCGAGCCCTTGGGCGACCGTCTCTTCCGTCGGCGCGGTGGCGCCGTCGGCGAGCAGGGCCCATGTGTTGTCCGGCGCTTCGCCCTCGATCATCAGGATGTCGATCACGCCCGTCTCGTTGCGGCGGCCGGCCACGACGACGTCGAACGTCGCATCCTCCGTCTGCTGGAACGTGGGGTTCACGACCCACTGCCCGTCGATCAGCGCCATGCGGACGGAGCCGACCGGCCCGTCGAACGGCAGACCGGCCAGGCACGTGGCGACGGACGCCGCGTTCATCGCGACGACGTCGTAGGGGTTCTCGCCGTCCATGCCGAGCACGGTGATGACGACCTGGACCTCATCGCGGTAGCCGTCGCGGAACGTCGGCCGCAACGGGCGATCGATGAGCCGGCACGTGAGGACCGCCGTCTCGGACGGGCGGCCCTCCCGGCGGAAGAAGCTCCCCGGGATCTTCCCGATGGCGTACATCCGCTCTTCGACGTCGATCGTGAGCGGGAAGAAGTCGATCCCCTCGCGGGGGTTGGAGCTGACGCAGGTGCCGAGCACCTGCGTCTCCCCGTACGTCGCCATGACGGCGCCGTCGGCGAGTCGAGCCATCTTGCCGGACTCGAACGTCAGTGTCTGATCCCCGATCTTTCGGGAAAGGGTGGTGATGGCCATGGGCCTGGTTCCTCCTCAAGTAGCGGCGGACCCGTGTGGTCCGCATCAGCGTTGGTGCTGGGAGGCGTCGCGCAGGCCAGTTGTCAGTGGTGGGCCTCCGAGAGGCGGGCGTTCGCACGCCGGCGGCTCGGAAGCTCGCTACTGATAACCGACCGCAGGTGTCGTCGCCCCCGGTCGTTCAGTGGGTCGTTGCGCATCACTCCTTACGAGCGGAAGGCGCCTCGTGGGCGCCTTCGATGGTGTCAGCGGCGGAGACCGAGCTTCGCGATGACCTCGCGATAGCGCTCGATGTCCTCACGCTTGAGGTATTCCAAGAGCCGGCGTCGTCGGCCGACCATCTGGAGCAGACCCCGGCGCGACGCGTGATCCTTCGAATGCATCTTGAGATGCTCGGTCAGGTCGGCGATCCGCTTGGTGAGGACCGCGACCTGGACCTCGGCGGATCCGGTGTCGCCCTCAGAACGGGCGTACTGGCCGATGATCTCGGTCTTGTCGTCTTTGGTCAGGGTCATCGCTGGTCAAGGCTACCAAAGGAACGGAGACAGGGGCGCGGGCCCTTCATCCGACCGGCCGTTCGACGGGGTCTTCACCGAGCGCTTGCGCCGCAACGATCCGCCGGGTCCGCTCGACGTCGGCGGCGATCGCGGCTACCAGCTCCTCCATCGAGTCGTATCGCACCTCGTCACGGAGTCGCTCCCAGAACTCGATGGCCATGGGCTCGCCCCGCAAGTCGTCGCCCTCGTAGTCCAGCAGGAACGCCTCGGTGTGGAGGGGCTCGGTCCCGAACGTCGGGTTCGTGCCGACGTCGATCGCGGCCGGGTGGCGCCGCCCCCGGTGCGCGGCCACGCCCGCATAGATCCCCTGCCCCGGGAGCAAGAGCCGTGGCCACGTGCGGAGGTTGGCCGTGGGGAACCCGAGCCCCTTGCCGCGCCCGTGGCCGGAGACGACCTCGCCGTCGAGGACGAACCTCCGCCCCAGCGCGGTTCGCGGCCACGTCAGGTCGCCTGCGCCGAGCGCCTCACGGATCGATGAAGACGACACCGTCCTCCCCTCCACGTCGACGAGGGCCACGCCCTCGGCGGTGAGCCCGTACGGCGCCCCCAGCTCCGGGAGGTTCTCGACCGTGCCCGCCGCCCGATGACCGAACGTGAAGTTCGCGCCCATCACCGCGTGCACCGCGTGGACGCCTCCCACGAGGACGCGCTCCACGAAGCCTTCGGCCGGGATCTGCGAGAACTCCGGGGTGAACGCGAGGACGACCAGGTCGTCGATCCCCGTGGCCTCGATCAGCGTCGCGCGCCGCTCGACGGTCGTCAGCAAGCGCGGCTCGCTCCCCGGCTTCAACACCTCTCGAGGATGCCGGTCGAACGTGATCGCGACGGCTCGTACCCCGCGTTCGCGAGCCGCCTCCACCGTGCGGGCGAACACCGCTCGGTGCCCCAGATGGACACCGTCGAAGAACCCGACGGTGACGACCGACGGGCCCTCATCCAACGGGAGCCGCTCGAGCCCTTCGACGATCCTCATCGCAGGAGCGTACCGAGAACGACCTGGGGACGGGTTCGACCCGCCGGTTCACACGCGGGACGCGACAACGGTACGGTTGGCGCATGCGCCGGGGCCGAGCAGCCGTGACGATGAGCGTGCTGCTGATCCTTCCGCTGTCGTTGATCGGCTGCGGCCGAGATGCGGGTCCTTCCGTGACGAGCGTCCTCGGTGACGACGCGATCACGGTCGGGTCGTTCAACTTCCCCGAGAGTGAGGTGCTGGCCGAGATCTACGCCCAGGCACTCGAGGGCCGGGGCTTCCGGGTCGACCGGCGACTCGACGTCGGCCCCCGCGAACTGTTGATCCCCGCGCTCCAGCGCGGTCTGTTGGAGCTGGTGCCCGAGTACGCGGGAAGCTTGCTGGGGTTCTTCGGTGGCTCGCCCTCGAGCGACTCCGCCACGACCCACCAACGCTTGGCGATCGAGCTCGGGCCACGCGGTCTCACCGCGCTGTCCGCCGCCCCCGCCGAGGATCGGAACGCGTTCGCCATGTCCGCGAGCACCGCGGAGCGTCTGAACGTCGAGTCGCTGAGCGACCTCGCATCGTTCGCCCCCGGCATGACGTTCGGCGGTCCGACCGAATGCCCGGAGCGGGAGTTCTGCCTCAAGGGGCTCGAGGACACGTACGGCCTGCACTTCAAGGAGTTCGTCGCGCTGGACACCGGTGGCCCGCTGACCGCGCAGGCGCTGAACGACCGGACCATCGACGTCGGGTTGCTGTTCTCGAGCGATCCGGCCCTTCGGAGCGGCCGGCTGATCGACCTGCACGACGACCGGCACCTCCAGCCGGCGGACAACGTCACGCCGGTCGCTTCCCAAGCGCTGCTCGAGCGATTCGGCCCCGGGCTCGCCGACGCGCTGAACGCCGTCTCCGCCCGTCTGCGGACGGCGGACCTGCGCGAGCTGAACGCGGAGATGGGGGCGGGCAGGTCCGCGGCGTCGGTCGCGCGAGACTGGCTCCGGGCTCGCGGGTTCGCGGTCGCATCGGAGTAAAGTCGGGCGCTCGAGGAGCGAGGACGATGGACACGACGAGCCCGGCACAGAACCGACCCCAGGTCGAGCACCCACATGCTCCCGCCAGGGTGCCCCCGAGGCGGCGGCCGAGCGGAGAGCCGCCTCCCCTGCCGCATCACCTCGGCCGCACGGGCACGTTCTGGCTGTTCATGGTGGGGTACTTCGTCATCACGGCGGTCGGTGTCCTGACGTTCCCGACGTTCGCGCGGTTCTTCGAACGCTGGGACACCGAGCGCCTGCGCTGGGTGGCTGCGCTCCGCACCCACTGGCTCACGAGCGTGATGCTCGCGATCAACGGACTCGTCGGCAGCTGGACGATCCGGGTCCTCCGCTGGGGAACATGGCTCGCGTTGATCGCGTTCCGGCGCTGGCGGCACCTGTTCGTGTTCATCGGGGCGATCATCGTTCTGGAAGTCGTCGCGTATCAGGTGGGCCTGGCCATAGGACGTCCGCGACCGCTCGGCGTGAGCATCCTGGCCCCGTGGCGCGGCTTCTCCATGCCGTCGCAGCCCGTCGCCGGCCTCGCCGTGACGCTGATCGGCATCGCGTACACGCTCGTCGTTCCGGGCAGGGCACGGTACGGCGCGAAGTGGGTCATCGGGATCGTCCTCGGCCTCGTCTGGTTCGCCCGGATGTACCTCGCGGTCGACCAGCCCACCAGCGCGGGTTTCGGCGCCATCCTTGGCGTCGCCGCCGGACTGACGGCCTTCCGCTGGTTCGCGCCGAACGACGTCTTCCCCGTGTCGTACCGTCGCGGCAAGGCCGCGCACCTCGACGTGGGCGGGCTGCGCGGCGAGGCGATCGTGCGGGCGGTCAAGGATCAACTGGGCCTCGATGTGGTCGCGATCAAACCGGTCGGGCTGGAGGGCTCGGGCGGCTCGACGCCGTTGCGGATGAGCGTGACGACGCCCGAGGGCGAGAGCCGCTACGTGTTCGCGAAGCTCTACGCGAAGAACCATGTCCGGGCCGACCGCTGGTACAAGCTCGGGCGGACGATCCTGTACGGCGCGCTCGAGGACGAGACACCGTTCGGGACGGTCCGGCGCTTCGTGGAGTACGAGGACTACACGCTCCGTCTCATGTACGACGAGGGCCTGCCCGCACCGAAACCGTTCGGCATCGTGGAGATCACCCCCGAACGCGAGTACATGATCGTGATGGAGTTCTTCGACGCCGCCGTCGAGATCGGCGACGCGGAGGTCTCCGATCACGTCATCGAGCAAGGCATGGAGCTGGTCCGGCGGATGTGGGACATCGGCCTGGCCCACCGCGACATCAAGCCCGCGAACCTGATGGTCCAGGACGGCGAGCTGCGGCTGATCGACGTGTTCTTCGTGCAGGTGCGGCCGTCTCCGTGGCGTCAGGCCGTCGATCTCGCGAACATGATGATGGTCCTCGCGCTCCGGACCGACGCCCCCCGCGTGTACGAGCACGCTCTGCGGTACTTCACCCCCGAGGAGATCGCCGAGGCCTTCGGCGCGACCCGCGGCGTCGCGAGTCCCACGCAGCTGCGCTCGCTCATGAAGCAGGGCGGCGTCGACCTCCTGGCGGAGTTCCAAGCGCTCGCACCGTCGCACCCGCCGATCCGCATCCAGCGGTGGAGCGTCCGCCGCGTCGCCCTGACGCTCTGGGTGCTGCTGCTCGGCTTCTTGGTGCTGTCGCTGGTCGTCTCCAACTGGAACGCGTTCGCATGATGCGCCGGGGATGGGTCGTGATCGTGTTGGCGAGCGTGGCGGTCACGCTCCCGGGATGCTCCACCGCAGGCGGCCGGACGCCGTTCTGCACGAAAACCGGCGACGGCGTCTTCGTCTTGCTCGCGCAGTCGGTTCCCTCGGCGACCGAGCTGCCGTGCGTGTCCGAGCTCCCGGCCGGCTGGGATTTCGCGGGCGCCGACATCTCGAGAGGCCTGGCGCGCTTCTGGCTCGACTCCGACCGGGGAGGGACCCACGCGGTCGAGGTTTCCCTCCGTCCGTCGTGCGACACCACAGACGCCGTCGAGGAGCAGCCGGCGCCCGACGAGGCCGGCACCCGGGTCTTCGTCCGACCCGATTCCTTGAAACCGTCGTTCACGGGGACCCGGTTCCTCCTGTTCGACGGAGGGTGCATCGGGTACACGTTCCGTTTCACGAGCGGCGCGTCCTCGACGTTGGCCATCGAGGCGATCGAAGCCCTTTCGCTGATCCCTCGCGCCACGATCGTGGCCGATGTTCGGAAGGACCCCGGGCTCATCCTCTGCGGAGCCGGGGCGCCGGCCTGCGACGGGTAGCATCGATCCGATGCTCCGCAACCATCGCCGCGCGTTCTGGTACGCGCTCGCGCTGCTGGCTGCGCTCGGATCCGTGCTGATCGCCGTCGGCAAGCACCCGGCGTCGGCGGCGCCCATCACCACGCTGCCGTTCGTCGGCAGGTTCGACGAGCGGATGTACCGCGCGATGGACGACATCCGGGTCACGCCACTCACCTGGTTGTTCCGCTTCCTGAACGTCGTGGGCGGAGGCATCGTGACGATCCCGCTGCGCGCGATCGCGACGATCTACCTGCTGGTGCGCCGGTGGTGGCGGCGGGCGGCGGCGTTCATGCTGACGTGGGCTGCGTCCGAGCTCCTGCTCACGTTCCTGAAAGCGTGGTTCCACCGCGGCCGCCCACCCGCCGATCTGGTGGCCACCATCGGGTATTCGTTCCCGTCGGGTCACGCGACCGCGGGGACGGCGACCGCGGTCGCGCTGGTACTGGCACTGCTGTCGGCGGGACCCGCCCGACGCAAGTGGGAGTGGATCGCCGTCGCGTTCTCGTTCGTGATGGCGTTCTCTCGCGTGTACCTCCACGCGCACTGGTTCTCCGACGTCTTCGCGGGCGTCCTGCTCGGGTCGGGGATCGCGCTGGGCGCGTTCGCGCTGGCGAATGAGGTGGCGACCATGGCGCTCGGTCGGCCGGTGGATCAGCCGGAGACGACCGCCGACGTCTGAGCCTCCTCGTCGTCTGGCGCCCGCCGACGCCAGCCCTTGTTCCCCCGCCAGATCAGGTAGGTGAACCCCCCGAGCGGGATCTGGATCCCGAACGTGAGCGTGCGGAACAGCAGCACCGCGGCCACGACGGAGGGCTTGTCCCCGCCCGCCGCGACCAATCCACCGATGTAGCCGAGCTCGATCACGCCGAGCCCTCCCGGCGTGATCGGGAGCGCGGAGATCAACCGGCCGAACGCGAAGACGGCGAAGACCTCCCCGGCGCTCACCTCGCTCTCGGAGATCCCGAGGTGCCGGAGCGAGAGGAGCAGGATGAAGTACAGCGCCAGGTGGCTGAGCAGCGTCGTCCACGTGAGCATCAGCCACCGGCGCTCCACGAGCGTGATCGTGTCGGACCGGAACCTGACCGCGCGATCGCCGGCATCGGTGACGGGCGGCCTGCGGAACAGGCGCCCGATCGAGGAGGCGACGCGCCCCAACCCGTTGCCGACGCGGCGTGCGAGCGCCTCGCTCCTGAACACCGCGGCCAGGAGCGCGACGGCACCCGCGAGCACCGCGAGCCCGATCAACGCGGCCGAGATGAACGCCGTGCTGCTCCGTCCCTGGATGACCAGGAACACGATGGACAGCACAGGAAGCGCCAGCTTGATGAAGATGTTCCAGATGCCGCTCACACCGACGTACAGGGCGATGTCGGTGCCCGAGAAGCCCCAGGAGCGCAGGATGGTGTAGGTCAATCCGACCGCGATCGCCCCCCCTCCGGGGAGCGTGTTGGCCACCGACGTGGTCGTCTGCGTCGAGACCGCGGACTGCCAGAGCGTCATGCCCGGCAGTGCCGCCATGTTGGCCCACCAGTACGTGAAGAGGTTGAAGATGGTCGCCGCGATGAGGGTCCCCAGCTCGAGAGGCGTCAGGCTGCTGATCGACGCCCACACCGCCGAATAGTCGGCGAACTTCGGGATCGCGTACACGAAGATCCCGACGACGATCAGGAGTGAGAGGGCGAACGAGACGTAGCGCCACACGTTGCGGCCCGAACGCCCCCCCGGCTCGTCCATCGCGTGAGCCTACCCCAGGCCGCGTGCCGGGCGCGGAAGGCTCTCAGGCCGACGGCGCCAGGATCACCAGTGGCCGCGCTTTCGGTCCGTCGTCCTCGTAGACCCCGATCAGCGGGCCGTCCGGCGCGAAGACGGCATACGGGCCCCCGATCGCGGCCGGCCCGAGGATCCGGCCGTGACCCGCGGCGATCGCCTCCTCCGCGCTCAGGTCCAGGCGGGGCAGGTGCGCGACGGCCCGCTCCAACGGCAGGAGCGCGTCGACCATGTGAGGGCTCGACCGCCTCGACGACCCCGAGCGCGCCGATCGCGGTGCGCCGGAGCCGCGTGAGATGCGCGCCGCTCCCGACGGCCGCGCCGACATCCGCGAGGAGCACGCGAACGTAGGTGCCGCCGGAACACACGACCCGGAAGTCCACCTCCGGCCCCCGCATCGCGATCAGTTCGAACGCGTCGACGTGGATCGGCCGGGGCGCCGCCTCCAGGAGCTCGCCGAGACGTGCCGCCTCGTACAGCTTGCGGCCGCCGACCTTGACGGCCGAGTACGCCGGCGGCGTTTGCAAGGAGCTACCCACCAGCGCGGCCATCGCTGCCGCGATCCCATCCTCGGTCGCCGTCACGGGACGCTCGGACGTGACCTCCCCCTCGGCATCCAGCGTGGTGGTCTCCACACCCAGCAGCGCGGTGCCCTCGTAGGTCTTGGAGAGGTCGCCGAGGAACCGCAGCAGCCGGGTGGCGCGGCCCACACCCAGGACCAGCAACCCCGTCGCCATCGGATCGAGCGTGCCGGCGTGTCCCACCTTGCGTGTGCCGAGCCGACGTCGCACGACGTCGACGACATCGTGCGACGTCATCCCTCCGGGCTTGTCGATGAGGAGCAATCCCTCCGGGAGCGTCACGGGACTGGCGCAGGATCCCGCAGGGCGGCGACCAGCCGCGCGATCGTGCCCGCAGGGCCGTGTTCCGACGTGTACCCGGCCGCGAGCCGATGCCCGCCGCCGCCGAAGGCGGCGGCGATGGCGGCGAGGTCATGCGAGCCTCGGGAGCGGGTACTGACCTTGAACCGTCCGTCCCGTTGCTGCTTGAGCACGGCCGCGACGTCGACGTCGCGTATGGTGCGGATCAGGTCGATCAGGTCGTCGGTGTCGTCCGCACCGACGCCCGCCTCCGACAGGTCGGCCTGCGTGAGGTACGTCCAGACCAGGTCCGCCTCCGGCACGAAGCTGGTCCTCGCCAAAGCGATCGCCGAGACCCGCAGGAACCCCGCACCGTTGTCCTCGTAGAGGGCCTGCACCAGCCTCGAGTGGTCGAACGGGTGCTCGCGGAGCGTCGCGGCGATGCGGAGCGTCTCCGGCGTCGTTGCCTCGTACTGGAACCGGCCCGTGTCGGTCACGAGCCCGGCGTACAGGCATGCCGCGGTGTCATCCGGCATCGCTCCGCCCATCGCCCCGATCAGCCGATAGACCATCTCGCATGTGGACGACGCCGCGGGATCGATCAGCGGGATGGTGCCGAGCCCGTCGTTCGACCGATGGTGATCGATCCAGATGAGCTCCGTCGCCTTCGACGCCACCCGCTCGAGCGGACCGAGCCGGTCGAGGGAGGCGCAGTCGCACGTGACCATGACGGCCGGCGCGTCGGGGTAATCGCGCACCTCGACCAGATCCTCGGACCCCGGGAGGAACGCCGCCCACCGAGGCACGACGAGCGGCTCGTTCGGGAACGAGCACATGGTTGCGGTCCCCCGCTGCCGGAGGAACGCCGCGAGCCCGAGCATGGAGCCGAGCGCGTCGGCGTCCGGGTTCAGGTGACATGCGAGAGCGACCTCGGTGGCGGACCCCAGGACCTCCGCGGCACGCGCCAACTCATCCATCGGACCCCTCCTCAGCATCTCCGACATCCCCGTCCCCCGCGTTCAGCCGCGCGATCAGCCGGTCGATCTCGGCCGCCTGCTCGAGCGTGGCGTCTTCCTCGAACGCGAGCTCGGGGAGGAACTTCATCCGCACCTGCTTCCCGATGACCCCGCGCAGCCGCGGGACGGCCGAGCGGAGCCCCGCCCTCGTCGATGCGCGTTCCTTGTCGTCGCCGAACGCCGTGTAGTACACCCAGGCGCGGCGCAGATCGGTCGTCACCTTCACACCGGTGACCGTCACGAACCCGATGCGCGGGTCCTTCAGCTTGGGGATCTCCTCGGCCAAGATCTCACGGAACTCCTCCGAAACCCTCTCGATCCTCGGTCCCTGCGGCATCTCCCAAGCGTACCGGGCGACCGTCACGTCACTCATCATCCGGATGATGAAGCGTGAGCTCGGCCTGGATGACCTCCACGCCGCCCCACGCCTCGACGAACCGCTCCACCTGCCGCATGACCCTGCGGACGTGGTAGCCCTCGCCACCGGCGGCGGCCACGGCGAGGGTCGTCCGCTGCCAGAGGTCGTGGTGGTCGACCTCGGCCACGCTCACGTTGAACGTGGACCTGATCGCGCTCGTCAGGGACTTAAGGACGTGGCGCTTCTGCTTGAGCGAGCCGCACCCGGGGATCCGCAGGTCGAACCGCTCCAGCGCCACGAGCATGGGCTCAGATGGAGCGCGCCACCTCGCGGACCTCGTAGGCCTCGATGAGGTCGCCTTCCTTCAAGTCCTGGAAGTTCTCGATGCCGATGCCGCACTCGTACCCCGCGGCCACCTCGCGGACGTCGTCCTTGAAGCGCCGCAGCGACGCCACCTTGCCGTCGTAGACGACCACGCTGTCGCGGACCAGGCGCACCCGGCCGTCGCGCGTGATGGTGCCCTGCGTCACGTAGCACCCGGCGATCACGCCCAGCTTCGGCACGCGGAACATCGCTCGCACCTCGGCGGTGCCGAGGTGCTTCTCCCGCTGCTCCGGCTTCAGCATGCCGGACAGCGCGGCCTTGATGTCGTCGATCGCGTCGTAGATCACCCGATAGAGCCGAACGTCGACGCCTTCCTTCTCGGCGAGATCCCGCGCCTGCTTGTCGGGCCGGACGTTGAAACCGATGACGATGCAGTTCGATGCGAGCGCGAGCGAGATGTCGTCCTCGGTGATGCCTCCCGCCGCCGCGCGCACGATGTTCACTCGCACCTCTTCCTGCGGCAGCTTCAACAGCGCGTCGGACAGCGCCCCGAGCGAACCCTGGACGTCGGCCTTCACGATCAGGTTCATCTCGGGGACCTCGGCTCGTTCCGCCTGTCGCATCAGGTCGGAGAGCGTCGGCGGACGCGAGATGACCAGCTCCGCCGATCGCATCTTCGCTTCGCGCTCGGAGGCGATATGGCGCGCCTCCCGCTCGTCATCCGTCTCGCGGAAATCGTCGCCCGCACTCGGCACGTGGCTCCACCCGAGGATCTGCACCGGCTTCGACAGGCCCGCGTGGATCAAGGACAGGCCGTTCTCGTCCTGCATCGCGCGGATCTTCGCGAACGCGGTTCCGCAGATCAGCGCGTCGCCCGCGGAGAGCGTGCCCTTCTGCACGAGCACGGTGGCGATCGGTCCCCGGCCCTTGTCGAGGTGCGCCTCGATCACCGCGCCCCGCGCGTGTCCGGTCGGATCGCCCTTCAACTCCTCGAGATCCGCAACGAGCAGGATCGTCTCGAGCAACGTGTCGAGCCCGACCTTCGTCTTGGCCGACACGTCGACGAACTCGTACGTGCCGCCGTATTCCGAGGGAACGATGTTCAACTCGACCATCTGCGTTCGCACACGGACCGGGTCGGCGTCCTCCTTGTCCACCTTGTTCACCGCGACGATGATCGGCACGCCGGCCGCCTTCGCGTGGTCGAGCGCCTCGACCGTCTGAGGCATCACGCCGTCGTCGGCGGCCACGACCAGCACGACGATGTCCGTGATCTTCGCGCCGCGGGCACGCATGGCCGTGAACGCCTCGTGGCCCGGCGTGTCGATGAACGTGATCATCCTGTCGCCCAGGTGCGCCTGATAGGCGCCGATGTGCTGCGTGATACCGCCGAACTCACCCGCGACGACATCCGTCTCGCGGATGGCGTCGAGGAGCTTCGTCTTCCCGTGGTCCACGTGACCCATGACGGTCACGACCGGCGGACGGGACACGAGCTGCGCCTCATCCACTTCCTCCTCGGGCTCGGAGCCGAGCTCTTCCTCGACCCCGATGATCTCGGCCTGATGGCCCAAGTCGGCCGCGATCAACTCGATGGCCTCGTCGGAGAGCGACGTCGTCGCGGTGACCATCTCTCCCGCCAGGAACAAGACCTTGACCACGTCGGAGGGCGACTTCCCGAGCTTCTCGGCGATCGTCTGGGGCGTCGCCCCCCGCACGAACTGCATCACGGGGAGCGCGGGCGTGGCCGGCGTGAACGTCGTGGGTCTGCCCGGGGCGGCCGCCACCGCCGGGGGCGACGACGTCGGAGCGGAGCCGGATCCTGCCCCGCCGTCGATGGAAGCTGTGGCGCCGGGCGTCGCCCCAGCGGCGGGCTCCGTGGCGCCTTCCTCGGCGACCGCGGCGGCAGGCGAGTCCGGGACGGCCTTGACGGCCGGCTTGGCTGCCGGCTTCTTCTTCTTGCGGGGCGCGGGGGGCGGCTCGAGCACTTCGCGCCGCTTGGGAGTGGTCGCGGTGGCCTTCCCCCCGCTGGCGCGGAGCCGCGGGATCAGGTCCTCGGGCACGCTGGACGAGGCCGACCGTCCGGTCGCCCCCATCTGCTCGAGGGTCGCCACGAGCTCTTTGCTCGTGACGCCCAGTTCCTTCGCCAGCTCGTGAACCCTCACATCGCTCCCATCGATCGTTCCAATCCGTTCCCTAGCCTAGCGGCTGCGTCCGCAGACAGGCCCGTGCGGAGTGCTCGCTCGAACGCCCTGCTCCGCATCGCCGCCTGGACGCATCCGGCGTCCGGATGCACGTACGCCCCGCGCCCGGGCGCCGATCCCGAGGCATCGACGGCGGCCTCACCGTCACGAACGCGCACCACACGAATCAGCCCGCGCTTCGACGTCTTCTCGCGACACCCGACGCACGTCCGCTCGGGCGCCGCCACGTGTCACGCTTCCGCGGGCGCCTCGGCAGTCGCGTCGACCGGATCCTCGGAGGGAGTACCCGGCTCCGGAGCGGCCTGCACGGCAGCGGTCTCCACGGCAGCGGTCTCCACGGGAGCGGCCTCCACGGCAGGCTCCGCCACGGCCGGCGCTGCAGCCGCCGGGCGCGACTCGTCCGCGGCCTGCGCCTCGGACTTGATGTCGATCCGCCAGCCCGTCAGGCGCGCGGCGAGTCGGGCGTTCTGCCCCTCCTTGCCGATCGCGAGCGACAGCTGGTAATCCGGCACGATGACGAGCGCGGTGCTCGTCGCCTCGTCGATCCGCACCTCCTTCACCTTGGCCGGCTGGAGCGCGTTCGCGACGAGCTCGCCAGGGTTCGCGCTCCACGGCACGACGTCGATCTTCTCGCCGCGCAGCTCGTTCACGACCATGCGGACGCGGGAGCCCTTCGGCCCGACGCACGCGCCGACCGGGTCGACGCCGGGCTCGTTCGATGACACGGCGATCTTCGAACGGTGCCCCGGCTCGCGGGCCACCGCCTTGATCTCGACGATGCCCTCCTCGATCTCGGGAACCTCCAACGCGAACAACGCCTTCAGCAGGCCGGGGTGCGAGCGCGAAACGACGATCTGGGGACCCTTCGTGCCCTTGCGCACCTCGGTGATATACGCCTTGAGCCGCTCGCCGTGCCGGTACGGCTCGGACGGCACCTGCTCGGCCTGCGGCAGAAGCGCCTCCACCTTGCCCAGGTCCAGCAGCGTGTAGCGTCGTTCCTGCTGCTGGACGATGCCGGTGACGACGTCGCCCTCCCGTCCGGCGAACTCCTCGTACGTCATCTCTCGCTCGGCGTCGCGGAGCTTCTGGAAGATCACCTGCTTCGCCGTCTGGGCGCCGATGCGACCCTTGAACTCGTCGGTCACCTCGACCTCGGCCTCGGACACGACCTTCATCTCGAGCGCCGGCGTCTCGCCCTCGGCGAGCTCGCCCTCGTGCTCGACCTCGACCTCCTCCAGCTGCTGGAGCCAGACCCGAAGGTCCCCGGTCTCGGGATCGATGTGCGCGCGAACGCCGACGAAGTCGTCGTCGCCCGTGGGGTTCTCCTGCTTCCACCACGTCTTGTATGCGGAGGCCATGGCCTCCTCCAGGCCGGCGAGGATCGTCTCGAACGCGATGCCTTTCTCCCGTTCGAGCTCGCGCAAGGCGGCGATCATCTCGGCATTCATCGTGTGCTCCTCTTCAGTTCCGCATCCCAATCGACGACCGTCCTTGCCGACGCGATGTCGGCGTACCGGACGCGCAGTTCTCCGCCGCCGACGGCAACCACGACGCCGTCGTCGTCGGCCGAGACCAGCTCGCCCTTGATGTTCGTCCGCCCTTCGATGGGCGCGGTCGTCTTCACCTTCACGTGGTCTCCCACCCGTCGCACGAAATCGCGCGGCAGCTTCAGCGATCGCTCGATCCCGGGCGACGACACCTCCAGCGCGTACGGCCCCGGGGCGAACCCTTCGACGTCCAGGCGCCGTGACACCTTCTCGGCCAGCTCGGCGATCGTGTCGACGTCGACGCCGCCTTCACGGTCGACGACGACGCGGAGGACCCGACGTCCCGATTCGCGTCCGAACGCGACGTCCACGAGCTCGAGGCCCGATCCCTCGATCACGGGCCTGATGAGCGTCTCCGCTTCCATCCGCCCGACCGCCCCCTTCGACAAAGAAAGTGGGCGCGAGCCCACTTCCGGACACAACTCTGCTGACCGTTCGACGTTGAGTATAGCCGACCCTCCGGCGACTGCTGGTCAGAGCGCTCGGCGCCGACCGTCGGAGGTGTTCCAATGGTCCCGTCCGTTCGCCCGGCGGACGATCCGCGGGTCGTCCCAACCGTCGTGGCTCCGGATGCGGAGCGTCCCACACGCCGCCTCCGCGGCCTCCCTGGTGGGGAACTCGTCGCGCTCCCACAGGCCGGTGACGTCGACGAGCAGCAGGTCCCAGGTCTGCAGCCCCACGTGCTGGATGACGCCCTCCACCTGCCGGTGCAGCTTGACGAACTCGACCAGGTGGTACGGGACGCTCGAACGGGTCACGACGCGGAGCTTACGGCGCCCCGGCGAGCAGGTCGACCGCGGCGGATGCCGCCTGGGCGATCGGGGCACCCGACCGTTCCCCGGTCGCGCGGAGCTTGAGGTCCACCGTGCCCGCCTCGAGACCGCGCTTGCCCACGACCACCTGCACGGGATACCCGATCAGGTCCGCGTCCTTGAACTTCACGCCGGCGGTCTCGTCCCGGTCGTCGAGCACCACGTCGACCCCCCGGTCGCGAAGCTCCGCGTAGATGCGCTCGGCCTCGGCGACGGTCGCGTCGTGATCGCGCGTCGCGATCACGACGATCACCTCGAACGGCGCCATCACCTTGGGCCAGATCAGCCCGTCGTCGTCGTGGCTCTGCTCGGCGGCCGCCGCCATGATCCGCGTGATCCCGATGCCGTAGCTCCCCATCACGTACGGCTTCGTCGCATCGTCCTCGTCCACGAACGTCGCGTCGAGCGGCGCGGAGAAATTCGTCCCCAACTGGTAGATGTGCCCGAGCACGATCGAGCGCGCGATGTGCAGCGTGCCCCCGTCGATCGGGCAGCGGTCGCCCTCGCGGAACTCGACCAGGTCCTCCCAGCGGTCCACACGGAAGTCACGACCAACGTTCGCGCCCGTGACGTGGCGATCCTTGGTGTTGGACCCCGTCACCCAGTCGTTCCCACCGCGCACCGTGAGGTCGGCGAACACTTGCACGTCGTCGCCGAAGCCCTGCGGTCCGACGTAGCCCTTCACGAACCCGCGCGCCCCGAAGTCGTCATCGTCGAATGGCCGGACCTTCGCGGGGAACACGGTCTTGCCGAGCTTGTCCACGTTCACCTCGCGGTCGCCGGGCACCAGCACAGCCGTCGTCGAGCCTGCCACGTCGAACATCACGCATTTGAGCGTCCGCGACGGTTCGACGTTCAACAGCGCCGCCAGCGACTCGATCGTCGGCGTGTCGGGCGTGTCGACCTCGGTGAGGGGCTGGGTCCCTTCACCCGCCGGCTCCGGTGCCTGCGGGCGAGCGGCCTCGGTGTCCGCTCGGTAGTCGCCGTTCTCGCATTCGACGAACAGATCCTCGCCGACGCTCGCCCGCGCCATGAACTCGTGGTTCACGCCGCCGCCTATCTGTCCCGGGTCCGCCTCGACGATCGCCATGTCCAGCCCGAAGCGATCGAAGATGCGTTCGTACGCCTCGTACATGATCCGGTACGACTCGCGCATGCCGTCCTCGTCGCGGTCGATCGAGTACGCGTCCTTCATCAGGAACTCCCGGCAGCGGAGCAGCCCGAACCGCGGCCGGAACTCGTCGCGGTACTTCCATTCGACCTGGTAGACGCTCTTCGGCAGGTCGCGGTACGACGGCAGGTCACCGGCCGCGAGCAGCGCGACGACCTCCTCCTGCGTGGGGCCGAGGATCAGCTCTCGCTCGTGACGGTCGCTGAGCTTGAACAGGTTGTCGCCGTACAGGTCGTAGCGACCCGTCGCGCGCCACGGCCCCGCGGGGAGCACGATCGGCATCCGGATCTCCTGCGAGCCCGCCGCATCCATCTCCTCGCGCACCACCGTCTCGATCTTCCGCATGGTCCGCAGGCCCATCGAGAGCGACGTGTAGACGCCGGCCATGACCTGGCGGATGAAGCCGCCGCGCAGAAGCAGACGGTGGCTCGCGATGTCGGCGTCGGCCGGATCCTCGCGGAGGGTGGGCGCGAACATCTGTGAGAGGCGCATGGGTTCCTCAGGATACCGTCAGCGGACTTCGGCACGGGCCTGCGCGGCGTTGACGGCATGGCTGCACAGCAGGCACAATCGCCGCCTGATGCGAACGCACGGGATGACCTGGTCGTGGCGCGGGGGCTCGCGGAGCCTCGTGGTGGCGCGGCCGTAGGTCACGCGCTCGCGCCGCGAGCCACCGCAGCCCCGGGCCGACGGTCCGGGGTTTCTTGTTCCCATCACCCGACGACCGCATCGAGGAGGAGCGCACGTGGAACCGCAGTTGCAGGTGAAGCCCGGCCGGGACGAGTTCGACACGCTCGCGGCATCGTGGCCTCTCGTACCCGTGTGGACCGAGCTCCTCGCCGACGTCTCCACGCCCGTGGGGCTCTTCCCGGCGGTCGCAGGCGACGGCCCCGGCCTGATCCTGGAGTCGGTCGAGCGGTCCGAGCGCTGGGGGAGGTACTCATTCGTGGCCGGCGACCCCGCGGCCGTGGTCATCGTGGATGCCGGCGGCGTGCGTGTCGAGAACGTTGTCCGTCCCCTCCCGATGCGCCTGGCGCCTGCTGACGCCGAGCCACGAGAGGCGCTGATCGCGATCGCTCGGTCTCTCGCGGCGCCACGGCCACCCGATCTGCCACCCCTCACCGGCGGCCTCATGGGCTACCTGGCGTACGAGGCGGCGACGTTGCTGGATGGTCACCCGGCGCCCGAAGCCGGCGACGCTCCTTGCCCTCCGATCGGTCTGCTGGTGATCGACCGGCTGGTGATGTTCGATCATTGGCGGCAACGGTTGATCCTGGTCGCGCACGTGCCCGCGGGTGCTTACGACGAAGGGGTCCGGGCCGTCCACGAACTCGCCACGCGGATCGCCTCGGCCGAAGCGCCGCCCCTCGCACCATCGGTCTCGCCACAAGGATCCCTCGACGCGGGCGAGCCGAACATGCCGGACGAGGCGTACCGGTGGACGGTGTCCGCGTTCAAAGAGCACATCCTCGCCGGGGACATCTACCAAGGCGTGCCCTCACGCCGGGTGACGTTCGCAGCTCCCGACGGCGGCTTCCCCATCTACCGTCGGCTCCGCGTCACGAATCCAGCCCCGTACATGTTCTTCGTCCGGATGTTGGGGATGGAGCTGGCCGGGTCGTCCCCGGAGCCGCTCGTGCGCGTCGAGGGACGGCGCGTGTCCGCCCGGCCGATCGCCGGCACGCGTCCGCGGGGGCAGACCGAGATCCGCGACCGGCTCCTCGAGCACGAGTTGCTCGCCGATCCGAAGGAGCAGGCCGAGCACGCGATGCTGGTCGACCTCGCCCGCAACGATCTCGGTCGCGTGTGCGTCGCCGGGTCGGTCCGCCCGACCGAGCTCATGGAGGTCGAGCGATTCACCAAGGTGATGCACATCGTCTCGACCGTAGAGGGTGAGCTCCGCGAGGACCTCCATCCGCTCGATGCGCTGGCGGTGACGTTCCCCGCGGGGACCGTGACCGGCGCGCCGAAGCGGCGGGCGATGGAGTTGATCGCCGAACACGAACCCACGGCGCGCGGCCCGTACGCAGGAGCGGTGGGCTACCTCACGTTCGCGGGCGACCTCGACTTCTGCATCACGATCCGGACGGCGGTCATCGCCGAAAGCCGGGTGTCGGTGCAGACCGGCGCGGGTGTGGTCGCCGACTCCGACCCGGAGCGCGAGCTGCAGGAGACCAAGGCGAAAGCCGCGGCACTCCTTCCCGCGGTGGCGCCGGGGGACGGTACGCTCGGCGGCGTGCCGAAGGACGCGGAAGGCCCCGCATGATCCTGATCGTCGACCACTACGACTCGTTCACCTACAACCTGGTGCAGCTGGTCGAGAGCCTGGGCCGCTCCACCGAGGTCGTGAAGTCCGACGCGGAGTCCGCGGAGGCACTCGTCGACCGCAACCCGGACGCGGTGATCTTGTCCCCCGGGCCCGGACGTCCAGAGGATGCCGGCGTGTTCACGTCGCTGCTCGCACTTCTTTCGCACGAGACTCCCGTCCTCGGCGTCTGCCTCGGACATCAGGCGCTCGGCATCTCATGCGGGGGCGTCGTGGATCGCGAAACACCCGTGCACGGCAAAGCCTCGCTCGTCTTCCACGAGGGCAAGGGCATCTTCGAAGGTGTGACCGATCCGTTCGAGGCGGGTCGGTATCACTCGCTCGTCGTGTTGCGCAAGCAACTCCCCGACGAGCTGGAGCTGACTGCCTGGACCGAGGACGGGTTGGTGATGGCGGCGCAGCACCGGACGCTCCCGCGGTACGGCGTGCAGTTCCACCCGGAGTCGATCCTCACCCCGGAAGGTCCTCGGATCGTCGAGAACTTCCTGGCGCTCACCCGCTAGGGTGCGGGGCAACGCGGGCCGTAGGCGAACTCGGCGGAGTCCGGCGACACCCGGCATCTAGCTTCGTTCACCGCGACGAACGCACCCGCCGGGATCGACTTCAGCTCGTCCATCAGGCCGTTCGTCCAATGGGAGTTGACCTCCCCTTGGAAGTACCAGTCGCTGCCGTTGTCCGCGACGATCAACCCGTAGCGCTTCATCGCCACGAGGACGACCTTCGCCTGCCCGCTGTAGCTCGACACGTCGAACCCCGCCTTCAGACGGAAGCGCGCGCCCATCGGTGGACAGCGTCCGTCGCTGCTCCCCGCCTGATGGCGTGCCGGCCAGAGGTAGCGCCGGCTGGTACAGGCGACCGTGAAACGGATCGCGTGACGGATCGCGCCGGCGTTCACCTCGTCCCACCGCACGAGACCCGGGAAGATCGGCAGGCCGGCCGCGTCGGCAGAGGTCCACGTGGCCGGCCTCAGGTCGTTGGCGGTCGCGCCCTCCAGCCGGAAGATCGCGCCGCTGCCGGCCGTCGGTTGACCGGCTCTCCACTCCGCGGCGTACAGCTCGTAGAGCGTGCATGTGTCGCGATCGATCATCGTCGCGTGCCGATCGGAGCCATCCTCGATGTGGGTGTCAGGGCCGAACGGATACGGGCCGTCGTCGCTCTCTGAGGCGTAGCCGAAGTTGATGTGCACCTTCTGATGCGAGTCGTCCACCACGTCGAACGGCATCCCGTACGCGGGCGGACCGAAGTCCGGGTGCAGCATCGTCGAGCCCGCGTGCATCGACTTCTTCCAGATCTTGTTCTTCTTCGCGACCGGAAGCTTCGAGACGTCCATGTTCCAGACGTTGTCGGAGGGGAAGACGCGGCACGAGCTCCCCGGGACGGGTGCCTTAACCGGCAGCGGTGCGGCCGAGACCGGCTGGAACGCGACGGCGGCGAGCATCACGGCCGCGACCGCGGCGGCGGATCGGATCCTCCCCCTCATGCATCGCATCATCGGCATCCCGACGGTGAGAAGTTGAGCCCGGGAGGAGGTGAGGTTCTAGTCTGACCTAGACTAGCTCGTCCTCGGTGTCGGGAGCGCCGGCCTTCGCTGCGGCGATCTTCTCGGCCTCCGCGACCAATCGCGCGACGAACTCGCCTTCGGGGATCTTGTCCGTGACCTCGCCGTTCACGATCAGGAAGCCCTGGCCCTTGCCGGCGGCGATGCCCAGATCCGCCTCACGCGCCTCACCGGGTCCGTTCACGACGCACCCCATCACGGCAACCCGGAGCGGAACCGCGATGCCCTTCTTCTCGAGCGCCTCGTTCACCTGCTTGGTCAGGCCCAAGACGTCGACCTCCGCGCGACCGCACGACGGGCACGCGACCAGGTCCAGTCCGCGCTTGCGCAGGCCGAGCGACTGCAGGATGGCGGTGCCGACCTTCACTTCCTCGACGGGGTCGTCGGTGAGCGACACGCGGATCGTGTCGCCGATCCCTTCGGCGAGCAACGCGCCGATCCCGACGGCGCTCTTCACGCCGCCCATCGGCATGGGCCCGGCCTCGGTCACCCCGAGGTGCAGGGGGTAATCGCACTTCTCCGACAGCTGGCGGTACGCCTCGATCATCACGCGCGGGTTCGAGTGCTTGACCGAGATCTTGATGTCGAAGAAGTCCTCGTCCTCCAGGATGCGCGCCTCGTTCAGCGCGGACTCGACGAGCGCCTCCGGCGTGGGCTTACCGTACTTCTCGAGCAGGTCCTTCTCGAGTGAGCCGGCGTTCACCCCGATGCGGATGGGCACACCGCGCGCCTTGGCCTCGCGGGCGATCAGTCGGACCTTGTCCTGGTACTTGATGTTGCCCGGGTTGATCCGCAAGCCTTGGATCCCGGCCTCGAGCGCCGCCATCGCGTACTTCCACTGGAAATGGATGTCGGCGACGACCGGGACGGTCGACTTGGCCGCGATCGCGGTGAGCGCCTCGGCGTCCTCCCAGTGCGGGACCGCGACGCGAACGATGTCCACGCCGGTCGCGACCAGCGACGCGATCTGTTGCAGCGTCGCGTTGATGTCCGACGTCTTCGTCGTCGTCATGGACTGGACGCTGATGGGGGCGCCGCCGCCGACCGGCACGCCTCCGATCGTGATCTGCCGGGTCTTGCGTCGGGCCTCGGGCATCAGGGTCCAGTCTCTCAGAGCCCGAACACTTGAAACGTGACGCGGCGTTCCTTGGGCTCGTCCAGTTCGATGAAGATCAAGCGCTGCCAGCGTCCGAACCCCGGCTCGCCTGCCACGACGGGGATCGCGTGCGACGTGGCCGAGAGCATCATGGCCTTCACGTGCGCGTGGCCGTTCTTGCGCTCATCCTCGTGCATGTTCTGTGTCCGGATATCGAAGTCGTCGTGTGCGTAGTAGACGCCTTCGTGGGGGACCAGATCGGTGAGGTGACGCCGGAAATCCGCCATCGCCCCGTCTTCCCATTCGTTGATCAAGAGCGCTGCGGTCGTATGTTCGCAGAAGGCGATCGCCGCTCCATCGGTCACGCCCGCGTCTTTGATGGCGCGTCGAAGATCGTCCGTGAGGTCGAGGTATCCGTATCGCTCCGGCGCCGTAACCTCGACGGTGGTGGTCATCGACCTCACGGTTCCCTCCTGTTCTTGGCCGCAGCTGCCGCGACCGGTAGATCGAACGTGAACACGCTACCCTCGCCGAGCTCGCTCTCGGCCCGGATGTGACCGCCGTGCGCCTCGACGACCGAGCGCGCGATCGCCAGGCCGATGCCTGTGCCTCCGTCCTCACGCGAGCGTGCCGGGTCGGCCCGATAGAACCGCTCGAAGAGACGGGGCAGGTGCTCGGGCCGGATGCCGACACCGGTGTCGGCCACCCGCACCTCGATGGAGCCGTTGTGTCGCAGGGCCGACACCGTGACCGCCCCGCCCGGCGGCGTGAATCGCACGGCGTTGTCGACCAGGTTGAACAGCACCTGATGCACCCGCTCTCGATCGGCGTCGACCGGCGGGAGATCCGTAGGCAGCTCGCTCTCGACGGCCACGCCGCGGTCCGACCGCGCGACCTCGATCTCCGAGAGCACCTGCGTCACCAGCGGCTCGAGCGGCGTGGATTCGCGCAGGAGGGGCAGCTCGCCCGACTCCAGACGGGAGAGCTCCAACAGCTGCTCGATCAGGCGGCTCAAGCGCTCCGTCTGCGTCAGCATCACCTGCAGCGTCGCCGGGTCGGGCTGCTCTACGCCGTCCAGCAGGTTCTCGAGGTGGGCGCGGATCGCGGCGATCGGGGTCTTGAGCTCGTGCGACACGTTGGCCACCAGGTCACGACGGGACTGCTCCAGGTTCTCGAGCTCGGCGCTCATGCGGTTGAAGGCGGTCGCGAGCTGCCCGACCTCGTCTCGGGAACGCGTGAACACGCGCCCGGAGTAGTCCCCGGTCTCCATGCCGCGGGCGGCCGCCGCCATGTCGCGGAGCGGCTGGGTCATCCCTCGCGCCAGCCAGCGCGCCACGATGAGCGCGATCCCGGCCGCCAGCGCGCCCGCAAGGAGGAACTGCCACCAGAAATCCATCAGGAAGCGGAACGTCTGGCCGACACGCCCCCATAGGCCCTCAGCCGGGGCCGCCTGGACCGCATAGACGAGTTCGGCAACCTGGCCCGACCGTACGACCGGCACCACCGCATACGCGAGCTCGCCCGTGCTGCCGACGTGGACCATCCCGTCGGTGAACAGCGGCAACGGCGTCTCCCCGTCCTGAGAAGGGAGCACGGCGCCGTCGGGGGCCGTCCGGATGACCCTGATCCCACTCGGCGCGTTCGCCAGGGTCCCCGCCGCCTCGCGCCGCGCGACGCGAAGCAGCATCAGCCGGTCCGTGTCCTCCGAGGATTTCCTCAGGGCGTAGCCGAGGATCAGGAAGATGAGGATCACGGTCATGCCGACGGCGAAGATGATCGTCGATCCGAGCTTGGCCCGGATCGTGGGGAGACGCTCGAGCGGGCGGGAGCTCATGACTCTTCCTGGAAGGCGTATCCCACACCATGGATGGTGCGGATGAAGCGCGGCTCGTTCCCGTCTTCACCCAGCTTGCGACGGATGCGCGCGACGTGCGAGTCGACGACGCGACCCCCCGCGTAGTCTCGGTACCCCCACACGCGATCCATCAACAGCTCGCGGGAGAACACGACGCCCGGATCGCGCGCGAGCGCGGCCAGGATCTCGAACTCGAGGGGCGTCAGCTGGATCTCGCTGCCGTCGACGGTGACACGGCGCCGGCTGGGGTCGACCTCCAAGCCGTCGTGCACGATCGGGCCGTCGGATCCCGCGGCGCGCATCCGTTCGATCCGCCGCAGGATGGCCTTCACGCGCGCCGTGAGTTCCCTGAGGCTGAACGGCTTCGTCAGGTAGTCGTCCGCGCCGACCGCGAACCCCGCGACCTTGTCCGCCTCCTCGGTCTTCGCGGTGAGCATCAACACCGGGGTCCACGACGTGCGTTGGATCTCCTTGCAGACCTCCAGTCCGTCCATGCCCGGCAGCATCAGGTCGAGGACGACGAGATCGGGGTGGTGCTCACGATGGAGATCGATCGCCTGCGGACCGTCGAAGGCAACGAGGACCCGGAACCCTTCGCTCTCGAGTCGCGCTCGCACCGCCTCGGCGATCGCCTCCTCGTCGTCGACGACGAGCACGGTCTCCTCACTCATCCATCCATCGTATCCGCAGCGTGTTGCCCATCTTCGGGTGCGGTGTGGAGAACTTGTGGCGCCCCGGACGGGCGTTCGGCCCCTACGGCGAGAAACTGATCGGTTTCGTGATGTCGAGCAGGATCGTCGCCAGCACGAACACGATGAAGAACGACATCACGACCGCCGACACCGGGATCAGCTTGCGCATGTCCATCTGCTTGCCGCGGATCTTCTCGATCAGCAGGACCGCCAGATGCCCACCGTCGAACGGTGGAAGGGGTACCAGGTTCACCAGACCGACGAAGACCGTGACGAATGCCAGGAAGTACAGGACGGCGCCCCAGTCCCCCGCCGAACCGGTCTGACCGACGGCTTGCCCGATGCCGACGACGCTCGTCGGATCCTGGGTCCCACGTTTCGCATCCGTGAACAGCAGCGTGAACACCCGGCCGATCCCGGATGGGCCGAAGACGCGCGTGATCTGATGAAGGGATTCATCGACCGCGCTTCCGACCTCGCGGACCCCCCCGGTCGCCGCGGCGACCGGCCCGTCCTTCGCGGGACCCAACACGATGCCGATCCGTCCGATCGTCCTGCCGTCGATCGTGTCCGGTTCGGGCGTGATGTCGGTGGTGAACGTGCGCCCGTCGCGCTCGATCGTGAATGCCACGGCCTCACCGACGTGCGACGTCGTGTACGCGAGGAGCTGGTCGCGGGTCGGATCGGCGACGTCGCCGACGCCGACGATCCGGTCCCCGGGCCGGAGTCCGGCGAGGGCGGCAGGACCGGCCTGAGCGTTCAGCGTCGTCTCCACGGTGGTGATGAACGGCGTCGGCGTCCGGGGATCGCCGAAGAAGAACAGCCAGCTGGCGAACAAGATCGCCGCCACGATGAAGTGCGAGCCAGGTCCGGCCAGGATCACCAGCGCGCGCTGCCAGATCGGCTTGGCTCCGTAGCTCCGCGAGAGGTCCTCTTCGGATACGGGCTCGTAGGGGTTCATGCCGGCGATCTTCACGTACCCGCCCAGCGGCAGGGCCTTCACGCCGTACTCGATGCCCTTACGCCTGAACGACCAGATCTTCGGCCCGAACCCGACGAAGTACTCCTCGACCTTGAAGCCGAACGCGCGAGCGACCAGATAGTGCCCGGCCTCGTGGATCAAGATGATGAAGAGCAGGCCCGTGAAGAAGACGACGATCGCCAGCGTGCCGGACACGGGGCTACCGTTCCTCGATGATCTCAGCGGCTCGCTGCCGCGCCCAGCGATCCGTGCGCTCGATGTTCACGATCGAGACCACGGATGCCGGCTCATGCTCGTCGACGATCGCCTGCACGATCTCGACGATCCGCGTCAGCGGGATCTTCCCCTCCAGGAAGGCCATCACGGCCACCTCGTTGGCGGCGTTCATCACGGCGGGGAACGTCAGCCCGAGACCGCCAACCCGGTAAGCGAGGTCGACGGCGGGGAACGCCTCGCGGTCGACCGGCTCGAACGTGAGCGAGCGGTCGGTCAGCGGCACGGATCCCACACCGGTGGGGAGCCGTTCCGGCCAGGCGAGCGCGAGTTGGATGGGAAGTCGCATGTCTGCTATCGCCATCTCGGCACGCAGACTGCCATCCCTGAACTCCGCCATCGCGTGCACCACGCCCTCAGGGTGGATCAACACGTGGATCTGTGAGTAGTCCAGGTCGAAGAGGTAGTGCGCTTCGATCACCTCGAGACCCTTGTTCATCAGCGTGGCCGAGTCGATCGTGATCTTGGGGCCCATGGTCCACACGGGGTGCTGGAGCGCTTCCTTCACCGACGCCTTGGAGAGCTCGGAGCGGGTCCAGCCCCGGAACGGACCCCCCGATCCCGTGAGCACGACTCGCTTCAGGTCCTCCCGGCGTTCGCCGCGCAGGGCAAGCGCGAGGGCGGCATGTTCGGAGTCGACCGGGAGCAGCCGCTCGGGCTCGCCCTTGATCAGGTCCATCACGAGCTCGCCTCCCACGACCAGGCTCTCCTTGTTGGCGAGGGCGAGGACCTTGCCGCTCTGGAGCGCGGCGAGCGTGGGCCCGAGACCGGCCGAGCCGACGAGACCGTTCACCACGACGTCCGCCTCGGACTCCCGGGCGACCGTCTCCGTCGCGTCGGGGCCGATGATCAGCTCCACACCGGGAAGCGCCCCGAGCTTCTCCTTGACGTCGTCGGCCGCGTCCTCGTCGGCGATGGCGACGAGCGGCGGCAAGAACTCCCGGACCTGCCCGACGAACAGATCCTGATTCGTGCCTCCCGCGGACAGGCCGACGACCTTGAACCGATCGGCGTTGCGACGGACGACGTCGAGCGCCTGGGTGCCGATCGACCCTGTCGATCCGAGGATGGCGAGGGACCTCATGGTGTCAAGCGTACCCCGAGTCTGCGCGGAACCCGGCCAGCCGCTGTTACGCGAAGATGACGCGGAACAACAGGAACGCGGCCGGGGCCACGAACAACAGCGAATCGATCCGGTCGAGCACGCCGCCGTGGCCAGGCAGGATGCTGCCCATGTCCTTGATACCCAGGTCTCGTTTGATGAGGGACTCGGCCAGGTCTCCGAAGGTGGCAGCCGCAGCAACGACCAGCGCCAGGAGCAACGATTCGATCCGCTTGTCCTCGAACGGTCCGACGAACGAGGGCACCAGTGCCCCCGCGACGATGATCGTGATGAGCGTCGCGCCGATCAGCCCCTCGAGCGACTTCTTCGGACTCACGCTCGGTGCGAGCGGTCGTTGGAAGAACGATCCTCCCCAGACCGAGCCCACCAGGAACGCCGCCGTGTCGTAGATGAACGTCAGCCCGATGACCGCCACGACGAGCGCCTTGCCGTCGCTGCCACCGATCGCGAGCGTGACGATCAGGTAGCTCGCCAGGAGCGGGATGTAGGCGATGTTCATGACGGTCACGCCGATCTGCAGGATCGCGCCTCTGCGGTGCGCCGCGGGGGCAGCGATGAACCATAGGAACGTGGCGATCACGCCCATCGCGAACATCGCGAGGGTCCCGGCCTCTCCGTGGTAGTAGGCGCCGGCGATCATGAGCGCCCCCGTCACCAGTCCGACGGCGGTCGCCGGCTGCTGGTGCTGCTTCACGGTGACACCGAACAACTCGCCCTGGGCGACCAGCACGACGATCGCCGCGACGATGGCGAACGCCCCCTTGCCGATCATGAGGCTTCCGAGGGCCACCCCCGCGAGGACGATGCCGGTGAGGAAGGCCGCGGGCATGTCGCGTTCGCCTTCGTTGGGGCCGCGGCGCTCGAGATCGGCGCCCACCTCTACCGAGGTCGGCTCCTGCCAGCTGGGACCGCCCAGCCCTTCGGATCCAACGACCACGGTCCGCGGCACGCCGTCGTCTTCATCGAGGTCCGACAAGATGTCGCCCTCGACGTCGCCTCCGTGGATGTCGGCGAAGAGGTCTCCGCCCGAGGCCGCGCGCTCGTCGTCCGCCGCACCCATCCCGTCGTCGATCGGCTCATCGAGCCCGTCGTCCACCCGGATCGCACCAGAGAAGTGCTCGGCTGCGGCCTCGATGTCCTGCGCCGACGGCAGCTCATCGTCTTCGACGGAGCCGTCGATCGAGCCTTCGACCTGGCCCTCGTCCGAGACGTCGGGAACGTCGAAGAGGCCGCCCTGATCCGTCGGTGGCTCGGCGCCCTCGAGCTCGGGGTTCACGTCGGAGGCGAGGACGGAGTCGACGTCGACTTCGACTTCCTCGTCCTCGAGCGCCTCGCCCATGAGCTCGTCGATCGGTTCCAGCACGCTCGTGTCGTACCACGCGTCTTCGTCGTCTTCTTCGTCGATCGCCGACGAGACCGGCAGGATCGTCGTCTCCGGTTCCTCAGCGATCACGATGGCGTCCGCGTCCGCGTCCGCGTCCGACGGGCGGACGGCGACGTGCTCCTCGAGCGGGGTGTCCGGAGTCGCCGGCGTGTCGTCGGATTCCCAATCGACGTCGCGGATCGGAGCGAAGAACTTGTCCAGGTCCTCGAACAGATCGTCGCCGCCCGGCTTGTCGTCTGCCACTAGACCTCCATGAGCTCCTGCTCCTTGTGGCCCTGGATCTCGTCGATCTCGGCCACGGACTGATCGGTCAGCTTCTGGAGCTCCTTCTCGGCGCGCTTCAGGTCATCTTCCGAGATGGCGGAGTCTCGCTCAAGCTTCTCCAGCTCCTCTTTCGAATGCCTCCGCACGTTCCGGACGGCCACCCGGCCCTCCTCGGCGCGGTGATGAACGGTCTTGACCAGCTCTTTCCGGCGCTCCTCGGTGAGCGGCGGGAACGCCAGGCGGATCACGTTGCCGTCATTCGAAGGGGTCACGCCGATGTCGGAGGCCTGGATCGCCTTCTCGATCGCCGGGACCGAGGTCTTGTCGAACGGCGAGATCGTCAGCAGTCGCGGCTCCGGGACCGAGATCGATGCGAGCTGGTTCAGCGGCACCGGTGAGCCGTAATACTCGACCGTCACGCGATTCAGCAGGGCGGGTGCGGCCCGGCCCGTCCTCACGGTGGCCAGATCCTCCTTGAGGTGGGCGATCGCCTTCTGCATCTTCTCGGCGCCGTCCGAGAGGCTGCTCTCGACGCTCACGCCGCCCCCCCGTGCACCAAGGTGCCGATCGGCTCACCGGTGACGACGCGCCGGATGTTCCCTTCCTCCCGATAGTCGAACACGACGATCGGGAGCTTGTTCTCCATGCAGAGCGAGATCGCGGTGGCGTCCATGACCTGATAGCCCTCGCGAAGCACCTCGACGTACGCGATCTGGTCGAACCTGCTGGCGGTCGGATCCACGTGCGGATCGGCCGTGTAGACGCCGTCGACCTTCGTGCCCTTCAACAACGCTTCCGCGTGGATCTCGAGCGCCCGCTGCGCCGCGGTCGTGTCGGTGGAGAAGTACGGGACGCCGAGCCCGGCCGCGAAGATCACGACACGGCCCTTCTCGAGGTGCCGCCGGGCGCGGAGCGGGATGTACGGCTCGGCGACCTGCGTCATCTGGATCGCCGTCTGCACGCGGGTGGTCACATGGATCTTCTCCAGGGCATCCTGGAGCGCCAGGGCGTTCATGATCGTGGCCAGCATGCCCATGTAGTCGGCCCGGTTGCGGTCGATGCCCGGTGCCTGTCGGCCGCGCCAGATGTTGCCTCCGCCGACCACGACCGCGGTCTGGATCCCGAGGTCGACCACATCTCCCAGCTGGCGAGCCAGCAGCGACGTCGCCTCGGTGTTGATGCCGTAGCCGGTGTCCGCGGGGGCGAACGCGTCGCCGGAGAGTTTCAACAGGACCCGACCGTACACGGTTCGCGTCGACGCACCGGCTTCCATCATGCGCCCGACCATCCCCCGTCTCTCTGGCCCGTTCCTCTGTGGCCCGCTCGATTCACTCGCCAAGCTTGTACCGGACGAACCGCCGAACCGCAACTTTCTCTCCCAGCTTGGCCGAGGCCTCATCCAGGAGCTGCTGCACGGTTTTCGAGTCGTCTTTCACGTAGTCCTGCTCCAGGAGGACGTTGTCCTTGAACAGGGCGTTCAGCTTGCCTTCGACGATCTTCTCCACCACCTGTTCAGGTTTGCCGGTCTCCTTCGCCTGCACCTCGAAGATGTGCCGCTCCCGTTCGAGCTCGTCAGCCGGGAACTCCTCACGAAGAAGGAACCGGGGCGCGGCCGGGCTCGCGATGTGGAGGGCGACGTCCTTCACGAGTTGGCGGAACTCGTCGGTGTTGGCAACGAAGTCCGTCTCGCAGTTCACTTCGATGAGGACGCCCACCGTGTTGTTGAAGTGGATGTAGCTGTCGATGAGCCCTTGATCCGCAGAACGGCCGGCGCGCTTCGCCACCTGGGCCTGCCCCTTCTCCCTGAGCAGGTCGACGGCGCGCTCGAAGTCGCCGCCGGTCTCCACCAGCGCGTTCTTGCAGTCCATCATCCCTGCGCCGGTTGCTTCTCTGAGCGCCTTGACCTGTGCGGCGGTGATGTCGCTCATGCCTGTCCCTCGCCGGCGACATCCACCGTCACGGGCTCGGGGGCATCCTCGGCCACGACTTCGGGCTCGGGGATCTCGGCCGCCACCGGCGCATCCGCCGGCGTCGGATCGGGCTCGAACACGGTCGTGGCGGCGATCTCGGCAGCCACCTCCGGCGTCTCGACCTCCGGCTCGTCGGCCTTCGCGGCCTCCGCCGTCATCTGCTCCACCAGGTCGTCCTTGGCCATCCCACGGCCCTCACGCAACGCGTCGGCGATAACGCGCGCGACCAACGTGACCGAGCGGATCGCGTCGTCGTTGCCGGGGATCACGAAGTCGACCTCGTCCGGATCGCAGTTGGTGTCGACGATCGCGATGACGGGAACGCCGAGCTTGCGCGCCTCCGTGACGGCGATGTGCTCCTTCTTCGTGTCGATGATGAACACGGCGTCGGGCACACGCTCGAGGTCCTGGATGCCCGACAGGTTGCGCTCCAGCTTCTCTCGCTCACGGCGCAGACGGATCGCTTCCTTCTTGGGCAGGTAGTCGAGCGCGCCGGTCCGCTCCATCTCGCGGAGCTCCCGCATGCGGCCCAGACGCTTGGAGATGGTGGCGAAGTTCGTGAGCATGCCGCCGAGCCAGCGATTGTTCACGTAGGGCATCCCCACGCTGGTCGCGTGCGTGGCCACGACCTCCTGCGCCTGCTTCTTCGTCCCGATGAACAGGACGATCCCGTTGCGGCGCCCGAGATCGCGGACGAACTCATACGTCTCCTCGAGCCCTTGCAGGGATTTCTCGAGGTCGATGATGTAGATGCCGGAACGCTCCCCATACAGGAAGCGGGACATCTTCGGGTTCCACCGGCGTGTCTGGTGGCCGAAGTGCACACCCGCTTCGAGGAGCTCCCGCCTGGTCACTACAGGCACGAGGGCCTCCTTCGCTCGGTTTTGTGTTCTCCTCCGCCCGGATCTCCCCGGCTCCGGCCCTCCCCTGTTCGGAAGGGACCCCGTCGCGCGGTCCTCGGGCGTGCGTGCTCGGCGCTCGCGCACCGGCGCCGTTAGCTTACCAGTGGCCGTCCGGCGGGCTCAGCGACGTCCGCGGCGGGAGGAGGCGGCAGGACGCGCGACCGGCTCGGGCACCTCGTGCGCGACCGAGAGATAGCGGAAGGCGAACGTCGCGAGCAACACCAGGTGGAGCAGGTTGATCAACAGCGTGAACCCCCAGGCCCCGGCCGTCGGGTTCACGCCGATCAGGTTCCCCGGCTTGCCGGGAGCGACGATCACGGCGATCGACGGCACGACGTAGAGCGCCGCGAGCGCGAGGTTGCCCGATCCGGGGAGCCTGGCAGCCCGGATCGATCGGGCGAGGGACTCCGGCATGGTGCGTCCCTCGTCGACGGCGGCGATCGGCGCGAACGTGAAGAGGTAGACGCCGACCACGAGCGCCCCGACCTGCAGCAGGATCCCGAACCCCGGTCCGAGGAGTGGCCCGAAGAAGCTCGAGACCGTCAGGATCCCGACCCCGATGATGGAAACGGCGAACGTCACAGGAAGCACGCGGATGCCTCGTCGAACGCATGCGCGGGTGACGCGGCCGTCCTCGAGCATCTCGACGACCGCGGCGGTGAGCAGCGCCAACGCGATCGCCCGCAGCGCCAAGAAGATGACGATCCCGAACAACCCTCCCTGCAGACCGAACAAGCTGGTGGCAAGCGACGCGTCGAGGCTCGTGCCGATCGGCGGGAGAGCGAGGAGGTTCGCGAGCGGCGCGAACGGGCCCTGGTAGCCCGCGCCGATCAACGCGAACCAGACCAGCAACAGGTACACCACGGGCGCGAGGACCAACGCCGGCGAGCCCAGGACGGTAACGACGCCCCGCGTGAGCGCCGTCCGCACGCGGGGCATCGACGTCGAACCGGGAACGCGGGGAGCGAAGAACGAGTCCAGGATCCCTCGGCTCCGGGCCGGCGCCGGCGCCGGCCGCGGATCGCGGTAGCCGCTCGATCGCGCGACCGGCCGCCCCTGCGGCCTCTTCCTCCGCTTGTTGGTCACGCCTCCCCCCCTTCCGATGGGTCGTCCCCGGTCGCCAGCGCATCGTCATCGTCGTCGAGGAACGCCGGTCCCATCCGCGCCACCAGCCAGCGCCCGGCGAGGATCGAGAGCACGACGATGGGCACTCCGGCCACCACGAACGCGAGCAGCAGCTCGGACAGGTTCAGCTCGGTGGGCGACACGAGCGATACGAGCGTGCCCTCGGGATCCGTGGTGAACCCGACGAGGCCGGGCTCGGCTCCGCCCCTGACGCCAACCACCACGTCGGCCGCGAGCGCCAAGCTCCGCAGGAGCCCTGCTCCCTCCTCGCTCTGCCATACGAGCAGCCCGGACTCGAGATCGATCGCCGCGAGACGGCCGGTCGACGTCGGGACGAGCACGGTTCCCCCGGCGACGACCCCAGGGCTCCGCGTGACCGCCTCGTTCACCGCGTAGTCCCACACCCGGTCTCCGGTGGCGGGATCGAGGCGATAGACCTGCCCGAACGTGTCGACGACGACGACCGCATCCGAGGTGAGCATCGGTGCCCCCGTGAAGAACAGCGGGTTGTTGAGCCTGGCCGACCAATCCTCCGTGCCGCCCGCGAGTGCGAACGATCGAACCGTCTGATCGGAGAACCCCACCACGACCTGGCCACCTCCGATGGCCGGAGACGAAGCGAAGATCGCGCCACCTTGGATCTCGTCGTCCCACGCAGACGAACCGTCTGACTCGTGGAAGGCGACGAGCTGCGCCCGAGTCGACCGATCGCCCTGCACGGTCACGACGACGAGACCTCCCGAGACCGCCGGCGGCGTCGTCAGGAAGCCTCCGGCATCCACCTTCCAGCGCAACTCCCCCGTCGCGACGGCGAAGGCGTACAGATGGCCGGCGTTGTCGCCCAGGAACGCGGTGTTTCCGTCCACCGTGACGCCCGTGCGGCTGACCGCGTCGAGCTGGACCGCCGCGTCCCACACGGGCTTGCGCGTGTCGAGATCGATCGCCTCGACGTGGGAGTCGAAAGAACCGCCGACGGATGGGGACGCCGACGGGCTCGCCGACGGCGTCGCGCTCGATCCCGGCGGCGAGTCGCCGAACCCTTCCGTGTAGATCAGGAGGCGCCGGCTCGGAGTGCCGGCGATGGCGGGAGACACCGTTGGTCCGTAGTCCCGGTCGACGGTCCAGACCTGCTCGCCGCTCCCGAGATCCGCGGCGACGATCTGTGTGGGGCCGACCGCGATCACCAGGGATCCGTCGCTGACGGGCTGGGAGAGGCCGAAGTCGCCTGTCGGGCCGCCGAGTGGGACGTCGAGATGCCACGATTCGCGGTACGGCGGCTGTGGCGCGTCGGCGAGGTAGCCCGAGTGGCTCGGGTCGCCCTGCGCCTGCGTCCATGCGCTGACGGTCTGGGCCGAGGCGGTCGTGGCGAACGCCCATCCAGCCCCCAGGACCGCTGCGAGAAGCACGGCCGCGCTCGTGAAGAAGCGGCGTCGACGTGCGGGAGCGTACTCAGGGTCGCGCAAAGCCGCGCCATTCTAGGGGGCGCGCGGCGATGCGACGTTCAGCCCGAGGACGGCACGATCGGCGCGAGGCGGATCAGGTCCACAAGGCTCGCGGGACGCAGGTAGTCGAGCGGGTCGACGTACTGACCGTCGAGGCGAACACCGAAGTGGAGGTTCGGGGTGGTATCGCCGACGTGGCCGGTGCCGGAGAGCCCGATGCCCTGTCCCTCCACGACGAGGTCGTCCCTGTGGACCAAGAGCGCCGAGAGGAACGAGCACGTCGACTGCAGGCCGCCCCCGTGATCGATCGTGACGAAGAGCCGTCCGCCAACGTTGCCAGCGAAGCTGACGACGCCCGGCGCCGGCGCTCGAACGAGCGAACCCGTCTGCGCCGCGACGTCGATGCCTCGGTGTCCGGCGCCGTACACCGAACCGGGCGGATCGAACCCACGGACCACCGCGCCGATCACGGGCCACGTCCACGTTCCGGCCGCGCCGGCAGGCGCGGCCGGAAGGATCGCCAACACCACCGCGAGAACGACGAACGCTCGCTTCATACGAGCCGACGCTACGCCGGCGATGGAGGGTCCGCCGTGACGGAAGTCACGCCGGTAAGACGATGGGTCAGTCGACCTCGGAGAGCTGGCCGCGGAGCCCGCCGACCGCCTTCGTGTGGATCTGGCAGACACGCGACTCCGTGACCCCGAGGATCTCGCCGATCTCGGCGAGCGTGAGCCCCTCGAAGTAGTAGAGCGTCACGACGATCTTCTCGCGCTCGGAGAGCGAGTTGATCGCGGCGGCCAACAGTCCGCGGGTCTCTTGGCTCTCCACACCCGACGTCGGGTCGAAGTGCTTGTCGGCGAGCGTGTCGATCAGCGAGACCTGTTCGCCGCGATCGGCTCCGACCGACACCAACTCGTCGAGGGCGAGCACGGAGACGAAGGAGATCTGGCTCACGACGTCGTGCAGCTCCGAGCGCGAGATGCCCAGGCGCTCGGCCATCTCCGCCTCGGTCGGCTGGCGCTTCAGCATCGCCTCGAGGTCCGAGTGCGCCTTCTCGATCTCGCGGGCCTTGAAGCGGATGGAACGCGGGACCCAGTCCATGGCGCGCAACTCGTCGATGATCGCGCCCTTGATCCGCGGGATGGCGTACGTCTCGAACTTGTTCCCGCGGCCGGGCTCGAACTTCTGCAGCGCGTCGATCAGCCCGAACACGCCGTACGAGACGAGGTCCGCTTGTTCGACGCTCGAGGGGAGGCCCGTCGCCACGCGGCTCGCCACGTACTTCACGAGCGGTGCGTAGTGCAGGATCAAGCGTTCGCGCGCCTCGTCGGACGCGCTCCCCTTGAACGCGTCCCACAACGCGCCGAGCTCATCATCGACCGCGGGCGGGATCGTGATCCGCCGGCTGTCGGTGGACGCCTTCGCCTTGGCGGCGGGCTTGCGGGCGGGCGTCTTCGTCGTCTTCGCCACGTCAGGCCCTCGGGTGCGACTGCTCGTAGGCCTGGAAGAGCCGGGTCCGCGACACATGTGTGTAGCGCTGCGTGGTCGCAACGCTTGCGTGCCCCAACAGTTCTTGCACAGCTCTGATGTCGGCCCCTCCTTCGAGGAGATGCGTGGCGAACGAATGTCGGAGCGTGTGCGGAGTGACCCGCCGCCCCGGAAGCAAACGCCCCGCATATTGTTCCACCATCGCACGGATGTCGCGCCCGGAGAATGGCTTCCCCTTGCGATTGAAGAACAGAGACGTTCGGTCCTCACCCGCCATGGTCGGCCGTCCGGCCGACAGATACGCGTCGAGCGAGTCCACGGCGTGGTCCGACATGGGCACCTCACGCTCCTTGTCGCCCTTGCCGCGAACGAGCACGCGACCACGATCCAAGTCGACCTGCACGCACGCGAGGCCCGCAACCTCCCCGACGCGCAGGCCCGATCCGTACAGGAGCTCGAGGACCGCCCGATCGCGGAGCACGACGGCGCGCTCGATCGGATCGAGCTCGCCGAGCGGTGCGCTCGTTCCTGGGGCCTCGGCGAGCGCGGCCGCCTCTCGGGGGCGGAGGACCGTCGGGAGCCGGTTGACGACCTTGGGCGAGCCGAGCAGGGCGGAGGGGTCGACGTCCGTCGCGCCGGTCATGAGGGCCCATCGATAGAACGTGCGGATCGCCCCGACGCGCCGGGCGATCGACGCGCGAGCGTACCCCAGCGCGTGCTGCTGGGCCAAGAACCGGCGCAGTTGTGGGTATGACGCGGCGGCGAGCGAAGAGCCGCCGCGCGTGAGGAACGTCGCGAGCCGTGTCAGGTCACGACGGTACGCCGTGACGGTGTGATCGGAGAGATGGCGCTCGTGGTGCAGGTGCGAGACGAACGCCTCGATCAAGTTTGCCTCGGAGGCGGGGAGGTCCTCCTGCGGCGCCACGAGGTCCTTTCGGTCGGGTGAGGCTCGGCTGGAGCCACTCCCTTGTACCAGCGGCCGGGGACGCGTTCAAACACCTCACGTTCCGGCCTGTCCCCCCGACAGCGTCCGCTCGTACCGCCCGCCGATGCTTCGGACCAGGCCGCGGAGCTCGAGCCGGATCAACGCGGCCACCGCGTCGGGGATGGAGAGCAGCGGCGGTTCGCGCGACGGCGTCGGGGAGCGACGGCTCGACGAGCGAGGACCAGACCCGCCGTTCGTCGTCAGGGAGTTCGATCGGCGGGTCCACGGCCGCCCCTCCGGCGGCGAGGGCGATCCCGAGGTCATCCAACAGGTCGTCGGCGCCGCGGATCATGGTGGCTCCGTCGCGGATCAGTGCGAGCGGCACTTCAGCCAGCGGGCTGGTGACGGGCCCCGGCAGCGCGAAGACCTCCCGGCCCAGGTCGAGCGCATGGTCGACGGAGATGCGAGACCCGCTCAGCGCGGCCCCCTCGACCACGACGAGTGCGGCCGCGAGTGCCACGACGATGCGGTTGCGGGCCGGGAACCGATGAGGCTCTGCCGGGACACCCGGCGCGTACTCGCTCACCACCGATCCCACCTCGGCGATGCGGGCGATGAGGTCGGCGCTCGAGCGCGGGTAGCCGACGTCGATGCCGGAGCCCAGCACCGCGATCGTGCGCCCCCCGGCGTCCAGAGCGCCACGATGCGAGTTCGCGTCGATCCCGTACGCCGCTCCGCTCACGACGCAGACGCCCGCACTCCCGAGTCGACGCCCGAGATCGCGAGCCATCTCGCCGCCGAGCGCCGAGCATCTGCGCGCTCCGACGACGGCCACGCGAAGCTCCGAAGCCTCGATGAACGCGCCACGGACGAACAACGCGACCGGCGGGTCGTCCAACTCGAGGACCGAGGACGGGTACTCGTCGTCGCGAGGGGTCAGGAACCGGGCCCCCGCCGCGGCGCTCGCACCGACGATGGCGTCCGGATCGACGGCCAGCGCGTGCTCGCGGTCGGCGTCACTGCCCGCCCGGCCCGCCCGAACGGCCGCGAGCGCCGCAGATGCGCTGCCCTCGCGCCAGCACACCCGGTGGAGGTTCCGCGGCGAGATGCCGCGCAGCGAGGCGAGCACGGCGATGGCTCGCCGCTCCTCGCGTCCCTCACCGAACCCGTCGGGCCACCCGGTGGAAGCGAACGCTTCTTCAACCGGCTCGGGCAAGACCCTCCTCCCCGAACCCCTCGCGGTAGGACAACGCCTCGGCCAGATGCTCGACCTCGACGTGCGAGGCGCCCGCGAGGTCGGCGACGGTCCTGGCCACCTTCAGCGCCCGGTCGAAGCCCCGACCGGTAAGGGCGAGCGCCTCCACCGCCGAGGCGAGCAGCTCCTCGGCCTGGGGAGCGAGGAAGGCGTGCCGCCGGACGAGCGGTCCGGACAGGTGGGCGTTGCACGCGACGCCGATCGACCGGTAACGATGCCGCTGGTGCTCCCTGGCCTGCTGCACGCGGTCTCGCACCACGTCGCTCCGCTCGCCGTACTCCGAACCCAACAACTCCTGCTTGGTGAGACGAGGGACCCGGAGTCGGAGGTCGATCCGGTCGAGCAACGGACCGGACAGCTTCTGCTGGTAGAGCTCGACCCGGTCCTGCCGGCAACGGCAATGCTTGCGCTGGTCACCGTCGAACCCGCAGGGGCACGGGTTGGCAGCGGCCACCAACGTGAACCTCGCCGGAAACTCGACCGACCCCGCCGCTCTGGTCACCACCACGCGACCGTCCTCGAGCGGCTGCCGTAGGCCCTCGAGCGCGTCGCGCCGGAACTCGGTGAACTCGTCCAGGAACAGCACTCCATGGTGCGCGAGCGAGACCTCGCCGGGACGCAGGAACGTGGAACCACCGCCCAGCAGCCCCGCGAGCGACACGGAATGGTGCGGCGCGCGGAAGGGCCGGGACGTGAGGACGCCGCGATCCGCGAGGAGCCCCGCGACCGAGTGCAGCTGCGTCGCCTCGAGGGCCTCTTCGCGTGAGAGCTCCGGCAGGATCGTCGCGAGCCGGCGCGCGAGCATGGTCTTGCCGGCGCCGGGCGGACCGATCATCAGGAGGTTGTGCCCACCGGCGGCGGCTACTTCGAGCGCCCGCCGCGCCTGTGCCTGCCCGCGGACCTCGGCCAGATCCACCTGCGAGGCCTCGGCCGGCGCGACGAAGCCGGGATCGACGTCAGGCGGTTCCCACTCTCCGCGCAGGAACCGGGCGACGTCGGCGAGCGTCGGCGCCCCCACGACCCGGAGCGACCCGATCTGAGCGGCCTCGAGCGCGTTCGCGGCCGGCACGACGACGCCCTTCAACCCCGCGCGGGCCGCGGCGATGGCGACGGAGAGGATCCCCGGTGTCGGAAGGAGCTCGCCTTTGAGCGACAGCTCGCCGGCGAAGGCGTATCCGATGACCGACGGCGCGGGCACCTGCGTGGTCGCCGCGAGGACGCCGATCGCCACCGGCAGATCCAGCCCCGGGCCATCCTTGCGAAGGCTCGCGGGCGCGAGGTTCACCACGACACGACGGAGCGGCCATTCGAGCCCGGCGCTCTCCACCGCCGGGCGCACCCGGTCGCGCGCGTCGTTCACCGAGGCGCCCGGGAGCCCCGTGAAGATCAGCGACGGCAGCCCGCGTCCGACGTATGCCTCGACCGTGACGAGATGTCCGCCGACGCCGAGCACCGTGACCGCGACCACCCGCCCGTACACACGGAAGGACGCTAGCGTCGGTCGGATGCGCCGGCCGTGACGGTCGTCACGCCACCAGCCACCTCACATCGTTGCCGGTGTCCCGACGCGCCGCTCCGGCGGATACTCCTCACGTGCCGAGAGCCACGCGGGAACGGTTGGGCCTTGCGGTCGGAGCGACGTTGATCACCGAGGGCGTGCTCGTCGCGATCCTCCGGTTCCTCTCGCTCGTCTACGCGGTGGCGGGCGAGGCGTACAACGCCGATCAGTTCCGTACGCCGCTCTCCCACTTCCTGCCGTCGGTGCTCATCTCGGGCGCTGCGACGTTCGTGCTGGTGTGGGCAGGCTCGTTCCTTCGCCGCGAACCGTCGGGCGCGTGGGCCGGCGTGGGGCTGGATGCGCGCATCGTCCTCGTGGCCGCCGGTCTGCTCAACCTCGCCTCCCTGGCCACGTCGGTCGCCGGCCTGGCGGCATCTCCGGCCACCTTCGAAGGCACCTTGGCGTGGATCGCGATCGCCGTGACGTCCGTGGTCGCGATCGTCGGGCTCGTGCGCGATGTGATGCGCAGCCGCACCGCGTCGGAACCCGGGACGGCCGGATGATCCCCGCTGCTAGCATCCGCGGGTGTCCGAGCGCTTCGATTGGCATCCCGAGCCGGAGCTGATCGACGTCCGCGACCCGGAGCGGGCGCGCGCCGCGCTCGAGGAGCTCGGCAAGCGCACGTGGACCGAGGCACTGGATTGGCTCTACGACCGCGCGGTGGAGCGTCCGACCGCACCGGACCTCTACCCGGAGCTGCGCGCCGCCTACTACGGCGCGGCGGGTGGACCGGGACCGGCTCCGTCCCGCGGCGTGACCTCGGCCGACGTGCTTGCCGAGTTCCGCGACCGCTTGGCACCGTTCCTCTTCGCCGCACAGCATCCGGGTTCGTACAGCTATTTCACGCCGCCTCCGCTCCCGATGGCGATCGTCGGCGAGACGCTCGCCGCGTGGGTGAACCAGGGCATCGACCTCTGGCTCGCCGGCATGGCCGCTCCCTTCGTCGAGGAGGAGGTGATCCGCTGGCTCTGCGACCTCGCCGGGTACGGCGAGGGCGCGTGGGGCATCCTCGCCTCCGGCGGCGTGATGGCGAACGTCATGGGCCTCACGGTGGCGCGCGACGTCCATCTGGCGAAGCTGCTTGGCCTGGACGCCCCGCCCCGCGGTGCGCAGCTCGAGGGCGCGCGCATCTACGTCTCCGATCAGGCGCATTTCTCGATCGCCCGCGGTCTGGACATGCTGGGCTTCCCCGAGACGACGCTCCGCGTCCTGCCGTCGGACGAGCGGTTCCACCTGCGGGCCGACGCCGTCGCCGCCGCCGTCGCCCAGGATCGAGCGTCGGGGTTCACACCGTTCTGCATCGCCCCCGTGGCCGGTTCGACCAACACCGGCTCGGTCGACCCCGTGGTCGAGCTCGCCGACCTGGCCGACCGGGAAGGGCTCTGGCTCCACGTGGATGCCGCGTACGGCGGCGCGGTCCGCCTCTCGCCCCGCGACGCCGACCGCGTGACGGGCCTGGAGCGTGCCGACTCCGTCACGATCGATCCGCACAAGTGGTTCTTCCAGCCCTACGACATCGGCGCGTTGCTGGTGAAGCGACAGGAGGACCTGCGGCAGACGTTCCACCGGGAGCCGGAGTACTACCGGGTCTGGGAGCCGGAGGACCAGCCGCTGCACTGGTACCAGTTCTCGCTCGAAGGCACGCGCCGGTTCCGCGCGCTGAAGCTCTGGATGTCGTGGAAGCACCTGGGGTCGGAGGGGATCGCCCGGTTGATCGAGCAGAACGACGACCTGGCCGACCATCTCGCCGAGCGCCTCGCCCGGGAGGGGTGGGACGTGATCGATCCCGAGCTGTCGGTCGTGTGTTTCCGCCACGTTCCGGCCGCGCTCGACAACGCGGACCTTTCGAAGGTCGACGCGTACCAGAAAGGTCTCCAGCGGGCGCTCGAGGTGAGCGGCGCCGGTTGGGTGTCGACGACGACGCTCCGCGGGCGGACGTACCTGCGCGCCGGCATCGTGAACTACCTGTCGACCGACGCCGACGCCGACCGGGTCGTCGACGCGCTGATCGACTCGTCAGAACGCGTCCTCGAACAGCTCGACCTGGGGACCGCGACGACCTAGCGCGACACTCGCCACGTCGAAACGGATCGAACCCGGCCGGATGCCGCCCCTCTGCAAGTACGCCTCAGCGAGGGCCCGGAGCTTCGCCCGTTTCCGCCACGTGACGGCCTCGTAGCCTCCGCCGTACTCCGAGCCGCGCCGGGTCTTCACCTCGCAGAACACGAGCACGTCGCCCCGGAGCAGGATGAGGTCCAACTCGCCCAGGCGGCATCGCCAGTTCCGCGCCAGCACCCGATAGCCCCGGCGGGTGTATGCGGCGAGCGCCGCATCCTCACCGGCTCCGCCGCGTTCCCTGCGGGGATCCGACCGCATCGGCTCACCCTAGGCGGCGACACCGACACGGCGACCGAGCGTATCGAGCGGCTCAGGCCTCGGGGAGCGTGGTCGGTTCTTCGCGATGCGCGAGTTCCTCGATGTTCACATCACGACGGGTCATGACCCTGACGCTCGCGACGAACCGAGCCGGGCGGAACATGTCCCACACCCACGCGTCCGCGAGGTCCACCTGGACCCATCCCCCGTCGAGGTGGGCGATGTCGACCTTGTTCGCCAGGTAGAAACGTCGCTCGGTCTCGATCACGTACGTGAACATCGGGAGCACGTCCCGGTACTCGCGATACAGCTCGAGCTCTCGCTCTTCCTCGAACCGTTCGATGTCGTCGGGTTCCATGGCGTCAGCCATCCTCTCACGCACGCACGACGTCACCGCGGCCGAACCCGGGGAGCGAGACCTGGCCCACGCCGGCGAACGACAGGCGGTGGATCGGCGTCGGTCCGAGACGATCGAGCACCTCCCAGTGCTCGGGCGTGCCGTACCCCTTGTTGTGGTCGAACCCGAAGTCCGGATAGCGACGGTGAAGGCGCCGCATCAACGCGTCCCGCGTCACCTTGGCGACGATCCCTGCCGCCGCAACGCTCGCCGCCACCGCGTCGCCTTTCTTGACCCCCAGAGAGACGCAGGGCATCTTCGGTACCGGGAAGCCATCGGTGAGCACGTAGTCGGGCTCGAGGTCGAGCGCCTTCACGCATCGCCGCAGCAGCGCGATGTTCGACCGATGGAGCCCGCGCGCATCGATCACGCCCGGCTCGATCTTGCGGACCGCGAACGCCAGGGCGCCGGCGCGGATCCGTTCGCAGGCGGTCTCGCGCTGCAGCCGTGTCAGGACCTTCGAGTCGTCGATCCCCTCCAGGTCGAACCCCTCGGGCAGGATCACCGCGGCGGCCACGAGGGGGCCCGCCAGAGCGCCACGGCCGGCCTCGTCGACGCCGGCGATGCGCGTGAACCCCTGCTCCCGGAGGACCCGCTCGTAGCGATCGAGGTCGCGCGTCAGTGCAGCCATCCCGCCCGTGACGGGGGCCAGACGATCACGAACGCCTGGCCGATCACCCGATCGACCGGGATGTACCCGAGACCGGCAGGCGGAGGGAAGCGCGAGTCTCCCGAATGGTTGCGGTTGTCCCCCATCACGAACAGCATGCCATCCGGAACCGTCTCGGGGCCGAAAGAGCGGGTGTCCAGATCCGCCTGATTCACGTACGGCTCGTCGAGCCTGCGTCCGTCCACATAGGTGATGCCGTCGCGCATCTCCCACGTCTCGCCGGGGAGGGCGATCACCCGCTTGATGAAGTCGTCGTCGGCGGGCCGTACCACGCCGATCCCCTCTCCGAGCCAGTGCAGGAGCGAGCCGACGGGGCCTCGATGTTGCTCGGACGGCGTCGGATCGGCGAACACGATGATGTCCCCGCGTTCGATGTTCCCGAACCGGTACGCCAGCCGGTTGACGAGGATCCGGTCGTCGGGCATGAGCGTCGGCTCCATGGAGCCCGAGGGGATGAAGAACGCCTGGACCAGGAACGTCTTGATGACGATCGCGATGACGAGCGCGGTGAGCGTGAGGATGCCGACCTCACGGAGGAACCGCCATGCGGGGTCGGCATCGGCCGGCACGGAGGCCGGCGAGCTCGTTCCGAGGTCTTCAGGCGACGCGGCGTGGCGGTCTTCTTCAGGCTCGTACGGGGGGTCTGACGGTGTGGCGAGGGGTTCGGGCGAGCCGGGGCGATCCCCCACGGCCTCAGGCCCCGGCCTTCTCCTCCGCCTCGTCGGCGGACGTGTCGGCCTCGGTGACGGCGTCCTCCGCGGGAGTCTCGTCGATCGGTTCGAGGGCCTCGGTCGCGCCCTCCAGATCGGTGTCGGCCTGGAGCTCGGCGTCGTCGAGCTCGTCCGCGTCTTCGACATCCGGCTGTTGGGCGGCCAGCGCGGCCGCCTCGAGCGCGGCGAGCTTCGCATCGTCCAGCCGGCGTTCCTTGATCCGCGCCTTCTTCCCCCGCAGCTCGCGGAGGTAGTAGAGCTTCGCGCGACGCACCTTCCCGCGGCTGACGACCTCGAGCTTGGCGATGGACGGCGAGTGCACCGGGAACGTCCGCTCGACGCCGACGCCGAACGAGATCTTGCGGACCGTGAACGTCTCGCGCAGGCCCCCGTTCTGGCGGCGGATCACCACGCCCTGGAACACCTGAACCCGCTCGCGACTCCCCTCCACCACCCGGACGTGCACCTTCACGGTGTCGCCTGGGCGGAACTCCGGGATATCCGAGCGCAGATAGGACTGCTCGACGAGATCGGTCTTGTTCATGACAGCGGTTCCCGAGTGTACCAGCGGCTATTCTCCGCCTCCTCGACCCTGCCGATGGCGCGGCGAGAGCCTCATATGTGATGCTTCCCCGCGCGCGAGACCGAGAGGCTGGATGACCCGACGGCGAGCAGCACCGATGTCGACATCGACCATCGTCGCCGACGCCCTCGATCGCTGGGGGGCCGCCGTCGTGCCGCCCGCGCTCCGGAGATCGCTGTCGGCCCCTCGATCCGACACCGACATCTGGGGCACCCTCGCCGGAGAGCTCGCGCTCGCCGATTTCCGCCCGACGCTCGCGGCTGATGTCGAGGTCCGGATCTTCCGGCTCCGTTGGGGCAACGACTATGCGATGGTCGCGAACCCGGCCAGGCTGATCCACTTCCAGCTCGAGGTGTGGGAGGCACAGCTGGCCCAGCGCATGGATGGAACATTGACCGTCGGCGAACTGATCCTCGAGCACCTCGAAGGGACAGGCGACCTGGACGCGAACGCGGTGACAGACCTCGTCACGTTCTTGCGGAGGGAAGGGTTCCTCGAGCCACGAAGGGTCGACGCGGTGGAGACCCTCGCGGAGGCGATCCGACCGCGCCCGAGCGTGACGGATCGCGTGCTGACGTTCCTCAAGACCCTCAGACTGGACTGGACCGGCGCCGACCGGCACGTCCGCTGGTGGTACCGCACGGTGCTCCACCCCCTGTTCACCCGCGCCGGCCTCATCTTGACGGCCGCCGTGGCGCTCGGAGGATTCGTCGCGTTCTTGCTGGCGAACGAGCGGACGCAGTTTTCGATCTCTGGCGCGAACGCGCCGCTCGACTCCTTGATCTTGCTCGCCCTCGGATTCGTCTTGACGTACGCGCACGAGCTCGGCCATGCCGTGGCGTTGGTGCACTATCGACGTCGGATCAAGAGCGCCGGCTTCATGCTGTACTTCGGTTCGCCGGCGTTCTTCGTGGACGCGTCCGATGGCTTGATGCTCGAGCGCGGGCCTCGCATCGTCGAGTCCGCGCTCGGTCCATACACCGAGATGATCCTCGCCGGGTTCGCGTCGTTCCTCCTGCTCGCGTTCCCCGATGCCGCCCTCGCACCGCTCGTGTTCAAGTTCTGCGCGCTCAACTACTTCCTCATCTTCGAGAACCTTATCCCGCTCTTGGAGCTCGACGGCTACTTCATCTTGGCCGAGGCGATCGAAGTACCCGACCTCCGGGAGCGATCCCTCCAGTTCATCCAACACGACGTGTGGAACAAGCTCCGCACGCGATCTGGATTCTCCAAGCAGGAGGTCGGTCTCGGCGCATATGCGATCGTCGGCGTGGCGTTCACGATCTTCTCGGTGTGGGTGGCGATCTTCTTCTGGGAAGCGATCTTCGGAGGTCTGGTCTCCGGTCTCTGGAACGGGGGACCCGGTTCAAGGCTCCTCCTGCTCCTGTTGGCGCTGTTCGTTGCCGGGCCGGCGATCCGCGGCCTGATCACCCTGATCCGGACGTCCGTCAACCGACTCCGCGTCACAGGGCGAAGGGTGAAGTTCCGGTTCGAGACTTCTTGGCGCGTCGAGGCGGCCGAGGCGATCGACGCCCTCCCCGCGTTCGACGAACTCGAGGACGGAGTGCTGTCCGATCTGGCCGGCCGGGTCCGATTGGTGAGCTACCGCCCCGGCGAACCGATCTTCCGCCAGGGGGATCGTCCCACGGACTTCTTCGTCGTGCGGAAGGGAACGCTGCGGATCGAGGAGGAGCACCCGGATACGGGACATACGACGGTCCTCAGGACGCTGACGAAGGGCGACTCGTTCGGGGAACTCGCGCTGCTCGAATCCTCACCGAGGACCGCGTCCGTTCGCGCCACGGAGGATGCCGAGTTGTTCGCCGTCGACAAATCCACGTTCGACCGGTTGTTGGCAGGTGCGATCCACACGCCGTCGTTCAGGTTGACGCTCCAAACGATGGCCGAGCTCCGCGACATGCCGGCCTTCTCGACACTCGGCACGGAGGAGCTTTCCGTACTCCTCGACCACGGATCGTGGGTGACGGCCACGCCAGGCGAGACGTTGGTCGTGCAGGGGGCGGTCGGGGATGCGTTCTTCGCGATCCGATCCGGTCGGGTCGATATCGTCCGCGACGGCTCGATCATCGGCAGCCTTGCCTCCGGCACGCACTTCGGGGAGATCGCCTTGCTTCGGGACGTTCCTCGAACCGCGAGCGTGATCGCGAGAACGCCCGTCCGGGCGTTCCGTCTGGATCGCGAAGGATTCGATCAGGTCGTGCGCGAGGCGTTCCAACGTGGCGCCCTGAAGCCGCCGGCCGACAAGACCTGGCAGCATTGATCGCGTCTGAGGGGAGCGAGCGATGGATTGTTGGCACTGTCGACGCACAGCCGTGGGGGTTTGCCGGTTCTGCGGACGAGGCGTGTGCGAGGACCACGCGGATACCGAGCCCTTCATCCTCGAGCTCTTCCGGAGCGACGGCCCCACCAAGGCGCTCGTGGTCGAGGACGCCCTGCGGTGCGGTGCATGCACCATCCGACCGGATCCCATCCCGCTCCCCGAACTCGATGTGTGACGTGCGTCACATTCCGAGGTGACGCACGTCACTCCCAACTGCGTGACGAACGACACCCGAGGATGTTGTCGAGCAACACAATCTCGCGCGGGAACCGGCGCCATGATGCGCATATCGATCAAGCGTCCCTCGGGGCGGAAGGAGGAGAGGGTCATGGCGGAGGGCAGGATCACACCGAAGGCGCCGGAGAAGGCGGACACATCTTCCACGAAGACCGCCGCTGCGCGGGTCAGCAAGAAGAAGCTGGCCAAGAAGAAGATGGCCAAGAAGAAGATGGCCAAGTAGTACGACTTCGCGTTCCCAGGACTTCTCGAAGGGCCCGGTGATCCGGGCCCTTCGACGTTTCGTCGTTCCGGTTCGCTCCGGGACCACCCCATCGCTGACTCGCTACGAACGCACCAGGGTGCCGTAGGCTACGCGGCGATGCCGAAAGATCATGCAACCGACGAGATCGCGGCCGCGATGGTCGCGACCCCGCTCCTGGAGGGCGTCTCACCCGTGGCGGTGCAACGTCTCGCCGACCACGGCCGGAGCCGCGACTATCGGAAAGGGACATACCTCTGCCATCAAGGTGATCCCGCGGACGAGATCCTGTTCCTCGTCGTGGGACGCGTGGAGATCGGATCGGTTTCCGTGACCGGCAACCGCGTCTTGCATGCGACGGTCGACACCCCACAGTTCGTCGGTGAGCTCGGGGTGCTCGCCGAGAGCGATCGTACCGCGAGCGTGCTGACCCTTGAGGACTCCGTGGTGTGGGTCGCGGGCGCGGAGGACTTCTTGGCGTTCCTGGCGGACGAACCAACCGCAGCTCGGGGATTGATGCGCGCGCTCGCGCGGCAGGTGAAGGCGAACGAAGCGTTCGTGGACGACCTGCTCTTCCTCGACCTCAAAGGACGGGTGGCCAAGCGGCTCCTGCAGATGGCCACGCCTTCCCTGGACGATCTGCCGGCGGACGGGCGAGCCATCCCTGCGGTCACGCACGCGGACCTCGCCAGCCTGTGCGGAGGAAGCCGGGAGAACGTCACCCGCGTGCTCTCGGAGTTCCAGCGGCGAGGGCTGCTCGAGCGCGACGGGAAGCGCTACGTCCTGAAGAAGGTCGACGGCCTGGCGAGGATCGCCGGCCTCTAGCGCTCGCCGGTCCCGACGTCGTCGGTGCCGGCCAGGTCGGGACGGTTGCGGCGGGTCTTCTCCAGCGCGACGGCCCGACGCCACCGATCGATCTCCGCGTGGTTGCCCGACAGGAGGACATCGGGGACCGTCATGCCCCTGAACGCTCGCGGGCGCGTGTAGTGGGGGTGATCGAGGATCCCCTCCTCACCGAACGAATCCTGCTCATGTGACTCCTCCTTGCCGATCACGCCCGGGACCAAGCGTGTCACGACCTCGAGCAGGACGAGCGCGGGAAGCTCCCCGCCCGAAAGCACGTAGTCCCCGATCGAGATCTCTTCCGCGGGCAGGCCCTCGACGACCCGCTCGTCGACCCCTTCGTACCGTCCGCAGATGAGCACCAGCCATGGCTCGTTCGCGAGCTCCCGCACGAGTGGCTGATCCAGCCGGCGACCGGCGGGCGAGAGCAGGATCGTGCGGCCGCGCTCGGGACCGAGGGACTCGACGGCCGAGAAGACCGGCTCGGCCTTCATCACCATCCCGGGCCCCCCGCCGAACGGTTCGTCGTCCACCTGATGGTGCGGGTCGGACGTCTGATCGCGGATGTCGTGGATCCGGATGTCGAGCACGCCGGCAGCGACCGCGCGTCCGAGCAGGCTCTCGCGTAGTGGGCTCTCGAAGATCGCCGGGAAGATGGTGAAGACGTCGATCCGCACGCATTGAGGCTAGCGCGGCCGAGGGACCCCTCGCGGGGTCCCTCCTGAGGGCGCTACCTCAAACGGTCCTCAGGCCAACCGCACCTCGGTCGCTGCCGACGTCGGGGTCGCCTTCCGCCTGCTTCCCACGACGGCCGCGAGCAGACCGCTCCCCACCCTACGAACGACCGGGGTCCGGACATGATCCCGATCGACCCGTTCCGAGCGCGAGGCGCGATCCTGCTCGGCGGCACGGATCCGATCCTGGATCTGGTACTTCGCGATGTCTCCCGACAGCATCTCCGACACCTCCCTGGGTTCCGATGCATCGAAGCTACGCCGACGGGACCGCCGAGCTGATGACCGACGACACGATCCGGCGGTGCCGTCGGTCAGTCCGAGGATGTGCCGTACGTCACGCCGATGGCGTGAGTGGATCGTCGGGCGCGGTGAGCCCCGGGATGTCTCGCACGAGCACACGGCCGGCCTCGATATCGACGTCGACGATCACCTCGCGGATCGCCGGAACCATGGTTTCCGCTCCGGCCTCATCCACCACCACCCAGAGATCGTTCGCGCGGTTCGCGACGACGTCCGAGATCGCGCCGAGCTTCCGCCCGGATTCGGTCACCACCACGCAACCCTCCAGTTGGTGCGGCCAGTACTCGCCCTCGGGAAGCTCCGGGAGGAAGGACCGGGGAACGACGAGCGTGAGGCCGCGCAGCGCCTCGGCGGCGTTGCGATCATCCACGCCCTCGAACGCAACGAGCATGCGCCCCCCGTTCGGGCGCGACGCGCGGACACGGACCTCGCGCCCGTTCTCCAGGAACATCGATGAGCCGGGCTCGAAGCGATCGGGGTTGTCGGAGAACACGAGGACCACGACCTCGCCTCGCAGGCCGTGAGCCTTGGTCACCTTGCCGACGACGACGGTCGGCTCGGACACCTCAGTCGGCGATGTCGACGTGGGCAGACACACCCTGACGGGTGGCCGCCGCACGCACGACGGAGCGGATCGCCTTCGCCGTGCGCCCTCCACGGCCGATCACCTTGCCCATGTCGCCGGGGGCGACCCGGATGGTGAGCAGGGTCCCACGCTGGTCCGATGACTCCGTGACGGAGACGGAATCGGGATCGTCCACCAGCTCACGCGCCAGGAACTCCACGAGCTCCCTCACGCCTGGCTCGTCTCCTCCTCGGCGGCCGCGTCGGCCGTTGTTTCGGCCTCGACGGGGGCCTCCTCAGCCGGAGCCTCAACGGCAGCTTCCCCGGTCGGTGCCGCCTCGACCTCGGCCGCCACTTGGGGGGCGGAGTCTGACGGGGGCTCGGCCGCGACCGGCTCAACGGCGACGGGGGCCTCCGGCTCGGGAGGAGCTTCCGCATCCGCGGCCGCCTTCGCGGCGGCCTTCTTCGAGAGCTTGCCGGCCGTGGGCTTCTCCGTCCGCTTCCGGACGAGGTCTGCCGCGGACGGGCGCTCCTCGACGAACCGGTCCCAGATGCCGATCTTCACCATCAGGTTCCGCACCTGGCTGCTCGGCTGCGCGCCGACGCGGAGCCAGTGCAGCGCGCGCTCCTCGTCGATCTCGATCAACGATGGGTCCTCGAGCGGGTGGTACTTGCCGATGTTCTCGATGAAGCGGCCGTCGCGGGGAGCCCGCTGGTCGGCCACCACGACGCGATAGAAGGGCCGCTTCTTCGCGCCCATCCGCCGCAGCCTGATCCTCGTCGCCATGTCGTCGGTCCCTCTCTGCGTCTTGGTCTATCGCTTCTTGTTCTTGGGGGCGGCGGCCGGCATCTTCATCATGCCGGGCATCCGCTTGCCGCCCATCATCGTCCGCATCATCTTGCGGGCGCCGTCGAAGTCCTTGAGCAACCCGTTGACGTCGCTGGTGGTAGAACCCGAGCCGTTGGCGATCCGCAGGCGCCGGGACCCATGGATGATAGCGGGATTCCGCCGCTCCTCCGGGGTCATCGACAGGATGATGGCCTCGGCGCGCCGGAGTTCCCCATCGTCCACCTGGTTCGCCAGCTCCTTCATGGCGTCGCGCCCCCCGGGAACCCCCGGCAGCATCTTCAGCAGATCCTGGATCGGACCGAGCTTGCGCATCTCGCGGAGCTGCGTGAGGAAGTCGTCCAGCGTGAACTGTCCCTTCAGCAGCTGTTCGGCCGACGCGCGCGCGGCGTCGGCGTCCATGGACTCCTGCGCCTTATCGATCAATGTCAAGACGTCACCCATGCCGAGGATGCGCCCGGCCATGCGATCGGGATAGAAGGGCTCGAGGTCGCCCGGCTTCTCGCCTGTGCCCACGAAGTAGACGGGCCGGCCCGTCACGGCCGTGATGGAGAGCGCGGCGCCGCCGCGCGCGTCGCCGTCGAGCTTCGTGAGCACGAACCCGGTCGTGTCGACCTCGCGCATGAACGCCCGAGCCTGCACGACGGCGTCCTGACCGGTCATGGCATCGCAGGCCATCAGGACGTGGTGCGGCTTCGTGACGTCGCGGATCCGCCGCGCCTGCTTCATCATGTCCGCGTCGACGTGGAGCCTGCCGGCCGTGTCGATGATGACCACGTCGGCCTGTTGACGCTCCGCCTCCTTCAGGCCGGCCTTCGCCACCTTGACGGGGTCGCGCCCCTCGGAGAAGACGGGCACACCGATCTCCCGGCCGAGGGTCCGCAACTGCTCGACGGCCGCGGGCCGCTCGAGGTCGGCCGCGACCAGCAACGGTCGGCGACCCTTGCTCTTCAGCAATAGAGCGAGCTTGGCGCAGGCCGTGGTCTTGCCGGAGCCCTGGACACCGGCCATCATCACGACGGCCGGACGGGCGTCGAGGGAGAAGGGCCGGTGCTCACCCCCGAGGGTGACCGTGAGCTCTTCGTTCACGACCTTCACGATCTGCTGGCCGGGAGTGAGGCTCTTCATGATCTCCTCGGACAACGCACGGTCCCGCACCCGCGAGAGGAGGTCGTCGGCGACCTCGACGGAGACGTCTGCCTCGAGCAGGGCCGTACGCATCTCACCTAGGGCGTTGTCCACCTGTTTGGGGTGGAGCTTGCCTCGTGAGCGGAGCTTCTTGAAGACGCCGTTCAGGCGGTCAGTTAACGTGTCGAACATGAGTACGTAGGTGGAGCGGTGGGCCGGGCGGTGCCGCTCGCGCCATCGATTCTAGCCGCCCCCAGGGATGAGACGCCGATGAGGCGAGATCTCGAGCAAGCGAAGCGGCTGGAGCTTGGCCTCGTCAAGGTCCGTTGGCTCCTGATCGCGTACGCCCTGGTCCAGACCATGGTCGAGCGCGTCGATCCGAACGCCCCTTCCTACGCGTTCGAGCTGGGGATGGTCCTCACGCTGGGCATGCTGCTCAGCAACCTCTTCTTCACCCAGTTCGTCCAGCAGGCGAGACGGCTGTCCGACATCCGATGGGTCGGCGCGGTGGCGTTCCTCTTGGACACCGTCGTCATCTTGGAATGGGTGTGGGTCGCGGCGGCCAAGCCCTCGGACCCCGCCTGGGTGATGGCCTATCTCCTGCCGATCGAAGGCGCGATGCGATACGGCGTCCTGGGCGCGTTCGCCCCGCTCCCCGTGCTGCTCATCTCGGAGATCGCCCGGGAGATGTACCTGGCCGAGCAGTTCCCGGGCTATCACTTCGTCGGCCCGGCGGTCGCGTTCCGTGTCGGCATGGCCGCCATCATCGCGCTGGTCGCGGGCGTGTTCGCGAGCTCGCTCCGCAAGGAATCCGAACACGCCACCGATCGGACGCTCGAGGCGGAGGGAGCGGCGTTGCGAGCGGAGGAAGCGACACGACGAGAGGCCGAAGCTCGCCGTGACCTGTCGGCGTTCCACACGGCGATCCTCGCCGGCGTCGCCTCCGAGGACCCGGCCCAGGGCATCCAGGAGATCGCGGAAGCGGTCGGACGGGAGATGGAGTGCGACTCCCTGGGGGTGCTGCTGCTCGAAACCGGCGAGGGAGGCGCGGAGGAGTTGGTGGCCGCAGGCGTATACGGCGACCCCGGCTACCGCCGCGGCACCCGGTTCGTCGCCGGGAGCGAACCGTTCGCCTCCGGACCGGAGCTGACGCGCCCGAGCCTGCGTCAGGACCCCGCCGAGGCAGTCGTGCCGCTGAGGGCGGGCGACGCGGTCATCGGGATCCTGCACGAGCGCGGCAACGAACCGGGATCCATCGACCGGGAACGCCTCCTGCAGGTCGGACGCCTGGCGGACCAGGTCTCACTGGTGGTGCAGGCCGCACGGTTGCGCGCGCGCCAGGAGGAGATGCTCGTTCGCCTCAGGGAGCTCGACGAGCTCAAGTCCGACTTCGTCGCCATCACGAGCCACGAGCTTCGGACTCCCCTCACGGCCGTTCGAGGCTTCGTGGACGCGTTGCGGCGGCGGCACGCGGAGCTCTCGGTCGAAGAGGTGCAGGAGTACCTCACGATCATCCACTCCCAGACCGATCGGTTGATCCGACTCGTCGAAGACCTCTTGCTGATCTCCCGGATCGAGGCAGGCAGGCTCACGTTCATGCCGCATCCCGTGACGATGGACGTCCTGTTGGTGGAGGCGTGCCAGGGCCTCGGGGAGCTCGGTGCGCGCGTGGAGACGATCATCGACCCCACCGCGCCGCCGCAGCTCGTCGTCGACGGACAGCGATTGACCCAGGTCCTCACGAACCTCCTGATGAACGCCATCAAGTTCTCGCCCGCGGGCAGCGCGGTCCAGCTGCGGGTGGATTCTCGTTCGGAGGGCACGGTCACGTTCTCCGTGCACGACCGGGGACCGGGGGTCTCGTCGGAGGAGCGGGAGGTGATCTTCGATCGCTTCCATCAGACCGAGTCGTCGGCAGCCCACTCGGAGGGAGCGGGTCTCGGCCTCTACATCGCGCGGCAACTGACTGAGGCCATGGGGGGTCGGATCTCCCTCGAGTCGGAGGCCGGCGAGGGAGCCACGTTCATCGTCACGATCCCGTCGGCCCGGAACCTCGAAGTACCCGCTCCACTGTCCGGAGCAGGGCGAGCGGGCTGAACGGCTTCGTGATGTAGCCGTCGGCGCCGAGCGAGAGCGTCTTTCGCCGACCCTCCTCTCCCGTCGCTGTGACCACGACGACCAAGACGTCGGACGTGGCCGGGTCGGCCTTCAGCGCCTCGAGCACGTCCGGGCCGGACACGACGGGGATATTGAGATCCAGGAGCACCACGTCCGGGGGACGGTCGCGAACCATCGCGATCGCGACCTCGCCGTCGGAGGCCTCCTCCACCTGGTGCCCGTCCTCCTCGAGGACGAGGCGCATCGCGTCCCGCATCGTCGGATGGTCCTCGACGATCAAGATGCTCGCCATCCTCTAGCTCCTCAGCAACCCGTCGGCGAACGTCTCCGCCCGGAACGGCCGGAGATCGCCGGCGCCCTCCCCCACGCCGACGAACCTGATCGGGACCCCCAATTCCTCGCGCACCCCTAGGACGACGCCGCCTCTCGCGGAGCCGTCCATCTTCGTCAGGACGACCCCCGTCAGCTCCACCGAGTCGGTGAACGCACGCGCCTGCGCGATGCCGTTCTGGCCGGTGGTCGCGTCGAGCACCAGCAGCGTCTCGTCGACCTCGGCGCCCGCCTTCTCGATCACGCGCTTCACCTTGGCAAGCTCGTCCATCAGCGGTGCCTTCGTGTGGAGCCGCCCGGCGGTGTCGACGATCAGCACGTCCGAGCCTCGGGCCGTCGCGGACGTCACCGCATCGAAAGCGACGGCCCCGGGATCGGCACCCCGCTGCTGCGAGACGATATGCGCGCCGGCTCGCTGCGCCCAGACCTCGAGCTGCTCGCCCGCGGCGGCTCGGAACGTGTCGCTCGCGGCGAGGCTGACGGTATGGCCGTGCCCCGCAAGGTGTTTCGCGAGCTTGCCGATGGTGGTGGTCTTCCCCGAACCGTTCACGCCCACGACAAGGATCACCGCGAGCTTCTCCCTCGCGATGTGGAGCTCCTGGTCGGGACCGAGCACCTCCAGAACCTCGTGCCGCAGTACGGCCGCCGGGTCGGCGCCAGGCTCGAACCCGTCGCGAACTCGCCGCACGAGGTCCGCGGCTCCGCGAGGGCCCACGTCCGCCTTGATCAGCAGGTCTTCGAGTTCCTTCCACGTGACATCGGAGACCTCGGTCCCGAACAACGCCCGCACCCTGGAGCCGAGCCCGCTTCCGGTCACCTGCAGCGCGGGTGCGGTCGTCGAACCGCTCAGGTCGTCGAGATCCACGTCCTCCGCGGAGCCGGAAGACGGCGCGCCGGCGACGGATCACGACGAAGCCGGCGACGACGCAGAGGATCGCGAGCGACGCGAAGATCAGGGTCGGAACCACAAGCTCAGGCTAGTGGACCGGTTCGCTCTCCGGCATGCCCTCCGGCACCTGGGCATCGGGCTCTTCGTCCGCCGAGGTCTGCACCTCCGCGGCCGTCGCCTCCGCCCGCTCGCGCTCGGCCTCGGCGCGGGCCCGCTCCTCGTGGACGATGCGGGGCTCTTCCATCTGCTGGCAGACCACCTTGGTCGTGCCGTCCTTCGAGAGGGAGACGCCGTACATCATCCCCGCGATCTCCATGGTCCGCTTCTGGTGGGTCACGATCAGCACCTGCGACTCGCGCGCGAACCCGTCGATCAGGCGGAGGAATCGGTGCAGGTTCACGTCGTCGAGCGCCGGCTCCACCTCGTCCATCAGGTAGAAGGGGCTCGGCCTCGCGGTGAAGATCGCGAACAGGAACGCGAGCGCGGTGAGCGAACGCTCGCCGCCCGACAACAGCGAGATGCGCTTCACGCGCTTGCGCCCCGGGCTCGCCTCGATCTCGATGCCGCTCGTGAGCGGTTGCGCAGGATCGGTGAGGACGAGACGCCCGGAGCCGCCGGGGAAGAGTTCGCCGATCAACCGTTCGAACTCGGTCGCGACATCACGGTAGGCGGAGTCGAACGTCTCCGAGATGTCCTGGTCGACCTTCGCGATCACCTCGAGAAGGTCGCGCCGCGCCTTGCGGACGTCGTCGAGTTCGCGCGCCATGAAATCGTGCCGCTCCTGCACCGCCTCGAACTCGCCGGTGGCGAGCAGGTTGACCCGTCCGATCAACCCCAGCCGGCGCTGCACCAGCTCCGACTTCTTCTCCAAGGACTCGACCGAGTCGTCCTCCGACAGTTCCGCGAGCGCTTCCTCGGGCTCTCGCCTGTGTCCTTCCCGCAGCAGCCGTTCGGCGTCGCCGATCCGGCGTTCGATGTCGCCGCGGAGCCGGTCCTCGTCCTCGTAGGTCTCCCGGAGTCGGTCGAGCTCCGTGGAGGCCTCACGCCACGCCTTGTTGACCTCGGCCTCTCTCTGCGCGGCCGCGCGCTCGGTCTCCGCCGCGGCGTCGCGAGAGTTGGAGGCGGCGAGCGCGGCGTCGTCGGCCCGGAGCATCGCCTCCTCCGCCTTGGCGCGCATCGTCTCCGCAGCCTCGAGCTGCGCCCGCAGTTGGACCGGGTCGTGCGCCGCCAGCACGTCGCGCTCGGACCGCAACTCGAGGAGCCGCGTGTCGAGGGCCGACCGGTCGCGGCGGAGCGTCTCCACCGCGACGCGCGCGGACACGGGCTGCTGCGGCGCGCGGGGAAGCTCGGGCATCTCGTCGGGCAGCGGTTCGGCCTGTCCCAGGTGCTCGCGCCAGACAGCCATGCCGTCCTCGAGCGCCACCACTCGCTGCCGGAGGATCTCCTCCTCCTTGTGGAGGCCGGCCAGCTCGGCCCCGATGACGGACAGACGCTCGGCGGCCGACGTGATGTCGGCGTCGGCGGCGTCGACCTGCTCCTGGAGGAACGACATCTCGGCGCCGATCTCGTCCAGCCGTGCCCGCCTCGGCTTCAGCCCGTTGCGGGTGGCCGCCAGGTCGTGGTCCAGGACCTTGAGTTCGGCGCGGATCTCCCGGGCTCGCGCGTCGGCTTCCTTCGCCGTGTGGATCACCGCCGGGCCGATCAGCACTCCCTCCGGCGTGACGAACGACGCGACCGGGTGCGCGACCTGTTTCTCGACCGCTTCCTCCACGGTCGCGACCAGGTACACGTCGCGGAGCACGGTGCTCGCGATGCCACGTGCGGCCGGCTCCGCCTCGACGACCGAGAGCAGCGCACGCTCGCCCCGAAGGCCGAGAGCGACCGGGCCGCCCTTCGCGATCGCGAAGATCGCGCCGTCGCCCTCAGGAGCGTCCGCGATCGCCCGGTCCGCATCGTCGTAGACCACCGCGTCCGCGAGCGGGCCGAGCGCGGCTACGAGCGCCCGCTCGAGGCCCGACTCGATGCTCACCAGGTCGCGGAGGAGACCGATCGCGCGTCCGGCGTGCGATCCCAGGAACCGCGATCCGGCGGTCTCTTCGATATCGCGGCGTCGCGCCTCGAGCAGGTCGATCCGCGACCGGTGGCGGCGCTCGACGTCGTCGAGCTCCTCGATCTTCTCGGTCAGCGCCCGCCGCTCTTGCTCGAGCTGAGCGCGACGGTCGGCCAGCGGCGAGGTCTGACCGTCCACCCGCTCGATGTCGGCTTCCAGGCTCTCCCGCTCGTGCTCCAACGAGGCGATCCGCGCGGCGACGTCCCGCAGACCCTCGTCCAGACGCTCGCGCTCGCGCTCGGATGACGAGAGGCTCCGCCTGAGCGCCTCCATCTCGGCGCGTCGCCCGGCGGCCTCCTCCCCCATCCGGCGGCGAACGTCCTCGATCTCGCGGCGGCGCTCCTCGGCCGCTCGGAACTCCTGTTCGGCTCGGTCCAGCTCCTGCTCGCCGCCCTCCAGCTCGGAGATGACGCGCGCGAGACCCTGCTCGGCGCGGGCCAGCTCGCGGTCCACGCCGTCCAGCCTGGCGGTCCGCGAGGCCTCGGCCGCCAGGGTCTCGCGAGCTGCAGATTCCCCGTCGACGGCCGACCGGAAGGCTTGGTCGGCGTCGGTGCGCTCGGCCTGCGCCGTCCGGAACGCCTGCTCGGCGTCGGCGAGCCCGCGCGCGGCGGCGGCTCGCTGATCGGCGGCCTGCAGGACCTGCTCGTCGAGGCCGTCGAGGAGCTCGCGAGCGGCCTTCCGCTCTTCGAGCCCCCGGTCCCACCCGTCCCGGCGCCGTTCCTTCTCGCGCAGCAACGCCCGGAGGCGGGCGGCGGCCAGCTTGCGAGAGAGCTCTTCCGCCTGCTCGGAGAGCGTCTCGTGCTTCTTGGCCATCTCGGCCTGCTGCTGCAGCGGTTTCAGCTGCCGGCGGAGCTCCGCCAACACGTCCTGCAGCCGCAAGAGGTCCTGGTCGAGCCCCGAGAGCTTGCGCTCCGCGCGCTCCTTGCGCCGGCGATGCTTCGCGATGCCGGCGGCCTCCTCGATGTACTTGCGGCGTTCCTCAGGGCGCGCCAGCAGGACCTCTTCCAGCTGGCCCTGGCCGACGACGGTATGGAGCGCGCGCCCGATCCCGGTCTCCGACAGGAGCTCCTGGACGTCCAGCAGGCGCACCACTTGGCCGTTGATGCGGTACTCGCTCTCACCGCTGCGGAAGATCGTGCGGCTGACCTCGATCTCGGACATGGGCACGGGGATCTTCCCGGCGGTGTTGTCGATGACCAGCTTCACCTCGGCCATGCCCAGCGCGGGACGAGAGGGCGTTCCGGCGAAGATGACGTCGGCCATGTGGCCGCCGCGGAGGGCGCGAGCGCCCTGCTCGCCGAGCGCCCAGCTGATCGCATCCACCAGGTTCGACTTGCCCGAACCGTTGGGACCGACGATCACGCTGACGCCCGGGATGAACTCCAGGACGGTCTTGTCCGCGAACGACTTGAAGCCGCGGATCTGGATCTGACGCAGGAACATTCGGCGCGATGCTAACAGTGGCCTCCGGGCGAACCCGGGAGGCGGGCGGAGTTTCCTAGCCGGCCACCCGGAAACCGGTCTCGCCGGCGGGCGTCTCCTCGCGGAGGTCCACCGAATCCACGCGGGCACGAGACGGCCCGTGGCGGCACCATCGGAGCATGGCCTCGACGTGGGGACCGGGACCCTCGAACACCGCCTCCACCCGTCCGTCGGAAGCGTTGCGAACCCATCCGGCCAGGTCGAGCGCGAGCGCCCGCTCCGCACACTCGGCACGGAAGAACACGCCCTGGACCCGGCCGGTGACGAACACGTGCACGCGCCGCATCGCGACAGTCTGGCGCAACCGGACGGTACGCTACGCGTCGTGACGAGCTACGACGAGCGGACCGCGCTGCTGGTGGTCGACATGCAGAACGACTTCACCGACCCCTCGGGCACGCTCGCGGTCGACGGGGGCGAGACCATCGTGCCGCGCGTGAACCACGAGATCGCCGACGCCCTGTCCGCGGGCGCCCTCGTGGTCTACACGCAGGATTGGCACCCGCCCACCACGCCCCACTTCTTCAAGGACGGCGGGATCTGGCCGGAGCATTGCGTGCGGGAGACCTGGGGAGCCGAGTTCTACCCCGACCTGCGCGTCGAGGGCGAGATCGTCCGCAAGGGCGTCGACGGCCACGACGGCTACTCCGGCTTCAGCGTCCGGGACCCTGAGAGTGGGGAGACGTCGTCGACCACGCTCGAGGCGCTGCTGCGAGAGCGAGGCATCGAACACCTGGTGATCTGCGGTCTTGCGACGGATTACTGCGTGGTCGAGACGGTGCTCGACGCCCGGACTCTCGGCTTCCCCGTCGAGGTCGTGCAGGACGCGATCCGCGCGGTCGAACTGGATCCCGGGGACGGCGATCGAGCCATCGCGCGCATGCGCAACGCCGGCGCCGAGATCGTTTAGGTCGCGTTCGCCGCTCGTCAGCTCTGACACTGCGGGCAGAAGTAGGCGCTGCGCCCGCCGATCTTCACGCTCTGGATCGGTGTCCGGCACCGCCTGCACGGCAAACCCTCCCGGCCGTACACCTTCAGCTCGCTCGCGTATTCCCCCGGCTTGCCGAACAGGTCCACGTACGCCTCGTCCTCGAGCGTCGTGCCTCGCGCCTTGATCGCATCTTGCAGGGTCTCCTGGATCGAGCGGTAGAGCCGGCGCACCTCCTGCGACGACAGGGTGTCGGACAACCGGTCGTAGCGGATCCCCGCGGCGAACAGCACCTCGTCGGAGTAGATGTTGCCGAGCCCGGCGATGAACTTCTGGTCCATCAGGAGCTGCTTCATCTTCGCGGCGCGTTCGGCCAGCAGGTACTGGAACGTCGGCCACGTGAAGACCTGATCGAGCGGATCGATCGCGAGGTGCTGCAGCTCCTTGATCTTGCCGACCTCGTCCGCGGTGGACACGAACATCTCGCCGAACGTGCGCGGGTCGATGTAGCGGAGGTCGCCGCCCTGTTGGAACGTCAGGACCACGTGGGTGTGGGCCGGCATCGCCACACGCCCCGTCCCCCGCTGGAACTGCCCGCTCATGCCGAAATGCGTGACCAGGACGTCGCCGGAATCGAGCGGCATCACGAGGTACTTGCCACGGCGTTCGACCTTGGTGATCTTCCGCCCCTCGAGGCGAGAGGTGAAGTCCTTGCGCTTGGGGTGACGGCGGATAACGCGCATCGCGTTCTTGGAGGGTTTGACCTCGGCCGCCTTGATCCGGCGACCGATGACGTCCTTCTCCAGGTCACGGCGCATCACCTCGACCTCGGGTAGCTCCAACTCGTCCCCCCTTACGAACCCGCTCTCGTCAGGCGTTCGGAGATGCGCGCATGCGCCTCCCGTGCCGCTTGCTGCTCGGCTTCCTTCTTGGAGCGCCCCGTCCCGTTGCCGAGGGCTTCTCCGGCGACGTAGACCGTCGCGGTGAACTCCTTCGCATGATCCGGTCCGCGGTCCTCCAGCCGGTACTCCGGCATCGAGGCGAGCTCCTGCGACGCCAGCTCCTGGAGGATCGTCTTGTAGTCGCGATCCCCCTCACCGCGGACGTATGCCTCCATGCGCGGGCGGAACAGGCGCTCGATCAGTTCGCGCGAGACGTCGAGGCCCCGGTCGAGGTAGACGGCGCCGAACACCGCCTCGAGGGCGTCGGCGAGGATGCTCGACTTGTCACGGCCGCCCGAGAGCTCTTCGCCCTTGCCCAGCAGCACCATGTTCCCGAGCCCGATCGACCGTGCGACGTCGGCCAACGCCGACATGTTGACGATCGCGGCCCGGAGCTTGGCGAGCGCGCCCTCCGGAAGATCGGGGAACGTGGCGTACGCCATGTCGGTCACGATGAGGCCGAGAACCGAATCACCCAGGAACTCCAGCCGCTCGTTCGTGATCTCCGTCCCGTGCTCGAACGCGTACGAACGGTGGGTGAGGGCGGCGCGTCGGATGGCGGCGTCGGAGAACGACACGCCGAGGGCGCGATCCAGAGACTCGAGCGACGCCCCGACGGGAGCGGAGCTCACGAAGCTACTCGACCTCGACGGCCTGCCGGCCGGCGTAGTAGCCGCAGTTGCTGCACACCCGGTGGGGGAGCTTGGGCTGGTGGCACTGCGGGCACTCCGCGTAGGGCGGGGCCTCGCTCTTCCAGTTCGCGGCGCGTTTGGCGCTCCGCGTCTTGCTCTGCTTCTTCTTGGGGACGGCCATGGCGTTCCTTCCTTCCTCGTCCTTCGGTCACAGCTTCAGCGATCCGTCAATTCCTGTCTTCCAGCTCGTGGAGCACGAGCTCGAGATCGGCCCAGCGGGGATCGATCTCGGGATGATCCCCCGGGCACTCCCCGAGGTTGCGATCGCCGCCGCACACGCTGCACAGGCCCAGACAGTCGGGGCTGTGCAACGGTGAGAACGGCAGTTCCAGGCCGAGCGCGTCGCGGACCATCTGTTCGGGATCCAGCCACCCCTCGACGTCGAGCGGGTACACGTCCTCGTCGTCGGGCTCGGGTGCCGACGAGAAGAGCTCGTGCACGTCGACGCGGACCGGCTGTTCGAAGTCCCGCAGGCAGCGGGCGCACCGCAGCGCGAACGTGCCGTCGAGATGGCCCGTGACGAGGATCCCCTCGACCACCGACTCCAGCAGGAGGTCACCTTGAACGAGCTCATCGGTCTTGAGCGTCGCGACCTCCGTGCCGAGACCCTCGAGCGTCCCTCCCACGTGCGAGAGTCGCGAGGTCCCCGGGTATCCGATGAGATCACGGACGTCGATCGGCTGGATCGTCACCGGTCCTCCTCCGCGTCGAACAGCTGCGCCTCCGGCTCGCTGCCGAACTCCTGCTCCGCGGCGGTGGTCGGCGCGCGCAGACGGTCACGGCCCACCTCCACCTGGTCGAGCGTCTTGGCGAGGGCTCGCGACGTCGCCTGCGACTCCTCGAGGATCCGCCGCAGCGCGATCTCGAACTGCGCGAGCTTGGCGTCCACGTAACGCTCGGCCTCGCCGCGGGCCTCGACCGCCTGTTCCTCCGCCTCGCCGACGATCCGGTCGGCCTCCTCCTCCGCCCGGTGGGCGACCTCTTCTTTGCGAGCCATGCGCAGCTGGTCCTCCCGAGCCTGCTCCACGATCCGCTCCGCCTCGTGACGAGCCTTCCCCAGGAGCTCCTCGCGGTCCTTCACTATCCAGCGGGCCTGCTTGATCTCCTCGGGCAGCGACTCCTGCATCTCTTTGAGCATGTCCAGGACCTCGTCCCTGTTGAGGAGCGCCGACGACGAAAGGGGCATGGACTTGGCGTCTCGGACCATCTCTTCCAGCTGTTGGAGGCGCCCGGCGAGATCCATCAGGCTCCCTCCCCCAAGCGGTCGACGAGGCGCTTGCGGACGTGGTCTGGCACCAGGCCCTCGACGTCGCCGCCGAAGCGCGCGACCTCCTTCACGAGCGAGGACGACAGGAACGACCATTTCGGGTTCGTGGGCATGAAGAGCGTCTCGACGGCCCCGAGCCGAACGTTCATCTGCGCCATCTGGATCTCGTATTCGTAGTCGGACACCGCTCTCAAACCCTTCACGATCGACGTTGCACCCTGCACCTTCGCGAACTCGACCAGCAGCCCCGAGAACGGCCGCACGGAGACGTTCGACATGGCCGAACAGGCCTCCTCCAGCATGGACACCCGCTCCTCCACGGCGAACACGGGCTGCTTGGACGGGTTCTCCAGGACCCCGACCACCACGGTGTCGAAGGTCGCGCTGGTGCGACCGATGATGTCGAGGTGGCCGTTCGTCACCGGGTCGAACGTCCCCGGACAGAGGGCGGTCAGGCCCATGAAACCTCCCGGTACAAGATGACGAGACTGTCGCCGTAGCGAAGCTGCCTGGCGACGGCCCAGTCTATCGGAATGACAGGCGTGGAACTCTTGACGCCCCTCGTCAGGACCACCGTCCACCCCTGGTCGGAGAGCCTGTCGGCCCCGAGCCCACCGAGCACGGCCTCCAGTTCGGAGACCACGATGTCGTACGGAGGATCGAGCAGCACGAGGTCGAACGGGCCGCCGGCCGGCTCGGCCTCGCGCACGTACGCGGCCACGTCCCGGGTGACCACGGTCGCCCGGTCGGTCAGGTGCGTTCGATCGAGGTTGTCGTGGATGGCCGCCGATGCCTCGTAGGCACGATCCACGAACACGACGTGCTCGGCGCCCCGCGAGAGCGCCTCGATCCCCAGGGCGCCCGTTCCGGCATAGAGGTCCAGGATGCGCGCCTGCGGCACCTCGAGGGCCAGGCTGGAGAACAGACCCTCCCGGGCGCGATCCGACACCGGCCGGACGCCGGGTGGGACCGGGCCGAGCCGCATCCCCTTCGCGCTCCCGGCGATCACCCGCATGTGCGGAGCCTACGCCCGCCGGAACCGGGCTCCGGGGAACCGCGACCCGCCGCGGACCCTTAGGAGCGGAACAGCCAATCGATCGAGGACTCGAAGCGCGAGTGGAGCTCCCCGAGCAACGAGGGATGCGCCTCCAGGTGTGGATCGTCCTCGATCAGCGCGAAAGCGCGGTCGCGCGCGCGGCGCACGAGCTCGAGGTCCTCGGCCAGGCGCGCCAGCTTGAGATCGGGCATGCCGGACTGCTTGGTGTCGAACAGCGTGCCCTCGCCGCGCAGGCGCAGGTCCTCATCCGCGAGCTCGAAACCGTCCGTCGTGCGTACCATCGCGTCGATGCGCGCCCGTGCCTCCTCGTTCTCCACGCCGGATCCGTCGAACAGGACGCAGTAGCTGCGGTGCGCTCCGCGGCCGATCCGGCCGCGGAGCTGGTGGAGCTGCGCGAGGCCGAAGCGTTCCGCGTCCTCCACGAGCATCACGGTCGCGTTCGGGATGTCGACGCCGACCTCGATCACCGTCGTCGAGATCAAGAGGTCGGTCTCTCCCCCCGGAACCGATCCATGACTGCCTCCTTCTCCTTGGGCCGCATCCGGCCGTGAAGCAGGTCCACTCGGAGGTCCGGGAAGACGTGCGTCGCCAGGCGCTCGGCCTCCGCCTCGGCCGCCTTCACCTGCGAGCGGTTCCCCTCGTCGATCGCGGCGCAGACCACGAACCCCTGCCGGCCGGAGCCCACCTCCGCTCGGACCATGTCGTAGGCGCGCTCGCGGTCCTCCGGCGTGCGGACCGCCTTCGTCTCGATCGGTTGACGGCCCTTCGGCATCTCGTCGAGGACGATCACGTCGAGATCGCCGTAGTACGTGAGCGCCAGCGTTCGAGGGATGGGCGTCGCGGTCATGATCAGCACGTCCGGTTCGACGCCCTTCCCCTTCAGCGCCATCCGCTGGTGCAGGCCGAACCGATGTTGCTCGTCGATCACCGCCAGCGACAGGTCGTGGAACGACACGCCCTCCTGCACCAGCGCGTGCGTCCCGATCGTCAGGTCGATCGCGCCGCCGGCGATCCCCTCCACGACGCGAGCACGGTCCTTCCCCGTGACGGCCCCGGTCAACATCGCGTACGTCACCGACGCATCGGACGGGTCCGCCGGCGACGGGTCCAGCAACGAAACCTGCCCGTCGTCCTTCCCGGCGTCACGTCGGAGATCGAGGTAGGAGACCGCACCGACACCCTCGAGCAGCGCCGCCACGGACCGCAGGTGCTGGCCGGCGAGCACCTCGGTCGGCGCCATGATCGCCGCCTGGTGTCCCGACTGGATCGCGACGAGCGCGGCGTGGAGCGCGACCAGGGTCTTGCCGGCTCCGACGTCGCCCTGCAGGAGGACGTTCATCGGGCGCGCGCGCCCCATCGCCTCGTCGACCGCGCCCATCGCCCGCACCTGCGCGCCGGTCGGCTCGAACGGCACCGTGCGCGCCAGCCGACCCGTCAGTGAACCCGCCGCCGTGTGCGCCACGCCCGCCTGCTCGGCCTCCACTCGATGCTTGCGGAACGCTACCCCCAACTCCAGCGTGAACAGCTCGTCGAACTTCAGCCGCTCCTGCGCGCGGGCGAGCTGGCGTTGGTCCTCGGGGAAATGGATCTTCCGCAGCGCCTGGTCGTAATCGCTGAGCGATTCGGCCGCCACCAGCTCGGCCGGCAGTGGATCCGGGATCTTCGGCAACCGCTGGAGCGCGGTGTAGACGAGCTCCCGGATCGTCCGAGCGGTGATGCCCTCCGACGCCGGATGGACGGGGGTGATACGAGCGGTGTGGATCAGGTCGGCGTCGTCGCCGCGGAGGAGCTCGACCTCTTGGTTCGCGAGCTGGGTCCGGCCCCGGTACAGGGTGACCACGCCGGAGACCGCCACCTCCTGCCCCGCCTTGTATGTGGTTGCGAGCCACGGCTGGTTGAAGAACGTCAGGTCGAGCAGACCGGTCGTGTCGTAGAGCGTGACGGTGACCATGGTCTGGTGGCGGCGCGTCTGGCGCTTGAACACCTTGCGGACCGTCGCGATCACCGTGGCGTACTGCCCGGCACGGAGGTCGCGGATGGTTTGCACCCTCGAGCGATCGATGTAGCGGCCCTGGCGTGGGTAGTGATGGAGGAGGTCGCCGACGGTCTCGATGCCGAACGCGCGCTCGAGGACCTCGTGCGCCTCGGGCGCGTCCTTCGACCGGGAGCCTGAGCGACGCCTCGCCAGCTTGGGGTCGATCTCGAGGATCGAGGAGTCGAGCGTGAGCTTCACGGGACCTTCCTCATCGGGGACCGGTTCTATCATGCGAGGGATGGCGCTCCGCCGCTCGCGCACCCTCCTCATGTTGCTCCCCCTCCTGTTCATGCTCTCGGTGACGACGGCCTGCGGAGGCTCGGGCTCGAACCCTGAGGTCGCGGCCGATGCGGGATCGCCGGCGCGCAACGCCGCCGGCGCCGCGCTGTTGCCGACCCACGTCGGCGAACTTCCGACCTTCGACGTGCAGACGTATCAGCGACTGCTGACACAGCTACGGGGAACGCCCGTCGTCGTGAACGTGTGGGCCGCGTGGTGCGGCCCCTGCAAGGCCGAGGCACCCCTCCTGCACGACGCGAGCCAGACCTACGGCGACCGCGTGCAGTTCCTGGGCGTCGACATCCTGGACTCGCTCGACGGCGCGCGAGGGTTCATCGCGGACCACGGTCTCACGTACCCGAGCGTCTTCGACCCCCCGGGCGCCATCAGGGACTCGCTGAACATGATCGGGCAACCGGTGACGGTCTTCTACGATGCCGACGGCAACGTGGTGAAGACCTATCCGGGCCAGCTCACGCAGACCGCGCTCGATCAGGGCATCCGCGCCGCCATGGGCTGATCGACCCCTCGAGGGGTTGGAGAGCTTGGCCGCTCTCGGCGTGCCCACCTACGCGCGTATCTACGGGCAGCTCTTCTTCTTCTCGGCCCGGCAGATGTCGCGGCCTGCTCCACCGATCGCGGTGTCCTTGCCTCGCTGACCGATCAGCCGGTCATCGCCTGCCTGCCCGCGCATCACGTCGTTGCCGCTTCCTCCCCGGATCGAGTCGCCTCCGGGTCCGCCTTTGGCGACGTCCTTGCCCGCTCCGAGGCAGATCAGGTCGTTGCCACCCCTCCCGTTCACGTGGTCGTTGCCCCCCAGGGAAGCGATCACGTCGTTGCCGGGCGTGCCGAGGATCGTGTCGGGACCCGATGTGCCCACGATCGTGGCCTCGTCCCCGAAGCACGTCGCGGTCGGCGTGGAGGGGATGGTCTGCCACGACGGCGCTTCGTCGAACGCGGCGTTGTTCGTGAGATCGGACTGCAGCGTGCCGTTCGCGTTCATCACGTAGACCTCGGAGTCCCCGGTGCGATCGGAGGTGAACGCGATCTTCGCGCCGTCGGGCGACCATTCGGGATACGAGTCCGCGTCCGCGTTGTTCGTGAGGTTCGCCTGCCCCGACCCGTCGGCGTTCATCACGTAGACCTCGTGGTTCCCGTCGCGATCGGAGTTGAACGCGATCTGCGTGCCGTCGGGCGACCACGAGGGCTGGGCGTCGATGCCCGCGTTGTTCGTGAGGTTCGCCGGTCCCGACCCGTCGGCGTTCATCACGTAGACCTCGTAGTTCGCGTCGCGATCGGAGTTGAACGCGATCTGCGTGCCGTCGGGGGACCAGGCGGGATAGAAGTCGCTGGCCGCGTTGTTCGTGAGGTTCGCCTGCCCCGACCCGTCGGCGTTCATCACGTAGACCTCGTAGTTCCCGTCACGGGTGGACGTGAACGCGATCTTCGTGCCGTCGGGCGACCAGGTGGGATAGAAGTCGATGGCGGCGTTGTTCGTGAGGTTCGCCTGTCCCGACCCGTCGGCGTTCATCACGTAGACCTCGTAGTTCCCGTCACGCGTGGACGCGAACGCGATCTGCGTGCCGTCGGGGGACCACGAGGGCTGGAAGTCGGCGGCCGCGTTGTTCGTGAGGTTCGCCTGCCCCGATCCGTCGGCGTTCATCACGTAGACCTCGTAGTTCCCGTCGCGATCGGAGTTGAACGCGATCTTGCCGTTCTCACCGGGGAACGTCGCGTGCGATGGCGAGACGATGACCATGGCGAGCACGCTCACCCCGAACACGACCGAGATCTTCCGGGTCCACCGCATCCGTCCTCCTTCGCCACGGTCGAGACCGACCGATCACCTCGAACCTGGGCACATCGTAGGTGCTGGCCCCGTAGGCGTGCAGCAGCGTCTGTTACCCTCGTCAACCTATGGCTGCGGTATGCGAGATCTGCGGGAAGAAGCCGTTCTTCGGCAAGGCGGTCACGTTCTCCCACAAGCGCAACAACCGGCGCTGGAACCCGAATATCCAGAAGGTTCGCGCGTTGGTGAACGGCACCCCACGCCGGCTACATGTCTGCACGTCCTGCATCAAGGCGGGGAAAGTCACCCGCATCCCGCAGCGGACCCCCTGACGGTCTCGGGCTACCGGCGCTCACCGGGCGGCATCGACCACAGCTGATCCACCGGTCCGATCCCCTCGCCCATGTCCAGCGCGTGACGGATCGCCTCGGTGACGAACGCCTTCCCGGCCTTCACCGCATCGAGCAGGCTCCACCCCATCGCCAGGTGCGCCGCGATCGCCGCCGACAGCGTGCACCCCGTCCCGTGCGTGTTCGACGAGTCGATCCGGTCCGTGATGAGCCATTCCTCGACCCCGCCCGAGACGAACAGGTCCGCGGCTTCGGTCTGGGCGGGCAGATGGCCGCCCTTGACCAGGACGGCACCCGCGCCGAGCGCCACGATCGCGTCGGCGGCCCGCCGCATGTCGTCCCTCACACCGACCGGCACGCCCGCCAAACCGCTCGCCTCCTGGAGGTTCGGCGTGACGAGGGTCGCGAGCGGAAGGATGCGCGAGCGGATCTCCTCGACGCCGTCCTCGGCCAGCAACAGGTGTCCGTGCTTCGAGACGAAGACCGGGTCGACCACGAGGTTCGGGATCTCGAGCTCCTCCACGGCGGCCGCCACCGCGCGGGCGATCCCCGCGTTCGCCAACATGCCGGTCTTGGCCGCATCCACGCCGATGTCGGTCACGACCGCCCGGATCTGCTCGTCGACGAGCTTCGGAGTCATCGCGTCGTACCCGGAGACGCCCATCGTGTTCTGCACCGTGATCGCGCTGATCGCCGTCATGCCGTACACGCCGAGCGCGCTGAACGTCTTGAGATCGGCCTGGATCCCCGCGCCGCCTCCCGAGTCGGAGCCGGCGATCGTGAGAGCGCGCGCCCGCGGCGCCCCGGCGCTCGCCGTCATCGGAAGTGGTCCCAACCGGTCGGCTCGAGCGGCCGCTCCGTGCCGTCGGCCTCGATCGCCGTGAGCTCCGTTCCCTCGACGATGCGGCCGATCTCCGAGAGGGGGACGCCGAACGCATCCTTCAGCTCCGCTCGCGCGGCGCCGACGGCATCCGCGCCGGGGAGCGTCGCTAACAGCTCGTAGTCCTCTCCCCCGCCGAGCGCCTCGTCGAGCGTCGCGCCGATCGCCACCGGTACATCGTGGACGGCGACACTGGCGGCCGCGCCGCTCGCACGCGCCAGGCGTGAGAGGTCGATGGCCAGCCCATCGGACACGTCCATCATCGCGGTGGCGCCGTGCCGGGCGAGCACGCCGCCCTCCCCGACGCGCGCGGTCGGGCGGAGGTGGCGGCGCACCAGGGCGAGCTGCTCCGCAGTGGGCTTCGCTCGTTGCCGCGTCACGCGCAAGCCCGCCGCGCTTCCGCCGAGCTCGCCCGTGACGACCACGCGATCACCGGGTCGCGCTCCCGATCGCAGCACGGCATGGCCCGGCGCCACCTCGCCCGTGACGGTGATCGCGATCGATGCCTCGCGTCCGCGCGAGAGGTCCCCTCCCACCAGCCACAGCGCGTACTCGTCGCACGCCTCGCGCATCCCGCCGAACAACTCCATCACCCAGCCGGTTCCCACGTCGGACGGCAGGGTCAGGGCACACACCGCCGCGCGGGGGCTCGCCCCCATCGCCGCGATGTCGCTGACGTTCACGACGATCGCCTTGTAGCCGAGGTCGCGGGCACCCCCGGGTGCGCGCACGAAGTGCACGTCCTCCACCAAGCCGTCGGTCGTGATGACGAGCTCCCCGGCCGTGGGCGCGAGGACCGCTGCGTCGTCACCGACGCCGACCCGCACCTCGGGACCGACGCCGGAGAGCACGCGGCGGATCGCCTCGAGCAGTTCCTCCTCGGTGAGATCCATAGCTCCGTCTGTCCCCCTGGTCCACCCGCCCGCCTTCTCGTTCGACGGCACGGCGAACGGGAGCGACGGCGCGTTCGCTTAGACTGTCATGGCAGCGATTTCCTCGCGTGCGCTGCGCCCATCCACGGTAACCACCAGGAGGTCGAGGTGCCCGAGACCCACGTCAACCCCACTCCCGAAGAGCTGCGAACCTTCACGGAAGCCATGCCTCAGACCCGCATCACCTCGTTCGACAACGTGAACGTGCAGACCCAGGTCACCTCGCGAAGCGCCGCCAGCACGCACGTCGTCGGCGGACCCTCCAGCGGGAAGACCATGACCCGCGAGGCGTTCGACGAGATCGCGGCGAAGCAGGATGCGTACCTGGCGGAGCGCGACGTGATCGTGATCGACGGGTACATCGGAAACGATCCCGAGATGCGGACCGCGGCGCGCCTCACGATCGAGAAGGCGAACGCGAACATCGCGGGCATGCAACAGAAGCTGTACTTCGAGAGAACCGACGGTGCCGAGCCCGAGGTGCATGTCATCTATACGCCGAACCTCGTCGCGCCCGGCTACACGAACGACCGGTTGATCGCGGTCGATCTGGAGAACGGTGTCACGCGGGTCCTCAACTCCGACTACTTCGGAGAGTCGAAGAAGGGCGGCTTGCGGATGTGGAACGACATCGTCTACGGGAAGGGCGGTCTGGCGCTGCACGCCGGTCTGAAGGTCATCCCGACCGACACAGGCGAGAAGGTCGTGATGATCATCGGGCTGTCGGGAACGGGAAAGACCACGACCACGTTCACGACGCAGAACGGCTCAGAACCCGTCCAGGACGACTTCGTCGGGTTGATGCCGGGCGGACGCGTCTACGGCACCGAGAACGGGTGCTTCGCGAAGACGTTCGCGCTCGACGCCGACTTCGAGCCGTCGATCTACGGAGCGGTGATCAAGCCCACCACCTATCTCGAGAACGCATACCAGGACGACTCGGGCCACGTGAACTTCTTCGAGGAGACCTACACGCAGAACGGCCGCGCCGTGTTCGAGATGTCGGATCTGCTGGACCATCGCGACGCGCGCGAGGTGGGCACCGTCGACTACCTGCTCATCTTGAACCGGAACGAGAACATCATCCCGGCGGTCGCCAAGCTGTCCGAGGAACAAGCCGCCGCGTACTTCATGCTCGGCGAGACCACCGGCACGAGCGCGGGCGGCGCCGCAGAAGCCGGCATCTTCCTGCGTATCCCCGGCACCAATCCGTTCTTCCCTCTGCCTCACGGGCTGCAGGGCAACCGGATCCTGGAGTTGCTCGCAACGCATCGGATCGAGACGTTCCTGTTGAACACCGGACGCGTCGGCGGCAAGGAGGACGACGATCGTTCGAAGAAGCTGAGGATCCCGCACACGTCGGCGTGCGTGAAGGGGATCGCCGAGGGCAGCATCACGTTCACCGAGGACGAAGACTTCGGCTACCTGGTCGCCGCCGACGTTCCGGGGATCGACGACATCGAGTTGTTGCAGCCGCGCCGCCTCTACGCTCGTCAGGGCCGCCAGGACGAGTACACGCAGATCGTCGACCGGTTGAAGGCCGAGCGGGTCGCGCGTCTCCAGGAGTTCCCCGAGCTCTCCGACGACATCGTCAAGGCCGTGGGCTAGTCCGTCTCGGACTAGGACGTGATGTCGCGTCGCCGGAAGTTCCACGCGGCGAGGACCATGAAGCCCGCCGTGTAGATCACGCTCACCGTGAGACCGGCGCGCATGTCGCTCCAGTCGACCGGGAACCGGAACAGCCCGGTGAAGCCGAGCCAGCCGTGCGTGGGGACGTACGGATGGACCACGCGAAGGTTCGGGATCTGGTCGACCACCTGACTCGCGATCGCGACGATCACCGTGGCGACGATCGCTCCGGGGCCCGAATCGGTGAGCGTGGAGATGAAGAGCCCGACGGCCGTGATCCCGGAGGCGGCCGCCAGGATGTACACGCCCGAGCCGATCACGCGCAGGAGCGCCTCCCACGTCGAGAGCGTGGTGCCGCTCAGCGTGGGGAGCGGCCCGAACCCGAACACCACGCCGCCGGCCACCGAACCGGCGAGGATCACGCCCACCAGCAACGCCCCCGTGAGGGCCATCGACGACAGGTACTTCGAGGCCAACAAACGGACGCGTCTCACCGGGCGGACCAGCAGGTATCGGAGCGTCCCGGATTGCGCTTCGCCGGCGATCGCATCGCCGGCGAACAGCCCGATCGCGAGCGACATGAAGAACGGCTGCACGACGGCGAGACCGGTGAGCGGCGCGAACAGCCCGTTGCGCACGATCTGAAGCAGGAACGGCGGCGCGTCCTGAGCGTTCTGCGGCTGCGGGGGCGAGGCCTTCACCGCGATCACGATCAGGACGGGAACGCCCGCGAGCGCGGCGGCGAGCAGCCATGTCCGCCAGCGTCGAAGCGCCTTGCCGATCTCAACGCGGAACATCGATGCCCTCCACCAGGTGGAGGAACACATCTTCGAGCGTGTCACGCTCGGGAACGAGCGCGTTCACCGGGACACCCGCGGCGACCAGCGCGGCGTTGAGCGCGGCAGACGTCGCTCCGTCCGCCAGGACGACGCGCAGCACGCCGGTGTGCTCGCCACTCGCCGAGACGAACGAGACCCCGGCGGCCCGTTCGACGACCGCGCGGGCCGCGGCGACGTCGTCCACCTCGATCCGCACCCGATCGGCCGCGCCTCGGAGCGTTCCCGGCGGGCCCTCGGCCACGATCCGTCCCTGCGCCATCACACCCACGAGGTCACACATCGCCTCCACCTCGGCCAACAGGTGACTCGACACGAACACGGTGGTCCCGGCGTCGGCGAGCCCCCGCAGGAGCTGCCGCATCTCCCGCATGCCGGTGGGATCCAGCCCGTTCGTGGGTTCGTCGAGCATCAGGAGTTCCGGCTCGCCCAGGAGCGCGAGCCCGATCCCCAACCGTTGGCGCATCCCCTGGCTGTAGGCCTTGACCCGTTTGTCGGCGGCATCCGTGAGTCCGACCTGCGCGAGGCATCCGTCGACCCGGGCCAGCCGCCGACGCGTGTCTTCGCCGCGACCGCCCGCGCGTGCGAAGTACTCGAGGTTGCGCCGCCCGGTGAGGTACCGATAGAACGCCGGCTCCTCCACCAGTGCGCCGACCCGCCGTTGCGGCCCACGGCCGGTCGTGACCGGCTCGCCGAGCACCTCGACGGCGCCCGACGTCGCGTGGATCAGACCAAGTGCCATACGGATCGTGGTGGTCTTGCCGGCGCCGTTCGGTCCGAGGAAGCCGTAGAGCGCGCCGCGCTCGACCTGGAGATCGAGGCCGTCCACCGCGGCGACGTCGTCGTAGCGCTTCGTGAGCCCCGTCGTCCGGATCGCGAACGTCACGGGAGCGAGGCGGCGTCTGCCTCGAGCGTCGCCACGCTGACGGGCCCCACCAGCAGCCACGTCTGCCCGTCCCGAACGACCGTGATCGCGGACAGAAGCGGCCCCGCGTACGGGAGCAACACGTCGGCTCCGTCGGGGAGCGCCGGGTCCAGTCGCAGCGCAACCCGCAGGTCGAACCCCCGCCCGAAGACGCGCGACTCCGACACGGGCGACGTTGCGGCGCCGTCCGCCGATGCGCGCGCCTGAGCGATGACGTCCGCGGCCTGCCGCACGGTCGTTCCCGCGGGCGGCGAGAACGAGAACAGGGACGGGTCGATCGCGTCGAACGACACGCTCGTGAACCCGGCCTCGATGGCGGCGGCATCGCTCCCGCGCGGGAAGACCTGGAGGCGCAGGGGAAGCCGCATCTCGGCGTCGATCGCGACCACGATGCGACCGATCAACGTGAGCGTCGAGGTCGGCGTGAGCACCATCCGGTACACGGGTCTGCCCGCCACCATCGCCGTGGTGTCGACCGACACGTCCGCGTACGGCGCCACCGCGTCGAGCGCCCGCCTCGCGAACTCCAGGATGTCGGCGTCACGCACGGCCGCGGCGGGCGGAGCCGCCTGACCGAGGTTCATGCCGGGGAAGCCGAAGTGCACCGCCGACACGTCCGACGAATCCCAGAACCAGGCATCGGATCGGCTGACGACGAGATCCTGCTCCGAGAACGCCAGGAGATGCGAGACGCGGACGCCGTCGGCCGAGCGCCACACCTTGTATCGCTGGTCGCCGGTGACGAGTGGGATCGCCGCCATCACGCCGCCACCGGCTCCGCCGCTCACGCTCGAAGGGATCTGGGGGATGCCCAGGTCGAAGCGCGTGTCGACGTCCCCCGAGATCGTGAACGGACGCGCGAGCGCGGCGAGCGTCGAAGCGAGGAGCGCATCACCGCCGACGGGCGGCAGGTTGGGCGCCGGATCGGCACGGACGTTCGCGACCCCGATGGCCGCCACCGTCAGCGCGGCCACGACCGCCACGATGCCGACGCGGCGCCGCCCGGAGATCGCCATCCTCTACTTGTAGCACCGATCGCGCTGGAGGTCGCCGAACGCGACCGGAAGGTCGCAACCTCGCAACGTCCGCATCACCTCGCGGAGCGCCGTCCCAGGAAGTACCCACCGATGAGCTGCAAGACCGCCAGGACCACGAACACCATGACGTACCAGTCGTACGTCCGCACATCGTCGGTGAACGCGCGGCCCTGGGTGTTCGTCGACGCGTATAGCGCGAAGAGACCCGCGAGCGAGAACCACAAGCCGACGCGGCCGGTCACGAACATCGCGAAGAGCAGGTGGTCACGAGCGTCGCGGCTCTCGAACGGCCTGCGCGCCCAGTGCACGAGCGAGCGGACGCCCAACGTGCCGAACGCCGCCACGAGCGCGACCTCGATCACGTCCACGTGCCGGCCCCGAGCGCGTCGAGCACCTCGCGATCCGTGACCTGGTCGAACTGCTCGTACCACTCCCCCACGGCTCGGAACGACGGCGGGGTCTCGAGGACGACGACGTCGTCGCATTCGGCGGAGAGGAGCCCGAAAGCGGCTCGGGGGCCCACCGGCGCCGCGAACACCACACGGGCGGGATGCTGTTCCCGCGCCCACCGCAGCGCCGCCACCGCGGTGGCTCCCGTCGCCACGCCGTCGTCCACGACGACGGCGGTGGCATCCTCGAACGCCGGCCGCGGGCGCTCGCCTCGGTAGAGGCTCGTCCTGCGTTCGATCTCGGCCTCCTGCGCAGCGACCTCCTCCTCGATGTAGGCCTCGGGGACGTGGAGCGCTCGGACGAGGCGGTCGTCCAGGACCCTGACGCCGGGAGCGACGGCTCCGATCGCGAGCTCGGGGTTCTCCGGCGCGCGCAGCTTGTGCGGGATCACGACGTCGAGGGGAGCGTCGAGCGCCCGGCCGACGGGTACCGCGACGATCACACCGCCGCGAGGGATCGCGAGGATCACCGCGTGCGACCGTTCGACGCGGCCGTGGAGCGCCGCGGCGAGCGCCCTGCCCGCCTCCTCCCGATCGCGGAACACGCGCTGACGGGCGCTCTTCGGCGCTTCCTCCGTCACGGTCTCGACCGCCGCGTTGCGGGCGCTGCCGCGCCGGGGCTAGCATGGGCGCTCTCACGAGCGTAGGAGGCTGCCAGGTGGTTCACGCGTACATCCTCATCCAGACCGAGGTCGGCAAGGCCGCAGCGGTGGCGAAGGAAGTCTCCGAGATCGCCGGGGTCGCCGAGGCGGACGACGTGACCGGCCCCTACGACGTGATCGTCCGCGCCGAGGCCAAGTCGGTGGATGAGCTCGGCAAGCTCGTCGTTGCCCGCATCCAGGCCGTCGAAGGCATCACGCGCACCCTCACCTGTCCGGTCGTTCACCTGTAACTCCGCTCGACACGGGGCGCCGCTCGTTACGTCCCTCCGAGTTCGCGCACGCCGGTGCTCTTCCCCGAACCCGCGTCGTGCCGTTCGACCGCCAGGTCCAGCAGCCGCTCGACGAGCTCCGGGTAGCTGAGGCCCGACGCCTCCCACAGCTTGGGGTACATCGAGATGTGCGTGAAGCCCGGGATCGTGTTGATCTCGTTGACCCAGATCTCGTCGTCCCCGCGGAGGAAGAAGTCGACCCGCGCCATGCCCGCGCACTCGATCGCGCGGAACGCCGCGACCGCCATCCGCTGCAGCTGCTCCAACACGTCGGGCTTCAGGTCGGCGGGGATCAGCAGTTGCGCGCCCTGCTCATCCAGGTACTTCGCTTCGTAGTCGTAGAACTCGTGACCCGTCGGCACGATCTCTCCCGCGATGGATGCCACCGGGTCGTCGTTGCCCAACACCGCACATTCCACCTCGCGGATCCCCTCGAGCCCCTTCTCCACGACCGCCTTGCGCGCATACCGGAACGCCTCGTCCATGCCGGCGCCGAGCTCGTCCGGCACGTGGACCTTCACGATCCCCACCGAGGAGCCGAGCGTGGCGGGCTTCGTGAAGACCGGGAAGACGAGCCCGGCGATGCGCGCCGAGACACCTTCAGGGTCCTCCTCCCACTCGGGCTCACGCACGATCTCGTGCGGGACGACCGGAAGGCCCGCGGCCGCGAACAGGACCTTCTGCACCGCCTTGTCCATCCCCACCGCGGATCCGAGCACCCCCGCCCCCACGTACGGCACGCCGGCGAGTTCCAACATGCCTTGCACCGCGCCGTCCTCCCCGTGAGGGCCGTGAAGGACCGGGAACACGACGTCGATCGGCCGGCGAGAGCCGTCGGCGGCGACGAGCTCGCTGGTCCCGGATTCGGCCGCCAGCTCGACGGCGGAGCCTGCGGCCGCGACGATCTCGGTCATCCGCCCGGTCTCCGCGGGCAATGCCGGAGGGCCGGGCAACAGGTGCCATGATCCATCCCGCGTGATCCCGATCGAGACCACGTCGGTCGTCTCCGGATCGAGCGCGTCGATGACCGAGCGCGCCGAGACGCACGAGATCTCGTGCTCGGCCGAACGGCCTCCGAACAGGACCGCGACCCGCCGCTTCCGGCCGGTCACACCTTCTCCAGCGCGCGGTCGAAGTCCTCTGTCAGGTCCTCCAGGTCTTCGAGCCCGATGCTCACCCGCACCAGGCCGTCCGCGATCCCCGCGCGCCTCCGCGCCCCCGGACCCATCTGGCGGTGCGTTGTAGACGCCGCGTGCCCGACGAGCGTGTGCGCGCCGCCGAGGCTCGTCGCCACCCACGCCAGATCGAGCGAGTCGCAGAAGCGCTTGCCCCCCTCCACGCCGCCGGCTACCTCGACCGCCATCACGCCGCCCGATCCACGCGGGAGGATGCGTTCCGCGACGGCATGCTGCGGGTGCGAGTCGAGGGCGGGATACGAGACGCGCTCCACCTTCGGATGTGCCTGGAGGAACGTGGCCATGCTCGACGCGCTCGCGCAGTGCCGGTCCATCCGCAGCGCAAGCGTCACCAGCCCGCGCATGCAGAGCCACGCCTCGAACGGCGCCATGGTGCCGCCGGTGTCGATCGCGGTGTCGCGGAGCGCCGCACACGCGTCTCGCGACCCGCACACGACGCCGGCGATCAGATCGTTGTGCCCCCCGATGAACTTGGTCGCCGAGTGCAGGACGTACTCGAACCCCCACCGCGACGGATTGGCCAGATAGGGCGACGCGAACGTGTTGTCGACCACGGCCGGCACGCCGCTCGCGTGACACAGCGCGCCGAGCGCTTCGAGGTCGGCCACCGTGACGTTCGGATTCGCGATCGTCTCGACGTAGAAGAACGCCGCCCCGGGCAGCGCGGCGGCGACCGCGTCCAGGTCGTGCGGGTCCACCAGGTCGACCGTGACGCCGTAGCGCGGCATGACCTTCGTACAGAGCGAGTACGCGCCGCCGTAGAGCTCGTTGCTGGCGACGATCCGGTCCCCGGTCGCCGCGAGCGTCGTGAACACAGCGTGCATCGCGGCCATCCCCGACGAGAACGAGAACGCGGCCTCCGTGCCCTCGAGGTTGGCCATGAGCTCCTCGAACGCGCCGAGCGTCGGGTTCCCGTATCCGCGCGTGTAGGTGTACCCGGCCTTGCGGAAGCTGACCGTCTCCGCGTACTCGTCGGAGTCCGCGAAACGGAACGTCGACGTCTGATAGATCGGCACGCTCGGCGTGTCCTGGTCGATCGGCGGCGCCTTCGCCTCGTGGATCGCCCTCGTGGAGAAGCCGCGGCCTCGCTCGTCCGACATGACCCGAAGCCTACCCCTCGTCGGTCCAGCGCTTGGGGTAGCGGCTGCGGAGGTCCAGGGTGAGCGCGGTCAGGGCCGACATGAGCTCGTCGGTCATCTCGTGCAGCGCCTCCCGATCTTCCACCTGGTCCGCCCGGTCGCTGAAGTCGATCGGCTCCCCCGCCTTCAACCAGATCGGCCGGCCGAACTTGAGCGATCCCTTCCCGGACTTCTGCCATACGGCCTGACCGCCCCAGGTCGCGAGCGGCGTGATCGGCACCCCCGACATGAGCGACAGACGCACCGCCCCGGTCTTCCCCTTCATTGGCAGGGAGTCGGGGTTCTTGGTGACGGTTCCCTCGGGGTAGATCACCACGGCCTCGCCGGCCTCCAGGGCCTCGCTCGCCCGGATCAGCGGCGCCGGGTTGCCCGAGCCTCGCTTGACCGGGATCTGATGCGCGCCGCGGATCACGCGACCGACGACGGGGATCGTGAACAGCTCCTCCTTCGCGAGGAACCGAGGCCGTCGCCCCGCCTTCATCACGGCGTACCCGTCGGCGAACGGATCGAGGTACGAGATGCGGTTCGCCGCGACGATCGCCGGCCCTGTCCGGGGGATGCGATCGAGATCCTCGAACCTCCAGTTGAACCAGAGTTTGACGGGCGGGATCGCCACGAGCCTCGCGACGTCGTACCAGGGCTCCACGGATCGACCTCCTCGGGTGCCCATGCTAGTAGGTGTCGCCCGGGCCCTTTCCCTGCGGACGCAGCCGCTGGAGCAACCGCCACGCCACCGGGAGCACGCCGGCGGCCACGAGCAGCTTCAAGGTGTCGCCGACGATGAACGGGTACAGCCCGAACGACAGCGCGGTGTCGAGCGTCACCGGGTTCCCGTCGATCGCCGGGGGCAGCGCGTGATACAGCCACGGCACACCCACGGCATAGATCACGATCGAGCCCAAGAGCATGGCGCCGATCGAACTCCGGATGCTCCGGTCCCAGCCGCGCCGCGAAAGCCAGCCCGTGATGCCGGCGGCGGCGATGAACCCGATCAGGTAGCCGCCGGTCGCGGACGTGGCCCGCAGCACCTGGATGCCGGTGTCGTGGGAACCGTCGATGTTGGGTGCGAAGACCGGCAGTCCGATCAGGCCCCAGAGGAGATAGAGGACGAGCGTCGCCGCGCCGAGCGCCGGCCCGTAGGCCGCCCCGACCAGGAGCACGCCGAGGGTCTGGCCCGTGATCGGCACCGGCGTGAACGGGAGCCGGAACGAGATCTGGGCGAGCCCGGCGACGAGCAGGCTCCCCCCGACGGCGCATCCGACCTGGTAGACAGCGCGCGCGGCGGCGCGCGATCGGGGCGGCGCCAGCGTGAGCGCGAGCGTGGACACGGTCGGACCTCCTCGGTCGAACGGACGAGTGAGGTTACCGCGCGCGTCGGCTAGGCTTTCGTCCTTGCGCGCGATCGTCCTGCCCGTCAAGTCCCTCTCCGAGACCAAGTCGCGTCTCGCGCCGAGCCTTTCCCCACTCGAGCGAGGAGCGCTCACGCTCGCGATGCTCGAGGACGTCATGGATGTCACCCAGGAGATGGGCGGCTGGGCGACCTGGGTCATCTCGCCGGACGAGACCGTGCTCGAGATCGCGCTCCGTCGATCGGCCCGCGCCATCCACGAAGAGAAGCCACCGCTCGGCAACGCCATCCGCCAGGCGGAGGAGGAGGCGCTCGGACTCCAGGTGGACGCGCTCGCGGTGTTGTTGCCCGACACGCCGTTGCTCACGGCCGAGGCGCTCACCGAGGCGCTCCACACGCTCGGATCCGTCGTGCTCGCACCGTCGACGGACGAGGGCGGGACCAATCTCCTCGTTCGCCGGCCGCCGGACGCGATCGACGCGCACTTCGGAACGGATTCCTACCGCAAGCATCTGGAGGCCGCGGCGCTCGCCGACCAGCCGACCGCCATCGTCGGTGCCCCGGAGCTCGCGTTCGATCTGGACCTGCCGGGCGATATCCTGACCGTGCTCGACGCACGTCGACAGGGGCGGACCACGGAGGTCTGCCTCGACATGGATCTGGCGTCGCGCATCGCGACCCGCGCGTAGACGAGGAGAGGCGCCGTGGCTCAGGGCACGATCAAGGAGTACGACGAGAGCAGCCACATCGGCTCGCTCCTCATGGAGGATCGCAGCGAGATCGCGATCGACGCGACCTCCCTCGAGGGCGCCGGCATCCGCACGCTGCGGATCGGGCAACGCGTGAAGTTCGATCTGGCGGACGAGGGCGGGAAGAAGGTCGCGCGGACGCTCAGGATCGTGACGATCGACTAGCGGCGCGTCCTACCGCTCTTCGGGTCAGCTCTTCTTCCGCCGGCTCTTCGCGAGCACGTGCTCGCGGAACTCCTTGCCCGGCGTGAACGCGGGCAGATCGCGAGCGGGCACCACGATGGGGACGTCGGGCTTCCTCGGGTTCCTCGCGATGCGTTGGTTCCGGCGCTTGCGTTCGAAGGTTCCGAAATCCGCGAGCGTCACCCGCTCGCCCTTGACGACGGTTTCCCGGATCGCGTCGATGGACGCGTCCACGACCCGGCCCACATCCGCCTTGCTGAGCCCCGTTCGCTTCGAGACCTCCGCGACCAAACCACCCTTGTTCATGGCGATGCTCCCCTCGAGGTCGTCGGGCCTTCCTCACCGTAATCCCCCGCGCCGCAACGGGTCAAACCGGGTCGGTCGGAACGACTCAAGTTTCCGACCCCCGTTTACGATGGATACGCATGAGGAAGCTCCTCGCATCGTTCGGCTTGATCGTGTTCGTGCTGTCGGGCTGCGCGAACTCGGCCCCGAACAAGGTCGCCACGCCCGGTGACTCGGCGGGTGACTCGCTCTCGACGCTGCTCGATGCCGTGCAGAAGACGAGCGATGCCGGATCCGCGCGGATGGCCATCGACCTGACGCTCACCTCGCCACAGCAGACGATCCACGTGGCGGGAGACGTCGAGACCGTGATGGATCCCAGCGATCCCACCTCGCTCCGCGAGCACGCCGTCCTCGACATCCCGTCGCTCGGGATGTTCCCGGGCGGGAAGGTCGAGCTGATCGTGGGCAAGCGCTCGGTGATCTACCTGAAAGCGCCCATGTTCGCGTCGTTCATCCCCGCCGCCACACCGTGGATCAAGCTCGACCCCTCGACCCTCCCGCAGAGCCAAGGTGGGTTGGGCGCCGCGACGGCGGCCGTTGACCCAGCCGCCGTCCTGGCCGCGATCAAGGACGCGTTGACGGTCGAGCAGGTCGGGGCGGATACCGTCGATGGCTCCGCGACCACGCACTACCGCGCCTCCGTCGACGTGGTGAAACTGCTGCCGTTGCTCGCCGACCTGACGCCCGACAAGCCGACCGACGCCGACATGCAGAAGGCGAAGGATCAGCTCGAGAAGGCGGGTCTGGACACGCTACCGATCGACGTGTGGGTGGACGGAGATGGATTCCTCAAGCAGATGCGCGTGGCGCTCGACCTGAGCGCGATGAGCCAGGATCACGCCGCGGCGTCCTTCTCGCTGACGCTCACGTACTCGGACATCGGCCAGCCCGTCTCGATCGACGTTCCGCCCGCGTCACAGGTGACGGACATCAGCGATCTGCTCACGTCGGCGCTCTCGCCCAGCACGTTGTCCTAGCGGGAGGCTCCCGGACCCCGACGAACGAGTTGGTATCCTTGGCGCTCGGGTCGAGACGACCCGGACACGGTGGCCCGTGGGGTAATGGTAGCCCGACTGACTCTGGATCAGTTAGTCTTGGTTCGAATCCAGGCGGGCCAGCCACGTAGCGACACGAGTTGTGACGCAGGGCATCTCAAGAACGCGAGGGCCACGGGTCCAGGATCAGCGGCGGTATGGGCTCCTGGTCGAAGTTGAACTCCGTGTAGAGATCGCCGAGCTGGCGCGCGTTCTCACGCACCGTCGGTCGCGCGTCGGGCCAGCCGTCGGTCTTCGGGTCGATGCGTGTCCCGCCGAGGAACCGGTCCTCGATGAACTTCAGGTACGCGTCGAACGAGAGCGTCTGGTGATCGATGAACCCGGGTCGCGCCCAGGGGCTGATCATCAGGGCGGGGACCCGGATCCCGTATCCGTTCGCGTCCACCTTGGGCGGAGCGACGTGATCGTAGAACCCTCCCCAATCGTCCCACGTGATGAAGATCGCCGTGTGCAGCCACCCCGGCCCTTGCATCGCCGCGTTGACCACCTTCGTCACCCACGCCTGGCCGTTACCGATGTCGTCCGGCGGGTGCTCGCCCCGGTTCGTCGTCGGCATGACCCACGACACCTTGGGAAGCGTGCCGGCCGCCGCCGCCGTGAAGTAGTTCTCGTTCGACTGGATGTTCCGGAGCTGATGATCGGCCGCGACGGTCTTGAACCCGGGCAGCGTGTCCTGCACGGGCGCGGTGTCCTCCTGATCCGGGGACGGGCCGCAGCCGGGCTTCAGGCACGTCGCGGATCCCACGTAGTACGCCCAGCTCACGTGATGCTTGTGGAGTAGCCACGTGACGTCGGCCCAGATGTAGGGTCTCGGCGTGCCGTCGGCGGGGATCCACATCTTCCTGCCGTCGGGGGCGGCGTTGCCGCCCGGGAACTCCAGATCCGAGCGACAGCTCATCGCGTCGCCGAGGTCGGGGCACGTGGCCGCCCAGCCCGACACCAGGTACAGGTGTGCCGGCAGGGTCCACGAGGATTCCGGCGCGAACATGTGATCCTGCAGGACGAAGTGCTTCGAGTACGCCCAGTAGTTCGGGATCTCCTTGCCGGTGTGATACCCGACGATGTCGGGCTGGCCGGCCGGACCCCGCCTGGCGCGCCGGCACGCGAAGTCGTCGGGACGATGCGCGCAGCCGTTGCCGATCTGTTCGAGCGCCTTGATGAACCCATCCATCCGCCCGCCGTCCTCGGAGATGGCGGACCCCGTCAGCCCGTGCGGCCCCCCGGCGTCGAACAGGTTCGTGTCGTGATAGGGCCTCCTGCAGGTGTGGGCCGCGGGGTCGGGCACGCAGACGTCGATCCGTCCCCGCGCGTCGCGGGGGTAGCCGTCGGCGCCGGGGAACGTACCGAAGTAGTGATCGAACGAGCGATTCTCCTGCACGATCACGATGACATGGGTGATGTTGTTGATGCCGATGTCCGGGTCTATCGGAGGATCCAGCGACGGAGCGGTCGCCGGCGCCGGTGATGTCGCGCCGGGCGTGGCCGCCATGGCCCGCTCCCCCGGCCCGCGCACGGCCGCCTGCCCGACGGAGCATGCGGCCGCGGCGACGGTCGCCACGCACACGATCGCAGCGAGGGGCAGGAGACGTGTCGGAGGGTGACCCGAGCGCATGTCGGCCGGATGCTACCCGCTCACAGGGCAAGCGGAGCGCCGCGATGGTTAGCATGGCGGCCGACGGCAAGGAGGTTGTAGCCCGTGAGCTCGAACACGTCCGTGAACACCACCATCCCGGTGACGCTGATCTCCGGCGACGGCATCGGTCCCGAGTGCGTGACCGCCGCGCAACGGATCTTGGAGGCGGCCGGAGCGCCGATCGAATGGGATGTCCAAGAGGCCGGAGCCGAGGTCTTCAAGAAGGGCCTGCCCTCCGGCGTGCCGCCGGAGACGATGGATTCGATCAGCCGCACTCGGGTCGCGTTGAAGGGCCCCCTGGAGACGCCGGTGGGGTTCGGCGAGAAGAGCGCGAACGTGACGCTCCGCAAGCTCTTCGAGACGTACGCCAACGTCAGGCCGGTCCGGGAGATGCCCGGCGTGAAGACGCTGTACTCAGGTCGCGGTGTCGACCTGGTCATCGTCCGCGAGAACGTCGAGGACCTGTACGCCGGGATCGAGTACATGCAGACGCCCGGTGTCGCCGAATGCCTGAAGCTCATCTCGACGAAGGGCAGCGAGAAGATCGCGCGGTTCGCGTTCGAGTACGCGCGCTCGGAAGGACGCTCGAGCGTGGTGTGCACCACGAAGGCGAACATCATGAAGATGACGGAGGGCACGCTGAAGCGCGTGTTCGAGCAAGTCGCGCCCGACTACCCCGACATCGAGTCGTGGCACATCATCATCGACAACTGCGCGCATCAGTTGGTGAAGCGACCCGAGCAGTTCGAGGTGATCGTCGCCACCAACATGAACGGTGACATCATCAGCGATCTGTCCTCGGCGCTGATCGGCGGCCTGGGTTACGCGCCCTCCGCGAACATCGGGAACGAGGTCGCGATCTTCGAAGCGGTTCACGGCTCGGCGCCGAAGTACGCCGGCAAGAACGTCATCAACCCTACCGCCGTGATCCTGTCGGCCGTCATGATGCTCCGCTACCTGGAGCTGTTCGAGCAGGCCGACGCGGTCGAGCACGCGGTCGGCGTGACGCTCGAGTCTGGCGTGCTGCCCGGTGATGTCGTCGGGTACGACAAGGGAGCCTCAACCACGGACTATACCGACGCCATCATCTCCAACCTGGGCAAGCGGTCCGAGACGTGGACGGTCCGCGATCACACGCCGTTGAAGCTCCCCGAGGTCGGCCCCGATCCCGACTACGTGAAGCCCAAGACACGCGCCGTCGTCGGACTGGACGTGTTCGTGGAGTCGCCGTTGTCGGCGAGCGAGCTCGGCGCGTCGCTGATGGAGCTCACCGCCGACACGAAGCTCTCGCTCAAGATGATCGGTTCGCGCGGCACGAAGGTCTTCCCGCCGACGGGGGCGATCACCGACACGCTCGACCACTGGCGCGCGCGGTTCATCATCAAGGAGAACCCCGGCAACCTCCCCGACGAGGATGTTCACGAGCTGCTGGCGCGCATCTCGAGCCGTCACCGGTGGATGCACATCGAGAAGCTCCAGGAGTTCGACGGGGAGCTCGGTTTCACGCGGGATCAGGGAGAGAACTAGGAGACTAGGAGGTCGGCGGCGCCGGCACGTGCCGGGCGGAGACGATCGCGCCGTCGCGGACATCGACCACCCAGGTGGCGCCCTTGCTCAGGCTCCCGCCCGTGTGTCGCGCGACCCCGCGTTCGAACAGGGCACCCATCAGCCCGCGAAGGCCGTCGCCGTGTACGCAGATGGCCGTGGAGCCCTCCCCTTCGACCTGGAGGATCACCTTCTCCAGGTACTCCCACGGCTGGCCTTCGACGAGCTCGTCTCGGAGGTCGATGGGCAGTGCCCGTGCCCGAGCGAGAGGCTCGAGCGTCTGGATGCATCGAAGGGACGGGCTGGAGAGGATCTGCACGAACGGCTGGTCGGCGAAGCGCTCGACCAGATGGTTCGCCTGACGACGACCCGCGTCGCTCAGCGGCCGGGCCCCGTCGGGCCCCGTCCACCACTCGCGGACTCCCGCCTCGGCGTGGCGGATCACGTGGACGAGTGTCCCGCTCATGGCCCCTCCCCGATCCGCTCGAGCATCGCGCGGTCGTGACCGTAGGACAGGATCCCCTCCGCCTCGGCGAGCGTCACCCAGCGAGCGTCGTCGACCTCGTTGGCCGGCCGGAGCCCGTTGGGATCGGCGAAGGTCATCTCCCAATACCGCACGATCTTCGGCCGGCCTTTCCCGTCGATGTAGGAGATCGTGCCCAGGTCGCGGCCGAGCGCACAGCGCAGGCCGATCTCTTCCTCGACCTCGCGCAGCGCGGCCTGGACCTCCGACTCGCCGTCGTTCAGCTTGCCCTTCGGGAACGACCAGTCGTCGTACTCGGGTCGATGGACCAGGACGACCTCCTTCCCGCCGGGCCCCAAGCGCCACACGAGCCCGCCTGCGGCTCGAACGACCTTCGGCTTGGCAGATGTCTTGCTCACATGGCCTCCCGGGCCGCGACGACACGCCTCCACGCCTTGCGCCAGCGCCGCTGCGCATCGTTCGCAGCTGCCCGCTCGATCCCGGCGAGCATCCCGGCGGCGAAGGCGGCGTCGCCGGAGCGTCGCACGGCCGCCCACGTTCGGAGCCACGATCCCGCGACGACGGCGTCGTTGTGCTCCCCCAAGGTCGTCTGGAGCTCGGCAGCTGCCTCCGCGAACCGGCGCGCGGGCTTGCCGAGGATCGGCGCCACGGCGTCGGCCGCGTAGCGCATCCGCTTCGCCCGGATCCTCACCGTGTGCAGCTCGATATCGCCGGGCCGCTTGCCGACTTCACTCACCGCGGCGCGGAGGTGACGCCACGGCCCTTCCAGCAGATCCGCGACGATCCCCTTCACCGGCACATCCATGTCGGGGAGGACGACCGGTTGCCCGGCCGCCTCGACCAGCCGATCGAGGAGCGCAACGTACCGCTCGCCGGAGATCGACGCGATCATGGCCGTGTGGGCCTCCTTCCGTCGTTGCTGCAGCGCCTCGATCACCTCCGCGAACCCCGGCGCCTCCGCGGGAGGGATCATCTCGACTCGTCCTCGGATCCGCGCCAGCAGCACGTCGGCGTCGCGAGCCTCCCCCAGGACCGTCGCGAGCCAGCGCAGCTCCTCCCGCAGAGGTTCGGCCCACTCGGGGTTGAGCGTCGACCGGAACGCTCGCAGCTCCGAGCGAAGCCTGCGGGAAGCCACCCGGGACTGGTGCACCCCCTCCGGGTCGGTGTCCAATCGCATCACGACGTCGTGTCGCAGGAGATGCACGACCGACAGGGCGAGCGCGCTGCCCACGACCTGGCTCACCGTCGCCGACGGCGTCAACGGCGGGGCGTCGACCTCTGGCGGCTGGGTGGCGAGGGGTCCGACGGCTCGCTCGTATTTCGGGGTCGGATCCGGCGCCCCCGCGCCGGCATCACGCAGCCGTCCGAGCACTTCGTCGAGCAGACCGTCCGGGGTGTCGTCAGTGATCTCCACTTCGAGCTCGCGGAAGCGTGCGGCGATGCGGCGCCCCGACAGCACCGACACCTCGTCGTCCACCACCTCGGCCAGGAGCTGGTCGTCGAGATCCAGCAGCTGGGTCAGCCTGCGGATCGTGCGCAGACGAACGACCGGCCGGAGCGAGGCCGTCCGGACGTACGCGCGGATCAGTTCGATCGCTTCGTCGGGCGGAGTCGTCGCATCGTCCCCGGGGAACGTGAACTCTCCTCGAACCAGGAGGTTGCCGCCGCCCTCCTCGGCGGGGAGCTTCGTGGTCCACCCTTGGCCCTCGCGATGACGGAGACTCACTCCCCAGCGCGCCAGACGGAAGTCGGGGGTGTCGAAGTAGACGGTCTGCAGCCGCTCGGCGTCGTGCGGGATGGCGAGGACGTCCTCGCCCACGCCGCCGAGCGACGGCATACGGAACGCCGCCGACGCGGCAAGCTTGACCTCTCGCTCGGGGGACGCCGTCACCTCGCGCTCTCCTCCGCGAGGCGCTGGAGGTAGGTGTGCGTCTCAAGGCCTCGCTCGTTCGGCACCCGGGACCAACCGTCGGGGTCGAGCTGCCACGCGAGCGCGTCGTCCTCGAGGTTGATGCGGAGGATCTCGTCGAGCCGGTCCTTGAGATCGCGGTCGAGGACCTCGGTGACGCATTCCACCCGGTGGTCCAGGTTGCGGGGCATCAGGTCGGCGGAGCCGATGAACAACCGCGTGCCGCGCTCTTCGCTGCCGAACCGATAGATACGCGAATGCTCGAGGTATCGGCCGACGATGGATCGCACACGGATGTTGTCGGACATGCCAGGGACGCCCGGGTGCAGGCAGCAGATGCCCCGAACGATCAGGTCGATCTCGGTTCCCGCTTGCGACGCCTCGTACAACGCGTCGATCATGTCGGCGTCGACCAGGCTGTTCATCTTCATCACGATGCGGCCGTCTGACGCCTCGGCCTCCCGGCGGATCATCTCGAGGATGCCCGAGCGCAACGTGATCGGAGCGACCAAGATCCGGCGGTAGGCCTGCTGGTGACTGTAGCCGGTCAGGTAGTTGAAGAGGTCCGCGACGTCCGCCGTGATGTCGGGGTCGTCGGTCAGCAGACCCAGGTCTTCGTAGAGCTTGGCCGTCCCCGAGTGGTAGTTCCCCGTGCCGATGTGACAGTACTGGCGGATCTCGTCGCCCTCCTCGCGGACGACGAGCGAGCACTTCGCGTGGGTCTTCAGCCCGACCACGCCGTACACGACGTGGACCCCGGCCTGCTCCAGCACACGCGCCCACGTGATGTTCGTCTCCTCGTCGAACCGCGCGGTGAGCTCGATCAGGGCCACGGTCTGCTTGCCGGACTCCGCGGCACGCACCAGGGCGCGCACGATGCGGCTGTCCTCGTCCGACGTCCGGTACAGGGTCTGCTTGATCGCGAGGACCGCGGGATCGCGCGACGCCTGCGAGACGAACTGCTCGACCGAGGTCGAGAACGCGTCGTACGGATGGTGGACCAGGACATCGCCGTCCGTGATCACGCTGAAGATGTCGCCGATGCCGCTCACCGCTGGCTGCAGCCGGGTCTGCGTCACGCCGGCCCACGGTTCGTACTTGAGGTCGGGACGATCAAGCTTCGTGAGCTCCATCAGGTCGCTCATGCCCAGCAACGACCGGGTCACGTAGACGTCGAGCGGATCCACGTGGAGCTCTTCTTGGATCAACGTCCGAACGGCCTTGGGCGTGGAGCCGTGAACCTCGAGCCGGACGGCTTCGGGAGAACGCTCCCGCTGTCGAAGGATCGACTCGATCGCCGCCAGCAGGTCGTCGGCCGCGTCGATCTCCAGCTCGAGGTCCAGGTCGCGGGTGACGCGGAACGGGTGCACGGCCACGATCTCCATCCCCGGGAACAGCATGTCGAGGTTCGCGCTGATCACGTGCTCCTGCGGGATGAACCGCTCGCCGTCGGGCAGCGGCATGAAGCGCGCGATGTTGGGGGGGACCTTCACCCGCGCGAACCGCCGGATCTGGGTCGATGGGTCGCGCACGACGACGGCGAGGTTCAACGACAGGTCGGAGATGTACGGGAACGGATGAGCGGGATCGACCGACAGCGGCGTCAGGATCGGGAAGACCCGCTTCTCGAACGTCTGCCGCAGGTGGACCCGATCGTCGGCCCCCAGGTCCTCCCAATCGACGACGCTGATCCCGGCGGCGTCCAGTCGAGGTCGCACGCTCTTAGCCCAGATCTGGTTCTGGCGCTTCATGAGCATCCGGACGCGCCGGCTGATCGCGTCCAACTGTTCGCGCGCCGTCATCCCGTCCGGGGACGTCGTGGACAGTCCGACCGACACCTGCTCCTTCAGCCCGGCGACCCGGATCTGGAAGAACTCGTCGAGGTTGATGCCGAAGATCGCGAGGAACCGCACCCGCTCCAGGAGCGGCCGGGCGTTGTCCTCGGCCAGGGCCAGCACACGGGCATCGAAGTCCAACCAGGACAGCTCCCGGTTGGCGAACCGGCTGGAAGGAGGCACCGAGGCGACCGATGGGACGGCGGGAACGCTTGCCTCGGTAGCCATGGGGAGGGTCCTCGGGTCGGTAGGCGGTCGGGCTCTGAATCGTACTCTAGGCCCCTGTCGCGCGCGACCGGCCATCCGTCCTACGCCTCAGGCGTTCCCACGATCGGCCCGGAGGTCGTGGAAGATGTGCGCGTGACTCCGCTGGAGGCCATCCTCACCGTGCTCGTCGGGCTCACGGCCGGCGTCCTCTCGGGCCTGTTCGGCGTGGGCGGCGGGATCGTCATGACCCCGGGGTTGACGGCGTTCGCGGGGATCGCGCCGATCCTGGCCGTCGCCACGCCGTTGCCGGTGATCTTGCCCACCGCGGCGGTCGGGGCGTTCACGTACCATCGAGCCGGCGAGGTCGACATCAGAGCCGCGACGTGGATCTCGCTCTCCGGCTCGGCCGCCTCTGCCGTGGGCGCCCTGCTCACGGAGGCCGTCAACCCGCGGCTCCTGCTCGTGGCCACCGCGGTGCTCCTGGGATGGCAGTCACTCCAGATCCTCCGTGGTCGATCACGCGCGTCGACGGCTGGGGAGCAACCCATCCCGGCCTGGTCACTCGCACTGGTCGGGATAACGGCCGGACTGCTGTCGGGGCTCCTCGGCATCGGGGGCGGGCTGGTGATCGTTCCGGCGCTGGCCGGGATGCTGGGCGTGCCCCTCAAACGGGCGCTCGGCACGTCGCTCGTTGCGGTCGTGGTGCTGGTGATCCCGGGAACCATCGTGCACGCGGCTCTCGGCAACATCGACTGGTGGGTTGCGCTGTTCCTCGTCCTCGGCTCGCTGCCGGGCGCGCGTCTGGGAGCGACGGTCGCGTTGGGCACCAAGGAGCACACGCTCCGGTTGATGGTGGGGAGCTTCCTCGCGCTCGTGGCGGTCGTATACGCGGTCCAGCAGATCGTCGAGTTGACGCGGTAGCAGGTCCGTTCCGAGCGAGTTGCTACACTTCCGCGCGGCCCCGTCCAGGTCGTGCGGTCCCATCGTCTAGTGGCCTAGGACACTACCCTCTCAAGGTAGAGACACGGGTTCGAACCCCGTTGGGACTACGAACCGCGTCGGCCAAGATCGCGACGAGCATGCTGGGCTGGACCGCTCAGATGGGCGCGGCCACCACCAGCTCGGTGGCGATTGTGAACGAGGTGACGACCCTACGGCGGATCTGCCATGCAGCGCGGTCCACGCCATCCAGCAGCTCGATCGGCCGACACCCACCCACCAGAACTGGCCAAGCCGACCACGTCGCTCGCCAGATAGCCGAACTGACGCGAGAGGCCGGGCTCGTCCCGTCCGTCAGGCTGGCGAGGCAAAGGAGCCCCTCAGGTCGCAGAACCCGGTGCGCCTCTTCGACCAAGAGGCGTCCGTCCTCCTCGGACAGCAGATCGAGCACGTAGACGGACAGCACTCGATCGACCGACCCGTCCGGGACCGGGAGATGGATCGTGCCATCCGTGAGGCGAGCCTCCCCACGCGCGCCGAACGGCTCGAGCGCCCGTGCCGCCGATCCCACCATTCGCGCCGATACGTCGAGCCCGAGGTACGAGGCGTTGGCGGGAAGGTGCTCCCGGAGCAGCCGGGCGGCCAGTCGACCCGTTCCGCACCCCAGCTCGACGACCGACGTCGCCTCCTCGAACCGAGCCGCCCGTACCAGTTGCTCGACCGGTCTCCGTTCGTAGACTTGCCAGTCTTGGAAACGGCCCAGCCGATCGTATATGCGGCTCACGACATCGGCGGACAGCACAGGGGTCGAGAGGGCGTCGGGGGTCATCACATCGACTGTACCGACCGAACCGGCCGCCCGGGGTCGCCCGCCTCTGCCTAGCGCGCGAGATGCGAACATGCCCACACATGCCCACACATGCCCACACGGACGTGAGACCGTTTCCGCAGGTCAGACTTGGGGGCATGAAACCCGTTGGGACTACCCAGGTCACGGCCTGTGTCGGTCGTGGCCGAATCGTCTCTGTGACCGCCCAACCCCGGTGACATCGCTCGCGGGCAGTACAGGATCGCCGGATGCTGCCGAGAATGTCGTTATGGGACAACACGCTGCGCCACCACTCCATCCGATCGACGTGCAGCTCCGATCTCAGAGGATGTTCGGCCTTACGTGACCGCATCCGTGGGCCGCCTCCCTGCGGCGAGCGTGAGCAACGATGAGTTGCCCGAACCTATCCGGGTGCTGATCGCTGACGACGATGCGATGAACCGCGAGACGCTCGCAGAGATCGTGGATCGCAGCGACTCGCTCACGCTCGTGGGCGTTGCCAAGGACGCCGACGAAGCCATCCGGGTCGCATCGATGCAACACCCCGACGTGGTGCTTCTCGATGTCAGGATGCCTGGCGGTGGTGGGCCTCGAGCCGCGCACGAGATCCGTTCGCGAAGCCCCCGCTCGCGCATCGTCGCGCTGTCGGCTTTCGGTGACGACCGAAGCATCGAAGCGATGCTGGCCAACGGCGCGACGAGCTATCTGACGAAGGACGCGTCCTTCGACGACATCGTCGATGCGATCGTTCGATCTGTGCACGGTGACGCGTTGCTCTCGCACGCCGTGACGAACCACGTCGTGGCCGAGCTCGGTGCCAGGTTGGAACGCGAGCACGAACAGGCCGAGGACCGCGGCGAGAAGGAGCGACGTATCCGTCGGCTATTGAAGGGGCGGGAGGGTCTCACGATGGTCTACCAGCCCATCGTCTGCCTCAAGTCAGGCCTCATCGTCGGGGTCGAGGCGCTCGCGAGGTTCGCGTTGGACCCGCAACGCGAACCGGATCGCTGGTTCGCGGAGGCGATCGAGATCGGCCTGGGCACCGAGCTTCAGCTCATGGCGGTGAGCTGCGCGTTGCCCGCACTCGATCAGCTCCCCGACGACGTATACGTCGCCCTCAACGTGGATCCGAAAACCGCGTCCTCGCCGCTGTTGGCGGAGATCATCGAGGGGTGGCCGGCGGAGCGCATCGTGATCGAACTCACCGAGCACGCACCCGAGAGCGACTACCCGAGCCTGCGCGAGGCGCTGGACGTGTTCCGCGGATCAGGCGTCCGGATCGCGGTCGATGACGCAGGGGCGGGGTTCGCGAGCCTGAAACACATCCTCGAGCTCTCCCCCGACATCATCAAGCTCGATATCAGCATCGTCCGTGACATCGACACCGAGGTATCGCACCGGGCGCTCGCGTCGGCTCTCGTCGGCTTCGCGCGAGAGATGGGGACCGAACTGATCGCTGAGGGCGTCGAGACGGCGGGGGAAGCGTTCGCCGTCGACCTCCTCGGGATCGGATTGGTCCAGGGCTTCTACCTCGCTCGACCTGGTCCACTATCCGACCTCGTCATCCGTCAACCGTGGTCGCCCGCGCGATCATCGGTGAAGATCCCGCACCTCCCCTGATCCGATCGCTTGCCACTCGGCCGGGCTGGCCACGAAGGGAACCGGAGGTTCGCGAGATCGACTGCCGTAGACTCGTGGGGTGGTTTCGATCCCCTCATCGGTCAGGGACTTCCTTTCGACGGGACCGCTCGCTCACGTCGTCACGCTTGGCACGGACGGTACGCCACACGTCTCGCTCGCCTGGGCGGGGTTCGATGGTGACCAGGTCGTATTCGCGACGTTCTTCAGCACCGACCAACACAAGCTGCAGAACCTGCGGCGCGATCCTCGTGTCAGCCTCTCGTTCGAGGCGAAGGAGCACACGGGGGAAGGGCTCCATCCGTACGTCGTGATCCGCGGGAGGGGCGCCATCACGGAGGGTGGCGCGTTGGAGGTCATGGATCGTCTGGCCGAGTCCTACATCGGCCCGGGCGCGACGTTCCCCATGCGCGATGTCCCCAGTGGGGTCGTCGTTCACGTGACGGTGGAGAAGATCTACGGACAAGGCCCGTGGCGGGACGAGACCGAGGACGCCGGATGATCGGTCGTCATCGGCTCTAGGCGTCAATCGCGATGTTGGCCCACGAGCGGGGCCGTGTGGCACTCGCACTCGTCGTCTGAGCACGACTTCTCGCGTTCCTTGCCCGGTTCCCACACGAGGTCGCGATCGTCCTCGGCGTGGAGGTAGTGACAGCCGCACCAATAGCAGACGTCGCGCGTCACCTGATGCCAGTTCCCGTCGACGTCTTTGCGCTCCGGCAGATTCAGGTCGGCCACGGAACCCCTCCCCTCACGACCGTCGCCGCCCGTCAGGCGGACGGATTGGCCGAGGGGGAGACCTCTAACGGTTCGGCCGCCGCGTCGTCGGGCGGCGTGATGTCGCGTATGACCACCATACTGGGTCCGACCGGCTCGGCATCGGGGACATGGACCACCGTGGGTGCGCGCAACGCCGACGGGAGCGCTGCCAGCCATGCCAAGCAGATCACGCCGACCGCTGTGCTGCCGATGCCGCCGATCAACAGGACGTCCCGCGAGCTGGGCAGCACCGAGATCAGCAGGCCGCCCAAAGCGGTCGCAGCCATCTGACCGGCGAACGCCACACCGAAGTACCCGGCGAACACCCTCCCGCGAAGCTCGTCCGGGACACGGTGATGGATCAGACTGCGGATCGAGACGCTCGAGACGCCGTTCGCCACCCCTCCGATGGCGAACATCACCAGCGCCAGCGCGATATGCGGGAACGCCGCCGTGACGGCGACGGCGGTGCCGCACGTGACCGAAGAGATCAGGATGGCGGCGGCGAGCCGCTCCATCGGCACCCGTCGCGCCACGAGGCCGGCGCCGATCACCATCCCGAGCAGCCATGCCGCGGCCAGCGCGCCGTATCCCCAGTTGCCCGCGTTCAACAGCTTGGGGTCGTTCGCGAAGAAGACCTCGGCCACGCTATCCATGGTCGCGAACACGACCGTTGCGGCGACCGCGGAGACGCCGATCAGCAACACGCGGTCGCGCCGGATGAACGCGAACCCGCGACGCGCCTCCCCCTTGGCGCGACCTTCCTCGGGCACGTTCGCCGGATCACGCCGAACCTTGAGCGAGGCCGCCGCAGACGTGATGACGAGGAACGTGATGGCGTCGAGGAGCAGCGCGGCTCTGGTGCCCTTGTCGGCGCCGAGCGCTCCCGCGAGCCCGCCGGCGATCAGCGGTCCCGCGACCATGCCGATGTACCGGACCGTCTCCATGTTCGCGTTGGCCTCGGTCAGGTCCTCTTCCTCGACCGCTTCGGGGACGACGGCGAACACCGCCGGCGACGCGATCGATGCTGCCGACCCCAGCAGGAACGACAACGCGACGATCAACCAGACCGGTTCGGCGAAGGCCAACCCCACCGCGATGAGCGCCTGTGCGACCGAGGCAAGGGCGAGCGTGCCTGTGGTCTCGGTCCGATCGACGATCAACCCGGCGAACGGCGCGAACAGGACGAGCGGGATGATGCCGGCGAGCAACACCGCGGCGACCGCGAAGCCCGAGCCGTTACTGAGCTCGAAGACCTTGATGGTCAAGGCGACGAGCGCGAGCTCGTCCCCGAGCGACGAAAGACCGTTGGACAAGGTCAGCAGACGGAAGTCGGGCGATCGCAGGAGCCGCACCGGCGCATCGTAGCCGGGGCAAGATTCCGATGCATCGCCCGGACGGGCGAGACCGAAAGACCAGACTTCCGGGGACCTAGCAGTGAGGGTCGATCCAAGCGGGCCGCGGACCCACCGGCACCCCCACCCGACGGGCCAAGCGGCGCAGGCGCTCTCGGTAGATCTGCATGTCGGGGCGCTGCCAATCGGCGTGCGTTTGGCAGCGCCACGCCGGATATGCCTCGTGGTGGAACGGACTCATCAGCGTCTCCGCGTGACCGATCACGTTGCGAGCCTGGATCCCGAACCGGTCCATCAGCCACACCGTGAGTCGGAGCGACGCGCGCATCATCAGCGGGTTCGACAAGATCTGTTGGTCGCTCGTTCCGACGTGCTCGATGCCGATCGCGGTCCAGTTCATGCCGATCGCATGCCGGCACCGGATATGCAGGTTGACCAGCTGATAGATCGTGCCGTCCGTGTCGATCACGAAGTGCGCGCAGACCCCGGGCAGCTCACCGAGGTGGACGGCGTTCGAGGCGAACGTCGCCCACGCGCCGGAGAACGTCGTGCCGTCCGTGTAGTGCTCGACGATCACCTGGGGCCGGCGCAACCTCCACGCCCACGCGCCGTAGTGACGGCGAGAATATGCCCCCATCTCCGCACGGCGGCGCTCTCCGAACGGGATCGGCCGCCAGACGATGGGGGGCCGGGCAACGCGCGTCGGACCCAAGGACTGCCCTGACGCCGCGTTCGCCGGGACCAGCAGGCAAGCGAACATGACCCCGAGAGCCAGCACCGCTCGTGCACGATTCACGCGGCGGCCGCACGCAGGCGGGCGACGGTGGCCTCGCGCCCGAGAAGCTCCAGCGACTCCGGCAACGGAGGCGAGACCTTCGAGCCCGTCACCGCAGCTCGGACGGGCTCGAACCCCTTGCTGCGATTCAGCCCCGCCGCCGTCCCGGCGTCGTCGAGCGCGGCCATGATCGCGGTGTGCTCCCACGGCTCGAGGACCTCGAGCGCATCCGCCACACTCGCCAGGTACCCGGGAGGCGCCTTCGCGATCGTGTCTCGCGCCTTCTCGTCCGGCACGACGTCGTCGGTGAACAGGAACCGCAGGAGCGTGGCCGAGTCCGTCAGCGTCTTCATCCGCTCGCGGACGATCGGCATCGCCGCCCGAAGGGTCACCGGGTCTGGCAGCAAGCCGGCCTCCGTCAGGAAGTGGACGCAGCGAGCCGCCAGCTCGTCTTCGTCGAGCGACTGGATGTAGTGGTTGTTCATCCACTCGAGCTTCTTCGTGTCGAACGCGGCCGGGTTGCCCGACACGCGCGACAGGTCGAACGCCTCGACGAGCTCGTTGCGGGACAGGAACGTGGTCGACTCGTCCTTGGACCAGCCGAGGAGCGCGAGGTAGTTCATCAACGCCTCCGGCAAGAAACCCTGCTCGCGGAACGCCTCGACCGATGTCGACCCATGGCGCTTCGACAGCGGCTTGCCGTCCAACCCGAGCACCTGCGGCAGGTGCGCATACCGCGGCGGCGTCCCGCCGAGCGCCTCGATCACGGCGGCGTTGCGGGGAGCGCTGGCGAGGAGGTCGTCCCCGCGGATGACGTGAGTGACCTCCATCAACATGTCGTCGGCCGCGACGGCCAGCAGGAAGACCGGCGTTCCGTCCGAGCGGACCAGCACGAAGTCGCGGAGCTGTCCGGCGGGGAACCGCACCTCGCCTTTCACCAGGTCGTCCACGACCCACTCCCGCTCGGGCATGGCGAACCGGATCGTGAACGACCGACCCTCGCGCTCGAACGCGCCGCGCTCGGCGTCGCTCAGCCGCAGGCAGCGGCCGTCGTCGCCACCGGGAGCCTTCCCGTGCGCGATCGCCTCCTGCTTGATGGCTTCGAGCTCCTCGGCGTTGCAGTAACAGCGGTACGCGTTGCCGTCGCCGATCATCCGGTCGACCAGCTCGCGATAGACGTCGGTTCGCTGCGATTGGCGGTACGGACCGTGGGGACCGCCGACGTCGGGGCCCTCGTCCCAATCGAGCCCGAGCCAGCTGAGCGATTCCAGGACGCCGTGGTAGGCCTCCTCGGTGACCCGGCTCGCATCCGTGTCCTCCACTCGGAGGACGAACGACCCGCCGTTGTGCCGGGCGAAGAGCCAACTGAACAACGCCGAACGCGCGTTGCCCACGTGGATCGAGCCGGACGGGGCGGGTGCGAACCGGCAGCGGACCGGCGACGTCACCTAACCCACCACGGGGTTCGAGAGTGAGCCGACACCTTGAACCTCGACCTCGACGACGTCTCCCTGCGCGAGTCGCCCCACGCCCTCGGGCGTTCCGGTCAACAGGACGTCGCCGGGAAGGAGCGTCATGAACTCGGTGATGTACTCGATCAGCTCGGCCACACCGAACACCATGTCGGAGGTCTGCGCGGCCTGGACGATCTCGCCGTTCAGACGCGTCTCCAGGCGGATGTCGTTCGGGTCGAGCTCGGTCTCGACCCACGGCCCCAAGGGGCACGAACCGTCGAACCCCTTCGCGCGCGCCCACTGGTCGTCCATCCGCTGCAGGTCGCGGAGCGTGACGTCGTTCGCGCACGTGTAGCCGAGCACGTACCGATAGGTGTCCTCGGCACGCACGCGACGCGCCAGCCGGCCGATCACCACGGCCAGCTCGCCCTCGTAGTCGATGCGCTTGCTGATCGGCAGCAGCTCGATCGGATCGCCGGGACCGATGACCGCCGTCGACGGCTTGAGGAACAGCAGTGGCTCCTCGGGCACCTCGCCGCCGAACTCGGCCGCGTGCGCCGCGTAGTTCTTGCCGACGCACACGATCTTGGACGGCAGCACCGGCGCCAGGAGCCGCACGTCCTCGAGGGGCACCTGCTCCCCCGTTGGAAGGGGATCTTCGAAGAACGTGCCGCGCAGGATGCGGATGTCGTTGGACCCCGCGTCGATGGCGCCGGTCGCGATCCGATCGCCGAAGCGGAACCGGACGAGCCTCATGCGAGCTTGGTCCCGCCGGAGAACGTGGCGCCGACCTGCCGCCAGTAGCCCGCGATCATCTCGTACGGCCGAAGGGACGAGAGCTCATCTCCCGGAGCGTCGAACAGCTCGACCGTCGCGATGCCCGTGTAGACCGGCCCGAGCTCCACCTCCTGCGACTGCATCGTCACCAGCTCGTTCAGCGCATCGGGCTCCGACGGATCGATCGAGGGCATCCATCGAGAATGCAGCATCGGGAGCGCGTTCACGAAGCCGCCCGTCACCGACGAACCCGACAGCGTGAGCGACACCTCCGCGAGGCGGCGGTCGTTCGCCGCCAGCGTGGCGCCGAACCGTCCACCGGCCTCGAGACGGGGGCCGGCTTTGCCCACCGTCACTGGCCGGGTCATCCAGATCGACCCGAGCTTCTTCGGATACCCCTGGTACCAACCCCGCGCCAAGGCGAAGTCCTTGTCCACCCAGATGTAGACGCATCGTGAGTAGTGCTCGCCGTTCCACTTGCAGCGCACGACGACGAAGCACTCTTTGTATTGGGAACGGACCGGATCGAGGAGCTCGACCTGCGCGTCGCCGCACGATTGCCAGTCCGCCCAGATGATCGCGACGGCGCCGGGGTCCTCATCCGCCAGGTCGACGTCGGCGGGGAGCAGCGCGGCGACCCTGGCCGGTTCCGCGCGGTACTCGATGGTGAGGACGTCTCCCGAGTAATGCCACGGCGGGGACGGGACGATGGACGACCGTCCCTCAGGCGTCCGCGGGACCATGAACCCTTTCAGCTCCGGCATCGCGGCCTATCCTAGCGACCACGTGGAGACGCGACGGATCCTGTTGGATGGTGTCCCCGTCCCGGTCACGCGGGAAGGCGACGAACTGGTCGCGTCGGACGGCCGACGGGTCCGGTCGGATGATGCGCGGCACCTCCCACCCGTCGAGCCCTCGAAGATCGTCTGCGTCCACCTGAACTACGAGAGCCGCCGGGCCGAGTTCGGTACGAAGCTCGGCCCGGCGCCGACGTACTTCCACAAACCCACGACGTCGCTGAACGCGCACGGCGGCGACGTCGTGCGCCCGCCGCGGTGCAAGTACCTCAACTACGAGGGTGAGATCGCGATCGTGATCGGCCGCGAGACCTCGCACATCGCGCCGGGCGACGCGGGCGATCACATCCTGGGCTACACCGTGGCCAACGACTACGGGCTCCACGACTTCCGCGACACCGACGCGGGCTCGATGCTCCGGGTGAAGGGGTCCGACACGCTCTGTCCACTCGGCCCGGGCCTGGTGACGGACTGGGACTTCCACGGCAAACGGATCCAGACGCGCGTGAACGGCGACGTTCGACAGGACGGCAACACCGACGAGATGGTCTGGGACATGCATTACCTGGTCGCCGACATCGCCCGAACCATCACGCTGCTCCCCGGCGACGTGCTGCTCTCCGGCACCCCGGCGAACTCCCGGCCGGTGGAACCGGGCGACGTCGTCGAGGTGGAGGTCGATGGGCTCGGCACGCTCCGGAACACGATCGTCGAGGGCGACGTGCCTATCCGCGACGACGTAGGCGCCCAACCGAGCGAGTCGGAAGAGGTCATCTCCACGGCGTTCGGAGGCGATTGGGAGTTCCGGGGGATCCGCCCGCCGCGCCGGGAGTAGCGTCCCCCGGTCGGGGCTCAACCGCGCGTTGTAGCCTGGGTATGGAGTGGTCGGGAGCACGGCAGTAGAGGCGAACACCGAGTACGACGCGTGGTGGAAGGTCGCCCGCGCGACCGTCGGGTCGTTGGCGGCTGCATCGTTCCGCATCCGGGTCGCCGGCTCCCAGAACATCCCGCGGCACGGCGGAGCGTTGCTCGCCTACAACCACGTCAGCGTCCTCGACGCCATCTTCGTCGGGCTCCCCGTGACGCGGCGCGGACGGATCGTCCGCTGCTTCGCGCTGAGTGAGGACTTCGATCGACCGCTCTTGGGACGCGCGCTCCGCGGACTGCAGCAGGTTCCCATCCGCCGGGGCGCGGGTGTCTGGGGTCCGCTGGAGCAGCTCGCCGACGTCGTCACGGACGGCTGGCTGGCCGGTATCGCCCCCGAGGGGACCGTGGGTGGCGGCGAGGACCTGCTGCCGATCCAGAAGGGCGCGGCCAGGATCGCGCTGCTCGCCGGCGGCCCCGTGATCCCGGTCGGCCTATGGGGTCCGCAACGGCGCTGGCCGAAGGCCGGCTTGCGGATGCAGCGACCGTTCCGCCCGAACGTCGGCGTCTCGTTCGGACCACCGATCTACGCGGAGGGCGATCCGAAGTCGCGACCCGACGTGCAGGCGCTCACCGATCGCCTCGGTGCCGCGTTGTGCGAACAGGTAGACGTCGCACGCCGCCTCGCACCCGGACTGGCTTGATCCGCGTTCACGCGCCCCACAGACGGTCGGCGACGCGGCCCACCAGTTCGAGCTTCCGCCACTGGACGCCCTCGTCGATCTCGTTGCCCACCATCACGCTCGCGAACCCGCACTGCGGGCTCATAGCGAGCCGCTCCACGCCGCCGACGATCGTCGCCGCTCGTTCCATCCGGCGCACCAAAGCGTCCTCGTCCTCGAGCGCGCGGACCTTCGACGACACGATACCCATGACCATGACGGCGCCATCGTGGAGGAAGCGGATCGGCTCGAACCCGCCGTCACGGCCGAGGTCGTCCCACTCCACCAGGAACGTGTCGTACGGCAGGTCGAACACGCGCTCCGCTACGGACTCCAACGACCCCTCGCACATCCACGAGGAGCGGAAGTTCCCGCGGCAGATGTGCAGCGCGGTGGTGACGTCGTCCGGGATGCCTTCCAACACTGCGGTGTCCGCCGCGAGCGCCGCGTCGAGCACACGGTCCACCGAGTGTCCTGCGGACCCGAAACGCGCGATCCACGTGGGATCGACCAGATAGGGATAGAGCGGGAAGTCGAACTGGATGTAGCGGGCGCCTGCGGCGATCGCATCGGCGACCAGCACGCGTTCGATCTCCATCGCGTGCGCCACGAAGTCCTCGAGCGACCCGTAGCCGCCCGCGTCAGGGCCGACCACCGTCGTCAGCGGGTGCCCGAAGATCGACGGGGCTGGGAACGTGATCTTGAAGGGGTGCCCTGCCGACGCCTCGGTCATGAACGCGGCCTCGCGAGCTCCGGGAGAGTCGACCGGTGCAAGTCGACCGATGACCTCGTGGACGTTCAGCCGCACGTCATCGCCTCGATCGTTGTGGAACGCGACCGTCTTGCCCGTCCGCACGCCGTCGACCGCGTCATAGAACGAGTTCATGAACATCCATCGGCGGAACTCGCCGTCGGTGACGACGTCCAGCCCGCAGTCGATCTGCCGCTGCACCGCCGAGCGGATCGCCTCCTCCTCCAACGCGCGGAGCTCGCCGCGATCCTTGGCGCGCTCCTCCTTCAGAACGGCCGAATGACCGGGTTCGTAGAAGCGGTCGATGACCTCTCGAAGCTCCTTCGGCCGAAGGAGCGAGCCCACGGTCTCGGCGCGCGCCGGTCGTCGCGGGGTTCGGGAGACTTCCATCCATCGAGCCTACTTCGCGCATCTCGTATGGTGAGGACACGATGTCCACGAGGTTGACGATGCATCTGGCCCGCCGGTCCGTGCTCGCGACCGCGGTCGCGCTGTGCCTCGTCGGATCGCTCGTCTCCCTCGCGACCGCTCGAACGACCACCGCGCCGTCGAACCCGGTCGGCGAGGGCTTCCAGCCCCGCTCGCTCGCGTACTTCGACGCGGATCACGGGATCGTGGCCGGCACGATCGTCTGTCCGACATGCGCCAAGCACCGGACCGCGGCCATCTCGACGACCGCGGATGGAGGCACGACCTGGACCACGCCGACGACGTTCCACGCCGCCGTGGCGAACGCGGTCACGGTCGTATCCGGCGGCACGGACGCCTGGGCCCTCGTCGGAAAACGGCTCCGGCACAGCCCGGATCGAGGGACGACGTGGTCGATCCTCCCCAAGGCCAACGTCTCGGGTCCGAGCTTCGCAACATCGACGGACGGATGGGCGATCCGGCGGACCGCTGTGTCGACGGCCGTCGTCGCGACGACGGACGGCGGCGTCACGTGGAGCGCAGGCCCGACGCCATGTCACCACGCGGCGAGGTTCGCGCGGTTCGTGTCCCGGTCGACGATCGACGACGGCTGGGTGGTCTGCGGCGGCGGCGCGGCCGCCGGCTCATCGGTGCAGGTCGTCTGGAAGTCGACCGACGGTGGCGTGGCGTGGACACGCGGCTTCCACGGGATCGCGCCCGGCCCGCTCGGATACCGCTTCCTCGACGACGGCCACGGCTGGCGCTGGCACTACAACTTCGCCGACCTCTTCAGCTCGACCGACGGAGGCACCAGCTGGCATGACCTCGGTCCCGTGTCGGGGGGAAACGTCCTCGTCGAGGACGTGTGGTTCGTCTCGGACACGGACGGATTCGCCCTCGTATGGAGGGCGAACGGATCCACGCGGTTGCTCGCGAGCACGGACGGCGGGGACTCCTGGTCCGGCGTGGTCCCGTTCCCTCTGGGCTGAGGCCCGCTACGCACAACCGGTATCCCAGCGCACCCACGTCGAATCGGGAGCGCGGAACTCCCAGCCGGACAGCGTCACCGGCCGTTCCGGGTCGAGCCGGAGGTTGGGCAGACGGTCGAGCAGGACGTCCAGTGACACGCGGGCGAGATGGCGGCCGAACCACGCCCCGAGGCAGAAGTGCGTGCCGATCGAGAAGGCCAGATGCGCCCCCTCCTTGCGGCCGATGTCGAACCGGTCGGGGTCGCTGAAACGACCGGGGTCGCGGTTCGCCGAAGACAGGACCGCGCCGATCAGCGAGCCCGCTTCAAGCTCGACGCCCGCGAGCTCGGTGGTCTGCGTCGTCTGACGCGTCGACGTGCCCACCGGACCGGCCCAGCGCAAGGTTTCCTCGACGGCGGGCCTCACCAACGAACGATCCTCGCGTACACGCTCCAGCTGGTCCGGATCCGAACCCAGCGCCCACACGGTGAGGGCGATCAGGTCGCGCGGTTCCTGCAGTCCCCCCGACAGCATCAGCTTCGTGTTGGCGATGATCTCGTCGCGCGTCATGCGGTCGCCGTCCCGCTCGTAACGCAGCATCCACGACAGGACCGAGCCGTCGGGTTCGTCTTCGAGGCGTTGCATCACGCGCTCGATCGCCTCGCCCAGCTCCGCGCTCGCCCGGTCGGCCGGCGTCTGCTTGTCGGGATCACCTTCGAAGTTCGCCAGGCCGGGCATCATGCCCTCGTTCCACCGGAGTATGTCCTGCCACGGAACCTCGTCGAGGCCGAGCATGAACTGCAGCGAGCGGACCGACATGGGATCGCAGTACTCGGTGAACAGGTCGACCTCGCCGCGATCGACGAACCCGTCGACCAACCCGTGGGCCAGCTTGGGGATCATCCCCTGCGTCCTCTCCTCCACGTCGCGGGGACGGAACGGGATCTCGGTGATCCGCCGGATCCGCTGCTGGTCCGGGCCCTCGGAGCCGAGCATGTTGTGGCCCATCGTCCGGTTGAGCGTGGATGGGTCGGTCTCCGCGGTGAAGATCTCCGGCGTCAGGTCCACATGGCGCACGTCCTCGTAGCGGGTGACGAGCCAGAGCTGCACCGCCGGGACCCAGCTCACGGGCTCTTCTTCGCGCAACCGTGCGTAGATCGGATAGGGGTCGCGCTCCAACTCCGCAAGCGTGATCGATCCGCCGAACGTCAACGCCCCTCCCGTCGGGCCTGAAGGATGGGGTATTTTGGGTCCGAACTATCACGCTGCGCAAGGTGAGCGCGTCGAGCTATCGTCCGCTCGTTCGAAGTCCAGGAGGGTCGATGGAAACCCAAGGCAAACGGCTCCGGCTCCTCTACCCGGATCTCCACGGCCTCGAGCGCGGCGAGTACCTGTACGGCGAGAAGGCGGCCGAAGGCGTGGCCGCGTTCTGCGTCGGCGTGTACCCACTCACGCACGACAAGGAGATCATGCCTGTCCCGCGCACGCAGTTCGACGTGGGGCTGCACGACATCGAGGCAACGCTCGACCGCGATTCGCTCCACGAAGGGTGGGAGGAGAACACCATCGTGGGGATCGCCGACCTCGAGCTGTACGGGGAGCCCGCGCCGTGGGACTCGCGACACGTCCTGCGGCAGGCGGTCGAGCCGTGGCAACGGATGGGCCTGGAGCCTCAGGTCGCGTTCGAGCTGGAGTTCTACCTGCTCGAGCCGGATGCGGGTGGGTGGAGCCCCGTGGCGGTGCCGTCACACCGCGTCTACGGGACAGGCATGTCGGTCGACCCGACGGGCGTGATCGACGAGCTCGTCAACACGGCGATCCGGTGCGGCTTCCCGGTAGAGGGATGGTGCAGCGAGTACGACAACGCCGCCTACGAGGTGAACATCAAATACGCGGACGCCATCCCGGCGGCCGATGAGGCGTTCCTGTTCAAGCTCCTGGTCCGAGAGATCTGCGAACGCCACGGGAAGATGGCGACGTTCCTGGGCCGGCCGCTCGGCGATCGGGGCGGGAGCGGCCTACACGTCAACTTCTCGTTCCGGTCGAAGGACGGATCCAACGCGTTCCACGACCCGAACGACCCGGAGGGACTGTCGGAGCTGACGCGCCGGTGCGTCGCGGGCCTGCTGGCGCACCACGAAGGGATGGCCGCGATCCTCGCCCCCCACGTCAACGCGTACAAACGCCTGCAACCCGACATGCTGAACGGCTACTGGGCCAACTGGGGACACGACGATCGGAGCGTCGGCGTGCGGATCCCCCCGACCCGCGGGCAGGGCACGCGCATCGAGCAGCGAACGTCCGACGCGGCGGCGAACCCGTACCTAGCCGCCGCCGCCATCCTGCACGCCGCCCGGCTCGGCGTGGAACAGGAGCTGGAGCTCCAGCCGCCGCAGCCGCTGGGCGAGGCGCCGAACACAGAGTCCCGCGTCCCGCCGAACCTCGATGCCGCGTTGAACGCTCTGGCGGCCGACGGTGAGCTCGTGGATGCGCTCGGTCGCGAGGTGGTGGAGGCGTTCACGATCCTGAAACGTGCCGAGTGGGAGCGGTACTTGGCCTCCGGCGCGCACCCGGAGACGACCGAGGTCACGCCGTGGGAGATCGACTACTACATGCCGTTCCATTGAGACGGCTCCGATCGGCCGCCGGCGCCGCCGCGTTCCTGACGCTCGTCGTTGCATGCTCGGCGACGGCCGAGATCCCGCCCTCCCGGACGACGGCGCCTGCTCCCAAACACATCGTCGTGATGGTGTTCGAGAACCACGAAGCCGATTCGATCATGGCGCCGCACTCGGACGCCCCGTACTTCCGGTCGCTCGCGCGCGGCTCCGTCACGTTGAGCCAGCTGTACGCAACCTCGCACCCGAGCCTGCCGAACTATCTCGCCCTCACGTCGGGAAGCACGCACGGCATCACGAGCGACTGCACCACCTGTTTCGTCGGCGGCAGGAACATCGTGGATCAGCTCGAGCGGTCCGCCATCTCCTGGAAGGCGTACATGGAGTCGATGCCCGAACCGTGCTCAACCGCGGCCTCCGACGGGGCGTACGCGATGAAGCACGACCCGTTCATGTACTACAGGGACGTCCGCAACGATGCGCACCGCTGCCGCAAGGTGGTCCCGCTGGGTCGGTTGACGTCGGACCTGCATGCCGACTCCCTGCCGACGTTCGCATGGATCTCGCCGAACCTGTGTCACGACATGCACAATTGCGCTGTCGCGACCGGCGATCGATTCCTCCGGACCTGGGTTCCCAAGATCGTCCCGGCGCTGGGCTCGAACGGGATCCTCATCGTCCTCTTCGACGAAGGCTCCACGTCGGCGGGCTGCTGCCAGGGGCAGGCGGCGGGCGGGCACATCGCCGGGATCATCACCGGCCCGGGAGCCGGCGTGCGTGTGACGATCCGAACCCACGTCAATCAGTACTCGATCTTGAAGCTCATCGAAGACGCCTGGGGGCTCCGCGAGCTGAGAGGGGCTGCGGACGCTCCCGCGATCGAGGGCTGGAACGCGCGTGGTAACTAGCGCGCGGCTCGTGGGCAAGGTCGCGCTCATCAGCGGGGGGGGCACCGGGATCGGCGCCGCCACGGCCCGTCTATTCACGCGCGAGGGAGCTTCCGTGGTGGTGACCGGCAGACGTCCGGAGCCGATCGCGGCGGTCGCGGCCGAGACCGGTGGCGTGGCGGTGAGCGGAGACATCTCCGATCCGGCGCACGCTGCCGAGGCGGTCGACACCGCCGTCCGGACGTTCGGTGGGCTCGACATCGTGGTCGCGAACGCCGGGATCGGCCTGGGCGGCTCGGCGGCGGAGGTCACCGATGAGCAATGGACCACGACGATCGACATCAACCTGACCGGGCCGCTCTTCCTGATCCGCGCCGCCCTCCCCCGGCTGATCGAGCGCGGGGGCGGTTCCATCGTGGTGGTGTCGTCGGTCTCCGCCGTCGTGTCGGACAACGACAGCGTCGCGTACGCCACGTCGAAGGCCGGACTGCTGGGGCTGGTGCACTCCGTGGCCGTGGACTACGGACCGCTCGGGATCCGGGTGAACGCGGTCCTGCCCGGCTGGGTCCGCACGCCGATGGCCGATGAGTCGATGGAGGCGCTCGCGGCTCGCGACGGGCTCTCCCTCGAAGGTGCCTACGCGGCCGCCACCGCCGAGGCGCCGCTCCGCCGTGCCGGCGAGCCGGAGGAGATCGCCGCATGCTGCTTGTTCCTCGCCGGCGACGAGGCGTCGTTCGTGACCGGCGCATCGTTGCTGGCGGACGGCGGAGCCACCGTCGTCGACGTAGCGGGCATCGCGTGGGATCCGCGCCGATGGGAGCCGGAGCCATGAGCTTCGACCACTCGGGGCGGGTGGCGTTCGTGACGGGCGCGGGATCGGGGATCGGCCGCGCCACGGCGCGACGCCTGGCGTCCGAGCGCGCTTCGATCGCCGTCGTCGACGTTCGCCTCGAGGCGGCGCACGAAACCGTCGATCTGATCGTCGCGGCAGGTGGGCGCGCCGCCGGGTTCGCCGCGGACGTGCGCGACGCCTCGCAGGTGCGACGAGCCAGGGACGAGGCACTCGCGGAGTTCGGCGCCATCAACTACCTGGTGAACAACGCCGGTCTCGTGCGGATGTCGGCCCTGGACGATCTCGGCGAGGACGAGTGGGACCTGGTCATCGACACGAACCTCAAGGGCATGTTCCTGGTCACGCAGGCGGTCGCGCCGTCGATCGGCGACGCCGGCGGCGGCGCGATCGTGAACATGTCGACGATCGAGTCCGAGGTCGTCGTCTCGTCGCAGGGGCATCCGCAGGTCCACTACAACGCGTCGAAGGGCGGCGTGAAGATGCTCACCAAGGCGCTGGCCGTCGAGCTGGCGCATCGGAACATCCGCGTGAACTCGGTCGCGCCCGGCCCGATCGCCACATCGTTCATCCCCGGCGGTGACCTCCGATCGGACGAAGCATGGGCGTTCATGTCCCAGCGACTGTTGGTGTCGCGGGTCGGTGAGCCCGAAGACGTCGCCGCGGCGATCTCGTTCCTACTGTCGGACGACGCGTCGTTCATCACGGGAGCGCAGCTGCCCGTGGACGGTGGGTGGCTCACCCGATGACGCTCGCGCTCGACGACCTGGAGTCGGCGGACGTCCGCACGGTGATCGTGACGTCGGCCGACGTCTCGGGGCGCCTGGTCGGCAAGCGGTTCGCACCCGACGTGTTCCGCCGGCTGGTCCAGGAAGGCGTCGCGCTCAGCTCGTGCGTGCTCGGGTGGGACATGGATCAGTGGCCCGGTCCCCAACAGGCGTACACCGGACATCACACGGGCTGGCACGATATCCGGCTGGTTCCGGATCTCTCCACGCTTCGCCCTGCAGCATGGCTCGACCGAACCGCGATCTGCGTGGCGGACTTCGTGGAGATGGGCGGCGAAGAGCTGGTGGCCGTCGCACCCCGCACGATCCTGCGCCGCCAGATCGAACATGTGGAGAACGCCGGGTTCACGCCGCAGGTCGCGAGCGAGCTCGAGTTCGCGTTGTATCACGGCACGTACGACGAAGGCCGCGCGAACGGATACGAGACGCTGCGGCCGACCACGATCGCGCGCGCCGACTACACGGTGCTGGCGGGCGATCGCTACGAAAGCTTCTTCGCGAACGTGCGCGAGGCGCTCGCCGAGTCCGACCTCGGCCCGTGGACCAGCCAAGTTGAGTGGGGTCTGGGCCAGTGGGAGATCAACCTGGAATACCAGCGGGCGCTCGAGATGGCCGACCGCCACATCCTGTTCAAGCTCGCGATGCGCGACATGGCAGCTGCCGCGGGGATGTCCGCGACATTCATGCCGAAACCGTTCGGGGATACGACCGGGTCGTCATGCCACCTCCACCTTTCTCTGGTGAACGCGGGCGGCGCCAACGTGTTTCACGACACCTCGGCGGAGCACGGCGTCGCACCGACGCTCCTGCACGCGGTCGGCGGCGTCTTGGAGCGAGCGCCCGACCTGATGCTGTTCTATGCGCCGACGGTGAACTCCTACCGACGCACCACGAGCGGGGAGTTCAGCGGGAACGGCCTGAGCTGGGGGTACGACAGCCGGATGGTGTCGTGTCGCGTGCTCGCCGAAGGGCCGGAGTCGACGAGGCTGGAGTGGCGCGTGCCGGGAGCCGACGTGAACCCGTACCTTGCGATCGGCGCGCTCCTCGCGTCGGCCGCCGACGGCATCTCAACCGGCGCCGACCCCGGCGAGCCGCTCGTCGGCGAGCACTACGAGGATCCCGTCCCGCCGTTGCCGGCTACGCTCGGCGAGTCCGTGTCGCTCTTCCGGGACAGCGCGTTCGCCCGAGCGGCCCTCGGGGCCGACGTCGTGGAGCACTACACGGAGGCGGGCCGGTGGGAATGGGAACGCTTCCTCGCCCCCGACGCCGTCACCGAGTGGGAGCGTCGCCGCTACTTCGAGGTGATCTGAGTGGGAGGTCACGCCTTGTGGGCTAAGGTCGTTCGGTAGCAAGATATCCCTCCGCCACCCGAGGCACCGTCGTAGGGGGAACATGGGCACGACGCTCGATGGGATCGACTTGGTCAACCCGGACAACTACGTCGAGCGCGTTCCCTTCGAGTGGTTCGACGAGCTGCGACGCGAACGGCCCGTCAGCTGGCACGACGAGCCGGGCGGGAACACGGGCTTCTGGGCAGTCACCCGGTACGACGACCTCACCACCGTCCACATGGACTGGCAGACGTACTCTTCCGAAACGGGCGCGGTGGCCCTCGAGCAGCTGGACGACGAACAGCTCGAGGTCCGCAAGACGATGCTCGAGACCGACCCTCCCCGCCACACCGAGTTGCGCAAGATCTGCACGAAGAAGTTCTCCGGTCGCGGGGTCGCCGTCTACGAGGACTTCATCCGCGACGTCGCCCGCACGGTTCTCGATCGTGCCCTGCCCACGGGCGAGTTCGACTTCGTGTCCGAGATCAGCCGCGAACTGCCGATCCGGTTCCTCTGCTCGATCTTCACGGTGCCTCAGGAGGACGCCCCCGAGCTGATCCGCTGGGGCGACAAGATGATCGCGAACCAGGATCCCGAGCTCTCCGACGCGGTCCCGGACCAGGTGGACACCGAGGCGTACCGCTTGCTGCCGTTCCGCTCGCCCGCCGCGTACGAGGTATGGGCCTACGCCGATCGCCAGAAGGAGCTCCGCCGCAAAGAGCCGACCGACGACGTGATCTCGGCGCTCACCATGGCGCAGAACGAAGGCCGGTTGAACGACCACGAGTTCCACAACTACTTCTCGCTGCTGATGATCGCCGGCAACGAGACCACACGGCACACCATCACCGCCGGCATGCTCGCGCTGATGCAGAACCCGGAGCAGATGCAGCTTCTGAAGGACGACCCATCGTTGATCTCCAGCGCGACCGAGGAGATCCTGCGGTGGGCCACGCCGGTCCTGCACTTCCGCCGGACGGCGACACGCGACGTCGAGCTGCGCGGTCAACAGATCAAGGCGGGCGACAAGGTGGTCACGTGGTACATCAGCGCGAACCGCGACGAGGAGATGTTCGACGATCCGTACCGATTCGACGTGACGCGCAAGCCGAATGAGCACGTGACGTTCGGTCCCGGCGGACCTCACTTCTGTCTGGGCGCGCACCTCGCGCGTTTGGAGACCAAGATCCTCTTCCAGGAGTTGCTGCCGCGCTTGTCGTCGATCGAGCCGGCCGGTCCGGTCGAGCGGATCCGCTCGAACTTCGTGAACGGCATCAAGCGCATGCCGGTCCGGGTCGTCGCCACGTAGCGTCGGCGCAGACTCCTCGCCTCATGAAGACGTGTCCGTTCTGCGCGGAGGAGATCCAGGACGCCGCGATCGTTCTCGGGTGGATCGGGATCGCCGGACTCCTCCTAGTCATCCTCTCGACGGCGGTCGCCCGCAGCAACTTCACCTATCAGATCTGGTTCCATGCCGACGTCACCCGTTCCGGTGACGCTGATACTGCGGCCGGACGTACATCAGGAAGAAGTCGCGCTCGTCCGGGACGAGATAGCGCGTGGGCGCCCGGTACTGATCGGCGAGCAAGGGATGCGGCGCGAACCCGTTCGGGTTGCTCCCGTCCGTCGAGTAGAAGTACCCGTTGGTCCAGACCGTGTTGATGTCGAGCTCCATCGCGCGCACCGCGCCTGCGTGCACCAAGATGTTCGCGAGCGACTGGATCGATAGCCCCGGGCCGGCGGCGTAGATGAGCGCGCCGTCCGCCGTGATCCCGACCCCTGAGCGCCACACGAGCACGCCGCCGCCGAACGTCGCCCCCCACGTCACGTTCGGGTCGCTCGTGACCTGGGGAACCGGCTTCCCGCCGCGGACCATCAGGAACAGGTTCTGCCGGACGGCGGCGACCTGTGGCGTCATCGACACGTCCTGGCCCCACGTCCCGATGTCCACGGTCCCGTCCTTGTAGATCACGAACGACGCCTGTCCGTTCACGAGCGGCGCGGCCATGCGTCCCTGCGCGTAATACCCGCCGTTCGCGTCCCGCATCGCGAACCCGGAGTTGAAGCTCGCCGCGATCGCCGGGTACAACGACGACGGGATGTGGGCGTCGTAGGGCCACGGAGCGCCGCCCGGGTTCTGCGTGCCGGCGATCATGACCGGCCGCAGGAGCTTCGTGTCCATCCACATCACGCCCGCGAGCAGGCTCGTGTGGACGGGATCGGGACGGAGGTACGCCACGCGCACCGTTGGCAGGCCGTCGACCGCCCGACCGACGGTCTGCCACTGGCCCTCGTGGGACAAGGTCCCGGCGGCGATCGGCGCGATATCGGGCGGGGCGCCGAGATGATCCGGCACGTGCTTCACAGGCGCCTGGTTCGCCGGCGAGGACGCCTCGACGGGGATGCCGCCCTTCGGGGTGCCTCCGACCGCCGGTTGATGCCATGAGTACCAGAGCTTCTCCGCCCAGACGACGATCGGCCCCCCGCCGTGCGCTTTGACCCACTCGATCGTCCGCACGCTGACGGGGGCGCTGCCGGGCGCAGTGAGCGCGTTGGCGTAAGACCAGGCGACGGGGATCATGGCCACCACGAAGACGAGCGCCACGATCCGGCGAACGCGGCGACGTCGCAGGCGTCCATGCGAACGCCCCCTCCGCGGCTCTTCGGGAGGCGGGATCGCGTGCGTCCGTTGCAGCTGATCCATCTAGAGGTCCAGCCGCCGGAACACCGCGCGGGGAAGATGCCGCAGTCCGCTCATCACCCATCGGAGCTTCGCCGGCACCCAGATGATCGGCGCCGATCCCGAAAGACCGTCGACGATGGCCCCTGCAACCTCGTCGGGCGTGGTGGCGAGCGGCGCCGGATCCATGCCGCGCGTCATCGAGGAGCGGACGAACCCGGGTCGAACGACGAGGAGCCGCACGCCGCTCGGATGCAGACGATCCGCGAGGCCCTGGCAGAACGTGTCGAGGCCCGCCTTCGACGAGCCGTACACGAAGTTCGAACGCCGCCCTCGCTCGGCCGCGACCGACGACACCACGACGATCGTGCCGTGCCCCTGGGCGAGCATGCTTGCGGCGATCGGCAGCAAGACGGACACGGCGCCGACGTAGTTCGTGCGAGCCGCCTCGATCGCGATGCTCGCGTCCTTCTCCGCGGCCTCCTCGTCCGGAAGCATCCCGAACGTGAGGAGGACAAGGTCGATGTCGCGATCGGGTCCGAACAGATCGGCGACGAACGCAGCGTGCGATGCGAGGTCGAGCGCGTCGAAGTTGAGCAGTTCGACATCCTCGGCCCCTCCAGCCCGGAGCTCGTCGGCGGAGGACATGAGCGCATCGGGCCGGCGCGCGGCGAGGATCACGTTCTTCGTGCCGCCGTCGACCAGCCGCTTCGCCGTGGCGAGACCGATGTCCGAGCCGCCACCGAGGACGAGGATCGTCCGATACCGTCCGAAGGCGTCGCTCACCGGACAACCGTCTTCCGCGCCGCCGCGCCTATCCCCAAACGGCGCGCGAGGTCGGACCGGAACACGTTCGAGGGATCGAGCGTCGAACGGATCTCCTCGGCGCGCCCCAGCTCCGGGTACATCCCGGCGAGCACGCCTGGATCCAGGCGGGCGTCCTTCGCGAGGTAGACGCGTCCGCCCGCGTCCGCGACGCGCCGGTCGAGGTCGTCCAGGAGCGCTCCGAGCTGGTCGCGTCGAGCCGGGAGGTCCAGCGCCAGGGTCCAACCCTCGATCGGGAACGAGAGCATCCCCCGCCCAGGGCCGAACCGCTTCAACACCGCGAGGAAGGAAGCCGATCCCGACGCGGACAGTCGCTCGATCGCCTCCCGCACCATCGACTCCTCCCCGAAGGGAACGACGAACTGATACTGCACGAACCCCCGCCTCCCGTAGAGCCGGTTCCAGTCGCCGACGGCGTCGAGCGGATAGAAGAACGGCGCCAGCGGGACGATCCTGCCATGGTCGGCCCGGGGCGCCTTGCGGAACCAGATCTCGTTGAACACGCGCGCGGTGATCGGCGTGACGACGTTGGGCATGAACGCGGGAACCGACGGCAGGGTTCGTGGACCGAACGCCAACGCATCGCCGCTCCAGCGGTCCCCCAGCTCATCGACCGTCGCGTGATCGCCGCGGGTCAGGACCGAGCGCCCGAGGGACCGACCCCGCGCCAGCCCGTCGACCCACGCGACCGAGTAGCGGTATCGGTCGTCCCCCGACGTCATGCGCGCCATGAGGTCGTCTAGATCCGCGGCTCGCTCGGTGTCGACCCGCATGCGCGAGGTCTCGATCGGCAGCAGTCGGAGCGTGGCGCGGGTGATCACACCGGTGAGTCCCATCCCGCCGACGGTCCCGGCGAACACGTCCGGATCGCTCGTGGCCGTCACCGAGCGCTCGCTCCCGTCCGCCGTCACGAGATCGAACGAGGAGATATGGTCACCGAACCCGCCATCGACGTGATGGTTCTTGCCGTGCACGTCGTTCGCGATCGCGCCTCCGAGCGTGACGAAGCGAGTGCCGGGCGTGACGGGCAGGAACCATCCTCGCGGAACGGTGATGCGCAGGATGGCGTCGAGCGACGATCCGGCGAGCGCGGTGATCGTCCCCGACCGATCGTCGAACCGTTCGATGCCGGCGATGCCGGTCATGTCGAGGACCACGCCACCGCCGTTCTGGGCCACGTCGCCGTAGCTCCGCCCGAGTCCCCGAGGCAGCACGCCCCGTCGAGACGGCGCCATCAGCTCGGCGGCGATCCCCGGCACGGTCACCGGTCGGACCACGGTTGCTCGCGACGGAGCGGTGCGCCCCCAACCGGTGAGCACCCGCTCCTCGTGCGCGATGTCGATCACTTGAGGTACACCCCCGCTCCGTAGGTCAGGAACCACGCCACCACCGCTGCTTGGAGCGCGTGATCGTGGAGGAACACCTCTTCGGGTGCGCCGCCGTCGCCAAGCTCGATCGCGTAGGCATAGCGGAGGAGCGCCACCGCGAACGGGACGATCGACACCTGGCTCCACGCGATCCCGTCCACGAGATGGGGCTGGGCGAAGGCCCACAAGCAGTAAGCCGTTATCGCGATACCCGCCGCCAGCACCCACACCCCACGCAGGTACGCGATCGGGTACATCGATGCGACGCCTCCGTCCTCGGTCGAGCGAAGATCAGCCTCGCGTTTGCCCACGACCACGAGCAGCGCCCCGGAAGATGTCAGGATGAGGAACCACATCGACGGGACGACGTGGGTCGCCGCGCCGCCGGCGACCGCGCGGAGGACGAAGCACGACGCGACCGCGACCAGATCGAACACCGCGATCCGCTTCACGCCGAAGCTGTACGCCGTCGTCACCGCCGCGTAGACGAGGACGACCGCCAGGAACTGCGTGCCCAGCGTGAGGGACAGAGCGATACCGATCGCGAAGAGTCCGGCCGCTCCCACGATCGCGGTGCGTCCGGTCACTTGGCCGGCGGCCACCGGCCTGCGGCGACGAACCGGGTGCGCCCGGTCGGCCTCGACGTCCACGACGTCGTTCAACAGGTACCCGGCGCTCGCCACCAAGCACATCACGACGAAGGCCGATCCGGCCCGAGCCAGGATCGCGGTCACGCCGAGCACGCCGGCGGCTCCCGGCGCCGCGAACACCAACGTGTTCTTGACCCATTGCTTCGGTCGAAGGGCCACGACGAACGCATGGATGCGCCCCCGCTCGCGAACCGCGGCATCAGCAGCGGGGATGGGTCGCGCCGGCGCCACCATCGGTGGAACCTCGATCCGTTCGCGCATCTCGACGGCTCCCATGCGGGCGACTCGAGCGCCCGCGGCCTTGCCACGGTACGGGCGCCGGATACGCTTCGGATGGCCGCAGAGGCTCAACCATCCAACTTCTAATGAACATCTAATGCGGCAACGGGTGCCTGGAGAAGGCAGAACCGTATGCGTACCCCGGGGCCTAGGGGGGCGGAAGCCCGACGCGACACGACGATCCGCGGGACCGAGAACTCATGGCGGTCCGTCCACCGCGCGAGACATCGAACGAAGGAGGTTCGCCAGCGCATCCTGTTGCGCGGCGTCGAGGTGCGACGTCACGGCAACCTCCTCCGCGTTGAACCGGGGGAACAGCTGCTCGATCTTGCGCCTCCCGGCCGGCGTCAGCGAGACGAGCACCATCCGCCCGTCACTGGGGTCCTTCTTCCGCCGGACGAACCCCCGAGCCTCGAGCGTCGTCACCACGCCCGTCGCGGTCGGCCGACTGATCCCGACCGCCTGCGCGAACGCGCGCGACTCCATCTCGCCCCACACCCAGAGCACCCACATGCCGGTGAACGAGGTCCAGGAGAGCCGATCGGAACCGAGCACGTTCGCCTCCATGTGGCGCCGGATCGCGGCCGAGGCTCGGAACAGGTTGGACACGGCCCACATCGCGCGGAAGTCGAGCGGCTTGCCTCCGAGGACGTCGAGCACCTTCCGTTCGGCCGGCAGCAGCTCGTCCGTCACGCCGATCCCCCCACGGCGATCCGCTCCCCCAGCTCGCGGGCGACGTCCAGGATCGCGAGCACGTCGTCCTCCGTCGTGCGGAAGTTGACGAAACACGGCCGGAGCCACACCCGACCGTCTATCAGCGCCGATGCGAGGTACACGCGCCCGTCCGCCTGGATCGCCTTCGCGAGCGCGTCGTTGTGCGCGTCGAGGTCGGCGATGCCGTCCGGTGTGTGGCGGATCGGAACGATCGAGAGCTGCGGAGGTTCGTCCATCGTCTCGAAGTCCTCGGCCGCGGCCGCCGTTCGGAAGAGCAAGTCGGCCTCGCGGAGGTTCTGCGCGATCGCCTCACGGAATTGCGGCGCCCCGTGCGCCCGGAACGCGAGCCACAGCTTCAGCGCACGGAACGGCCGCGAGTACTCGAGCGTGATGTCCACGGCGTGCAGCTCGTGTTGCTGGTGCGGCAGGTAGCCCTCCTCGTGGGCGAACGCTCTTCCTGAGCGCACCGTGCTCCCGCACCAGCACCACCCCACACGCCTTCGGCAGGTAGAGCCATTTGTGCGCGTCGACGGAGACGGAGTCGGCGCGTTCGAGGCCCCGGAAGAGGCCGGCATGGGTGGCTACCGACGCCGCCGGCATGCCGTAGGCGCCGTCGACGTGGAGCCACACGCCCCGTTCGGCGCAGACATCGGCGATCAGGTCGATCGGATCGATAGCGCCCGTGAGCGTCGTCCCCGCCGTCGCGACCACCGCGACGGGCGTGATCCCGGCGGCCACGTCGCGATCGATCGCCTCGGCCAGCGCATCCGGTCGCAACCTGCGGGACCCGTCGATCGGCAGGTCACGGAGGTTGTTCGAGCCGATCCCCAACAGCTCGACCGCCCGGGTGATCGAGTAGTGGACCTCGGCGGAGCAGTAGATCGCCGGCCGCCGCCCCGACAGGCCGTCGGTCCGGGCACCCGGCAGCGCCTGCTCGCGCGCCGCCGCGAGCGCGGTCACGTTGCTGATCGTCCCACCGCTCGTGAACGCTCCGATGGCGGCGGGGAACCCGACGAACTCACTCACCCAGCGAACCGCCTGGTGCTCGATCTGGGTGGCGGCCCGCGCGTCGACGGCCAGGTTGATGTCGTACGTATGTGCCAGCAGGTCGGCGATCGCCCCGACCTCCAGCCCCGACGACCCGATGAACGCGAAATAGCGCGGCCGCGGCTGAGCGATGGATCCGTCGAGGACGCGCGCGGCGTCGTCCAGCACCTCGTGCACGGACACGGCTCCGTCAGGCAGTCCGGCCCCGAGGAGCCCGATCATGCGCTCATCGAGCGCGGGCTCCTCGGGCCGGTACCGATCGAAGCTCCGCCACGCCTCCTCCACCAGCTTGGCCGCGTGCGCGAGGACCTCCTCGCGAGGCGCGTCGAGCCGGAGCGGTCGGTCGGGCTCCGTCATGGACTGATGGTAGTGGCGGCTCAGACCACCTTCCCGTCGATCTCCGAGTGCAGGTCGCCGAGGGCCTGGCTGGCCGGCCGGCGTCCCTTCGCGAACGTCATCACGACGAGCCCCAGGACGAACCAGATCACCGCGTACCCGGGCGCCAGGATGGTCGGGCTCGGCACCTTGTAGAACGACCCGAAGATCGCCGCCCCCGTCATGACCAGGCCGAGGATCACGGAGATCCAGACCTTCGCCCTGTCCGGATCGTCCGCGAGCCCCTTGATCGCGCCGAGCGACATGAGGAAGTAGACGACGAGGAGCGCGAACCCACCGAAGGTGGCGCACCATGCGAAGAGCGAGAAGTAGTGGGGCAAACCCTCAAGCGCGAACAGCCCGTTCCACCACTCGCTCGCTGCGATCAGCAACGCTTGAACGACGATCAGGAACGTGATGGCGCCGATCGGGGTCCCGTGCTTGTCCGACACAGCCGCCGCCATCGAGGGAAGGCGCCGGTCGCGTGCCATCGCGAAGACCCCACGGGTCGAGGCGACGGCGGCGCCGACGTACACGGCCAGCATGTCCAGGAACACCACCGAGAGCAGCAACTTCAGGACGAAGTCCGATCCGAACTGCCCACCCGGCGCGCCCAGCGCGAACAACGGGGCGCCCGCGACGTCGGGACTCGTGATGACCGACATGTCGAACCCGAACCCCGCCACTTCCACGTACGAGGCGATGATGTAGAAGATCGAGACGACCACCACGGACAACAACACCGCTCGGGGGATCGACTTCTTCGGCTCGGCCGACTCCTCCGCCAGGTTCGCGGCCGTCTCGAACCCCACGAAGATCAGGACCCCGTACAGGACCCCGAACATGATCCCGGAGAAACCGTCCGGCGAGGGGCTCGGCTTGAACGCCTTCCCGAAGTCGTTGTCACCGCCCAGCCGGATGATCACCGACACGAAGTACGTGAGCACGACGGCGACCGAGATCAACGCGAGCGTCAGCTGAACACGCGTCGAGATCTGGACGCCGAAGTACAACACGACGAACAGCCCGAGCGCGAAGATCGCGTCCCACAACCAGATCGGCAACAGCCCGCCGTCGACGCTGAAGACGCCCGGCATCAGGTTGTCGTGCACGTATCCACCGAGCAGCACTCCCAGGCCGGTCGTCAAGATGATCGTTCCTGCGTAGTAGAGCCAGCCCGCGGCCGCGCCGACCGTGACGCCCAAACCGTTCGTGACGTAGTCGTAGAGCGACCCGGCCGCGTGGATGCGCTTGGCATACTGCGCCACGATCCATCCGAGAGCGAAGACGCCGACCCCGGCGATCAGCACCGCGAGCGGAGCCGAGGTTCCCGCGCCGCGGGCGGCCGCGTTGACGCCCACGATCAGCGGGATGATGAACGCGGCGCTGAACACCGGACCCATGAACCCGACCGACTGGGCGACGACGTCGACCAGGCCGAGCTTCTTGCCGCCCAACCGCTCGTACGCGACTTCGTTCTGTGTGTCTGCCACCTTGCAGCCCCCTCCCCGGCGCGCGAGCGCCGCTCCTATCCGGTCCAGCCGTCGGCCGGACGCTCGAACCACACGTGAACCTGCCCCGTGCCCACCGAGGCCTCGTACTCGCTGAACAACTCGCCCGGCGCCTGACACCGGGCGCCGCCGATCGCGCCGGCCATGATCAGGTAGTGCCCGAAGTGCCCCTCGGGCGCCGCGCGCTTGTACTCGGGCATCCAGTCGATGACGCCCATGTGATCGCCGTTCTGCAACATCCGGAGCACGTGCTGGTCGGCCTCGTACGAGTCCAGATGCAAGATGTTGTCCGGCACCTTGGAGCTCTCGTGGTTCCGCAGCTCACGCAGCGGGAAGAAGCGATGCGTCATCCCGCCCGACGCCAGGACCACCACACGTCCGTCGGTCTCGGCGACCGCCTTGCCGAGCAGCTCGCCGAGGAGCAGGAAGTCCTCGGTCTGGCCGCACTGGTTGATCGACATGCTCACCCAGCGCTCACCCTTGCCCAGGTGGCTCCAGATGTTGATCGTGCCGTAGAACACGGGCAGGCACGGGTCGTCGCTCGCGAGGACCCACGTGTCGTCCCGCCCCTCCGCCTGACGCTCCAGCGCGTGCGCCAACGCCGGGTCTCCGGGCATGTCGTACGGGATCTGCCGCATGCCGCGCGGCAGCTCATGACTGGTGAACTTCCCCTCCCGTCGGTCCGCGGCGGTGATGATGTGCTCGAACGTCGACTCCCAGTGCGTGTCGAACACGACGATGGTGTCCGGGTCCAGACGATCGAGGACCTCGCTCCGAAGCCGCGCGAGGCCGGGGACCAGCGTGATCTCCTTTCCGTCGTTGATCTCCAGGCGCACCTCTTCGGGCAGCATGATGGTCGGAACGTGCGCCACGATGCCGGCGCCGACGATCTCACCCACGTTCGATCAGCTCCCTTCGTTCCACGGTGCGGTGCAGACATTCTTGACGTCCGCATGGAAGTCGAAACTCCAGACGCCCCCCTCTCGCCCGATCCCGGAGCTCCGCGAGCCGCCGAACGGGGCGTTCAGGTCGCGGACGAAGAAGCAGTTCACCCAGACGGTGCCCGCGACCAACCGCGCGCTCACCCGTTCCGCGCGATCGGGGTCCCCCGTGTAGAGGATCGCCGCCAGGCCGTAGTCGGTGGCGTTGGCCAGCGATATCGCCTCGTCCTCGTCCGTGAACGGCTGAACGGTGAGCACGGGGCCGAACACCTCTTCCCGCAGGATCTCGGAGCCGGCCGGCGCGTCGACGAAGAGCGTGGGTCGGAAGTAGAGACCACCGAGGTCGTCGTTGGGCCCGCCGCCGAGCACCGGCTTCGCCCCGTCGGCGATCGCACGACGGACGAACCCGTCGACGCGGTCGAAGTGCTCGCGGGTGATCTGCGGTCCGATGTCGGTCGCGTCGTCTCGCGGATCCCCTTGACGGATCGCCGCCGCGGCTTCGACGAACCGATCGAGGAACTCGTCGTAGATCTCCCGCTGAACCAGGAGCCTCGTTCCGGCCAGGCACACCTGCCCCGCGTTGTCGAACTGCCCGACCGCCTGCTCCACGATCGCGTCCATGTCGGCGTCTGCGAACCCGATGAACGGCGACTTGCCGCCGAGCTCGAGCGAGACCGGCGTGAGGTTGGCACCGGCCGACGCGGCGACGAGCTTGCCGGTGGGAACGGAGCCCGTGAACGCGATACGGTCGACGTCGGGGTTCGCGACGAGCGCGGCACCCGCTTCCTCGCCGATCCCCTGCACCACGTTGAACGCTCCGTCGGGCAGCCCGGCATCGTGCGCGATGTCCGCGAGCATCGACGCGGTGAGAGGCGCCCACTCCGGAGGCTTCAGCACCACGGTGTTACCGGCCGCGAGCGCCGGCGCGATGCGCCACGTGGCGAGCATCAGCGGGGCGTTCCACGGCGTGATCACGACCGCGACGCCGGACGGGTCCCGCGACACGCGCTCGGCGAACCCGTTGAAGTCGACTTCGGGCTCGCCCAGCTCGAGCAGCCGATCCGCGAAGAACCGGAAGTTCCGCGCCACGCGGGGCATCACCGAGTTCCGCATGGATCGCAGCAGCGAACCGTTGTCCCGTGTCTCGACCGCAGCGAGCTGGGGAACGCGCGCTTCGACACCGTCGGCGATCGCGTGCAGCACCGCGGCGCGATCCATGGCCGACGTGCCGCCCCAGACGGGGAACGCCTCGCGGGCCGCGGCGACGGCCGCGGCCGCCTCGTCGGCGCCCCCGCGCGCCACCTCGCCGATCGGCTCCTCGTCGATCGGGGAGACATCGGTGAACGTGCTCGCGGACGCCAAGCGAGCCCCGCCGATCCAGTGGTCGGTCGAGACCTCGACGCCCTCGATCGTGGCCGTTCCGCCCGTGCTCATCCCCTCCCCTGAGGACTCGCGTGCACCGACAGGTAGTTCGGTAGCGAACGGTATGGGGCCGCGCGTCAGCGTGTCAAGGCGCGGGAGGGATGCGGCGGATGCGTTAGGACGAACCGGAGAACGCTTGCGCGAGGTCTTTCTCGGCGCGCTCACGCAGGGCGACGTAGATCCGCTGCCGCTCCAGCGTCTGGTCGAGCATCAGTCCCGCCTGAGGGATCTGGTGCGCCTGGAAGAACGCCTCGACGTCCGCCTGCTGGTCGGGCGTCGAAAGGAACCGCGCCCCCGAAGCGAGGGAGATGATGTTGGAGGACGCGAACCGCGACAGCTCCTCGTCCCAGTTGTCCGCGATGAACCGCCAGGCACGTTCGCCGAGGTCGCGGTTGGTCGTAGCCGTGGCCAGCAGGAACGGAGCATCTTGCGGCCGAACGTCGTCGGTCAAGGTCGAGGCGAGCAGCCGTTCGAACAGCTCGGGGTCCCGGAACCGGGCCAGCGCGTACAGGTATCGGAGTTGTTCCTGCGGCGTGACGCCGTCGTGCACCATCTGCCAGTAGCGGGCGAAATCGCCGGAGTCGCCGTTCGTCGCGACCACCTGGACGGCCGCCGAGGCAAGATGCGCGTCGACATCCCCGCCGCCCCGGGCCTCGCCCTCCAGCTCGCGCATCTGCGCTTTCGCCTCCGGATCGTCGCCGAGCACCGCCAGCGCCTGTGCCAGCGCGCCCCGGAGCGCCCGGACGAGGTCCGGTTCGTCGGACGAGGCGTCCCACCCCAGCCGGTCGATCGCCGGTCGCAAGAGGTTGCGGACGTAGTCACGGAACCGGTTGCGGGGCTCGTCCTCGAGGAAGCGATCGCACCAGCTCAGCCCGGTGAGGATCAGCTGCCACACGGGGAGCTCCGTCTCGTCCGTGAACCCTTCGACGAACCGGCAGAACGAGGAGGCGGTCGTCGAACCGTCGACGACGGCCGCCCACGCGTCGTCCACGAGCGCGTACCGTTCCAGCGGGCTGAGCGCCTGCACCGCGGAGCCGCCCAGTCGCCCGGCCAGCACCTCGTCGTACCACACGCGAACGAAGCTGATCCCGCCCGCGTTCGCCACGACCACGGCGTCGGGCGAGAGCGACGGAAGGGTCGCGCCGTCGGCCTCGACGAGGATGGCGTCTATCCGTTCACGCCCGTCGGGAGCCGCCTGGCGAACGAGCAGCGGCACGGCCCACTTGGTCTCGTCGTCGGGACGCGACGGCGCGTACCGGCGCTGGGAGAAGCGGAGCGTCCCGTCGTCGGCGATCGTGACCGAGATCAGCGGATACCCGCCCTGCCAGATCCAGCTGTCCATGATCCGGCGGACCGGTTCGCCGGTCTCCTCTTCGAGCGCGTCCCAGAGGTGGTGCGTCTCGGTGTTGCCGTGCGCGTGCTGGCGCAGGTAACGCCGGATGCCGTCGCGGAATCGCTCGGCTCCCAGGTACTGCTCGAGCATCCGCAGGATCGCACCGCCCTTGAGGTACGTGAGCGTGTCGAACATGCCGTTCGCATCGTCGGGTGAATGCACGGGGTACTCGATCGATCGCGTCGAGGCGAGCGCGTCGACCTCGAGCGCCGCGCTCCGCGAGCGCGCGAACTGGTTCCAGACCTCCCAGTCCGGGCGGTACGCATCGACCGCGAGCATCGCCATGAACGTCGCGAACGCCTCGTTCAGCCACAGGCCGTTCCACCATCGCATCGTGACCAGGTCGCCGAACCACATGTGCGCGAGCTCGTGGGCGACGGTCTCGGCGACATCGAGCTGCTCCCCGTGCGTCGACGTGGCCCGGTCGACCAGCAGCGCCGCCTCCCGGTAGGTGATGCAGCCCAGGTTCTCCATGGCGCCCTGGGCGAAGTCGGGCAGCGCGATGTGGTCGACCTTCGTGTCCGGGTACGGGATGCCGTAGTAGTCGGCGAACCAGGTGAGCGAGTGCGCACCGACCTCCAACGCGAACGCGGCGAGTGGACCTTTGCCCGGCACGTGCGCGACCCGCGTCGGGACGCCGCCGGCATCGACGGGTTCGGTGAGCTGCAGATGTCCGACCACGAACGCGACGAGGTACGTGGACATCGACATCGTGTCCGCGAACACGACTCGCACGCGACCATCGTCGAGCGTGGTCCGCTCGATCTCTGGACCGTTCGAGAGCGCCGTCAGGTCGGCGGCGACGATCAACGTCACCCCGAAGACCGCCTTGAGGTCGGGTTCGTCCCAGCACGGGAATGCTCGGCGGGCGTCGGTGGCTTCGAAGTGCGTCGTGGCGATGACCTCGGTGCCGCCGTGAGGGCCCTGATAGGTAGATCGGTAGAACCCGACCAGCTTGTCGTTGAGCTCGCCGTGGAAGTCGAGGTGCAACGTCCACTCCCCCGGCTCGGCATCGCCGCCCAACGCCAGGCGCGCACGCTCGGTCTGCGGGTCGAGCTGGATCCCCGCGACCTCGATCCGACGGCCGTCAGGAGCTTCGAGGTACCCGCCCGAGATATCGAGGTCGACCGCGTTCAGGAGGATATCGGTGACCGGTTCGGTGACGGTGACGGTGACGTCCTCACTGCCGGCGAACGACCCGGCCGCCAGGTCCGGCTCCAACACCAGCTCGTAGCGGCTGGGCCTCACGGTCCGCGGCAGGCGGTACCGGGCTTCGCTGTCTTCGGTCGTCATCTCGGTCTCCCTCGCCCTTCACCAGGGCACGGCGGGGAATCCTACTCCAGGCACAGACAAGCGACCTGACCCCCGTTGTCCCGTTGGTTACACGAGCCGCGTCCCCGTACGGATGGTGGAGGGGTCTCGGCTAATCGACGTGTGTGAGCCAGTCGGCGTACTTCTCGGTCTCGCCCTTCGTGGCCGAGAAGAAGGCGCCCTGGAGCTCCTTCGTGATCGGCCCTCGGTGTCCCTCTCCGACGGCGCGATCGTCCACCTCGCGGATGGGGGTGATCTCTGCGGCCGTGCCGGAGAAGAAGCACTCGTCGGCGTTGTAGAGATCGCTCCGGACCAGGTTCTCCTCTCGGACCTCGTAGCCGAGATCGCGCGCGATCTGGATGACGCTGCCGCGAGTGATGCCGTCCAAGCAGCCAGCTTGGGTCGGCGGTGTCGTCAGGACTCCGCTGCGGACGATGAAGACGTTCTCGCCCGAGCCGTCGGTGATGAACCCCTGCTCGTTCAGCATGATGGCTTCGTCGTACCCGGCCTTCAGCGACTCCACCTTCGCGAGCACGCTGTTGATGTATTGGCCCGTCGCCTTCGCGGCGGCCGGCAGCGAGTTCTGGCCGTTCCTGCGCCAGCTGCTGATCTTGATCCGGACGCCCTGCTCCAACGCGTCCTCGCCCAGGTAGGCGCCCCACGGCCACACGGCGATGATCACGTTCACCGGCGCGTTCAGGGGATTCACACCCATCTCGCCGTAGCCGCGTATCACGAGCGGCCGGACGTAGCACGACCGCAGGCCGTTCGCCCTGATCACGTCCTTCATGCCCTCGCGCACCGCCTCGACCGAGAACGGGATCTCCAGGTGGTAGAGCTTCGCTGAGCGATAGAGGCGGCGAAGGTGCTCGTCCATGTGCCACACGGCAGGACCGCGGGTCGTCTCGTACGCACGGATACCCTCGAATACACCGGTGCCGTAGTGCAGCGCGTGGGAGAGCACGTGGATCTTGGCATCGGCCCAGTCCACGAGCTCACCGTCCATCCAGATCTTCTCGACCTGCGTGATCGGCACCGTGGACCCTCCTCTGGTCGACCGGGCGCGGGATGGTGCCCGGAGATGTGCTCGACAGGATATCGACAAGTGCCCCCGCGTGGCCGGAGCTCAGGCGGGAAGGTCGTAGGCGCGCCAGGCCACCTCGTGCTCTTCGCGCGGGACCTGGTCGAGGGGTCCGAACCGCTCCTGCGCGAACCGGCGGATCTCCACGACCGCCTGCGCGAACCGCTCGTCGTCCTCGATCCGCCATGTCCACGAGAACCGGCGTCGCTCCAGGTTGTCGAGGAACGCGTCGAGGCCGTCACGCTCGACGTCGGTGAACGTCGGCAGCGCGCGAGGGGTCGCGCCCAGGGCGGTCATCTCCACGTCCAGTTGGTCGTAGCCCGACCATCGGAGCCCCGTGGGCTCGAACGTGGAGCCGGTGAGCTCGGCGAACCGCGCGTGGATCTCGGCCTGGGGGCTCGTCCCCCTGCCGGCGGCACCAGGAAGGATCAGGACGACCCCGCCTCGGTTCGTGACACGGATCGACTCCGTAAGCGCCGCACGCCAGTCCGGGATCAAGTGGAGCACCCACCGCACGTAGACCGCGCCGAAGGCGCCGTCGGCGAACGGCATGCGCGTGGCGTCGCCCTGGACGAGCGGGAGTGGCGATCGGCCGCCCGCTTTCTCAACGAGCCGGTCCATCATCGGGCGGGCCAGGTCGAGGCCGACCAGCGGGATGCCGGCAGCGTGGAGCGGGAGCGCCACCTGGCCGGTGCCCACGCCCACCTCGAGCACGCGCCCACACCCTCGGAGCTCGTCGACGAGTATGCCGACCATCGCCTGCTCGCCCTCCGGCGTGTATCCGCGCGTGGCGTCGTAATACTCCGCCGCGCGGTCGAACGCGACCGACTCCTCCATGGTCGTGGAGTCTAGGGCCGGGAGCGAACCACGCGATCGGGCAGGTCGAACGCCCACCAGTCGACCGCGAACCGGGGCTCGACCGGCCGGGCGAGGTCACCGAATCGCCGGGCGAGCCACGCGCGCAGCTTCCGTGTCGCCTCCCGCCGGCACTCGTCGGTGGCCTGCCACGTCCAGCTGTACCGTCCGGCTTCGATGTGGGTGAGGAACTCGTCCACGGTCAGGGTGCGCCTGCCGCGCACGACCGGCAGTGGACGCACCTGCGCTCCTAGTCGCCGCATCGCGCGCCGCAGCGACCCCGGGTCGTCGGGTCGCAGACCGACAGCCAGTGGCAGCCCACCGGCTTCCATCAGGAAGCGGGCCTGTATCTCTCGGTAGAGACCGGTGTAGTCGGTGATGCTGACCACGACCTTCCCGCGCGGGCGAACCACACGGACGGCTTCGGACAGCACCTGCCGCCAATCGGGAACCAAGTGCAACACGTGGCGCATGAACGCGCCGTCGAACGCGCCGTCGCGGAACGGAAGTTGCGTCGCGTCCGCCACGGTGAGACCCACCCGCCTGCGCGCCGCCTTCGCGGTGGCGCGGCGAAGCATCGGCACGGAGAGGTCGACGCCGTCGACGAGGAATCCGCGCTCGACCAGCTGCATCGCGAGCATCCCCGTACCTATCCCGATATCGAGCACCCGAGCGGTAGCGTCGAACTCCGAGGCGAGCAGGTCGACCGTGGCCGCGAGCGCGTCGGGCGGCAACGCCTTCGTTTCGTCGTAGTAGTCGGCGGCGTCGTCGAAGGCCACGGAACCCCGTGAGTCAGCTTCGAAGAAGGCGCCCTGTTCCCCCATCGCAGGATGAATGTAACGGCCAGCGCGAGGTGGCGACCATCACGCCAACGACGGTCGCCGGTCGCGCGCCCTGCGGGCATCGATCTCGAGCGTCGTTCCGTCTTCAACGTGCGACGACATCGCGGTCTGGCCGGGAGCTCGTTACGCACCCAAACGCCTTCGGTCGAGAGACCCGGGTCGTGTCGGAATACCCCGCGGCGCGGTCAACGCGACGGATCTCGCCATGGAGCGGGAGTGTACGGGCTGCCGGGCCCGTTCCCGATCACTCGGTGAGTGTCGGGGATGCCTTCAGGCGAAGCCCGATGTGCCCGATACGTAGAGATATGGGGTTCGGCATCCGGCGGGAGCCGAAGGCACGTACGGCGATCGCGTATCGGCTGTCGACCTGGGGTTTGGTGGCGGTCCTCGTCGGATTGACCGTGTTCGGCTTGTCGGCGTCGCAATACACGGAACGGGTCTCCGAGCGTGCCCTGGATGCGAGCCGGCTTTCGAACGACTACTCGGATGCGGCCGCGGCAGTTGCTGCGGAAGAGTCCCTGGAGCGCAAGTATCGCTTGGAGCCGGGTCCCACGGTCCTTGCGAGCTACGGTCGGGCCGCGGCAGACCTCGCATCAGCGCTCGCGCGTGTGCGTAAGGACGGCGGCCCCAGCGACATCCTCCAGGTCGAGCGGCTGCTGGCTCTGCACACGAGGTATCTCGATGCGATCACACGGATGTTCGCGGCTGTGGACGTCGGCGACGCCGTCAAGGTGCTGTCCATCGACGGGGCGCTTGTAGACCCGCTCTTCGGTTCCATCGAACGGATCGTCGACGCCGATTCGCGCGAACACCACGCAACGTCGGTGAGTACCCTCGACGATCTCCGACGCATCGAGCGGTTCTTCGCCTTCTCGACGCCCGCGATCTTCTTCCTCGGACTCCTCTTGGTGGCGGTGTTCTCGTCGATCCTGCGTCGGGTCCGCCGAGAGTTGGACGGCCAACGGGAACGCATCCTGCACGACTCCATGCACGATCGCCTCACCGGCCTTCCGAATCGGGTCATGCTGGCAGATCGATTCGAGCAGGCCCTGGGTGCCGGGCGAGGGCAGGGATCCGAGATCGGCTTCCTGCTCGTCGATCTCGACCACTTCAAAGAGGTCAACGACACGCTCGGCCACACCTACGGCGACCAGCTCTTGAAGATGGTCGGCGCCCAGTTGGCGACGGTATTGCGCGAGGGACAGAGTGTCGCGCGGCTCGGCGGCGACGAGTTCGGGGTGCTCCTCCCAGGCGTGAACGGTCTGGCGGAGACGCTCGCGGTGGCCGAGCGACTCCAAGTAGCGCTGTCGGTGCCGTTCGTCGTCGAAGGGGTCGACCTGACCACCGAAGCAAGCATCGGAGCCGTCGTGTCGGGCCTGCACGGCGACGATGCGGCCACGCTCCTCCAGCACGCGGACATCGCCATGTACAACGCGAAGGAGCGGGGTGTCGGGGTGCTCGCGTATGACCCCGCCCTCGATCATCACACGCCCGAGCGGTTGCAGCTCATCGGTGACCTGCGCCGAGCGCTGGACGCCGACGAGCTCCTGCTTCACTACCAGCCGCAGATCGATCTGAAGACGGGTCAGATCTGCGGGGTCGAGGCCCTCATCCGCTGGCAGCACCCGTCTCGCGGTCTGGTTCCGCCCGACGAGTTCATCCCGATCGCCGAGCACACCGCCCTGATCGCTCCGTTGACGCGGAAGGTCCTCGAGATGGCACTCAAGCAGGTCAGAGCGTGGCTCGGCGCCGGCTACGTCATCCCTGTTTCGGTGAACCTGTCTGCGCGCAATCTCCTCGATGAGGAGATCCATGAGGAGATCCTCGACCAATTGAAGACCTACGGATTGCCGGCGGAACTCCTACAGCTGGAGATCACCGAGTCCGCCATCATGGCCGATCCGACACGAGCCAGGGCGATGTTGATACGTCTCCACGAAGCGGGACTGCGGCTGTCGATCGACGACTTCGGAGCGGGCTATACGAGCCTGGGACAGCTCAAGGACCTTCCACTGGCCGAATTGAAGATCGATCGATCCTTCGTCATGTCGATGGAAGACGACCCGGCTAACACCCTCATCGTGCGCAGCATCGTCGAGCTCAGCCACAACCTGGGGCTCACGGCCGTCGCCGAGGGAGTAGAAACCGAAAGCGAGCTGGCCACGCTGGTCTCGTACGGCTGCGACATCGCCCAGGGATACCTCTTCTCGCGGCCCCTCACGCCGGACGCCCTCCTGGCTCTGTACACGGACAACGACCCTCGGACCGTCGGGGCTTCCACCAGCACCGCGCCACGGGCCCCTGACCGGCCATCCGGCCGCGCCGTGTACGATTCGGCGATGCTCGCCACCATCGCACCGGTCCGCTGATGGGGCACCTTCGTCGTGAGAACGAGCGCCCATCGGAGCCGGTGTCGAAGTACGCGGCCGAGATCAGTCTCGTCGTGCGGGCCGAGGACGAGGATCAAGCGCAGACGGTCCTCCAGGACGTCCTGACCGCCTTGGAGGCGATGGCCGCGGTTCAGCTCGCGACGTCGACCCGCGTCAGTAAGCTCTAGCGGCTGCCGGGAGCCGCCGCGAGGGGCGAGGTCAGTTCTGCGTCGGATCGAGCGGCATGAGCCGGAGCAGATCGAACGACGACCCCTTCCGCCTCAAGACCTCTTCCCACAACCGTGATGGGTCGCTCGAGAAGACGTCGCTCGGGCGCGCGGGCTCTAGCACCCAGGAGCCTCCCTCCATCTCGGCCTCGAGCTGACCAGGTCCCCATCCGGCGTAGCCGGCGAACACGCGTGCGCGGCGCAGCGCGGCCCCGACGCCCGGTTCGGTCTCGGGCGGCAGGAACCCGATGGAGTCGAAAGCCAGGAACTCGGCGATCGACGGGTCTGCGAAGTCCGCCACGACGACGGCCGCGCCGGGCTGAACCGGGCCGCCCAGGAAGACCGGCTCGTCCGCTGGGACGAGCGAGCCGAGCGGTGGCACGGCCTCGGCGACGGTCGTCCCGGAGGCGCGGTTCAGGACGACACCCACGGCGCCATCGTCGTCGTGGTGCCCGATGAGGAGCACCGTGCGCCGGAAGTTCATATCCCACAAGGTGGGGCCGGCGATCAAGAGTTGCCCCTGGAGGCTCTCCACGACCCTCAGCCCTTCGGCACGTCCTTCTTCGGATCGAGGAACGGAAGCGGGACGACGGTAGCCGTCATGCGATCGGCGGGCGATTCGATCTGCAGCACCGTGCCTTGGTTCGCCAGCTCGCCGGGAACCCACGCGTATCCCATGTTGAAGTCCAGTCGCGGCGAGTACGAGGCGGACGTCAGCCTCCCCACCTCGTCGCCGTCCTTCGTGACCGGCCAGAAGTCCTCCAGCCACATCGGGAGCGGCGGCCCGTCGATCCGCACGCCGACGAGCTTGCGCTTCACGCCCTCGGCCGCGATCCGCCGCAAGGCCTCGCGCGAGACGACCACGTTGTCGTTGTCGAGTTCGACGAGTCGCTCCAGCCCCGTCACCTCGAACGGGTTGTTCGAGATGTCCATGTCGTTGCCGTAGTTGAAGATGCCCGCCTCCATGCGGCGCTGGTCGCTCGGCGCGATCGCCCGGATGTCGAACTCCCGCCCCGCATCCATCACCTTGTCCCAGAGATCCGTGCCGCGGCTCGAATCGCGCAGGTAGATCTCGTAGCCCACCTCGCCCGTCCACCCGGTCCGCGACACGACGACCGGGATGCCGTCGAGCTCTTCCTCCGCGCACCAGTAGTACTTGAGGTTCATGACGTCCTCACCGAACAACTTGCGGATCACGTCCTTCGAACGCGGGCCCTGGACCTGCAGCGGCGAGACGTCGGGCTCGCGGATCGTGACGTCCATGCCGGCGAACGCCTGCACGCCTATCGCGTACAACAGCGCGTCGGAGTCGGCGAGCGAGAGCCAGAAGCGATCCTCCGCCAGCTTCAGCAGGATGGGGTCGTTCACGATGCCGCCGTCGGGCGCGCAGATCAGCACGTACTTGCACTGGCCCACCTGCGTCGAGGACAGGTCGCGCGGCGTGAGCAGCTGCGTGAACCTGGCGGCGTCCGGCCCGGTGATCTCGACCTGCCGCTCCACGGCCACGTCCCAGAGCGTCACGTGGTTCAGCAGATGCCAATACTCCTTCAGGTCGTCGTCGTACAACGTGGGGATCAGCATGTGGTTGTACAGGTCCCAGCTCGTGCAGCCCGCTTCCACGGTGCGCTGGTAGTACGGCGACTTCCGGTACCAGGTGGCCATGTAGAACGGGAACGTCGTGTGCGCTTGCTCGGTCATCACTTCGAACCTTTCGTTCGGGAACGCGTGCTCCGCTTGCGGTCTCGCTTGATCTCCCGGACGCAGTTGTACGCCGGGATGCCGGTGACGCCGCCACCCGCGTGCGTGGCGCTGGAACACTGATACAGGCCGCGGATCGGCGTGCGATAGTCCGCGTAGCCCGGCGCCGGCCGCATGTGGAAGAGCTGCTCCGCCGACAGCTCGCCGTGGAAGATGTTGCCGCCGATCAGGCCCCACTCATGCTCCATGTCGTACGGGCCGATCACCTGGCGATGCAGGACGCTGTCCGCGAACCCGGGCGCCAGCTCGTCGTACCCGGCGATCACGCGGTCGGCGTATGACTCCAGCTCCTCACGGTGGGGCTCCTCGCTCCACCCGTGGGGCACCCATTGCGTGAACAGCGAGATGACGTGCTTGCCATCCGGCGCGAGCGTCGGGTCGAGCGACGTCGGCACCACGCCGTCGGAGAAGGGCAGCGTCGAGGGTCTCCCCGCGCGCGCTTCCTCGAACGCCGTCTCCAGGTACGCGACGGAGTGCGCCAGCTCGACGCCGCCGGACTGATCCGTGAGCTCCGGGTTGGACGTGAAGACCGGCAGTCGGTCGAGCGCGCAGTTGATCTTCACCACGCCGCTCCGCGAGCTCCAGTGCTGGATGTCACGGACGAAGTCCGCGGGGAGCTCGCTCGGATCGAGCTGCTGCAGGAACGTGATCTTCGGGTGGATCGCGGTGACGATCAACGGCGCGAGGATCTCCTCGCCCTCCTCCAGCGTGACCCCGCGCGCCGCCCCCACGGACGTGAGGATCCGGGCGACGCGAGCATTCGTCCGGATCTCGGCGCCGAACGTCCGGGCACTGGACTCGATCGCGGCGGCGACGGCGCCCATCCCGCCTTCCGGCACCGCCCACGCGCCGAGGTTGCCGTCCCCGACATCGCCGATCGAGTGGTGGGCCATCACGTAACCGGTGCCCGGCTCGTACGGCCCGGCCCATGTGCCGATCAGACCGTTCAACGACATCACGGTCTTCACCTGCTCCGACTCGAAGAACCGATCCAGGATGTCGACGATCGACATGGTCATCAGGCGCGTCACGTCCCCGACCGTCTTCACGTCGAGACCGCGGAACCGCCAGATGAGCCGGAGCTGATCCACGAGGTCGGCAGGTCGCTTCGATCCAACGGTCGGCGGCGTGGTCATGAGGAGCGGACCGAGCACTTCCGCCAATCCCCCGATCCATGCGTCCCACCGCTCGATCGCGTCGGCGTCGTGCTTGGAGAACTTGGCGAACTCCTCGTAGTTCTTCGCCGAGTCGTCGTACTGGACGATGCAACGCCCGTCCGGGAACGGCAGGAAGTACGGCCCGGTCGGGTGCACGCGATACCCGTGGCGCTCCAGCTGCAGGTCGCGCAGGATCGTGTCGGGCATCAGGCTCATCACGTAGCTCAGCGTCGTGACCTTGAACTCGGGCGCCTCCGGCCACGGCGCCATGGTGTCCGCTGCGCCGCCCGTCTTGTGCCGGGCCTCCAAGACCACGGTCCGCGCGCCGGACTTCGCCAAGTACGCCGCGGCGACCAGCCCGTTGTGGCCGCCGCCGATCACGATCGCGTCGTACTGGTTGGGAGTCGAGATACGGCTCACGTTACCCTTGAACGGTCGTTCAGCGCAAGAACGACGCTCGGTCGCACGACCGCTCGAACAGACCGGCCGGGGGCCCGGAGACCCCTGACCGGTCGTTCAAGCGATATCCGGTGGTGCGATGACGCCGTCGATCCCCGGTGCCGCCGGAGCGGCGTGACGCAGCCGCAGGACGGGCAGCAGCAGCACGGCGGCGACGGCCGCCGAGACGCCGCCCACTCCGTACACGCCCTTAGGCCCGAGCAAGTGGAGCACCGGACCCGCGAAGACGTACGCGACAGCGATCCCGAGCGACAGGAGGGCGTCGAAGCCCGCCATCACCCGGCTGCGGACGGCATCGGGCGAGCGGCGCATCATGATCCCCTGCTCGGCCACGATCGAGATGCCGTCGCTCGTGCCCATGATCAACAGGCTCGCCAGCACGAACGCGAAGCTCGGTGCGAAGGCGATGCCGAGACCGGCCACGGCGATGCCAACCGCGCCCAGCACCAGCCAGACCGGTTCGGTCCGTTCGGTCAGCTTGCGACCCGCGAGGCTGCCCACGACCGAACCCAGCCCCCAGCATGCGATCAGGAGCCCGAAGCCCGCCGAGCCCGCGCTGAAGTGCTCGGCGAGCGGGGCATCGGCCACCATGCCCATGCCGGCGCCGAGCAGGAACACGGTCCACGCGATCACCATGACCCGGAGCGGCCGGTCGCGCCAGATGAACCGGAGGCCGGCAGTGATCCCCTGATGCTCCTCCTGCTCGGCGGCCGTGTGCTCGCGCGAGTAGTCGCCCTTCACGGATAGCGTGAGGAACACGGACACCACGAACGTGGCGCCGTTGATCGCGAACACCCATGGTGCCCCCAGCGTGGTCAGCAGCACGCCACCGATCACCGGACCGATCATGATGCCGGCGTTCCGTCCGAGGCCGAGCAAGCTATTCGCCCACGCGATGTCCTCTTCTCGCTCCACGAGGTTCGGGATCGCGGCCGCCGAGGCGGACCAGAACGGGGATTCGGCCATCGCCGACACGAACGCCAGCGCGATCAGCGGCTTCGGAGCGTCCATGAACGCCATGGCGAAGAACACCGCGGCCGCGATCGTCTCGGAGATCATCATCACCTTGCGGCGATCGAAGCGGTCGCCGAAGTGCCCGGTGAGCGGCGAGAGGATGCCGACCACGCCGAACGTGAGCAGGAGCGCGACCGACTGCCAGGTGGCCGAGTGCGTCTTGTGCCACACCGTGAACATCAACGCGGTGTAGGCGGCGGCGCCTCCGGTGACGGAGATCAGGCGGCCGACGGCCAGTCTGCGAACGTTGGACCTAGGCGTGCGGCTCATGAAGCGACTCCTGCGGTTCGGGTGCGGGCGTGAGGGACGGAGCTACCGGGGACGGGACGCGGTGGCGCGCGTCAGACCGTGCCGGTGATGAGACTCATCCTGATCAGCCGCTTCATGATGGGCGAGTCTAGCACGCGCGTTCGGGCGCAGACCTATGCCGGCAGCGTGATCGCGCGCAACCGGCTGGCCTCGATCTCGGTCGCGATGTGCGTGAGCACGTGCGCGGGGACCGGCGCATCCACGGTCAGGCACATGAGCGCCTCCCCGCGCTCGTCCTTGCGGCCGACATCCATCGTGGCGATGTTGACGCCGTGGCCGCCGAGGATCGTCCCCACCGTCCCGATGATGCCCGGCCGGTCCGCGTAGGTGAAGAAGATCATGTGCTCGGCGGGCGCCATCTCGATGTCGAAGTCGTCGACCTTCATCACGCGCTCCGAGTCGCGCTTGCCGACGAGCGTTCCGGCAACCGACACCGGACCTTCGTCGGTGTCAGCATGCAGCGACATGAGGCTCACGTAGTCCTCCGACACCGTCGATCGCATCTCGCTCACCGTGATCCCGCGCTCGCGTGCGAGCATGGGCGCGTTCACGAACGACACCGGCTCGTTCACGACCTTGCCCAAGATGCCCTTCAGGATCGCGAGCGTCAGCACCCGCGTGTCGGCTTCGGCGATCCGACCCATGTACGAGCAGACGATCGAGCGCACACCGCCCTCGGCGAGACCGGCGAGGAGCGCTCCGAGCCGCTCGGCGAGCGGCACGAACGGGCGGACGACCTCCGAGACTTCCGCGCCCGCCGACACGTTGACGGCGTACGGGACGAACTCTCCGCGCAGCGCCAGCCTCACCATCTCGGCGACCGTGGTGCCGGCCTTGTCCTGCGCCTCGCGCGTCGACGCACCCAGGTGCGGCGTCACCACCACGTGGTCGAACCCGAAGATCGGGCTGTCGGTGGTGGGCTCGGCCGCGTAGACGTCGAGCGCCGCGCCGGCGAGCTGGCCGCTCTCCAGCGCCTTCGCCAATGCGTCCTCGTCCACGATGCCGCCCCGGGCGGTGTTCACCAGGCGCGCGCCGGGCTTCATCAGCGAGAGCTCGTGCTCGCCGATCAGCCCTTCCGTCTCCGCCGTGCGCGGGAGATGGATCGTGACGAAGTCCGACTGGACCAGCACTGCCTCGAGGGTCGGCATCACGTCGACCCCCATCTCCTTCGCGCGGTCGGACGACACGTACGGGTCGTAGGCGATCACGCGCATACCGAAGGCCGCCGCCCGGTGCGCGACCAGGGCGCCGACACGACCGAGCCCGATCACGCCGATGGTCTTGCCGGCGAGCTCCACTCCCTCCCATCCGGCCCGCTCCCATCGTCCCGCGACCAGAGCCGCGTGCGCCTGCGGGATGTTGCGCGCTTGGGCCAGCAGCAACGCGAGCGTGTGCTCGGCGGCGGAGATCACGTTGGACTGGGGAGCGTTCACGACCATGACACCCCGGCGCGTCGCCGCATCGACATCCACGTTGTCCAAGCCGATCCCGGCACGGGCGACCACGCGGAGCCGCTCCGCCGCTTCGAGCACATCCGCGGTCACGCGTGTCTGCGAACGGACGATCAGCGCCTCGTACGGGCCGATCTCCACGGCGAGGTCGCCGGTCGCGAGCTCGGGACGGACGTCCACTTCGAAGTCGCGGCGGAGCAGCTCGAGCCCTTGCTCGGAGAGCTTCTCGGTGACCAGGACGCGCACGGCCCGGCTACCCGTGGAGTTCCGAGAAGACGCCTTCGGCCGCCGCGACGGCCGCGCCACGTTTCACCGGGTACCCCAGCCGCTCCAACGTCATCTCGAGCGCGGCGAGACCTCGGAGGATGTCCAGCTCGCTGAAGTACCCGAAGTGCCCGATCCGGAAGACCTTGCCCTTCAACGGGCCCTGGCCGGGAGCGAGGACGACCCCGAAGTCCGAGCGGATCCTGCTCGCGATGGTGTCGGCGTCCAGCCCCTCGGGCGCGCGGATCGCGGTCACGGTCCAGTTGTCCGCGAGGCCCTCGCCGAACAGATCCAGTCCCAGGGCCTGCGCGCCTTCCTTCACCGCGCGCGACAGCGACCGATGCCGCGCCATGGCGGCCTCGACCCCATCCTGGAAGTACAGCTCCAACGCCGCGTGCAATCCCTGCATCACGCTGATCGCCGGCGTCCATGGGTTCTCGGGATCCGGTAGGGACGCGAACCGTCGATACGTGGCCCAGTCGAAATAGAAGCGCGGGTTGGTGGCCGAGGCGGCCGCCTCCCACGCGCGATCGCTGATCGCCACGAACGCGATGCCGGGCGAGGCGGACAGCGCCTTCTGCGATCCGCCGACCGCCACGTCGATGCCCCAGCCGTCGAAGTCGAACGGCACGGCGCCGAGCGAGGACACGACGTCGACCACGACCATCGCGCCGGCGTCGTCGGCGACACGCGCGAGCTGCTCGACCGGCTGGATCACACCCGTCGACGTCTCGCTCTGCGTGAGCAGGACGGCCTTGACCGGATGCTCCGCGAGCGCCGCGGCGACATCGTCGGGACGGATCTTCGTTCCCCATTCGTAGTCGACCGTTCGGACGGTGAGCCCGTACGCCTCGGCCAGCCGCTTCCATCGGTCGGCGAAGAACCCCGCGTTGGGCACGAACACCTCGTCGCCGGGCGAGAAGCAGTTCTGGATCGCCGATTCGAGACCGCCGGTCCCGGACGACGTCATCAACAGCACGTCACCGTTCGCGGTGCGATAGAGCGCTCTCAGCCGATCGGTGACCTCCCGCATCAACTTCCCGAACCCGGGACCGCGGTGGTAGACGAGGGGGCTTCCCTGCGCCAAGAGCACCTCGGGAGGGATGGGGGTCGGACCGGGGGCAAGGATGATCTCTGGCCTGTTCACCGTGCTCACTCCTCGCAGATCTGCCGCCTCGCACCGGCGTGCGGGGCTCGCAAGGTCAGACTAACAGGCGGGTTCCGGCTGCCCGAGGGAACGGATCCGCGCATCCGCGCATGGCAAGGTTCCGCAATCAGAACAGCCTCGCGGTCCGGCGCGGTCCGTATCATCGGTCGGGCCGTCGGGGGGTACGCGCACCGTTCACGCGCACGCCTGGCGGTCCACGATGCCATGGCGACGCTTCGGTTCCTCCTCAAGCGGTTCGTGGCTCAGCGCTTGCTGGGCCTCGCCGTCGTGGTGACGCTCGCGTTCAGCGTGGGCGTCCTGGTCGCGGGTCCGATCTACGCCGACGCCGCGAGGTCGGCCATCCTTTCGTCGGCCATCCACGGGGCCGCCGTCACCGTCGCGAACGCCCGGATCCAGACCTTCGGCGGCGGGGATTTCTCGTACGCCGAGGCCGACGCCACCATCACGGGCGAGACCCGACCGCTCCCCGTGGGTAAGGAGGTGCGGCAGGGGCTGACCACCGTCCGGCTGAACGGAGAGGACGGTCCCTCGGTGCCGTTGCTCTTCCGGGACGGCGCCGAGGACCACCTGACGTTCAAAGGGCAGCCGCCCGGCTCGGGCGAGATCGCGCTCGCGGGGAACTCGGCGCAGACCCAGGGGATCCACATCGGCGACCGCGTGACGCTGCTGGGGCCCGGTGGCGAGGCGGCCGACCTCACGGTAAGCGGGACGTTCCTGCCGCCGGATCCGAGCGACCCGTTCTGGTTCGGCTCGCGGAGCCCCTTCCCGCCACCCGATTCCGCGCAGGTCCAGCCGGAGCTCGTCTCACGCGACACCGAGCTCTCGCTCGCCGGGACGCTCGGACTGACGACCGAGTTCTCGTGGGACCTGTACCTCGATCTCGCCGACGTGTCGTTCGCCGACGTGCGCACGCTCCCCGATCGGCTCCACCAGGTCGAGGACACGCTGCACGGCGACCCAGGACTCGCTGGGGCGCGCGTGCTCACGGGGCTCGACACCCTCCTTCGGCTCGTTGACCAGCGTGTCGCCAACCTGCGCATCCCGATCCTGCTCGTCGTGTTCCAGATCGGCGCCGTGACCCTGGCCGTGCTCGCGGGCGTGGGGGCGCTCACGCTCACCCGTCAGGCGTTCGAGCTCTCGGTGCTCCACAGCCGGGGGTTCTCGCGACGAACGCTCCTCCTGGCGCAGACGGTGCAGGCCGTGCTCGCTGCCGTGGTCGCGTTCCCGGTTGGCCTCCTGATCGGGCTCGGCCTGGCGAGCCTCGCCGGTCGTTCGAACGGGCCCACGCTCCCCGGCGTGCTGTTCCCCGTCCACCTGAACGCGTCCGCGGAGGTCCTCGGTGCCGTTGCAGCGGCGTTCGGTGCCCTCATCCTGCTCCTGCTGTCGATCCCCTACATCTCGCGAACGGTGCTCGAGGAGCGACGGGCGGCGTCGCGGGAGGATCGTCCGCTGCTTTCCCGCGTGCCCGTCGAGCTGATCGTGCTTCCAGTCGGGATCTTCGCGTTCATCCAGCTCCGGGGCGGAACGAAGCCGAAGCCCGGCTCGGGCACGATCGACCCCCTCGTGCTGCTGGCGCCGACGCTGTTGCTGTTCGCCGCCTCGTTCCTGGTCCTGCGTCTGCTGCTCTTCGCGTTCCGGCGAGTCGATCGGCGCATCGGACGATCAAGGCACGTACCGATCTATCTTGCGGGGCGCAAGTTGAGTCGCGCTCCGGGCGCCGGGTTCGCGGCGGCGCTGCTCCTGCTGCTCGCCATGGGACTCCTCGTCGTCTCGACCTCGTACCGAGCGATCGTGCTGCGCAATCACCAAGACGCGGCGCACACGATCGTGGGAGCCGACTGGAACGTGCAGGTCTCCCCTCCCGAGGACGTGCTGCCGGCCATCGACGACATGCCGCCGAACACGACCCCGGTGATCCGGACGGAGCCGGACCTCCCCGAGGGCTCGTACGCCCTGCCGCCGACGGCGATCTCGATCGATCCCGCCACCTACGCCCAGGGCGGGTGGTGGCGCTCCGACTTCTCGCAGACCCCGATCAGCCAGATCCTCGACGCTCTGCACACACGCCCCTCCGGCTTCGATCTCCCCACCGGCGCGGCGACGCTCACCGTGTCGATCGACGTTCCGAAGGCGATCGCCGGTGTGGGCGTGACCGCGACCGTGATCGACGACGCCGGTGTGACACACACGCCGGAGACGCAGCTCGTCTCGGCCGGACCCGGGACATATCGGATCCCGCTCGCCCCGGGGACACGCCTGTTGTCGATCTCGTTCCAGGCGGACACGACGCTGGATCTCCCGTTCCGCTTCCCGATCGCGATCACCCAGGCGGAGATCGACGGCGTGCCGCTTCCCCTGGACGGGTGGGTCCCGCTGACCTGGCGCGGCAGCGGTGGACGGTTCGTGTCGACGGCCGACGGGTTCCGCTTCGACGTGCAGATCGGCGCCGGCACGGTCTTCGCCGGCCTCATCCCGCGTCCCGCGGCCATGCCGGCGCTCCTGTCCACCGTGGTCGCCGCGCAGGTCGACGACACGTTCACCGTGACACTCGGGGGACAACAGATCGAGCTCCGCCAGGTGGCCGAGGCGACGCAGTTCCCGAGCGCCATCCCGAACTCCCCGTTCATCGTGGTGCCGACCCGCGCGCTGCTCGAGCGTGAGCTGGCCGTGCCGGAACCCGGCATCACGTTGGACCAGGTCTGGGCGATGGGGTCGGACAACCCATTGCCGGCGCTGCGAGAGCACGGGTTCATCACGGGACGTGCCACCCAACGGTCGGCACCGATCGAGGCGACGCTGGCGCAGCTGCCGCAGAGCCTGGCCGTCGGTATGAACTTCACCGCGGCGGCCGGCGGCGTCGGCCTGGTGATCATCGGCGTCTCGGCGAGCCTGTACTTCGCGCAGCGCCGCAGGGACTACGAGTTCGCGGCGCTGCGAGCCATGGGCGCCGAGCGATCGCAGATCCGGCGCACGCTGGTGCTCGAGCAGGGGCTGTTGCTCGGTTTCGCGATCCTCGCCGGACTGGGTCTGGGATACCTGCTTCTACGCTTGGTGATGCCGTACGTCGGCACGAGCCTCGGCGTGTCGTATCCGCCGCCGCTGCTCGTGATGGACTGGACGAGCCTCGGCGTCGCGCTCGGGACGGTCGCGGTGACGACGTCGCTGGGCCTGGGGTTCGCGCTTCGAACGTTGATGCGGTCGTCGGTCACGGGCGTCCTGCGAGGTGAGGCCGAATGACGATGGTCAGCCCGGAGCGGTTCGCTCCCGAGGGGCGCGATGTGCTGGCACGCCTTCGGCACGTCTTCAAGGTGTATCGCGTCGGCGAGATGGGGGTGGTCGCGCTGGGCGGCGTGGACCTCGACGTCCCTCGGGGGGAGTTCCTCGCCGTCGTCGGACCGAGCGGAGCCGGCAAATCGACGATCCTGAACCTGCTCGGAGGTCTCGACCGGGCCTCGGCCGGCGTCGTTGACGTCGACGGCCAGGACCTGGGGCTGCTGAACGACGACGTCCTGACGAGGTTCCGCGCCGAGCATCTCGGGTTCGTGTGGCAGGGCACGGCGCGGAACCTCGTCCCCTACCTCACGGTGCGCGAGAACGTTCGCTTGCCCGGGGTCCTGCGCGCCGGCCTGGCATCGGTCCGCCGCCGGAGCTCCGACGAGCTGCTGCGGCTCGTGGATCTGTCCGACCGCGCGAACCATAGGGTGGGCGAACTCTCAGGCGGCGAGCAGCAACGCGCCGCGATCGCGGTCGCGCTGTCGAACACGCCGACGTTGTTGCTCGCCGACGAGCCGACGGCGGAGCTGGACTCCGTGTCGGCCGACCTCGTGCTGGAATCGTTCCGTGCCGTGAACCGGGAGTTCGGCGTGACCATCGTGATGGTGACCCACGACCTGCTCGCCGCACGGCGCGCGGACCGGCGGATCCGCGTTCGCGACGGACGGATCCTGCACGAAGGGCTCGTCGTGGAGCCGGTCGGGAGCGACGGCCGCGTGTATCTGCCCGACGAGGCGGTTGCGACGCTCGGCGATGCCGAGCTCGAAGCCGAGGTGACGGTGGACGAGGTCCGCCTGCGGCGGCGGACGGAGACCGGCCATGCCTGAGCCCATCCTGTCCGCCGAGGGCATCGTCCGCACGTACGACGGCGCGAACGGGGTTTTCGCCGTCCGCGGCGCGTCCCTCGCGGTGAAGCCGAAGGACTTCGTGGCGCTGATGGGCCCGTCGGGCTCGGGGAAGACCACATTCATCGGCGTGCTCTCGGGCCTGGACCGCCCCGACGAAGGCGAGGTCCGGTGGAAGGGAACGCCGATGCGATCGCTCTCGGCCGATGAACGACGCGCGCTCAGACGCACCGAGATGGGCGTGGTCTTCCAGAGCTTCGGGCTGCTGCCCACGCTCTCGGCCGTCGAGAACGTCGAGCTGCCGCTCCGCTTCGGCGCGACGCCTCTGCTCGAGGCCCGCGAGCGCGCCGCGTCGTGGTTGACGCGCCTCGGCTTGGGCGACCGGCTCGACAATCGAACGTTCGAGCTTTCAGCCGGTCAGCAACAGCGCGTCGCCGTGGCGCGCGCGTTGATCGCCGACCCCGAGGTCGTGCTGGCCGACGAGCCGATCGCGGAGGTCGACACCGAGAACGCCGACCTGATCCTCGAAGCCCTGTGGGACGTGATCCGTCGTGGAGGGGCCGTCCTTGCCGCGACGCACAACCCCGAGGCGCTTCGGTACGCGAACCGCGTGGTGCTGTTCCACGACGGACAGGTCGAGGCCGACGGCACCCCCGATGAGCTCGCGGCGCGACTCACCACGGACTAGTCCTTCTCAGACTAGACGAGCAGGGAGCTCAGAAGCGCAGGGACTTCCAGACGTCGTCGCCGCGATCTCGGAGGGCGTCGGCGTCCATGTTCACGGGCGGCGGCGCCGGGTGGCGTCTCAGGAGCCGGTCGAGGAGCGACCGCTTCGGGGACGCGCGTCCGACCGACCGGGCCACCACGTCCCTTCGGGTCTGACGGATGCGACGCTGCAGGTCGAGGTCGCACGTCGGATGACCGATCACCGGGTCGGGCCTCATCCCCACATCATCCCTCACCCGGGACCAACGTGCGGATGTCTACGGCCGGATCCGCCAATGCAGCAGGATCCGGAGACGCCTGCCGCCGGATCAGCTCGAACGAGCGGCGGACGTCGCGGGGCCACGCGATCGACACGCTCGATCGGAGCACACCCGCTGCATCGAGGAGGAACGCGCAGAAGGAGCGATCCTCGAGCGAGCCCCTGATCACCATCCGATCCCACGTCGGCGCGAACCCGGCCATCTGGATCTGCGCGTCGTACTGGTCCGACCAGAACCAATGCGGGTCGTCGAAGACGCGCCCGGCGCCCAGCATGTTGCGCGCGACCGTCTCCCCCATCTTCAACGCGTTGTCGAAATGCTCCACGCGGATCGGACCGAACACCGGATGGTCGTGTCGCGCGACGTCGCCGGCGGCGAACACACCGGGGATCCGCGTCTCCAACGTCGGCCCGACGGGGATCCCGCCCGGCTCGTCCAACCCGGTGCCCGCCATGAGGTGCACGGCAGGCTCCGTCCCGATCCCGACGACCGCGACGTCGGCCTCGACCGTCCTGCCGCCTCTGGTCACGACGCGCTCGAGCCTTCGGTCGCCCTCGAATCGCGCCACCAGGTCGTTGAAGTGCATCGTCACGCCACGATCGCGGTGGATGCCTTCGAGCACACGCCCGATCTCTCCACCGAGCACCCGGTACAGGGCCGTCTCGAAGATCTCGATGACGGTCACGTCGCACCCCATCGTTCGCAACGAAGCGGCGACCTCCGCGCCGATGAAGCCCATACCGACGCACACGACGCGCGCGCCGCCCGCGACCGCCTCGCGCAGCCGGTCCGCATCGCCGACATCACGGAGGTCGAGCACGCCGGGGAGCTCCGACCCCGGCGCGTCGATCCTCCGGTTGTGACCGCCCGTCGCGACCAGGAGCGAGTCGAACGGCAGCCGCTCGCCGCCGGCCAGGACCACGGCGCGCCCCGCGACGTCGAGTTGCGTGACGATCGTCCCGAACCGCGTCCGGACGTCCTGTTCGGCGTACCACTCCGGCGGCCTGACCGCGATCCGCTCGAACGGGTCCTCCCCGCGCAGGTACTCCTTCGAGAGGGGCGGGCGCTCGTAAGGCACCGACTCCTCCACGCCGATGAGGACGATGCGGCCGTCGAAGCCTTCGGTGCGGAGCGTCGCGACCGCGGTGGCGCCGCACAGTCCGGCGCCCACGACGACGAACGTCCGGTCGTCCACCACCCGCCTAGGTCGCGATCTGGAGGTCGCCGTTCTCCTCGCGCACCGGGAACGTCGCGATGGGCTCGGTGGCCGGACCCTCCAGGACCTCGCCGCTGGTCATGTCGAACATGCTGCCGTGGCATTCACACGTGATCGAGGTTCCGTCGATCTCGCCACCGAGAGAGAGGTTGCACCCACGGTGCGTGCAGATGTCGCTGAAGGCGTGGAGCGTGCCGGAGACGCGCGAGACGGCGATCTCCGCGCCGTTCACGGGGAACGCCTTCGCCTCACCCTCCTCGATCTCGTCGGCACGACCCACGGTGACGAACTCCGCCATGCGACCCTCCTTCCCGCTCGTGCCCGCTCCGTCGCGGGACGGCGTTCAGCTTACGGGGCCGCCCGGGTGCGGCGACTACTCGATCCGGGGATCGGGCGGCGTGCCGGAACCCCTGCGACGCCTCGTGTGCCACAGGTACGCGCCGGCCGTCAGGATGTACAGGGCCGCGAGGATCAAGATGCCCAGCCGGAAGTTGATCGGCAGGAGCGCGGGGATGAACGCGCCGCCGACCCACGCGACCTGGAACACCACCTCGTAGCGAACGAACACCCGTCCGAGGGCTCCGGCGGGCGCGTGACGTTGCATCAGGCTCTGGAACGCCAGCCGGCTGAGCTCCGCCGCGGCGCCCGCGACGAGCGCGTAGACGACGAGCAGCGGCAGCCCGAACACCTCGAACGCGAGCAGCGCCCCGATCGCGCCGGCCGACACGCACGCGACGACCACCGCCTCTTCTCGCGTGGTCGTCGGGAGCATGGGCGCGAGCATGTCCGCGACGAACCCGCCGAGCACGCCGGCCGCGGCGAGCGCCCCGAACCACCAGAGCGGCTCGTTCTCGCCGCGGAGCGAGATCGCAAGCAGGAACAGGAGGAAGCCGCTCGCTGCGCGCATCCCCACCGCGCCGATCGCCGGACCGGTCAGCTCCATGATCCGGCCACGGGGGCCGACCGCGCGCGCGGGCGACGGCTGCATCCGGGGGTGCGGGAGGCGGACGTTGAGCGCGGCCGACACCGCGTAGACGGCGGCGGCGAGGTAGATGGGGCCGGTGGCCCCCCAGATCTTCAGGAAGACGTAGCCGAACGGTGCGGCGGCGATCGCGCCCGCGACCGCGATCCGGCCGAGGCGTGCGTTCGCCCGCATCAGTCCTTCGTCGGGAGGGGCGTACGCCATCGTCAATCCGTTCTTGGTGATCGCGTGGACCTTCGACAGGACCAGCAGCACGAGCGCGCTGGGGAAGAGCAGGAGCGTCCCGACCCGCGGAGCCGCGTAGATCGCGCCCACCGCCCGCAATGCGGCGGCGCCGAACGAGATCGCGCGGCGTGGCCCGGCCCGGTCGAGGAGCGGTATCAGGAGCGGACCCGCGAGCGCGAGGGGCAACATCGTGATCGCGAGGTACAGCGCGACCTTGACCTTGGCCTCGCCGACGGGGAGCGAGAAGAAGACCGAGTCGGCGAGCGAGATGGCCAGGAGCGTGTCGCCGGCGACGCTCGTGAAGTGACAGAGCCCGTAACGATCGAGCGGTTGGTCCGATCGCCACATCCGCCGGAGCGGCCAGACGAGGGACTCCGCGGCGCCCGCGATACCCAGCAGGACGAGCTGCCACCACGGGTAGCGGGGCGGTTTGTTCGAGACGCGCACCGCGTCCCCGAGGCTATCCGGTCAGGCGTTCGCGCAAGAGCTCCTGCGCGAGCTTCGGGTTCGCCGAGCCACCGGATCGCTTCATGACCTGCCCCACGAGGAACCCGATCACCGTCTCCTTCCCGCCGCGGAACTCCTCGACGACGTCCGCGTGCTCGGCGAGCACGGCGTCGACGATGGGGCCTAGCGCTCCCGCATCGGAGACCTGTTTCAGTCCGAGCCGTTCCACGATGCCCGCGATGCCGTCTCCTGTCTGCACCGCATCCTCCAGGGCCTGCTTCGCTCCGGCGCCGGAGACGGTGTCGTCCGCGACCAGCCCGATCAGCTCCGCGAGATGCTCCGCGGTGACGGGCGAGTCTTCGGGGGCAACCCCATGCTTGTTCAGCAAGCCGGCCAGGTCCTGTGTGATCCAGTTCGCGGCGGCCTTCGCGTCCACGCCGATCGCGATGGTCCGCTCGAACAGGTCGGTCCAGGCGCGGTCGGCGACCAGCACGCGGGCGACCTCGGGCTTCAGGCCGAGCTCGGTCGCGTACCGATCCCGCCGGGCGCGGGGAAGCTCCGGCAACGTCGATCGGATCTCGCCGACCCAGGCGTCGGACGGCTCGAGCGGCGGGATGTCGGGCTCGGGGAAATAGCGGTAGTCGAACGCCTCCTCCTTCGAACGCATGGATTTCGTGGCGCCGGCGTCCTCGTCCCAGTGACGCGTCTCCTGCACGATCGGCTCGCCGTTCTCGATCGCCTTGGTCTGGCGCGCGATCTCGAAGTTCAGCGCTCGCTCCATCGAGCGGACGGAGTTCATGTTCTTGATCTCGACCTTCGTGCCGAGCTCCGTCTGGCCGACCGGGCGGAGCGAGATGTTCGCGTCACAGCGGAGCGACCCCTCCTCCATCCGGACGTCGCTCACGTCGAGCGATCCGAGCGTGACCCGGAGCTCGCGCAGGTAGGCGGCCGCCTCCTCCGGTGTGCGCATGTCGGGCTCGCTCACGCACTCCACCAGCGGCACGCCGGCGCGGTTGTAGTCGATCAGCGCGAAGTCCGCTTCGTGGATCCTCCCCGACGCGCTGCCGTGCGTGGTCTTGCCGGTGTCCTCTTCCATGTGCACCCGCGTGATGCCGATGCGACGGGTGACGCCGTCGACGTCGACGTCGAGGTGGCCGCCGACGCAGATCGGCAGGTCGTACTGACTGATCTGGAAGTTCTTCGGCATGTCCGGATAGAAGTAGTTCTTCCGGTGGAACAGCGAATGCGGTGCGATCGCGCAGTCGAGCGCCTGCCCGATCTTCATGATCGACGCGATCGCCTCGCGGTTCGGGACCGGCAGCGTGCCCGGATGGCCCAGGCAGACCGGACACACGTTGGTGTTGGGCTCGTCGCCGAACCCGTTGCGGCATCCGCAGAACATCTTCGTGCGGGTGGAGAGCTCGACGTGGCACTCCAACCCGATGACGGTCTCCAGATCGGTCATGACGATGGGCAGCTTATCGAAGACCGCCCACGGGGCTTCCACGGGCGGCGCCTATCATCGGTGGATGCCCGAGCCTGCGCCGATCGCCACCGCGGAGCAGGCTCCCCCGACCACGCTGATCTGGGCGGCGCTGGGCGCTGTGTACGTCATCTGGAGCACCACGTACCTCGCGATGCGGGTCGTGAACGAGACCCTGCCGACCCTGCTGGCGACATCGACCCGCTTCCTGGTGGCGGGGAGCGTGCTCTACGGCATCGCCGTCCGACGGGGCGATCGCGCCGGCGACCGGCCCACCCCGAGACAGTGGCGGGGGGCGGCCGTCGTGGCCGGCCTCCTGCTCGTCTGCGGCAACGGCGCCGTCGCGTGGGGAGAGCGAACGGTTCCGAGCGGCCTCGCGGCGCTCGTGATCGCCACGGTGCCGCTCTGGATCGCGGTCATCGATCGGATCGTCTACCACCACCGCCAACCTCCGCTCGTGATCGCCGGTCTCGTGTTGGGTTTCGCGGGAGCCGCGATCCTCGTAGAGGGGTCGGTCGCCGGGCACGTGGACGCCGTGGGTCTCTTGACGGTCGTCGGTGCGTCCATCTGCTGGGCGACCGGTTCGCTCTACCAACGCCGCGCGCCCCTGCCCCGTCGCCCGTTCGTCGCAGCCGGCATGCAGATGCTCGTCGCCGGCGTCATCCTGCTGACGCTCGGCGCAGTCACGGGCGAGTTCGGCCGGGTCGATGTGTCGAGGTTCTCCCGGGCCTCGGTGCTGGCGGTCGCCTACCTGATCGTGTTCGGGTCCTGGCTGGGGTTCACGTCCTACCTCTGGCTGCTCCGCAACGCCCGCACGTCGCTCGTCGCCACATACGCGTACGTCACGCCGGTCGGGGCGGTCCTGCTCGGCGCCGTCGTCCTGGGCGAGGCGATCACGGCGAGGACCGTATTCGCGGGTCTGCTGATCGTCGTCGCCGTCGCGATCATCATCAGCGCCGGCAGCGCGGCGCGCGCGGCGGAGGCCCGCACGGGCGTCCGCGGAGAACGCCGGTCAGACGCCGGCGAGGATGGAAGGACGGAGCTCGAGTCCCAGGTCGCTCTCGAGCGCGCGGGCGGCGCGCAAGAGCAGGGGCTCGCCGAGGGCGGGAGCGGTGAACTGCAGGCCGACGGGGAGCCCGCCTGAATCCAGACCGCACGGCACGCTGATCGCGGGAACACCTGCGAGGTTGGCCGGGATCGTGAAGACGTCCGACAGGTACATCGCGAGCGGATCGTCGGCGCGCTCGCCGATCCGGAACGCCGTGGTGGGCGACGTCGGCGACACCAAGACGTCGAAGTCCTCGAACGCGCGCTCGTAGTCCCGGATGATGAGCGTGCGAACCTTCTGCGCCTGTCCGTAATAGGCGTCGTAGTAGCCGGCCGACAGCGCGTACGTGCCGAGCATGATCCGACGCTTCACCTCCGGACCGAACCCCAGGCCACGCGTGGCGGACATCATCGCGATGGAGTCGGCGTGCGGCCCCTCGGCGCGGAAGCCGTACCGCACGCCGTCGTAGCGGGCCAGGTTCGATGATGCCTCCGACGGCGCGATCAGGTAGTACGCGCTGAGCGCGTGATCGGCGGTCGGCAATGAGACGTCGTCCACGTGCGCACCGAGCGCCGCGAGCCGGTCGATCGAGGCGCGGACCGCATCCTGCACCTCCGGCTGCACGCCGTCTCCGAACGTCCCGTCGATCACACCGACCCGGAGGTCCGCTACACCGTCTTCGAGACCGATGAAGTAGTCCGGCACCTGGACATCCAGGCTGGTGGCGTCACGCGGGTCCTTGCCCGCCAGCGTCCCTAGCAGGACCGCGGCGTCTCGCACGCTCCGCGTGAACGTGCCGACGGTGTCGAGCGACGACGCGAACGCGATCAGACCGTAGCGACTGATCAGGCCGTACGTCGGCTTGAGACCGACCACGCCGCAGAGCGATGCGGGCTGCCGAACGGAGCCGCCGGTGTCCGTACCCAGCGCCCACACGACCTCGCCCGACGCCACCGCGGCGGCCGATCCGCCGCTGCTGCCGCCGGGCACGGCATCGAGGTCCCACGGGTTGTGGACCGGCCCGAACGCCGAGTTCTCGTTCGACGATCCCATGGCGAACTCGTCGCAGTTCGTCTTGCCGAGGAGCACCGCACCCGCGCCGGACAGACGCGTCCACGCGGTGCAGTCGTACGGCGGGATGTAGTTCTCCAGGATCCTCGACCCGCAGGTCGTCCGGATCCCGTTGGTGGCGAGGACGTCCTTCAGCGCGATCGGGATGCCGGCGACCGGCGACTGCGTCGCGCCGGTCGTGGCGTGATCGTCGACCGCTTCCGCGCGCTCCCTCGCCACCTCGGGGGTCGGCGTGAGGATCGCCTTCACGTCGCCGTCGACGGCCTCGATCCGTCGCAGCGATGACTCTGTCAGCTCGACGGCCGACAGCTCGCCGGCCCGGAGCTTCTCCGTGACCTCCGACCCCGTGAGGTCGCAGGGCTCGGTCACGAGCCCGTCTCCGCGATCCGCGGCACCTTGAACCGGCCGCCCTCCGCGTCGGGCGCGTTCGCGAGCGCCGCCGCCTGGCTGAGCCCTGGCTCGGGAACGTCTTCGCGGTACACGTTAGAGCGCGGGATGGCCCATGCCGTCGGGGGCACGTCGTCCGCGGCGACCTCTCCGACGGCGGCGGCATGCTCCAGGATCGCGCCCAGCTCCGTGCGCAGGCGCGTCTTCTCGTCGTCGGTCAGATCCAGACGAGCGAGGAGGGCGACGTGCTCGATATCGATCTCCACCGGCATGGGGCAAGTCTAACGGCCGGCGAGAACCCACCCGGCGCTCGGCGTCAGGAGCGGAGACGCGTGCGGAACTCGGCTTCGTCGATGACTTCGACACCCAGCGACTCGGCCTTGGTGAGCTTCGATCCCGCGTTCTCGCCCGCGACCACGAAGTCGGTCTTCTTCGACACGCTTGACGAGACGTGTGCCCCGGCCAGCTGCGCCAGCTCCGTGCCTTCCTCGCGCGTCATGGTCGGCATCGTGCCGGTGAGGACGACCGTCTTGCCGCTGAGCGGACCCTCCCCGGGCTTCGCGGCGGTCCGTTCATCGGCCATCCGGAGGCCCGCCGATCGCAGCCGCTCCACGAGCGCCACGTTCTCCCCATCGTCGAACCACTCCCGGACGGATGCGGCGATCTCGGGGCCGATGCTGGGCACGTCGTCCACCTCGTCCACGCTCGCGGCGGCGAGCGCGTCGATCGAGCCGAACGTCGTCGCCAGCAACTGCGCGACGTGTGTCCCGACGTGGCGGATGTTCAGCCCGACGAGCAGGCGCCACATCGGTCGATCCTTGGAACCTTCGATCTGCGTCAGGAGGTTCGTGATCGACTTCTCCGCGAACCCGTCGAGCTGTTCGAGCTGCTCATCCGTGAGCGCGTAGATGTCGGCGGGGTCCTGCACCAGCCCCTTCTCGACGAGCGCCCAGAGCGTCTTGTAGCCGAGGCCCTCGATGTCCAGGGCTCCCCGGCCGGCGAAGTGGAACAGCCATTCCTGTCCCTGGCTCGGACAGCCGGCCTTGTTCGGACACCGGTGGTCGACCTCGCCCTCGCGGCGAACGAGGGGCGTGCCGCACGAGGGACACGTCTTCGGCATCTTCCACTTCCGCGCGTTCTTCGGCCGCTTGGCGAGCACCGGTCCGACGATCTCGGGGATCACGTCGCCCGCGCGGCGAACGATCACCGTGTCCTTCTCGCGCACGTCCTTGCGCCGTACCTCATCCTCGTTGTGCAGCGTCGCGGTCGTGATGGTGACGCCGCCTACCGCGACCGGTTCCAATACCGCGAACGGCGTGACCTTGCCCGTGCGCCCGGTGTGCACGTCGATCTTCTTCAGCAGGGCGGTGCGTTCCTCCGGCGGGAACTTGAACGCGATGGCCCATCGCGGCGCGTGCGATGTGGCACCGAGCTCTCGCTGCAGCGCGGTCTGGTCGACCTTGATCACCGCGCCGTCGATCTCCCAGTCGATCGAATGCCGATGCTCTCCCCAGTTGGTCAGGAACGCCTCGACGCCAGCGATCGAATCCACGCCGGTGGTGGTCGTCGGCACCGGCAACCCCGCCGAGTCGGCCCACGCCAGGAAGCCGAGGTGCGAGTCGAACTCGACCCCCTCCGCCGCGCCGAACGAGTGCACCCACAGCCGGAGCGGACGTGAGGACGTCACCTTAGGATCCTTCTGTCGCAACGACCCTGCGGCCGCGTTCCTCGGGTTCGCGAACGGCCGCTGACCGTTGGCGGTGAGCTCCTCGTTCAGACCCTCGAACGCCTTCACCGGGAAGTACATCTCACCGCGAACCTCGATCAAGGCGGGCGGGTCCTTCAGCAGCAGCTTCGGGGGCACGCCGCGCACCGTTCGGACGTTGGCCGTGATGTCCTCGCCGGTGACGCCATCGCCGCGGGTGGCTCCCCGCACCAGCGCCCCGCGCTCGTAGGTCAGGGCACACGCCACGCCGTCGATCTTCAGCTCGCACGCGAATCGCGCGGCCTCTCCGATCCGCCGTTCGACCCGAGCGTTCCAGCTCTCGAGCTCCTCGAACGAGAACGCGTTGTCGAGCGAGAGCATCGGCGCGAGGTGCGGGACGGGAGCGAACAGGTCGGCCGGCACGCTCCCGACACGCTGCGTGGGCGAGTCGGGTGTGATGAGCTCCGGGAAGCGGTCCTCGAGCGCTTGGAGCTCGCGGACGAGCTCGTCGTATTCCACGTCGGCGACCTCGGGATCGTCGAGCACGTGATAGCGGTAGCTGTGGTGGTTGATGAGCTCCCGCAGCTCCTCGACGCGGAGCTTCGCTCCGGCGAGCTCACGCTCTTCGGACCGACTCACGACTGCGCGATCTCCACGCCGCCGGCGACGCCGATCTGCGGACCCACGACGACCACACCGCCGCGCACGCCCGGCACCTGTTGCAGGTACCGGAGCGCCAGCTTGAACCCGTCATCCTTGGGCAGCAACGCCTGCACGCCCGCTGCGGCCGCGTCGGCCAACATGCAGGACGTCGCCAATACCGCCAGACCATCGGGGCCGCCGCCGTCACGCCCACGTCCGAGCGTCGTGGACACCCCCACCCCGCCTTTCACGGGTTCGACCGCGACGGCGATCGGTGCCCCGCCGTGGCGCCGCACGGCCAGACGCATCCGCTTGCGCGTCTGGATGAAGTAGTCGCCGTCGCACGAGACGGTCACCTCCGAGAGCGAGCCTGCGAGGAACCTTCCGACCTGGTCGGTCACCGCGCCGCGGAACGTGAACATCGGTCCGACACCGGCCTCCCTCGAGGCCGCGATCATCTCGCGGACGATGGCGGGCGCGTCCTCCGGCACCCGGCGCAGCGGCCGCTTGGACCGACGGAACTCGGGATTCCGCAACGCATACGATTGGATCTGCTCCCAGAACGAGAGGGCCTGTGCCCGCGATTCCTCCGCGAAGTCGTCGGAGGCCGTGATGTGCAAGGTGAGGTCCTCTACCTGGATATCGAAGCTCTTCGTCTTGCGACGCAACAGCTTCAAGGCAGCTTCGACCTCCTCGTAGGGACCTGCTGTTCCGATGATAGTCCGAGCGTCCGACCCGCCAGGACGTCAGCGGAACGCTTCGACGATGCGCCCGCCACCCAGCAACTCGTCGCCGAGATCGACCACGACGCTCTGACCCGGCGCCACCGCGCGCTGCGGAGTGCGGAACTCGACGCGGAGGCGATCGCCGGCGAGCGGTTCGACGACCGCCGCCACATCGTCGCTCCGATACCGGATCCGCACCGATGCCTCGAACGGACCATCGATGGGGGCGCTCCCGGCCACCCACGAGACGCGATCGGCGACGAGGCCCCTCCGCGACAGCAGTGCCTGCGGCCCGACCACCACGCGGTTGGCGGAGGCGTCCACCTCGAGGACGTAGCTGCGCTCCCCCGTAGCCACTCCGAGTCCACGCCGCTGCCCGACCGTGAACGAGAACGTCCCGTCGTGCGTCGCGATCGCGCGGCCGCCGGTGTCGACCACGTCGCCTTCGTGCACGAGCTGCGGCGCCGTCGAGCGTACGAACGCACCCGCGTCACCCGACGGCGCGAAGCAGAGCTCCTGCGAGTCCGGCTTCGACGCCACGGGCAACCCGAACCGCGTCGCGTGTGCTCGGGTCTCCGCCTTCGGCATCCCACCGACCGGGAACAGGGAGCGCGACAGTTGATGCTGCCCGAGCATGTGGAGCATGTACGTCTGATCCTTGCCTGCGTCCACACCGCGCCGCAGGTGCCACGTCCCGCCGGCATCCCGGTCGGTCCGCACGTAGTGCCCCGTCGCCACCATGTCGATCCCCAGCTCGTCCGCGCGCCGCAGGAACGCCCCGAACTTGATGTCGCCGTTGCAGCGCGCGCATGGGTTCGGCGTGCGACCCGCCTCGTGCTCGGCCACGAAATCGTCGATCACGGTCGCATCGAACTCGCTCGACAGGTCCACGATCTCGAACGGGACCCCAGCGATCCGCGCGACCTCGGCCGCGTCGACCCTGGCCCTCGGCCCGCAGCACCCGTGTTCGACGCCGTCGAGGTGCACCAGGTTCATGTGTGAGCCCACGACGTCGTACCCCTGCTCGTGGAGCAGGCATGCGGCAACCGACGAATCGACCCCGCCCGACATCGCTACCAGCACGGATGGCATCCACCGAGGCTACCGCGCGGGCCGCTCGAATCCCCGGCCGGTATCCTCGGGGCCGCATGGACATCGTGGTACTCGTCAAGTCGATCCCCGACCCGAGTGGCGACACGGAGCTCGGCGACGACTTCCTGGTGAAACGAGAGGGTGAGGGCTCGCTCGACCCGGGCGACGAGTACGCCGTCGAGGCGGCGCTGCAGCTCGCCGAGGCTTCGGGGGGCGAAGTGACCATCGTGTCGATGGGTCCCGCGGGGGCGGTGTCCGCCGTCAGGCGGGCCCTCTCGATGGGAGCCCACCGCGCAGTGGTGGTCACCGACGACGCGTTGCGCGGCTCCGACGTCCTGGCCACCGCCCGGGTGCTCGCGGCCACCGTCGGTCGCGCCCCGTTCGACCTGGTGCTCACCGGCGTCGAGTCCACCGACGGCTACACCGGGACGCTCCCGATGTCGGTCGCCGAGCTGCTCGACATCCCCGCCGTCACGTTCGCCCGCAAGGTGGAGGCCATGGACCCCGGGATCCGCGTGGAGCGACAGACGGAGGCCGGCTACGACGTGGTGGAGTCCGCCCTCCCGGCGCTCGCTACGGTTACCGCTGCGGCGACCGAGCCCCGCTACCCCACGCTGAAGGGCATCATGGGCGCCAAGCAGAAGCCCATGGAGACGTTGTCGCTTGCCGACCTGGGCCTCGGCCCGGACGACGTCGCCCCGACCCAACGGGTCGCGGCGATCGAAGCGGCGCCGCAGAAGGGGCCCGGCGAGGTCGTGGAGGGCGACGCGGCCGCGGGCCGCGTCGCCGACCTCCTGCACGAGGCCAAGGTCATCTGAACGTGGCGACGATCTGGGTCTTCGCCGAAGTGGGTCCCGACGGACCCGCCTCGACCGCGCTCGAGCTCCTGACGAAGGCACGCGAGCTCGGCGACGTGTCGGCGGTGGCGCTCGGACCCGGCGCCACCGCGGCGGCGGCCGTTCTCGGCGAGTACGGTGCCCGGACCGTCTACGCGAGCGACGACGCGGTATTCGACGAGTTCCTCGCGCAGCCCGCGGCGCACGCCTTACATGCGCTCGTCGAAGCGCATGCCCCGGACCTCATCTTGTTCGCAACCACGTACGCCTCGCGCGACGTGGCCGGCCGGCTCCACGCCAAGACGGGCGGCGCGCTCATGAGCAACGCGATCGACGTCACGAGCGTCGACCGAGCCCGGACGCAGATCGCGGGCGGGACGCTTCTCGTCGATGTCGAACTCCACGGGCCCTCCCCCCGACTGGTGCTCGTCCGGCCGAAGTCGTTCGTGGCGGAAGCGGTCGGTGGCGCAGCCGACGTCGTGCCGGTCGACGTCGACATCCCCGATGCACTGCGGACCGCCCGCCGCGTGGAGCGCCACGAGGAGTCGGCGTCGGGCCCGAAGCTCGAGGAGGCCAAGGTGGTCATCGCCGGCGGGCGCGGCCTTCAGGTGGCAGCGAACTTCGGCCTGCTGGACGAGCTCGCGTCCGTCCTTGGCAACGCCGCCGTCGGTGCGAGCCGAGCCGTGGTCGACGCCGGTTGGGTCCCCTACAGCTATCAGGTGGGACAGACCGGGAAGACGGTCAAGCCCGACGTCTACATCGCGGTCGGGATCAGTGGGGCGCTGCAGCACGTGGTCGGCATGAAGGGCGCGAAGCGGATCGTCGCGATCAACAAGGACCGGGACGCGCCGATCTTCCGACTGGCGGACCTGGGCGTCGTCGCCGACGCCGCGCAGTTCCTGCCCGCGCTGATCGACGAGGTCAGAACCCGCAAAGGCGCCTGACCGGGCGCGACGTCGTGATCGAGGCCCGGTTCGACGACCTAACGGGTGTGGCGCCGTCGTTCCGCCTGACCGACCCGGCCGGCGTCCTGGAGGCGACGCGACCCGAGGACGTCGCACCCACCCTGACCGCCGCGGAGGGCGCCGCCGCGCGCGGGCTGTGGGTCGCCGGGTTCGTCACGTACGAGGCGGCGCCCGGCCTGGACCCGTCGCTCGTGGTGCGTTCACGTCCGGCCGATGACCCGTTCGGCGCGCTCCCCCTGGCGTGGTTCGCGATGTTCCAGCAGCGCCAGGAGACCGTGCTGCCGTCGCCACGCGAGGAGGCGGCTCCGCCTTCCGATGCCTGGGCGCCGTCCAGCGGCCGCGAGCAGTACGACGGGGCGATCGAGCGCATCCGCGAGCACATCGCGGCCGGAGACACGTATCAGGTGAACCACACGCTCCGGTTGCGCTCGACGGTCCGGGGCGATGAGCGGGGCCTTTACCGCGACCTCTGCTACGCGCAACGTGGCGCGCACTCGGCCTACCTGAACTGCGGTCGCTATCGGATCCTGTCCGCGTCGCCCGAGCTGTTCTTCCGTCTGGACGGCGATCGCCTCACCACACGTCCGATGAAGGGGACGGCACCGCGTGGTCGCTGGCTCACGGAGGACGAGGCGATCCGCGAGCGGCTCACCGCGTCCGTGAAGGATCGCGCCGAGAACGCGATGGTCGTCGACCTGCTCCGCAACGACCTGGGTCGGATCGCGGAGCCCGGCACCGTTCGGTGGACCAAGGTGTTCGAGCCAGAGCGCTTCGAGACCGTCTGGCAGCTCACGTCCACCGTGACGGCGGGGCTCGAGCGAGGAACGAGCCTGCCCGACGTGTTCCGGGCGCTCTTCCCGAGCGGCTCCATCACCGGGGCGCCGAAGGTCCGAACGATGCAGATCATCGCCGAGCTGGAGGACTCGCCGCGGGGGGTGTACTGCGGGGCCGTCGGCTATCTGGCTCCGGCTTCCGCCCCTCCGCCGTCGGCGTCGTTCAACGTGGCCATCAGGACCGTCGTCGTGGACGCGGAAACGGGGACCGCCGAGTACGGCGTGGGGGGCGGCATCACATGGGACTCCTCGGCGACCGGTGAGTACGACGAGACGGTCGCCAAGGCGAAGGTGCTCACCGCCAGGCGTCCGCCGTTCGAGCTCCTGGAGTCCATGCGGCGTGACCCCGGCGAGCCCATCCTCCGGTCGGAGGAGCACATCGAGCGCCTGCGGAGCTCGGCCGCGTACTTCGGGTTCGCGTTCGACGAGGCGTCCGTGCGAGCGATCATGGAGGCCGAAGCCGTCGACACCGACCGCCCCGTCAAGATCCGGCTCCGCCTGACGCGGGCCGGCACGATCGAGGTGTCGTCGGCTGCTCTCGGCCGCGGTGCCCCCGAACCCATCCGCCTGGCGCTCGACGACGTGCCCGTTGACCCGGGCGACGTCTTCCTGTTCCACAAGACGACCGCGCGTCGTCGCTACGAGGACGCGCGAGCCAGGCATCCCGACGCCGACGACACGCTCCTGGTCAACACGCGTGGACAGATCACCGAGACGTCGGCCGCGAACGTCGCGGCGAAGTTCGACGGCCGCTGGTGGACGCCGCCACTCGACGCCGGACTGCTCCCTGGGACCGAGCGGGCCGCGCTCCTCGCCGAGGGCGCCATGAGGGAGCGGCCGATCCGGATAGACGAGGCGATCGCAGCCCAGGAGCTGGCGGTGTTCAACTCGGTCCGAGGATGGCGCCGCGCCTCGCTCATCGGATAGCGGGCGATCCAACCTCACCGAGGATCGGCGCGTCGAGGCCGCGATGGGCGATTCGGAGGCCGGCTAGAGGTCCGGCGTCGGATCTTGCACGGGGAACGTGAACGGTCGCATCCGGTCCTCGTCCATCGGACATGCGCAGAGGGGACAGCGCGGAGGCTCCTCGTAGACGAGCACCGTCCGCTCGCAGAACGGGCAGGCACCCTCTCGCATGGGGGGCGGTCGGTCCATCTCTTCAGGCATAGGGTCTCGCGCGCTCGGGGGGAGCGGTCCTCACCATCATCGGACGCCCCACCTACCTCCTTGAACGGGAACCGGCCGGCGAAAGGGGGTGGAACGCTTCGAGACCCTCCTCATCGGAGAGCCTCGGCGATCGCGTGGATGTCGCTGTGGGTGTGGGGCGGCTACGCCGCGGCCCTGCGCTTGCGTTTCCCGCGGGGAACGTACGAGTGAACCGGTTCGTGCTGCCAGCAGTAGTCCCACTTGTTGTAGACCGAGAGCTTGGTCTCGCAGCCGGGGTCGGCGCAGACGCGGCCTTCGCCGTAACTCTTGTTGGGCCTCGGGAGCGTCCTGACGGAAGCGCCCCGGAACCTGTCCTCTGACACGCCGCTCACTTCCTTTCGTGGACACCGTTTCGGATGAGGGTGCCTCTACCCCTATATCTCCCTCTTCGAACGGACGGCGAGGTCGGTTCATTCCTGAGGACGGAAACACGGCACTTGGCATGGGTTCGCAACATCCCGCACGTTCTGGGATCGAGGCGAAGAACGTTCCGAGCTGCTCAGGAAGGGTCTTCGCGGAACCGTGGCTCCCGCTTCTCCAGGAATGCCCTCATGCCTTCGCGCTGGTCGGCGGTCCCGAAGAGTCCCCTGAACAGCTCGGCCTCCCGCGCGAGGCCTTCGGGACCCGGGGTCAGGAGCGCCGCCCGGATGGCCTCCTTCGCCGCGGCGAGGGCCAGTCGCGGGCCTCGTGCGAAGGCCAGCGCATCCTTCGTCGCGGTGGCCAACACCTCTCCGGCAGGCATCACGCGCTCCACGAGACCCATCTCACGGGCCTCGTCGGCGGCCACCTGCCGGCCGGTGTAGATCAATCCGCGCGCTCTGCCGGGTCCGATCAGCTGCGTCAGACGCTGCGTGCCCCCCGCTCCGGGGATCACCCCCAGGCGGATCTCCGGCTGGCCGACCTTCCCGTCGTCGGCCAGGTACCTGAGATCCGCGGCGAGCGCGAGCTCGAACCCGCCCCCGAGCGCGTAGCCGTTGATGGCCGCGATCGAGATCTTCGGCATGGCCTCCAGGAGGTCCAGGGCGTCACCCAGCGCCGCCACGACCGGTCGGACCTGCTCCGGGTCGAACTCCGCTATGGCCTTGATGTCGGCCCCCGCGGCGAAGATCTTCGGCCCGCCCCAGATCACGAGCGCGCCCACATCGTCTCGCTCGGCGGCCGCGCGGAACGCCTCCTGGAGCTCCAGACCCGTCTGATGGTCGAGTGCGTTGGCGGGCGGACGGTCCACCCGGACCACGCCGACGCCTTCGGTGACCTCGAGTCGAACGAACTCCCCCATCGCGGTCACCCTACCGTTCCACGGCTGCCCTCTGCGCCGTCACACGGAGCCCGTCGGCGAGGGCCGTGCGTTCGACACCGAACGCCACCGCCGCATCGGGTGCGTCTGCCCTCGAGGGCAACGAGAAGACCTCGGCTGCGGTCTCCGAGACGGGCGTTTGGAGCCCTTGCGTCAGCTGGGCCGCGGCCTCGTGGGCCGTGGTGGGCACCGGCGGATCGACCCCCGGGATAGCGAGGATGGTCACGAGCTCGGCCATGGTAACGACATCCGGCCCCTCGATCGCCCAAGTGCCCTCGAGTCGTCCATCACGATCGTCGGCGGCGGCGAGGACCGCGGCGAGGTCGCCGGCGAAGACCGGCGCCACCGGTTGCGTTCCGTCGCCGACCACGAACGGAGGCGACGCCGTCGCGCCCTCCACAGTGGCGGCCAGCCAGAGCCCGCGCAGACCGTAAGCGTGCGTCGAACGCACGATCGCGTGTTCCATCCCGCTGTTCGCCACCGCTTCCTCGGCCAGACCTTTCGCCCGCAGGTAGGGGTTCGACGCGCCGATCGACGCGCCCGTCGCCGACACCAGCACGAACCGCCGGACGCCCGCTTCCCGCGAGGCTGCGAGCGCCGTGAGGACCGAGCCGTGGTTGGCTGCGAACACTTCGTCGACGTCGGGCTGGTTGGGGCCACCGACGAGGTGGATCACCGTGTAGACGCGCTTCAAGATCTCGGCGAGCGCATCGGCGTCGTCTGACCACCCGACGGCGACCTTCGCGCCGACGGCTCGAAGCTCGTCGGCCGCATCCGGGCGGCGTACCGCAGCTCGCACCTCGTCCTTGCGCACCAAGAGCGGAACCAGGGCGCGACCGATCATCCCGGATGCGCCGATCACCATCACCGTCATGCGAGGATGCTACCCAGTCGATCCGGCCGCTAGGCTCCGGCGTCATGGACGCGCCACCCGCGGACGAGGCCGCCCGTATCGCGCGAGCGCTGGGCGCCGCCCCGGTGGCGTGGCGAGAGGTCACCCGTCGAGGACAGACGAACGCTTCGCACTGGTTGGTCGAACTGGCCGACGGCTCGGGCGCGTTCGTCAAGTGCGCGCGCGGACACGACACCGCGTCGTGGATCCGCGACGAGCACCTCTTCTACGCGCAGATGCGCGGAGCGCCGTTCCTCCCGAGGTTGCTCGGCTGGCACGACGACGCCGACCGCCCCGTGATCGCCCTCGAGGACCTCTCCGACGCCCACTGGCCGCCGCCGTGGGGTGCCGACCAGGTGGATGCGGTGCTCGCATGTCTGGCCGAGGTCGCATCCTCGACGCCCCCGTCGGACCTGCCGAGCGTGGCCGACAGCCAGTTCGACTTCGAGGGATGGAATGAGATCGAAGACGACCCCGAGCCCTTCCTCGCGTTGCGCCTCTGCTCGAAGCGATGGCTGGAGGCCGCGCTGCCGATCCTTCGCTACGCCACCGAGATCGCGCCGCTCGGTGGCGACGCCCTCCTCCACTTCGACGTCCGGAGCGACAACATCTGTCTGCGAGACGGCCGCGCCGTGCTCGTCGACTGGAACTTCGCATGCAAAGGCAATCCCGTGGCCGACGTCGCGGCCTGGCTGCCGAGCCTCCACGCCGAGGGAGGGCCTGCGCCCGACGAGATCCTCCCGGACGGCGCCGCGGAACTCGCCGCGCTCCTGGCCGGCTATTTCGCCGCACACGCCGCCCGGCCCGAGATACCGGAGGCGCCCCACGTCCGGACGCTGCAGCTCCGTCAGGCCCGGACGGCGCTCCCCTGGGCCGCACGCGCGCTGGGGCTCCCACCCCCACGGTGAACGGCTCCTGCAACGCTCTTGCACCTGCAAGCCCCTGCTATAATCCCGCCCCGTGGAACGGACCCCGCAGATCGACGTCATGGAGCTCCTGCGCGCCCGCGGCCTTCGCATGACGCCACAGCGTCGAGCGATCGTGAGCGCGGTCATGCACGCGCAGGGCCACATCTCGCCCACCGCCATCACGAGGAAGATCCAAGGCGAGATGCCCGGTGTGAACGCCTCGACCGTGTACCGGACGCTCACGCTGCTCGAGGAAGTGGGCGTCCTCCAGCATTCGCACCTGGAGAGCGGCCCGGAGTATCACCGGACCGAGGAGGCGGAGCACATCCATCTGGTGTGCGGCTCGTGCGGCGGCGACGATCCTCTCTCCCTCCCGGAGGCCGAATCGCTCCAGGGATTGATCCGTCGGCACCACGGGTTCGAAGCCGACCTGACCCACTTCGCGATCACGGGTCTCTGCGCGGCGTGCGCCCCGCGTCAGAACTGACCCCCGGCGCATGGACCTCCGCCCGGCAGCGCTGATCGTCCACCCCGGCGTCCGCGATCGTCGGAACCTGCAGGATCCAGACGTCCGTGCGCACGTCCGGGCGGTCATGCTGGAGGACGACGCCCCCACCGACCGGCCCAACACGATCCTGGAGCGCCTCGACGCGGATCCGCGATCGCACGACGTCGACGGCGTGTTCGGATCGTCCGACGCCGGGGCGCATCTCGCCGTACGCCTGGCGGCACGACGAGGCCTCCCGGGTCCGACGCCAGAGGCGTTCATGCGTTGTCACGACAAGCTGGGATCGCGACGCGTGCAACAGCACGCGGTCCCTCACGCCACTCCCCGGTTCTTCTCGTTGGATCCGAGCGCTCCCGTTCCCGACCCTTTGCCGCTGCCGTACCCACTCTTCGTGAAGCCCGTCTCCGCCCACCTGTCGCAGCTCGCGTTCCCCGTGCGGGATCGGCGTGAGCTCGACGGGGCACTCGCAGCGGCTCGCGCGCAGCTGGATCGCATCGCCGCGTTCGACGAGGAGCTGGAAGGTCGTTCGTTCCACCTGATGCTCGTCGAAGAGATGCTGGAAGGGCGGCTCGTGACGTTCGAAGGATTCGTCCACGCGGGGAAGATGACCGCGGTCGGCGTCACGGATTCGGTGCTGCATCCGAACGGGATCAGCTTCGTCCGGTTCGATTACCCCAGCGCGCTCCCTTCGGAGGTCTCCCGCGACCTGTGTGAGATCGCGGACGTGCTCATGCCGGCACTCGGGTTCGAGGACTCGTTGTTCAACATCGAGTTCTTCGTGCAGCCGGACGGGACCGCGAAGATCGTCGAGGTGAACGGTCGGATGGCGTCTCAGTTCGCGCCCCTCGTCCGAGCTGTCCACGGCGTCTCGACCTACCGGATCCAGCTCGAGCTCGTGACCGGAGGCAACCCGAGCTTCCCGGAACCTCGCACGGACGTGGTGGCCTCGAGCTTCGTGCTCCGCCGATACGTCGAGGACGGCGTCGTCGAGTCCGTGCCGGACCCGAGCGCGCTCACGCGGCGGTTCCCCGGAAGCCGGGTCGAGTTGCTCGTGCGGCCGGGGCAACGCCTGTCGGACAACGACGACGACTCCGCCAGCCATCGCCTGGCGGTGGTGGCCATGTCCGGGCCGGACCGCGCGAGCCTCCTCCGCGATTGGGAGGAGGCGCAGGTGCTCCTGCCGTTCGAGATCCGCCCGGTCGAACCGGACGATCGTGCCTCCACGACCGACTGATCCGGCATACGCTTGCCGCCCACAGCGGATCGACCGGTGGAGGTCAGCAGGCGATGGGAGCCGAAGAGCTGTTCGTCCGGAGCACTCGAACATTTCGGGACGCTGGTGCATCACGTGCCGGACGGCGCGTGGACCGCGCCCACGCCCTGTACCGAATGGGATGTACGCGCGCTGGTCCATCACCTTGTGAACGAGATCAGCTGGACGGAGCCGCTGCTGGGCGGGCGCTCGGTGGCGGACGTCGGCGACAGCCTGAGCGGCGACCTCCTGGGGGACGACCCGGTCGCGTCGTGGGATGCCGCCGAGGCCAGGGCCCGTGCAGCGGTCACGGCCGACGGGGCGATGGACGTGGTGATCCACCTGTCGCGGCGAGACGTGACCGGCGACGACTACACGTTCGAGGTCTTCAACGACCTCGCGATCCATGGCTGGGATCTCGCGCGGGCGATAGGCGCGGACGAGACGATCGATCCGGAGTTCGTCTCGGTCATCGACGAACGGGTCGGCCCCGCCATCGCCGACCTGAAGGCGAGCGGGCAGTACGGCGAGGAGATCGTCCCGCCTGACGGCGCAGACGCGCAGACTCGACTGCTCGCGATGTTCGGCCGCGTCGCCTAGAGCTCGGGATCAGGCGAGCCGTCCCGCCGCCTCCTGGTAGACGCCGCCCATCACCCGGGCCGACGTCGGGAACGCATGGATCGTGTCGGCGAGGACCTCGATGGGGACGTCCATCTTCATCGCGAGCACCGCCTCGTGGATCAGCTCACCCGCGCCGGGGCACGCCGCGAACGCACCGACGAGCCGTCGTCGTTCACGGTCCACCACAGCGGTCAGATGCCCGCGCGAGCCTTCGATGGTCTGCCCCTTGCCCGTGCTGGCGAAGTCTCTCGAGATCTCGAAGGCATCGATGCTCTGCGCCTGCGCCTCCTCGACCGTGAGCCCGACCGCGGCCGCCTCCGGATCGGTGAACGTCACCTTCGGCACGACGCGGAGATCCGCCTTGGCCGTTCGCCCGGCGGCCGCGCGGGCGGCGATCCCACCCTCGTAGTCCGCGACGTGTGTGAACTGGAGGCCGCCGGCGACGTCGCCGGCCACGAAGAGTCCGTCCGCGATCCGCATCTGCTCGTCGGCCGCCGCCACCCCACGCTCACCGAGCGTCGCACCGGCCTCCTCGACTCCCAGCGCCCGGAGGTCCGCCGGGCGCCGTCCCACCGCCACGAGCAACTCGGCGCCCTCGACGGCCGTGCCGTCGGAGAGCTCCACGATCCGCCCGAGGCCCCCGGCGCGGACCCGCTGAGCCGTCACTCCTGTGCGGAGCTCGAGACCCTCTTCGATCAACTGGTCCGCGACGTGCTTCGACGTGAGCGGATGGTCGCGCGACAGGATCCGGTCGCCGCCCTCCACGAGCGTGACGCGAACCCCGAAGCGAGCGAACACCTGCGCCATCTCGACACCGACGACCCCGCCACCGAGGATCACGAGGCTCGACGGCGGCTCGCGGGTCGCCGTGGCATCCCGGCTGGTCCAGTACGGCACCTGGTCCAGACCGGGGATCGGGGGAACGAACGGCGACGATCCGGCGGCGACGATCACGCTGGCCGACCGCAGGGTCTCGACGCCGCCCTCGCGCCTGCGCACCTCGACGGCGCCGCGGCCGAGCACGCGCGCCTGCCCGCGGATCACCCGCGTCCCGGCCGCCTCCAACCGTCGAACGTGCCCACCGTCGTCCGGGTAGTCGATCCGTTCTCGCGAGATCATCCAGTCGCGGCGCGCGGAGGCGTGCGCCCAATCGTAGTCGGCACCACATGCGCGTTGGGCCGCCGAGTTCAACAGGGTCTTGGACGGCATGCAGGCCCAGAACGGGCACTCCCCACCGACCAGGTCCCGCTCCACCAGGACCGCAGGCGCACCGATCGCCGCGGCGGCGAACCCGGCGGCCTCCCCTGCCGCGCCGCCCCCGATGACGATGATGTCTTGATCCATAGGGGTCGATGCTACCCTCGCGCCGTGCCCATGCCGCCCGCCGGGCCGTTGCGGATCGGCTCTCGCCAAGGTCGCATCGTCCTGCTCGCGACGGTCCTCTCGTCATCGATGAGCTTCCTCGACTCGACGGTCGTGAACGTCGCCCTCCCGACGCTCCAGCGAGAGTTCCGAGCCGAGCTCTCGTCCGTCGCCTGGGTCGTCGACGCGTACGTCCTGACACTCACGGCGTTCATCCTGCTGGGCGGATCCTTCGGGGACATCTTCGGACGCCGGCGCGCGCTCCGGCTCGGTCTGGTCGTGTTCACGACCGGTTCGGTGCTGTGCGGGATCGCACCGACGCTCCTGCTACTGGACGTGGCACGCGCCGTGCAGGGACTCGGCGGCGCGCTCCTCGTTCCGAGCAGCCTCGCGATCCTCACGGCGTCCTTCGATCCATCGGAGCGAGGGCGCGCGGTCGGCCTGTGGGCGTCGCTCGCGGGTATCGGCGCCGCGGTCGGGCCGCTCGCGGGCGGGCTCCTCATCGATTCGATCTCCTGGCGGGGGATCTTCTTCCTGAACCTCCCGATCGCGGTGACGGTCCTCCTCGTCGCGCTGCCGAAGGTCCCGGAGTCACGAGACGCCGAGGCCGAACGCAGGATCGACCTGCCCGGAGCGACGATCGCCGTCGTGTTCCTGGCGGGCCTGACGTTCGCCCTGATCGAGGGATCCCATCTCGGATGGACCTCGCCGGCAGTACTGATCGGGTTCGTCGCCGGCGGGCTCGGGTTCCTCGCGTTCATCCTGGCCGAGCGCCGATCGAGACACCCGATGGTGCCGCTGTCGATCTTCGCCAACCGGACGTTCTCCGCCGTGAACGTCGCGACCCTCATGATCTACGCCGCGCTCGGGGGTGCGACCCTCTATCTCGTCCTCGACGTCCAGCAGGCGCGGGGCTTCTCCGCGGTCGCCGGCGGAGCGAGCCTGTTGCCGATCACCGGAACGCTACTGATCGGATCTCCGATCGCCGGACGACTCGCGGACCGGGTCGGCCCTCGCGCGCCCATGACCATCGGTCCCGCGCTGGCAGGCACCGGCTTACTCGTCGCCGCGGCGACCGCCCACGCGTCGTCGTACTGGATGTCCATCCTGCCCTCGGTGGTCATCTTCGCCGTCGGTCTCGCGCTCACCGTCGCGCCGCTCACGACCGCGGTGCTCTCCGCGCTGGGGACCAGCCACGCCGGGATCGCCTCGGGCGTCAACTCCGCCATCTCGCGGTTCGGCGGACTGGTGGCGGTCGCGATCCTTCCTGCCCTTTCCCTCGCGGGATTCACCCACGGGTTGGAGCAGCGACTCTCGGTCAGCCCGATCGACGCGAGCGTCCGCACCGAGATCCTCGCGTCCCGCGCGGAGCAGGGAGCGCTGGCTCCTCCCGCCTGGCTGTCCGCGGAAGAGCGTTCGATGGTCCGCGACGCGGTCCGCGGGTCGTTCGCCGATGGGTTCCGCTGGGTGATGCTCGTGTGTGCGCTGCTGTTGCTCGGCGGGGCCGCCATCTCGTTCGTCAAGCTGAAGCCGATCACCCGCCGATCCGTTGACGGAACGACCGTCCCTGGGTAGGGTCAAGATCGCTGGAGGCAAGGCGTTGCATCAGGAACATGGCGTGGAAGCGATCAGAGCGGAGACTGGCGTGAATCCCCGACGGATACCTGAGCCCCGCGAGTGCGGCGCGTTCTTCGCGGCGATGGAGCCGATGTGGTACCGGGCGACCAAACGTGTGAGGAAGACGTCAAGAGCCAGTACGTCCCGATGAACGCCGTCGATGCAGCGTTCAGCTTCCTCGTGATGATGTTCAATATCCCGGTCCCCGACGGGACCACCGCTCACGCCGTGGGCGCGGTCATGATCGCCATCGTCCTGGGGCCGTGGGCGGCGGTCATCGCGGTCAGCATCGCGCTCGGGATCCAGGCCTTGTTCTTCGGGGACGGCGGTGTGCTCGCCCTCGGCGCCAACTGTTTCAACATGGCGTTCGTGATGCCGTGGGTCGGCTTCGGCCTGTACCGGCTGCTCACGCGCAACTTGTCCCTCACGTCGTCGCTCCGCGCCGTCATGGCCGGCATCGCCGGTTACGTCGGCATCGTCATGGCGGCACTTTGTGCGGCGATCGAGTTCGGGGTGCAACCCGAGCTGTTCCACACCGCGAACGGGACGCCCCTCTACGCGCCGTTCCACCTATCCCAGACGATCCCGGCCATGTTGATCGCGCACCTCACCGTGGCCGGGGTCGCCGAGTTCATCTGCTGCTTCGGCGTCGTCGCTTATCTCCAGCGCGCGAACGTCCCGATCCTGCGTATCAACCATCCGGACGTGCCGGTCACGTCGGAAGAGCTCCAGCGGAAGAAGCCGCTCAACTGGAGGCACGCGTTGATCTTCTTCGGGATCCTCGTGGTGCTCACCCCGATCGGGTTGCTCGCCCCCGGCGGCGCGTTCGGGGAGGACGCCCCGGCCAACCTCGACCTGGCGAAGTACCACCTGAGCGCGGCGCCTGAGGGGTTGGTGAAGTTCTCCAGCTTCTGGAGTCACACGCTCCTGGGTGGCTACGGGTTCGGCAGCGGCGATCATCCCGTGATCGGGTACCTGATCAGCGCGGTCGTCGGCTGCCTGCTGATCACCCTCGCGCTGGTCGCGTTCGTGCTCGTCTACCGCAGGTTCTCGCGAGGCGGCGGGTCCGGCGAGGCAGGCCCCGATAGACAGGAACGGCTGGCGGCATGACCGGTCCGATCGCCGAACCCCCGAACCCGGTGACGCCGAGTGGCTCGTGCAGGGCGAAGTGGCGCTCTGTCCGTCTGGCTGTATCGGGAAGCGGAAGAAGGGGAGTTTCGTCGAGAAGACGCTGTCCGGTGCGTCCAACGTGATGCGGCAGGCGATGTTCGGGGACGACGTCGCGTCGCAGAACGGGCTTCTCCAGGGCATCGACCCGCGCGTCAAGATCGTGGCCCTCGTCGTGCTGCTGCTGACCGCCGCCCTGGTCGGATCATCCCGATGCTCGTCGGCATCTACGTCGCTTCCTCATCCTCGCCGTCGCCTCATGACTCCCCGTCGGCTTCTTCGTGAAGCGCGTGTGGCTGTTCATCCCGATCTTCACCGGCATCATCGTGATCCCGGCGATGTTCAGCTTCATCACGCCCGGCTCGATCGTCCTCACGCTATGGACCTGGCACGGTCACGCGGTCGGGATCACCGAGCAGGGGCTGACGACGGCGGGACTCCTCGTGATGCGGGTGGCCTGCTCGGTATCGATCGTGGTGCTGATCACGCTCACGACGCCGTGGACGAAGCTACTGGCGGGCCTCCGAGCGCTGTTCGTCCCGAAGATCTTCATCCTGATCATCGGTATGGCCTACCGATACATCTTCCTCCTGCTGAACTCCGTGACCGACATGTACACCGCGCGCAAGGCGCGGGCCGTCGGCAACCCCAACGCCGACGTGAAGGAGAGTCGGCGATTCGTCACGGCGACCGCCGGAGCGTTGTTCGGCAAGGCGCACTCGCTGTCCGAAGAGGTGCACATGGCGATGGTGTCCCGCGGATACTCGGGCGACGCGAAGACCCTTCAACCCCCGACGCTCCACGCCTCGGACTTCGCGTTCATGGCGCGGGCTCCTGTTCGCGGTCCTCACCCTCGGTGGTGATCACCTCCTTGGAGCCTGATCTGGACGTCGGAACAACGACCCCGGCCTCCGAGAGCGCGGGCCCGGATACGGTCCCTGGGCACGGCCAGAAGGAGCCGGTCACGGGGAAGCCGCTGCTCTTGTGCCAAGGCCTGAGCTATGCCTACCTCGAGCGCTTCACGGCGCTGCGCGACGTCTCCCGCGAGATCCGCACCGGCGAGAAGGTGGCGTTCCTCGGAGCGAACGGCTGCGGGAAATCCACCTGCTGAAGATCCTCGACGGACTCCTCTGCCCCGACGAAGGGACGTACCGCGCGTTCGATGAGCCGGTGACCAAGGACAACCCGAGGACGAGCCGTTCTCCATGGGGTTGTTCGCGGGTGGGATTCATCTTCCAGAACTCGGACGCGCAGGTGTTCTCCCCTACCGTGCGAGAGGACATCGCGTTCGGACCGCTCCAGCTTGGATGGCCACGCGAGAAGGTCGGCCGGAGGATCGACGACGTGTTGTCGATGCTCGAGATCGGCGAGCTCGCGGACCGCGCGCCGTTCCAGCTCTCGGGAGGCGAGAAGAAGCGCGTGGCGATCGCCTCGGTCCTGGTGATGAACCCCGAGGTCTTGCTTTTCGACGAGCCGACGGCCGCGCTCGATCCGCGAACCCAAGCCTGGCTCGTGGAGCTCATCCTCGAGCTCAATCGCGCGGGCAAGAACATCGTGCTGGCGACGCTCGTCCTCGACATTGCCCGCGGTCGCTGACCGCTGCGACGTGGTCTCAGTCGATCACCGTCGCGGCGAAGAGAACCGGCGGACATGATGGCCGATCGGGAGTTTCTCCGGCGGGTGAACCTGATCACGTCAACGCACGTCCATCGACTCGGGAGCTCGGAAGCGCCTCACGAGCACGAGCACGATCCGAGCCATCATGCGAGAGCCCGGTCCGTCGCCGACAACGATCGCATCGACCCTGGAGCTGTCGACCGGTAGTCAGAACCAGGGGGTCTCGCGGTAGTCGCCGAAGACCCCGATGAGCGCGGTGACGATCTCGCCCTCCGTGCACATGCTGCGGGCACAGTCCACGAGTGACGGGATCAGGTTGGCATCGGTGCCCGCGGTGGCGACCAGGGCCTCGAGCGCCGCGCGAACCGTGGACCCGTCCCGTTCAGCGCGGACCTGCGCCAGCGATCCGATCTGCGCTCGCTCGCCCTCCGGGCCGATCACGAGCGTCTCCACCGGCTCGTCATGCCGGTCGACGAACGCATTGACGCCCACCTTCGTGAGGTCGCCGGATTCGTAGCGGCGCTGCTCGCGGAAGGCCGACTCGGCGATCGCCTGTTGGAACCAGCCCGTCTCGATCCCGGTCAGCACGCCCTCGAGCATCGATCCATCGCCCATCCGGTCGATCTCGGAGAACATCGCCTCCGCCTGCTCCTCGATGCGATCGGTCATGGTTTCGACGAAGTAGGACCCAGCGAGCGGGTCGGTGACGTCGGGCACCCCGCTCTCATACGCGATCACCTGTTGCGTCCGCAGTGCCAGCTTCGCGTTGTCCTCCGTCGGGAGCGCCAGCACCTCGTCCAGCGCGTTCGTGTGCAACGACTGCGTGCCACCGAGCACCCCGGCGAGCGCCTCGATCGCCGTGCGGACGACGTTGTTCATCGGCTGCTGAGCGGTGAGCGACACGCCGGCCGTCTGCGTGTGGAACCGCAGCTTCATCGCGCCGGGATCGCTCGCCCCGTATCGCTCCTTCAGCCATCGCGCCCATATGCGTCGCGCGGCACGCAGCTTCGCGACCTCTTCGAAGAAGTCGACGTGCGCGTTGAAGAAGAACGACAGCCCGGGAGCGAACGTGTCGACGTCGAGCCCGCGCGTCTGCCCCAACTCGACGTAGGAGAAACCGTCGGCCAACGTGAACGCGAGCTCCTGCGCCGCCGTCGCTCCGGCCTCGCGGATGTGGTAGCCGGAGACGCTCACGGGGTGCCAGCGTGGAACGTGCTCGGCGCAGAAGGCCATCAGATCGCCGATCAGGCGGAGGTGAGGGCGGGGGGGAAGATCCATTCCTTCTGTGCGATGTACTCCTTCATGATGTCGGTCTGTAGCGTGCCGTCCAGTTCGTTCCACGGCACGCCCTGGCGTTCGGCCGTCGCCAGGAAGAACGCGAACGCCACGACGGCCGGCCCGCTGATCGTCATGGACGTGGAGATGTCGCCGAGCGGGATCCGCTCGAAGAGCGTGACGAAGTCCTCGAGCGTGTCGGTGGCGACGCCGCAGCGCCCGACCTCGCCTTCGGCTCGCGGATCGTCGGAGTCGATACCCATCAGCGTCGGCATGTCGAAGGCCACGGAGAGCCCGCCCTGCCCGCGCTCGAGCAGGAAGCGGTAGCGCTCGTTCGTCTCGGCGGCCGTCCCGAACCCTGCGAACTGGCGCATGGTCCACAGCCGCCCCCGGTACATCGACGGGTACACGCCACGTGTGAACGGATACTCGCCGGGCGCGCCCAGCTTCGCCTCCGGATCGAATCCGTCCAGATCCTCCGGTCGGTAGACGACCTCGACCGGTTCGCCGGAGAGTGTCGTGGATCCCCGCTCCCCTTGGGGGGCGCCTCCCCGGTCGTTGGACACGTCCTCGGCTGGTTCCGCCACTCGCCGTCCGCCGGCTCGTGCCGCCGCTACCCCGCGGCGGCGGTCTCGTCGGCCAGCATAGCCGCGGCTCGGTACGGGTCCAGACGACGGGACACGAGTTCGTCCGCGAGCGCCCCGTCCGTCTTCAGCGCGGTCGCCGCCTTCAGGCGGAATCGTTCGGCCGCCAGGCTCTCGACCTCGCGCAGGAGCCTCGCCCGGCGTTTGGCGAGGAGCGTGCCCGAGTCGTCGAGGAACGTCCGATGCTCGGCGATCGCCGTCCGGAGCTCGCCGATGCCTTCGTGACGCAGCGCGGACGCCGGCAGGATCGGCGGGTCCCAGGCACGAGCGGCCCCGAGATGCAGCATCTGGCGGAGCTCGCGCACCACGTCTGCGGCGCCGTCTCGATCGGCCTTGTTCACCACGAACACGTCGGCGATCTCCAGGATGCCGGCCTTGGCCATCTGGACGGCGTCCCCCATCCCGGGGGCGAGCACGACGACCGCGGTGTCGGTCGCAGCCGCCACCTCGACCTCCGCCTGTCCGACGCCGACGGTCTCGACGACGATCTCGTCGTAGCCGGCCGCGTCCAGCACGCGGACCGCCTCCGGCGCGGCGAGCGCCATGCCGCCCAGATGTCCGCGCGTCGCCATCGAGCGGATGAAGACGCCCGGGTCGGTCGCATGCTCCTGCATGCGGACCCGGTCCCCCAGGAGCGCCCCGCCCGTGTAGGGCGACGTGGGATCGATCGCGAGGACCGCCACCGTGCGCCCGGCGCCACGCTCGGCGCGGACCAGCTCGGTGGCGAGCGTCGACTTCCCGACCCCGGGAGCACCGGTGAGCCCGATCGTCGACGCCCGGCCGGTGGTCGCGTAGATCCCCGCCGACAGCGCCTCGAGTCCGTCGTCCCCGTCCTCCACCATCGAGATCGCCCTGGCGACGGCGCGACGCTCGCCCGCCAATACGCCCGCGATCACCGATCCGACATCCACCGGGCGAAGCCTAGCGGTCGCGGGGACCCGCGTCGGCCATCGTGCCGCCGGCGTCGGCGGGAGCGGCGCCCGGGATGGCGCTGAGTGCGTCGCGGAGCGAACCGCAGTAGGCGCGCTGCTCGATCAAGGCGGGATCGTCGTCCGAGGCCACCTTCGAGCGGACCATGGCCAGGTTCACCTGTTCGCGCTGGAGCCGGCGGAGCAGGCCCGCCGCGTGTCCTCCCGCGCGCGTTCGCATCTCGCGGACGGCCGCGCGACGTCGTCGTGGATCCTCGAGCGTGCTGAGTTCGACCGCGGAGACGCCGGGACCGCCGATCTCGCGGGCGAGCGCGCCGCGGAGCCACTTCCGTTCGCGCCTGCGGGCCAGGACGACCGCGAGCGTCCCGAACCCGAGGAGGGGGAGCCCCTTGACCGCGGTCGCCACGGGGATCATCAGCAGGTCGGCGCCGCTCCACGGCTGGGGCGGGAACAGGTCCAGCAGCGGCGAGTTCCACAGGAAGTGCCCAAGCACCGCGGCGGCCGACAGGCCCACGAGCACGGTGAGCCGCCGCCTGAGCGACACGCGTTGGCGCCGGGAGACGACGTATCCGATCCCCATGCCCACCAGCCCCGTGTAGAGGACGTGCGAGTACAGCCCGCTCGCCACCACGCGTACGAAGAAGCCTTGCAGGACGCCGTTGGGGTGCCCGCCGAAGACGCCCATGAAGTAGAAGACGTCCTCGACGACCGCGAAGCCGAGGCCGCACACGGCGCCGTAGACGAACCCGTCCATCATGTCGTCGAACTCGTCGGGCGCGATCAGGTAGATCAACACCACGCCCAACCCCTTGAGGAGCTCCTCCACGAACGGGGCCGTGAGCGCCGCCGTCCACCGAGCCGCGAACTCGGGACCGCCCACCCGGGCCACGACGAGACCCCAGCCGTCGTTCGCGAAGCCGGACAGCGTCGTGGCGGCGACGGCGCCCCACACCAGCGCACCGATCACCAGCGAGAGCGGCTCGCGTTCGTACAGGTCCAGGACGTAGACGATGAAGAGCACCGGGAGCGCGTAGACGGCGAGCAGCGCCCACGACAGCGCCCATCCCGCGGGTGAGATCTGCCGGAAGAAGCTCTGCTCTCCGAAGGAGACGAACCCGGTGGCGATCACGATCGCGAGATACGCCCAGAACGCCGGACGCCGAGGTTGGAGGAGCCTTCCATCGTGCAGGGGAGAACGCCGGCGACGCGGCACGGTGGCGATCATCGGATCACGTCACCTCCGCCTCGGCCACCATCGCGCGAACGTCCGAGCGCACGAAGGACAGCAGCCCGGCGGGAGCCCACGCGTTGAAGACGATGCCGTGCCCGGAAGGGGTGACGACGACGGTAACCTCACCCTCCACGGACGTGCCGGTGTCGGCGATCACCCCGACGTAGGCGAAGCGGACCGCCACCGGTCCGGACCCGAGAGGAACGGTCTCGAGGTGCCTCGAGACGGAGAGCTGGCTCAGCCGCTCCGACAGCACCGAATCCCGGTACGTCTGAGCGAGCGTGCCGGGATCTCCTTGGTACGGCTCGCGGACGCTCACGAGCAGGTTGCCGCTCCCCCGGGTGAGCTGGATGGAGGGACCCTCACCGAACGGGGCCCCAACCCCGGCGAAGACCCAGCCCGAGAGCGGCCGCACACTGACGACGCCGGGGATGCCCACCGGCCGCCCGACGGGCCCGGAGAGCGCGGCCGCAGCGACGTATCCACCCAGGACCACTCCGAGGATCGCGGTCACCACCGCGAGCGTCGCCCACCCTCCCCGCGAGCGTCGCCCGCCCTCAGGGACGTCCGGGCGCGTGGGCGCGTCGAGGGCGGCCGGCCCGCCCACTTCAGGCCACCGACAGCAGCGCCGACAGGCGCGCCAGCCGCCGCGGGTGCGTGATGAGTCCACGCACGCGGATGCGTCCCGACAGCACGTCGCGCAGGACCGCGCGACCGCGTGGGTCGATCGGATCGGGCAGCCCGAAGCGGAGCGGCGCGGACGTGAGTCCCATCAACCGGTCGGAATCGGCCGTGATGGCGACGTGCGCCGCCGGATCCGCACCGTCGGTCACCTCGACGCCTCCCGGATCCGTCCGGACGGTGATCGCCACACCCGCATCGGGGACGGTGATGGTCGCCGACGAAGGCCGGAGCAGCCTCCTCCGCGTCGGGTCGCGCTCGAGGTTCTGGTCGATCAGCCCGCCGACCATCGTGGCGAGACCGCTGGGCTCGTCGGTCCCGTAGGTGACCTTCACGGCAGCAGCACGACCTTCGTCGCCTCACGGCGGTCGAACAGGGCATACCCGCGTGCCGCTTCCTCGAGCGGCAGCCGATGAGAGATCAACGGCGTGGGGTCGATACGGCCCCGGACGACTTCGTCCATCGCGCGTTCCCACCACGCGTGCACGGGGCAGATCCCGGCGAAGCGAAGCGTCAGTGCGCGCGCCCAGTACACGCCGAGCTGCAGCTCGATGGACTCGCCGGCGTAGACGCCCACGACGACGACGCGACCCCCGCGGCGAACGATGCCGACGGCGCTCTCGAACGCGCTCGGCGTCCCCACAGCCTCGAGCACCACGTCCGCTCCCCGGCCGTCCGTGGCCTCGGCGAGCGCGCTGGCGGGGTGGCGTTCCCCGGCGTTCACCGCAACCGCGCCGACGCTCTTGGCCAGCTCGAGCCGTCCGGGCTCCAGGTCGATCGCGAACACCCGGCCGCGCGCCGAACGCGAGGGCCGCCTGGATGCAGAAGAAACCCACGGGACCGCAGCCGACGACCGCCACGTCGCTTCCCGGCTCGATCTCCGCGATCGATGCGGCGTAGACGCCCGTCGTGAGGATGTCCCCCACGAACAATGCCCGCTCCTCGTCCATGCCATCGGGTATCCGCAGGAGGTTCACGTCGGCGGTGGGGATGCGGACACGCGTGGCCTGGGCACCGGCCAGGCTCCCGCCGAACGCGCCTGCGCCGAGGTTCCGGAAGTCGTCGCAGAGCTGCGTCTCGCCACGGCCGCAGAACCAACAGGCGCCACACGCGATGTTGAACGCGACCACCACGAGGTCCCCGGGCGAGAACCGCTCGACGTCGCTCCCGACCGTTTCGACGACGCCGACCGCCTCGTGCCCGAGGACGTCGCCGCGATCGATCGGCGCCTTGCCGTGGAAGAAGTGAAGGTCCGAGCCGCAGATGGCGGTTCGGGTCACCCGGACCACGGCATCGCCCGGCTCCTCGACCGCAGGATCGGCGACGTCGGTCACGCGGACCTCGCCGACGCCGTCGAACACGACCGCGCGCACGGCGCCTCAGTCCCCGTCGGGGAACTGGGTGTCGACCGTGCCCGTCAGGTGGACGAGCTCGTTCGCGGCGCTCACGTACCGGATGATCGTCGGCAGGTCGCCCTGGACGCGGAGCTTGCCCTGCATCATCCCCCGGATGGGATCCAGGTCGCCTTCGAGCACTTCGCGCCATCGCGAATACGGCGCGCTGATCACGTACGTCGACGCGGCGCCCTTCTCCTCGTCCACCACGCCGCCCCCGCGGCACTCCGCCGTGCCACAGGTCGAGGAACCCCCATACCGTTTCGGGAACGCCTTTGTCGGGCTCCGCCTCGATCCGGAACGCGACATCGCCCTCCCAGGTGGCCGCGACCTCTCGGTAACGCTCGGACGCGTTGATGGCCGCGATGAACTGCTGGAACCAGGGGTCGGTCGGGAACTCGGCCACGCCTGCGTCACCTCGATCCAGCGCTACGGGTCCATCGGAGCACAGCATACGGACGCGACGCCCGGCTATCGAACGAGGCCGAGGATGGCGACGAGGCCGACCACGTTGAACGCCATGTGCGCCGCCATCGAGGCGACGATGGTGCCGCGACGCTCGTAGACCCACGCGAGGCCGATGCCGGTGAACACCATGGTGAGCTGCAGGACGAGCGCGTCGATGGCCGGCGAGGGCACGTAATGCACCACGCCGAACGGGATCGCCGAGGCGAGCGCCGCCGGCCAGAACCCGTGACGATCCCGGACGGCACGGAACAGGACGCCCCGGAAGATCAGCTCCTCACTGATGGGAGCGATCACCACCGCCAGCAGGATGAGGAACGCCTTCGCCAGCAGCGAGAGCCCCTGCCTCACTTGGTCGGGAGCCGCGACCTGATGCCCCACCGCGGCGCGGAAGATCGCCTCGATGCCGACGCTCACGAGCCCGACGGCGGGAACGAGGATCAGCCCCGCGACCGCTCCGTACAGCAGGTCCCTCCAGATCCGCGCCGCGGCCGGTGGCAGCGCCAGAGCCTGCCGCCACTCCTTGTGCCAGTGCGCCAGCCAGAACACGAGCACACCGGTCGTCACGAGGTCCTGCGCGATCGTGGCGAGGATCTCCGACCGACCGATCGCGCCGTTCACGCTGGTGTCGCCCAGCGCCGCGAGGACCGGCAGGGCGGCGAACCCGCCCACGAGCAACGCCAAGAAGTAGACGCCGATCCCCTCGAACCACCCCCAGGTGGAGCGCGGACGTCCGTCCACGGTCGTGGGGATCGGGCCGGGGACGAACCCTCCAGTGTCCGGACGCGGGGGCAAAGGGAAGTTCACGATGGCACCATCATGCGGTCGGGCCACCGTAACGACACGTAGAGCATTCCTCCGATCGCCGTCGTGAGGCCCTCACCGACGGCCGCGGCGCCGGAGTCGTTGACGAGGTACGCGACGATGCTCGCCGTCACGATCGCGAGCAGAGCGAGCCGCCACCCCGGCGCCTCCTGGAACGACGCACGGACCGGACCCGGGGGTCGCAAGACGACGACCAGCATCCCAAGCACGCCGATCACCGGGAGCAGCGCGAACGGGTTGTCCGCGATCAGGTCGAACCCCACGCCGAGCCGGTCGACGAACTTGCCCCAAAGCCCGAGGATCCCCGTCGTGTGCTCGGAGAACGTCGCGATGTGGGTCGTCGCGGACGTCAGGTAGCGGTGTGCCACGACCACGAGGATCGTCCCGACGGCGATCGCGGCAACGGCCGCGACCGCCGTGCGCCACCATGCGAGCCCGCCGCGCAGCCCCCACCAGATGCCGGCGGCGGCGAACAGCGTGACCGCGGCGCCGAGGTTCGAACCGGTCCACGGCACGCCCGCGAACAGTCCAGCCGCGGTGATCAGGGCTGTGCCGTGCGCGCGCGGCAACCGCTGGGCGACGTAGAGCGATCCACCGAGGAGCAACCCGATGAACGCGTTCGGCAGACCGAAGAAGCGGCCGCCGTCCAACTGGGAGCCACCGAGCAGCGGCGTGAGCGCGGCCGGCCAGCCGAGCGCCGCCTCGACCACCAATGCGGCGAGCAGGATGACCCCCGCCGTCGCGATCGCGCCCAGCGTTCCCCATCGGCGAGCGGCCGGCGCCAGCGCGAGCGTAGCGAGCGCGGTCGTCGCGATCAGGAACGGGATCACCGTGACGTACGTCAGCGACGGGAGGTGTCCAACCAGCAACAGCGAAAGCGCCACGAACGGCACGGAGATCGCGAGGGATGCGCAGAACTCCCTGTGCTTCCGGGAGACGTCCGGCCTCCAGAGCGCGATGATCGCGATCAGGCTGACGAGGCACACGTACGCCGCGGCGGCTGTACCGATGGGCACCGACAGCCGCTTCGACTGGATGTATCGGTCGTGGAGGTCGAGAGGCGGCGGTCCGCCGACGATCCGGATGCGCTCGCCGCCGAGATCGGTTCCCGCCGTCGGGGCGACGAAGACGACGGCCGTGAACGCCACGTCGTCGCTGGTGACGACGCCGTCCCGCTGAGTGGAGTCGGACGTAAGTGTGTTGACGGGATCGGCGGTCGGGGCGGCCCGGAGCGCAGCGGCTAGCGCCGAAGGCGCCCCGGACGCCATCACGAGCGCACCGAGGCCGTCTCCTGCCGCATCTGCGGCCGCCCCTGCCGAACCAGACACGAGGAGCACCGTTTCCTCGGATGCCCCCGACTCGTCGAGCGCGGACGCGAGCGTGTCGACCGCAGCTGAAAGCCCGCTCGCCGACGCGTGGTCGCCGTCCGACACGTCCCCGAGATCAACGGGCCGAACACCCACCAGCTTGAGCCCCGTGCGAGACGCGAACAGGCGGTCGTGAAGCTCGGTAGACGGACCGGTCGTGACCATGAGGCCCGCCCCACCTTGCTGCGCGAGCGAGAGGAACCCGGCGGTGGCGAGCAGATCCTCCAGCGACGCGCCGTCGAGCGTCGCGATCAGCGCCCCCCGGTCCTCGGATGCCGCGGCGACCGCGTGCGGTGCCGCGAGCACGACGATGCAGGCGGCCGATAGGAGGGCCAACGCCGTCGGGAAGGAACGCCCTGCCCCGCTCCTCACGGGAGCGTGACGAGCTCGCGCTCGCGCCGGACCTCGGCGCCGAGCCCTTCGAGCTTCGCCTCGAAGTCCTCGTACCCGCGATCGACGTGCTGCATGTCATCGATCTCGGTCACGCCGTCCGCGCAGAGTGCCGCGATCACCAGAGCGGCGCCCGCGCGGATGTCGAGCGCACGCACCGGCGCCGCGGACAGACGGGGCACCCCCCGGATGACCGCATGGTGACCCTCGGTGCGGATGTCGGCGCCCATCCGAAGGAGCTCCCCGACGTAGAGGAACCGGCTCTCGAAGACGTTCTCCGTCACGATCGCCGTGCCCTCGCTGGTCGCGAGCATCGCGAGCAGTATGGGCTGGAAATCCGTCGCGATCCCCGGGTACGGAAGCGTCACGAAGTCCACGGCGCGCGCCCGCGAGGATTGCCGGATCCGCAGCCCGGCATCGGAGACGGACACGTCCGTCCCCGCGTCGCGGAGCTTCGACAGGAAGAGCTCCAGATGCTCGGGCCGGGCGTTCTCGATCGTCACGTCACCCTGGGTCGCGACCGCTGCGGCGGCCCACGTTCCCACCTCGATCCGGTCCGGCACGGCCGTGTGGTCGGTCGGCCGCAGGTCGTCCACACCCTCGATCTCGATCGTGCTCGAGCCCGCGCCCCGGATCCGCGCCCCCATCGCGATCAGACAGCTCGCCACGTCGGCGATCTCGGGCTCGCGCGCGGCGTTGTCGATCACCGTGACGCCTCGGGCCCGCACGGCGGCGAACAGCAGGTTCTCGGTGGCCGTGACGCTCGGGTAGTCCAGGGTGATCGGAGCGCCGCGGAGCTCATCGGCTTCGGCGAGCAAGAACCCGTGCTCGAAACGGATCGTCGCGCCCATCCGTTCGAGCCCGCGAACGTGCAGGTCGACGGGGCGGGCACCGATCTCGTCCCCTCCAGGCATGGACACCTGCGCACGGCCGCGCCGAGCGAGCAACGGACCGAGCACGACGATAGAGGCGCGCATCTGGCGCACCAGCTCGTCGGGAGCGTCGACGGCGTCGACGTTCGTCGCGTCGAGTTCGGCCACGCCGTCTCGCAACGTGACCCGAACGCCGAAATGCTCGAGCATCTCGCCCATCACGCCGCAGTCTCGGATGCGGGGGACGTTGCGGACCACGCTCTTCCCGGGCGCGAGCAGCGAGGCCGCCATGAGCTTGAGCGCGGAGTTCTTCGCGCCGGAAACCCGGACCGAGCCGGCCAGGCGTGCCCCGCCGGTGACGAACAGGCGATCCATGATCGTCCGATGCTAACGCGAGGACGGGCCGCGAAGGCCTAGCCGGCCAGCTTGACCCGCGCCTCCGCCTTCTGGACCTCACGCTTCACCGCAGCCAGCTCGGCCTCCTCGAGCTCGTCCACCGCCCGGCTTTCAATCTCCGCCAGCACGCGACGTGCCGCCTCCACGTCGATCTCCGCCGCGAGCTCGGCCTGTGATGCCAGCACGTCGGCTCGCGTGAGGCCCTCGTGCGTGCCGACGTGCAGGAACCCTCCGTCGACGACCAGAGCGAGCAACTGCCCACCCTCACCATGGATTCGAAGCGGTCCGATCGCCAGCTGGACCAGCATCGGCTCGTGACCGCCCATGATGCCGAGCTCCCCCTCGACGCCGCGGGCGATCAGCATCTCGGCCGAGCCGGTCCAGATCTCTCGCTCCGGCGTGACGACGTGCACCTCGAGCGGCACCGGCTACGCCGCCTCCATCTGCTTCGCCTGCGCGACGGCCTCTTCGATCCCACCGACCAGGAAGAACGCCTGCTCGGGCAGGTGGTCGTACTCGCCCTCGCAGAGTCCCTTGAACGACGCGATCGTCTCGTCCACCGGCGTGTACTTGCCCGGCAGGCCGGTGAACTGCTCGGCGACGAACATCGGCTGCGACAGGAACTTCTGGATCTTGCGTGCACGCGTCACGATCACCTTGTCTTCCTCCGCGAGCTCGTCGATCCCGAGGATGGCGATGATGTCCTGCAGGTCCTTGTAGCGCTGCAGGATCTCCTGGACGCGCCGGGCGACCGCGTAGTGCTCCTCCCCGACGTACCGCGGGTCGAGGATGCGGCTGCTCGAGTCCAACGGGTCGACCGCCGGATAGATGCCGAGCGACGCGATGTCGCGCGAAAGCACCGTGGTGGCATCCAGGTGCGCGAACGCCGCGTGCGGCGCCGGGTCCGTGATGTCGTCTGCCGGCACGTAGATGGCCTGCAACGACGTGATCGAACGACCCCCCGCCGAGGTGATGCGCTCCTGCAGCGCCCCCATCTCTCCGGCCAGGTTCGGCTGGTAGCCGACCGCGCTCGGCATGCGTCCGAGCAGGGTCGAGACCTCGGACCCCGCCTGCGTGAACCGGAAGATGTTGTCCACGAACAGCAGGACGTCAAGGTGCTTCTCGTCCCGGAAGTACTCGGCCATGGTCAGGGCGGAGAGCGCGACGCGCAGCCGCACGCCGGGGGGCTCGTCCATCTGGCCGAACACCAACGCGGTCTTCTCGATGACACCGGACTCGGTCATCTCCAGGAAGAGGTCGTTCCCCTCGCGGGTGCGCTCGCCCACCCCGGCGAACACCGACACTCCCCCGTGCTGCTCGGCCTGGCGGCGGATCATCTCCTGGATGATCACGGTCTTACCGACGCCGGCGCCGCCGAACATCCCGATCTTGCCGCCTTGGACGTAGGGCTCCAGGAGGTCGATCACCTTGATCCCCGTCTCGAGCATGACCTTCTTGGGCTCGAGGTCCGCGAACGGCGGCGGGTCGCGGTGGATCGGCCAATAGGTGTCAGGGTGGATGTTGGACATGTCGGTGTCGAGCGGCTCGCCGAGCACGTTGTACACGTGGCCGAGGACGCCCTCACCGACCGGGACGCTGATCGGCGCTCCGGTGTTCTCCACGGGCGAGCCGCGCATCAGCCCGTCCGTGGGCTTCAGGGCGATCGCCCGGATGACGTTGTCGCCGATGTGCTGCGCCACCTCGCACGTGATCGTGGTGGTCGTGTCCTCCAACGTGACGTCGACCTTGAGCGCCGTGTAGATGTCGGGGAGCTCGGCCGGCGGGAACTCCACGTCCACGACCGGTCCGATCACCCGCACCACGCGGCCGTTGGGGTGCCCCGTGTCTTCAGCCATGCCTCATCCCTCCGATGATGTGGACAGGGCTTCCGCCCCGCCGACGATCTCAAGGATCTCCGTCGTGATCTCGTCCTGGCGGGCGCGGTTCGCCTGCCGCGAGAGCAGTTTGATCAGGTCCTCCGCGTTGTCCGTCGCGGCCTTCATGGCGCGCCGGCGCGCCGCGTTCTCCGACGCGGCCGATTCCAGGAGCGCCGCGTACACCTTGGTGATGACGTATTGCGGAAGGAGGTGGTCCAAGATCTCCGCCGGCTCCGGCTCGAACAGGTACTCAGCCGGGACGACCCGAACGCCGTTCGGAACGACCTCGTCCGAAGCGATGGGGAGGAAGCGTTTCGCGGTGGCTCGCGCCGTGAACGCCGAACGGAAGTCCGTGTAGGCGCAATGCAGCTCGTCGATCTCACCAGCGGCGAAATCGGCGATCAGCGTGGTGCCGACCTCTTCGGCTTTCGCGTACGGCGGCACCTCGCTGAAGCCCTGCCAGGCGCCTCGCATCGGCACGCGACGGAAGCGGAAATACCCCACGCCCTTCTTGCCGATGACGTACACGACCGGCTCGAGTCCGCGCCGGCGCACGTCCGCCAACAGCTCCTCGCTGATCTTGAGGACGTTCGCGTTGTACGAGCCCGCGAGCCCGCGGTCTGACGTGACGATCAGCACCCCGATCTTCGAAGGCGACTCCCGCTCCTCGAGCAGGTGGTGCACGAGCGAGCCGGTCTGGCGCGCCACGTCCTCCATCGCCGCCGTGAGCTGCACCGCATAGGGACGCGATGCCTCGACGCGCTGCTGCGCCTTGACGATCCGCGACGACGCGATCAGCTCCATGGCTCGGGTGATCTTCTTCGTCGACTGGATCGACCGGATCCGGCGGCGGACGACGCGGAGCTGCGCGCCCATCGGCTACGCGGACGGCGCCGAAGCGTCGTCCACCTGATCGTCGGGCGCAGGCTCGTCATCCACGGACGACATGCGATCCCAACCGATGTCGGGCTTCAACTCGTCGGGCGCCGTCGGACTGCCGATGCCCGAGCCCGAGGCGGCGGGGGCCGGCGTCGGCACGAAGGTCGCCGCGAACGCCTCCAGCGCTCCCTTCAACGCGGTCTCGTTCTCGTCGGAGAGGTCGCCGGTATCGCGGATGGACGACAGGATCTCGGCGTGTCGCGTCTCCAGGTACTCGTTGAACGACGTGACGAACCGCTTCGCGTCCTCCACCGGGTAGGGGTCCAGGTGGCCGCCGGTGACCGCGTAGATCGAAACGACCTGTCGCTCCACGGGCTGCGGTTGGTACTGGGGCTGCTTCAGGATCTCGACGACGCGAGCGCCGCGGGCCAGCTGCTGCTGCGACGCCTTGTCGAGCTCCGAACCGAACTGCGCGAACGCCTCCAGGGCACGGTATTGCGCGAGGTCGAGGCGCAGCCGTCCGGCGACCTTCTTCATCGCCTTGATCTGTGCGTTGCCGCCGACGCGCGACACGGACACACCGACGTTGATCGCCGGCCGGACGCCCGAGAAGAACAGCTCGGACTCGAAGAAGATCTGTCCGTCGGTGATCGAGATGACGTTGGTCGGGATGTACGCGGAGATGTCTCCACCCTTCGTCTCGATGATCGGCAACGCCGTCAGGGAGCCGCCGCCCAGGGCGTCGGAGAGCTTCGCCGCACGCTCGAGCAGCCGCGAGTGGAGGTAGAAGACGTCGCCCGGGTACGCCTCACGTCCCGGCGGGCGGCGGAGCAACAGCGAGATCTCGCGGTACGCGACCGCCTGCTTCGACAGGTCGTCGTAGACGACCAGCGCGCTGTCGCCCTCGTACATCCAGTACGCGCCGAGGGCCGCGCCCGCGTACGGCGCGATGTACTGGAACGGCGCGGGATCAGAGGCCGAGGCGTTCACGACGACCGTGTACTCGAGCGCACCGTTCTCGCGGAGCGTCTCGACGACCTCCGAGACGGTGGACGCCTTCTGTCCGATCGCGACGTAGATGCACTTCACCGCGCGATCGGTGCCCCAGTGCTCCCGCTGGGCGATGATGGCGTCGACCGCGACCGCCGTCTTGCCGGTCTGACGGTCGCCGATGAGCAGCTGGCGCTGGCCGCGCCCGATCGCCGTCATCGCGTCGATCGCCGCTATGCCGGTGTAGAGCGGCTCCTTCACGGGCTGCCGAGAGACGACGTTCGGCGCCTGGACCTCCAGGTTGCGGCGTTCGGTCGACGCGATCGGCCCCTTGTCGTCGAGCGGGCGGCCGAGGGCGTCCACGACGCGCCCGAGGAACCCGTCGCCCACCGGCATCGAGAGGATGGTTCCCGTCTGCTTGACGGGATCGCCCTCCTCGATCTTGTCGGACTCACCCAGGATGATGCAGCCGATCTCGTCGACGTCCAGGTTGAACGCCAGGCCGAAGATCCCTCCGGGGAACTCCAAGAGCTCGTTCGCCATGGCCCGGGGCAGTCCCTGGACCCGTGCCACGCCGTCGGCCGTCTCGGTGACTCGGCCGACCTCTCCTCGTTCGACGGTCGGCGTCCAGCTCTCGACGTTCCGCCGGAGCGCCTCCGCGATGCTTGCCGGATCGATGTTCAGTGCCATCACACGCTCCCCAGTGCTTGCTTGGCGTCCTCGAGGCGGCTCGCGATCGAGCCGTCGAAGACCTCGTCCCCGACCCGCGCCACCACGCCGCCGATCACGCTCGGATCGACGACGACCTTCACGTCGACGCGCCGGCCGGTGGCCCTCGAGAGTGCCTGCGCAAAGCGCTCACGTTGCTCGGCGGACAGATCCACCGCCGTCCGGACCTCCGCGAGCGCATGGTCCCGCTCCGTCGCCGCCATGCGCGCGAGCTCCTCGACGATCTTGGGGATATGGCGCGCGCGGCCCAGGTCGATCACGAACGCGAGCAGGCCGAGCGTGATGGGGTGAGCCCGTTCCCCCAGAAGCTCTTCGACGACTGCCTTCTTGTTCTCGACGGGCAGCACCGCGTCGGTCAACGACTCGCGCAGGTCGGTGTGCTGCTCGAGCACCTTCCCGAACGCGAACAGCTCGTCCTCGACTTCCTCGAGGACGCCCTCGGCGCTGGCGACGACGAACAACGCCTGGGCGTACGCGCTGATGAGGCCTCCGTCCGTCACGTCAGTTCTTCCCGTTCCCCGAGGTGACCTCGTCGATGTACTCGTCGATCAAACGCGTGTGCGCGGACGTGTCGAGCGACTCACCGACGACCTTGCCGGCGAGCTCGACGGCGATCTGGCCGACCTGGATGCGGAGCTCCTGGAACACCCGGTCGCGTTCGGCGCGGATCTCCTCTTGTGCGCGGGCCACGATCGAATGCGACTCCTCTTCGGCGCGGGACTGCAGGTCGACACGGAGCTGGTCGGCGGTCTTTCGGGCCTCGTCGATGATGCGGTTCCCCTCGTCGCGGGCGGAAGCGAGCTGCGCCTTGTAGTTGGCGAGAAGCTCGTCGGCGTCGCTGCGCGTCGCCTCGGCGCGCTCCATCTCTCCCTGGATCTTCTCGCGTCGCTCCTCGAGGAGAGCGTTCATCCGCGGGAGCACCCACTTCCACAGGAAGAAGTAGATGACGGCGAACGAGATGGCGCCGACGATCAGTTCCGAGGCGTGCGGGTAGAGGTTCTCCTTGTCGCTCGTCTCGGCGGCGAGGAGTCCGAGTGCGCTGCCCACCATTGGATCCCCTCTCTCAGATGATGAACGAGAACGCGATGCCGAAAAGGGCGAGCGCCTCGATCAAGCCGATGCCGATGAACATCGTCGTGCGGACCTGACCGGCGTATTCAGGCTGCCTGGCCATCGCCTCGACCGACTTCCCGATGAGGATCCCCAGACCGATGCCCGGTCCGATGGCCGCCAGCCCGATCACGAGACCCTTGCCGATCGTGGCGAGCCCGTCGAGGTTCCCCGTGACTTGTGCGATCAGATGGAACATCCACTGCCTCCTTGGCTAGTGCTCCTCAGCCATCGCCTGCCCGATGTAGGAGGCGCTGAGGATCGCGAAGATGAATGCCTGCAGGACCGACACGAACATCTCGAAGCCCACCATCACGATCGAGAGCGGGAACGAGACTCCCGCCAAGATCCAGGTCTTGGGTCCGTCCTTGATGAAGAAGACGGTTCCCAGGAAGAAGATCGCGAGCAGGAAGTGCCCCGCCAGGAAGTTGGCGGCGAGACGAACGGTCAGCGTGATCGGCCGAACGATGATGTTCGAGACGAACTCGATCAGCACCAGCAGCGTGTATCGGAGCCACCCCGGGGCGGCCGGGATGATGCATGTGTGCCGGAGATACCCGATGAAGCCGTGCCTGCGGACGCCGACCGCGTTGTACGTGACCCACGAGATGATCGCCAGCACCAGCGGGATCGCCACCCGGCTGCTGGCGGAGAAGTTGAACCCGGGCAACACCTCGAACAGGTTGCTGATGAGGATGAAGAAGAAGAATCCCGCCGAGGAGGGGCATGAACCGATCGGCATCCGGGCCGAGCATCGGGATCGCCACGTTCTCGCGCACGAACTGGATCCCCAGCTCCATCACCAGCTGGAGCTTGCCGGGGACCGTCTTCGGCTTCCTGAACGCGAAGTAGAACATCGCGAGGACGATCAGCGTCGTCAGCACGACCAGGAACACGATGAAGTTCACGCAGAGCGAGAACCCGCCGATCTTCACGGAGGGACCCCAGCAACCGTAGACGAAGTCCTTCGTGCCCGGCGGTTCGAACGTGACGGCCGCGAGGATCCCTCCGATCACGGGCGGCTCGCTCCGTCGAACGACCAGAGATCGGTCTGCATCCGTCCGGAAAGCGCCTTGGCTTCGTAGATCAGGAGCGCCACGACCGCGGGCACGAGCGCGAGGGCGAACGCCACCGGCGAGAACCACGACAGCTGGTTCAAGAGCACGAGGGCGACCGTGTAGATGATCAACCGCACCACGTACCCGCCGAGCGCGACTACGCTCACGAGCGTGGTCGAGACCGAGGCGGCCCAGGATATCGACAGGGCGTTCGCGACGAAGTTCAGGAAGACGATGGCGATCGCTATCGCGGCGGACCACCCAACAGATGCGCCACCGAAGATGGCACCGACGGCGAAGGCGACGACCGCGGCGGGAAAGGCGAATGGAGAGACGCGGCGGATCAGCTCGCGCTCGGGCTCAGCTCCAGCCACCCTCTCCCCTCCCGTACCGCAACCAGATGATGTAGGTGCCGAGGGCTCCCCCGAGGACGAACCCGATCGGCAAGAACACGTGCTCGATGCCAAACAGCCGGTCGAGCAGGTATCCGAGCGCCCCGAGCGTGGCGATCCCTCCTATCATCGTGGAGGTGATCGACCAGCCGGTCCCCATCCCCGACCACCTGTCGTTCCGCTGCTCGTTGGCGGCCATGGGGGCGACAGTATAGGCGGCGCGTTCGAAGCGCGTCAAAGCCCTCAGATGGACGTTTCCGCAGGTCAGAGGCGGTTTCCTTGTGACTTCGTGAAAACTTTCACGAAGTCTGCGCGGCCGCGAGCCGCGCCTTGTCCTGCGCCAAGCGCTTCTCGTCCCCGCGTCTGCGGACGCGGGTCGCCAACAACTGTCCCAATGACGATGAGGATGCCGAACGCGAACAGCAGCGTGCCCATGACGTTGACCTGTACCGGGATCCCCAGTCGCGTTGCGCCGAAGACCCACAACGGGAACGTCGTCTTGGACCCCGCGACGAAGTTCGTGATCACGTAGTCGTCGATGGAGAGTGCGAACGCGAGCAGACCTCCTGCGATCACGCCCGGCAGGATGAGCGGCAACGTCACCTTGACGAACGTCGTCCTCGGGTTGGCTCCCAGGTCTCCCGCGGCTTCCTCGAGCGCCTTGTCCATGCCAGAGACCCGCGCCCGCACGGTGATCGCGACGAACGACACACAGAACATCACGTGGGCGAGCAAGATGGTGATGAACCCCTGCGGCACGCGAGCGTTCACGAACATCGTGAGCATCGACGAACCCAGGACGATCTCGGGCGAGGCGATCGCCAGGAAGATCACGAAGTTCATCGCTCCCGCACCTCGGAAGCGGTAGCGGCCGAGTGCCAGGCCGATGAACGTCCCGAGGATCGTCGAGAAGATGGTCGCGAGCAGGGCGACCTCGAGTGTCAGCCTGAGCGACGACGAGAGGTCCGGGAACGAGAACAGGTTCCGCCACGCGTCCAGGGACGCGTGCTCCCACTTGATGTTGTACCGGCCGGACGGCGTGTTGAAGGCGAAGACGATCATCACCGCGATCGGCACGATGAGGTACAGGATGAACAGCGTCGTATAGGTCGGCAGGATGAAACGGGTCCACCGCTTGTTGGAGGGGGTCTTGGGAGGGGGCGTCGTCTGGTCGACGAACTCGTCCACCACGTACGCCACCGCGGCCGGGTTCTCGGGATGCTGGCTCATCCCGCCGCCGCCCCCGCCGTGACGTCCTCGGTGCCGAGCACCCTGGCGTAGATCGTCGCTCCGACCAGCAGCGCTGCCATCAGGATGAACGACATCGCAGCGGCGATCGGATAGTCGAAGTTGGTCAGGAACGTGCTCTGGATCACGTTCCCGATCATCGTGTTGCCCGGTCCGCCCAGGATGGACGCGTTGACGTAGTCGCCGACGGCCGGCACGAACGTCAGCAGGAACGCAGCGAACACCCCCGGCAGGGCGAGGGGCCAGACGACCTTACGGAACGTCGTGAACCTGCTCGCGTAGAGGTCCTTGCCGGCTTCCACCATCCGCTTGTCGATCCGTTCGAGCGCGACGTACAGGGGCAAGGCCGTGAACGGCAGGAAGTTATAGGTGATCCCGGCGATGACCGCGATCGATGTCCCGAGCACGTGGTAGTTGTCCGGCAGGAGCCCGATCCGCTTGAGCGGCCCGAGGATGAGGCCGTCGTCCTTCAGCAGGAACTGCCACTGCACGGTGCGGATGATGAACGACACGAAGAACGGCAGCAACAACATGAAGAGGAAGACCGATTTGCGCCGTCCGCCGTAGAACGCGATCCAGTATGCGACCGGATAGGCGAGCACGAGCGCCAGAACGGTCACGACGCCCGCGTACACCAACGACCGCACGTAGATGTACCCGTACAGCTTGATCGCGTTGGGGTAGTTCGCGAAGTGCCAGTTGAAATGGAAATCACCGATGAAGCCGGATTGCAGTGATGTGTAGAACATGTACACGATCGGGATCAGGAAGAAGATCGTCAGATAGAGGGCGCCGGGCAACAGGAGCTCGTAGGGGGCGAGCTTCTTGTTCAAGCTGGGCTTCCGCCGCTCGATGAGCGGAGTGCCCGACTTGACGATCTCCTCGACGGACGGCGTGCTCAGCGTTCCCGCCTCCTCGAACCTCGCGACGTCCCGCTCAACCCTGGTAGATGGGCTGGAACAACGCGTTCCACTGGGACTGCTCTTCAGGGCTCTTGAAGACGTAGTACGTGTGCGTCTTCGCGAGGTCGGCCTCGGTCGGGAAGATCAACGGACTGTCGGCGAACGCCGGGTCGATCACATCCTTCGCGGCCGGGACGGGGCTGATGTAGTTCACGTACGCCTCGATCTCGGCCATGATCTCTGGTTGGTAGATGTAGTCCATGTAGGTGATGGCGTCGACCGGATTCTCGACGCCCACCGGGATGCACATGTTGTCTGTCCAGATGATCACACCCTCGTCCGGGATGCAGAACTGCAGGCCTGACACGTCACCTTCTGCGTTGAGCTGGAAGATGTCGCCCGACCAGGCCATGGTGAGAGCGACGTCGCCGTTCTGGAGGGCGTTGGTGTAGTTCTGGTTGAAGAACTGCCTCACGATCCCGTCGTCCTTCTGCTTCTGGAGCAGGTCTGCGGCCGCCTGCCAGTCGGCCGGCGTAGAGGTCTCGGGGGCGATCCCCATGCCGACCATCACCAGCCCCGGCAGGTCGGCGTTGTCGCCGAACATCCCCACCTTGCCCTTGAACGCCGGATCGAACAGGTCCATGACGCTCGTGATCTCGGGCTTGGACGGCCGGAGTGCCTTGACCTGCACGGGATCCCACCCGATCCCCGTCAAACCCGACTGCCAGGCCATCGTGAACCTGTTCCCGGGGTCGTACGCCGGATCCTTGACCGCGACGCTCGCGTTCGCGTCGAAGTTGGGACGTTTGTCCGCCGGCAACTCGACCAGGTAGTTGAGGCGGAACAGCTGATTCAGCGTGTCCCCGTTCGTGATGACGATGATGTCCCACCCGGTCGACTGTCCCGCCGCCAGCTGCGGTTGGATCTTGCCGAAGAACTCCGGGTTCGAATCGATGACCGTGCGGTACATGACCTGGATCCCCGTATCACTCGTGAACTGGTCGAGCGACGGGTACGTCACCTCGCCGTTGACCTTCTTCCTGTCGATGTAGAGCGGCCAGTTCGCGAAGTTCAGCGTGCCGTTCGGTGCCGCGTTCCAGTCGATGCCGCTCCCGCCGCCGCCGCCGCTCCCGCCGGTCGCTCCGCCACCGGCACCGCCAGCGCCGCCCCCACCGCTCGTTCCCCCGCACGCGGCGAGGATCGCGCCGATGGAGAGCGCACCTGCGCCGATGCCCGCGGAGCGGAACAGGTCCCGGCGTGACATCCGACGCATCGTGAGGCCGCGCAGGAACGCGGGGTCGTTCAAGAGATCGGTCAGCTGATCGTCTTGGCGGTCGGTCATTCTCCTTCATCCTCCTCGGAGATCGGTGTGGCGGAGGGCTCCACGACGAACGTGTGCTCGGGGAGCCACTCGAGACGGACCTTCTGACCCGGATGCGGCTGGGAATCGGCGCCGCCGAGGTTCTGCACGTACACGGTCAGCTCGTGCCCACCGGGCCCCTCGACCTTGTACTGATAGTTGACGCCGATGTAGGTGGACATCCGCAGGAGCCCGGTCACGCAGTTCCGGTCCGCGGGCGCGTCGCCCTCGTCAGGGACGATCGTGATCTTCTCGGGCCTGACGCCCACCCGCACCTTGGAGATGCCGGGCGGCACGCTGTCGGTGTCGGTGGTGACGGTCCCTCCCGTCGCGAGGGCGATCGTGGTCCGTCCGTTGTTCGAGTCCTTCACGTCCCCATCCAGCATGTTCGAGGCGCCGAGGAAGCCGGCCACGAACTCCGTCGCCGGCGTCTCGTAGACCGCCTCCGGCGGGCCGATCTGGTCGATCTTGCCATGCCGCATGACCGCGAGCCGGTCCGACATGGTCATCGCCTCCTCCTGGTCGTGCGTCACGTAGATGAACGTGATGCCGACCTCCTGCTGGATGCTCTTGAGCTCCAGCTGCATCTGCTTGCGGAGCTTCATGTCGAGCGCGCCGAGCGGCTCGTCGAGCAGCAGGACCTTCGGGTGATTCACGAGGGCGCGTGCGAGGGCGACGCGCTGCTGCTGTCCCCCGGACATCTGTGGCGGCTTGCGGCTCTCGAACCCGATCAGGTCGACGAGCGTCATCGCGTCTCGGACCCGTTGGTCGATCTCGCCCTTGTCGACCTTCTTCCGGCGCAGGCCGAACGCGATGTTCTCGTACACGTTGAGGTGCGGGAACAGGGCGTAGGACTGGAAGACCGTGTTCACGTCGCGCTTGTAGGGGGGCAAGGTGGTCACGTCGCGACCGCCGAGGTAGACGGTGCCGTACGTGGGCTCCTCGAACCCGCCGATCATCCGCAGGGTGGTGGTCTTCCCGCAGCCCGAGGGTCCGAGCATGGAGAAGAACTCGCCCTCGCGGATATCGAGCGACAGGTCGTCGACCGCGGCCGCGTCCCCGAACAGCTTGGAGACTCGGTCGAGGCGCACGTCGATCTCCGGCACGTCCACCCCCTCCCTTGAGCTAGGCGCGAATCATGCCACAGCAACCGGTTGCAGGTCACGGCCGGTCCTGTAACGCAGAACGCGGTTCCGGCGAGCGCACCACCGAACGGTGGGCCCGTTCCCTAGTACGTGGCCGGAGCCATATGGGGTTCAGCGGGTGAGGTCGGCACCGCCCTCGACCGGCGGTACCGGCGTCGGCTCGGCCGCCGCCTCGGATCTGCCGCGCCACCGAGCCAACCGAGGGAGCGCCGTCACACCGAACAAGACGACGGCGGACAGGATGATCGAGCCGACCGCCAGCCGACCGTCGATCAAGCCGATCGCGAGTGCGCTGGCGGAGATCAGGGCGCTCCACAGGTACATCAGCAGGACCGCGGATCGGTGACTGTGCCCGATGTCCAGCAACCGGTGGTGGATGTGCTCCTTGTCGGCCTGTCCGATGCCCTTCCCGTGCCACGTCCGCCGGACGACGGCGAGCAAGACGTCCAGGAACGGGATCGCGAGGACGAGCAGCGGCACCATGACGGTTCCCACGACCGCAGCCAGGTCGCCGCCGCTCGGCGGGTACGGGTTGCGCGCCACGCCGGAGATGGTCGCGATCGTGAGCAGCATGCCGAGCAGCATCGATCCCGAGTCGCCCATGAAGATCCGCGCCGGATGGAAGTTCCACGGCAGGAAGCCCACGCAGACCCCGACCGTGATCGCCGAAAGGAGCGCGGCAGCGGATGCGTCCCCGAAGAGGCTCTGGGTCCTGACCATGTAGATGAAGAACGAGACGGCCGCGATGGCGACCATCCCGGCGGCGAGCCCGTCCAGGCCGTCGACCAGGTTGACCGCGTTGACCACCAACGCCAGCCACAGGATCGTGAGCGGGACGGCCAGATCGGAGCTGACCGACACGATGCCGGACCCGGGTCCGAACCAGAAGTAGAGGATCTGCACCCCCAACAGCACGAGGACGCCGCCGATCAACACCTGTGCCGTGAGCTTCCCCAGCGCCGACACGCCGCGCTTGTCGTCGATCGCCCCCAACCCGACCATCGCCGTGCACGTCACGAGCGCGGCGAGCGGTTCGGCGCTTCCGTGGTTCATCTTCGAGAAGAACGGCAGCACCTGCGATACGCCCAGGCCGACGAGGAATCCCGCGTACATCGCGATCCCGCCCATGGTGGGCGTGGCCTTCGGGTGCACCTTGCGGTCGGACGGCTGATCGATCGCGCCGTGGCGCACGGCCAGCCGACGGACGATCGGCGTTACGACGAACGTCGTCCCCGCGCAAGCGAGGAAGACCCAGATGTAGGCGATCACGCTCCGTTCAGTCTGCGATCCGCCGGAGCGCCTCGCAACCGCCCTTTCGGTTCGGTCACGGGTAGACGGGGAACCGCTCCATCAGCGCTCGAACGCGTTGCCGAGCCGCGTCCTTCACCGCCTGGTCGTCCGGGCCGCGCAGCGTGTCGCCGATCACCCCCGCGATCTCCTTCATCTCGGCTTCGTCCATCCCGAGCGTCGCCGGCCCGGGCGTGCCGACGCGGATCCCCGAGGGGGTCGAGGGCGGTTGGGGGTCGAAGGGGATGGCGTTCTTGTTGATGGAGATGCCGACCTCGTCCATCACACGCTCGGCGTCCTTGCCGTTCACGCCGAGCGGGCGCAGGTCGGCCAAGATCAGATGCGAATCGGTGCCGCCGGACACGATGCGCAAACCCTCATCGGAGAGCCCTTGCGCCAGCGCGCGAGCGCTCCGGACGATCCGGTGCGCGTACTCCTTGAACTCCGGCGTCATCGCCTCCTTCAGGGCCACGGCCTTCCCGGCGATGCAGTGCTCCAGCGGTCCGCCCTGCATCATGGGGAACACCGCCTTGTCGATCGCCTTCGCGTGCTCCTCGCGACAGAGGATCATGGCCCCGCGCGGCCCGCGCAGCGCCTTGTGTGTCGTGAACGTCACCACGTCGGCGTGCGGGACCGGTGACGGGAACGAGCCGCCGGCGACCAGGCCGATGAAGTGCGAGGCGTCGACCCACAGCAGCGCGCCGACCTCGTCGCAGATCTCGCGGAACGCGGCGAAGTCGATCTCGCGCGGGTACGCCGTGTAGCCGGCCAGCACGATCTTCGGCTTGTGCTCGATCGCGAGATCGCGGACCTTGTTCATATCCAGCACCTCGGTCTCGCGGTCGACCTCGTAAGCGACGAAGTTGAACCACATGCCGCTCACGTTGACCGGCGAGCCGTGCGTGAGGTGGCCGCCATGCGCGAGCGCCATCCCCAGCACCTTGTCGTCGGGGTTGCGCGGCTCGAGGAACGCCCCGAACACCGCCATGTTCGCCTGCGCGCCGGCGTGGGGCTGCACATTGGCGTGTTCGGCTCCGAACAGCTCCTTGGCGCGGTCGATCGCCAGCTGCTCGGTCACGTCGACGAACTCGCACCCACCGTAATACCGACGACCCGGATAGCCCTCCGCGTACTTGTTGTTCATCGTCGAGCCGATCGCCGCCAGCACCGCGGGACTCGCGTAGTTCTCAGACGCGATCAGCCGGAGCGTGGTTCGCTCGCGCTCCAGCTCGTTCGCGATGGCACCGGCCACCTCGGGGTCGACCGCCTTCAGTGCTTCCCAACTCGCCGCATAGTCGTCCATGTCAGAGCTCCCCTCGTTCGATCATCGCGATCTGCTCGATCCTCGGTTCATGCCGCCCACCCTGGAACGGAGTCGCCAGCCAGAGGCGTACGACCTCCCTCGCGTATTCGGGGGCGATCACCCGCGCTCCCAAGCCGAGGACGTTGGCATCGTTGTGCTCACGGGCGAGCCGCGCCGAATACAGATCGTGGCAGAGCGATGCCCGGATGCCGGCGATCTTGTTCGCCACGATCTGCTCGCCCTGTCCGGACCCACCGAGCACGATCCCGCGATCGGCCCGCCCGTCGACGACCGCTCGTGCGGCGGCCGCGCAGAACGACGGATAGTCGACCGGTTGCGTGGAATCTGTCCCGAAGTCCACCACCTGGTGCCCCTCCGCCTCCAAGAAACCCTTCAGGTCCTCCTTGAGCGGGAACCCGGCATGGTCGGCGCCCATGGCGATCCGCATCTCAGGACCCTCCCGCGGCATCGACGTCCGCGACCATGCCGAACAGTCCGTTCACGAGCCGCTCGTTCCACGTCTCGAGCTCCCAGGCGATCGCTCGGTAGGCCTCCAACGGCTGGCCGAGCGGGTCGGCGACGTCGTCGTCGCGTGAGGCCGGCACCGCGCCTCGCCGGCGTGCCAGGGTCGCCGCCGCGATCCGGTCGCCCAGACCCTGGGGTCCCGCGCCCGGCGCCGGGACCGGAAGGACCTCCAGCAACCTCACGAGCTCCTTCAACGTGAACACCCGGTCGTCTCGGTCGGACCCATCGGCGAGCCCGTCGCGATGCTCGGTCGCCATGCAGAGGAGGAGATCGGAAGCGTCGGCCATGGCCGGTGTGAGACGGCGTGCCACGTGGTCGCCGATGTCGATCCCCATCTCCGCGGCGGCCTGTACCGACTCGGGCATCGCGCGCGAGCCCTCCAGCCCGCTCGTGCCCGCCGACGACACCTCCGGGCTTCCGTCGCCGAACCGGCGATGCAGTGCGTCGCGCAGGAGCCCCTCCGCGATCGGCGAGCGGCAGATGTTGCCCGTACAGATCACCAATATCGACGTCATGGGACCCCGATCACCCCGGAGGCGGCGAGTCTAGCAGCGGTGTTCCGCCGCCCAGGAGCTGCGCGATGCGGTCCGCACCCACCGCTCCGGCGCGCAACATCCGTGCGTCGGGGTGCGTCAGATCGAGGACCGTCGACGCCGACCCCACGAGGGGCTCATCCTGGCACAGATACACCGCCACCAGGTCGCCGAACACGGCATGCAGGTCGTCGCACGTCTCGGCGGGCGGCTCGCCCGAGCGGTTGGCGCTGGTGGTGGCAAGCGGTCCGGTGGCCGACAGGACGGCGACGGCCAGTGGATGCGACGGCACGCGCAGCCCGATCGTCCCGACGTTGCCCCCGAGAGCCCACGTCAGGCTCGCCCCGGCCCGCGGGAGCACCAGCGTCAGCGGGCCTGGCCAGAGCGCCTGCGCCAGACGGTCGGCGCGATCGTCGAACCGCGCCAACGTTGCGGCCACCTCACGCGAGGCGGTCAACACGGGAAGCGTGAGATCGAGCGGACGGCGTTTCGCGTCGAACGACCGGGCCGTCGCGGCCGGATCGTCGGGCGCTGCGCCGATCCCGTACACGGTGTCCGTCGGGAACACGATCAACTCGCCACGGCGGACAGCCGCGACGGCCTCAGCGATCGGATCCACCGCTACGCCGGTTTCCGGGCCGTCACGAACCGGTCGCGGCCCGTCAGATCCCGATCGACCACGACCGCGACGAGCCCGGCCCGCGAGGCGGCCGCGCGGACGGATCGTCCCTGCGTCTCGCCGATCTCCACGGCGATCGCTCCCCCGGGCCGGAGGACGTCGAACGCCTGCGCGAAGAGCCGGACATAGGTCTCGACACCGCCGGCGAGCGCGAGGGCGGGGTCGGCTCGCGCCTCTAGCGACAAGGCCGGAAGCTCATGCTCCTCCACGTACGGCGGGTTGCTCACGACCAGGTCGACGGCTCCACGGAGCGCTTCGGGCACGGCATCGAGCAGGTCACCTGCGACGACCTCGACCTCGAGGTTCGAACGGGCGGCGTTCTCCCGCGCCAGGGCGACCGCATCGAGCGACACGTCGATCGCGAGGACACGCGCGCCCGGAAGCTCGTCCTTGATCGCGAGGGCGATCGCGCCGGTCCCCGTTCCGACGTCCACCACCACGGGCGTGGGCATGTCGGCAAGGACAGCGAGCGCGTGCTCGACGAGGATCTCCGTCTCGGGACGCGGGATGAACACGCCGGGTCTCACGACGAGCATGAGGTGCCGGAACCCCTCTTCGCCGGTCAGGTGTTGGAGCGGAACACCGACGCAACGCCGGCACAGCGCGCGACCGAACCGCTTCGCCTCGGCGGTCGACAGGCCCTCGTCTCGCGCGTACAACCCAGCCCGGTCCGTGCCCAATACGCTGGCGAGCAGGATCTCCGCCGTCGGGAGCGGGCTCTGCACGTCGTGGCGCGACAGGTAGTCGGCGGCTCGGCGGACGACGAGCGCGGGACGCACCCCTCAACCCTGCCCGTCGGGCGTGGCCAGCTGGTCTGCGCGTTCCGCGGAGCGCAGCAGGTCCACGAACTCGTCGAGCCCCTCGCCGCCTAGCAAGATGTCTTGCAGCCGGTGAGAGGTGTGCTTGATGCGATGGTCGGTGACCCGTCCGTCGGGGAAGTTGTACGTCCGGATCTTCTCCGCGCGTTCGCCCGAGCCCACCTGCGAGCGGCGGCTCGCGGCCTCCTTCGCCTGCGCCTCGTCCTGCGCGCGCTGCAGCAGCCGGGCGCGGAGGTAGCGCATCGCCTTCTCCCGGTTCTGGAGCTGGGAACGCTCTTCCTGGCAGGCGACCTTGATGCCCGAGGGTTTGTGCGTGATCCGGACGGCCGAGTCGGTGGTGTTCACGGACTGACCACCCGGTCCCGACGAGCGGTAGACGTCGATCTGGAGATCCTCCGGGCGGATCTCGACGTCGACCTCCTCCGCCTCGGGCAACACGGCCACGGTCGCCGTCGACGTGTGGAGCCGCCCTTGCGACTCCGTGACCGGGACCCGCTGGACCCGATGGACGCCGGACTCATGCTTCAGGCGCGTGTAGGCGTCCTTGCCGCGCACCTCCATGACGACCTCTTTGACGCCGCCCCCTTCGGATTCCGACGTCGAGAGCACCTCCGTCTTCCAACGATGCCGTTCCCCGAAGCGCCGATACATCTCGAACAGCTCGCCCGCCCAGAGCGCGGCCTCCTGCCCGCCGGTCCCGGCACGGATCTCTACGATGACGTTCTTGCCGTCGTTCGGATCCTTGGGGATCAGCAGCAGCTCGAGCTTGCCGCGGAGCTCCGCGGCGCGAGCGTCGGCCCTGTCGGCCTCGTCGCGGAAGTACGCGGCCATCTCCGGCTCGGACTCGGCGGCCTCCATCTGCCTCGCCTCGACCGCCTGCGCGGATACCTCGCGATACTCGCGGTACGGCTCCACGATCTCCTGCAGCTCGGAGAACGAACGACCGAGATCGCGCATGCGCTCCTGGTCGTTGACCACGTCGGGAGACGACAGCTCTTCGGAGACGGCTTCGTAGCGGGATTCGATCTCCGCGAGTCGATCGTCGAGTGGCGTGGCCATCCACCGATTATCGCGGACGGACCCGACCTCACACGGGGATCATGTGTCGGCCGGGCCGAGGAGCGGCCCTCAGTCCTCGGAGTCGTCGTCGAAGTCGAGCTCGAGCGCGGGGATCCCGGGGATGTCGTCGATCCCGTCGTCGGGCAACATGCGCTCGAGGCCGTCGATCCCGTCGGCCGGACGAAGATCCGGGCCCGCGACCTCCGCACCGGGTCGGTGTTCGGTGTCCTCCGGAGCCGCCTGTGGGGCGGTCGCCGGCTCCGAAGCCTTCGGGTTCTCTGCCGCTGCGGCGGAGTCCGGGTCCTCGATCGCCACCTCCAGTTCCTTCGCCACGCCGACGAGGCGGGTCTGCATGTCCTGCAGGTGCTGAACCAACGTCTCGCGACGCTCGGACAGGCCGAGCAGGACGCGGTCGGCCTCCTGCTTCGCGCGCTCCAGGAGTTCGTTCCCCTGCTGGCGGGCCTCCTCGGCCCGCGCCTGCGCGTCGACGCGGATCCGATCCGCCTCCGAGCGCGCTTCGTTGATCATCCGGGAGGCCTCGACCTTGGCCTCCGCGAGGATGCCCTCGGCTTCCTTGTCAGCGGTCGCGAGCAGCGTGGCCAGACGCTTCGAGAGCCGTTCGTACGGGTCTTCGGCAGAGGCCGGGGCGGACGCGCGCGCCGGCCGTTCGGCCTTCGGGCCGTCCGCCGGCTGCAGCTTCGCGTCCTTGAGCTCCTGCTCGAGGTTCTCGACCTGTTCGGCGACCTGCGCGAGGTAGTCACGAACCTGGTCGGGGTCGTAGCCCCGCCGGACGGAGGCGAACTCGCGGCGACGGATCTGCGCGGCGCTCGGTAGGAACGGAAGATCGATCTCGGTGGCCATCGAACAACCTCCCGGTTGGGGTCGGGAACACCCCATCTTCTAGGCGCGACGAGGCGGATGCAACGACCAGAGGGTTGGAGTTCGCAGGATCCTGCTGGAGGGAACGGCCTCAGCCCGCGGTGCCCGCAGACTCGGCTTCGCGACGCAGGACCTCGTCGAACGACGCGATGGCTACCTGGATCTGTTCCCGATCCGGCTTCTGGGTCGTGATCTTCTGCAGCCAGAGACCGGGTGCCATCAGCGCCCGCATCACCAGCGAAGACTGGTACCGGGCTCCCAGCCGCAGCGCCTCGTACGCGACGCCGGCGATCAACGGGATGGCGACGACCCGCGATCCGATCCGCCACCAAAGCCCGGGTGTGCCGAATAGCGTGAACACGAAGATCGTGATGACCATGACGATGATCAGGAAGTTCGTGCCGCACCGGACGTGGAGGGTGGAGTAACGGTCGACGTGCCCGGGATCCAGCGGATCGCCGTGTTCGAACGCCGCGATGGTCTTGTGCTCCGCGCCGTGGTACTCGAACACCCGGTGGATGTCTTTCGTCTTGCCGATCAACCAGAGGTAGGCGACGAAGATCGCGACCCGGAACAACCCTTCCAGGACGTTCGTGAGCACACCGCTACCCACACGATGTTGGACCCACGCGAACAGGACCGTCGGCCCCAGCACGAAGATCGCAACGAAGAAGACCATCGCCACCGCCATGGCCAGTCCGACCTGCCGGGACGTGAGCTGCTCGTCCTCGTCCATCGACTGGTTCGTCGCGATCAGGAGCGCGCGCGTGCCGATCGAGAGGGACTGGCCGAGGACGAGGACACCTCGCAGGAACGGCTTCGCGAGGAACGGGTGCTTCTTCGCGATGGAGTCGATGTCGTGCGACTCGACGTAGATGTTGCCGGCGGGCTTGCGGACGGCCACCGCCCAGTGGTCGGCGCCGCGCATCATCACGCCCTCGACGACGGCCTGGCCGCCGTAGAGGTGCGGACGAGCGGGGGCGTCCTCGCTCACGTGTTCGACCGGGGGTCGGTCAACCCTTCTGCGCAGCTTGTGTCTTGGCGTAGCGACGCTGGAACCGCTCGACGCGACCGCCCGTGTCCATCAGCTTCTGCTTGCCGGTGTAGAAGGGGTGGCAGTTGGAGCAGATGTCGGAACGGATCTCGCTCACGGTCGAACGGGTCTGGAACGTGTTCCCGCACGAACAGTGGACGTTCGCGATCTGGTAGTCGGGGTGGATGCCCTGCTTCATGGTCGGTGTCTCCTCTCGGACGCCCAGCCTACTAACTGCCGGACGGCGCCTTCGCGATCTCCTTCAAGAACTGCTCGTTCGACTTCGTGGCCCGGATCTTGTCGGTCAGCAGCTCGAGCGCGGCGCCCGGGTCCAGCGCGTGGAGCACGCGGCGGAGCTTGACGACGAGCGCGAGCTCCTCAACGGGCATGAGCAGCTCTTCCTTGCGGGTGCCCGATGCATCGACGTTGATGGCCGGGAACAACCGCTTCTCTGCCAATGAACGATCGAGACGCAGCTCCATGTTCCCGGTTCCCTTGAACTCCTCGAAGATGACCTCGTCCATCCGGGACCCGGTCTCGACCAGGGCGCTCGCGATGATCGTGAGCGACCCGCCTTCCTCGATGTTGCGCGCCGCACCGAAGAACCGCTTCGGCGGGTAGAGCGCGGTGGAGTCCACACCACCGGACAGGATCTTGCCGGAAGCCGGCGCCGCCAGGTTGTAGGCGCGCGCCAGGCGGGTCACGGAGTCGAGCAGGATCGCGACGTCCTGGCCCATCTCGGCCAGCCGGCGCGCACGCTCCAACACGAGCTCGGTCACCTGGATGTGCTGGTCGGCGGGCTTGTCGAACGTGGAGTACACGACCTCGGCGGCCTGCACGGTGCGCTGCCAGTCGGTGACCTCCTCCGGCCGCTCGTCCACGAGCAGCACGATCACGTGGGTATCCGGGCTGGAGTTGATGATCCCGTTCGCGATCTGCTTGAGGATCGTGGTCTTCCCGGCCTTCGGGGGCGAGACGACCATGCCGCGCTGGCCCTTGCCGATCGGCGCCACCATGTCGATGATCCGCTCGGCCACGGACAGCGGCCCGTTCTCCAGACGGAAGCGATCGTCCGGGAAGAGCGGGGTCAGCTTGTCGAAGTTCGGACGCGCGCGCGCGGCTTCGACGTCCATGCCGTTCACGCTGTCGATCTCGAGCAACGCGAAATACTTCTCGTTGTCCTTCGGTCGACGGACCCGGCCGGCCACCGTGTCGCCTTTCCGCAGCGAGAACCTGCGCACCTGCGACAGGGACACGTAGATGTCCTCCGGTCCCGGCAGGTAGCCGGACGTGCGGAGGAACCCGTAGCCCTCGGGGAGGATGTCCAGGATGCCCGTGAGGACCGGCGCGTTCTGCAGCTCTTCGGCTCGCTCCTGCTCCTCACGGATCCGGCGCTCCTCGCGGACCCTGCGGCGCTCCTCTCGGGAGGGACGCCCGCGACGGTCGCCGCGCGATTCGTCGTTCCGGTCCCCCTGACCGTCGGGCCGGTCTCCCTGACCCTCGCCGCGTGGCCGGTCGCCCTGCAAGCGGTCGCCTTGCGAACGGCCGCCGGGGGAGCCACTTTGCGAGCGGTCCCCACCCTGACGATCGCCCTGCGAACGGCCGTTGCGCGGACGGTTGCCCTGCGCACGGTTGCCCGGCTGGCGGTCGCTCGGCTGGCGCTCGCCCTGGATCGTGTCGGATCCGGATCGGTCGTTCGGGACATCGCGGTCGCGACCTCCCGAGCGGCCGGGGTCGTCGCCGTTCCGCTTGCCGTTCGAGCTGCTTTCGTCTGAGGGCGTCTCCTCCTGCGCGGTGGTCACGTCCACGGACGTCTCGACCCCGGAGGGTTCGTTCACGTGCGGCGTCGACGCGTTCGCCGGTGCACCGTCATCGGACGAGTGCTCGACGATCGCGTCGATCAACCCGGCCTTTCGAAGCTTCTGCGAACCCTCGATGCCGAGGCGCTGCGCGATCTGCTGCAACTCGGGGATCAACTTCCCCTCGAGGGCGCTTCGGTCTGTCGTCGTATCCATGAGGCTATGCCTCTCCCTTCAACTCGTTCTGGAGCTTGGTCCAATCGGCCTGGAACTTCTCCAGACCGATGTCTGTCAGTGGGTGCTTCACCAGCTTGGTGAAGACGTCGTACGGCATGGTCGCGATGTCCGCGCCGGCGAGCGCGGCGTCGATGACGTGCATCGGATGACGGAGCGAGGCCGCGAGGACGTTCGTCTCATAGCCTTGCATCTGGTAGAGCTCGCAGATCTGGCGCAGCATGTACATGCCGTCGCTCCCCACGTCGTCGAGCCTGCCGAGGAACGGCGACACGATGTAGGCCCCGATCTCGGCTGCGAGGATCGCCTGCGCCGGAGAGAACACCAGCGTCACGTTGATCCGGATACCTTCATCGGTCAGTCGCTTCCCGCACTGAAGTCCGTCGGGAGTCATCGGCACCTTCACGACCGCGTTCGAGGCCTTCTGCGCCAGGCCGACGCCTTCGTGATACATCGCCTCTGCCTTCGGCTCGGTGGTTTCGAGCGAGATGTCGCCGTCGACCTCGTCGAGGATCTGCTTCCAGACCGCGTCGGGATCGTCGTTCTCCTTGGCGATGAGCGACGGGTTCGTCGTCACGCCCTTCAGCACACCCCACCGATTGATATCGCGGATCTCGTCGATGCTCGCGGTGTCGAGGAACAGCCTCATCGGTTCATCCTTCCGTCCTTGTTGGCGTCTCGTTGGCCGTGGTGTTTGCGGCGGCCTTGGCGGTCTCCTTCACGGTCGCGTGCGCCGTCTCGGGTTCGGGGGCGACCGCGATCTGGGCCGCGCGGGCGGTTGCTCGTTCCATGACCAGGTCGATGACCGCCGCGATCGATTGATCGAAGCCGTAGTTGGGGATGACCGGCACGTCGTGCGAGAGCGCCTGGCTCTTCACGTAGGACTGCAACCGCCGGATGTTCGCGAACCCTTTCGCGTAGCGCTGCGCGGGCCGCGACGCGATCGAGTCCTCGCGCGCCCCGAAGTGCGAGTGGTGTCGTTCCTCGTCGTCCACCGAGATGACGAACGGCACGGCGAGGATCCTCCCGGCGAACGCGTCCAGATCGAAGAACCCCGGCACGACGTGCGCGCCCTCGATGATGATGCTCGTCCCCTCCAGCGCCGCTCGCTCGATCAGCGCGTTGATGCCGACCGCCACGGCCGCCGTCTGCTCGCGGAACCCCACGATGAGTGGATCGGCCGACCTCGGAGGGGGCTCGCGGAGCGCCGCATCGGCCTCGAACGAGGAGGTGTGCAGCGTGGGCATCAGCTCCGGCGAGAACATCGAGCGCATGACCTCGCGGATGGAGTCGGTCGCCACGAATCGGACGATGCCGAGTCGCGCCGCGAGCTGCGTGGCGATGGTCGACTTCCCGACGCCGGTGGCCCCACCGATCAGGATCACCAGCGGCACGTCGAGCTGTTCGACCTCGCGCCAGCGCAGGAAATTCTTCGCGTACCGGTCGCCGGCGATCTCGGTCAAGACCTCGAGGGCAAGCCGGGAGAGCTCGTCCGTGGTGAGCGATGTCGAACCCCGCCCCCGCAGACGCTCTTCGATCTCCTCGGCCACCTGGTACGCGCGGTACGGCGACAACCCCGTGACCATGACCTGTGAAGCCATGAGCCCCTTGGAGTACGGCAGCCCCGGCTCGCGATCCGAGATCACGATGTGTGGGATCTTGGTTCCCTTCTCCGTCACCGCGTTACCTCGTCGTTCCCGGCTTGTCGTCCCGGCCGTCCTCGACCCCGTCATCGGGCCCTTCCCCGGCCTCGTTCGAGCGAGAGGTCGATCACCATCCCGAGCGAACCGTCGAGATCGGTGGGCCCCTCGACCACGATCGCCCGGTTATCCACGAACACGACCTTCGCCCCACGGTCGAGAGCCTGCTCGCACGCCACGTCGACGGCTGCGGCCTTCAACTCCGTGAGGAGAACGTCGAATCGCTCAGCGCCCCCTATGTCCTCCGCGAGACCGGCCCTGTCGGCCAGCCGAGTGCTCCATCCCACGACCGTGCATCCGTGGGTGGCTTCGAGATGAGCGATCTGCCTCTCGGCCACCGCGGATGGCGCCGTCGTGGTGAAGAACACTCGTTCGCCCTTCACATCGACCAGCGGTACCGGGATGAAGTCGGTAACGACCTGCCGCGAATCATCGAGGAAGCGGCGGATGTGGGAGCGAAGCGCGGAGAGATGTTCGTGCCCAGCAACTGGGCTGGACGCCATAGTAACAACCACCAGGTCCGACAGCAAGAGCCGGAATGGCCCTAGATAGCCGGCCAGGTACTCGACCGGTACGGACGCCGGCGCCACGAGCACGCCGGCGTCCCATGGCACCGGGGGAACCGCCGAACCGCTCCCCTCAAGGATCACGATGCCCGCTCCGAGCTCGACGCCGAGTTCCGCGGCCTGCCGGACGTTCGTGGCGTACGGGGCACCCGCCAGGCCGCCGCCCACGCGCCGCGCGCCGATCGTAGTGACGCCGGTCGTGAGCGCGTCCTCCAGGTAGTCGGACGCGGCGTGCTCCCCCGAGCGGACCAATCTCAGCAGCCGAGCCAGGTTCACCGAGCCGGCCTCGGCGACCTGGGGCTCGGCCGGCCCCCCGCGTCCCATGGCGACGATGACCGGATCCAGACCCCGCCGGGCTGCCAGACGAGCGAGCTCCCCGGAGATGGCCGTCTTCCCCGTTCGCTTGCCGGTGCCGATCACAGCGAGGGTGGGGACGGGGAGCGGCGGTCCGTCGATCGGCGGGTCCAGCCGGAAATCGGCACCCAGGTACGGCAGGCCCCGGGCAAGGGTCACCCCCGCGAGCTCCATCCGCTCCCGATAGCCGAGCACGGGCTCGTCCGACAGGTCCAGCACGGCCTCCGGGGCGAACTCGTCGATCGCCAGCGTGAGCGCGGCCATACGGTCGGTCCCCGCGAGCCTGGTGGGGACACCGAGCTCCGGCGGCGGGCCGGGCTGAAGCTTCTCGATCCCGCCCACGAACAACGCGCCGACCACGTCGTGGCCCCGCGCGCGCGCGGACTCGATCCCCCAACGCGTGACCGGAGGATAGTGCTCACCGTCGACCAGGACGACGACCCGCATCGCTTGGGACGGACCCCCTCTCGAGATGGCAGATTGGCGTGGTGCCGAGGTGGTGCTCGGGTGTTACTCGCCGACCGGGACGATGCGCTCCTCGACGGGCCGCTCGACCTCGCGGTGGAACTGCGCCCCGGTCAACGAGAAGTGCGCCATGACGTGACCGTCGCCGAACGGGAACTTCCGGTGGATCTTGACCTCGCCCCCGCCGAACTCCAGCACGTTGTAGCAGGGCTTGGTGTACCCGCGCACGCGCAAGGACGAAACCGTTCCGGCGTTCGCGATGTACATGTTCTCCAGACACCACACGTACGGCACGTGCTTGTGGCCCGAGAGCACGATCTGCGCTCCGGCGTGCAACAGCACCTCCAGGAGATCGCCGGCATCCATGACCGTGCTCCGCTCCCGGCCGGTCCCGGGGATGGGCAGCAGGTGATGATGGATCGCGAAGACCTTGAGATCGGCCGGCACCGAGAGCTGCTCGCGGATCCATTCGTAGTGCCCTCGCCCCACCTTCCCCTCGTTCTGATCCGGCTCGCTCGAGTCCATCCCGACGATCCGGACGCCCTTGACGTCGACCGACCACGTCCGCGGGCCGATGAGGTCCTCGAAGTGGACGTACCCCACGTTGCGGGAGTCGTGGTTGCCGGGAACCGTGTAGATCGGGGCGTCGATCCGGTCGGCATAGGCAACCCAGCTCTTGTATTCCTGCCGGAAACCCTCGCTGGTGAGGTCGCCGGTCACGACGACCGCGTCGGGCTGGAGCTCGTTGAGCTCGGAGATGACGCGGTTCATCAGGTTCGGGATGAAATACGGAGAGCCGACGTGTGGATCGGAGATGTGGGCGATCGTGACCACGATCGTTCCAGTCTAGATGCCCCGGACGAAGTTCCTTACAGGTTCAGCCCTCGACGATCTCGGCGCCGGCGCCGGCGACGTCGAGCCGTAGCACCGACCAGCCCTGCCCCGGAACAGGCAGCGACGCCCCTTCCAGCTCGAACGCGAGCAGCGTGGGCCCGGCGCCCGACACGCAGACGGGGATGTTCGACGACTGGAGCTGATCGAACAGAGCGCCGACGGCCGGAACCAGATCCAGGCGCGCCCGCTGGTGCAGGCGATCGCCCAGCGTCTGGGTGAGCAAGTCGGGCTCGGACGTGAGCGCCACCACGGTCGCGGCGGCATGTCCGGCGTTGTGGACGGCATCACGAAGCGACACCAGCTCCGGCAGGGCCGCCCGGGCCTCACCGGTCGGCAATCGGATATCGCGCGGGACGAACGCCACCGGCCGGAGGTCGGGATGCGTGTCGAGACGGATCACCCCGTCGCCGAACGCCACGGTGAACCCGCCGGCGATGGCGGCTGCGGCATTGTCGGGATGACCTTCGATCTCGACCGCCAGGTCGAGCACGTCCTCCGGCTCCAGCCCGAGACCGAGGATCCTGTCGGCGAGCGTGATCCCGGCGACGCACGCCGCAGCCGAGGACCCCAGCCCCCGCTCGAGCGGGATCCGGTTGCGGCCGTGGAGCGCGAGCGGGGGAAGGATCCCGCCGCTTTCGCGGGCTGCGTGGAGCATGGCGTTCGACGCCATGTCGGTGCCGTCGGTGGGCAGCTCGTCCGCGCCCTCCCCCTCCCAGTCCACGCAGGGTGCCGCGTCGGTGTCGACCTCGACCTCGTTCCACAGATCCAGCGCCAAGCCGAAGCAGTCGAACCCCGGGCCGAGGTTGGCGGACGTGGCGGGGACGCGTGCGGTGAGCTTCATGGCGTCACAGGTCGAGCTCGGTGGCGACGGCGTCGGGATCGGCCGCCACGGTCGCGGGATGCGACGCACCGGCGATGGCCCACTCCGGGTCCTTCAACCCGTGGCCGGTGAGCACACAGACGACCGTCGAGCCTCGAGTGAGCATGCCGTCGGCGTGCAGGCGCAACAGCCCGGCGACGCTCGCCGCGCTCGCCGGCTCGGCGAACATCCCCTCGCGTGCGACCCGCCGGTACGACGCGAGGATCTCGCGGTCGGTCACCGCCAGGATCGCGCCTTCAGACTCCGTCGCGGCCGCCACCGCCTTGCGCCACGACGCCGGGTTCCCTATCCGGATCGCGGTGGCGATCGTCTGGGGGTTGGCCACCACCTCCCCGCGCACGATCGGCGCGGCCCCCTGCGCCTGGAACCCGAACAGCTGGGGGGGCTCGGTGATCATGCCGTCTCGGAGGTACTCGGAGTACCCCATCCAATGGCTGGAGATGTTGCCCGCGTTGCCGACCGGCACGCAGTGGATGTCGGGCGCGCGGCCGAGGAAGTCGCAGATCTCGAACGCGGCCGTCTTCTGTCCCTCGAGACGGAACGGGTTGACGGAGTTGACCAACGTTACGGGGTAGCGCTCGGCCAGGTCCTTCGCGACCTCGAGGGCGGCGTCGAAATTGCCTTCGATCTCCAACACGCGGGCGCCGTGGACGAGCGTCTGCGCCATCTTGCCGAGGGCGATCTTTCCCTTGGGCACCAGGACGGCGCACGTGATGCCCGCTTTCGCCGCGTACGCCGCCGCGCTCGCCGACGTGTTCCCGGTGGACGCGCACACGACCGCCTTCGCGCCCTCTTCGATCGCCTTGCTGATCGCGAGCGTCATCCCACGATCCTTGAACGAGCCGGTCGGGTTGGCGCCGTCGTACTTCAGCCACACGTCGCATCCGGTCTCGTCGGACAATGGGTCGGAACGCACGAGCGGCGTGCCGCCCTCCCGAAGCGTGATCACGGGCGTCGACGCGGACACCGGGAGACGGGCGCGATACTCCTCGATCAGCCCCCGCCACTGATGCGCTGCGGTACTACTCTGAGACGGACCAGTGGCGCCGGGCCGCCCGCTCACGGCGCTCACTCCTCACCCTCCACCCGAAGGACGCTCGAGATCGCGCGCACGACCGGCAGGTCACGGAGCTGTTGGAGCGTCTTCTGGAACGCGCTCTCCTGGGTGCGGTGTGTGATGAACACCAGGGTCGCCTCGTCGCCGGAACCTTCCTGCCACACACGTTCGATCGACACCCCGTTGCGGCCGAAATGGTCGGCGATCTCGGCGAGCACGCCCGGCCCGTCCTCCACGTGGAGGTTCAGATAGAACTGGCCGTGCGTGTCGTCCATCGGCCGGATCCGCCGCTCGTAGACGCATGTGCACCCGATCCCGCGGGTGCCCGCGACGCGATCGCGCGCCACCTGGATCAGGTCCCCCACGACGGCGACCGCCGTCGGATCGCCGCCCGCGCCGCGGCCGTAGAACATCAACTGTCCGATCTTCGGGCCTTCGACGAACACCGCATTGAAGGCATCCCGCACGGAGGCCAGCGGGTGCGACTGCGGCATCATGGCGGGATGCACACGGACGGACACCTCGTCGTCGTCGAGCTCGGCGATCGCGAGGAGCTTCACGGTGTAGCCCAGCCGGGTCGCGTCGGCGATGTCTTGCGCCTGGATCTTCGTGATGCCTTCGCGGTACACGTCGCTCGCCACGACGCGCGTGTTGAACGCGATCGACGCGAGGATCGCGCACTTGGCGGCTGCGTCGAAACCCTCGACGTCGGCGGTGGGATCCGCCTCGGCGTAGCCGAGCCGCTTGGCTTCCGCGAGCGCGTCGTCGAACGCCGAACCGTGCTCAGACATCTGCGTGAGGATGTAGTTGGTCGTGCCATTGACGATCCCGAGGATGCGCGAGATGCGCTCCCCTGCAAGCGAACCCTTGAGTGGCGCGATCAAGGGAACGCCGCCGGCCACGGCGGCCTCGAACGCCAGGTCCACACCCGCCGCATCGGAGGCGTCGAACAGCTCCTTGCCGTTGTTGGCGAGCAACTCCTTGCTGGCGGTGACGACCGACTTGCCGTTCGCGAACGCGCGGAGGATCAACGAGAGCGCGGGTTCGATCCCGCCGAGCAACTCGCACACGATGTCGATGTCGGGGTCGTCGACGATGGAGGCTCCGTCGGTCGTGAACACGTCCGCCCCCAGGGGCGCGTCGCGATCGCGCGAGACGTCACGGACCGCCACGCGCGCGATCTCCAGGCGGCATCCCGTCCGCAGCGCGATGTCGTCTCCGTGCTCGTGCACCAGACGCGCGACGGCGGCACCGACGTTGCCGCACCCCAGCATCCCGATCCGCATGACGTGCTCGGTCACCACGGCACCCGGCCCTCCTCGACCCAGGCGGACATGAGGATCTCGTCCTCGTAGCCCGTCGACTTGCGGGAGTGTCCCACGAGCCGTCCCTCCTCCACGAACCCGAACCGCCGGTAGAGCGCGATCGCTGCGCGGTTGTGGGGATACACCGACAGCATGACCTTCTCGACGCCGACGCTCACGGGCCCAACGGAACGCCTCGGCCATGAGCGCCTTGCCGATGCCGAGCCCTCGACGGTCGGCAGACACAGCGATCCCGAGCGTCGCGACGTGGCGCGTGACCGGATGGGCCTCTCGCTGGACGTAGACGTGACCCACCACGCGTCCGCCGTCGAGCGCCACGACCTGTGCCTCTCGATCGGTCCACGACTGGCGGAACCGCGCGCGGTAGACGCGCGCCGGCGTCTCGACCTCCTCGCTGCGGACGTACCCCCCTTCGGCGACGATGGCCTTCCAGAACGACAGGAACGACCTGGCGTCTTCGGGTTGTGCGGCCCGAAGCGTGATGCCCGGCGGCTCTTCGGCGGGAACGGTTCGCGGCGCCGGCGCCTCCAGACGGTCGAGGTCACCGGGCCCCTCCCGCCGGATCCAGACGGAGGCATGACCCTCACGAACCGCCACCACCGCGGGGCGACCGACGCGGTTGTAGGCGCTCGCGAGCGAGTACGTATAGGCGCCCGTGGCAGCGAACGCGAGCAGATCGCCGCGCTCGACGTCGGAAGGAAGCGTCACGTCGTCGGCGAGCACGTCACCCGACTCGCAATGTCGGCCGACGATGGTCACGGACCCGGTGAGCGGTCCGGCAGGACGGGAGGCCAGCGCCACGGTGTATCTGGCGTCGTACAGCATCGGCCGGATGTTGTCCGACATCCCTCCGTCGACGGCGATCACGACCCGACCGTCGCCGAGCGTTCGACGATCGCCCACTCGGTACAGCGTGACCCCGGCATTGCCGACGATGCTCCGGCCGGGCTCGGCCGCCAACTCGGGCACGGGGAGCCCACGCTCGCCGCAGGGCACCCGCAGGCGGCGCTCCGCCGACACCCCCAGATCCGACACCGAGGGCGTCCGCTCCTCCGTGTACGTGATGCCGAACCCACCGCCCATGTCGAGCAGCTCGACGGCGATCCCGTGCTGCTCACGCAACCGCATGACCAACGCCACCAGCACGTCGAGCTCGCGCAGGAACGGCTCGGAGGTGAGGATCTGAGAGCCGATGTGCGCATGGAGGCCCAGGAAGCGAATGTTCGCCAGCGAGGCCGCCGCCGCGACCGTCTCGGGCACGACCCCCGCCGGCACCCCGAACGCCGTCGACTCGTGGCCGGTGGCGATCGCTTCGTGCGTGTCCGCACGCACGCCGGGGTTCACGCGCAGCAGGTACGGCTGCACTACCCCCGCCGCGCCGGCGAACCCGTCGAGCCGCCGAAGCTCATCCAGCCCATCGGCGATCATCAGGCCCACTCGAGCTCGAACGGCCAGCTCCAGCTCCTCGTCGGACTTGTTCCGCCCGTGGAACGCGATCCGAGCCGGCGGAACGCCGGCGCGCACGCAGGCATCAACCTCGCCACCGCTCGCCGCGAGGAGGTCCAACCCTTCGTCGATCGCGAGCCGGAGCATCGCGTGCGCGGTGAACGCCTTGACCGCGTAGAACGTCCTCGGGAACGCGAGCCGAGCCGCCTGAAGCCGGGCGGTCAGGTCCGCGTGATCGAACACCAACAAGGGGGTGGCGAACCGGTCGGCCAGCGCAACCGCGCGCTCCCCTGCGATCCACATGCCGTCGGCGTCGAACGAAGCGTTCGCCGGCCACGGGCTGGGGGACGCGGAGACCCCGGTCGTTCGTTCGGTGGCGGTACCGAGCGGCGCCGTCGACTCAACCATCGACCCGTTCCATGGCCTCGGGCGCCGAGACACCGAGCAGCCCCAGCAGGTTGGCGATCACTTGCTTCGTCCCCGTCGCGAGCCACAGGCGCGCTTGCGTCAGTGCCTCGTCGTCGGAGACGACGCGGCACTCCGTGTAGAAGCGATGGAACTTCGCCGCGATGTCCTGCGACGCGTGCGTCAGCCGGTGCGGAGCCCGCTGTTCCGCAGCGATAGCCAGCTTGCCCGGGACCTCGGCGAGCGCACGCAACAGATCCAGCTCGCTGTCGTGCGTCAGCACGGAGAGATCGACGTCGGCGACGGGCTTCAGGGCGATGCCCTGCGATCCCGCCTTGCGGAGGATGCTCGCGATCCGCGCATGCCCGTACTGGACGTAGTAGACGGGGTTCTCCATGGTCTGCTGCTTCACGACCTCGATATCGAAGTTCACCGCCGAGTCGTTCGAGAACTGCAGCAGCGTGAATCGTGCCGCGTCGGTGCCGACCTCGTCGATCAACGCATCCAGCGTGATGAACTCCCCCGCGCGAGTGCTCATCTTCACCGGCACGCCGTCGCGGAGGAACGCGACGAACTGGTAGAGGACGATCTCGACCGTATCGGGCGGGAATCCGAGCGCCTGCGCGGCGCCCTTCACGCGGACGACGTCGCCGTGATGATCGGCTCCCCACACGTAGATGACGTGATCGAACCCGCGGGCGAACTTGTCGATCACGTACGCGCAGTCGGCAGCGAAGTACGTGTGCACGCCGTTGGACTTGATCACCACGCGATCCTTGTCGTCGCCGAACGCTGTCGAGCGGAACCACACCGCGCCTTCGGCCTCGTCGATGTAGCCGGCCTCGCGGAGCCGCGCGATCGCGTCCTGGATCTCGCCTGCATCTGCGAGCTCTCGCTCGGACCGGTAGACGTCGAACCGAACGCCGAAGCGTTCCAGGGTCGCCTTGATCCCCGAGAGGATCCGCTCGGCACCCAGATCCCGCAGGCGGGCGAACCGGACATCCTCCGGCAGAGCGGCGATGGCGGGACCCTTCTGCTCCAGGATGTCGCGAGCGATGTCCGCGACGTAGTCGCCTTGATAGCCGTCCTCGGGCAACCCCACGTCGCGGCCGAGCTGTTGGAGGAGCCGCGCTTCGACCGACCGCCCGAACCGATCCATCTGCCCGCCGGCGTCGTTGAAGTAGTACTCGCGCTCGACGCCCCACCCCTGGTGATCGAGCAGCGACGCCAGAGCGTCCCCGATGGCCGCGTTGCGCGCGTGACCGATCGTCAAGGGACCGGTCGGGTTCGAACTGACGAATTCCACCTGGACGCGCTTGCCGTTCCGCTCCGCGGCGCCGTAGGACGCGCCGCTCGCCACGACGTCGCGGAGCGCGTCGTGCAGCCACCCATCGGTGACGAAGATATTGAGGAACCCCGGCCCGGCGACCTCCACGCGCTCGAGGAACGATGCCTCCGGGAACGCCGCGCGGATCGCCTCCGCGATCTCCCGTGGTTGCCGCCCGGCGCGCGAGGCCATCACGAGCGCGACGTTGGTCGCGAAGTCGCCGTGCTCCTTCTGTTTGGTGGGCAGCAGCTCCGGTTCGGGGCGTTCGCCGTCGATCCCGAGTCTGTCCGCCGCGGTATCGAGCGCTGCCCGGATCAGCTCGAGGAGACGCTCCTCGATCACCTGCTCTGCCGCTCCGCGACCCGCCGGCGCACGAGCTCCACCAGATCGCCGGGCTCGAACGGCTTGCTGACGAAGTCGACCGGTCCCAGCCCCGCCTGCGAGCCCAGGTCCTCGTCCGGCGCGCGAGCCGTGAGGAACACGACGGGCACATCCACAAGGTTCGGGATCAGCCGCATCTGGCGGCACACCTCGTAGCCGCCGAGGCCGGGAAGCATCACGTCGAGGACGACGGCGCTCGGGGGAACCGCTCGGGCTCGCTCGAGGGCGACGTCGCCACGGGAGACGGCCGCCACGCGGAAGCCAACCAGCCGGAAGTTGACCTCGAGCAACCTGGTGATCACTGGGTCGTCGTCGACCAGGAGGATCACCGGAACGTGCTGTTCGGACACACCGCGTTCGGACATGCCCCGAGGATAGCCCAGCGCCGCCGCCGCTCCCGCCATCACCATGGCGCCGGACCGGGGAATGCCCGTTGTTAGACTCCCCCTGAACGCACGCGCCCCCGTAGCTCAGAGGATAGAGCGCCGGCCTCCGGAGCCGGAAGCGCAGGTTCGAGTCCTGCCGGGGGCACCAGCGAGCCGTCCACAGGGCGAGGGGTGCGCCCTCGAGGACTACTTGCCTTGCTGGACGAAGTGGCTCTCGTCCGGCTCGGTTCCCGCGGGCCAGCCCGGATAGTCGTCACCGGGGTACCGCCATGGCGTGCCGTAGCAGGATCGCATCTGAGGCGCGGGGCGGGCGTCCGCTCGAGGGTTCCGATCGAAGTCGAACACGTGCGCGAAGTTGTGGCTCATCTCGATCCGATCGGTGAGGTACGGCAACCCCCAGTTGTCCTCGATGAACTTGAGCGGCGCGCAGAGGTCTGCCCGGGCATCGTCGACGTACCCGCGCTTCGCGTACGGCGAGAGCACCAAGGTCGGTACCCGGAAGCCGAAGCCGACCTGGTCGACCACAGGCGGTTGCACATGGTCGTACAGACCACCCCACATGTCCCACGAGATGAACAGTGCCGTGTGCGCCCAAGCCTCGCTCTGCATCACGGCGTCCACGATGCCCGCGAGCCACTCCTGCGCGAAGCATGTGCTCTCGGGTGGATGACCCGAGAGCTCGAACCGCGGGGTCACCCAGGTGACGGCGGGCAGCTTGCCCTCGCGGATGTCTTCGACGATCCGATCGACAGGCCGGATCGTCTCGTCGCGCCACAGGTCGGTGTGAAAGACACCGGAGACCGCATTGAGCGCGTTCCAGAAGTACCCGCTCTGGTAGGGGCTTGCCGAGTAGTACGCCCAGCTCACCCCGATGTCGTGGAGCTGCTCCGGCACCGTGCGGAAGTTGAAGCACGTGTCGTGCTTGGTGAGGTTGCCCATGTCGTCCTTCACGAGGACGAACACGTCGTCGCCGACGGCGTCGCAACCCCAGCTCTTGAAGAGGCCGTTCTCGTCCTTGCGGACCTCGATGTTCTCGGGGTTGTCGATCACACCGCCGGACTGGCCGGCGACGAAGAAGAGGTGGTTCGGATACGAAGGGCCGCCGACCGACGCGAAGAGGTTGTCGCACAAGACGTAGTCGCGCGCGAGCTGCCAGTAGACCGGCACCATCCGCTCTTCGAACGTCGTGTAGGCCCACGGATCGCCGAACTGACCGGTCGCGAAGCCGTCGTATGCCCCGTCGTCGACGCTGTTCAGGAACGCGGCCCGGTCGTGCGGCAGGTCGCCGGGGAGCCACGCGGGGGAAGGCGTCAGCGGCACCTCCTCCCCGAACTTCATGCCGGTCGCGGCGCCGTTCGCGCCCGGGAACGAGCCGAAGATGTTGTCGAAGCTCCGGTTCTCGGGCATCACGTACACCACACGCTTGATGGGCCAACGGGTGTCCGTCGCCGTGACGGATCTCGTCGCCGTCGACTCGACGACGGGCCGCTTCCGGCCCCCGCCGGTGCACGCGTAGAGGGTGGCCCCGGCGATCGCGAGGCCGGACGTTCGCAGGAAGCGTCGCCGCGAGAAGAACGGGGAGCGATCATGGTCGGGGCGCTCGGATCCGGCTCCCGCGTCGATCTCGCGAGGGGCATCCGGACCATGCGAACCCTGCACGATGCCGACCCTAACAAACGCGACCCTAGATCCAGATGAGCGCGACCGATGCCACGAGCAGGACGGCGAGCGCGATGCTCACGGCCCGGCGTTTCCGTTCGTCCTCGAGGACGCGGCCGAGCGCTGCCCCGCCGGCGGCCCAGATCGTCGACGACCCCACCACGACCACCATGAGGATGCCGGTGAGGAGAGCGATGCCCGGGGGCCGCGGCAGGTCGGGCGGGAGGAACGTGCCCACGGCGGCGATCGAGAAGATCCACGCCTTCGGGTTGACCAGCTGGAACGCGACCCCCTGCCACACGCTCAGCGGATGCGATACCGACGTGCGTCCCACACCCCCGTCCGCGACGACCAGGAACGCCACGAAGAGCAGGTACACCGATCCCACGATCTTCAACACGACCTCGGCGGCCGGTACGGCGTCGAGGAGCGCGCCGATCCCGAGCGCCACGCCGACCACGAGCATGCCGATCCCGAGTGCCGTACCGAGGACGTGCGGGAGGGTTCGCCGGAACCCGAACTTCAACCCCGAGGCCCAGAGCACCGCGTTGTTCGGGCCGGGCGACACCGTGCCCACGAACGCGAAACCCACGAGCGCGGCGAGCTCGTTCACGGCCGAATCGGATCGGATCCACTCGGCATCGTCGTTATCCAAGACCCGGGCCGCGGGGGGGTCTTGTACGATCATCGCGTCTTGACAACGCCGCAACGCGAGTGGGTTCGCGCCTGGAAGCCGGCGGTCCCCGGCATCCACGAGGTTTTCCACGCGCGGTTCGTCGACCACGCATACCCCCCACATACGCACGACGCATGGACGGTGTTCATCGTCGACGAAGGCGCCATCAGGTACGACCTGGAGAACAAGCATCGTGGTGCGGCGGGCACCCGGGTGACCATCCTGCCGCCTCACGTCGTGCACGATGGACGACCCGCCAGCATCGCCGGATTCCGCAAACGGGTGCTCTACGTGGGGACCGAAGTGCTCGACGAGCACATGATCGGACGAGCCGTCGACGATCCCGATATCGAGGATCCCGCGCTCGTTCGCAGGATCGACGCCCTCCACGGCGCCCTGCGAGATCCACACGGGACGTTCGCGGCGGAGTGCATGCTCGCGATCGTGAGCTCGCGGCTCCTGGAGCATCTCGGCGCGCGAGCCGACACGAACTTCGGACGGTCGGACGACGGCGTCGCGTGCGATCTCAGGGACCTGCTCGACGAGCACCCGTTCGAACCGCTGACGTTGAAGGAGGCGGGGCGGATCCTCCACGTGTCACCCGCGCACCTGGTCCGGTGCTTCTCCCGGCGGTTCGGCATCGCTCCTCACCGCTACCTTGTCGCGCGACGCATCGACGCCGCGCGGGGGCGCCTGCTCGACGGAGAGCCGGTGGCTCAGGTGGCGACGGGAGTGGGCTTCCACGACCAAGCGCACCTCACGCGGCACTTCAAGCGTCACGTGGGGACCACGCCGGCTCGGTACGCCGCGATCGATGTGCGGGGGAGCCTCCGATAGGACAAGCTGTATCCACATGAGCAGCAAGCCCGATCTCTCGCTCGAAGCCCACGACCTCACCAGTGATCCCATGGTGCAGTTCCGCCGGTGGTTCAACGACGCCGAAGCCGAAGGGATCCATCTGGCGAACGCCATCGCGCTCGGAACAGCCGGCGCGCAAGGCAAGCCCACCGTCCGCCACGTCCTGCTCCGCGGCTTCGACGACCGGGGCTTCGTGTTCTACACGAACCTCGACAGCCGCAAGGCTCGCCAGTTGGCCGAGAATCCCTCGGCCGCGTTCGCCCTGCTCTGGAAAGAGCTCGACCGCCAGGTCTGCGTCACGGGCTCGGTCGAGCGGACCACGGAGGCTGAATCCGACGCGTATTTCGCCGGCCGCCCTCGCGAGGCGCGCATCGGCGCGTGGGCGTCCCGCCAGAGCACGGTCCTGTCCTCGCGTGACGAGCTGATGTCTCGATTCGTCGAGTTCGACGCGACGTATCCGGGCGACGCCGTCCCCCGGCCCCCGTTCTGGGGCGGTTACCGGATCGTGCCGGATTCGGTGGAATTCTGGCAGGCGCGGGCGTTCCGCCTGCACGATCGTTTCCGCTACACCGTCGCCCCGAAGGAGCCGTCCGGCTGGCGGATCGAGCGTCTCTCGCCTTAGGCGGCCGCGGCCGGGCTCCGCAGCTCGACCCGAACCTCCGGTGGCGTCGTGATCGAGTTGTGCACGGTGCAATGGTCGACGACGGCGGCGAGCCGCCCCCGTAGCTCGTCCGGGAACGCACGGGGGAGCCGCAGACGCATGTCGATACGGCCCACACGAGCCGGACGGTCAGCAGCCATCGAGAAGGTGGTGTCCACCTCGAATCCGTCAGGGTCGACACCGTGGCGAGCGAAGAACCTCCCCGCGTAGTGCGCGACGCACGACGCGAGCGAGGCGACGAACAGGTCGGTCGGGGTCGGACCGGCGTCCCCCGTGTCCGGCTGGTCCACTGTCAGCGCGTGCGTGCCGATCTCCACCCGGTAGCGGTCTCCGCTTTCGTGATGTACATGCACATCCATCAAGTTCGCCCTCCTGTCTGTCTCCTGCAACCCCAGCGTGGCTCCGATGCATCCCGGGACACGCGGCATCCGGCCCCTCATGTGCGGGACCATCGGCCCCGCACCCGGAGCATCGAGACGTAACATCGATGCGATGACCGTCAGAACCGGGCAGAGGCAGATCGTGGAGACCCGCCCACACGTCACCGTGGACGGGAACGAGGCCGTCGCCCGCGTCGCTCATCGGCTGTCCGAGGTCATCGTCATCTACCCGATCACCCCGTCGTCGGCCATGGGTGAGCTTTCCGACGCATGGTCGGCACACGGGCAGACGAACCTGTGGGGCGCGGTTCCGTCCGTCGTCGAGATGCAGAGCGAGGGCGGAGCGGCCGGAGCCCTGCACGGCGCGCTCCAGGCGGGGGCGCTCGCCACCACGTTCACGTCGTCGCAGGGCCTGCTCCTCATGATCCCCGACATGTTCAAGATCGCGGGAGAGCTCACGCCGTTCGTGATGCACGTGGCGGCACGGACCGTGGCGACGCACGCCCTGTCGATCTTCGGCGATCACAGCGACGTGATGACGACTCGCAGCACCGGGTTCGCGATGCTCTGCGCGTCGTCGGTCCAAGAGACACAGGACATGGCGCTCATCGCGCACGCGGCGACGCTGCGGGCGCGCGTCCCGTTCATGCATTTCTTCGACGGGTTCCGCACCTCGCACGAGGTCGACAAGATCGAAGCGCTGGAGGACGCCGACCTGCGGGCGCTGATCGACGACGACCTCGTCCGGGAGCACCGGGCGCGAGCACTCAGCCCCGACCATCCCGTCCTCCGAGGATCGGCGCAGAACCCCGATGTGTTCTTCCAGGCCCGCGAGGCCGGGAACCCCTTCCACATGGCGGTCCCCGACATCGTCCAGGAGACGATGGACCGGTTCGCGGATCGGACCGGACGCGGGTACCACCTCTTCGACTACGTGGGCCACCCTGAGGCAGAGCGCATCGTCCTTCTGATGGGATCGGGCTGCGGCGCCATCGAGGAGACCGTGGAAGCGTTGATCGCGCGCGGCGAGCGCGTCGGCGCGGTGAAGGTCCGCCTGTTCCGGCCGTTCTCGACCGAGGCACTCGTGGCGGCCATGCCGTCGACGGTGCGGCGCATCGCGGTGCTCGACCGCACGAAGGAGCCCGGCGCGCCCGGCGAGCCTCTCTATCAAGACGTGGTCACGGCGCTCGTCGAGGAAGAGTCGGCGGGCCGCGCGCGGTTCGACGGTGGGATGCCGCGCGTGATCGGCGGCCGCTACGGGCTCTCGTCGAAGGAGTTCACGCCGGCCATGGCGGCGGCGGTCTTCGCCGAACTCGAGGCCGATGAGCCGAAGAACCATTTCACCGTCGGCATCGTCGACGACGTGACGGGCACGAGCCTGCCGTTCGACCGTTCGTTCACGACCGAGCCTGATGACGTGATCCGCGCGGTCTTCGTCGGCCTGGGCAGCGACGGCACCGTGAGCGCGAACCGCAACTCGATCAAGATCATCGGGACGCACACCGACCTCCACGCGCAGGGGTACTTCGTCCTGGACTCGAAGAAGGCCGGCTCGGTCACCGTCTCGCACCTGCGCTTCGGGCCGCGGCCGATCCGGTCGACGTACCTGATCGAGCAGGCGAGCTTCGTCGCGTGTCACGACTTCGAACGGCTGGAGCGGTCCGACGTCCTCGGCATCGCCGCGCCGGGAGCGACGCTGCTGCTGAACAGCCCGTTCGGTCCCGACGAGGTCTGGGACCGGCTCCCGCTCGAGGTGCAGCGGGCCATCGTCGACAAGGGTCTGCGGCTCTTCGTGGTCGACGGCTACGCCATCGCGAAGGAGGCCGGGCTCGGCACCCGCATCAACACCGTGCTCCAGACGTGCTTCTTCGCCCTCGCCAACATCTTCCCCATCGATGAGGCCGTGCAGGCGATCAAGGAAGCGATCGTCGCGAGCTACGGCAAGCGCGGCGAGACCGTCCTCTCGCGGAACTTCGCCGCCGTCGACGGCGCCCTGGCGGCGTTGCACGAGGTGCCCGTCCCCGCCTCGGCGAACGGGAACCGTCACGTCCTGCCTCCCGTGCCGCTCGAGGCTCCCGAGTTCGTGCAGCGGGTGACGGCGAAGATGATCGCCGGCCAGGGCGACCTCCTGCCGGTGTCGGCGTTCCCCGTCGACGGGACGTTCCCGACCGACACGGCCCGCTGGGAGAAGCGGAGCATCGCGCACGAGATCCCGATCTGGGATCCCTCGATCTGCATCGACTGCGCCAAGTGCGCGCTCGTGTGTCCACACGCCGCGATCCGCATGAAGGTCTTCGAGCCGTCGGCGCTGCAGGACGCCCCGGAGGGGTTCAAGGACAAGGAGTGGAAGTCCCGTGACCAGCCCGGGATGCGCATGACGATCCAGGTGGCTCCCGACGACTGCACCGGCTGCGGCATCTGCGTCGACGTCTGCCCGGCCCACAGTAAGGAACAGGTGAAGCACCGGTCGATCAACATGGAGCCGAAGCTCGAGCACCTCGAGGCCGAGCGCGGATCGTTCGACTTCTTCCTCGACATCCCCGATCCGGCTCGCGCCGACGTCCGCACCGACACGGTGAAGGGCTCCCAGCAGATCCGGCCGTTGTTCGAGTTCTCCGGTGCCTGCTCCGGCTGTGGCGAGACCCCGTACCTGCGGATCCTGACGCAGCTGTTCGGCGACCGGATGATCGTGGCGAACGCGACCGGATGCTCCTCGATCTACGGCGGGAACCTGCCCACCACCCCGTGGAGCGTCGACGCCGACGGTCGTGGCCCCGCGTGGGCGAACTCGCTGTTCGAAGACAATGCAGAGTTCGGCATGGGGATGCGCCTCGCGCTCGACGCGCAGATCGTGCTCGGCACGGCGTTGCTCGAGGAGCTCGAGCTCGAGCTTGGCCCCGATCTCGTATCGAGCCTTCTGGAGGGCGTCCACGTGCAGGGCGACGAGCAGATCGGCCAGCAACGTCTCCGGGTCGACGAGCTCCGCGCCCGTCTGTCGCAGATGGACTCCGACACCGCCCGGAACCTCGAGGCGGTGGCGGACGCGCTCGTGCCGAAGAGCGTCTGGCTCATCGGCGGCGACGGCTGGGCCTACGACATCGGGTTCGGCGGGCTGGACCACGTGCTCGCGTCGGGCCGCGACGTGAACGTCTTGGTCCTGGACACCGAGGTCTATTCGAACACCGGCGGCCAGGCTTCGAAGGCGACGCCGCGCGGGGCCGTGGCGAAGTTCGCCGCGGCGGGCAAGTCGGGCGGGAAGAAGGACCTTGGCATGATCGCGACCGCATACGGCAACGTCTACGTCGCGCAGATCGCGATGGGAGCCGACATGCCGCAGACCGTGAAGGCGCTCTCCGAGGCCGAGGCGCACCGCGGCCCGTCGCTCGTCATCGCGTACAGCCACTGCATCGCGCACGGGATCGACATGTCGACGGCCATGAGCCATCAGAAGGAGGCCGTCGACAGCGGCTACTGGCCGCTCTACCGGTTCGACCCGCGGAACGAGGAGACGGGCGAGCACGCGCTCCGGCTGGACAGCAAGAAGCCGTCGATCCCTCTGAAGGCGTTCACTTCGAAAGAAGCTCGCTATGCGATGCTCGCCAGGAGCGATCCCGACCGAGCTGAGATGCTCGCGCGTGCGGCGCAGGAAGACGTCGATGCCCGTCGCCACCTCTACGAGCAACTCGCCGGTGTGGAGCGCGGGGCCGCTCACCGCGAGCAGCCAGAGGACGCGCCGACCGACACCGAGGAAGGAGGATCCGCTCCATGACCGACCTCCGCACCACCTACTTGGGTCTGGAACTGGCGAACCCGGTCGTGCCCTCGGCCTCGCCGCTCGGCCAGCGGATCGAAACCCTCCGAGAGCTCCAGGACGCCGGGGCGGCGGCGGTCGTGCTCCCGTCCCTGTTCGAGGAGCAGATCGAGCACGAGGAGATGCAGGTCCACGGCGCGCTCGAGATCGGAGCGGACAGCTTCGCAGAGGCGACCTCCTACATGCCGGCGTTCGAGGACTACAACACCGGCTCCGACGCCTACCTGCGCCACCTGGAGGCGACGAAGCTCGAACTCGAGATCCCCGTGATCGCAAGCCTGAACGGGATCTCGATGGGCGGCTGGACGAAGCACGCGCGACGGCTGCAGGAGGCCGGAGCCGACGCGATCGAGCTGAACGTCTACTTCATCGCCGCCGATCCCGACCAGTCGGGCGCGAGTGTGGAACACCGCTACATCGATCTCGTCGAGTCCGTGCGTTCGGAGATCACCATCCCGCTCGCCGTGAAGATCGGGCCGTTCTTCAGCTCGATCGGCCACATGGCGCGCAGGATCGTCGACGCCGGCGCCGACGGGCTGGTGCTCTTCAACCGATTCATGCAGCCCGACATCGACCTCGACTCGCTGCGCGTGGACCCGACGCTCACGCTGTCGTCGTCAGATGAGCTCCGCCTGCCGCTGCGGTGGATCGCGATCCTCCGAGGGCGGATCGAGGCGTCGATCGCGGCGACGACGGGCGTTCACACGAGCGCCGACGCGTTGAAGATGCTGCTCGCCGGAGCGGACGTGGTGATGATGGCCTCCGCCCTGCTCCACGACGGACCCCAGCACGTCGCCGTGATCCTGCGAGAGATCGAGGTGTGGATGGACGAACGCGAGTACACGTCGGTCTCGCAGCTCCGTGGTTCGATGAGCCAGGCGAACATCGACAACCCGATCGCGTTCGCCCGCTCGAACTACGCGCAGCTCGTGACGTCGTTCGTGAGCCCGTACGACTGGCGGATGCCGGAGAACGAGCCGCGCGCCTGAGCCACGCGGTATCGTCGCACCCCATGAGCGCCGACGACCTCCGGGGCCGCATCGCGGCCGACATGTCCGAGACCATCTCCGACCTGAAGCGCTTGGTGCGCATCCCGTCGAAGGGATACCCGGGCGACGATCCCGCCAACGTCCGCGCGTCTGCCGAGGCGACGCGCGACATCCTGGCGGCGGTCGGCGTCGCCGACGCCCGGCTGTTGGAGCTCGACGGCGGACATCCCGCGGTGTTCGGCCAGATCGACGGCCCCGAGGGATCCCCGACGGTGCTGCTCTACGCCCACCACGACGTCCAGCCGGAGGGGCCCATCGAGCAGTGGGACTCGCCGCCGTTCGAGCCCGACGTGCGAGACGGCCGGCTGTACGGACGCGGCGCCGCCGACGACAAGTCCGGCGTCGCGATCCATTCGGCCGCCCTGCGGGCACTGGGAAGCGACGTTCCGGTCACGGTGAAGGTCCTGATCGAGGGTGAGGAGGAATGCTCGACCGCGCATCTTCCCGAACTCGTCAAGGGGAACGCCGACCTGATCCGCGCCGACGTGGCGGTGATCGGCGACTCCGGCAACTACCGGACGGGCGTCCCCACCATCACGTCGAGCATCCGCGGCGTCACGGACTGCGTCGTGCAGGTCCGCGTGCTCGACCAGGCGCAGCACAGCGGCTCGTTCGGCGGTCCGATCCCGGACGCCATCACGGCGCTCTCGCGGATCATCGCGCGACTCCACGACGACGACGGCAACGTGGCGGTCCCCGGCCTGCGACGGTTCCAGTGGCAGGGCGCCGACTACCCGGAGGAGGACTTCCGGAGCGAAGCCGGGACGATCGCAGGGCTCCAGATGATCGGGACCGGCTCGATCGCCGACCGCGTCTGGGCCGGTCCCGCCGTCGCCGTGTTGGGCATCGACGCCCCGGCGATCCACGGATCGTCGAACCAGGTCGTGCCGGTGGCGCGCGCGCGGGTCAGCCTGCGGCTCGCGCCGGGCGACGACGCCGTCGCCGCGACCGCCAAACTGGTCGCCTTCCTCAAGAGCGCGGCCCCATGGGGCGTGGAGGTGACGATCGAGGGCGGCGCATTCGACGCGGGGCAGGGATACATGGTCGACACGTCCGCCCCGGCGCTGCAGGCTGCCCGTGAGGCGCTGCAGGAAGCGTACGGCGCCGACGTCATCGAGACCGGCTCGGGCGGCTCGATCCCGCTGGTGCCGATGCTCGCCGAAACGTTCCCGGGGATCGTGGTGCTGATGTGGGGCGCGATGGACGATCGCTCGAACATCCACTCCGTGAACGAGAGCGTGGACCTCGGCGAGATCGAGCACATGGCACTCGCGGAAGCGCTCTTCATCCGCGAGCTCGCGGAGCATGCGTGATGCGATGCGGGCGCCCGGTGCCGCCGGTGCTAGCGTGGAGCACGTGAGCGATCCCGAGCCGCCGGTCGAGGTCAAGCAGGCCGTCCCCGTCGAAACGGCCCAAGAGCCGTCGAACGCCTCGGAGACGATCACCGGACCGGCCAAGCTGCTACGGATCGCGAGCATGGTTCGGGAGCTGCTCGAAGAGACCCGTCACACGTCGCTCGACGAGTCGGGCCGCAAGCGCCTGGCCGAGGTGTACCAACGATCGGTCGAGGAGCTCGGCGAATCGATCTCGGAGGACCTGCGCGAGGAGCTCGCCGCCCTGGCGCCCCCGGTGGGCCCCGTGCCGACCGAATCCGAGATCAGGATCGCCCAGGCGCAGCTGGTCGGCTGGCTCGAGGGCCTGTTCCACGGGATCCAGGCGGCGATGTTCGCCCAGCAGGCCGCCGCCCGCGCGCAGTTCGAAGAGCTCCGGCGTCGCGGCCTCCCCGGGGGACAGGAGGATGCGCCAGCCGACGGTCCGCCGCGCGGCGGGCAATACCTCTAGCCCGGTCCTACTCCTCCGTCGATCGCGCCTCGACGGCCTGGAGACCGCGTCCGCGCCTCCGGCCAGTCGCTGGGCGACGATCACCGGCACCAACATGACCACCATCGCGACCACCGCGACGACGTTCACGATCGGACGGTTGCGCGGTTGCCGCAGGTTGTCGTAGATCGAACTTCGGGATCGTGAGCTGCGTCCCCGCGACGAAGTTCGTCACGATGATCTCGTCGAACGACAGGGCGAAGGAGAGCAGAGCGCCCGCCACGAGCGCCGTCCGGATCGCCGGGAACGTGACGTAGCTGAACGTCTGCCATCCGTCGGCCCCCAGGTCCTGAGACGCCTCGACCAGCGACGTCGGCGTCCGGCGCAACCGCGCGATCACGTTGTTGTAGACGACGACGATGCAGAACGTGGCATGACCGATCATGATCGTCAGCAAGCCGAGCGAGATCCCGAACGTGTTGAACGACGAGTTGAGTGAGATCGCCGTCACGATCCCCGGCAGCGTGATCGGCAGGACAAGCATCAGCGAGACCGTGTTCCGTCCGAAGAAGCGGTAGCGATGCACGGCGAACGCGGCGGCGCTCCCGAGCAGCAACGCCAGCAACGTCGCGACCGACGCGATGACGATCGAGTTCCGATCAACGCCTCATGCAGATCGTGGTTCCTCCACGCGAGACCGAAGTACTTGGTCGTCAAGCTGGAGATCGGCCACTTCTGCCCGACGCTGTTGTTGAACGCGTACAGGAACACGACCACGAGCGGGATGTAGAGGAAGAGCAGCGCGACGGCCGATCCGAACCGGATCATGAAGCGCGCGGTCCTGGACTCCATCCCGACCCCTTACAGCGCCTCGAACGCGCCGAGGCTTTCGCGATCAACAGATAGACGGCCATCGCCGCCACCGGAACCAAGGCGAACGCGGCTGCGAACGGCACGTTGTTCGCCACGCCCGTGCTGTCGTAGATCACGTTGCCGATGAAACTTCGTGTTCCCCACCAGCTCGGGACGATGTAGTCGCCGAGCGTGAGTGAGAACGAGAAGATCGAACCCGCGACGATCCCCGGCACGATCAGCGGGAAGACGACCCGCCGGAACGTCATCCAGCCCTTCGCTCCCAGGTCGCCGGACGCCTCGAGGAACGAAGGCGAGATGCGCTCGAGCGCGGCGTAGATGGGGAGCAGGTGAACGGGAGCCAGAGGTAGCTGAACGTGAGCCAGATGGCCCAGGCGGAATTCGCGATCTGCAGCGATCCGAGGCCGAGCTTCCCCACCGTCCAGTTCAGCAAGCCTGTCGGCGACAGGATGAGCTTCCAGCTGAACAGGCGGACCAGGTAGTTCGCCCAGAGGGGGACATCACGACGCCACCAGCAAGATCGATGTGGCGCCGCCGTGGTGTCGCCAATCGCGCCGCGTAGTACGCCAGGGGGAACGCCAGCACGATGTCGGTGACCGTAACGGCCGCCGCGATCCCGACCGTACGGAGCGTGATCGTCCGGTAGACGTCGTTCTGCCAGAGCGTCCTGAAGTTCTGGAACCCCCACCGCCGGACGATCTCGCTGGTGAAGACGTCCACGCGCCACAGCGATGAGAGGAACAGCACGAACAGCGAGCCGAAGTAGACGATGAGGAACCACGCGAGCGGCCCGCCCAGGAGAAGGCCGAGCCTCCCGCGCGGGTGGCGGAAGAGGAACCGGGAAGCACGCATGGACGCGGAAGCGCGCGCCCGCCCGGCAGTCACCGATCCCACGAGCCCCCCATCGAGACGACGGCCGCCGGAGCCGAAGGCCCCGGCGGTCGGTGCCTTCCTACGCTCCGCGGACCTCCGTCCACTTCTGCTGCCACACCGAGTAGTCCATACAGACATTGCCCCGGTCGTCGTGGCAGTTCGCCTCCGGGGTCTTCCACAGGTAGATCGCGTTCAGGAAGTCCGCGTTCCCGCACTCGCCGTAGCGGACGGTGTCGACCAGGTCCGCGTATTTCTTGCCCAGCAGCGCGCGCAGCGCGTCGCATGACTGCGTGTTGCTTCCCGCGGCGCCGTACCAGTAGGCCACTTGGGCCTGCACGTCGGGACGGAGCGTGTAGTCCATCCACTTGAGCATGCAGTTCGGATGCGGGGCATTCGCGGAGATCATCCACGTGTCCGCCCAACCGGTCACGCCCTCACTCGGAACCACCTCGTCGACCGGGGCGTCGGCTTCGGCGTAGCTCAGGTTCACCGGCCAGGCGGTTCCGGCGACCATCGATCCATCGACGAACCCGTCGATCTCGTCCGTGTAGAGGGCCCAGTACTTCCCGACCATGGCGGACTGACCCTTGAGGAGCTCGGTTGCTGCATCCAACTGCTGCTGCGTCAGCTCGTACGGGTCGGTGATCCCGAGGTCCGGGTTGTGCGCCTTGAGGTACATCGCGGCGTCGGCGATGAAGATGGCCGAGTCGTAGGCCGTGATCTTTCCCGCGTACGGGTTCGGTGCCCCGTTCATCTGCGTCTCGAACGTGATGTCCCAGCTGGTCGGAGCCGGCTTCACGACATCGGTGTTGTACATCAGGAAGTTCGGGCCGTACATGTACGGCACGCCGTAGACCGACCCGTCCACGACGTAATGCGAGATGTTCGTCCCGGTATCGGGCTGCAGAGGGGCGATGACGTCGGAGAGCGCGGGGAAGAGGCTGGTGTCGATCGCTCCCACGTCGCCGCCGGCGATCAGCCGGTTCGTAGCGTCCCCGGATGCCGACACGCCGTCGTATACCGATCCGCCGCCCTGGCGCATCAGCGTGACCATCTCGTCGGACGTGTCCGCGTATTTCACCGTGACCTTGCAGCCGGTCTCCTTCTGGAACGGCGTGACCCAGTCGTAGTTGGGATCGTTCGACCCGTCCTCCGTGTAGCCGTTCCACGCGATCAGCGAGAGTGCGCCCTCCGTGTCTCCGATCGCGTCGTAGGTCTTCGACGGCGTGATCGTCTCGCCGCCGCCGCCTCCACCGGTCGAGCCGCCTCCGCCACCGCTGTTGTCGTTGTTGCTGCATGCCGCAGCGACCAGCGTCAACACGCCGGCCACGACCAGCAACCGCATCCCCTTCTTCATCGAGCCCCCTCCTCTTGGTCTTTCGAACCCTCGAGCGCGCCGGCCGCCTCTTCGACCGGCCGATTGTTCTTGCGTTCCCACACCAGGAGCACGGCCTTGCCGCGCACCTGCAACGCCTCCATCGATGACGTCGTGAGGTTCTGCTGCATCACGACCAACTCGCCTCCCACGTCGAGTTGCACGATGTACCTCGTGATGGCACCCAGGTATACGACCTCCTGCACGTGGCCGGATGCCGAACACCCGTCGGGACCGACGGGCGCCCCCGGATCCCGCAGGGCGATCTTCTCCGGCCTGATCGTGAACGCTTGCCCGTCCCCCGTGATCGTCTCCGCTGCCGAGCCCTCGAGCACGTTCGAGACGCCGACGAACCCTGCCACGAACCCCGTCGCAGGCCGTTCATAGACCTCGGCCGGCGTTCCGACCTGTTCGATCCGTCCGTGACTGAACACCGCCAGGCGGTCGCTCATGGTGAGCGCCTCTTCCTGGTCGTGCGTCACATAGATGAACGTCAACCCCACCGACTGCTGGATCTCCTTGAGCTCGATCTGCATGGCCTGCCGCAGCTTCAGGTCGAGCGCCCCTAGCGGCTCATCGAGCAGCAGGACCTTCGGCCGGTTCACCAATGCCCGCGCCAGCGCAACCCGCTGCCGCTGGCCGCCCGAGAGCTGCGCCGGCTTACGCTCGCCGAACGCCGCGAGCTGCACCATGGCGAGCGCCTCGTTCACCCGCTCGGCTGCGTTCGTCCTTCGGCACCCGTTTCACCCGGAGGCCGTACTCGACGTTGTCCGCCACCGACATGTGCGGGAACAGCGCGTAGTCCTGGAACACCGTGTTGACGTCGCGCTCGTACGGCGCCTGCCGCGAGACGTCCTGGCCCTCGAGCAAGATCCTGCCGGAGGTCGGCATCTCGAACCCGGCGATCATGCGCAGACACGTGGTCTTGCCCGAGCCGGATGGACCGAGCATCGAGAAGAACTCGCCCTCCCGAACATCCAGGTCAACGCCGTTGACGGCGACCACGTCGCCGAAGCGCTTGACCACGCCGTCGAGCCGCACGGCGATGTGCTCGCCCTGCCGCGCGGCGATGTCGTCGGTGCTCAAGGCTGCGCCGGCCAACGCCTTCCTCTCATCTCGATGCCTCTCGTCTATGCCCTGAAGAGCCCTGGTGGATGGGACATCTTGAACGGGAATGCCCCACCCGGCAATACAGCCTCGATGGACAACTCAGGTTGCGGGTTCGGCCGTTCCGGCGAGCGCGCCGACCGAGGTGTGGCGGGTGCGGAGCTTCGCGGCCAGTCCCCGCGTGAGCGCGCCCACGACCCCCGGGCCCTCGAAGATCAACGCCGAGTAGATCTGCACGGTCGCCGCCCCCGCCTCGAGGCACGCCAGGACCTGGTCCGCCGACGAGATGCCGCCGCAGGCGTTGATCGGCATGACGCCGCCGGTCGCCGCCCGCACCTCGGCCACGATCGACGGCGTCCGCTCCCAGAGCGCACTCCCGGAGAGCCCGCCGCCGCCCACGGACAGCCGGGCCTCGTGCACCGGGCGAGTGTTCGAGCAGGTGAGTCCCGACGCGCCCGACTCCTGCGCGATGGACGCGAGCGCCACCACCACGTCGCGCTCCACACCGCGTCGTGAACGGCGGGAGCTTGACGAACAACGGCGTGGCCGAACGGGCGCGCATCGCCGTGACCAGCTCGCGCAGGTGGGCCTCGTTGTCCCGGTCCCGGCCCCACGAGACGTTGGGGCAGCTGGCGTTCAGCTCGACGCCGTCGGCGTGGGGCTCCAGCAGCGAGAACGCCTCGATCGCGTCCTCGACCGCCTCGTCGGCGATGCTGACGAGGCGGGGTCCGGCGGAGGGGGCACCGCGCGCGAGGATGGCGGCCGTGCGCTCCGCGCCCGGGTTGGGCAAGCCCATCGCGTTCGCCATGGAGGCCTTCGCGGGGTACCGCACGATGCGGGGCTTCGCGTTCCCCGCCCGCGGAGCGTGGGTGATCGTGCCGCCGACGACGTAACCGAACCCCAACTCGAGGAGCGCGTCCATGTGCGCGCAGCGCTTGTCGAAACCGGCGGCGAGACCGATGGGGTTGCGCAGCGGCAGACCGGCGACGGTCGTTCGAAGGGACGCATCCTCCGCTGTGTTTCCGATGCGGGCCCATGGGAGCGGGAGCCCCAGCATGGCACCGGCGAGGCGATGGGCGGTCTCGGGGGGGAGGGCGAAGAACAGCGGACGGCCGACGGCCGAGTACCAACCCATCGACCGCCTATGCTACCGGGCCGATGGCGGACCACGGGAACGATCTCGTCCGCCGGCTGGTCGAAGCCTCGGAGCTCCACGGCGACTTCGTCCTGTCGAGCGGGAAGCGCTCCACCGTCTACTTCGACAAGTTCCTGTTCCTGACGAGGCCGGACCTCCTCCGCGAGCTGGCACGGGAGATCACACGCTTGCTGCCCTCCGGCACCGATCACCTGGCGGCCCCCGAAGGCGCGGCGACGCTGCTGGTGGCGGCGGTCTCGTTGGAGACCGGCCTGCCGGTCGCGGTCGTCCGCAAGGAGCCCAAGGCGTACGGGACCATGGAACAGGTCGAGGGATATGCGCCGGCGGGCGCCCGCGCGGTCCTGCTGGAGGACGTCAGCACCACGGGGCACCAGGTCGCGGCCGCCGCGAAGATCCTGGAGGCCACAGGCGTCGAGATCGTCAGGATCGTCCTGGCGATCGATCGCGGCGGCGCCGACCATCTTCGTGACGCGGGCTATGACGTCGCGGCCGTCGCCGTGCTCCGGCCCGCCGACTGAACCTCACGATGCGATCCGCGGATCCCCGTCCACACCGAGCGCGAGATCGACCGCCGACGCGACCGCCACTCCCATGCACGCGCCCCCGATCACGTCGAGCGGCAGATGCGCCCCCACGTGGATGCGAGCGAACGATACGAACCCGGCGAGCCCGGCGGCGAGCACCCGGATGGGACCCGACAGGAACGGAGCGGCGGCGGTCGTCAGCGCGGCCGAGACGGCCGCGTGTCCCGACGGGAACCCGAGGTCTCCCTTCTCCTTGCCGCGGATGACGACGTCGTCCAGTTCGGTCGCCGGACGACCTCGTCCGACGGATCGCTTGGCGACTTTGGCGAGGGCGTACGCGGACGTGCCGGCGAGAAGGAGCCCCGTCGCGAGGCGGGTGCGCCTCCGCGCGAACGCGAGGCCCGCCAGCGCGGGCACGGTCCCGAACGTCCCGTACTGCATCGGGATCCACACCGCGCGGTAGTCGAGAGACACGTCGTTCGCCGCTCGGAACGCAACGCGCTCGCGTTCGTCGATCCCTCCGCGAGCAGCGACGATCGCGGTCAACGCGAACCCGGAGGAACCTGCCACCAGCAGCGCCACATCCTGGAACCGACGACGCCGAGGCACCGGACGCGTCAGGTGCGAACGCAGCGCCAGATCTGCAGACGCCAGAGCCAGCGGCTGCCGCGGCGGTGGAGGTTGAGCAGACCCTCCTTCATCATGCGGGCGACGGCCACGGACTTGCCCACGATGTCGGGGAGCGGGAACTCACGCTCGATGACGGGCTCCATGTTGTCGCCGAACACGAGGTGAGCCGCGGCGATGATGGACTTCTCGTCCTGGATGGTGCCGGTCGGCAGGTAGAGCCGTCCGCCGTGTGTGAGCGTCTCGCCGATGCTCTGGAGCATCAGGCTCGGCAGCTCGGCGCCGGTCGGCCCACCCGCGCGTCCGTCGGGGAACCATCCGGTCACCTGCGCGATCTCGTCGGGGATGCCCGAGACGTCGCCGATCAGCACGGTCGCGCGCACGTCACGGACCGGATCCAGCAGGCTTCCTGCACGGAACTCGACCCGATCGTCGAGGCCGAGACGCTTGGCGTTCATCGTGGCGGCCTCGACCGCCTCCTCGGAGATATCGCAACCGACCACGCGCTTGGCGCCCATGCGTGCCGCGACGAACGACAACACACCGCTGCCGCAACCGACATCGATCACCGTGTCTTCCGGACCGATCTCCAGGGCGTCGGCGATCGTGCGGCTCGTGTGCGTGGGGCTGAACACACCCGGGTTCAGCAGGATGGTGAACGGACCCGTACGGCCCTTCCACTCCATCTCGGTGGGCGCCACCAAGCTCATGACGACAGGTTACACGTCGGGTGGATCGAACGCCGCGTGGTCGCCGGGTACGAGCGCGCCCCGAAGGACGCGAGCGACGTCGGCGTCGAGCTTGTCCCTTAGGGCCAGCGTGTGGATGCCGTGATGTCCGTCGGGATACGTGCCGACCCGACCCGATGCTCGACGCAGCAAGGTCACGGTGCCGTGGCGGTTGCCTCGCATCAGGTGCACGTAGCCAGCCCCCATCTGCGAGAGCCCCTTGAAGAACTCGGCGTCGTCGGTGCCGCGAGCCTGCTTCCAGGCGGTCTCCCACGCTTCGTGCGCAGGAAAGAAGTTGCGCTCGCGCACATAGCGGCGCCCGAGCTCGTGGTTCTCCTCGAGCGTCAGCTCGTCGAAGTTCGGCATCTGGAGCTGGTTCTCGGCGCCCCAGGGTCGCGGACGACCCAGCTTGTCGCGAGGCCGTTCAGGTTTCTGGCGCTTCTCGCTGGGGATGCCGGTCTTGCCGGTCGCTTCTTCGGGCATGCGGTCATGCTACTGCGGCTCAGCCATCCCCTCCGCCGGAGCGGTCGCCGCGGCGCTTCCTTCTCAGGAGCTTGGCAAATGCGCCCTTGCGAGCCTCGGCCCGCGCCTCGGAAACCGCCTCCGCCTCTGCCTCGGCCTCGGCCTTCTCCTCGACGTGCACCCTCGCCAGCTCATCGCCGGCCTCGATCCGACCTTGGAGCCACACGTCGTAGATCACGACCTTGATGGTCGCCGCGACGGGGAGGGCGATGAGGGCGCCGGCGAACCCCAACAGGCTGCCCGCGATCAACGTGCTGATGATGACGGCGGCGGGCGACAGGTCGACCGCGTCCTTCATGACCCGCGGCACGAGGAAGTAGTTCTCGAACTGTTGGTAGACGATGAAATAGATCAAGACGAGGACGCCGGTGACCGGCGACTGAAGGAACCCGATCAGCACCGCCGGGGCCGCTCCCAGGTAGGACCCGACCTGCGGGATGAGGTCGGCGACGCCTGCCCACATCGCCAAGGGGATGGCGAACGGTACGCCCATGACCAGCAGGGCGAACATCGCCGCCAACGCGCAGACGCCCGAGGTGATCAAGTTGCCGCCAACGTAGCCACCGATCTTCTCCACGGCTCGGTTCAGCACGTGCTCGCCCTGCTCGCGATGCTCCGGCGCGAACACGATCGCCGCCGTGCGCCGCATGCTCGGCAGCGACAGCAGGAAGTAGATCGTCAGGATGGCGATCGTGGCGAGCTGGAACGCCAGGCTCCCGAGCTTGCCCGCGATCCCCAGCACCGTGTCGAAGGAATGCGCGATCTTCGACGGGATGTTCGCGACGAAGTCCTTCACGTTCTGCGTGACGTCGTGATCGCGGAAGTACTTGCCGATCGAGTCGTCGCGGTTCGCGAGCTTCTGGACGTACTGGGGGATGTGCCCGGCGAGATCGGAGATCTGATGTGCGAGAGGCGGTCCGAGGAGGACGATGAAGAGCGCGAGGAACGCCATCAAGCCGAAGAAGATCACCGCGGTGGCGGTACCGCGACGCATCCGGAACCGCTGCAGGTATCGCACCGCCGGGTCGAGCCCGACCGCGATGACGAGCGCCATCACGACGAGGAGCAAGATGCTCGACACGACCGCCGCCGCCTGAAGGATCGTGTACGTGAGGAGGACGACGATCGTCACCTTCACCCAATAGGTCATGGGCGGCCAACGGTGATGCCAGTCGTCCTCCGCGCGCTCCTCGCTCATCGGCTCACCTTCGCGAGTCTCTACCCGGGGCGAGCCCATTTCCACCATGCATGCGCCGTGGGAGACTTCCGCGCCATGGACCCGACCCGGGTGACGCTCGTCCCGCACACCCACTGGGATCGCGAGTGGTACGAGCCCTTCAGCGTGTTCTCGCGGCGCCTGCTCGAGATGATGGACACGCTTCTCGACCTCACCGACGAAGGCTTCCCACACTTCCACTTGGACGGGCAGACGGCGATGATCGACGACTACCTCGCGATGCGCCCGGAGCGGATCGAAGACGTGCGGCGTCTGGTGCGCGACGGGAAGCTCTCCGCCGGCCCGTGGTTCACCCAGATGGACGAGTTCCTCACGTCCGGCGAATCGCACATCCGCAACCTCGAACGCGGGCTGGCCCGCGCTCGCGAGCTCGGGCGGGCACTGGAGGTCGGCTACATGCCCGATCAGTTCGGACACGTGGGGCAGATGCCGCAGATCCTCCGGCTGGGCGGCGTGGAGCGCGCGGTGGTGTGGCGCGGTGTGCCGTTCGAGGTGGATCGCGACGCGTTCTGGTGGGAGTCCCCCGACGGCAGCCGCGTGCTCACCGAGTACATGGCGTTCGGGTACTCCAACGGCGCGTCGTTCGACAAGACGTCGGATGCAGGAGATCTGGCGGCGGCGCTGACACGCGCCGTCGAGCGACAGCGGCCGTTCATGGCGACCGACCGGGTGCTCGTCATGGTCGGGTACGACCACGCCGGGCCGGATCCCGCCCTGGTCGAGCGCCTCGCCGGTGCAGAAGCCCTGCTCGATGGCATCGACCCTGCCGTCGGCGGCCTCGGAGACCACCTCGCTGCGCAGCATGTCTCGGTGGATCCGCCCACGTGGCGGGGTGAGCTCAGATCCTCGGCCCGCGCGCACCTCCTGCCCAACGTCTACTCGGCGCGGGTTCACCAGAAGCGCGAGCGAGGTCGGGTCGAGTCGCTGGTCGAGCGCTACGCGGAGCCGCTGGCGACCCTCGTTCCCGGATCCGAGTGGCCGGCGGAAGCGTTGGATCGCGTGTGGACCCTGCTCCTGTGGAACGGCGCCCACGACTCATCGTGCGGCTGCTCGCACGATCAGGTGGCGGTGGACGTGGACGCAAGGTTCGCGGAGGCACGTGCCATCTGTGAGGACATCATCGGTACGGCGCTCCGGACGCTCGGACGTCAGGTCGCGTCGCCGGGCGTGATCCGCTTCAACCCGTCGCCGTTCGAGCGCGACGGGGTGCCGGGGTTGGGTTGGGTTGTCGGCACGCTACAGGAGCCGCCGCCCCTGGCGCCGGTCGACCTTCGTGAAGGCGACGACGGCGCCGTTCTCCTCGACGGCATCGAGTTGGTGCTGCTCGACGAGCCGGATGTCGGCGACCTCTACAACTTCTGCTACGAGGCGGTCGACCAGGTCCCGTGGGGACCGGCCGAGGTGCACGTCGACGGCGACACCGTGCGCGCGTGGTTCGACGACCGGATGGAGGTCGCCGTGCGCGCCTCGCGATGCGAGGACGAGACGTTCATCCGGCTCGAGGGAACGATCCGCAACGGCCGACCCGACCACCGGCTGCGGCTGCACGTGACGCTCCCCGAGTCCGGCGACGACGTCCGTCGCCGGCTCGCCGTTCGAACTCGTCGAACGGCCGCTCGTCTCGGAAGGGAGCGATCTCGAGGCCGCATCGCCGACGTGGCCCGCGCGAGGAGTGGTGATGGCCGCGGCAACCGCGGTGATGCACGAGGGTGTCTTCGAGTACGAGGTCGTGGACGGGCGCGCCCTGGCGGTGACGCTGCTCCGCTGCGTCGGCACGATCAGCCGGGACCGGATGGCGACGCGCCCGTTCGCCGCGGGCCCCGACGTTCCCACTCCGCTGGCGCAGATGATCGGCGAGACCGATTTCTGCCTCGGCCTCTGGCCGAACGGCGACGTCCGCGCGCTCCCCGACACCTGGGAAAGGTTCGCGCTGCCGCTCGTCTCCGCCGACGCCGCGGGCGGGGGCGAGATGCCCGCGACCGGCTCCCTCCTCGAGGTGTCCGGCGACGCGTCACTCTCCAACGTTCGCCGCCGTAACGGAGAGGTCGAGGTCCGTCTCTGGAACCCGCGAACCGACGAGGCGGTGCGGGCGACGGTCGGCGAGGACATGGTCGTGCTGGGACCGGCGCGGATCGAGACGGTCGGGGTACCGACGTGAGCCGGACGTTCGACGCGATCGTCGTCGGCGGCGGCGTGATGGGAACGGCGACCGCGCATGAGCTGGCCGCTCGCGGCCGGGACACGCTGCTGCTCGAGCGGTTCACGTTCGGGCACAACCGCGGTTCGTCCGGCGGTCCGACGCGCATCTTCCGATTCACGTACGAACATCCCGACTATGTGCGCATGGCGGGCCCAGCGCTCGACGCGTGGCGGGAGCTCGAGGCCGTGTCCGGCGAGCGGTTGCTCCATACGACCGGTGGCATCGACATCGGCGAGGGTGCGCGGAGGTCCGCCGATGCGCTCCGGGCGGCGGGTGTCCCGTTCGCGTGGCTCACCCCGGAAGCGACGATGGAGCGTTGGGGCGGGCTGGTGATCGCACCCGGTACTCGGGTGCTGGTACAGGAGACGGGCGGCGTGTGCATGGCCGAACGGACGGTGCGCGCGCAGGCCCGCGTGGCCGCAGAGGCGGGCGCCACCGTGTTCGACGGAACCGCCGCCGAGGCCATCGTGCCGTCGGGCGGAGGTGGGGTCGAGGTCACGACGACGGCGGGCGACACGTACCGGGCGCCCGTCGCCGTCGTGACCGCAGGTCCGTGGGCGGCGCCGCTCCTGCGGGCGGCGGGCATCGACCTGCCGCTCGTCCCCTCGTTCGAGCAGGTGACGTACTGCCGATTGATCGGCGAGCCCCACCCGTTCCCGACGATCATCGATTGGACGGGGGTGTCGACGCTCGCGCTCGAGAGCGACGGCGACGGCTCGTCCAACGGACCGTACGCGCTGCCGAACCCCGAGGAGCCCGGCTCGATCAAGATGGCGCTCGATCGATCGGGTCCCGACGTCGATGCGGACGCCCGTTCCTTCGAACCGGACCCCGAACGGCTCGAGCGGCTCGCCGGATGGGCGTCGAAACGGTTCCAGCCACTGGAGGAGGCGCGGCCGCCGGAGACGTGCCTCTACACGAACACACCGGACGGGGAGTTCGTCCTGGACCGGTTGGGGTCGATCGTGATCGGCTCGGCCTGCAGCGGGCACGGATTCAAGTTCGCGCCTCTCGTCGGGAAGATCCTGGCGGACATGGCGACGGGCCGTCAGATCGGGTTGCGGCTCGACGCGTTCCACGCGGGCCGCGAGTGGACACGGCGCCACATGACCGATCGCGCGTTCGACGCCTGACTAGAGGTGCCGGTCCCCCGTCGACACGATCTCGTCGAGCCCCTCGTGCAGGGCCTCGAAGCGCCGCTCGCCGAGCGAGCGGCGCGTGCGCGTCTCCAAGGCCTGCACGACGCGGCGGCATTCCGCCGCGGCCCGGCGACCGTGCGCCGTGAGCTTGACGACCTTCGCTCGCGCGTCCTCAGGATCCGGCACCCGTCGCACATATCCGCGCGACTCCAGGTCGTCGACGACGAGCATCATCCCCTGCTTCGTGACGCGAGCCCGGCGGGCGAGTTCGGTGAGACGCGTGCCGGACCGACGATCGACGTACAGGAACACCGCGGAGTGCCCGGGCCGCAGATCGGGATACCCGCGCTCCTCGAGCGCATCGGCCAGGTCCGACGACAGCACGCGATGCGATTCGAGGAGCAGCCTGACCAGATCGACGTCGCTCATGCCGTGACCATCCTCCCGCACGACGGAGCGATGGTCAATCAACCTGACCATCGTGCTCGGGTAGCCTGGGTAGATGACCGCCGAGATCCGCGAGGCGCGCCCCGAGGAGTACGAGCGAACGGGTGTCGTGACCGCGGACGCCTACCGGGAGTTCTTCGCCGATGCCGACCCCGATCTCCGTTCCTACCTGGAGGAGATCGCCGACGTGTCGGGACGCGCCACCAGGACCACGATCCTCGTCGCCGTGGCCGGCGACCGGATCGTCGGCTCCGCGACGCTCGAGCTCGACGGCCGCACCAGCCAGGACGCCGGCCCGCTGGCGCCCGACGAGGCGCACATCCGTATGCTGGGCGTCCACCCCGACGCGCGGGGTGCCGGAGTGGGCAAGCTGCTGATGGCGGCATGCGAGGAGCGCGCACTCGCGGCCGGCCGCACGCGCATGACGCTTCACACGACGACCCTGATGCGCGCGGCGCGGGAGATGTACGCGTCCCTGGGCTACGAGCGGTCGGAGGACCGCGTGTACCCCGACGGGTTCGTGCTCCTCGGTTACACGAAACAGCTCGGCTGACGCCGGACCGCGCCTCGGCTCATCCGTCGGAGAGGCTGCTCGTGCGCACGACCTGGCCGTCCGCCAGGATCACGCCGTCCTCGCATTCCGCCTGGACCATCCCGCCCTTGAACTGCTGCTGGTAGAGCTGGGCATACAGACCGCCTTGCTCCAGGAGCTCGTCGTGCGAGCCGCGCTCGGCCACCCGTCCGCGATCGATCACGAAGATCACGTCGGCCTTCAGGATGGTGGAGAGCCGGTGGGCGATCGCGATCGTCGTCCGACCCTCCATCAGCGGTTCCAGCGCCGCCTGCACCAGGCGTTCCGACGTGGTGTCGAGGCTGGACGTCGCCTCGTCCAGGATCAGGATCCGCGGGTCCTTCAAGATCACGCGCGCGATCGCCAGTCGCTGTTTCTCGCCGCCGGACATCTTGTACCCGCGCTCACCCACGATCGTGTCGTACCCCTCGTCGAGCTCAGCGATCCGGTCGTGGATATTGGCCGCGCGAGCCGCCGCTTCAAGCTCTTCCTGGGTCGCGTCGGGCTTGCCGTAGAGCAGGTTCCGCCTGATGGTCGTGTTGAAGAGGTACGTCTCTTGCGTGACGACGCCAACCATGTCCCCCAACGACTCGAGAGCGATCTTCCGTACGTCGATCCCGTCGATCTCGACAGCGCCTTCCTGCACGTCGTAGAGGCGCGGCACTAGGTAGGTGATCGTGGTCTTGCCGGCGCCGCTCGGACCTACCAACGCCGCGAGCTGACCGGGCAGGATCTCCAGATCCACCCCGTCGAGCGTCCACGGTCTCGGCGCCTCTTGATCCACATCGACAGCGAGCGCGGCGACGTCCGGAGGCGAGACAGGGGCTTGGTCCGGCGGTGGCGTGTCGTAGTGGAACCGCACCTGTCGGAGCCGCACTTGCCCACGCACCTGAGCGGGCTCGATGTGCGCCGCCTCCGGGTCGTCCCGGATCTCCTGCGACATGTCGAGGTACTCGAAGATCCGGTCGAAGAGCGCGAACGAAGTCTGCACGTCGTTCGACACCTGGAGCATCGATCCGATCGGGAAGAAGATCCGCGATTGGAGGGTGGTGAACGCCACGAGGGATCCTGCGGAGAGGGTGTTCGGGTTCCGAGCGTTCACGTAACCGGCGACCAGATACACGACCGCCGGCATGATGGAGAAGAACGTCCCGACGACGGCGAAGAAGGACTGCCCGATCATCGTCTGGCGGATGGTGAGGTTGGTGAGTCGTTGGTTCTCGTCGCGGTATCGCTCGATCTCGTGCCGTTGGCGGCCGAACGACTTCGCGAGGAGGATCCCCGACACCGAGAGCGTCTCCTCGGTGATCGCCGTGAGATCCGCGAGGGTCTTCGCCGTGCTGGTCGCGACCTTCCGCCTGGCTCTGCCCACCTTGACGGTGAGCCACACGAAGATCGGCGTCAGGCAGAGAGACAGGATGGTGAGCTGGACCGAGATCAGGAGCATCGCGATCAGCGAGCTCACGATGATGACGACGTTGGACAGCAAGCTCGCCGCTGTCGAGGTCACGACGCTCTGCACGCCGCCGACGTCGTTCGCGAGGCGCGATTGGATCTCGCCCGTCCGGGTGGTGGTGAAGAACCGCAACGGCATGTACTGCAGATGCTTGTAGAGCGAGTTGCGGAGGTCCTGCATGACCTGGAGGCCCACGAGGTTGGAGAGGTATGTCTGCCCCACGCCGATCGCGCTCGTCACGATCGGGATCAGGAGCATGATCCCCACGAAGACCCAGAGCGCGTTCATGTTGGGACATACCTGTCCCGAGCATGTGCCTGCGGCGGGGCCGGAGCTGGGGCCGAACAAGGCGTCGTCGAAGATCTTCCGGATCATCAGCGGGTTCACGACACCCAACCCGGACGAGAGAACGATCGCGACGCCGACCACGGAGACCTGACGCCGATAAGGACGGAAGATGGAGACCACCCTGCGCACCGTGGTCCGGGTGATCGGACGCTTGTCCTCTTCCGCCATCGGCGGCCGGAAGAACCCTCCGTGTCGGCCCATGGGTCCCAGGATACGGGCGGGAGCCGATACGACGAAGCGAAGGCGCGGAGCGGCGCTACTCGTTGATGCAGAAGCCCAGGATCTCGGCCGAGCGATGCGAGTCTCCTGCATCGATCTCGTAGTGGTCGATGCCGGGGCCACCGATCACCGTGTCGTTCCCCCCGGTCCCGTCGAAGCCGGAGACGCAGACGTCGTTGCCAGCCCCGCCGTTCACGACGTCGGAGCCGAAGTCGCCGGTGAGGGGGAAGTCCGAGGCGGGGCCCCCGAAGATCCGGTCGTTCCCTCCGAGGCCTCGAACCAGGTCGCGGTCCCCGCCACCGTAGAGCAGGTCGTCGCCGCCGCCACCGAAGATGATGTCGTTCCCCGGACCGCCGTACACCGTATCGGCTCCCGATCGTGCGTGGATGACGTCGCGCCCGCCGAGACCGCAGATCACGTCGTCGCCGGTCGTGCCGGTGATCGTGTCGGGACCCGAGGTGCCCGTGATCGTGCAGCCATGCCCGCGAGGCTCACGATCCGCGGCCCCGCTCGATCCGACCGGGAGGCAGACGAGCAGCACGGCCGACAGCATCGAGACGCCTCGGAACGTTCGCATGTGTCGACACCGCCTCTCTCGAGCATCGGACCGGTCGGGGCACGCTAGCGAGACGTGGTTCGCCGGTCAACCTGTGCCTCGACGGTCGATCAGGGCCCGAGCTCGAGTGAAGACGACGTCGAGCATGTCGGGAGTGAGCTTTCCCGTGAACGTGTTCTGCTGGCTCGGGTGGAAGCACCCGAGCAGCGTGAACGGGCCGACGGCGGCCTCGACGCCGTGACCGAACCGGGGCTTGGGCTTCGCCGTGTGTCCGAGCGCGGCGAGCGTCCGTAGCGCCCCGTCCCACGCGTACGAGCCCAGCGCGACGATCACCCGTACGGTGCCGATCGCCTCGATCTCTCGTTCGAGGAACGGCAGACATGCGTCCCGTTCCTCCGGTGTCGGCTTGTTCCCGGGCGGTGCGCAGCGGTTCACCGCCGAGACGAACACGCGGTCGACACGCAGACCGTCGTCCCGCGCGATCGACGTGGGCTGGTTCGCGAACCCGCAACGGTGGAGCGACGTGAACAGGAAGTCGCCCGAGCGATCACCCGTGAAGACCCGGCCGGTTCGGTTGCCGCCGTGCGCCGCCGGCGCCAACCCGAGGATCAAGATGCGAGCGGCCGGGTCGCCGAACCCGGGCACCGGTCGTCCCCAGTACTCCTGATCCGCGAACCGCGCGACCTTGACCCGCGCGGCCGTCTCGCGCCACTCGACGAGCCGGGGACACGTACGGCACGCGACGACCTCGGCCTCGATCCGGCGGAGCCCGGCGGCCGTCATCCCAGTAGCGGGAACGAGTCGGCGCCGTCCGCCAGCACCGCGCGCTCGGCCTCCGTGAGAGGACGGCGTCCGGTGGCGGTTTCGATGAACGTGAGGTCGGACCACCCGAGCGCCGGCGCCGGGTCCGCACCCAAGAGCCCGACCAGCATCGACAGGACGACGGATGCGGCGGCGGGAGTCAACCACGGCCGGCGGCCCAGCGCGGCCGCGAGGTCCATGCCGTGCACGCCCATCTCCAGGATCCGCGTCTTCACGAACTCGTCCAGGCGGATCGAGGTCAGGCGCGTGGCCAGCACGCGCGCGGGGCCCGCCCGGGCGGCTTCCTCGAGGCAGCGGCGCAACGTCGAATCGAAGCCCTCGACGAGCGCGGCCGGGGACGCGTACCGCTCGGCGGCCTCCACCGAGCCGGCCGTGATCCGCGGGCCCTCGGCCCGCGGATCGTAGCTACGGAAGTACGTCGCCGCATCGCTGATGGCCATCTCGGGGGCGGCGTCTCCGAGATACGTCAGCACGCGATCCAGGTCGCGAACCATGTGTCCGACGAGCACCCGGACGTCCCAAGGAGGACACCGCGTCGGCGTCGCGAACGCCTCATCCGGCAGCGCACGCACGACGTCGATGCTCCGGCGCGCCTCCCCGTCGAGCGTCTCGAGCAGGGCGCCGAAGTCCATCCCGCCAGACTAGCCGACGCGAGCGGCCGCCCAGTCGTCGTAGCCACCGACGTGACTCGTCACCTCGCCGTCGCGCACCTCGACGATCCGGTCCGGGATGCGGTCCAAGAGATAGCGGTCGTGCGAGATCACGATCGCCGTACCGTCGAACCGTTCCAGCGCCGACTCCAGGACCTCCATGCTCTCGATGTCCAGGTGGTTCGTCGGCTCGTCGAGGAGCAGGCAGTTCGCGCCGCCGAGCATCAACAGACAGAGCTGCAGCCTCGTTCGCTCCCCGCCCGACAGCGTGCCGACCGGTTGGCGCATCTGCTCGTAGCGGAACAGGAACCGCCCCAGCAACGACACGGCATCCTCTTCGTACATCGGCTTCGCGTTGCGGACGAACTCGATCGGCGTCAGGTGTGGGGGCTCGGTCTCGTGACCCTGCGCCAGGTAGCCGAACACCACGGAGGGCCCGACCCACCGCACGCCCGACGTCGGTTCCATCTGCCCCTCGAGCACTTTGCCGAGCACGCTCTTGCCTGCCCCGTTCGCGCCGATCACGCCGACGCGCTCACCGCGCGTGATCGTCAGGTTCACGTCCAGCAGGACCGGGTCGTCGTCGAACGCGGCCGTGACGTCGCGCAGCTCGACGATCTTCTGTCCGCCGCGCTGCGCCGAGCGGATCTCCAGCGCGATCTTGCGCCGCTCGAACACCGGCCGGTCGATCTTGTCCATCCTGTCGATCTGGCGCTGCTTGTTCCGCGCCTGTTTGATGTGCCGTTCGTCGACCACGATGCTCGCCCACAGCTTGAACCGGGCGATCGCCTCCTCCAGGCGTGCGATCTCTTTCTGCTGCGTGACGTAGAGCTGCTGCTGGCGATGGAGCGCGATCTCCTTCGCCACGGCGAACGCCGAGTAATTGCCCGCCCACATCGTGATCTTGCCGTTGTCGAGCTCGGCGATGTGATCGACCGTCTCGTCCAGCAGGTAGCGGTCGTGCGAGACCGCCACGACGCCGCCGGGGAAGGCGGCGATCAGGTCCTCGAGCTGGCCCCGACGGTCCGCGTCCAGGTGCGTCTCGGGCTCGTCCAAGAGCAGCAGGTCCGGTTGCGTGATGAGGCACGCGGCCAGCGCGACGAGCTTCCGCTGCCCGCCGGAGAGCTGGCTGGTCGGCAACGCCAGGTCGTCCTCCGGTATGTCGAGCGACAGGAGCTGGCTCCGCACCTGTCCGGCCAGCCCGGGACCACCGATCTCGACCCACCGGTCCAACAACCCCTGCTGCCGCTCGAGCACGCGTCCCATCCGCGACAGGTCGGCGATCACCTCGGGACGGGCCAGCTCTTGCTCCACGGCCCGGAGCTGCCCATCGAGCTCCGCCACGTCGGGGCGCGCGGCCATGACGGTCGCCTCGGCGGTCCGCTCGTCGCCCTCCGGGTTCTGATCCAGGTAGGCCGCCACCAGTCCCCTGCGGCGCACGACCTCCCCGGCCGACGGTGGTTCCAGGTCGGCGAGGATGCGGAGCAGGGTGGACTTGCCGGCCCCGTTCGGACCGACGATGCCGATCCGCGCGCCGTCGACGACCTCGAAGTCCAGGTCCTTGAAGACCGTCCACGAGCCGAACGACTTCTCGACGCCGACGAGCGCGGCGAGCGTGGTCACGGTCGGAGCGCGGCGTTCAGCTCGCGCAGCGAGGGTGGCGGGTCCTCGCCCAGCCACCGCTCGAAGTTCGCTCGCCTGGCCGGCCATCCTTCGTCGAGCATCGCGAACCACGAGGTGTCACGGTTCCGGCCTTTGATGATCATGTGCTGGCGGAAGATCCCCTCGAACGTGAAGCCGAGCCGCTCGGCCGCCGCGCGAGACCGGGCGTTCAGCGCGTCGCACTTCCATTCCACGCGGCGGTAGCCCAGTCCGTCGAACGCCTCGCGGAGCATCAGATAGACCGACTCGGTGTTCGCGCGGGTCCGCTGGGCGCGGGGCGCGTACCAGATGTTGCCGAGCTCGAGGCGCCGCATCGTGGGGTCGATGCTCATGAACGTCACGATGCCGACGGGATCGCCGGTCGATCGCTCGATCACCGAGAGGAACAGCGGATCCTCCGACGCAGGCAACAGATCCAGCCATCCACGCATCGCGGCCTCGTCCGACCACGGCCCGTAGGACATGTACGTCCACATGCGGGCGGCCTCGTCGCTGCCGTCGTGCGAGGCCGTGAACAGCCCGTCCGCGTGGGCCGCCGGGTCCACGGGGATGAGCGTGACGAAGCGGCCTTCCAAGGGAGCGCGTGCGGGGCGCCGCGCGGGCGTCGTCGCGACCGGCTCGCCGACGGGTCGATCGTCCGCGTCCACGGTCAGGTCGACCGCGCGGCGAGCGCGGCGCCCGCCAGCACGTCCATCGCTTCGTCCAGCTGGTCCTCGGTGATCACGAGCGGCGACATGTGCCGCAGAACGTTGTGGTACATCCCGCACGCCACGGTGATCAGCCCTCTCCGCTGCGTCTCGGCCATCAGACGTCCGACGAAGGGGGCATCGGGGTCCTTCGTCCCGCGGTCGGACACCATCTCCACGCCGATCATGGAACCGAGGCCGCGGACGTCGCCCACTTCTGGGATGTCGCCGGCGAGCTGTTCCCACCGCGTGCGGATGACCTTGCCCACCACCTCGGCGCGCTCGATCAGGCCCTCCTCCTCGATGACCTCGAGCACCGCGATCGCCGCGGCGCACGCGACCGGGTTCCCGACGTATGTGCCGCCGATCGCCGATGGGCCGGGCGCGTCCATGATCTCCGCGCGGCCGACGACGGCCGAGAGCGGATAGCCCGCGGCGAGCGCCTTCGCCAGGATCACGATGTCGGGATCGAGCCCGAAATGCTCACCGGCGAGGAACCTGCCCGTTCGCCCGAACCCGGACTGGATCTCGTCGGCGATCGTCACGATGCCGTGCGCACGGCAGAGCGTCTCCAGGCCCGGCAGGAACTCCGGTCCCGGAACGACGTAGCCGCCTTCGCCCAGGACCGGCTCGAAGATCATCGCGGCGACGGAACTCGGGTCGACCCTGGTTGCCAGCGCTCGCTCGACGTCGGCGAGCGCCGATCGGCCGCTCGGATCGTCGCTGCGGTACGGATAGCTGAACGGAACCCGGTAGACCTCGGACGCGAACGGGCCGAAACCATGTTTGTACGGCGTGTACCGGCTGGTCAGGCTCATGGTGAGCAGCGTCCGTCCGTGGAACGCCCCCTCGAAGCAGATCACGGCCGGTCGGCCGGTCGCCGCCTTCGCGAACTTGACGGCGTTCTCCACCGCCTCCGCGCCCGAGTTGAAGAGCGCCACCTTCCGGCCGGCTCCGACCCGCTCGACGAGCCGCTCCGCGAGCTCGACGTAGACCTCGTACGGAACCACCGAGAAGTCGGTGTGGGAGAACTTCGCCGCCTGTCGCTGCACCGCCTCGACGACCTTCGGGTGCGAGTGGCCGACCAGCAGGCAGCCGAGCCCGCTCGAAAGATCCAGCATCGTGTTGCCGTCGACGTCCGTGACGGCGGCGCCGAGCCCGTGATCGATGACCGCGTTCACGTGAAGGTCGAGGGGATCGCACACGACCCGTTCCTTGCGTCCGATGATCGCGCGCGACTTGGGACCGGGCAGCTCGGTCCTCATCTCGATCGTGTGCACCCCGCTCCTCCTGATTCCTTGGCTGGGATGGGTCGGCGCGGAAGGCTATCGCGTGCGCGGCCGGCCCGGCAGCGAGCGGCTCAACGGACGCCGAGCTCGCGGAAGCGTTCCGCGGCGGTGGCGAACCCGTCGAGCGGAGCCATCAGCTCCTCCACGGCCCAGATCAGGCCCTCGAACCCGCCGAGCTCAGGAGCGTCCTCTCGGAACCGGCGGGCACGCTCGACCGCCTGGACCAGTCCCTCGTCGCAGGCGATCCACTCCCCCTCCAGGGCCGGCGTGCGCCAACCCGGCATCATCGGGGCGGCGCGCTTCAACCCGTCCTCGAACTCGACCAAGGCGTCGGGGAGCGGCCGGCCGGGCATCCGCGTCGTCGGCATGACCTCGGTCAACGCGGCCTTGGCCGGCTCCAGGTGCTCCAGCACGGCGCGGAACGCGGCGAAGGACGCCCGGAGCTCGGGCGACGAACGTCTCCGCCGAAGGATCATGCCCCGAACGCCTCGACACGCGCGGCGACGACGGCCGCGGGGTCGTTCGTCGCGACGGCGTCCACGCCCGAACGCATCAGCTCGACCGCGACCGCGGGATCGTCGGTGATCCACGTGCCCAGGCGCATCCCGAGCTCGTGCGCCTCATGCGCGAGCGAGGGGCCCGCGGCCAGGACCGCGCCGGCGAACGGGAGCACCCACCCGTGACCCTGCCCGTGCGCGAACCCGAGCGCCACCCGTGCCTCCACATCCTCGGTCGTGAGCAGCCCGGTGGGCACGTCGGGCGACAGCTCCCGAGCCCGCGCGATCGACAGTGGGTTGAAGCTCGAGATCAGCGCAGGTCCGACGAAGCCGACCGTCCCGAGGGCTCGGAGCGTGGCCTCCACGGCGAGCTCGCGGGAACCGTCGAAGTCCGGCTCGCCCGGGATGTTCTTGATCTCGACGTCGACGGCGGCCCGGCCCGAGAGGCAGGTCAGCGCCTCTTCGAGGGTGGGGACCTCGGTCTTCGCCCCGTCGGCCGTCCTGATGCGGAGCCGCTTGATCTCGGCCAGGCGCAGGTCGCGGACGAGGCCTGCCCCGTCCGTGGTCCGGTCGACGCTGGAGTCGTGCATGACGACCGCCACGCCGTCGGCGGTCATCCGCACGTCGAACTCGACCACGTCGGCGCCGGCGGCGACGGCGGATGCGAACGCGGGGATCGTGTTCTCGGCTTCGTGCGCTGAGGCGCCTCGATGGGCGACGACGAGCCTCTCGGCCTCTTGACTGAATCTCCGTTCAGACACTACGCTCGTCTCGGTTCCTGTCCGTATCGCGCTCGGCGTCCTCTGAGACGGCCGACGACCACACCGAACGGTGCCGCATGATTGAACGAAGGTTCAGGCATGACCCCGACCAGACGTCGTGGATCGCCGAAGCGAGATGCATCGGTGAGGATCCTGAGCTGTTCTTCCCCATGGGCCCTCCGTCTCTGGTCACGGTGCAGACCGCGCGGGCGAAGGCCGTGTGCGAGGGATGTGCCGTCCGCGACGACTGCCTCGAATGGTCGCTCGTGACGGCACAGGACGCGGGCGTGTGGGGCGGGCTGGACGAGGACGAGCGCCGCGAGCTCCGACGTCGCCGCCGGCGCGCATTGACCTCCGTCGGCTCCGGCTAGCGCCGCGATCACACCAGGCTCGACGGGCACACGTCGTTCACCGGACACTCGGCACATCGCGGCTTGCGGGCCACGCAGATCGCCCGGCCGTGATCGATGATCACGTACGTGAAGTCGAACCATCGTTCCTTCGGGATGAGCCGCATCAGGTCACGCTCGATCTTGTCCGGATCCTTCTGGTCGCTGAACCCGAGCCGCTCGGCGAGCCGGCGAACGTGCGTGTCGACCGCGATGCCCTCGACGACGCCGTAGGAGTTCCCGAGGACGATGTTGGCGGTCTTGCGGGCGACGCCCGGGAGCGTGATCAGCTCCTCCATGGTGTTCGGAACCTTGCCGCCGTACACCTCGACGATGCGGGCACACGCGCCCCTGATCGACTTCGTCTTCTGGTTGAAGAACCCCGTGGGTTTGATGTCAGCCGCGAGCTCCGCCTCCGGCACCTTCAGGTAGTCCTCCGCTTTCCGGTACTTCTTGAACAGCGTCTTGGTCACCATGTTCACACGCTCGTCCGTGCACTGCGCCGACAGGATCGTCGCGAGCAGGCATTCGAGCGGGTTCGAGAAGTCGAGCGCAACGTGGGCGTCGGGATAGGCACTCGAGAGCCGCTTGATGATCTCGGGTGCGCGCTCCTCGATCGGGCTGTCGCGGGTGAGTGCGGTCTTCGGTGTCACGGCGCACACCCTACGGCGTGTCGGGGGCGGCGCCCACGCCGAGGATGCATCCGCGCGGGGAGCCGGCGCAACCGCCGCCTCTCAGGTCAGGTCCAGCGTGAACGACGACCCGGCGAGGTGATGGGTCCACTCACCGTCGTGGTAGACGTGCGCACCCGCCAAGCCCACCACGGACCATCCGATCCCGTCCCCGATCGCCGCGGTCCGCTCGTCGATCGCGAAAAGCGATTCCCCCGGCGGCACGGACGATACGATGAAGTCGGAGAGCCCGGGCACGTAGGAGTCGAGCGCGTCCCAGTGCGGTCCGAACCACACACCGTGGAACACGCCGAGCCCCGGCTCCCAGAAGCCGTCGGCGAACCGCTGCGAATCGCTGTCGGGGGCGCGGTCGCCGAGGCATGCGACGCCCGCACTGCAGCCGACGTATGACAGGCCGCGCTCCGTCCGATCGCGCAGCGCGTTCCAGAACGGCGTGTCGGAGAGCGTCTCCGCGAGGTACGCGGGGTTGCCTCCCGAGAAGTAGGCGACGGATGCCCCTTCCAGCCGCTCGACGAGCTCCGGCCGGCTCGCATCCTCACGGGTCTTGAGCGGAACGATCTCGGCTTCGATCCCGAGCGATGCGTAATGCGCGAGCCCCTTCGCTCCCCACCCGTTGAAGACCTCATCCCCCTCCCTCGCCGACGCGGTCGGGAGGATCAGCACGCGGCCGTCACCGTTCGAGCGCTCGAGCACCTGGCGATCCATCTCCGCCGACCACGGCTCGAACTCTCCCGATCCGAGCAGCGAGTACGTGGTCACGCCGTACCGCCAAGGGAAGCAGGCCGCAGCTCGGCGTCGAGTGCCGCACCCAGCTCCGCGGCCACGTCGAGGACGGCGTCCACATCGTCGGCCTCGGTCCGGAAGTTCACGATGCACGCTCGCAGCACGAACCGTTCGCTGAGCACCGCGTTCGAGATGTAGACGCGGCCGTCCAGTTGGATCTCGGTCATGAGGCGATGGTTGAGATCGTCGAGGTAGGCGTCGCGGTCCTCGCCTTCGGGCAGGCCCGGCGGGACGTAGCGGAAGCAACAGATCGACAGACCGACGGGCGCAGCCAGCTCGAATTCCGGGCGCTCCTCGGCCCGCGCTCCCATGTACCGCGCCAACGCGGCGTCGTGCGAGATACGTCGGGCGTACGCGCGTCGCCCATGCGCCAGCAACGAGACCCACACCTTCAACGCCCAGAAGCCCCGGGAGAACTGCGGCCCGTGCCTGCCCAGATCGAGGCCGTGCTGTGTGTATTCCTTGTCCTGGACGATGTACGACGCGTCCGCGTCGAACGACTCGGCCAGCGCCGCCATACGCCGGACGACGAGACACCCACCCGTGAGGGGCGTGTAGAGCCACTTGTGTGGATCGAACGCGACGGAGTCCGCACGCTCGATCCCGGAGAACGACGGACGGAGATCGTCCGCCAGCAGCGCGGGACCTCCGTACGCGGCGTCCACATGCATCCACAGTTCCTGCTCGGCGCAGATGTCGGCGATCTCGGGCAACGGATCGACGGCCCCGGTCGAGACCGTCCCTGCGGACGCCACCACGGCGAACGGCCGACGGCCGGCCGCACGATCGGCCTCGATCGCGGCCCGCAACGCGTCGGTCCGGATGCGGTAGTCGTCGACGACCGGGATCTTGCGGACGCCCTCGGTCCCGATCCCGAGCATGTCCGCGCCTCGCGAGCTCACCACGTGGGTCTCGCTCGACATGTACATGACGAGCGGCGGATGTCCTGCCAGACCCTCGGCACGGACGTTCCATCCGGCGCGATGGTCGCGGGCCGTCTTCAGACCGACGAAGTTCGCCATGGCTCCACCGGAAAGGACCAGCCCGCCGGAGCCTTCGGGGAACCCGAACAGCTCGGTCGCGAACCAACGGGTCAGATGCAGTTCGATCTCGGACGCCGCCGGCGAGAGCTGCCAGCCCCCGAGGTTCGCGTTGAGCCCCGCCGCGATGAGGTCGGCCGCGGCGCCCGGTATCGTGCCCGCGCCCGAGACGTAGGCCATGAAGCGCGGATGACCGGAGAACTCAGACCAGTCGAAGACGACGTCGTGCAGGTAGGCGAAGAGCGCCTCCTCCGACATCGGTTCGTCGGGCACGTCGATCGCGACCGCCTCGTGCACCTCCTTGGCCGTCCACCTCCCGGACACCGGCAGGTCGGGCAGTCGCTCGAGCAACTCCTGCCACAGGTCCAACGCCCGGTCGCCGAAGACCCGCGAGCGTTCGGGATCCCAGTCGAGGTCCGGCATCGTGGACGGGCGCTCGACGGTCATGCGTCCTTCACCGCGCCGAGGCGGAACCACTCGGCCTTCATGGCTCGCCGGAAGATGTCCTTGCCGAACGCCTCGACCATGCCACCGACCTGGCTCTCGTGCTGCTCGATCGCATCGAGCTTCAGCTCGAGCAGCTCGTGCGGCAGGACGAAGTCGATCGTGAGCTCGTCCCTGGGGCTGACGGGGGGCGTCCCGGGCCGGAACACGTCGAACCGGTTGTAGATCGGCACGAACTCGTCGGCCCATTCCTGCGTGTTCGTCGCGTAGTGCACCTTGGCGCCCGGCTTGCCGACCTCTTCAAGCGCCCGCGTGGCCCAGGCGCTCACGGACATGTGCGCCAGGTGGCCGGTCATGCCGTCGGGGCCGAACGTGAGAACGGTGTCGGGCTGGACGTCTTCCATGATCGCGCGGACCTTGTCGTAGCCGTCGTCTGACAACGGGGTGTCCATGTCGACGTCGAGCTCGTCGAGCCAGTGATGTTCGGTGACCCCGAGGATCTCGAAGCAGCGCATCAGCTCGAGCTCGCGAACCTGCCCCATCGTCGCTGACGGCCAGCGTTCCTCGTCCAACGAGCCGCCCTCGCCCCTGGTGGCGGTCACGCACACGACGCGCCGTCCGTCGCGAACCCCCGCCGCCATGAGGCCCGCGGTCAGGTACGTTTCGTCATCGGGATGTGCCCAGATACCCAAGATCGTCCCGAGTTCGTCCATCCCATGTCCTTCGCTCCAGATGGCACGGAATGGTAGGACATCAGAGCCCGAGGACCCTAAGGGGACGTGATGTCTCGTTCCTCGATGATCGCGCGGACGCGGATGAGCAGTTCGGGCGGCGGGGCGTCGCCCGTGCATTTGGCGGCGACCATGACCTTGAGGTGACGACGGAACTCGGCCTGATCCATGCACGGGCTGCAGCTGCTCAAGTGCTTCTCCACCTTGATCCGCAGCTCGCCCTGAAGCTCGCCGTCCAGGAGCCGCTCGACCTCTTTGAGCGCTTCCATGCACTCCGGTCCGCAATCAATCATCGATCAATCCTCGCTCCTTCGCCGTGTCCCACAACGCCTTCTGGAGCGCTTTCCTTCCCCGATGCAGGCGAGACATGACGGTTCCGATGGGCGTCTCCATGATCTCGGCGATCTCCTTGTAACTGAAGCCTTCCACGTCGGCAAGCAGGACCGGCAACCGGAAGTTCTCCGGAAGGGACTCCAACGCAGCCTTCACGGCCTCGTCCGGGATCTTGTCGAGCACCTCGGTCTCGGCCGACAGCTCCACGTTGCGGCCGCCCAGCTTGTCGAACAGGTACCACTCGTCCAGGTCGTCGGGACCCTCGACGGTCTGCGGCTGACGCTGCTTCTTGCGATACGTGTTGATGAAGCTGTTCGTGAGGATCCGGTACAGCCACGCCTTGAGGTTCGTCCCCTCCTTGAAGCCGGAGAACCCGCGGAAGGCGCGGAGGTACGTTTCCTGTACCAGGTCCTCGGCGTCGGCGGGGTTGCGGGTCATCCGGAGCGCCGCCGCATAGAGGTTGGGCAACAACGGAAGCACATCGCGCTCGAACCTTCCACGGAGCGCAGCGTCGTCGGTCGGCGTCTCGGTGCCTCCGGTCAGGGCCATGACGCTCAGTATCCCCGATGCGACAACCGGCGGGTCGGACCCCTTCTGTCATATCTCCAGGGTGGGTGGGAAGATGGACCCGTGGCCGACGACGACAGGACCCCGAAGCGCAACCGCTGGATGCCCGACAGCGGGTCCGGCGGGCCGGGGGGATCCGGCGTGCCACGCCCGCGGTTCAGTCCTTGGCTCGTCCTCCCCTTGTTGCTGCTCGCGTTCCTGATCTTCAACAGCTGGCTCAGCAACGCCGACGTCGTGTCGCTCGACTACTCCCAGTTCGTGAAGCATGTCGTGAACGGCGACCTGACGGGCACCATCTCGATCGGCCAATCGGACATCTCCGGCGCGTTCACGGACGAGACCGGGAAGGAGTCACGCTTCTCGACCTCGCTCTCCTCCGGGTTCCAGGAAGACCAGGCCTTCACGCAGTTCTTGGACTCGCACGACGTCTCGTACAAGTTCACGCCCCCGAACGTCTTCACCTCGCTCCTGCTCAGCATCCTTCCGTTCGCGCTGGTGATGATCCTCATCTATTACTTCGTCTTCAAGCGGATGGGCGGCGGCGCCAACGCCGCGCTCAACCTCGGTCGGAACAAGGTGAAGATCTACGACCGCAAGGAGATGAAGACCAGCTTCAACGACGTCGCCGGTGTGGACGAGGCGAAGGAAGAGCTCCTGGAGGTCGTCGACTTCCTGAAGAACCCGAAGAAGTACCAGCGGCTCGGCGGCCGGATCCCCAAGGGGGTGCTGCTGCTCGGACCTCCCGGGTGCGGCAAGACGCTGCTCGCACGCGCCGTGGCCGGCGAGGCGAACGTGCCGTTCTTCTTCATGTCGGGCTCGGAGTTCGTGGAGATGTTCGTCGGCCTGGGCGCCGCTCGCGTCCGCGAGCTCTTCCAGCAGGCGAAGGAGAAGGCTCCGGCGCTCGTGTTCCTGGATGAGATCGACACCATCGGGAAGGGCCGCGCGGGCGCCATGGGTGCGGGGTTCGGCGCCCACGACGAGCGCGAGCAGACGCTGAACCAGTTGCTGGTCGAGATGGACGGCTTCGACTCGTCGAAGGGCGTCATCATCATGGCCGCCACGAACCGCCCCGACGTGTTGGACCCGGCGCTCGTCCGGCCCGGTCGCTTCGACCGTCAGGTCGTGGTTGACCGCCCCGACCTGCGCGGCCGCGAGGAGATCCTCCGGGTCCACGCGCGCGGCGTCGCGCTCGACCCGGACGTCCAGCTCCGCACGATCGCGTCACGCACCCCGGGCTTCACCGGCGCCGACCTGGAGAACGTGGTGAACGAGGCTGCGTTGCTCGCCGCCCGGCGTGAGAAGAACTCGGTCACGGAAGAGGAACTCGAAGAGGCGATCGACCGCGCCAGCATGGGCCTGGAGCGCCGGTCCCGCGTGATGAGCGAGAAGGAGAAGATCCGCGTCGCGAGCCACGAGATGGGCCACGCGCTCGTCGCGCACTACAGCGAGAACCTCGACCCGGTTCACCGCGTTACGATCATCCCCCGCGGGACGGCCGCGCTCGGACTCACCATGGTGCGGCCGCTCGAAGACCGCTACCTCGCCACCGAGCCCGAGCTGAAGGACATGCTGGCGTTCGCTATGGGCGGCCGTGTCGCCGAGGAGCTCTGCTTCGACGAGATCTCGACCGGCGCGCAGAACGACCTCGAACGTGCGACGCAAGTAGCGCGCGCGATGGTCGCCGAGTACGGCATGAGCGAGAAGCTCGGACCGCTCTCGCTCGGCGCGGAGGACGCCAACTCCATGTTCAACGCACCGAAGATCTCCGGACAGACGGCCGAGCTGATCGATCACGAGGTCAACCGGCTGTTGAACCAGGCGCACGACCGGGCCGAGCGCATCCTGATCGAACGACGAGATCTGCTGAACCAGCTGTCCGCGCTGCTCCTGGTGACGGAGACGATGGACGGGACCGACCTGGAGGCATATGCCACCGGGACCAAACCGATCCCGGATCCGGCGTCGGTGCAACCGAACGGGAAGGCGAAGACGGCCGTCCGACACGAGGAGGCCACGATCTCCACGCACGGAGCCGGCTCGCCCCCGACCCCGCCGATGCCCGGCCGCTAGTCCACTTCAGACTACTGACCGTGCTCCTCGTGACCGCCATGGGCGTGACCGCCATGGCCGTGCGGCGACGGCTCTCCCGACACGGTCAGGTCGTAGCGATCGCGCCAGCGATCGAGGAACCGATAGAAGTTCCGCTTCGACCACTTCGCGCGCTCGGCGGGCGGTGTCTCGAACCACATCCGATGCTCGTGGCGCTCGACCGGAACCGGAACGACGACGGCCCGGAGGCCGAGGTCCTTGATCCGGAACGAGTACTCGATGTCGGCCGTCCGGTACCAGCGGAACTTCTCGTCGAACAGCCCTGCCGTCGTGAGAGCCTCGCGCCGGAACGCCATGCAGTAGCCCTCGATCGCGTCGGCCTCCGGGCCGTCGGTCGGCTCGAACTCTCGGAGGTCCGGGGTGACGATGCCGAACGGGCCGCAGACGCCGACCGTGGGGTCGGCGAGCGCAGCCTCGAGCGGACCGAGCACGTCTCCCGTCGCCTCGATGGAGCCATCCATCGCGAGGACGACGCGGCCCCGCGACCGCTTGAGCCCCGCGTTGCGTGCCGCGCCCCAGCCGGTGCCTCGCTCCAGCCAGATGTGTTCGACGTCTTCGTCCCAGCCGTCCTCCGGATCGTCCGTGACGTCGGCGACGACGTACTGGACGTTGCGACCCCCCGCGTTCGCTCGGAACGATTCGATCGCACGGCGCACGTCCTGCGGCCACCCCTCGACGAGCCAATGGATGGACACGTCCGCCGTCGCGGGTTCGTCGAGGACCGATCCGACGTCATGAGCTCGGAGCTGTTGACCGACCGTCGAGGGAACTTCGATCGGCTCCAACCGCCAGCCTTCGGGCTCATCGACGACCGACCAACCCTCCGCGGCGATCCGGTCGCGCAGCTCGTCGGCCCCCGGGAAATCCCTGGCCTCGCGCCGTACGGCTCGCTCCGCGGCCAGGTCCTGAACGTCTCGCGGCGCCTCAGTCATGCGCTACGCCTCCGGAGGAGCCGGGGCTTCGGGCGGTCAGGCCGTGACGGCCTTCGTGGCGCCGCGGAGTCGTGCCGCCATCTGCTGCAGCGTCTTCAGAGCGATCGACGGGTGCTCGGACATCAGCCCGCGGAAGACCCACTCCGTGAGCCCCAGGAGGCTGACGTCGGTCTTCGCCGTGACGGTGGCGGTCCGCGGTCCCCCGTCGAGCAGCGCGATCTCGCCGAAGAAATCCCCGGGCCCGAGCGTCGACTTCTTCCTCCCGCCGATCGAGACGTCGGCCGTCCCGTCCAGGATGATGAACAAACCGACGCCGGGGTCGCCCTCCTGGGCGATGACGGTCCCCGCCGGATGCGGTATCTCGCGGACGACGCGAGCGATCGTCTGGAGGTCGCGCTGCGAGCAATCGGAGAACAGCGGCACCTTGGCGAGCTGGCTCACGGTCTCCTTCGTCGTCGTCACGGCGCAATCCTACCCCGGGCGCCCCTCGCTCAGTCCACCCGCCAGGTGTCCCAGTACGTGGCGGGGTCGAATGAGACCCCTTCGGCCACGGCGGCAGCCTCGATGGCGGCTTCGAAGTCCTGGGTGCGCGTCACGCCGAACCAATGACCCTGCGCGTATCCGCGGAGGATCTCGACGAACCGATCCAGTCCGAACCGATCGGCCAGGTTGGCGAGCAAGCATCCTCCTCCGCTGTAGATCGTGTCGTACTCGGAACGGTGCGCGTCCCAGTACGCCATGTCGTTGGTGATCCGAGCGTCGTCCGACGGCCAGTGATAGGACGGGCACTTCTTCCACCCGCCGAACGGCAAGTACGACGTCCACGTGGCGAACGACTCGTCGAGCCACGGCGACGAGAACTGGTCGTCGCCCACGATCCCGTACCAGTACTGGTGACCGAGCTCGTGCGAGATCGTGATCTTGTCCGGGTTGGTGAAGATGATGGTCGGGTACTCCATGCCGCCGAACGCGGCGAAACTCGTGAGAACGACATCCATCTCCGGGTACGGGAACAGACCGAACGCGCCGGAGTATGCGTTCAACGACGCCACGGAGTAGCCGAGGGCGGTCTTGGCGGCCTCGCGGGTCAGGTCGCGCGGCCGGTACGACACGACGACCTCGGTCCCCCCGGAACGTCGGCGTACCGTCGCCAGCCTTCCCGCCGCCCACTCGAAGTCGCGAACGGCGTGGGCGACGTACGTGGTGACCCGTCGAGCCCCGTTCGTCTGCGACGCGACCGCCACTCCCGTCGTGGGGGTCCGGAGCGCGATCGGCACGTTCAGCGACACCTGATAGTTGCCGACGACCGAGTAGAAGCTCTCCCCCAGGTCCACGAACGGGTCGAGGTGCCAGCCCAGGTCGTCGTGGATCGCGAGCGTCGGCAGCGCCGTCCCCGCCAACGCGAGCCCGCCGTGGTACCCGAAGCGATCGTTCCTCTTGGGGAGATCGATGGTGACGCGCATCGAGATCGTCGCCGTTGCGCCCTGCGAGAGCGGCGACTCGAGGTGGACGGGGAGCGCAGTGCAACGGCGGGAGAGACCGCCAGCGACGCCGCCGCGTAGCTTCGCGACCGCGATCGCTTGGGCCCGGCAGCCCTTCACGCCGTTCGACCACAGGCGGAGCCAGATCGTCGTGAGCGGATCGGCTTCGAGGTTGGTGAACGTGATCGACTCCTTGCCGCGCCACGAGTGCCCCACCGAGTCACCGCGGAGCGAGACGACGTACCTCGGGGCGCCCGGGTTGCGGATCACGGGGGTGGGAAGACCCTCCGCTCCGACCGTCGCGGTTGCCGGAGGCGATGCGAACAGGAACGCAGCGGCCAGCGAGATCGGCACCACGCGTCGGAGCCGCTTCATGGGGTTCGAGTCTACCCACGCGCGCGGGAACACCCGCGCGCGTGACCGTCTCACACGTGCGCGAGGACACGATCCAGAGGTCGCGGCACACGGGTGAGATCGAGCGCGCCGACGAGCATGGCCGCCGTGCGGATCTTGCGACCGCTACCTGTGCCCAGGAAGCGCCGGAGCTGGTCCTCGGTGGTCCGTCCCCGCCATTCGGGTTGTTTCTGGAAGGTGCGGAACGACACCAGGTCGCCCTGCTCTTCGAGAACCCCTTCGACGACGTCATCACCGAGGCAGCGGATCAGCTCGTCCTCGAGGTCCGCGACGCACACGTAGAAACCGAGATCCTCCATGCCGTCGCGGGTGAGATCGGCGCCGAGGCCCGCTAGTTCGAGACCACGCCGGTATGCGCCCTCTTCAGCGGCGTCGCACAGCCCCGCGAGCCGGACGTCGCGCCCACGGGGACCGAAGACGTCGAGGGCGCTCCTGATGTTCGTCGCGCCGCCGAGCGACACGACGGAAACGCCCTCGGCACCGAGGTCTCGGCCGCGACGACCGGCGAGCGCCTCCAGCGCTCGCCGGTCGCTGAGCCCTTCGACGAGCACGACTGCGCGAGCGCGCTCGTCGTAGGTGAACTCCATGCCCGACAAGGTACCGTCGGTATCCTCCTCTGGAAGAGATAGTCCCGCGGTGGGGGGACGACGGTGGTGACCGGCCAGAAAGGCGGTGTCATGTCCAGCGCGCAGTTCTACGACACCATCGGAGCCACCTACACCGTGACCCGGCGCACCGAACCGCGCATCGCTGCACGGATATGGGCTGCGCTCGGCGACGCCCGGACGGTGCTGAACGTCGGGGCGGGCACCGGGTCCTACGAGCCCCCGGACCGCCACGTCCTCGCGGTGGAACCGTCGGCGCTCATGCGTTCTCAGCGCCTCCCGGACGCGGCGCCGTGCCTGGCTGGATCGGCCGAGAACCTGCCGTTCGAGGACCACTCCTTCGACGCCGCGATGGCCGTGTGCACCATCCATCACTGGCAGGACCCGATCGCCGGCCTGCGCGAGATGCGGCGCGTCGCTCGCCGCGTAGTGGTGTTCGCGTTCGACACCAGTGACCCGAGCCAGTTCTGGCTAACTCGCGACTATCTGCCCGAGGTCGCCACCTTGGGAGCCTTCAGGGTCTTGGCATCGCTGACCGAGCTGGCCCGCGCGATCGAAGCCCGGATGGAACCGGTGCCCGTCCCGTGGGACTGCGCTGACGGCTTCTTCGAGGCCTTCTGGCGCCGGCCCGAGGCATACCTGGACGAGGATGTCCGTCGCGGCATATCGGTCTGGGCCAGCGTCGGGCCGGACGCCGAGCAGAGGGCAGTGCACGGCCTCCGTGATGACCTCGCCTCAGGCCGGTGGGCAGAACGCAACCGCGGCCTCCTCGATCTCGACGCAGCAGAGCTAGGCGCTCGCCTGCTTATCGCCTGAACCCGCCACATCTGCTCTCCCCGGCCCGACTCAGACGGGCGGCGAGGACACGTTCACGGCCACTCAGTCGAGACAGAACTCGTTGCCCTCGATGTCCTGCATCACGAGGCACGACTCGTTGTCGCCATCGGCAAGCAGTAGTCGCACGCGTACCGCGCCGAGCGCGATCAGTCGCGCGCATTCGGCCTCGAGTGCGGCCAGGCGCTCTTCACCCACGAGCCCTGTGCCGACCCGCACGTCAAGATGCAGCCGATTCTTGACGACCTTGCCTTCGGGAACGCGCTGGAAGAACAGTCGCGGGCCCACACCTGAGGGATCGATGCATGCGAACGCTGAACCCTGATGCTCAGGCGGCAGCGCGCGATCGAAATCGCCCCAAGTTGCGAACCCCTCCGGTGGAGGCGGTACGACGTACCCCAACACCTCGCACCAGAAACGAGCGACGCGCTCAGGTTCTGCGCAGTCGAACGTGACTTGGATCTGCTTGACCGACGCCATCGGTCCACCATAGAGGCGCGATCCAGCCATGGCACGTTGCTAGTCGCAAGCCAGGTCCTCCGCCTCACCACAGATCATCACGCCGATCAGGCTGGCCCTATCTCTTTTCCCGTGCGTCGCTTGTCGGTCTCGGAAGTGACCGATAGCATCGATGTGCGGGGTGGAGCAGTCCGGTAGCTCGCTGGGCTCATAACCCAGAGGTCACAGGTTCAAATCCTGTCCCCGCGACGACAGGCGGAAGAGGCCGCTGGGTCCGGCGGCGTACAGATCCGTGCCGACGAACGTCAGGTCCTCGACGACGGCGGGAGAGGCATCGATCCGGGTGAACGAGCCGGCGCCTCTGGCGGTCGTGGTCTTCCAGACGGCGTCCCCGTACGTCGAGGCGTAGAGCACGTCGGGATCGGACGGGTCGAGGGCGAGCGAGCGCAGGTACTCGCCGCCAAGACCGATCGTGTCCCAGGTCACACCGTCGTCCGACGAGCGCATCACGCCGTCATCGAACGTCGCGGCATACAGGTATCCTCCGGCCCCGTCGATCTGGAGCAGGGTCCCCGTCGATCGCGGATGCGTGTCGGGAACCACAGGCACGCCGTTGTTGGCACTGCCTGAGAACTGCGGCACCGACGAGCGGACACCCCAGGTCAGGCCGTCATCCGTGGAAACGAACAGCCCGCCGCCGGTCCCGTGGAAGCCGACGCCCGCGTAGATCGTGCCGGGGACGGTGGGAGAGAATTCGCGAAGTCGAGGAAGGGCGTCGGGCGACCGGCGCCCTTCCTTAACGAGGATCACGAGAGCCGGGCGCTGATCGCGCGAGGGTGGCCGTCCTCGTCGAACATGACGTCGGGTCTTTCGAACCCCAGCTCCTCCAGCAGTCCTCCGATCGGCTCCGCTTGGTCCCCGCCCAGCTCCAGCAGGAGCCAACCGCCGGGACGCAGCCAAAGGGAACTTCTCCGCACGACCTCGACCAGGAGATCAGTGCCTTCGACCCCGCCGTTCAGCGCCAGCCGCGGCTCGAACATCTGGACGTCGCGCGGGAGCAGATGGAGCGCGCCCGTCGGCACGTACGGCACGACGGCCGTCAACACGTCGACGCCGTGCTCGAGCGTTCGAGGCAGCGGGTCGTCCAGGAATCCCTCGAACACCTCGACGCCGTTGGTCCGGGCACATCGCGCCGCGTTGCCGTCGAGCTCGGTCGCGAGCACCCGCGCGGTCGGCACTGCCGCAGCCAGCACCGCGGCGATCGCACCGCTACCCGTGCAGAGATCCACGGCCACTCCGTCTGACGGCAGGAGCGTCGCGGCCCGCCGCGCCAAGGGCTCGGTCTGGCTCCGGGGCACGTAGACGCCCCGTGCGACGAGTACCCCGACGTCACAGAACGTGACCACACCGGTCAGCCACGCGATCGGCTCGCCGCCGGTGCGCCGCGACACCAGATCCTCGAGCACGTCCGGGTCTCCGGCGGCGGCCGCGATGAGCGCATCGGCTTCCTCGTCGGCGGCGACGCAGCCTGCCTCTGTGAGCCTCTGCGTCACTGCGACACGGTCCGGCTGCTGCACACCGGTACGGTACCGTCCGGTCCTGCGACCCGCGGCTAGGTGGCCATGGCAATGGCGACCCGCGTGTCGTCTCGCAGGTAGATGTCGATCGCCACGCTGGTGATGGCGGCCCACACGCACCACAGCGATGTGAGCCCTCCGACCGTCAGCCAGACCAGCAGGACGACGGCGACGACGTTCGACCCTCCGAAGGATCGGATCCAACGATCGCTCGACAACAGCAATGCGCCGCACGTGGTGAAGGCGTAGAGGATCCCGAGCGTTCCGCCGAGCGGGAGGTCGATCAGGTACGCGATGTGGTGACCGTCGGCCACGGCGTCCACCGGCCCCCACACGATGGCCCCGAGCATCACGAGCGACAGCACGAGTCCGATCCCCGTCAGGAGCGTGATGAACCATCGCCGGCGTCCGGGCGGCTCCACCCCCCGGACGGCGAGTGGCACCCAGAGCGGGAGCAGGAACGCGACCGCCACGTAGACCCAGATCGCCGAGTCCCCCAATGCGGACGGGACCCTGCCCGCGAGCCCCCACCACACGAACGTTTCCACCAACTGATGGACCCCGAACAGCAACGGAAGGGCAGCCAGAGGCAGCTCTCTGGGAGTACGGGCTCGTCCGATGGAGTCGATGCCGACAGCGGTCACGATCACCCCTGCGGCGAGGTCTGCCTCGGGGGAGAAGCACATCTGACTCCCCACACTGTCACATCCGTGGTGAACTACGACAGACCCATGCGCTACATCGAACGTGAGGCGTCGCGGCTCGCTCGGGTAGCGTCTACCGCTTCCGGCGACCCAGCGAGCGCTCGCCTCGGTTGACCTCGTTCAGGAAGGCGTCCACGTTCGCGAGCTTCCTCAGGATGCGGTCGATGCGGCCGTTCGGCTCCGGGTCGGCGTCGACGGGCGAGATCAGCTCCTCGCGCGTCCACTGGGGCGCGAGCTCTTCACGGAGCTGTGCCGCGGGATCCTTCTGCGCCGACGGTGGCACGAGATCCATCGGCGCCGACCGTGGCGCAGGCTCTTCGTACCTCGTCGGAGCCGCACCGACGAGCGCGTGCAGTCGCACCGCTCCTTCGAGATCGGGTGACATCCGCTTCAACCGAGCCAGGTCCTCGATGGACGCGACGCGGGCCGTCACGCCGTTGCCGACTTCCATCTCATCTCCGTTCGCGACCAGCGAGGCGAACTCCGACGGGAGCTCCAGACAGTCGAGCCGGCCGTATGACGTGTCGTAGGAGACGCGGTCGTCCGTAGCTGAGGCCGGGGCGTCGAGCTGCGCTCCGAGCTGTTGCAGCGACAGGGCGAGCCGGGGAAGGTTCTGCGGGTCGTCGGGCAGGACGATGTCGACGTCATCGGTGTCGACCGGACCGCCGCGTGCGGCGGCGCCGAGCCCTCCAACCAGCACGTACGACACGCCGTGGGACCGCAGGCCGGCAAGTATCCGCAGTGGTTCGAACCCTTGCTCAAGCATGGTTGCTCCTCCCCTCGCTCAATCATCGGCGCGGAGGGCCACAACTCTGAAGTCGCGACGTGGAACACGTCGCGAACCAACCTCGGTAGCATCGACGCCATGACGCGAACCGTGGCCTCGCTCGTCGGGGGAACAGCCTTGGGAGACGCTCCCGGCGGGCGGCTCACCGTGCGGAGCCCGACGGACCTGTCGCAGACCGTGGCCGAGGCGCTCCTGGGCGACGCCGCGACGTTCGTCGAGGCGTGCCGCGTGGCGCGTGCGGCACAACCCGACTGGGCCGCGGTCCCCCCGCCGGTTCGCGGGCGCGCGATCCAACAGCTGGGACGGTTGGTCGAGGACAACGAGGAAGCGCTCTCGCAGCTGCTGACGCGGGAGATCGGCAAGCCGATCGCCGAGTCCCGAGGCGAGGTGCAGGAGGTCATCGATACCTGCAACTTCTTCCTCGGTGAAGGGCGACGGCTCTACGGCCAGACGGTGCCGTCCGAGATGCCCGACAAGCAACTCTTCACGTTCCGGACGCCGGTCGGGGTCGCGGCCATCATCACGGCGGGGAACTTCCCGGTCGCCGTGCCCTCGTGGTACCTGGTCCCTGCGCTGCTCTGCGGCAACGCCGTCGTGTGGAAGCCGGCGGAGTACACGCCCGCGACGGCCGAGGCATTCGCGCAGCTGTTCCTCCATGCGGGGTTCCCCGCCGGAGCGTTCAACATGGTGCTCGCGAACGGAGCGCAGACGTTCGAAGGGCTCGAGCGCGCGCTCGACGAGCACGTGGTGGACAAGGTGGGGTTCACGGGCTCCACCGGCGTCGGCCGGCGGATCGGCGAGCTCTGCGGCAGGCATCTTCAGTCACCGTGCCTCGAGCTCGGCGGGAAGAACCCGCTCGTCGTGATGCCCGACGCGGACCTCGACCTGGCCGTCGAAGGAGCGTTGTTCAGCGGTTTCGGGACGGCCGGCCAGCGGTGCACGTCGCTCGGCATCGCGATCGTGCACGCGGACGTCCACGATGACTTCATCGCGCGCTACGACAAGGCGGTCCGCGAGTCACCGATCGGCGATCCGACCCACGACGTCCTGTACGGCCCCATGATCAGCGAGCGGTTCCTCGAAAGGTTCCTCACATGGCTCGAGCTGATCCGGCCGCACCATCGCGTCGGCGGCTCGTCCGGCACGGGACGTATCACCTCGGACAACCCGCGTGAAGGCTTCGTCGGCGATCCGGACGCGGGGCTCTTCTGCCACCCGACGGTCGTCGACGGCGTCTCGATGGACGACGACCTCTACGTCACGGAGACGTTCGGCCCGATCGTGGCCGTCGCGTCGTTCGAGACGTTCGATGAGGCGATGGAGTTGGCGAACGGCCACGGGTACGGACTATCGAGCTCGATCTACACGCGGGACCCGTTGCATGCGTTCCGCTTCCGCGAACGGGTCACGGCCGGCATGGTGAGCGTGAACAACTCGACGTCGGGCGCCGAGGCCCACCTCCCGTTCGGCGGCAACGGCAAGAGCGGCAACGGCTCACGGCAATCCGGGATCTGGGTGCTCGATCAGTTCACGCGCTGGCAGGCGATGAACTGGGATTACTCGGGCCGCCTGCAGAAGGCGCAGATGGACGTCGCCGACGTCGAGGCCGATCTCGGCTTCCGACTCGAAGGCTGACCGATCGCTACGGGGTCGGGCTCGCGGAAGGCGACGGGGTCGGCGAACCGGACACACCGCCGGTCCCCGTCTGCTGGGCCGCGAGGTCGTTCGCCTGCTGGACGAACGCCTGCGCCTGTGCGAGCTCGGACTGGTACGTGCCCAGGTCGCCGGCGGTCAGCGCCGCGTCGGCGGCCTGGAAATGCTGCAGCGCCCGGCTGAGCAGATCGGAGATCTGCTGGTCGACGGTCCCGCCCGGTATCCCCCCGCCTCCGCCGCCTCCGCCACCGCCGCCTCCTCCACCGGTCTGCCCGGTCGTCGAGTCAGCCAGCGCCTCGGTCAGGCTCGTCCCGATCCCCACCTTGTTGCCGTTCACGACGATGACTCTCTTCAGCTCCGGGATCGAGCTCGCCTGGTTGGAACGCACGTAGACCGGCTGCACGTACAGCAACGAATCGTTGATCGGGATCACTAGGAAGTCGCCGAACACGACCGTCGATCCCCCCGAGCCGAGCAGCGTTCGGTCCTTGGAGAAGTTCGGGTCCTGGTTGATCTGCGCGAAGACCTGGGTCGGTCCATCGACGTTGCGGCCACTCGGGAACGTGTAGACCACGGTGTTCCCGTACGAACCGGGGTCGGAGCTGGCGGCCATCCACGAGACCATGTTCTGCCGCCCCAACGGCGTGAACGGAAGGATCAGCATGAAGTTCTCGTTCGTCGCCCCCGGCAGGCGCATCAACGAGTAGTACGGGCGCATCGGCGGCGATCCCGTGTCGGTGGCGGTCGTGGGACCGTTCGCGGCGACCGTCGGGTCGATCGGGATCTGCCACACGTCCTGCTTCTGGAAGAACACCGCCGGATCGGTCACGTGATACGTGGCGAACTGCGACGCCTGGATCTGGAAGAGGTTCTCCGGGTAGCGAACGTGGGCCAGCAGATCCGGCGACGCTTCGTCCTTCGACAGGAACATGCCGGGGAACGCCTTCGACCACGCCTGGATGATGGGGTCGGTGTCGTCCCAGATGTAGTACTTCATGTCGCCGTTGTAGGCGTCGACGGTGACCTTGACGGAGTTGCGGATGTAGTTCGCGGTCCCGTTCACACCGCCCTGCGTCGCATCACCGAGGTTCACCGACTGTGAATACGGATACTCGGACGTGGTGGTGTAGGCGTCCCAGATCCACGTCAGCCTGCCGTCCACGACCGCGAGGTACGGGTCGGCGTCGAACTTCAGGAACGGCGCAGGCTTGGGGACTCGCTCGGCGAGGTCCCGGTAGATCATGATCCGGCTGTTCGAGTCGATGAGACCGGAGATGAGCAGATTGATGTCCTTGAACCGCCACGCGAACAGCGCTCGCTGGAAGACGTTGCCGATCGGGATGCCGCCGGTCCCGGTGTACGTCGTCTCCAGTTCCTGCGAGGCGCCCTCGTAGTCCAGCTCCTTCGTGTGCGTGTTGGTCACGACGAACGGCACGTCGTTGAGCTCGCCGAAGTAGATCCGAGGTTCCTCTATCGTGGGCTCTCCCACCGGAGGGATGTCGCTGAGCGTGAAGAGCGGCGCGCCCTCGGTCGTGGCCGTGTTTACCTGCGCGGCGACGGCGCCGTAGCCGTGCGTGTAGACCAGGTGCGTGTTCTGCCACGTCCGTCCGCCCGCGGGGATCCCGTTCTGGCTGATCTCGCGACCCGACACCATCAGCACGCGCGGCTCGCCCGACACCGTGTAGCGATCGACGTCCACGTCTTGGAACTCGTAGTACTGGCGGATCCGCTGGAGCGACTGGAAGTTCTCTTTCAGCACCGACGGACGCCACAGGCGGATGTTGGAGACGGTGGGGCTGTTCTCTTGCAGCGCCTGCGACGAGACGACCGGGTCGGCCGGTCGTTCGGACACGGAGATCGTGTCCAAACCGAACGCTCGACGGGTGCCGGCGATGTTGTCCCTGATGTAGGGGGTCTCACGCTGCTGCTCCTGGGGCTTGACGCTGAACTGCTGCACGAACGCCGGATACGCGGTGCCGAGCAACACCGACACCAGCGCCAGCAGGCCGACCGCGATCACCGGCAGGCTCCACAGGCGCACGCGGATGTTCACCAAGAACAGCACGGCACAGATCACGGCCACGATCGCGAGGAAGTTCAACGCGGGCAGTTGCGCCTTCACGTCCGTGTACGACGCCCCTTCGACGACGCCGCGCGGCGACGTGAGCAGGTCGAATCGCCCGATGTAGTAGCCCCACGCCTTGGTCAGCATGATCAGGCCGAGGAGGACCGACAGGTGCGCGCGGACCGCCGGATCCACCTTGTCGGCGAACGCGGGCGCCTGGGGCTGGATCCCGCCCCACACGAAGTGCGCGATGCCCACGATAAGGGTCACGCCAACGAGCGAGGAGAACAGCCAGCCCTGCAGGAACCGCAGCCACGGGAGCGTGAACACGTAGAAGGCGGGATCGCGATGGAGGATCGGCTCGGTGGAGCCGAAGGACAGCCCCGAACCGTTACGCCACAGCAGGAACACCTGCCACTGGCGAGAGACCCCGAGGCCGACGATGAACGCGAGCGCGGCGACCGCGAGCGGGATCAGCCACCGCAGGTAGGGCTCCAGGCTCTGCCGGACCCGGTCTACCGCCTCCTGCTCGGGAGTGAGGATCCTCGTGGTCGGCGTGAGCCAGCGGACGATCAGGATGTTCACGTACAAGAGCGCGAAGAAGACCAACCCGAAGATCAAACCGAGCACGGCCTTCGTACGCAGGACCGACCAGAAAACACCTGAAAGCTTGACCTCGCGGAACCACAGGAGGTCGACGTAGAACCCCGACATGACCGTGAAGCCGATGAACAGGAGGATGACGACGGCGATCAAGATGATCGGCCACCGGCGGGTTCCCGCCGGGATGCTCATGCGCATCATGTCGGTGCTCGTTCCCTCCCCCGCGCAACGCATCTGCCGCGCGGGCAAAGCCTAGCGCATGGCGTGGATAACGCGGCCGGAACCTACGCCCCCGTCGACCCGCTCGGGATGCCGGCGCCTCCGAGCCCTTCGAGGGAGTCCAGTGCATCCTGGAACGTCGCGACGGAGATCAGCTTCATGTCGCCCGTGTCGACGCCGCTGAGCTCCTTCATGTTGTCCGCGGGCACCAGGAACACCGTGGCCCCGGCATGCTGCGCGGCTACCACCTTGTCCTCGATGCCCCCGATCGGGCCGACCCGTCCCTGTGTGTCGATGGTCCCGGTGCCCGCGATCGTGAGCCCCGCCGTCATGTCGCCGGGCGTGAGGAGGTCGAACAGTCCGAGAGCCCACATCAGGCCCGCGGAGGGTCCGCCCACGTCGCCGCTGGCGATCCTCACGTCGATCGGGAACGCGTCGATCAGGTTGATGCCGATGCGAGGATCGGTGGAGTCGGGAAGGCAGCGCTTCCGCGTGATCGTGATCTCGCGCGTCTGCCCTCCGGCCAGAACCTCGAACGTGATCGGTTCCTTGACCGGAACCGCATCGAGCGCCGCAGATGCCTCGTCGGCTGAACGCACCGGCGCCCCGTCGATCGACTCCACGACGTCGCCGGCGAAGAGCTCTCCTTCGGCGGGACACCCCGGGTAGACGAACTCGAGCAGCGCCCCATCACCGTGGTCTTTCGGATAGTCGGTCAAGCGGCGCAGCACCAGGTCGGTCGCGTCGATCTTGCTCTGGTCCATCTGTGAGAGGGAACGCTGGGCCTCCTGCTCGGCCGTCTCGCCCTCCGGGTACAGGGTCTCCTTCGAAACCACGGCGAGGTGGGGATCCAGCCAGGCGATCAGCATCCCGAACGCGCTCAGGCTGCGGAAGCTGATGGTCGTCATGATGAGCTTGCCCTGCGAGGGATACTCTTGCGCTCCGCTCACCCGGATGAGGGGCTGCACCTCGCGCGCGGGACCGGGGCCGAGCGAGTAGTACGGGAGTTGCACCCACCCGGCGAAGAACGCGAGGCCGAGACCCAGCACGAAGATGAACCCCGTGAGGAAACGCTTGGCTCGTGACATGGGCGGACATCCATCGTACGGGAGGGTCGAACGAGAGCCGTTGCGCACATCTCGGGAGGTTCGGCGGTACGCTCGCCCTGGACGACCCACCCATGACCTACGTGATGGTGTTCCTCGCCGCGCTCGTGACGGGCGCACTCGTCTACTGGCTGACGCTCCGCGCCGGCCGGATCGAGCCTGCCGACGCCCCGAGCGATGGGGGCGGGGGCTTCTTGCCGGACCCGCCCGACACCCCCGGTGGATACAGCTACGCGACGTCGTACGCGGCAGCGGCGCCCGACGGCAGGACCTATGTGCCGATCGGCGTCGACCGGCGCTCGTGGCAGACGCGAACGGTCGGCGTCCTCGGGCTGCTCATCTCGGTGACGCTCGGGGCTGCGCTCCTCGCCTTCTCGCTGTACCAATGCGGGTCGCTGATCGCGAAGCTGATCAACGACTACGCCTCGTAGCCGAGCGCGCCGGCGTCCTCAGGCGTCGAGCTCGGGTGTGATGTCCCGGATCTCGCGCACCAAGAGCTGCGAGATCAGGTCGTCGTCGCGGAGGCGCCCCTCCAGGTTGTACTCCCCCGCCCACTCGCCGAGCGCGGCGCGCGTGACGTCGTCGTAGACTCCGGTGGCGTCGCCGTCGAGACGTCCGAGGGCGGCCAGCCGCCGCTGTAGGTCGGTCACCAGGTCGGGCGTCGACTCGAGCAGCGGGTCGTTCCGCACCAGCATCGTGTCGTCCCAGACGCCGAAGATCCGCACCAGCTCGTTGATGGGATCCGCGTGATCGTCGACGCGCAGATCGATGTAGCGATCGTTACGCCCCTCGTAGCCGCCGCCCTCGCGGACGACCAGCAGCGCCGCGGATTGTCGTCCGCGCTTGTCGCCGCCTGCCGCGTCGCCGGCGACCAATGCGGCGAGCAACCGGTCGCACAGATCCCCTTCGGACTCGGCGAACGCCCGAGCCAGCTCGGCGACCACGGCCTCTCCGGCCAGGATGTTGCCCTGCGCGGCGAACCCGTCGCCGGCGATGCCTCCCGCCCAGTCCATGCACTTCTCGCCGGTGAACGTCGCCGAACGACCGGATGCGTCGACGAACCCCACCTGGCGGTCCTCGCGACCGGCGTCGGCCAACAGCAACCGGTCGAGCGCTCCCGATGCGTCGACACCGTCTCGCATCAGCGCCAGGCCGGCCGGACCGAACTCGGTGTTCGCCCAGGACTGCGTCGCCACGGCCCCCTCGCCGGCGCGTGCCCAAGGCACGACGGCGCCCACACACGGGAACTTCGAAGCCACCGCGATCCCCCAGTCCCCGGCGCGCATGTCCGCGGCCACGATCGAGAACGTCATGTCTGGCTCACCTCCGTCGCACGAGCTGGAACGCCGTCTGGTAGTCGGCCAGATGCTCCAGCATCAGGCCAGCCCCGGTCACCACCGTCTCGAGAGGCCGCTCGGTCGCATGCACGGCCACCTCGCACTCCTGCGCCAAGAGCATGTCCAACCCGCGCAACATGCTGCCGCCGCCCGTGAGGAACATCCCGGTCTCCAAGATGTCGTGGGTCAGTTCGGGCGGCGCCTCCGCCAGACACAGGCGGGCCGTGTCCGCGATCGAACGAACCGTCGCCGACATGGCCTGGCGGATCTCGTCCTCGGACACCTTCACCTCGACCGTGTCGCCGCCGGAGAGCTCCCGGCCGGTGACCACTGCGGCCGTCCCCGTCGAGCTGGGGAACGCCGACCCGATCGCGATCTTGATCTCTTCGGCCGCGGTCTCGCCGATCGCCACGCCGTACCGCTCGCGGATGTGCTCCTGGATCGCGGCGTCCAGGTCGAATCCGCCGAGCGTCACGGATCGTCCGCTCACCACGCCGCCCATCGACACGACCGCCATCTCGGAGCGCCCGCCGCCGATGTCGACGATCAGGTTGCCGATCGGCTCGTGGATCGGGAGTCCGGCGCCGATCGCGGCCGCGAGCGGCTCTTCGACCAACGTCACGTTGCGCCCCCCGCCCGCGAACCGTACCGCCTCCTCGATCGCGCGCTTCTCCACCTCCGAGCTCATCGACGGAACCGCGACCAGCACCCGGGGCTTGGGGAAGCGGGTGGAGATCGAGCGCTTCACCACGATCTCGAGCATGCGCTGCGTGATGTCGAACTCGGTCATCGCTCCCGCGCGGAGCGGCCGCACCGCGATGACGCTTCCCGAATCGCCGCCGATCAGATCCCACACCTCGTCGCCCATCCCGAGGACGTCGCCGGTGCCACCGTGCAGCGCGACCACGGTCGGCTGGTCGAACACGATGCCGTCGCCCTGGCGGTAGACCAACGTGTTCGCTGTGCCGAGATCGATCGCGAGATCCCGCCCCATCAGCTGCCCATCACCCAGTGCGCGTCGCCCGAGACGAGCGCTTCCTTCTTCCAGATGGGGACGTCCTCCTTCAGACGCTCGATCCCGTGACGGCAGGCCTCGAACGCGTCGCCGCGGTGCGGGGCGGAGCACGCGATCACGACGCTCGCTTCGCCGACAGCCAGGTCGCCGGTTCGATGCAGGATGGCGACCTTGCGGATCGGCCATCTCTTGAACAGCTCGCCGGCGATCTCGTGGAGCCGCTTCTCCGCCAGCTCATCCCACGCCTCGTACCGCAGGCCGGTCACATCGCCGGCGTTCGAGTGATCGCGAACGGTCCCGACGAACACGCACGTGCCGCCCGAGCCGTCGTCGGCGACCGCGGCCAACGCCTCGTCGACGGACAGGGGATCGGATGTCACGCGAACCAACGCTTGCATGCGCACGCCAGCCATTCTAGGAAGAGGGTCGAGGAGGTGCCGGTGACGAAGAAGCTTCTCACTCGCTCGCGGCCGCGGCCCTGCTCCCGGCCCGTCCGTCGCCGGGCGAGCCATCTCCCCCCGGGGAGCACGCGTCAGAGATACCCGAGGAAGTCGCTACAGGTCGGAACCGCCGTACCCTTGGTGGATGGACCTCCCCTTCGGATCGGGCGACCCGGACGCGTTCGCCGACGCTCCGCTGTTCCGAGAGCTACAACGCGTCATGTCGTCGTCGTCGGGTCCGGTGAACTGGGAGATGGCCCGTCAGATCGGCATCGCGAACGCGCAGGAGGGTCGTGACGACCCCGCGCCGGCCGCCGAGGACCATCGCATGTTCGAGGAGGTCGTCCGCGTCGCCGAGCTGCACGTGGCGCGGTTCACCGGCCTCGAGCAGCCCACCGACGTCATCGAGACCAAGCCCGTTCGCCGCGCCGACTGGGTCAACGCCAACACCCAGAGCCTGCGCGAGCTGCTGGAGCCCGCGGCGCAGAAGATCGCCGCGGCGATGGGCGAGGCGACCCGCGAGGCGCTGGGACCCGAGGTCCCTTCGGAGATGCAGGCGATGAGCGCGATGTTCGAGCAGCTCTCGCCGCTGCTGCTCGGCGCACAGGTCGGATCGGTGCTCGGGTTCCTCGCGCAACGCGTTCTCGGGCAGTACGACATCGCGATCCCGCGTTCGGGGCCGGGCGCGATGCTGTTCGTCGTATCGAACATCGCGCAGTTCGAGCGCGACTGGTCGCTCGACCCCACCGACTTCCGCACGTTCGTCGCGATCCACGAGGTGACTCATCGGTTCGAGTTCGCGCGCCTATGGGCGCGCGAACGGTTCGCCGAACTGCTCCACGACTTCCTCTCGACGCTGAAGATCGACGCCGCCACGATGCAGGAGCGCCTGACCGCGCTCGACTCGTCGGATCCGCAGGCGATGCAGTCGCTGATGGAATCCGAGGAAGGGCTCTTCGGCACGGTGCTCGACGACGAGCAACGCATCAAGCTCGGCAGGATCCAGGCGTTCATGGCCGCGGCCGAGGGCTACGGCGACCACGTGATGGAGGCGCTCGGCCGCGAGCTCCTGCCGTCCTTCGTGCGGATCCAGGAGGCGATGCGTCGTTATCGCGAGGGGGAAGCCGGCGACCCCGTGTTCGAGCGGCTCCTCGGCATCGAGATGAAGCGCGAGCAATACGAGCAGGGCGGCGCCTTCTGCCGGACGGTCGTGGAGCTGACCGACGAGGCCACACTCGCGATGATGTGGGACTCGGCGGAGGCCATGCCGTCGCTCCCCGAGATCGAGGAGCCACGCCTGTGGCTCGCCCGCAGCGCGTGAGGCTCAGCTGAGCGAGGCCGGGTCTCCGACGTTCGACGAGCGGGCAGTGTGGTTCGACGAGCACTACCGCACGACCCGCGGCCGTATCCGGCTCCGTCTCGTGCTGGAACGTCTCAAGGAGACACTCCCACCGCCGCCCGCTCGCGTCCTGGACGTCGGCGGTGGGTCCGGGGTCGTGGCCATCCCGCTGGCGGAGCAGGGCTACGACGTCACCTTGCTGGATAGCTCCGAGGGGATGCTGCGCGTCGCGAGGAAGCGGATCGGGTCGGCCGGCGTCGAGCTCACGGTGACCCTCGGCGAGATCGACGACATCCCGCGGCTGACCTCCGCGGGCTTCGACGCGATCTGCTGTCACGCCGTGCTGATGTACGTGAACGACCCGGCAGGGCCACTGAAGGTCCTCCGCTCCGCGGCGCGCGAGGGCGCCGTCCTGTCCCTGTTGGAGAAGAACCGCGACGGGCTCGCGATGCGCCCCGGCCTCCGAGGCGACTACGTGGAGGCGCTTCGGGTGCTCGACGACCCGGTCGCGGCGGGGAACCTTGGGATCCCGAACCGTTCCCGGTCCATGGACGAGTGGTGCGTGCTGCTCGATGCCGCCGGCTGGCGGTTCGACTCGGCCGTGGGGATCCGGCTCTTCTCCGACCTCGCGGACGACGACCTTCCCGATGAGACGTTCGAACGACTCGTCCGGCTGGAACGGGAAGCCGGGCGCCGAGATCCCTACCGGGCGATCGCGAGGTTGATCCACATCGGAGCCACCGCGGTCCCGACCGGGAGCGGCGCCTGAGCGACCCCTTGGGTCGTATATCCTTGCCCGCGCATGAGCAACATCGGGGAACTGGTCGCCGCCGCCGTCGTGGACTCGCGCGTGTGGGACGCGTACGGCGCGACCGCCAGCGACGGCGTCTACCTGGTCGGCCAGCCCGGTCCCGCGCTCCCCTTCGTGCTATTCCGGGCGTGGAAGGTACCGACCGGGTTCGTGAGCGAGGAGATCCGCCTGATCGGGCCCTCGGGCCGCACGATCTTCCGCTGGGGACCAGAGCCTCGCCGCATGGCCGGAGCCATGGACCTCACCACCGAGGTGGACCTGGTCGAGGACGCCGTGTTCGACGAGACCGGGACGTTCGTCGCATCGTTCATGCTGAACGGCGAGATCGCCGGTGAGATCGAGGTGCCGGTCTACGTGCAGGCATCACCGCTCAAGCTGTCGAAAGAGACCGAGGACGGGTTGAAGAAGTCCGACGTGATCTGGGTCGGCACCGAGTCGCCGAACGGCCACCGCAGGACCGTGCCGGCGTGGTTCGCCTACAAGAACGGGAAGATCTACGTCCTCTCGCAGAAGGAGCCCGGCGCGGCCGAGCAGACCATCCCCGGTGTGCCCGACGCCGACCAACTCCTGGTCATCACCCGGCGGAAGCTTCGCGACACCGAGCTTCAGGAGTTCTACGCGGCGCAGCGACGTCTTGAGGGCCCCGAGTGGGAGGAAGCCGCGAAGCTCCTGGTGGACAAGCGGAAGAGTCGCGCGGGGGCGCCGGCGGAGTCGTTGAACCGCTGGCGGAACACGGTCGACATCGTCGAGCTCACTCCCGACGTCGCCGTGTGATGACCCTCACCGGTTGACCGGGCGGCCGACGGCCGCCGCCACCGCAGCAAGCTCGTGACCGAGGAGCAGCATCTCGTCCGGCGTCAGCGCCTGCGGTCCGTCGCAGAGCGCCTGATCCGGATCGGGGTGGACGTCGATCATCACGCCGTCGGCGCCGGCCGCGACCGCGGCGAGGGCCATCGGGGCGACCAGGTCGTGCTTGCCGACCGCATGCGAGGGATCGACGATCACCGGCAGGTGCGTCTCGAGCTGCGCCACCGCCATCCCGGCGAGGTCGAGCGTGTTCCTGGTCGAGGGCTCGAACGTCCGGATGCCGCGCTCGCACAGGATGATCTCGGAGTTCCCGCGCTGGGCGACGTACTCGGCGGCCTGCAGCCACTCGTCGATCGTCATGGCCAGGCCGCGCTTCAGCATGACCGGCTTGTGTGTTTGGCCGACCTCCTTCAAGAGCTCGAAGTTCTGCGCGTTGCGCGTTCCCACGCGGATGCAGTCGGCGACCTCGGCGACCCGTTCCACCTGCGAGACGTCGACGACCTCCACGATGATCGGCAGACCGGTCTCCCGGCGGCACTCCCCGAGGATCTCCAGACCCTGCTCGCCGAGCCCCTGGAACGAGTAGGGCGAGGTCCGCGGCTTGTAGATATCACCGCGCAGGATCGTGGCGCCGGCGGCCTTCGCGGCGCGGGTCGCGGTGAATGCCTGCGCCTCGGATTCGACGGCGCACGGGCCGGCGATGATCGTGAACGAATCGCGACCGACCGGCGTGGTCCCGACCTTCACGGTCGTCGTCTCCGGATGGAGGTCTCGCGCGACCATCTTGTACGGCTTGCCGACCTGGATCACGTGATCGACGCCCGGCATCTGCTTGAACGGGATCGTCTGGAACCGGCCCGTGTCGCCCACCAGCCCGATGATCGTGTGTACCGTGCCCCGCGAGACGAACGCCTCGCCGCCCGCGGCGCGCACCTTCTCCGCGACGGCCTCGATGTCCGCGTCGGTTGCGTCTGCCTTCATCACGACGACCATGTCGTCCTCCGTTTCCCTCGGCGTTCCCTTGGACCACGGGTCACCCAGGGATGAGAAAACCCCGGGTCCGGCCCGGGGTCGCTGTCCGCTCGTCTACGGTAGGCGACTACGCCGGGCCGCGCCCGTCGTAGGTAAACCGGCCGTAGAAGAAGTCCTGCATGGGCGGTCATCCTGCCACCCCGGGGCCGAGAGTGACAAGCCTCCACTCCCGCTAGGATGCGGCGATGCCTCTAACCGTGGTGGACCATCCGCTCGCCGCCGACCTGCTGACGAGGCTCCGCGACGAGCGGACCGGAGCGGCGGAGTTCCGGTCCCTCACGCGGCGGCTGGGCGCGATCCTGGTGGTCGAGGCGACCCGGGGTCTCCCCGTGGTCCCGACCGAAGTGCAGACGCCGTTGGAGCCGTTCACCGGTTCGGCGCTCGCCGTCGACCTGGTCGCGATCCCGGTGCTGCGCGCCGGCCTCGGTCTGCTGGACGCCGTCACCGACCTGTATCCCAACACGATGGTCGGCTATCTGGGGATGGAGCGCGACGAGCAGACGCACGTGCCCCGGGACTACTACGCGAAGCTCCCGCCCCTTGGCGGACGACATGCGCTGCTGCTCGACCCCATGCTCGCCACGGGCGGCTCCGGATCAGCCGCGGCCGGGTACGTGAAGGCCGCGAAGCCGCGAGGGCTCACGTTCATCTGCGTGGTGGCGGCACCGGAGGGCGTCGCGCGGATGGAGGCTGATCACCCGGACGTCGAGATCGTTGCCGGCGCCCTCGACCGGAAGCTCAACTCGGACGCCTACATCCTGCCCGGCCTCGGCGACTTCGGGGACCGCCTCTACGGCACGGAGTGAACGCTACGAGTCCGTGACGGACTCGCATGACCGAGCCTACGTCGTGCCGCCCTCGTAGGCCTTCCCGGCCGCTGCGGGCGGGCGAACCCTTCCCACGAATCCCGCGATGGCCACGATCGTCACCACGTAGGGAATCATGTTGATGAACTGCGACGGCAGGAGCCGCAGCACGGGAGCGTCGCTCAACCGCAGCGGGATCGCCTGCGCGAACCCGAACAGCCACGCGAAGAACATCAGCCGCTTCGGGTTCCAGTTCGACAGGATGAGCGCCGCGAGCGCGATGAACCCGAGCCCGAGCGTTTGTCCCTCGTGCCAGTTCCCGATGAGCTCGGCCGAGAGGAACGCTCCGGACAGTCCGGCGAACGCACCCGACAGCAGCACGGCCTGATAGCGGTACGCCGGGACCCGCACGCCGAGGGAGCGGGCGGCCTCGGGGTTCTCCCCGCACGATCGGAGCCGCAACCCCCATCGCGTCCGGTACAGCGCGTATGACACGGGGAACACCATCAGGAAGGCGAAGATCACCACCGGAGATAAGCCATCGAACGCTCGTCCCAGGCCCCACGGCAACTTCGATAGGAGCGGGATGTTGATCGTGTTCAGGTGCGGACCTCCCGGATCCGACTGCGTCGCCTGCCCGAAGAACACCTCGGAAAGGAACCGTGCGAGACCGATCGCGACCAGGTTGATCACGACGCCCGACACGATGTGGTCGACCTTGAACGAGATGGTGGCGACCGCGTGCACGCTCGCGAACACGAGCCCGGCGGCAGCCCCCACCAAGAGCCCGAGGATCGGTCCCCAGGGCAGCCCGAGCCCGACGGTATCGGTGAAGTATCTGGCCCCCCACGCGCCGGTGACCGTCCCGATGATCATCAGGCCCTCCAGGCCGATGTTCACGATGCCGGACCGTTCGCTGAACAGACCGCCGAGCCCGGTCAGGTAGATGATCGTGAAGTACGTCAGTGCGATCTGGAGCGCGACGGCGAAGTCGGTGAACGGCACCTCAGCCACCCTCCGCTGCCATGCCCTCGATGTCCGACGTCGAGGCGGAATCCTCGAGCACCCCCGCGGCCCCGGCCCGCTGCAGCTGGCGCGCTGCCAGTCGACGCTTCGCGACCTGATACGTGATGACGACCGACATGATCAAGATGCCCTGCAGGATGATGATGAACTCGCGTGGAACGTGGGTCTCGATCTGCAGCGCGACCTCCCCGCGCGACAAGATCCCCCACAGGATGGCCGCGAAGATGATCCCGATCGGGTTGTTCTGACCGAGGAACGCGACCGCGATCCCCGTGAATCCCAGCTGCGCGACGTAGTTCGAGCCGAGGTATCCCGTCGTCGCCATCATCTGCTGCATGCCGACGAGACCGGCGAGCGCGCCGGAGATCAGGAAGAGGCGCAACTGCGTCGACCCGATCGAGATCCCTGCCGCCCGGGCGGAGCCCTGCGTGGAACCGACCGCTCGAGCCTCGTAGCCCAGGCGGGTCCTGCGCAGGAGGAACCAGATGACGATCGCGGCCGCGATCGCCAGGAAGAGCAGCCACGACAGGTGCGCGCCCGGCGTGATGCCGAACACCTTCCCCAGGTCCCCGACCAGTGCGTTGCGGGGGAAGTTGTCGGTTCGGATGTCGACGTTCTGACCCGTGGGACCGGACGTGAACCGCAGCGGCGACCTGATGGCCCAGGCGAGCAAACTGATGGCGACGCCGTTCAGCATGATCGTCGTCACGACCTCGTGGGCACCGGTCTTCACTTTCAGGATGCCCGGGATCGCCGCCCAGACCAGCCCGCCGAGCATCGCGGCGATCAGGATGACGGCGACGTGGATCGGACCAGGCAAGAAGTCCAGGCCAACGGCGGCCCACGCCCCGGTCACCATGCCCACGAAGTACTGACCCTCCACGCCGATGTTGAACATGCCGCCCTTGAAGCACACCGCGACCGCGAGGGCCGAGAAGATCAGCGGCGTCGCGATCGCCAGCACGTACCCGAACCCATCGAGGCTGCCCACGGAGAAGTGCAGGATGGCGCCGTAGACCGCCATCGGCGTCTCGCCGTACGCCACGATCAGGATCGATCCGAACGCCAGCGCGATCGCGAGGGACCCGAGCAACGCGAGCGCCTGGCCACCGAGTCGCTCGAGCCACTCCGACCGGATCCGGGGCGCCACGACGGGAGCCGTTGCCCCTTCGGATGCCATCAGGCCGTCACCTCCCGGCTCGCACCACCGAGCATGCCCACGCCGATCTCCTCGGGCGCGGCATCGGGCGCGTATTCGCCCGTGATGCGTCCCTCGTAGAGCGTCACGATCCGATCCGAGAGCGCGTAGATCTCGTCGAGCTCCGCGGAGATCAGCAGCACAGCGCGTCCCGCTTCCTTCTGCTCCAGGATCTGCGACCAGACGAACTCGATCGCGCCCACGTCGAGACCGCGCGTGGGCTGTGCGGCGATCATGAGCTTCGGGTCGGTCTCGAGCTCGCGAGCGAGGATGAGCTTCTGCTGGTTGCCGCCCGACAGCGTGCTCACCGCGACGTCGATGCTCCTGGTGCGCACGTCGAACATCTTCACGAGTCGCTCCGCCAGCTCCTTGATCTTGCGGATGAACATGACGCCGAACCGGCTCGAGAATTCCGCGTCGTCGTGTCGCCCGAGGACGACGTTCTCCCAGATGGTCATGTCGAGCACGAGCCCTTGTTCCTGCCGGTCTTCGGGGATGTAGGCAACACCGGCGTTGCGGATGTCCTTCACGGACCACCCGGCGATCGCCTTGCCGTCGACGAGGATCTCTCCCGCGTCGGGCGTGCGCAGGCCGATCAGCGTCTCCGCCAGCTCGCGCTGGCCGTTGCCCTCGACGCCGGCCACGCCGAGGATCTCGCCCGCGCGGACCTCGAACGACAGGCCGTGCAGCTTCCCCGAGCCTTCCAAGCCCTCGACGTGAAGGACCGGGTCGCCGATCTCGACCTGGGGCTTCTCCAGACGGAACAACACGGGGCGACCCACCATCATCTCGGCGAGCTTGGCCTTCGTCGTCTGGGCGGGCGTCGTCTCGCCGACGACCGCTCCACGCCGGAGGACCGTGATCCGATCGGCGATCTGCATGACCTCGTCGAGCTTGTGGCTGATGAACACGATCGTCTTGCCCGCGTCCCGGAGGTTCCGCAGGTTCTCGAACAGGTCCTGCGTCTCGCCGGGGGTAAGCACCGCCGTGGGCTCGTCCAGGATGAGGATCTCCACGCCGCGGAACAGCGCCTTCAGGATCTCGACGCGTTGTTCCTCGCCGACGGACAGGTCCTCGATGATCGCGCCCGGATCCACGTGGAACCCGTACGAGTCGGCCAGCTCCAGGACCTGCCGCTCCGCGCCGGCCCGGTCCAAGATGGCCCGGCCTTCGTTGCCCAAGATGATGTTCTCGGTGACCGTGAACGGGTCCACCAGCACGAAGTGCTGGTGGACCATGCCGATGCCCAGAGCGATCGCGTCGCGAGGCGACGCGATCTTCACCTCGCTACCCTCGACGACGATCCGCCCGCCGTCGGCCGGATACATCCCGTAGAGGACGCGCATCAGGGTCGACTTCCCCGCGCCGTTCTCGCCGATCAGCGCGTGGACCTCGGCGGGGCGGAGCTCCAGCGAGACGTCGTCGTTCGCCAACACCCCGGGGAACCGCTTGATGATGTGTTCGAGGACGACGATGGGCGGGGCGCTTTCGCGCCCCGCCCCTCGCCCGTTCGTCATCAGTCGTGAACCTCTCGGATCAGACCTTGGTCGGATCCTCAGGGACCACGATGTCGCCCGAGACGATCTGCGTCCGGTACGCCTCGAGCTTGTCGATGATGTCCTGCGTCAGTTCCGCGGTGTTCGACTTCGAGTAGTCGACGCCCTGGTCGGCCAGCCCGAACACCGTGGCACCCGCCTGGAACGTCCCGCTGCCCACCTGATCGATCGCGTTGTAGACGGCCGTGTCGACCCGCTTCAGCATCGAGGTGAGGATCAGCGGCTGCTGCTCGGGGCTCGCGGTGAGGTACTGATCCGAGTCCACCCCGATGGCGAGCTTGTTGGCCTTGACCGCCGCGTTGAACAGCCCGGCGCCCGATGCACCCGACGCGTGGTAGATGATCTCCGCGCCGTCGTCGTACATCTTCGTGGACAGCGCTTCACCCTTCACCGGGTCGTTGAACGCTCCCACGTCGTCGCCGATGTAGCTGACCAGGACCTTGATGTTGGGGTTCACAGCCTTCGCGCCTGCGGTGTATCCGGCCTCGAACTTCTGGATCAGCGGGCCGGTCTGTCCACCCAGGAACCCGATGGTGTCGCACTGGCACTTGAGCGCGGCGGCCGCCCCCACCAGGAACGAACCCTCCTGCTCCTTGAACGTGAAGTCCGCCACGTTGGGCAGGTTGTCGTTGTCGAGCCCGCACGCGGTGCCGCACGTCGCGTACCCGTCCACGATCATGAAGCTGGTGTCGGGGTAGTCCACCGCGATGGTGTTGATGTCGGGCGAGAACGCGAACCCGACCCCCACGACGAGGTTGAACCCCGCGTCGGCGAGTGCCTGGACGTTCTGCGTCCGGTCCGAACCGGAGGCGTTGGCCTCGTTCGTGACGACGTTCTCCTGGCACACGAGCCCGTCGGCGATGGCCTTCTGCAGACCCGTGTTCGCCGCGTCGTTGAACGACTTGTCGCCAAGACCGCCGACGTCGAACGCGATCCCGACCTTGATGTCCGAGTTGCAACTGGTACCCGTCGGGCCCGTGCCACCGGAAGAACCGCTGGCGCCGGCGTTGTCGTTGTTGTTGTTGCTGCATGCCGCCGCCACGATCCCCATCAGCACGAGCGGCACGGCGAACCGCAAGAAACGTCTACGCATGTACTTCCCCTCCCCTTCCACTTGCCGACCGGATGAACCGGACCCGGCGTCCGGATTGTGCGTGCGCCCAGCCGGGCCGTCAAACGCCGCTCCCGTGGGAGACTACGCAGCCGGAGGGGTGCCGGGATGGACGAGCACGAAGCGCTGAGGGAGAACCTTCGAGAGCGCCTGCAGGGCAGCGACTTCTATCGCTGGGCGGGCGTGGAGCTGATCGACGCCGCTCCCGGGCAGGTCGAGATCGCGTTCGAGGCCGGTCCCCACCACCTCAACCTGCAGGGTCTGGTGCACGGCGGCCTCCTCGCCACGCTCGCGGACACGGCGATGGGACTGGCCGTGCGGACCGTCCTGCAACCGGGTCGTCGTCACGTCACGGTGCAGTTGGGCGTGGAGTTCCTCTCACCCGGTCGACCCGGGACGATCGTCGCGCACGGGCGCTCGGTGAAGATCGGGAGTCAACTCGGGTTCGCGGAAGCGGACGTGACGGACCCGAAAGGTCGGTTGCTCGCGAGGGCGCACTCGACGATCTCCGTCACGGCCGACAAGAGCCGATAGCGGGTCAGTACTCGACGTCGAGCGCGGCCATCGCCGCCGGCAAGAGCGCGAGCACGCTCTGCAAACCGAGGAGCATGCCCATGTTGCCGGCGATCTTGACCTTGCCCGTCATGAACGCCGTGACGGCAGACAGCTCGCTCTTCGCCAACGCCACCGCGGTGTCATACGTCTCCGTGATCGTGGCGTCGGCACCATCTGCATCGCCGATCCCCATGTCGATGGCGCCGTCGGCCAGGCGGATCCAGTAGTGCGTCTCACCGTCGCCGCCGGAGATGACCTGCTGGATCGTGGCCGCCTTGCCGACCGCGGCCTCCTTGAAGTCCGCACTCGCGTTCAGCTCGGCCTTCAGGGCTTGCGCCCACTCATCGGACAGGAACTTCACGGGCCTCCCCACTCCTTCGTATCGGTCGGGCGCATCGCCCTGGCGCTCCACGGATCCCGGCGAGTATAGGCGAGGTATCCCTCAGCGCTCCTCGAACAGCTGCGGGTCCGTGAGATGCGCGATGTCGTTCAGGAAGCGCACGGTCCGCCGATCGCCGTCCACGACGACGCTGTTGATGGAGGTGTTCTCGGGCAGGAAGAACATCCCGCTCGGCACGCCGAGCACCTCGCCGCAGAACGCGTTGATCACGCCGCCGTGCGCGACAACGACGACGTCGCCTTCCGTAGCGCCGGCGAGGATCGATTCCAGTGCGCCGACCACCCGTGCCCGGAAATCGCCTTCGCTCTCGCCGCCCGGAGCGCGGCTCCAGATGGCCTGCTGGTTCCGGATGCGATGAACGAGGTCTTCGTCGCTCGCGACGATCTCCTCGAACGGCAACCCCTCCCAACCCCCGATGTGCGCTTCGATCAGGTCGTCGTCGTAGACGACATCGAGACCGGCGGCCTCGGCGTAGGGCGCGACGGTCTCGCGCGTCCGCCGGAGCGGCGAGCAGTAAACGGCGACGGGATCGAGCTCCATCATCTGCAGGCGGACGGCGAGGAGGTGCGCCTGTCGTCGCCCCTCTTCGGACAACGGTGGATCCCACTGGTCGCCCCGGGCCGTCGCGGACATCTCGCCGGAGTCGAAGTCGGAACGGCCGTGCCGGATCAGGTAGAGGACCCTGCTCATCCGCGGGTCGCCCCTTCGGGACGGGGATGACGCCGGTGCCACTCGGCCGCGAAGTCCTCAACGTCCTCGCGCAGCCAGATGCGTCCGGACGCGAGCGACGTGAGCGGCTCGGGGAACTGCGCCCGGTCGAGGTACGTCACGACCCGGCGCTTGTCCCAGCCCATGATCTCGGCCGCTTCCGCCACGCCGACGATCTGCGGAACCAGCTCGACGGTCAACGTCACGTCCTCGCCCGTGATCTTCCGGAGCTCCTGGACGCAGCGCTCGCGGCTTGTGCCGGTCACCTCGATGAACGCCGACGTGTCCATGACGTGGGCGTACCAGCGACCTCCGGTCTCCCAGACGCGAGCACGGACGTGGTCGGCCATCGAACGCGGATGATAGCGGTGCGTATGACGCCGTCGCCATCTCGCGACTCGCGTCACATCTCCCGTTGGGGTGCGCGATATCGACCGAGTCGTCTGAGCTCCTGGCGCCAGCACTCGGTGTGCCAGTGGCGGCGAGCGTCGGCGTCGCCCTCGGGCACCACGACGAGGTGCCAGACACCTTCGCGGACGATGTGATCGCATCCCGGACACCGATACTCCTTCTGCCCGCCGACGTGTCGGACGTCGAAGCCGGGAACCTGCGCCCAGAGCGGCGCGTCGGCGCGTGCGGGTGGCGCCGCAGGCGCCTGGAAGAACTCCGGGTTGCGTCGGTTCTTCCGCGGCATCAGCCCATCCGTTCTCGCATCGCCGCCGCCACCGGCTGCGCGAGCGAGGCGGCGACCTCACGCGCATCGCGTTTGGCACCCTTGACGTTGAACGAATGATCGCCGCCCTCGATCGAGATCAGCGTCGCGCGGTCGCCCAGCTTCCCGATCACACCCTCGAGCAGCTCGGGTGTGGCGAACACATCGCGGGTCCCTTCCACGAAGATCATCGGGACGTCGATGCCGTACAGGTGCTCGTCGCGGATCCGCTCGGGCCTCCCCGGCGGGTGCAACGGATAGCCCAAGAACACCAGGCCGGCGGCCGGCATGCCGCCGGCGACGGCCATGGAGGCGATCCGCCCGCCGAGCGACTTCCCACCCGCCCACACCGGCTCGCCGTTCGCCCGACCGCTCGCCGCGGCGAACGCCGCCCGCCACGCCTCCTGGAGGAACGGCGCCGGATCCGGCGCGCGGCGTCCGCTCTCGATGTACGGGAAGTTGAAGCGCAGCGTCGCGAAGCCGTCGTCGTTCATGGCGCGGGCGAACCCCGCCATGAACGGGTGATCCATGCCGGCACCCGCGCCGTGCGCAAGCACGAGCGACGCGGACGGTTCCGCGGGTCTCGCATACGCCCCGGAGACGCGAACGCGCCCCTCCTCGATCGCGATCCGCTCCTCAGGTGCCGCCATGCGTGCCATCATGCCACCGTGAGCGGCCGCTTCTACCTGGGGACGTCGGGGTTCGCGTACGACGAATGGAAGCACGACGTCTTCTACCCGGAAGGCCTCAAGAACCGCGAGATGCTCGCGTACTACTCGTCGCAGCTCTCGTCGGTCGAGATCAACTACACGTTCCGCCGGTTCCCGACCGAGAAGTCACTCACGACGTGGCGCGAGCAAGCGCAGCCGGGATTCGTGTTCACGCTGAAGGCCAACCAGCGGATCACGCACTTCAAGCGCCTCGAAGACGTCGATGACGATGTCCGGGCGTTCCTCGAAGTGGGGAAGACGCTCGGCGACCGGCTAGGTTGCGTGCTGTTCCAGTGCCCGCCATCGCTGCAGTACCGTCGTGAGCTGATCGAGGCCTTCGTCGGGTACCTGCCGCCACCCGGTCCCGGCGTGCCGCGGTTCGCGATGGAGTTCCGCCACCCGTCATGGACCGAGGCGCGCGAGCTCCTCCTTTCGCAGGGCATCGCGTGGTGCGTGGCCGAGACCGACGAGAAGGACCCCGGCCCCGACGACCTATCGTGGGAGCCTGCGGGCTACCTCCGGCTGCGCAAGACCGAGTACACCGACGACGAGCTGAAAGGATGGGCCGGCCGGATCGGCCCTGCGCTCGCCGCGGGAAGCGACGTCTTCTGCTACTTCAAGCACGAGGACGAAGGCGCGAGCCCGCAGATGGCGAAACGGCTGCTCACAGCGCTAGGCGGCTCGCCCTAGGGGATCTCTCGCACGGATCTTGCACCATGTTCTCAAACAGCCACCCAACGCATCGGATCCCCATACCCCAGGTCGGTGATGCCCGCGTCGGACAACGCACCTACGACCAGCGTCCGGCGATGGGCCGCGAACGTCAGCACGTGCGCGATCATGCCTCCGTACGTAAACATCTCGGGTGGTTCGCAAAGCGCATCGACGAACGTCTCGTCCAGCCGACCCTCTTCGGTGACCTGATGTACCTGGGCAAGAAACGTCGACCCCTCCTCGGCGAGTCGTGATCGCATCGAGTCGACACTCTCCTGCTGCTCGACGTCCCAGTCATACGCCCGGGTAGCGATCGCGGCGTTCCACATCCCCATCTGGCCGATGAGCCGTGACAGGAGGGAGCGCAACGTCGGATCGTCGTCGACACCCTCGACGGAAAGCTCGATCGGCGCGTCCAGCCTCTCGTCGGGCAACGTGGCGGCGCGTGTCACCATCTCGCCGACCAGCCACACGTGATGCTCGACCATCTTGTTCAGCAGGTCCATGGAACTGACCTCCCTTCTCGCGGGCAACCGCAGGCCGCCGGGTGGGTGGAAATGGACGTCGCTCGGTGCATCGAGCTGGATCCGGGTCGGGTGTCGGCGCCACTTCGCAGGACCGGACCCGTACGCGCGACTGAATGCCCGCGTGAACGCTTCGTGCGATCCGTAGCCGGCCTCGATCGCGACGTCGAGCACCGTTCGGTTCGTCGTCACCAACCGGAACGCGGCGCGCTCGAGCAGTACGCGTCGACGGAACGCCCCCGGCGGTTCCCCCGCGGTGGCCGCGATCACGCGATCGAGATGGAACCGCGAGAGATGAACGCGCCCCGCGAGTTCCTTCGACGAGATGTCGTGTTCGTCAAGCGCGTCCGCCAGGACATCGACGAAAGCGGTGAAGGTATCGGTGGCCGCGCTCACGAGGTCATCTTCGGCGGATCGGGAGTGGCGTGACTTGATCGCGGTTGCTCAACTCAGCCGGGTGGTCCGGCGACGAGCCGCTCTCGAACCTGTGCCATCCGCTCGGCGCCGTGATGCGGCATGTCCCAGCGTGTCTCCAACCACCATGTGCATCCGGCCTCTGCCCATGGCGCGACGAGGCCTGAAGCGGCGGCCGGATCGGCGGGCGTTTCACCTTCGGCGATCACGTCGATGTCCGGCCGGGCACCGTGGTCGATCAGCCACGCTCTCACGTCGCGTGCGTCCGCGGGCGTGCCTTCGTCGCCGGGATACTGTGGCACGATGCCGTCACAGCGGAGTACCCGACGCATCGACTTGGGCCGGCGCCACGCTCCGACCACCCAGATCGGGATCCGATCCTGGACCGGGCGTCCGACCTGGACAAGATCGTCCTGTTCGCACTCGTAGTCGTAGTACCGACCGTGGTAGCTCGAGCCCCCCGACCAGAGCACCCGGATCAGGTCGATGCCGTCGTCCAACTGTCCCGCGCGTTCGCGGAGATCGATCGTCTCCCCGGTCAGGGGTAGGTCTGGCATCACCGCGCCGAGCCCGACCGTAAGGATGGCCCGGCCTCCCGACAGCTGATCCAGCGTCACGACCTGACTGGCGACTTTCCAGGGTCGTCTCCAGGGAAGCGGGGTGAGCAGGGTTGACGACCCGATGGACCTGCCGGACGTTGTGGGTCACGATGCTGAAAGCCCTAGCCCTTTGGCCGATGGAACATCCCCCGCTACAACGCGTACGCTCCCCACGAGAACCGTGCTTCCTCTTTCCCTCGAAGGGTCGGAGGATACGGTCGCACCCCATGACCTCTCGACGACCGCTCGCTCGCCGCACGGCTCGGGCCCTTCTGGGCTTCCTTCTGGTCATCCCGCTCGTGACGGTTCCGGCGTGGGAGGCGAGCGCGGCGTTCGCGACCCCCGCGCTGATCCGCAGCATCGGCGGGACCGGCCGCGCGGCCCTGTTCCCCTGGGGCGTGGCGTTCGATGCCACCACCGGCGAGTACATCGTCTCGGACTACCTGAACTACCAGCTGCGCCGATACTCGGCCGACGGCACTTACCTGGGCGATCTCCCGCAGCCGACGGGTGCCGACGGCGACCCGGAATCGGTCCTCGGCGCCGTGGCCGTTGACCCGACCAACGGAGACATCTACGTCACCAAGCCGAAGCCGGACACCCTGGCGCACTACGATGCCTCGGGGAACCGGCTCTCCGACATCCCGCTCGACCCCGGCGGGATCCCGGCCCAGACGTACATCGCCTGGCTGACGGTAGACGACGCCGGCTACATCTACGCTCTGGACAGCAGCCTCGCGAGCAGCGCCACCCACCCGGCGCGCATGATCAAGCTCGCGCCCGGCGGGACGTCGGTCGTGAGCGTCACGCCGCTGCTCTTCCCGTCGCAGCTTCCGACCCAGGCCTACGGCATCGACGTGGCGGCCAACGGCCGCATCTACCTCAGTGATCCGATCAACCGACGTGTGCAGATGATCTCGGCGAACGGCACCTACTTCGGCTCGTTCGGGTCCGCGGGCGACTCCTCCACGGTCGGCGCGCTCTCGGGTGACCTTCGCAGCGTGCTCGTGGACGACGCGGTCGGCCGTGTCTATGTCGTGGACGCGAACCAGTCGCAGATCGAGGTGTACACGCTCGCAGGCGTGCCGCTGTTCCACTTCGGCGACCAGGGGACAGGGCCCGGGCAGCTCCGTAGCCCGCGCCAGCTAACCCTCAGTGGTGACGGCAGCATCTGTGTCGCGGAGTACGGCGGGTACCGGATCCAATGCTTCGACGTCGACGGCAACCCCGCTGTCGACGTTCCCGTCGCCATCGCCCGAGCCGCCCGCTGGGCAACTCGGACAGCCGCGCGACATCGCGGTCGATCCCTCGACGGGGAACCTGTGGGTGGCAGACTCGTGGAACGAGCGCTTCCAGGAGTTCTCGCCCACCGGTGCGCTCCTGGGCACGTGGGGGTTCCGCGGGAGCGTCTCCACCCTACGGCCTGAAGTATCCGCGAGGCATCGGGTTCGATCCGGTGAACCACCGCGTCTGGATCACGAACAACGCGGCGGGCACGATCTACGTCTACGACGATCACGGGAACTTCCTGCTTCCAGCTAGGGCGACGAGAGCAACCGCCGCAACGGGCAGACCGGATACTTCGAGAAGCCCGAGGCGATCGCGTTCGGCAACGGCTACGCCTACATCACCGACACCGGGAACCAATACCCGGGCGATAGTCCGAGGGTGAAGATCCTCGACGCCCTTACCGGGACGCAGGTCGGAACGATCACCGGACAGAGCAAGGGCGTCGTCGTCGACCCGGTGACGGGGTTCGTCTACGTCGCGCTGGCCGCGAACAAGATCTCGGCGTTCCCGGCGGCCGGGGGCACCGCCGTGTTCAGCGTCGGGAGCAAGGGCTCCGGCAACGGGCAGTTCTCAGGCCTGTGGGACGTCGCCATCATCGGCCGGACCCTGTACGCGAGCGATAACGCCCAGTCCCGGATCACCGCGTTCACGATCCCGGCGACGGGGGCTCCGACGTTCCTCGGCCGTTGGGGTGGGTTCGGCACGAGCCCGTACCAGTTCCGCAATCCGTCGGGCTTGACCGCCGACGCGAACGGCCTGCTGTACGTCGCCGACGCGACCAACGATCGGATCGAGGTCTTCGACCCTGCGGTCGCCAAGCCCACGTACGAGTTCTCCCGCCCGACGCTCACCGTCGCGTCGCCGGCGAACGGCGCTTACATCGACGCCCCGGTCACGTTCACCGGGACCGCGACGGACAACCTGGCTCTTGCCGACGTGGAGCTATCCGTCCGCGACCTCGCGACGAGCAAGTACTGGGAACCGACGACCGGCACGTGGCAGACGGCGCAGTCCTGGAGCATGGTGCCGTACGTGGGTGTCACTACCGCGAACGTCACCTGGGCGTGGGGCTTCGCAGGCGCGCAGTACGGCCACGATTACCACGTGGAGATCCGCCCTCGGGACACGAAGAACACGACGACCCTCAACCCGGTCGTTCGCGACATCCACGTCCGCAAGCTGGCCGGTGACGCCACGCCTCCCATGCGACGATCGACGTGCCGTCCGACGGTTCGATCGTTCCGATCGCGTCCCTATCGGTCGGCGGGACGGCGAGCGACGACGCGGGTGTGGCGTCCGTCGAGACGTCCGTCCTGCACTCGGCGAGCGGTCTCTGGTGGTCGGGATCGGGAAGGACCTCGACGGAGAAGTGGTTCCCCGCAACGCTGGTGAGTCCGGGAGCCTCCGCGACGTCGTGGTCCTGGTCGTGGTTGCCCCCCGCCGCCGGCGGCTACACGATCCAGGCTCGGTCGGTCGACCTGTCGGGCAACGACAGCGCCGTCGCCTCCACGGGCATCACCGCCGACCTCGGAGGTCCCGACACGATCGCCCCCGACGGCAAGGTCACCGGCCTCGTCGCCAACCAGGTCCTACCGTTCGGACCCATCACGTTCACGGGCACCGCGACCGACAACGTCGGTCTGGCGGACGTCGAAGTCGGGATCAAGGATCTGGCCACCGGTCGCTGGTGGAAGGCATCCACGGGGACGTGGGTCACCACGTTCACCTGGAACCCGGGGAGCGCGCTCTCGGTGCCCGGTGGTAGCCCGACCTCGTGGAGCTATCCGTGGTCTCCCCCGGCTGCGGGCAACTACGTGCTCACGGTTCGGGCGATCGATGCGGCGGGCAACTTCGACGCCTCGCGACCGTGGATCGCGTTCGTCGTCGGTTGACGACGCGGCGCGCCACGCTCCAGCCCTTGCGACGCAAGCGATCATCGGTGCCTGGTGCGGTCCTATGACACAGGCTCGGCATAGGTTCTGATACATCACTGATCGGCGAGGTCGACGGCCCTTCGGTGGATGGGGATGGGTGAAGTCGGTTCGGCGGGTCGAACCTAGCGAACGGGGTCGCGGTTGTACGCGCGACGCGCCCACTGGAAGCACACCACGCTGATGCCGGCACACCATGCGGCGGCGATGACAGCGCTGCTGCCGATCGGCGTGCCCATCAGCAGTCCCCGCAGGGTTTCGATGATGGGGGTGAAGGGCTGGTACTCAGCGAACCAGCGGAGTGCAGCTGGCATCGTGTCTGTCGGGACGAATCCGCTACCGAGGAACGGCAGGATGATCAACGGCATGGGGGTATTGCTCGCCGTCTCGACGCTCTTCGCCGTCAGGCCGAGGGCGACGCACAGCCACGTCACTGCCAGGGTCACCATCGCGAGGACCCCGGCCACGGCGATCCACTCCAGGAGCCCGGCCGTGGGTCGGAACCCGATGGCCACGGCGACGCCGATGACGACGACGAGGCTGAGCGCAGTCTGGATCATGGCGCCGAGGACGTGACCGGTCAGCACCGAGGGCCGGAAGATGGCCATGGTTCGGAATCGGGCGATGATGCCTTCGGTCATGTCCATGGCGACCGAGATCGCCGTTCCCTGGGCGACGCTGGCGATGGCCATGATGATGATCCCGGGAACGACGTAGTTGATGTAGCCGGCCCGGCCGCCCAAGGCACCGCCGAGGCCCGCGCCCAGCGTGCCGCCGAAGACGTAGGCGAACAGCAGCAGGAAGACGACCGGCATACCGACGAGCATCACCGTCAGCCCCACGTAGCGTTGCATGTGCCGGAGCTGGCGCCGAAGCATGGTCGTCGAGTCGGTCAGTGCAAAGGTCAGGGTGCTCATATCGCTTCCCTTTCATGTTCATGCTCGGGATGGCCGGTCAGTGCGAGGAAGACGTCGTCGAGATTCGGGGTGTGGAGGGAGAGGCTGTCGACCTCGATCGAGTCACGATCGAGCTGGGCGAGCAGCGTTCGGAGCGATCGGACGTCTCCCCCACCCGGGATCTGCAGGGCGAGCGCCTCATCGTCGCGGGCGGACTCGCCGAGGGCGCCGGCGGCCGCGTCGAGTCCCTCGAGGTCGATGAACTGCAGGCGGATGTGGCCGCCCGGGATGCGACGCTTGAGTTCTCCTGGGCTTCCCTCCGCGATCAGCCGCCCGTTGTCGAGGACGGCTATACGGCCGGCGAGCTGATCTGCTTCGTCCAAGTTCTGGGTCGTGAGGAAGATCGTGACCCCATCTGCCACGAGGTCGCGGATGATCTGCCACATGGTGAGGCGGCTGCGCGGGTCGAGGCCCGTGGTCGGCTCGTCGAGGAAGATGATGCGCGGGTCGCCCACCAGGGTCATCGCGAGGTCGAGCCGACGACGCATGCCGCCGGAGTACGTGGATGCCGGCTTCACCCCCGCCTCCACCAGGTCGAACTGCTCGAGCAACTGGGCGCTCCGCCGCCTACCCTCCGCTCTATCCAGGTGGCGCAGGTCCGCCATGAGGTTCAGGTTCTCCTCGCCGGTGAGGAGGTTGTCGACCGCCGAGAACTGCCCTGTGACACCGATCACGGCGCGCACCGCGTCGGGGTCGCGCGAGACGTCGTGGCCCGCGACGCGTACCTCGCCGCCATCGAATCCGATCAAGGTGGACAGGATCTGCACGGCGGTGGTCTTCCCGGCTCCGTTGGGGCCGAGCAGGGCGAAGATCGTTCCTTCGGCGACGTCCAGGTCGATGCCGTCGAGCACGAGCTTGTCGCCGAAGGATCTTGCGCAGACCGGTGGCCGCGATCGCGGATCGAGATGTCGTGGTGGTCATGCCTCGTCCTTTCCAGTGTCGTTCGGATAGCAGCGACGGATGGTGATGTCGCCGTAGGAGGTCCGGGCACGGACGTCGACCGCCTCCTCGTCCTGGGTGGGACGACCGGAAGCCTGCAGGTCGTTCTGAACGTTGCCGAACCCCGTCTTGAGGTCCAGCCAGGCCGCCACACCGTCGCGAACCCCGATCGTCGATCTTGCCGGCCGCGGTTTCGACCAGGATGGCACCACGTGCGACCTCTCCGATGCGCACGTCGCCGTTGGCGGTCTTCGCGGTCGCCGCGGCCTGCCGCCCGGTCGATGGTGATCCTGCCGTTGGCCGCGCTCACACGCACGTCGCCCGTGACCTCTCCGATCCACGTGTCGCCGTTGGAGTTCCTGATCGCCGCCGCCCCATCGATGCTGCCGATCGCCAAGGCTCCGGTGCCCGTCGAGATGTGCACATCTCCGGCGGCCCGGCCCACCGTGATGTCGCCGGCGCCGGCTTTGAGGTCGACCGGGCCGGCTTGATCGAGCTGGATGTCACCGACGCCGGTCTTGAAGCGGCATCCTTCGATGCGACCGGTGCAGCGCAACGCGGCCACCCCCGTCTCACCGCTCACCTGCGATCCGGCCGGAAGCTCGATCTGCACGTCGATCGACTCCCCGCCCGCGCGGAACGACCACTTCCACCCCCTCGGCGTCTTGACCGACAACCTGCCACTCGCGTACTCCACCCGCGTCTGCTCGGCGGCGGTCACGTCGGACTTCTTGGCCGGGTCGCTCGGGCGAACATCGACGACGGTGTCGGTGCGGTCGCTCGCCACGACCTGGATGTCGCCCATGCCAACATCCAGGGTGACGGAGATCGGTTCGGGCGTATCGAACGTCGGCATCGAAGATCCCTCCTGATCAGCGCGCCCAGCCCGAGTAGCGCTGAGCGCCCTTCGGCGCGCGTCGTTCGGCTCGACGGGCCGCATCGGTTCGGTCGAGCCCCGCGGAGGCAGCTCGCACGAGCCAGGCGTTGACCGACAGCCCGTCGCTGACGGCCGCATGCTCGATCCGGGACTTCAGGTGATCCGGCATACGGAGGTTGATCCGGGACATCGTGCCCTCGTCGCCCTCGGTCGGATCGGGGCCGACACCCGCGGCCGGCCAGCGACCCGACTCGATCTCGTCGCCCTCGAGCGACTCCTCCCCGGAGGCATCTACCGGCGGCAGCGTCACCACGAACTCGGGGTCACGTCCGCGCAGTCGTAGCTCGACCGACCCCGGTGCGAGCTCGGTCGTGATCTCCTCGGTCGCCGCCACCAGGGCGTCCTGCAACGCCAGCCGGATCGCGGCGTCCAGCGGTGCGACGAGGCGCTCGGCGAGCGCACGGGCCTCATCGCCCCCCGCCGCGGCCGCGGCCTCCAGTTGACTGTGGATGCTTTCTACGTACGGTCCCAGTTCCATGGCGCCATGATGGCACTATTCGGTGCCATCGTCAACGATTACTGGCATCATACTGATGCCATCGCCTCGCCGAGTCGACCGAGCTCGCGACCGGTGCACTGACACCACCCGAGGAGGGGTCGTTGTGCTGGGTGGTCCCGCGATGCTAGGGTCGACCGTTCGCCACGACGTGTGGCCCGACCGGACGGAGGAGATGACTCGATGACTGCCGCAGCGATCGTTGTCGTGTCGTACCCCGGATCCGGTCGCATCGACCCTTCCTGATCCTCGCTCGACCACTCCGGGGCACGAGTCGTATCCCACCGTGCTTTCCGCCAGGAGGTCCAGCGATGTCACGCGATCAACGCCGCGGTGCGCGGCGCGATGGTCCGATCACGTTCCGGTGCGGCAACTGCCGCTTGGACGTTTCGTACCGCGCCCCCGGCACCGCGCACCGCAACCACTGTCCGAACTGCCTCTGGAGCCGTCACCTGGACGACGATCGCCCCGGCGACCGAGAGGCCGACTGTGGCTCCCTCATGGAACCGATCGCCGTGACGGTTCGCGGCGACGGCGAATGGGTGCTCGTCCATCGATGCGGTGGATGCGATGAGCTGCATCTCAATCGCACCGCGGCCGACGACAACCCGCTGATCCTGCTGCGGCTCGCCGTCCGACCGCTCGCGCAGCCACCGTTCCCCATCGAGCACATCGGAAGGCTATGAGGAGGCACCAACGCAGGTGATCGGGTCAGGCCGCCTCGAGCGTCCCAACGGCCTGCATCAGGACTTTGGCCTCGTCGTCGATGCCGCTTTGCATCGCGATGGGAACCAAAGCTTGGACCCGGCCCGCGGGGTCGATCAGGAAGATGGTGACGGTATGGGCGGCTCCGGGGGTGACCCCGTATGCGTTGTACACGTTCCAGAGGGTCGAGGCCTGCGCGGTCAGGAACAGCCAGCGATGTGTCATCGAGTGCTGCTTGGACCAACGCAGGACGTCATGGACAGCGCTGAAGCGGTAGTTCGCGTTCACAGCCACGACCTGCATGCCGTCGGCCTTGGGGCCGAGAAGGTCCTGCGTACGCGCGAGAAGCTCCGCGGTCAAAGGACAGATGTCCTTGCAGTGGCTGGACACGAACGTGAGCAGCACCACCTTGCCGCGATAGTCCGACAGCCGCTGATGCCGATCGAACTGGTCTCGAAGGGAGAAGTCGGGGGCCTGCATCCCGATCAAGGTGGATCGATCAGCGCCGGGAGATGGCTGGTCGGCCGTTCCGGCCGGGTTCTTCGACCCGCAGGCTGTTGTCGACGCGCCGAGCGCGACCACCAGGGCTAAGAAGCGAACCACGTGACTCGACGCGCGCACAGATCTCCTTTCCGGATCCACGTTGTCTGGGTCCATCCTGGCTCCGGAAGGGTGGTTACGGCAAGGGGCTCGACCTTCGATCCGAGGACCCGGCTATCCGAGGAGCGAACGGATCGTTCGTTCGATGGACGCGACATCCGCGGACTCGATGACCTTGCGGCCGAGAGCGTCGCGCACGTAGAACGCGTCGATCACCCGGTCCGTGTACGTGGCCACCTTCGCGAGATGGACGTCGAGCTCCATCTCCGAGAGCGTTCGCGTGATGTCGTAGAGAAGACCGATCCGGTCGGGCGCGCCGATCTCGATCACCGTGAAGAAATCCGACGCTCCGTTGTCGACGGCCACCGTCACGGGGGTGTCGCTCCGCTCCGGGTAGTGGTGCCGCTTCTCCGTCATGCGGTGCTCGAGCGACACGCGTCCGTCGATCGCCTTGCGGAGCAGGCTCCGGAACTCCCGCCAGCGCTCCTCCCCCACCACGGGCTCGAACACGCCTTGGACCTCGAACAGGTCTGCGGCCACGCCGTCCTCGGTCGTGAATACCTGGGCCGTCAGGATGGAGAGGCCGGCCAGCGAGAGCGCGCCCGCGATCCACGAGAGCAATCCCCCACGGTCCGCCGCGACCACCAGCAACTCGTAGGTCCCCGGGCGGCCGCCCTCCCGCGTGGACGTTCGCACGTCATGCTGCCCGAGGTCGGGCTCGATCGTGGCGTAGTGACGCGCGATCTGCGTCGGTGGGATCGAGAGGAAGTAACTCCTCGGCATCCGCAAGATGAACCGCTCGACCTCCTCGGCGCGCTCGTCGCGGAGGAGGTCCCTGACCACGTCGACCGCGTCAGCGAGCCGCTCCGCGACCTCGACCCCCATCTCGCCCCGCTCGAACACGCGCTGGACCTTGGCCACGAGCTCGCGGATCAGCGCTTGGCGCCACGGCGTCCACGCCGACGGGCCGGTGGCGAGCGCGTCGGCCTTCGCGAGCAGGTACAGGGCCGCGAGCCGTTCGGGCGTCTCAACCCGCGCGGCGACGTCCAGGATCAGGTCGTCGTCGCCCAGATCTCGTCTGGTGGCGGTATCCGGCAGGAGCAAGTGCTCGGCAACCATGAATCGAGCGAGCTCGCCCGTCGACGCCTCGACGTCCATGCGTGCGAGGATCGTGGCCGCGACTCGGTCGCCGACCAACACGTGCCCGCCCTCCCCGTTCTTGCCGATGTCGTGCAAGAGCGCCCCGAGGAGCGCGCCGTCCCGTTCGTCGATGTGATCGGCCGAAACGACCTCGAGCGGATCATCCGCGTCGGATCCGGCGAGGGCGCGGGACATCCGGTCGAACGCACGCAACAGGTGCACGTCGACCGTGTATCGGTGGTACGGGTCACGCTGCGGGCGGCAACGCACGTCGACCCATTCAGGGATCAGTCGCGCGAGCAGTCCCGTGCGATCGAGCGCCTGCAGTCCGTCCGCCGCCCCCGGTCCCGCGCCGAGGATGCGCATGAACGCGTCGCGTACCGCATCGTCCCACTCGAGCTCGTCCGGTGAGGCGATGACCTCGACGGCGTCGAGCTCGGCCGCCGACAGCGAACGTCCCTCCTCCGCGGCTCGGGCGATCAGCGCGATCGCATCCGCGGCATCCATGAGCTCGACCTGATCGGAGGATCCGCCCGAAGGGCGGCCACGGACGATCACGTCTTCGCTGAGCGCATCCACGACCCGCGCGTGCTCGAAGACCGTTCGCATCAGGCCGTCCTCGGCGATCAGCCGTGGCTCATCCTGGAACCCCATCACCTTCGCGATGTCGTGTTGCTGCTCCCGGAGCAGCCGATCCGTCCGGCGGCCGCTCTCCAGGTGCATGGCGCTCCTGACGCGCGTGAGGAACTCCTCCGCGGCGTTCAACCGCGCACGTTCGGCAGCTCGGAGGAGACCTTCGTCTTCGAGCGACCGGCCGCGGACCCGTTGGAGCCAGCCGAACGCGTGGATATCCCGAAGACCGCCGCCGCCCTCCTTCAACTCCGGTTCCAAGAGGTCGGCTGCGGACCCGAACCGCTTCCGGCGATCGCGGGCGTCATCCGCCAGGCTCTCGGCGAACCCGTCGACGTCCCCCTGGAGCCGTGCAAGGACGGGGCCTGAGGCTTCGCCCAGCAGATCGGCGTCGCCGGCAAGCAGCCGCGCATCCAGCATGGCGGTTGCCGCATCGAGCCGTTCGGCTGCCAGCTCGACGGACTCCTCCGGCGTCCGGACGGCGTGCCCCACGCTGAAACCGGCGTCCCAGAGCGGATACAGGAGCTGCTCCGACAGCGAAGCGACCGTCGATGCATCCGACCCGTCGTGCAGCAACAAGAGGTCGATGTCCGAATGCGGACAGAGGGCGCCGCGCCCGTAGCCGCCGAGCGCGACCAACGCCGTGCGCGGCGCCCGGTCCCCGGCGGAGGTCGCTGCCGTGTACAGATCGAGGAGCGCGACATCGACCAGCTCCGCGCGCCGTCGCGCCGACCACAGACCGTGGTGGCCCGGCGAATACGCCCGCTCCAAGGCGGCCAGTTCGTCCTTCAGCCGCGCCATGGGAGCCGGAGCGACCGCCGGTGCGTCCCCGGCGCTCACGTCAGAGCGCGTCCGGGCCGCGCTCGCCGGTGCGGATCCGGATGACCTGCTCGGCCTCAGTGACCCAGATCTTGCCGTCGCCGATCTTGCCGGTCCGGGCCGCCTTCTCGATCGCGTCGATCACGCCCTGCGCGTCGTCCTCGGACACGAGCACCTCGACCTTCACCTTCGGCACGAAATCCACCTGGTACTCGGCGCCGCGGTACACCTCGGTATGGCCTCGCTGGCGCCCGAACCCCTCCACGTCGGTCGTGGTCAGGCCGTTCACGCCGATGTCGCGCAACGCTTCCTTCACTTCCTCGATGCGGTGCGGCTTCACGATCGCGGTGATGAGCTTCATCTGGGCCCCTCTCGGCCGGGGTCAGTAGCCTAGTCGGCCGCGATGAGCTTCTCGACCACACGATGCTCGCTCGCCGGGGTCATGCCGATCGACCGATACAGCTCGACCGCACCGGTGACGTTCTGCGTGTCGACCCCCAGACGCCCCCTCGGGACCCCACGTGCCGCCAGCATCGCGAAGGAATGCCGCAGCAGTGCCCTCCCGATCCCTCGCCCCTGCATCTCCGGCAGCACGCCGAGCTCGAACACGTAACCCGTCCCGTCGATCACCCCATTGTTGCTGGCGCCGACGATGATCCCATCGGCCTCGGCGAGCAGCCCGAGGGTGGGATCCCATGTGTCATCGGCTTCCTGTTGCGCCAGCCACCCCTCGAACGTCTCCTCCACATGACCGAAGTGCGTTCGGAACGCCGTGTTCAGCACCGAGAACGCGGCGGGGCCGTCCACCTCCATCACGATAGGACGGATCGTCACGCCCTCGGGGACCGCGCCGGCCTCGAACGAGACGTCCAGATCCATGGTCATCTGCCAGAACGAACGGATGGGGATGTAGCCGCTCGCCTCGAGCAACCTGATCGCGCCCGCGTTGTTCGCCTGCACCGAGTGCCACAGAAGGGTCGTCGAGTCCTCCCCCATCCGGAACCGCGTCTGCGTCTCGGTCCAGTCGAGGATCGCCGATCCGAGGCTCCGCCCCTCGAACCGTGGGTGGACCGGACCGAACGCCTCGTAGCGGAGCGCCGGATCGGGCGTCGTGTGCTGCGCGAACGCGGCGAGCGCCCCGTCGGCGGCATGGATCATCCGTGTGTCTCGCGCCATGTCGAACGACGCCGCTCCCCATTCGTACTGGAGCATGGCCCGGGCAGCCTCGGACTCTCCGACGTACTTCAGGTCCCACTCCCTCACGAGTGCGGCGACGTCGTCCAAGTCATCGAGCGTTGCGGGCCGGGACGTGAATCCCGGCGGGAGGTTCACTCTCCCGACGCCTTCTTGCGCGGAGGAGCCTTGCGGGCGGCCGCCTTCTTGGCGGGAGACTTGGCCGCGGGCTTCTTCGCCGAGGACTTCCGCGTGTCCGTCTTCGGCGTGGTCGCCTCCTCGTCACCGCTCGGCCGCTTCTTCGCGGCGTCGACGCTCGCCTTCAGCGCCGCCATCAGGTCGACGACCTTGGCGGTCGGCTCCGCCTCGACGAGTTCGATCTCCTCACCGGCGATCTTCGCCTCGACGATCTTGAGCAACCCCTCGCGGTAGTCGTCGGTGAACTCCTCCGGTTGCCATTCCGCCGTGAGGTTCTCGATCAGCGTCTTCGCCATGTCGAGCTCCTGATCGCGAACCTTCACGTCGACATCGACGCCGCCGAAGTCCGCCTCGCGGATCTCGTCGGGCCAATACATCGTCTCCAGGACGAACGCGTCGTCCTTGAACCGGAGCGCGGACAGGTGCTCCTTGTCGCGGAAGCTGACCTTGGCGATGCCTACCTTGTTGACCTGACTCATGGCCTCGCGGAGCAGCGCGTACGCCTTAGCGCCGGTCTCCTCGGGGATCAGGTAGTACGTCTTCTTGTACATGATCGGGTCGATGTCCTCGAGGTCCACGAACTGCACGATGTCGATCGCGCGGCTGGAGGGGACGGGGACGGCGTCGAAGTCCTCGTCCGAAAGGACCACGTACCTGTCCTTCTCGTACTCGTAGCCCTTGACGATGTGGTCGTAGCTGACCTCTTCGCCGTCGATCGAGCACGTGCGCTTCATCCGGATCCGGCCACCGTCCTCGTCGTGGAGCTGGTTGAACCGGAGCGTCTTCTCCTCGGTCGCCGGGTAGACGGAGACCGGGATGGTCACGAGCCCGAAGCTGATGGCGCCCTTCCACATGGATCTCGGCATGGTTTCGTCCTCCAGAGGTGTTCGTTCCCGGGTCGCGGGCGATGGAAACGCGATTGTATGCCCAAGGGCGGACACGCTTCAGATGCGGAGGCCTCCCCAATTCCCGGCCGCGGGTGCCCGGTACCATCGGCCCATGCCACCCAAGAGGCTTCGTGCGCGCACGTCTCCGCACGCGTTCACCGTCGGATTCCCGAACGAGCTCGGCGCCCGCAGGGACGGCGACGCGTGGTGGTCCGAAGTGGACGGCCGCGAGCTCCGTCTCTCCAACCTCAACAAGGTGTTCTGGCCCGACGAGGGATACACGAAGGGCGACCTGATCGCCTACTACTTCAACGTGGCGCATCTGATGCTGCCGCACCTGGTCGGGCGGCCGCTCACGATGAAACGGATGCCGGACGGCATCGACGGACCGTTCTTCTACGAGAAGTCGGCACCGTCACACGTCCCGGACTGGATCGGCCGGTGCAAGGTGCTGTCCGACGACGCCAAGACCGGCGTGATCGACTACATGACGATCGAGGACGCCGCCGGGCTCCTCTTCATCGCGAACCTCGGCTGCATCGAGTTCCACCCGCTCCACTCGCGCTGCGAGGACGTCGAGCACCCCGACTACCTCTTCTTCGACCTCGACCCGTTCCCGCCGTACACGTACGAGGACGTGCTCACCGTGGCGCGGCACATCAAGGCGTTGCTCGATCAACTGGGGTTGACCGCCGTTCCCGAAGACGTCGGGCGCCACCGGCCTGCAGATCTTCGTCCCGATCGAGCGCGGACGGTACACGTACGACCAGGTCCGCGAGCTCGTGGGACGCTGCGGACGGCTGATCCTGCAGGCCGACCCCGAACGCGTGACCATGGCGTGGAAGATCGCCGATCGCACGGGCAAGACCTTCATCGACCACAACATGAACCGATCGGGCGCGAACATCGCGGCCGCCTACTCGATGCGGCCCGAGCCGAGGGCGCCGGTCTCGACGCCGCTCACGTGGGACGAGGTCGCGACGGGCGGGTTCGAGCCACAGGACTTCCGGATCGACAACGTCTGGGAGCGTTTCGATCGCGCCGGCGACCTGTTCGCCGGGATGCTCACCGAGGCGGCGGATCTCACGAACGCGTTCGAGGCGCTGGGGATCGACCCGACCGAGCAGGAAGCGCCCGTCCGCACCCGAAGCTCCGCGGAGATCATCGCGGCCTCGAAGGACCCGAACCTCGCCGAGTACATCCGCAAGCGCGACTTCGAGGGGACGCCCGAGCCGGCGCCGGGTGCCGCCGAGGGCCAGGGCAACTCGTTCGTGATCCACAAGCATCGAGCCACCCGTCTGCATTACGACGTGCGCCTGGAGCGGAACGCCGCGCTGCCGTCCTGGGCCGTGCCCAAAGGGCTGCCGACCGTCAAAGGTGACAAGCGCCTCGCGGTCCGGACCGAGGATCATCCGCTCGAGTACGGCAAGTTCGAGGGCACGATCCCCGCGGGCCACTACGGCGCCGGCGAGGTGCGGATCTTCGACGATGGCTGGTACGAGCCGATCGAGTGGGACGACGCGAAGAAGGTCTCGTTCAAGCTGCACGGCCGGCGCTACCCGGGCCTGGAGTTCCACTTCGTGAAGACCCGCACGGACTGGCTCGCGTTCCTCGCGAGCGCGCAGGACGCGCCGCTGATCGAGTCCCCCCGCCGGTTCCAACCGATGCTCGCGGAGGGCGGGTGGAAGGCGTTCGACGACGACGACTGGTGGTTCGAACCGAAGCTCGACGGCATCCGCTGCCTCGCGGAGATGACCACCGGCGAGACGAAGCTCATCACGCGGACCGGCCGCGACGTGACGCCGCAGTACCCGGACATCCACATGATCCACGAGCTGGTCGACCAGGTGAACGCCGTCCTCGACGGCGAGATCGTGGCGTTCGACGCCGAGGGCAGGAACTCGTTCGAGGCGCTGCAGCAACGCATGAACCTGGCGAACGAACGCGAGATCAAGCGCATGGCCAAAGAGATCCCGGTCGCGCTGGTCGTCTTCGACGTGCTGTGGCTGGACGGCCGCGACACGACCGGCCTGCGGCTGGAGGAACGGCGCGAGCTGCTCGAGCTCATCGTGGAGGAGGACCACCGGCTCCAGGTGATGACGCACGTCGAGGGGGAGGGGAAGACGTTCACGGCGGCGGCGAAGAAGCTAGGGCTCGAAGGCGTCGTCGCCAAGAAGAAGGGCTCGAAGTACCTGCCCGGCAGGCGTTCCGACACGTGGCGCAAGATCAAGCTCACGAACACCCAGGACTGCGTGATCCTGGGCTGGACCCCCGGACAGGGCGGCCGCTCGAAGTCGTTCGGCGCCTTGCTCGTGGGAGCCCTCGACGGCGACGACTGGAAGTGGATCGGTCAGGTCGGGACCGGGTTCACCGACAAGATGCTCGCCGTCGTCCAGGACAAGCTCGATCCCTTGGTCCGGGACACGCCGCCGATCGACGATCCCGACCTCGCCGCGGTGAAGGGTGCCACCTACGTCGAACCCGAGCTGGTGTGTGAGGTCGAGTACCTCGAGATCACCAAGAGCACGAAGAAGATGCGTGCACCGTCATTCAAGGGTCTCCGCCCGGACAAGACCCCGGACGAGTGCGTCCTCGAGACGCCGACGACGCGTCAGAAGGGCTCGTAGCCGGCACGGACCAGTAGGGCCCGCACCTCACGCTCCTCCATGCCCCTCGTCACAAGCTCGTGATACATCCGGACCGCACCGAGTGACCGGCCGCAGCGCGGACAGAAGCGGAAGGGTGGCTCGAAGCTCGTCTGGCACCACGGGCAGGAGCCAACCTCGATCTTGCGATCCGGCTCCAGTCCGGTATCGACGAGGGCGTCGATGTAGCCCTTGCCGTAATCCCACTGGATGTACTCCTCTTCCTGGATGTCGAACGCCGGTTCGTGCATCCGCGGCTCGCCGGTCTCCAGCATGTGTTCCAGGTTGTCCTGCAGCAGCTCCCATTCGTAGAAGTGGTTCGAGCCGCAGTCCTGACAGGCGATCACCACGCCCTTCACGCCTTGGGCAGCGAACAGATCCGTGCATCGATTCGAGGTCGTGCAGGTCCGCTTCGATATCCGCGCGCTCCTCGGACGTGAGCTCGATCGGCTCCTCCGGCTCGTCGGATCCGGGCGTCGGTTCCTCCATCACTCGTCCTCCACCGCTGCGGGTTCGTCGACGAATCGGAACGTCTTGAACGCTTCGGCGTAGGCGTACCCCGCTTCCTCACCGGTCTGCTGCGCCCGGAGCCGAACCCACGGCTCGGCCTCCGCACCACCCTGAGACACGTGTTGCTCGAGCGCCTTGATCTTGACGTCGATCGTGTCCGAGATGTCCACGTACGTGTCCGGCTCATTCGACCCGAGCCAGAGGTTGGGGATCTCGAAGGGCTCGATGCCCTCGGCCTCCAGCTCCTGGAACATCGGCCGGGACGGCGCGTCGGGCATGACCGACGAGAGGGCGAGCATGCCGGCGGCGCGGTGGTCGGAGTGATTGATGTATCGGTTGCCCGACCACAGACGCGCCGGGTCCGGAGCCACGATCACCTCGGGGCGCAGGCGCCGGACCTCTCGCGTGACCTTCCGCCGGGTGTCCAACGTGACCTCGAGCATCCCGTCCACCTCGCCGAGGAACGTCAGGCTCCGCACGCCGAGCACCTCGGCCGCGGCCCGCTGCTCTCGTTCGCGGATGGGCCGCATCTGCTCCCGGGTCGCGCCCGGATCGTTGTTCCCGGCCGAACCGTCCGTGATGACGACGTAGTGGACCTCGCAGCCGTCGCGCGTCCACTTGGCGATCGTGCCGCCGCACATGAACTCGGCGTCGTCGGGATGGGCGAACAAGACGAGTGCACTCGAGAAGGCCATCAGGGCAGGGTATCGCCTGCTCGCGATACCGGAAACCGGGACTTCACCCGTTCCTTCCTCAAGTCGATACCTGCAGATATGCGCACACGCGATGACGGCCGCGGGCCGCACACCCGGATCGTGGCGTGGTTCGCCCTGACGAGCCTGATCGTGTTCGTCGTGATCGGCGCGTTCATCACGACGTTCCGAACGAGGGATGTCGGGGCTCGCGAGGAGCGAGCGGCTGCCAGCCGGGCGGAACTAGTGGCGAACGAGGCCATCGGCCCCGCGCTCACCGCGGCGGACATGACCGGCCCCGTCACCGGCGCGCGATACTCCGAGATCGAGGATGCGGTCCGAACCACCATGCTTGCCGATCCCGGGGTCCTCCGCATCAAGCTCTGGGGTTCCGACGGCACGGTGCTCTTCTCGAACAACCGGGATGAGGTCGGCATGCGACCCGCCTTGGAGGACGGCCTGAAGGAGGCCCTCGGAGGCGAGCTGCAGAGCGATATCTCCGACCTCACGGCGGCGGAGAACGTGGGCGAGCGCGCGCTTGGGAGCCGGTTGTTCGAGACCTACGTTCCGTTCCGCATCGGGATGACCGGCCCGGTCGTCGGCGCGATCGAGGTCTATCAGGACTACTCCGTGATCCAGGCCGAGATCGACCGTTTGACCCGGACGCTCACGGTCTCGCTCGGCATCGGCCTCCTCGCGCTCTACGTGGTGACGCTCCCGTTGATGATCGGCATCACCAGGACGCTCCGCCGGCAGAACCACCAGCTCCTCGAGCAGGCCGCGCAGCTCTCCGATCTGTTGGAACGAGAGCAGGACACGGTCGCCGAGCTCCGCGCGCTCGACCGGATGAAGAGCGACTTCGTCGCCGCGACGTCGCACGAGCTGCGCACGCCGCTCACCAGCATCCGGGGGTACGTGCACATCCTTCGCGAGTCGACGCTGGCCGGGGATCCGGTCGCCGCCGAGGCCCTCGCAGCGATCGAACGCCAGTCCGGCCGGTTGTTCCGCTTGATCGCGAACGTGCTGCGGGAGTCGAACCTCGAGCACGGGGACGCCGGGAACTCGCCGATCATGTTCGCGTTCAAGGACCTGGTCGCCGAGGTGGTGGCCGACTTCCACGATGGAGCCAAACGCATCGTCGACGAGGTCCCCGGCGACCTCCTCCCCGTCACCGCCGACAGACGCCGGATCCAGGACGTGCTCGTCAACCTGATCGACAACGCGCTGAAGTACTCGTCCGCACCCACGCCCGTCACGGTCGGGGCCGCCAACGACGGATCCACGCTCACGTTCTGGGTGAAGGACGAAGGGATCGGTATCGAAGCGGGAGACCTTCCTCGGATCTTCGAGCGGTTCTACCAGGTGGACCAGTCGGCCACCCGTTCGCACGGCGGCGTGGGACTCGGCCTTCACATCGTCTCGGGGCTGCTGGCGACGATCGGCGGGACGATCGACGTGCAGAGCGCACCTGGGGCCGGGAGCACCTTCACCGTGAGCATCCGCTCCGCACGCCCCGATGACCTGGAGGCGGCCCGCCCGATCGACGCCGCCACCGTCTAGCGGGCCCCGAGCACCGCGCCGACCGCCTCCCTCCCAACGGGTCAGACGGCCCTTCGGCCCGTTGGGGCCGCCGGGCGAGGATGATGGGATCTATGGACGGCGGAAGCGCGATCGTCGCCCAGGGCGTGGTGCGATGCTTCGGCCGCCTCCGGGCGCTGGACGGCCTCGACCTCGAGGTCCGATCCGGAGAGATGCTCGGTCTCGTCGGCCCCAACGGTGCGGGGAAGACCACGTTCATCCGCGTCGTGGCGGGCCTCCTCTCACCATCCGAGGGACGGGTGCTCGTCCTGGGTGAGCACCCCGGACGGAGCGTAGCGAGCCTCCTCGGCTACATGACGCAATCTGCTGCGCTCTACGAGGACCTGACCATCGTCGAGAACCTCGACTTCTTCGGACGCATCTACGGGCTCCCCCGGGATCGGGCGAGGGGGCGGGGCCGCGAGTTGCTCGAGCTGCTCCGCTTGAACGACAAGGCCGAGACACCCGTTCGCGCCCTCTCGGGCGGTCAGCGGCAGCTGGCCAACCTGGCGGCCGCGATGATCCACTCGCCCCGGTTGCTCTTGCTCGACGAGCCGACCGTGGGGATCGACCCCGTGTTGCGGGTTACCTTGTGGGAGCACTTCCGGAGGCTGCAGGCGTCCGGTACGACGCTCCTCGTCACGACGCACGTGCTCGACGAAGCCGAGCGCTGCGACCGGGTCGCCTTCATCGCCTCGGGGCGCACGATCGCGGTGGACGCCCCCGCGGCGCTGCGCGAGCGCGCCGGCGCGACGACGCTCGAAGAGGCGTTCCTCACGCTCGACGCCACCGGGAAGGCCGCCGGGTGACCGCCACCCGCATCCTCGCGCTCGCCGGGCGGATCATCCGCGGCTTCCGGCACGACCCGCGGACGCTCGCCCTGATCGTCGTCGTCCCGCTGGTCGTCATGATGCTGATCGGCTACCTGCTCACGGGCGCGAAGGAAGCGCAGCCCGTGGGGATCGCCGGCTCATCGGCCGATCGGGTCTCCGGCCAGCTTCGAGACGCGCCGGGCATCGTCGTGGAGCGCGTGTCGTCGCTCGAGGAAGGACGCTCGATGGTCCGGGACGGCGAGCTCGTGGCCCTCGTGATCGCCGAGCCGACGGGCCCCTCCATCGCGATCGCCGGAGTCGACCCCCGCCTCGAGGAGCCCGTGATCACCTCCATCGTGACCGCGCTCGGAGGACCTGCCGGCCCGGGATCGTCTTCGATCCCCATCTCCAGGATCGGCCTGCCGGAGGGAGCGAAGCTCGAGACGATCGACGTCTTCGCGCCGGCGATCGTCGCCCTGTTCGCGTTCTTCTTCATCATGATGCTGACGAGCGTCGCGTTCCTGCGGGAGCGGTCGTCGGGCACGCTCGACCGGCTGCTCGCGTCCCCGATCACGAAGACCGAGATCCTGCTCGGGTACCTGCTCGGGTTCATGGGCTTCGCGACGGTGCAGGCGCTCCTGGTGCTCGGGTACGCGACGCTCGTGCTCCACGTCACGATCTCGGGGTCGATCTGGCTGGTGCTGCTCACCCTGGCCCTGCTGGTGGTCGGGGCGGTGAACCTGGGCATCACGCTCTCCTTCTACGCGAGGAACGAGCTCCAGGTGATCCAGTTCATCCCGCTCGTGTTGTTACCCCAGACGTTCCTCGGCGGACTCTTCTGGCCGGTGCAGACGCTCTGGGCGCCGCTGCGGTGGCTGTCGCAGCTGTTCCCGCTCACCCACGCCGCCGCGGCGCTCCGAGGCGTGATGATCGCGGGGGACGGCATCGGGGACGTGGCGGGTCGCCTGCTGGCGCTCCTCGCGTTCGCGATCGCGATGGTCGCGCTCGGCGTCATCGTGCTGCGCCGGCAGCGCGCCTAGCTTCAGGGCACCCGCGACCGGCCGGCGAGCGCGGCTTCGATCGTCTCGGCCTGGTGTCGCACGCTGTCGGGTGACGGACCCCCCGGCATCGTGCGTGCACCGACGGAGCGATCCGGGTCGAGCAACGCGACGCCGCCCTTCACACCGAAGGCCTCCCATTCCTCGGCGGTGAGGTCTCGCAGCGACCTGGAAGCCTCGGCGAGCCCTTTGATGAGCTCACCGGTGCGGCGGTGCGCTTCCCGGAACGGCACCCCACTGCGCACGAGGGCCTCGGCGAGGTCGGTCGCGTAGAGCCCTTCGTCTGCCGCGGACGCCCGCATCGCGGCGGCGTCGAACCGCACCGTGTCGACCGCGCCCACGAGCGCCGGGAGCACCAATTCGAGCGTGTCCGCAGCGTCGAACGCCGGCTCCTTGTCCTCCTGGAGATCTCGGTGATACCCGAGGGGAAGCCCCTGGAGCACCGACGTCAACGTGACGAACCCGGCGGCGATCCTGGCCGCTTTCGCGCGCGCGAGCTCTGCCGTGTCCGGGTTCCGCTTCTGCGGCATGATGCTCGACCCGGTCGAGTAGGCCTCGTCGAGCTCCGCCCAACCGAGCGTCGGATCCGTCCAACGAGCGAGATCGGCCGCCAGCCGTGACAGGTGCGTTGCGCAGATCGTGGCGTCCGCCAAGAACTCCTGGACGAAGTCCCGGTCCGACACGGCGTCGATGGAGTTGTCGAACGGACGTCGGAACCCGAGGCGTGTGGCCGCGGCGCCGGGGTCGAGCCCGAGCGTCGACGTGGCGAGCGCGCCCGCCCCGAGCGGCGACGTGGACGTCCTCACGGACCACTGGTCGAACCGCTCGAGGTCGCGGAGGAGAGCCCAGGCGTGGGCCAACAGATGATGGCCGAGCGTGACGGACTGCGCAGGTCGCGCGTGGGTGACGCCGGGCATGACCGTGTCGACGTGCTCGCGCGCCCGGGCGACGAGCGTGCGCACGAGCATCGTGGTCATGCCCTCGATGCGACGGCCCGCCGCGAGGAGCCACAGCCGCAGATCGGTGACGACCAGGTCGTTGCGGCTCCGGCCGGCGTGCAACCTCGCCCCCACATCACCCAGCCGATCAGTGACTCCGCGTTCGATCGCCGAGTGGACGTCCTCGTCCGCCTGATCGAACGCGAACCCTCCCTCCGCGATCTGGCGGCCCACGTCCGTCAGCGCCTCCGCGAGCGCGACGGCCTCGTCTGACGTCAGCAGGTCGGCGTCCTCGAGCCCCTGCACGTGCGCGATCGATGCGTCGATGTCGTGGGATGCCAGACGAACGTCGAAGTGCACGCTGCGACCGAGCAGGTTCGCCTCCGGCGCCGGCGCCGACGTGAACCTGCCGGCCCAGAGCGGAGCGTTGGACCCTTCGCTCATGCCCCGCCCTGTTTCGCCGACCAGACCTTGAGCGGCAGCCCGTACAGCCGGACGTAGCCCTCGGCGTGCGACTGGTCGAACGCATCACCGCTCCCGTACGTGGCGAGCGACAGATCGTAGAGCGAGTTCGCGGAACGGCGGCCGACGACGGTGCACGTACCGGACTCGAACCGAAGGCGCACGTCGCCCGTCACGTGGGTCTGCGTCGAGTCGACGTAGGCGTCCAGCGCGGCGCGGAGCGGGGAGAACCACTGACCGTCGTAGACCAGGTCGGTCCAGCGCTGTTCGATGAGCGGCTTGTGGTGGGCGACCTCGCGCTCGAGCGTCAGGTCCTCCAGGGCCCGGTGGGCCAGGATGATGGCGAGCGCGCCCGGCACCTCGTAGAGCTCGCGCGACTTGATGCCCACACGGCGGTTCTCGATCATGTCGACGCGGCCGTAGCCGTAGGTCCCGCCGAGTAGATCGAGCGCGCGGATCACGGACGCCAGATCGGCCGCCCCGCCGTCCAGCGCCACCGGCAACCCGCGTTCGAACGCGACGACGATCTCCGCGGGATCGGCCGGACGGGCTTCGGGCGGCGCCGTCCTCGCGAACGCGTCTTCCGGCGGAGCGACCCACGGGTCTTCGAGCGGTCCGCACTCGGCCGTGCGCCCCCACAGGTTCTCGTCGACGGAGTACGAGCTGACGATCGATGCGAGCGGGATGCCCCACTCCTCCGCCAGCACTAGTGCCTTCTCGCGCGGGATGTTGGCGTCGCGGATCGGAGCCAGCACCTCCAGGTCCGGAGCGAGCACGCCGAACGACACCTCGAACCGGACCTGGTCGTTACCCTTGCCGGTGCAGCCGTGGGCGACGACGTCGGCGCCGATCTCGCGCGCGACGCGCACGACCTCTTCGACGATGAGCGGCCGCGCGAGCCCCGACACCATCGGGTACTTGCCCTCGTACAACCCGTTCGCCTTGATCGCGTGGACGAGGTAGTCGGCCGCGAACCGGGCGACGGCGTCGACGACCCGGACGTCGGTGGCACCGGCGAGCCGGCCGCGTTCCACGACCGCGTCGAAGTCCTCCTGCTGTCCCACGTCGACCGCGACGGCGTGCACCTCGTAGCCTTGCTCGACGAGCCAACGGATGGTGACCGACGTGTCGAGTCCGCCGCTGTACGCCAGCACCGCGCGCTTCATGCTCCCGCCTCCATGATGTGGTTGAGGGTCCGTTCGAGCGCCGCGGCAGCGACGCCCTCCCGCCCGAGGATGAGGATCGTGTTGTCGCCGGCGATCGTGCCCGCGACGCCTTCGAGCTCGACGCGATCGATCCCCTCCGCCAGCGCCGAGGCGGCGCCGGGCGGGGTCCGAACGACCAGGCCATGATCGCTCCTGGTGAACGACAGCGCGAACTCCTCGAGCAGCCGTTTGAGCAACCGGAGCGGCACCGGCGCCGAGCCGTTGCCCGGGACGACGTAGCGGAGGCCGTCGTGATCGTGCACGCGCGCGAGCCCGAGCTCCTCCACGTCGCGCGAGATCGTCGATTGCGTGGCATCCAACCCGAGCGCCGCCAGGCGTGCCCGGATCTCCTCCTGGGACGCGAGCCGCTCGCGGCCGACGAGCGACAGGATCGTCTGCTGGCGCTTCGCCTTCACGGCGGCGTTGCCCCGGCTCATGCCGAGGTCCCTCCGAGCGTCGGTTCCCCGGCGTCGGGCGTGATCATGGTGCCGACGCCCTCTGGCGTGAACAGCTCCAGGACCAGCGAATGCTCGACCCGGCCGTCCACCAGGTGCACGCGGCCGACACCGGCCTTGATCGCGTCCACCGCGCTCTCGAGCTTGGGGATCATGCCGCCGTCTACGACTCCGTCCCTGCCCAGCAGGTCGAGGCATTGCTCGGCGGAGAGCTCCGAGAGCAGATCGCCGGTCGGCCCGATGAGCCCCGGCACGTCGTTGAGGAACACGAGCTTCCCGGCGCCGAGCGCGATCGCGAGCTCCGCCGCCACGACGTCGGCGTTCACGTTGTAGGCCTGACCGAACTCGTCCACGGCGATCGACGCCACGACCGGTACGAACCGTTGCGCCATCAACGTGCGGACCACGTCGGCGTTCACGTGCACCACCTCGCCCACGAAGCCGAGGTCGGGCGCCGTTTGCTTGCGCGCCAGCAACATGCCCCCGTCGACGCCGGACAGACCCACTGCGGGCACGCCGCCCGTGACGAGCGACGCGACGACTTCCGTGTTCAGTTTGCCGGCGAGCACCATGGTCGCCACGTCGAGCGTCTCGGCGTCGGTAACGCGAACGCCGTCGACGAACGTCGTCTCGATCCCCAGGCTCGCCGACATCTTCGTCACCTGGGGCCCGCCGCCGTGCACGATCACCGGCAGGATGCCCGCGCTCTGCAGCAGCGCGACGTCCTGCGCGAACGACGCGGCGAGCGGCGCCCGCTCCATGGCCGCGCCGCCGTACTTCACGACGATGACCTTGCCGTGGTGCTCGCGCATGAACGGCAGCGCCTCGAGCAGGACGTACGCCTTGGCCACGGTGCGCTGGCGGATCTGCGGCGGCAGCTCGACGCTCACGTCGTGTACTCCCCGTTGATGCGCACGTACTCGTACGAGAGGTCGCAGCCGAGCGCGCGGCTCCGGCCCGGGCCACCGCCCAGCGAGACGTCGATACGGATCTCGGGCTCTTTCATCGCGACGCGAGCGGCGGACGAGAGCGTGTCGTCATCGAAGTAGCTCGCCGGGATCACGCCACCTTCCACGAGCCGAACGCCACCGATCGCGATGTCGATGGCCGAGGGATCGATATCGATCGACGACGAACCCACGGCCTGAAGGATGCGCCCGGGGTTCGGATCGCCGCCGAACACGGCCGTCTTGACGAGCGGCGACTCGGCGACCGCCTTCGCCACGACGCGTGCATCGCGTTCCGATCCCGCGCCGGCGATGTCGACGAGCATCACGTGCGTGACCCCTTCGGCATCGGCGATCAGCTGTCGAACGAGCGACTCCCCCACCTCGCCGACCGCGCCGGCCAGCTCAACCCATGACGGCGTGTCGGGCATGATCTCGGTGGCGTCCGGCGCTGCGCCGCTCGCGAACAACAACACCGTGTCGTTCGTGCTGGTGCACGCGTCCACGGTGAGCGCGTTGAACCGGGGCTTCAACTGCTCGTCCGCCAGGCGCTGGAGGTGGTCACGATGCACCGGAGCATCGGTCGTCACGAACACGAGCATCGTGGCGAGGTTCGGCGCGATCATGCCGACGCCCTTCGCGCATCCGCCGACCCGGTAACTGCCGGCCTCGGCCGTCGCTTGCTTGTCGACGGTGTCCGTCGTCATGATCGCGCGCGCGAAACCGGGCCCGCCGTCGGGCGCCAGCGAGCCGGCGAGGATGGGCAACGCCGCGAGGAGCGGCTCGACGTGCACGGGCTCGCCGATCACACCCGTCGAGCATGCGAGGACGTCCGCGACGTCCACCCCGAGCGCGCCGGCGGTGGCGGCGACCACGGTGTTCGCGTCCGTGTCGCCTCGTTCTCCAGTGGCCGCGTTCGCCTGCCCGCTGTTCACGATCACGGCCCGGCCGTGACCGTCGGCGATCCGCGAACGGCTCAGATGGACCGGCGCCGCGGCGACGCGGTTCGTCGTGAAGAGGCCGGCGACGGTCGTGCCGGGGTCGCCGACGAGCAGGCCGAGGTCGGGACGACCCGACGGCTTGAGACCCGCGCTCATCCCGGCAGCCCGGAACCCGAGCGGGAACGTCACGCTCACGGGTACACCGCCAGCGTCGGGAGCCCGACGGCCTCGTCGAGCCCCAGCACCAGGTTGAGGTTCTGGATCGCCTGGCCCGCGGCGCCCTTCACCAGGTTGTCCAGGGCCCCGATCACCACAGCCGTGCCGGTTCGCGTGTCGGCGACGGCCTGCAGCTCGACCACGTTCGAGCCACGCGTCCGCTTGGAGTCGACCATCTCGCCCGGAGCCATGACGCGGACGAAGGGCCGTCCCGCATACACGTCGAGGAGGCACGACGTCAGCACGTCCGTCGTGGCCCCCGACGCCAGCGGCGCGTAGGCCGTCGTGACGACGCCGCGGACCGCCGGCACCAGGTGCGGGACGAATACGACGCCCGGTGTGAACCCCGTCGCGAGCTCGAGGCCCCGCTCCATCTCCGGCGTGTGCTGGTGCCGCGGAACGCGATATGGGCGGACGCTCTCCTCCGACGATGCGTACAGGGCGGCTTCGCTCGCCACGCGACCGGCTCCCGAGAGCCCGGTCTTGCCGTCGACGTGGATCGAGCCGGGCTCCACCAGACCCGCGGACAGCAGCGGCGCCAGACCCAGGATCACCGGCGTGGGGAAGCACCCAGGATTCGCCACCAGTTGCGCGCCGGGCAGCTGTTCCCCGAACAGCTCGGGCAAGCCGTAGACAGCCTTGCCGAGCCAGTCGGCGGCGGGGTGCTCGAACCCGTACCAGTCCGGGTACGCGGACGCGGGGAGCCGGAAGTCGCCGGCGAGGTCGATCACCTTGATGCCGGCCTCGAGCAACCAGGGGGCCAGCTCCGCGCTGGCGCCGTGCGGGAGCGAGCAGAACGCCATCTCCGCCACACCCGCGACGTCCGCCACGATCGGCTCCCGGAGCAGCTCCGTCGCCATCGCGAGCCCTGCAAGGTTCGGGTGGACCTCGGCGAGCGTCTTCCCGACCGAACCGTGCCCCCCCAGGAACGTCACGTCGGCGTGCGGGTGCGCCTCGAGCAGCCGGACCAGCTCGCCTCCCGCGAATCCGGAGGCGCCGAGCACGGCGACGCGAACGTGGGCAGTGGAGTCCGTCATGGCGGATAAGTATGCATTCTGCTGCATAGACCCGTCAACCCGCGCGGCATCCGGAGCGGAGAGGCCGATGGCATGATGCCCGCGGGAGGTCGACGCGTGCGGGTCTTGTTCACCTATGCGGGAGGGAGCGGGCATGCGGATCCGCTCGTGCAGGTCGCCGCGGCCGTGCGGGCCTCGGGGCACGACGTCGCGTTCTTCGGACGCCGATCCGCCGCTGCCCTGCTCGATGTCAACGGCTTCACGCTGTTCGCCGATCCGGACGACCCGACGCTCGCGACCGGCGATACCGTGACGATCACCCCGTTGCTCGAGCTCGACATGGAACGCGAGTACCGGGACCTGCGCGGTTTCGCCGACCGGATCGCTCGCGCCCGGATGGCCGCCGTGCTGGAGCTGGCCGAAGGGTGGCGACCCGACCTCCTCGTGTGCGATGAGGCCGACTACGGCTGCATGGTCGGCACCGAACGCCTCCGGCTCCCGCATGCCACCGTCCTGACGAACGCGTCGGGATCGTTCCTGCGGGCGGAGGACGTCGCAGAGTCGCTGGATGCGATCCGTGCGGAGCACGGCCTGCCGCTCGACCCGGGTCTCGCGATGCCGACGCGCGACCTCGTCGTCTCCCCGTTCCCGCCGAGCTTCCGAGACCCGGCGTTCCCGCTGCCGGAGAGCGCCATCTCGATCCGCCCGGGCGGCGGTCGCGCAGCCACGGAGGGCGCTCCCGAGTGGTTGTCCCGCCTTCCGGACCGGCCGACCGTCTACTTCACGCTCGGAACGATCTTCAACCTGGAATCGGGCGATCTCTTCGATCGCGTGCTCGCCGGCCTCCGCGAGCTCGAAGCGACGGTGGTGGTGACGGTCGGGCGGAACCTCGATCCCGAACGGTTCGGCACGCAGCCCGACAACGTGCACGTCGAGCGGTACCTCCCGCAATCGGTCGTGCTGCCCCACTGCGACCTCGTGGTCAACCACGGGGGATCCGGCAGCGTGATCGGCGCGTTGGCGCACGGTCTCCCGTTGGTGCTGCTTCCGATGGGTGCCGACCAACTGCCGAACGCCCGGCGGTGCGAGGAGCTCGGCGTGGGTGTCGTGCTCGATGCCGTCCGCGCCACGCCGCGATCCGTCCGAGACGCGGCGTCCGCGCTGATCAGCGACGCGAACGCGCGGGAGGCTGCGGCACGCATCCGCGATGAGTGTGCGTCGCTCCCGGAGCCCGATGCCGTGGTGCCGCTCTTCGAGCAGCTCGTCGAACGGCGACGCGCGGCCCCATCCTCGTAGGGGCCCCGGACGGAGCGGGCTACGGCTCAGCCCGGCAACCCGCTCCCCGAGACGACGGTCAGCCGAGACTCGCCCGGCTCGATCGCCGGAGTGCTCGCGGTCCCGGCACGAGCGATCGAGCCGCGGGCCTTGCCCAGGTTGGAGCGGAGCTCGTCGGTGCCGTTCGTGAGCATGGTTGCGGCCCGCGTCAGCTTGTTCTCCACGACCGCCCCCATCGCCTCGAGCGCCGACGAGACCTCGGCCAGGCTCGACTGGACGTCGGCTGAGTCGCCGAAGCGCTGCACCAAGCTGTAGAGGAAGAGCACGATCGGGAGCGCCGACGAGTACGGCACGATCACCACGCCCTTCGCCCACGCGTCCGCGTGCGCGCGCTTCAGGACCGCGTAGGCCGCGTCGGGCACGGCGGCGACCGCGACCTGCGACGTCACCGCCGGATCCAGGTACTGCGCGACCTCCTTCGCCCGCGCGGCCACCGCGCGTTCCACATCGCGCGCGCACGCGTCGCGCGTGACCGGGTCGTCGGCGGCCTCCAATGCCTCGAGCTCCGCGAGGGCCGTCCACTTGGAGTCGATCGGCAGCCGCCGCCCGTCGGAGAGCTGCAGGCCGAACTCCACCACCTTGCCACCCACGCGGAGGTCGGTGACGAGCATTCCGGGCGGCAGCTGCCCCAGGTGCTCGCGCAACACGTTCTCGCCGGCGCGCCCCTTGGACGCGCCGCCTGCGAGGACCGTGGACAGTCGGCGCACCACCTCGCGACCCTCGACATCGGCCTGACGGCGTTCCTGCTCACGCACGCTCAGCTCCTCGAGTGCGCGGCGGGCGCCGTCCAAACCGACACGGAGCTGCTCGCCCGTCAGGTCGCGGTTGACCGCCGAGTCGGCGATGCGCCGAAGTTCGGCGGACTGCGCCTCCAGCCGCGCCTCCACGACCGCGAGCGACATGTCACCGGCAGCGAGGCCGGATGCCTTGGGCTTGCGGAGCGCAACCAGCACCGCACCGACGGCGATGCCGACCGCGAGAGCGACGAGCGCGATCCCGATCTGGCCCATGAGGTTCCTTCCGGTTCGAGGGGGACGTCATGAACGTAGTCCGAGGCTCTGACATGCGAGAACGGGACCCTCAGGCGTCGAGCGCGCGGTCCCGGACGAACGTGCTTACCGCGGGAACGTGACGGCGCGGCCGCTCGACCAGCTCGACCGCCACGCCGTCGGGATCGAGGACGGTCATGCAGCGCGCGCCGAACCAGTCGCCGGGTTCCGTCAGCTCGACGGGCTCCGAGCGCACCGCCCAGCCGGCGTCGACGAGCTCGTGGTGGATCGCGTCCACGTCGTCGACCGTGAGTCCGATGTGGCCCGACCCTGGGCGCTCCAGCGGGAGCGCCGATCCTTCCCCCGCACCCACGTACTCGAGCAGCTCCAACAGCTGCCCGTGCCCGAGGTCGAGGTCGGCGCTGAGCAAACGGGCGCCGGGCACGCCGGTGATCCGCTCGACCTCCTCACCGGTGAGCTCACCGACGCTGCGTACCGACAACCCGAGCAGATCGCGGTAGAACGCGAGGGAACGCGCGATATCGCCCGTCGTGACGGAAACGTGGTCGAGCCCCAACACCCTCATATGCCGTCCCTCGTTCCTGCCGCCAGTCGTTCAGGCACGACATCGCGCCCGAAGACATCGTCGACCGTTTCCGCGCGCTTGACCACCTCCGATCGGTCCCCACATACCAAGACAGTGGCGGGCCGCGGCAGGGCGTTGAAGTTGCTGGACGCGGCGTCCTGGTACGCACCGGTGTCGAGGATCGCGATCACGTCGCCCGGCTCGACGTCGGGGAGCGACGCGCCCATCGCGATCACGTCGAACCCACAACTCATGCCGACCACGTCCGCCTCCTGCGTGATCGGCGAATCCGCCCGGCTCGCCACGATCGCCGTCCAACGGTTGTGCTCGATCAGGCCGTCGGGCAGGAACATCTCGGTCGTGTCCAGCTCGACCCATCGTTGCGGGATGGGTCTCGTCTGCGACTTCACGTTCCGCACCGTCGCCAGATGGATCCCGGTGTTGGCGAGCAGGGCCCGACCGGGCTCCGCCTCCAAGCGGATTCCCTCGGTCCGCAGTCCGTGACGACGGAGCCCCTCGCGCAACGACGTCGCCACCGCATCGGCGTACGCCTCGATCGGTGGCGAGAGATCGTCGGCGGGCCGCTGCAAGCCGCGGGTCGTGGTCCGGCCTGTCGGGTCACGCGGCGAGGCGAACCCCCCTCCGATGTCGATCTCGCGCGGCGTCCAACCGCCCCACGCGGACGACAGCACGCCGATCGTGTCGGCGAAGCTCGCCGCCATCGCTCGCCAGACATCGAGGGAGTGGTGGTGCCGGCCGAGGTGCGCCATGACACCGGCCACGTCCAGCTCCTCGGCGGCGAGCGCGGCAGGCCCGATCGCCAGCAGGTGCTCCGTCGGGATGCCCGGCTTGTACGCGGAAGCTGCCAGCCGGATCGGCACGTCGGTCTCGGTGAACTCGCTCAACGTGTCCAGACCGTCGTAGTCGGGCCGCACGCGGAACCGCACGATCGCTCGACGCCCGGCGGCACGTGCCGCGTCGCGGACCAGGTCGACTTCGCGAGCGCTGTCGAGCGTGATCCGGCACCCGGCAGCGACGGCTCGCTCGATCAGGTCCGCGGACTTCACCGACCCGTTCACGGAGATCGTCTCGGGCGGCACGCCGGTCCGGAGCGCCGCCACGAGCTCTCCCGGGCCGAACGTGTCGCAACCGGTCCCCTCGTCGGTGAGGATGCGACGGACGGCCAGCGTGAAGTTCGCCTTGATCGACGGGAGCAGCAGGACGTGGCCCTCCGGCCACGCGGCGCGGAACGCCGCGCCGGCCCTCCGAACGTTCCGCCGAAGGTGGTTCTCGGAGATCACGTGGATCGGCGTGCCGAACGTCCCAGCGAGCTCGACGGTGTCGCACCCCTCGATCCAGAGGTGCCCGTCGCGGATCGACAGACACTCGTCGATCGCGACCACGCCGTCGAGGGGCGCCGCCATCGCTCAGCTCTGGTAGATCGGCTGGAACAGCTGATCCCAGGTCTGCTGCTCATCCTGCGTGAGGACGCGGTAGCCGTGGAGCTGGCTGTACATCTGGGCCGTCGGGAACACGAGCGGGCTCTCGGCGACCGGACTCGCCTCCTGCCGCAGGACGTCCTGCGAGGTCGGGACGGGCGACACGTTCTGGATCCATCCGACGATCATGGCCGCGACGTCGGGCCGGTAGATGAAGTCCATGAACGTCAGCGCGTCGAGAGGATGCTCCGCGTTCGCCGGGATGCAGAGGCTGTCCGTCCACAGCAGGGCGCCGTCGTCGGGCACGACGAACTTCAGCTGCGGGAACCCGCCCATCTGGAGCTGCAGGACGTCCGCCGACCACGCCATCGTGAGCGCGACGTTGCCGGACGTGAGCGCGTTGACGTAGTTCTGTCCGAAGTACTGCCGGACGATGCCGTCGTCCCGCTGTTTCGTGAGCATGTCGGCCGCCGCCTGCCAGTCCGCCTCGGTCGACTCGTTGGGCTCGACGCCCATCCCCAGCAGCGTGAGGTTCGGCATGTCCTCGGTGTCGCCGAACATGCCCACCTTGCCCTTGAACGCGGGGTCGAAGAGATCCTTCACGCTCGTGATCTCGCGGCCGGTGAGCGCCGGGTCGTATCCGATCCCGGTGATCCCCGACATGTACGGGATCGAGTACGTGTTGCCCGGGTCGTACGCGGGATCCTTGTACTTCTCCGCCGCGTTCGCGGCGAAGTTGGGCAGCTGCTCGTGATCGAGCGGGATCAGGTAGTCGTTCGCGATCATCAGCGGGAGCCACTTCGGGTAGCCCATCACGATCAGGTCGTAGCCGGTGGGCTGTCCGGCCTCGAGCAGGATCCGGAGCTTCGCGAAGAACTCGTCGTAGGCCTGGATGACCTCCTTGTAGTCCACCGTGATGCCCTTCTCCTTCTGGAAGAGCTCCAGCGACGGGTGAACGCGCTCGCCGTCGACCTTGTCCCGGTCGATGTACAGCGGCCAGTTCCCGAACGTGAACTCGCCGGTGATCTGCTGCGACGCCCAGTCGAACCCGCCGGCGGCCCCCGTGGCGCCGCTCACCGACGGCGATGTCGTTTCCTTCGCGGTCCCTCCACACGCCGCCAACAGCCCGGACATGCCCAGGCCCGCCGCGCCCATCCCCGCATAACCGAGGAACCGGCGCCGGGACATCCGGGGTTGCACCAGACCTCGCAGCAGCGCGAGGTCGAGCTCGTCGCGATCCGCCATCGAACGTCCACCCTCTCGTCGCTCGGCCCGCCGGCGCCAGGTCCGTCGGCCCACGCCTACCGCTCCGATCTGGTGCAGGCTACCCTCGCAGCGACCGAGCGGGAAGGGAGGCGTCATGGGCTCCGACGAGGAACAGTTGAGGGAAGAGGCGAGGCAGCGCATCAAGTTACGGCGCGAGTTCTGGCAGCACGTGGTCTCGTACGTGATCGTGAACGCCGCGCTGATCGGGGTCTGGGCCATCACCGGCGCCGATTACTTCTGGCCCGGATGGGTGCTGGGCGGATGGGGGATCGGCCTGCTGTTCCACGCGTGGAACACGTTCGGTCAGAAGCCGATCCGAGAAGACGAGATCCAGCGAGAGATGGATCGGCTCCGCAAGCAGAAGGGCTCGAACGGCTGACGGATCCGGACGAGCTCGCTCGCGAGGTGAGGCAGACCCACGACACGGACGTCGTGAACGGCATGCGACGGATGAGCTGGCTCATGGTCCTCGAATGGCCTCTGGCATGATGCAGCCGTCATGAGCGCGTCCGGAGACCTCGACCCGCATCGGATCCAGAGCATCAAGGACCGCGAGGATGCGGCGTTCGTCGCCGCGCGGCCGCGCTCGGCGGAGCTCTGGGCCAGAGCGAAGGCGTCGATGCCGAACGGCGTGCCGATGTCATGGCTCCGGACGTCCTACGACCACCCTCCGTTGTTCGTCGCAGAAGGCAGAGGCGCGCGCTTCCGCGACGTCGACGGCCACGAGTACTCCGACTTCAACATCGCGGACATGTCGATGTTCGCGGGATACGCGCCGGAGCCGGTAGTGGAAGCGGTGTCCCGCCGCGCGGCGCAGGGCACGCAGTTCCTGCTTCCGAACGAGGATGCGTTGTGGGTGGCGGAGGAGCTTGGCCGCAGGTACGGCCTGCCGAAGTGGCAGTTCACGCTCAGTGCGACGCACGCGAACACCGAGGCGCTCCGGGTCGCGCGAGCGCTGACCGGCCGCGACAAGGTCCTGTTCTTCGACGGGAAGTACCACGGCCATTTCGACGAGGCGCTCGTCGACCTGCGCGACGGACGACTCGTCCCGGAAGAGGGTGGATTGCCGCACGACGTCGCGTCCAAGACGAAGATCGTGCAGTTCAACGACCCTGCCGCGCTCCACGCCGCCCTCGAGCCGCGCGACGTCGCGATCGTGATCACGGAGCCGGCGCTCACGAACAACGTGGGGCTGTTGCTGCCGGAGCCCGGCTTCCACGACGCGCTCCGCTCGATCACCCGGGAGACCGGCACCGTGCTGGCGTACGACGAGACGCACACCCATGTCGTGGGCCCGGGCGGGCTCACGCGGACGTGGTCGCTACAACCCGACGTCGTGACGATCGGGAAGTCCATCGCGGGCGGCGTTCCGCTCGGTGCCTACGGCATGACCGAGGCCGTCGGCGACATCATGCAGCGGCCGGGCGGGCGGTTCGACGAGAAGGAGGCGATCGCGACCGGCGGAACGCTGTTCGGCAACCCGCTTTCCATGGCCGCGGCGCGCGCGACGATGGGCGCGGTCCTCACCGACGACGCCTACATCCACACGCACGTGTTAGGCGGCCGGCTCGCCGACGGCATCGAGAAGGCGATACGCGAAGCCGGGCTCCCCTGGACCACGCACCGGTTCTGGCCGCGCTCGGGCGTGACGTTCGCGCCCGCCATGCCTCGCAACGCGCTCGAGGCGTTCGCGGCGAAGGACATCCCGCTCACGCTCCTCGCGCGCGTCTACCTGGCGAACCGCGGCGTGTGGGAGGCCATCGTCGGAGCGGGCCCCACGTGTCCGGTGCCGGCCACCGAGGACGACGTCGACCGGTACATAGGAGCGTTCGGCTCGCTCGTGCAGGAGCTGACCGCCTAGGCCCGCCGTGCCGAGACGGGGTAGCCTTCCCCCAAGGAGGTCGTGCACGATGAACTACCGACGCAGAACGCTGATCATCGCGCTGGTCGCGGTCGCCATCTCGACGATCGCCGCACCCGCGTTCGCAAGCTCTTTCGACAGCAGCAACCCGCTCGGCCCGGACGCGTTCGTCGTCCTGACCGGACGCCTCGACCTGCCGGAGGGATCGAGCGCGAGCGACGCGATCATCTTCGACGGCGACGCCACCATCGCCGGCGACGTCACGAATAACGTGGTGGCGTTCAACGGCGACGTGCAGGTGACGGGACACGTGGGTGAGAACGTCGTTGCGCTCAACGGCAAGGTGACGCTCGGTTCGGGGGCGCGGGTGGATGGTGACGTCGTCTCGTCGGACACGGCCGACATCTCTCCCGATGCGACCGTGGGCGGACGCGTCCGGGCCGCACGTTCGCTCGACGTCAACCTCGGACAGTTCACGGTGGTCAGCCGGATCCTGGTGTGGCTCGCGACGTCGGTCTCCTCGTTCCTGCTCGGGTTGCTGCTCATCTTGTTCGTCCCCCGAGGGATGGACCGAACCGCTCGGACCGGCATCGACCGGCTCGGAGCGTCGATCGGGTTCGGGTTCCTGATGCTGATCGGTGTGCCGATCGTGGCGGTCGTGGCGATCGTGATCCTCGTGGGGATCCCGTTCGGCGTCGGCGTCCTTCTGGCGCTCGGCTTCCTCTACTGGCTCGGCTACACCACGGGAGCGTTCATCCTGGGACGACGGTTGGTCGCGGCGCCGACCCATCGGCTGGTGGCGTTCCTGGCAGGGTGGGGCATCCTCCGTCTCCTCGCATTGATCCCCGGGATCGGCGGACTCGTCTGGCTCGCGGCGACGGTGTGGGGGCTCGGTGCGCTCGTGATCGCCGCCCGAACGGCAGGCCGTGAGACTTCCGACGCCGTGGGAGCGGGCGTCCCAGCAAGCGGTCCCCCACCGCCGGTTCCGCCACCGCCTCCGATCATCTCCGGATGATGTAGCCACGATGGCGCAAACGGTCACGCCGCACACGATCCCGGTCCTTCGGTTCGAGGGTTCGTACCGCGACGTGGGTCGCCAGATCGGGGAGGCATGCGCCGACGTGATCGATCGGGCGGTGGCGTTCGACGAGGAACTCCCGCCGGGACGGACGCGCGTCGACCAGCTCTCGCTCGCTTCGCGGTACCGCGACCTCACCGCCGAGGCGATGCCGTGGTTGGTCGAAGAGCTGGACGGCGCGGCGGAGGGCGCCGACGTCGACCCACTGGCGCTGTTCGCGTGCTCGGTCGAGGAGATCTGGTACCTGCCACGCACGCCGGGGGGCGGACCGTCGATCGGGGGCCGTTGCAGCGACCTGGTGGCAGCGCCACCCGCGACCGCGGACGGCCACGTGCTGGTCGCCCACAACAACGACCTCTCCCCGCACTATCGCGACGAGCTCGTCGCCATCGAACGGAGCGTCCCCGGCGACCCGACGGTCTTCACGATCGGCAACGGCATCTGGATCAGCGTGGGATGGAACTCGGCCGGCCTCTCGCTCACCGGCAACGAGCTGTCGCCGAACGACGAACGGATCGGCATCCCACGGGAACTGCAGGTTCGCGCGATGCTCCGCGACACGTCGCTCGACGCCATGGTGGGCACGGCGCTCCGCCACGATCGCGCGTCCTCGTACAACAACGTGCTCGCTTCGTCCGACGGCAGCATCGTCAACGTGGAGGGCTCGGCGACATCGGTCGAGATGACGGAGCCGGACGAGCACGGCCACCTGGTGCATACGAACCATTACGTGTGCGACGCGATGCTCCCATTCGAGGGCGATCCCGTGTACGCGCGGCAGGTCGGCCGTCCGTTACGCCCGCGCCGAGGAGTTGCTCGCCTCACAGCCCGACGGCAGCGTGACCGAGGAGCGGTTGCGCGACATCCTGTCCGACCACGAGCACGCGCCCGACTCGTTGTGCAGGCACGCCGGCGAGGACGCCGACGGTTCGGTCACGTGCTTCTGGTGCGTCGCGGACGTGACCGACATGCGGATCACGTTCGGTCGCGGGAACCCGTGCGACTCGGTCGCGCAGGAGTTCGCGTTCGCGGGCTGAGCTCGAACCGAGACCGGACCGAGCCAGAGCGGCCAGGAGTCACGGACCGAGCGCGGCGCGGACGCGCGCGACGACATCCGCTCCCCCGCCTTCCTCGGCCATGGAGAGCACGGTCGCACCGTCGTCGTTCGTCGCGGCGGCATCTGCGCCGCGCGCCAGCAGCAGGTCGACCAACTCGAGGTTGCCGGTATGCGCCGCGGAGTGCAGCGGCGTCCAGCCGCTCGCCTGGCGGGCGTTCGGGTCGGCGCCCGAATCCAGGAGCAGGCGCGCCACGTCCGTGTGGCGTCCCGCGGCGGCCGAGTTCAAGGGCGTCCCCGTCATCCAGCTTCGGCCGTGCGCATCGACATCGGCACCACGGTCGAGCAGGAGCCGCGCAGCCGCGACGGCCCCGAAGAACGCGGCGAAGTGCAGGCCGGTGAACCCGTCGGCGGAGAAGGCGACCACGACCGACGGGTCGGCGTCGAGCAACCAACGCAAGCGTTCGACCTCACCGAGCGACGCCGCCTCGAACACGTCGAGCGCCGGGGATCCCAACATCACCGCGTCCACCAGCTCGGGCTCGGAGCGATACCGAGCCCGCATCAGCGCGGAGACCCCTCGTTCGTCTCGAGCCGACGCGAGCGATGCGTCCGATGCCACCATCGAACGCACCAGGTCCGCGTCGCCCGCGTCGATCGCCACGAAGAATCGCTCGGTGCTTCCCATCATCGGGCTCCCATGGTAGCATTATATGCATAGGCTAGCTAAATACCGATGACCACGTCAAGGCCGACTTCCCCGACGCGAGATGTGGATGCCGTGGCCGATCGCCTGCACTCGGTCGCGATCCACCTGTTGCGACGCCTGCGCGTGGAGGACGCAGCGCTCGGGATCTCCGCTCCCCGACTCTCGGCGCTGTCCGTGCTGGTCTTCGCCGGGCCTCGGCGGGTGGGCGAGCTCGCCGAGGCCGAGCAGGTCGAACCGCCGACCATGACGCGTCTGGTCGACGGCATGGAGCGGGACGGATACGTCGTGCGCCGGCCGGATCCGTCGGACGCTCGCGGGGTGATCGTGAGCGCCACCGCCAAAGGGACTCGTGCGCTGCGGAAAGGTCGCTCGCAACGTGTGGGGGCGTTGGCGGCGGGTTTGCGGTCTCTCTCCCCCGACGAGCTGGCGGCGCTCGCGCGCGGAGTCGACGTCCTGGAGCTGATGGTCGGCCCGGGCTAGGGGCCGGTCCGGCGACTACCCTCGCGACACGCTCCACATCTGCTGCAACGCACGTTCGCGCTCGGGCGTGAGACCGACCTTCAGCGCGCCGCGTCCGCGGTCCCAGGCGAGGGTGTCGGCGATCGTCTCGCTGAGCGGGCGGTGGCGGAGTCCCGCCGCGACCGCCTTGCTCGCATCGAAGCTGTGCAGGCCGGGATAGTCGATATCCCACAGCGGCAGTTCGCCGTCCTCCTCTTTCACCTGGGTCCGCAGGAACGCAGCGTCCACCCAGACCAGCTCGGCTCCGGACCGGCCGGCCTCCACGATGGCCGGGAGCGCCTCACCCCACGTGAGCGGGTCGCGCGGCCCAACGACCCCGAACACGCCGGCCGTGCCTGCCTCCAGGTGATCGAGCGTGAACGCGCCGAGGTCCCGAACGTCGACGACCTGCAACGGCTGGTCCTGCGGACCGGGAGCGAGCATCCTCCCGCCGCCCGCGGCGCGCCGGACCCAGTACGTGAACCGATCCGACGGGTCGTGCGGGCCCACGATGTAGCCGGGCCGGATCACCAGGCACGCTCCCGGGAACGCCGCCTGGGCTTCGAGCTCGCACGCCATCTTCAGCCCGCCGTAGGACTCCCCGGTGATCTCCTCCGTATCGGGGAACGGGGGCTGTCGGGTCGGAGACTGCTCGGTGCCACCGGCGGGGGCATCGTCCGGGTAGACGGAGAGCGTCGAGACGAACGCGTAGGTCCCGACCGAGTCGGCCAGGAGCCTCGCGGAGTACCGCACGATGCGCGGGACGTAGCCGCAGGTGTCGATGACCGCGTCCCACGTTCGCCCGCGGAGCGCGTCGAGACCACCGTCGCGGTCGCCGTGCATGTGTTCGACGTCCGGGAACCCCTCCGCCTCTGCGGGGCCGCGATGGAACACCGACACGTCGTGACCTCGGGCGACCGCGTCCTCGACCATGGCGCGACCGACGAAGTGCGTTCCCCCGATCACCAGCACGTGCATGGCGTCCTCCGATGTCAGTCGATCGATCCGGCGACGACGTCGCCCGCCTTCACGACCACGAGCGGCGACAACACATGTTCGATCGACTCAGCCGGATTGCCCTCGAACAGGACCAGGTCGGCCTCCTTGCCCGCCTCGATCGTTCCCACGAGCGGCAGCCGCAGCAGTTCGGCGCCGTTCGCGGTCGCGGCCTGCATCGCCTTCAGCGGTGTCATCCCCCACTCGACCATCCACATCAGCTCCCGCGGCGCGCTGCCGTGAGGATTGAACGGCGTGCCGGCGTCGGTCCCACACACGTGTCGCACGCCCTCGCGCACGGCCCTGCGGAACCCGTCCCTCGACTCCGCCTCGAGCCCCTTCGCCTTCTTCACGGCGTACTCCGGCACCTCGTCGGCGTTGCCCACGATGCCGCGGAGCGCGCAGATCGTCGAGGACCGGAACGTTCCGCGCGCCTTCATCTCGCGGGCGATCTCCGACGTCGTCTGGCAGCAGTGCTCCACCGAATCCACGCCGGCGACGACCGCGTTCATGATGCCTTCGGCGCCTATCGCGTGCGCCGCCACGCCGCGCCCCCATTTGTGCGCCTCGTCGACCGCCGCCGCCAGCTCGTCGGGCGTGAACGCCGTGAACGTCGCGTCGATCCCCGGGGTGAGGACGCCGCCGGTCGCGATGACCTTGATCGCGCGAGCGCCGGCCTTGATCTCCTCGCGGACCGCTCGCCGGACGTCCTCGGGCGAGTCGACCTCGCGCGCCAGCCCCAGGTTGTGTCCATGACCCCCCGTGACGGTCAGCGCGCGTCCGGCCGCGAGCACACGCGGCCCCGGCGTCAGACCCTCGTCGATCGTGACGCCGACCTCGCAGACAACGTCGCCCAGCCCGCCGAGATCGCGGACCGTCGTCACGCCCGCCTGCAGATGTCGCACCGCGTTACCGGCCGCCTTGATCGCGGCTCTCGCGGGGGTCAACCCTTTGGATTCGCCTTCGAAGTCCGCATGCCCGTCGAAGATCAAGTGGACGTGGCAGTCGATGAGTCCGGGGGTCAAGGTCCTTCCCGAACCCTCGATCTCGGAGGCGGCACGCGCCACCCGTGGAGCCCGGGCGTGCGCGCCGATCCATTGGATCGTGCCTCCCGCGACATGCACGCCCTGTTTGGTCTTGACCGTCCGACCGTCGAACACCGTGACGTTGGAGAAGTACCGCGACATCAGCGCACCCACTCGGGAACGGCCTCGGAGCCGTCGTCGCGGATCAGCTTCGTCCCCGGAAACATCGCCACGACGAGCGACGCACCCTCGGGCCCCGCCTCGAGGTAGTGCCGGACCCCGATCGGCACGACGGCCGAGTCGCCGGCCACAACCTCCACGGCGGCGTCTCCCAGGTGGAACACTCCCCCGCCGGACACCACCGTGAACACGTCGAAGTGGTCGTGCGTGTGCGGAGGGAGGCCCCCTAACGGCGGCACGTCGGCACGATAGAGCGCCATCTCCTCGGAACCCCGGCTGGGCGCAGCGAAGCTCGTGATGGTGTTCCCTCCCAGCTCGAAGGCCGGGTGTTCGTCGGATCGTTCGATGGGCATGATGCGGGCCTCCGGTCGTGTCGGCGCCCGCATCATCCCACCACCGGCCCGACGGGGGTTGCGCGGGGACGCCACCGGGTTGACCGTCGGCCGCGCGGGGTACCATGCCCCCGGTTCGGGCGGGCCGTCGGGGCCAGCATCGTCCCCCAAGGAGGTGCGGGTGTCGTTCGACGTGGCGAGTATGGCGGTGGAGGCCGCGGTGAAGGCCGGCGCCGACTACGCCGATGCGCGCACGGGGACGGACGAGACCGAGTCCCTCACGGTCCGCAACCAGGAGATGCAGGGCATCGATCGCGCCACGTCCTCGGGGGTCGGGGTGCGTGTCCTCGCCGGGGGACGATGGGGCTTCGCCGCGACGTCACGTCAGGACGAACCCGAGGTCGTTCGCACGGCGACCCTCGCGGTTGAGATCGCGAAGGCAGCCGCCGGCCGCCCCGGGACCCCCGTCGCGCTCTCCCCGCTCGAGCCGGTGGTTGCATCCTGGCGGGGATCGGTGGAAGAAGACCCGTTCACCGTTCCCCTGGAGGAGAAGGTGGCCCTGCTGATGGAGGGCACCCGCCGGATGCAGACCGTGCCGGGCGTGACGTTCGCGGAGGGCGGCCTCGATCTGTTCCGCCGCTCCACCTGGTTCGTCTCCTCCGACGGCGCCGCGATCGACCAGATGGTCGTGCACTGCGGAGGTGGCCTGGAAGCGACGGCCATCGCCGACGGCGACGTGCAGCGCCGCTCGTATCCCAACTCGTTCCGGGGCCACATCAAGGCGGCGGGGTGGGAGCACGTCCGGACGCTCGGGTTGATCGAGGAGGCGGAGCGCACCGGGCACGAGGCCGTCGAACTCCTGTCGGCCCCCGAATGCCCCAGCGAGGTCACCACGTTGATCCTCGACAGCGGCCAAGTGGAGTTGCAGGTCCACGAATCGATCGGACATCCGATCGAGCTCGACCGCGTGCTCGGGATGGAGGAGGCCTACGCCGGGTCGTCGTTCCTCACGACCGAGGACCGCGGGAAGCTGAAGTACGGCAGCCCGCTCGTCTCGATCACCGCAGATGCCTCGCTGCCCGGCGGGCTGGGTTCGTTCGGCTTCGACGACGAAGGCGTGCCAGCGCAGCGCGTGCCGATCTTGGTCGACGGCATCTTCCAGAACTTCCTGACCAGCAGGGAGACCGCGCCGGTGGTCGGTCAGTCCTCCAACGGCACCAGTCGCGCCGACGGCTGGTCGCACCTGCCCCTCATCCGGATGACGAACATCTCGCTCGAGCCCAGAGAAGGGTCTCTCGCCGAGATCATCGGCGACACGAAGGACGGCATCTTCATGGCGACCAACCAGTCGTGGTCGATCGACGACAAGCGGATCAACTTCCAGTTCGGTTGCGAGATCGCGTGGCGCGTGAAGGACGGCAAGCTGACCCAGGTGTACAAGAACCCCAACTACACGGGGATCACGCCGGAGTTCTGGGGGTCGTGCGACGCCGTGGGCGGGCGCGAGGAGTGGACCGTGTGGGGCACGCCGAACTGCGGGAAGGGCCAGCCCGGCCAGGTAGGCCGCGTCGGGCACGGCACGTCGCCCGCGCGCTTCCGCGGTGTCCAGGTGGGCGTGCGCTGATGCCCGGCTTGATCGGCGAGGACCGGTTCCGGGCCGTCGCGGCGGCGGCACTCGAGGTCGGAGGGGTCGACGGCGTGGAGGTGCTCTACACGCACGAATGGGGCGGGCTCACGCGGTTCGCGAACTCCGTGATCCACCAATCGACGTTCCGCGAGGACACGGGGCTGCGCGTACGGGTCGTTCTGCGCAACCGGACCGGCGTGGCGTCATCGAACGACTTCAGCGAGCGTGGCGCTCGGGAGGCGGCCGCGAGCGCGAGGGAGATGGCCGAGGTCGCGGCGCCGGATCCGCTCTTCCCAGGCCTCGCCCCGAAGGCCGACGCCCCCAGGGTCGATCGCTACTTCGAGGGCACCGCCGATTCCTCGCCGACCTCTCGCGCCGAAGTCGCCGGTCGGTTGATCGACACGTGCCCGTCCGGCTTCGCCGCCGCGGGGGCGTTCGAGACCGCGGCCGCGGAGCTCGGCGTCGCGAACTCCGAAGGGCAGTTCTGCTGGTCGCCGGGGACCGTCGCGTCGCTGACGACCGTGATGACCGGCGGCGAGCACGGCAGCGGGTTCGCGGAGGCGTTCTCCGGCTCGAGCGAGTTCATCGATCCGGAGGCGCTCGGAGCACGCGCCGCCGACAAGGCCGTCCGGAGCCAGCGGCCGGTCGTGCTCGAACCGGGGACCTACCCGGTCGTGCTGGAGCCGGCGGCCGTGGCGACGCTGGCGGGCTTCCTCGCCTACGTCGGCTTCGGCGGACAGGCATACATCGAGGATCGGTCGTGCTTCAGCGGCAAGGCCGGGGAACAGGTCGCCGCGCCCTCCATCTCCATCTGGGACGACGGCGCCGATCCTCGGACGCTCGGCGCGGCCTTCGACTTCGAAGGCGTTCCGCGCGAGCGCGTGGATCTGATCAAGGACGGCGTGTTCATGGATGCGGTGTACGACCTGCGCACAGGCAAGCAGGCCGGCCGTCCCTCGACCGGTCACGGCCTGCCGCCCCCGAACCCGGAGGGCCCCTTCCCCCTCAACCTGTTCATGGGCGAAGGCGACGCCACGGTCGACGACATGATCAGGTCGACGCAGCGTGGCGTCCTGGTCACGCGCTTCCACTATTCGAACGTCGTCAACCCCATCGAATCGAGCATCACGGGCATGACCCGCGACGGCACCTTCCTGATCGAACGTGGCGAGATCGTCGGGCCGGTCATGAACTTCCGCTTCACCCAATCGATCCTCGGTGCCCTCATGAACGTATCCCTCGTCGGCCGAAAGGCGGAGCTCGCCAGCGAGTTCTTCTTCTCGTCCTCTCGCGTTCCCGCGCTCAAGATCGAGGAGTTCCACTTCAGCGGGCGCAGCGACCACTAGTAGGCTTGGTGCGATAGCCCATCCCGAGGAGGAGCCATGCAGGTCGGAGAGATCATGCACACGGACGTGAAGACGGCGGGCGCCGAGGACACGTTCGCGGACGTGGCGAAGATCATGCGGTCCCACGGCATCTCCTCGGTGGTCGTGCTCGAAGGGAAGAAGCTCGCCGGCATCGTGACCGAGCGAGACATCGTGAACCTGGTCGCGGCGGGCGGCGACCCGCACAGCGTGAAGGTGCTGCACGGCATGACTCGCCGCGATCTCATCACGATCTCGCCGAAGACCGACATCGCCGAGGCCGCCGAGGCCATGGCGTCGCGGAACATCCGCCACCTTCCCGTGATCGACCGGGGCCGCGTCGCGGGCATCATCTCGATCCGGGATCTGACGCGATGGGCCGCGGAAGAACTAGCAGGCGGCCACGAGATGCCCGACATCGCGCGCAGCCACAAGGCGCTTCAGGCCGCGAGCGATCTCCAGAAGCAGCGGCGCAAAGGGGCGTAGCTCGGCTATCGCTGCGCCGCGCGGCGGAACGGTTCGCGCGGGTCCTCGAACGAGCCGAACTGTGTGATGTCGCGAGGGAAGAGCAACGCGATCGTCCAGTCGATCGCGATCCGCACCCGCCGCCCGATCGTCGGCATCGCCCACAGGTGATACGAGCGGTGCAGGAACCAGCCGAGGAACCCCTTGACCTTGATCCCGAACACGTTCGCGACACCCTTGTAGCGGCCGAGCGAGCAGACGCCGCCGACGTTCTTCCATACGAACGGGGCGAGCTCCCCCCCGAGCAGGGTCGCGGTGACGTTGCGGCCCAAGCGTCGGCCTTCGCGCATCGCGTGCTGCGCGGTCGGAGGTGCCAGCCCCCCGGTGGTGCGGTCGGGGACCGCCGCGATGTCGCCGGCGGCCCAAGCGTCGGGGACGCCGACCACGCGCAGATGGTCGTCCACGACGATCCGACCGCGATCGTCGACCGGGAACCCGCCGAGCCCCGCGAGCGGCGACGGCTTCACCCCCGCTGTCCAGACCAACGTGTCCGCCGCGAACGCCTGCCCGTCCGACAAGCGGATCGTTCCCTCCTCGGCCGACTCCAGCCGGGTGTCCAGCAGGACCTCGATGTTGCGATGTTCCAGGCGCGCACGGGCGTAGGCAGCGAGATCCTCCGGCAGCTCGGGAAGGATCTGCCCCGCCGCCTCCACGAGGATCCACCGCATCTCTCGCGGATCGAGCTTCGGGTAGTTCCGCAGGGCGTCGCGAGCCAGGTCCTCCAACTCGCCGAGCGCCTCCACCCCGGCGTAACCGGCACCCACGAACACGAACGTCAGCGCGGCGCGCCGCCGCTGCCGGTCCTCGGTCTCGGACGCCACGTCCAGCCGTGAGAGCACGTGGTTTCGGAGGTAGATAGCCTCCTGCACCGTCTTGAACCCGATCCCGTGCTCGGCCAGACCGGGGATGGGCAGCACCCGCGACCACGACCCCGCCGTCACGACGAGCAGGTCGTAGTCCAGACCCACGGTGGCACCGTCGGGGATCCGCACCTGGACGCGGCGCTGCTCGTGATCGATCGCCGTGACCTCGCCGACCTCCACCGTGGCCCGTTTCAGCACGGGCCGGAGCGGCACGACGACGGCCCTGGGGTCGATCGTGCCGGAGGCGACCTCGGGCAGGAATGGCTGGTACTGCATGAAGTTCTCGGCCGAGACCAGCGTGACGGCATGGCCGGCATCCGCGAGCCGTTCCATCTCCATGGCGGCGTACATCCCGGCGAACCCGCCACCCACGATCAGGATCCGCTTCGGCGTCATGTGGCCACCTCCATCATCTTCAACGCGGCCGGGAGCTCGTCCAGTCCCCGGATCGCCGCGTCGGCCTCGGCCAGTTGTGCCGGCGTCGGATCGTCGGGAGCCTCGCCGCGGAGAAGCCACACCGCACGCATGCCCGCCGCCTTGGCCGGACGCACGTCGTAGTCGAGCCGGTCGCCGACCATCGCGCTCCCGGACGGCTCCACGCCCGCTTCCCGCAAGACGTGCGCGAACAAGCCGGGATCGGGTTTCTCCAAGCCGATGTCGTCCGACACTCCCCACACCTCGAAGTACCCGTCCAGTCCGTCTCGGCGGATCGCCTCCTTCACCGCGCTCGGCTGGTTGGCGATGATGCCGATCCGGTACGTACCCGAGAGCGCGGCCAGGCACGGACCGACGTCGTCGTGCAACGCCTCGGGTGGATACGCCCAGTGCTTCGACGCCTCCGCCTCGAGGGCCGCCATGTCGGCGTCGGGCCCCAGGAAGCGCCGGGCCAACAACCCGCGGAACGATCCGGCTTGTGCGGTACGGGCCGCACGGTACGCCTCGTCGAACTCCTCGTCGGTGAAGTGCCCGCCCAAGGCGCGGAGCGCGATGTGCATCGCGCGCGCATAGATCGTGTCGTCGTACATCACTCCCCCGATGTCGAAGAACACCATCTCCAGCGCCGCGCTCATCGACCTACTCCCCGAACCGCGACAAGAGGCCGCGCTCACGCACCTGCCGCAGGGACCACGAGAACAGCAGCGCCGCTCCCGCGAGGTAGAAGACGTCGATCGAGAACGCCCACGCGAGCTGCCGTGCCGGGAAGCCCGCATGATGGAGGAGGATCCCGCGCATCCCCTCGAACACGTGCGACGCCGGCACGAAGAACGCGATCCCGCGCATCCACGACGGCAGCACGTCCACCGGGTAGAACACCGCACTGAACGGCTGGAACAGGAACCCGAGCGCCCATGCAAGCTCCTCGGCTCCCTGTCCCAGGCGCAGGATGGCGGCGGTGGTAGCGATACCGACGGACCATCCCATCAACAGCAACGCGAACAGGCACGGCGCCAGGGGCAGTCCGACCTCGAAGACGAAGTTGAAGCCGAACGCGAACCCGGCGATGGCGATCGCGATGACGGCGCCGAGGGTGACGCGCACGATCCCGACGAGCACCGTTCCCCCGACGTACTCCCACGCTCGGATGGGCGTCGACCAGACGTTCAGGACGTTGCGGCTCCACATGTCCTCCAGGAACCCCACCGAGACCGACTGTTGCGCGCGGAACAAGATGTCCCACGAGATCAACGCGCCGAGCAGTCCGAACCCGATCCGGCTGGAGGGATCGGTGTTCGCGATGTATCTGGACAGGAGTCCCCAAAGGGTGATGTCGAGGACCGGCCAGTACACGGCCTCGAGCCATCGATGGAGCGTGCGCTTGTAGAGGTACATCTGCCGGAGCATCACACCGCTGATGCGGCCCCACGACGACGGCCGGACGTCGGGTCGGACGCCCGCGTTCGCGGCCATCTCAGATCGCCTCTTCGTTGCGAGCGATCGTCAAGAAGACCTCCTCGAGGCCGGATGCGCCGAACCGCTCGTACAGTTCGGCGGGGGTCCCTTCGGCCACGATGCGGCCGCCGCGGATGAACAGCGTCCGGTCACACATCTCCTCGACCTCCTTCATGTTGTGCGAGGTGACGAGCTGCGTCAGGCCCTCCTCTGCCGCGATCCGCCTGATCTGGCGACGGGCCCGGTCGGCCGCGTCGGGATCGAGCGAGGCGGTCGGCTCGTCGAGCAGCAACAGGCGCGGCGACGCCAGCAGCGACTTCGCCACGTGCGCCATGGTCGCCTGCCCGCTCGAGAGATGGCGCGTGGGACGGTCGGCCAGATGCGTGATCTTCAGCCGCTCGATCAGGTCCGAGATCCGATCCTCCGCGTTGCGCACGCCGTACATCCGGGCGAACACGCGGAGGTTCTCGCGGACCGTGAGCGTCTGGGGAAGCGATACGTAGGTCGCCGTGAACCCGACCTGCTCGAGCGCGCCTCGATCGCGGTGGGGATCACGACCGAGGATCCGAACCGTTCCGGCCGTCGGCGTCACGAGCCCCAGGATCATGTGGATCGTCGTCGTCTTCCCGGCGCCGTTCGGACCGAGGATGCCGACGGTCTCGCCCGCCTGGAGGGAGAACGTCACATCGTCGACGACGGTGAGCTCGCCGTAGCGCTTCGTGAGCCCTTGGACCTGGAGAACGGGTGGTTCGGCGTCGGACACGACCCGATGCTAGCGGGAGACCGGACCGGGGACGGGCCTTCGGACCGTCACCGTCCGGCGCGACGGCGGAGCTCCGCGTAGCGGGCCGCGTCGGTCGTCTCCGTACCCAACCGGACGGGGTCGTAGCGAAGGCCGTGGCAATCCGACGCCCCGGTCGCCACGAGGTCGAGCCGCTCGGCCATCGCCCGGTACTTCGCCCGCTGCTCCTCGTCCTGATCGGGGTGATCGACCTCGAGACCCGCCATGCCGCCGTCGGCCATCGCGTGGATGAGGTCGTCGGGAACCGAATCGGCCCCCTTCCACATACCGGGATGCGCCAGGACGCACGCGCCCCCCGCACCCGCTATCAGCGTGAGCGCATCGAGCGGGTGGAGCGCATGCTTCGGGACCCATGCGCGCCCACCGTCGGCGATGAACTCCACGGTGAAGGCGGCCTTCTCGTTGGGCACGATGCCGGCTTCGACCATGGCCTGCGCCACGTGCGGGCGGGCGATCGTGTCACCGCCGGCGATCTGCCGCACGCGCTCGAAGTCGATCGGGTATCCGAGCTCCTGGAGCTTCTCGATCATCAGCTCGCCCCGCCGGAAGCGAGTGTCGGTCAAACGCCGGAGCTCGGCGCGGAGGGCGTCGTTCTCCGGCTCGATCCAATATGCGAGGACGTGAAGGCTGGCCCCCTCGTACTCGGCGGAGAACTCGATGCCAGGCACCACCTCGATCCTGTCCCCGGCGGCGGCAGCGGCCTCGTCGAGTCCCGCCAGCGTGTCGTGATCGGTGATCGCGACCCCGGTCAGCCCCCGCTCCACGGCCAGATCGACGAGCTCCGTCGGCGTGAACGTGCCGTCCGAGCGGTTGGTATGCGTGTGGAGGTCGTAACCGGCCATGACGCCGATGGTGGCAGACCGACCGAGGGCCGTCACGCCGGAGCGACGAGCGCGGACGTGATCTCCGCGACCGTTCGGCACCCACAGAGGGCCATGGCGTTCTCGAACTCCGAGCGCAGGATCCTGAGCACGTCCGCCACGCCGGCCTCGCCGTCGACCGCAAGACCCCAGACGAACGGGCGAGCAGCGAGCACCGCATCCGCCCCGAGAGCGAGCGCTTTCACGATGTCGGTGCCGCGCCGGATCCCCCCGTCGACGAGGACCGGCACCCGGCCGGCGACCGCGCCCGCCACCTCGGGGAGCGCCGTCAGGCCGGCGGGAGACCAGTCGAGCTGGCGGCCGCCGTGGTTCGAGACGACGATGCCGTCGACACCCACGCCGACCGCCAACTCGGCGTCCTCGGCCGTCAGGATCCCTTTCACCAGGAGCGGGAGGCCGGGGCTCCGCTCCCGAACCCACGCGATGTCGTCCCAGGAGAGCATGGCGTCGTACGGCAACCGCGACGAGGCGTCCCCGAGCGGGGGCTCGAAGCCGTGACGCGCGTCACGGTGTCGCAGGCCGAAGACCTGGAGATCGACGGTGAGGCAGATCGCATCGAATCCCGCGTCGACCACCCGAGCGAGCATGTCGGTCGTCGCGGCTCGGTCTTCGAGGATGTAGAGCTGCCACCATTTGGGGCCGTCGGACGCAGCCGAGACATCCTCGAGGAAGTCGAACGTCGTCGACGAGACCACCATGATCGTCCCCGCTCCGGCCGCAGCTCGCGCCGTCGCCCGCTCCCCGTCGTGATGCGCCATCGCTTGGTACGCCCACGGCGCGACCAGGACCGGGAAGGACACGGCCGTCCCCAGGATCGACGTCGACGTGTCGGGGCGGGCCGAACCGCGAAGGACGCGAGGCCGCAGGCGCCAACGGTCGAACGCGCGCCGGTTCTCGGCGAGCGTCCACTCGTCGCCCGCACCGCCTGCGTAGAAGTCGTAGACGTCCGGCGGCAGCCGCTCCCGTGCGACCGACTCGTAGTCGTCGACCGTCACGAACCGCGGCGCCTCGCCCATGCTCGGAGCCTAGCGAACGGCGAAGCGCCCGGCGCCCATGTCGCGAGACAGTCCGCGCCCGGCCTCTCGCACCGCCGCGACCAACGCGGGCGACGGACCATCCGGTAGGAGCCGCTCCACCGGTCCCACGACGCCGATGGCCCCTGCCGGGTCGCCGCGGTGGTCGAACACCGGCGACGCGATCTCCGCCTCGCCCACGACCGCTTCCTGATCTTCGACGGCCACACCCACCGCCGAGACCTCCACGAGTGCGGCTCGCAGGCGCGACGGTTCGGTCATGGTCCGGCCCGTGAGCGGCGACAGGTCCGCCGCGAGGAGCGCTGTCCTTCGGACGGGCGATACGAACGCAACGACGGCCTTGCCCAAGGCGCATGCGTGCCACGGGATGGAAGCGCCGACTTCCAGGATCTGTACGGAGTTGTCGGGGCGGAAGACGTGGTGGACGATCAACACGGTCTCCCCGTTCATCACACCCACGCGGACGGCCTCGCCGACGCGCGTGGCGAGCGAGCCCGCCCACATCAGCGACCGAGCGCGGAGCTCATGGTTGTCCAGGAAGGAGTTGCCCAGATGCAGCATGGCCGCTCCCAGCCGATACTTGCCGCCCTCTGGCTCCTGCTCGATGAGCTCTCGCTGTTCGAGCGTTCGGAGCAGGCCATGGACGGTCGCCTTCGCGATCCCCAGCCGGTCCGAGAGCTCCGTCACGCCAAGGCGCGGAGAGCTGCCCAATGCCATCAGGATCCGTGCCGCGCGATCGACCGACTGGATCGTGCCGCGGCGATCCCCGGCGGCGGATAGCCTCATCGCGTCGGCGGACGAACGGCTCGTTCGAGGGCGCCGAAGATGAGCGCGGTCGAAGTGGCGCCCGGGTCCTGATGTCCGATGCTCCGGGACCCGAGGTATGAGGCACGACCCCTTCGAGCCTGCATCGGCGCCGTCGCCTCGACGCCCACGTTCGCCGCCTCGGAGGCGCTCCGCGCGGCTTGGCCGATCGTGCCCCCCACGCGCAGGGTCTGCTCGAACGCGGAGACGGCCGGCTCCCACGCGTCGACCATCGTCTTGTCTCCGGGTGCGGCTGCGCCGAGGGCTTGGATCTCGACGAGTCCCGCCCGGAGCGCGGCGAGGAGTGCCTCGCCGTCGGGGTGGCTTGCCTGGGAGAGCGTCTCACCGATCTGGCGGAACCCGGTCCCGAAGAGCGGACCCGCGGCGCCGCCGACGCGGTAGATCAAGGTCGTGCCGACTTCCTGGAGGAGGCGTCCCGGAGAGGCCTCGGGCGACGACTGCAAGGTAGCGACGGCGGCGGTGAACCCGCGATGCATGTTGATCCCGTGATCCGCGTCGCCGATCGCGGCGTCGAGCTGGGTCAGGAAATCGCGCTGTTCCTCGATCCGCGAGGCGGACTCGACGATCCATCGGCGGACGAATTCGGCGTCCACGACGAACGCCCCCAACGGAGGGGAACCGACACGGCCCCGGCGTGTCGTCGAGCGGCTCACTCGCCTGCACCATCCATCCGCCGGGCGCGGCCTGTCAAACCGAACACCGTCATCCTTGGGCGTTGCACCTGGCGCATCCCTTCGGGTCCATCTGTTCGACGATGCCGAACATAACACGGCCGCGTCGGTCTGGTAATGGTCAGATCCGCGTTTGACTTTCGGATTCGAACGGCTTTGTCTATGAAACACAGAGCGCCCATATCCGGGGCGCCGCAACGCATCGGGAGGTGGTCACCCAGATGTTCCTTGGAGAGGTGGTTGGTACGTGTGTACTGATCCTGCTAGGCGACGGTGTCGTCGCAGGAGTGCTGCTCAACAAGTCGAAGGCCCAGAACAGTGGATGGATCGTCATCACGCTCGGGTGGGGGATGGGTGTCCTGTTCGGCGTCCTTGCGAGTCTGGCAGTTTCAGGCGGCCTCGCGCATCTGAACCCGGCGGTCACGCTCGGACTGGCAGCGATCGGACCGGAGAAGTTCGGGTTCACGTGGGGCGACGTTCCTCAGATCATCGCGGGTGAGTTCGTCGGAGCGATGCTGGGAGCCTTGCTCGTCTACCTCGCCTACCTCGTGCACTGGCCCGAGACCGATGACGCGGGCCTGAAGCTTGCCGTGTTCTGCACCGGGCCGGCGATCCGCAACACCGCCGCGAACCTCATCACCGAGATCATCGGCACGGCGATGCTGGTGTTCGGCGTGGTCGCGATCGGTGGGTTCGGCGCGGGCGTGTCCGACTTCGGATACTACTTCGTCGCCCTCCTGGTGCTGGCCATCGGCCTGTCGCTCGGTGGTCCAACCGGATACGCGATCAACCCCGCACGAGACCTCGGCCCGAGGATCATGCACTTCATCCTCCCGGTCGCCGGCAAAGGGGACTCGGACTGGGCGTATTCCTGGATCCCCGTGGTTGGCCCGGTCATCGGAGGCGTGATCGGCGGGCTCCTCGCGAAATTGGTGGGCCAGGGCTTCTGACCGAACCGGACGGACGGCGAAAGGAGAGGCGATGAAGAAGCTCATCAACGACCCCTCGAACGTGGTTCGAGAAGCGTTGGAAGGGATGGAAGCCGCCCACTCGGACCTGATCAAGGTGACGTACGACCCCTACACGATCGTGCGCGCGGACGCGCCCGTACAGGGCAAGGTGGCGCTCGTATCCGGAGGCGGCTCGGGGCACGAGCCCATGCACGGCGGGTTCGTCGGCATGGGCATGCTCGACGCCGCGTGTCCGGGTGAGGTGTTCACGTCACCGACGCCCGACCAGATGGAGGCCGCGACGAAGGCCGTCGACGGAGGCGCCGGCGTCATCCACATCGTCAAGAACTACACCGGCGACGTGATGAACTTCGAGATGGCCGCGGAACTCTGCCGTGCGGAGGGCACCGAAGTCGAGTCCGTCCTGGTGGACGACGACGTCGCCGTACAGGACAGCCTGTACACGGCGGGCCGGCGAGGCGTCGGCGCAACCGTGATCTTGGAGAAGATCGCGGGCGGGGCGGCGGAGGAGAAACGGCCCCTGAAGGAGGTCGCGGACATCTGCCGCGAGGTGAACGCGAACGCCCGGACCATGGGCATGGCGCTCACGTCGTGCACCGTGCCGGCCGCCGGGAAGCCGACGTTCGAGCTCGGCGACGACGAGATGGAGATCGGGATCGGGATCCACGGCGAGCCCGGACGCGAACGGATGAAGCTGAAGCCCGCCCACGAGATCGTCGGGATGATGGCGACCGCGGTGGTCGAGGACCTTCCGTTCTCTTCGGGTGACAACGTGCTCGCGTTCGTCAACGGCATGGGCGGCACGCCGCTGATCGAGCTCTACCTCGTCTACAACGAGCTCAACAAGTTCCTGAAGGGGAAGGGAGTCACGATCTCTCGCAGGCTCATCGGCTCCTACATCACCTCGCTCGACATGGCGGGGTGTTCCATCACGCTGTTGAAGCTGAACGACGACTTGACGAAGCTCTGGGACGCGCCCGTCAAGACGCCTGGGCTGCGTTGGGGGGCATGACACGCCCCCGATCGCGGCTCGGATGACGAAAGGGGTGGAACGGTTGAGCGTCCCGTACGACGAAGTGGTCCAGATGGTCCGGACGTTCGCGGCGACGATCGCCGAGAACAAGGAGTATCTGACTGACCTCGACTCCGCGATCGGCGACGCGGATCACGGGATCAACATGGACCGCGGCTTCCGGGCCGTACTCGCAAAGGTCGACGCCCTCCCTCCAGGCGACGTCGGCTCGTTGTTCAAGGCCGTGGGGATGACGTTGGTCTCGACGGTCGGCGGCGCGGGCGGTCCGTTGTACGGGACGCTCTTCCTTCAGCTCGGCGTCGCCACGGCAGGCAAGTCCGAGATCGCCCCGGAGGATTGGGCGGCGGCACTCGCCGCCGCCGTCCAAGGGGTGCAAGCTCGAGGTAAGGCCGAGCTGCAAGACAAGACGATGGTCGACGCGCTCGCGCCCGCGCGCGACGCGTTCGCCGAGGCCATCGCCGAGGGAGAGGGGTTCGGAGAGGCGCTCCGGCGTTCCGCCGCGGCGGGCGAAGAAGGGATGAAGGGCACGATCCCGCTCGTGGCCCGCAAGGGCAGGGCGAGTTACCTCGGAGAGCGGAGCGCCGGACATCAGGACCCCGGTGCCACGTCGTCGTTCCTGTTGTTGCAGACGATCGCCGAGACGTGGGGAAAGGGCTAGTGCACGTACGACCGTGAAGCGATAGGAAGGAGACCCCAGATGGCGGACTATGTAGGCGCCCTCGACCAGGGCACCACCAGCACGCGATTCATGATCTTCGATCACAGCGGCGGCGTGGTCGCCGTGGACCAGAAGGAACACGAGCAGATCTACCCGAAGCCCGGCTGGGTCGAGCATGACCCGAAGGAGATCTGGCAGCGATCGCAGGAGGTCACCGACGGCGCGCTGAAGAAAGCCGGCATCGCCGCCAGCGATCTCGCGGCGGTTGGCATCACGAACCAGCGCGAGACGGCGGTCGTCTGGGACCGCAACACGGGCGAGCCGGTGTACAACGCGCTCGTGTGGCAGGACACCAGGCAGCAGGACATCGTCGACTCGTTGGCGGCCGACGGCGGACAGGACCGGTTCCGTGGCAAGACCGGCCTCCCGCTCGCCACGTACTTCTCCGGAACCAAGGTGCGCTGGATCCTCGACAACGTCGAGGGCGCTCGCGCTCGCGCGGAGGCGGGCGATCTGGTGTTCGGCAACATCGACACGTGGTGCATCTGGAACCTCACGGGCGGAACCGATGGCGGGGCACACGTGACCGACGTGTCCAACGCCAGTCGCACGATGCTCATGAACCTGGAGACGCTCGATTGGGACGACGACCTCTGTGCAGCGATCGGCGTTCCTCGGTCGATGCTGCCGCAGATCCGGTCGTCGTCCGAGGTCTACGGCGAGGCGAAAGGCACCCTGGCCGGGATCTCGGTGGCGGGCGACCTCGGCGACCAGCAGGCGGCGACGTTCGGCCAGGCTGCCTACGACGTGGGCGACGCCAAGAACACGTACGGCACGGGCTGCTTCATGCTCCTGAACACCGGCACCGATCTGGTGCCGTCGAAGAGCGGCCTGCTCACGACCGTCGGTTGGAGGCTCGGCGACGGTCCGGCGATCTACTGCCTCGAAGGAGCGATCGCCATCACCGGAGCTCTGGTGCAGTGGCTGCGGGACAACCTGGGCCTGATCGAGAAGTCCGAGGACGTGGAGGCGCTCGCCGCTACGGTCGAGGACAACGGCGGGACGTACTTCGTCCCGGCGTTCTCAGGACTGTTCGCGCCGTACTGGCGCGGCGACGCCCGCGGGGCCATCGTTGGCATGACCCGCTACGTCAACAAGGGCCACATCGCTCGCGCGACCCTCGAGGCGACCGCATGGCAGACACGCGAGGTCCTCGATGCCATGGAGGCCGACTCGGGCGTCAAGCTCAAGGAGCTCAAGGTCGACGGCGGCATGGTCTACAACGACCTGCTGATGCAGTTCCAGGCGGACTGCCTCCAGGTGCCCGTGATCCGTCCGAAGGTGGCGGAGACCACGGCGCTCGGCGCCGCCTACGCGGCCGGGCTCGCGGTCGGCTTCTGGAAGAACGTGGACGACCTTCGCTCCAACTGGGGCAAGGACGCCGAGTGGACGCCGAAGATGGACAGCGCCACCGTCGCGAAGGAATACGCGCAGTGGAAGAAGGCGGTCACCAAGACGTTCGACTGGGCGAACTGACCGGACGCGGGGACCGGCGGACCGCCGCACACACGGTCCGCCGGTCTTCGGTCATCGAGACAGGAGCGGGCAGATGGAGGACCAGAAGCACGGGGATTTCGCCGAAGGCGAGGAGGAAGAAGGACACGACCACCACGAAGGGTCGTTCGCCGAAGGGCAATCCGAGGAGCACGAGCACGCCGAAGAAGGCAGGCACGGCGACTTCGCCGAAGGGCAGGAGGAGGACCCCGACAAGCCGCATCACGAGGGGTCATTCGATGAGGGTCAGGGGGAGGGACACGACCACGACGGGTAGCCGGACCTTGGCGCCCCGGGGGCGATACTCACGATCATGACTGAGCCTGCACCGCGGACGTCACATGACGCCCACGTTCTGATCATCGGCGGCGGCGGCACCGGTGGGGCGCTCGCGCACGATCTCGCCCTTCGCGGAGTGCGGGTCACCCTGGTCGAACGCGGAGAGTTCACGTCGGGTACCACCGGCCGCCACCACGGTCTGCTCCACAGCGGCGCGCGATACGCGGTGAACGACCGTGAGTCCGCCGTGGAGTGCATCGAGGAGAATCGCATCCTCCGCTCGATCGCGCCCGGATCGTTCGAGGAGAACGACGGGTTGTTCGTCGCGATCGACGACGAGGACATGGCGTATCTGCCGAGCTTCCTCGAGGGGTGCGCGACGTCGGGCATCCCGGCGGAGCAACTCACGCCGGCGCAGGCGTTGCGCATGGAGCCGATGCTCAACCCCGAACTGAAAGCCGCCGTGCGCGTGCCCGACGCCACGATGGACGCCATGCGGATGCCCATGCGGTTCTTCGCGACGGCGAAACACAACGGCGCGGAGCTGCTGAACCACGTGGAAGTGACGGGACTGCTGCTTCACGACGGCGTCGTGAGCGGCGCCGCGATCCACGATCACGTGACCGGCCGCGACGCCGAGATCCATGCGGACGTTACCGTGAACGCGACGGGACCATGGTCGGAGCAGATCGCGACCATGGCGGAAGTCGACGTTCCCATCCGGCCCTCCCCCGGTGTATTGCTCGCCCTGCGCGGCCGGATGTGCAACATGGTGATCAACCATCTCCACGCGTCGGGCGACGGCGACATCGTGGTGCCACAACGCGGGCTCTCGATCGTGGGCACGAGCTCCTGGGTCGTCGACGACCCCGATCACCTGGGCGTCCCCCCGGACCACGTCGCCCGGATGTTCACCGAGGGATCGAAGCTGATCCCGGCCGTCGCCACGGCGACCCAACGAGCCGCATGGTCCGCCGCTCGCCCCTTGATCGGCTCGAGGGGAGATGCCGACTCCGGCAGGGAGCTGTCCCGGACGTTCAAGACCATCGATCACGCAGCGGAGGGTGGCGCAGAGGGCTTCGTCACGATCACCGGCGGCAAGGGCACCACGCTCCGCGGCATGGCGGAGGTCTGCGCCGGCGTGGTCTGCAGCAAGCTCGGCGTGGATGAACCTTGCCGCACAAGGGATACCGTGCTCCTGCCCCCCGACGCCTACTTCGCCGCATGATGGCGACACCCGACCGCCTCGCCGAGACAGCGAACGGGACGCCCGCTGCCCCTGTTGGCTGGCGCAGCTTCCGCGTCTTCAGGTTCGTACGCGAGGACGGCCCGTCGCGGTTCGAGACCTTCGAGACGGAGGTCAAGCCGGAGAGCACCGTCCTGGACGGGTTGCGATGGATCAAGATCCACCTCGACCAAACCCTCACCTTCCGGCATTCGTGCTTCCACGCCTCATGCGGCACCTGCGGGGTTCGGGTGAACGGCCGAGAGGCGCTCGCGTGCGTGACGAGTCTCGCCGACCTGGATCCGGGGCAGGTGACCGTTGAGCCCATGGCGAACTTCCCCGTGGTCGCCGACCTGGTGGTCGACATGTCCTCGTTCATCGATCGGTTCCCTTCGCCACATCCCGCCACCAGGGACAGCGAGGCTCCGTCCGCGGCGGAGCCTCCGTCGGGGATCGACGCGTACGAGCGTTTCGAGGACTGCATCGAATGTGGCCTCTGTCTGTCCGCGTGCCCGGTCGCCGCCACCGATGATTCCTACGTGGGACCCGCCGCCCTCGCGTACGCACAGCGCATGCTGGAGGAGCCGCGAGGCGCGAACGCCGCCCCGATCCTCGAGTGGGCCGACTCCGACAACGCCGCGTGGCGATGCCACGCGGCGTTCGAGTGCACCGAGGCGTGCCCTTCCAACGTGCGGCCGGCGCAGCGGATCATGCAGCTCCGGCGCGCCCTCAACGCAGGCGGAGGGGGCGCGTGAACCGGCCGAAGGACGACCTCGAGGGCATCCGGGCCGCGCGCGAAGCGCGCGGCCCGGTCCTGCGGAAGTCCCCAGGACCCACCGCGTGGTTCGACATCCGCAGGACGAGCACGGGGCACTGGGCGTTCTCGCTGAACCGGTTCACCAGCCTCGGGCTCGTGGTCTACCTGTACCTCCACCTGGGCGTACTTTCACTGCTGCTCGGTGGCGAGAGCTCCTGGCACAGCTTCCTCAGGATCGCGACGTTGCCGTTGTTCCTCGGGTTCGACGTCCTGTTGATCTTCGGGCTGCTGTTCCACGGGCTGAACGGTCTGCGCGTCGCGCTCGTCGGTTCCGGGGTGGCGGCCGACCGACAGAAGGCGCTCTTCTGGTCGCTCATGATCTTCGGCGCGATCCTGTTGTTGGGTGCGGCCCTGCACATCATCGGGAGCGGCTGATGGGGGACACGCGGCAGATGGTCGAAACGGGCGTTCGACGCTCGAGGACGTGGAAAGCCACGGCGGGCACGGGCGTCGCGCTGCTGGCGCTGGTGACGATCCACATGGTCGCGCACCATTTCGTCGTGGAGGAGGTCGGCGGTCTCCGCACGTACGCACAGGTTCTCGACTACATCTCGAACCCGGTCATCTTCGTGATCGAATGCCTGTTCCTCATGGTCGTCACGACCCACGCGATGCTCGGCCTGCGCTCCGTGCTGTTCGACTTCGGGCTCTCGACGCGGGCCAAGCGCGTGGTCGCCAGAGGCTTGCTCGTGTTGGGGATCGTGACGGTCGCGTACGGGGTGACGCTCCTCAGCGTGCTGGCCTCCAGGGCCTGATCCCGGGACCCGACCATGGTGGGCATCGTCATCGTGTCGCACAGCCACCGCATCGCGGAGGGCGTCGCCGAACTCGCCCGCGAGATGGGAGGGCCTGACGTGCGGCTCGAGACCGCCGGCGGCCTGGACATGCCGGACCACCCGATCGGCACGGACGCCGTGATGGTGATGGAGGCGATCGAGCGGGCCTGGTCCGACGATGGCGTGCTCGTGCTGATGGATCTCGGCAGCGCGGTGCTCTCCGCCGAGATGGCGCTCGACCTCATGCCGGAGGAGCACCGATCCAAGGTCCTGCTCTGCGAGGCGCCGATCGTGGAAGGAGCGGTGGCCGCCGCCGTGACGGCGAAGCTCGGTGCACCACTCGATCGGGTCGCTCGCGAGGCTCGCGGTGGACTTGCCGGCAAGATCGCGCACCTCGGCGAGACCGCACCCGATGGACAACCGGCCCCGTCGGCGCCGCCGGTCGGCGCCGGGGCTTCGATCACCGTGACCGTGACCGCCGCACACGGCTTGCACGCGCGGCCCGCGGCGCGCTTGGTGCAGACCGCGTCGTCGTTCGACGCCACCGTCTCGGTGCGCGACCTGACGAACGGTCACGGGCCGGCGGATGCGGCCAGCTTGAACGCCGTCGCGATGCTCGGCTCGACGCAGGGACACCAGATCGAGGTCACGGCAACAGGGCCGCAGGCGGACGAGGCGCTGGAGGCGATCGGCGCGCTCGCCGAACGCGATTTCGACGATCGACCGGAGCCGCCTTCGGTGGACTTCCGGCCCCGACGCCGCAGCTGCCGGGCGTCGCTGGGATCGTGCGTGGTCACGCCGCCTCACCCGGGATCGCGATCGGGCCCGCGCGGCGGTTCCGAACCCCCGATCTGCCGATCCCCGAGGGTGCCGCCGACGCCGACGTCGAGGTCGCCGCGCTGGAAACCGCGCTCGGCGTCGTCCGCGACGAGATCGCGAGCCAACGGGCGCGGGTCGCGGGACGGGCAGGCACGGATGAGGCTGAGATCTTCGACGCGCACCTCCTCTTCCTGAAGGACGACGCGCTGCTGTCCCCGGCCAGGCGATCGATCGTCGACGACGGCCGATCCGCCGCGCGTGCCTGGCACGACGTGATCGAACGGACCGCGGAGGTGTGGGACAGCCTCGAAGACGAGTACCTGCGCGCGAGGGCCGCGGACCTGCGGAGCGTGGGCCGCCAGGTGCTGGCGCACCTGCTCGGTGTCCCGGTCCCCCATCCGTCACTCGAGGCGCCTGGCGTGGTGATCGCGAGCGATCTGTCCCCCGCCGACACCGTCGGGCTCGACCCCACCGTGGCGCTCGGGATCGCGACGGCCGCCGGCGGACCGACGTCGCACGCGGCGGTGCTCGCCCGCGCGTCGGGGATCCCCGCTGTGGTCGGCGCCGGCGATGAGGTGCTCAACATCCCCGAGGGAACCCTGGTGGTGGTCGACGGGACCACCGGCGCGATCCACGTGGATCCGGACGGCGCGCTCCTGGCGACGCTCACGGCGGCGCGGGATGAACGCGATGCCGCGGTTCGTGAGGCGCAGGCGTCCGCGCTCGAGCCGGCCCGTACGGTCGATGGCACGACGATCGAGGTGTCGGCGAACATCGGCTCCCCGGCCGACGCCGTCCACGCCGTGGCGGCCGGCGCCGACGGCGTGGGGCTCTTCCGCACCGAGTTCCTGTTCATGGCCCGGCAGGCGATGCCGGACGCGCGGGAACAGGAAGCCGCCTACCGCGAGACCGCGGAAGCGCTGGCCGGACGTCCGCTGGTGATCCGCACGCTCGACGCCGGCGCGGACAAGCCGCTCCCCTATCTCGACCAGCCGTCCGAAGCGAACCCGTTCCTGGGCGTGCGCGGGATCCGACTCGGTCTGGAGCGACCGGAGCTCCTCCTGACCCAGCTGCGCGCGATCCTCCGCGTGGCCGCCGACCACCCGGTTCGTGTCATGTTCCCGATGGTCGCCACCGTCGGCGAGTTGCGCGCGGCGAAGGACCTGCTCGGGCGCGCCGGCGAGCGGCCTCCGACGCTCGAGGTAGGGGTCATGGTCGAGGTCCCGTCGGCGGCCCTGCTGGCGGAACGCTTGGCCCAGGACGTCGACTTCTTCTCGATAGGGACGAACGACCTCACGCAGTACACGATGGCCGCGGATCGCGGGAACGTCCGGGTGAGCGCGCTCGCAGACGCCGTGCACCCCGCGGTGCTCCGCTGCATCCGGATGACCGTCGAGGCCGCGGACGCCCACGGCCGGTGGGTCGGGGTCTGCGGTGAGCTCGCCGGCGATCCCGATGCCACCGCGCTGCTGCTCGGCTTGGGGGTGCGCGAGCTGTCGATGGGTGCTCCGTCTATCGCGCTCGTCAAACGCGAGGTGCGAACCGTCGACCTCGCGTCGGCGCGCGCGCTGGCCGAACACACCCTCTCGTGCGCGACGTCGACCGAGGTTCGCGAGCTGTTGCGTGACGTCCGGAGCGGCTGAGAGCCACTGCTACGATGCGATCGACGTGGTGAGGACCCCGGACGAGCGCGCCGCTGCATTCCTGAAAGGCATCACGTATCTCCGCGTGGCGCTGACGCCCGTCGTTATGGCTCTGGTGCTCGTCGGCTATCGCGTGCGATATGCGTACGTCACCGCCGCCGTCCTGTTCGCGATCGCGGCGGCGACCGACTTCTTCGACGGCCGCCTGGCGCGCCGGTGGAAGCAGACCACGACGCTCGGCACGTTCCTGGACACCACGGCCGACAAGCTGCTCGTCTCTGGGGTGCTCGTCGCGCTCGTCTCCATCGGCCGCGCCTCTGCCTGGATCGCGTTCATCATCATCGGACGCGAGATCGTGATCATGGGCCTGCGCGGGGCGGTGAGTGCCGCCGGCGGAACGGTCGTGAAGCCGTCGATCTGGGGCAAGCTCAAAGCGAACGTCCAGTTCCTCGCGATCCTGCTCGCCATCATTCGGCTGTCCGAACACTGGGGCCCCCTCTACCTCGACCAGTACGCGATGCTCGCGGCGGCCGCGGTCACCGTCGGCTCGGCCGCGGAGTACTTCGCCCGGTTCGGCGGAATGCTGAGCGGCCGGCGAGAGCGATAGCCGCGAGTGCCCGGCCCGGCGTTCCTGACCGGCGGGAGCGGTTTCGTCGGCGGCGGGCTGCTGCGAGGGCTGGTCGCGCAAGGACGAGAGGTCCGCTCGCTCGCACGATCGGCGGAGGCGGCGGCCGTGGTCCAGGCCGGCGGGTGCGTCCCCGTCCGCGGCGATCTGTTCGACGAAGATGCCCTCGTAGACGGCATGCGCGGTTGCGACACGGTGTTCCACGTGGCAGGCGTCAACGCGATGTGTCTCCGCGACCCGGCCACCATGCTCCGCACGAACGTCGATGGCTCCGCATCCGTGCTCCTGGCTGCTTCCCGGGCGGACGTCGCTCGCCTGGTGTTCACCTCCTCCGCCGCGACGATCGGCGAGCCGCGCGGCGTCGTGGGTACCGAGGACACGCCGCACCGCGGCACGTTCCTGTCGGCGTACGAGCGATCCAAGTTCCTGGCCGAACGACGTGTGCTCGAGCTCGGCTCAGAGTTGGGAGTTGACGTCGTGTGCGTGAACCCGTCCTCCATCCAGGGGCCGGGGCGTACCGGGGGTTCGGCCCGGTTGCTCATCGACCTCGTGAACGCTCGGCGCGCGGTCGTCGTCGAGACGTTCCTGTCGATCGTCGACGTCGACGACTGCACGAGCGGGCATCTCGCCGCCGAGACGCTCGGCCGCCCCGGCCAGCGATACATCCTGAACGGAGCCAGCCTGACGACGAGCCGTGCCGTCGCGCTCGTGCAGGAGGTGGCGGGGCGGCCGCGCCACGTGCTCCGTGTCCCTCGCGCGGTTGCGCCCGCGGCGGGGGCGTTAGCCGATCTATCGGCATGGATGATGCGCAGAGACCTCCCGTTCTGCTCCGAGCTCGCGCACACGCTGCTCCACGGTCACCGCTACGACGGCTCCCGGGCCACGCGGGAGTTGGGACTCGTCTATCGCCCGATCGAGGAGACCGTCGCGCGGACACTCGCTTGGTATGCAGAACGCGGGCTGATCCGGAGTCTCGGCGGCGTACCATGACGTCCAGGTTCGAACATCCGAGCACGATGGAGGCCACGTGACGAGTGATACCCCGCGACCCGACCGCAACCTGGCCCTGGAGCTCGTCCGGGTCACCGAGGCAGCGGCGCTTGCGGCCGGTCGGTGGATCGGTCACGGCGACAAGATCGCGGCCGACGCCGCCGCGGTCGACGCGATGCGCCTGATGATCGACACCGTGTCGATGCACGGCACGGTCGTGATCGGCGAGGGCGAGAAGGACGAGGCCCCCATGCTGTTCAACGGGGAGGAGGTCGGCGACGGCAGCGGACCCGGCGTCGACGTGGCGGTGGATCCGATCGACGGCACGCGTCTCACCGCTCTCGGTCAGCCCAACGCGCTCGCCGTGATCGCGCTCGCCGAGCGAGGTTCGATGTTCTTCCCGGGCGCCGCGGTCTATATGGAGAAGGTCGCGACCGGACCCGAGGCGGCCGACGCGATCGATGTCACGGCGTCGGCGGCCGACAACGTTCGCCGCGTGGCCGAGGCCAAGGGTGTGCGTCCGGAGGAGATCACGGTGACGATCCTCGACCGCGAGCGTCATGTGGAGCTGATCACCGAGGTCCGTAACGTAGGGGCGCGCGTCTTCCTGATCACCGACGGCGACGTGGCGGGCGCCATCGCGGCGGCGACGCCACGTTCCGGCGTCGACCTGCTGCTCGGGATCGGCGGCACCCCCGAAGGCGTCATCTCGGCGGCGGCGCTCAAGTGCCTAGGCGGCGCGATCCAGGGACGGCTCTGGCCCAGGACCGACGACGAACGCAAGACCCTGCTCGATCAGGGGTTCGATCTCGACCGGGTCCTCACGACCGACGACCTCGTCTCGGGACGTGAGGTGTTCTTCGCGGCGACGGGCGTCACGGACGGATCGCTACTGCGGGGCGTGAAGTACTGGCCCGACGGCGCCACCACGTATTCGATGGTGATGCGTTCGCAATCAGGAACGGTCCGCTATGTCGAGGCGCAGCATCAGTTCGCGAAACTCGAACGATTCTCAGCCATCCCGTACCGCCGCTGACCTCGGCTACGCGCGGAACGCCGAAACGTCGTCGGTCCGCTATCCTGCGGCCAGACCCCAAGCCCGAGGGAGTTGGAATATGGCGGAGAAGACGATCCTCGTCTGTGACACCTGCGGCAAGCCCGCGGCGGAAACCGTGACCATCAAGGCGGCGCGCGGCAACTTCGTGAAAGACCTCTGCGCCTCGCACGTGAGCGAATTGGTAGCCGGCGCACGCCGCCCCCGGCGGGGACGCCCCAAGGCCGTGGCTGCCGGCGCGGCTCCCTCCGCACCGTCGGCGCGGAAGAAGACCGCGGCGCGGAAGAAGCCCGCCGCGCGGAAGGCGACGTCCGCACCGAAACGGCGCGGCCGCCCCCGCAAGAAGGCCGCCTAGCTCGAGGACCCCGCGTCGCCGTCCGATCGGTCCCGCGGCGACCCGGGGAGCACGTACACGCCGGTGCCGGCGCGCAGCAACGCGCCGGTGCGGACGCCGTCCCGCAACGCCCGCAACAGCGTCGCGCGAACGTCGGTGACGGTGAACGGATCGATCAATCCTTGCCGGAGGGCGCGGTCCTGGACGACCGTCCAATGCAGCGGCTCACCGGCCTCGCCCAGGACGGCAATGACGGCGTCCAGCGGTTCCATCAGAACGCGGCGCGGAGCGGGGCGATCACGCGTTCGGCCAGCACGTCCAGGATCTCCGGATCGTCGACGGCGAACGGCAGCACCGAAGGAGAGATCACCAGCTCTTCGACGCCCATCTCCTCGAACCGGCGTACGCGTTCGATCACTTGCTCTGCCGTTCCGGACAGCGTGTCGGCGCGCCACGACTCCCACGTGTCGGCATCCATCGCCCCACCGGGGAACCGCGCTCGCCCTCGCTCGAAGGCCGCTCGAGCCGTGTCCTCATCCGCGCCCACCAGCGTGTACAGGCCGACCGAGAGCCGCAGCGTGGCCGGGTCGCGTCCGGCCGACTCGAAGGCCGCGCGCGCGGCGGCCGTCCGTGCCGCGTAGTCGTCCGGATCCACCCGCCACACGACGTTCCAGCCGTCGGCGTACCTCGCGATCAGCCGGAGCAACCTCGGACCGCCCTTGCCGCCGACCCAGACGGGCATCCGGCCGTTCAGCGGGGCCGGGAAGAGCACCGCGTCGCGCAGCGTGACGCTCGAGCCCACGAACGTGGCACGCTCGCCCGACTGCAGCGCCGACAGCGCGGCGAGCGCGTCCTCGAGCGCCGCGAACCGCTCCCCGATCGTCCCGAACGGGAACCCGAACGCGTCGAACTCCTCCCGGAGCCATCCCGCCCCGAGCCCCAGGTCGAGGCGGCCGCCGGAGAGCCGGTCGATCGTCACGGCCATCTTCGCCAGGAGGGCCGGGTGGCGGAACGGCGCGCAGAGCACCAGCGTCCCGAGACGGACCCGCGAGGTGATCGTCGCGAGCGCCGCGAGCGCCGTCAGGGGTTCGACCGCCGGGATCGGGGTCGGATCGCCGCCGTACCGCGCGAACGTGTAGAAGAAATGGTCCGACAGCCACACGGAGTCGAAGCCGAGCTCCTCCGCGCGGCGGGCCCACACCGCCGTCGTCTCGAACCCCACCTCGCCACTCGGGAGCGAGAACCCGTACTGCGGCAGCGCGAGCCCGAATCGCATGCGTGCGAGGATACGACGGTGCCGGCCGCCCTCAGGGTGACGGCGGGGTGAGGGACGGGCGGCGCGACACGCTGCCGTGCAGGACCACGTTGCCGTCCTTATCCACGACTTCGACGCCCGTATAGCGCGAGAGGTCCAGGTCGAACTGGGCCGACACGATCGCGCCCCCGCCGGAGTCCAGCGCCTTGATCTTCTTCCCGACACGCAACCGTCGCCCGCCCTCGGCCGTGAGGAAGACCCGGAACGGGAGCGCGTCCTTCGCGGCGGTGACGTCGAACCCGTTCACCATGACGATGGCGATGTCGGCCGTGCTCGGCGACACCAGCGTGAGCGCGGAGCCCGCCGCCGTCGCCGCTCGTGTGTCGCTCGCGAGCGTTCCCAGGAACACCTCGTTACCAGGGTCGTTGAACTCCGAGCTCGCAAGGATCCTCTGGAACTCGGCGGTGGCGTCTTGCTGTTTCTTCTGGGCGACCTTCGAGAGATCTTCGAACCGCGCGGCGCGGCCGGCCATGACGGCGCCCCAGCCCAGTCCCGACACCGCGAGCATGCCGGCGACGGCCAGGGTGACGGCCAACCTGCCGCGCCGGGCGCCCGGGGGCCGCTGCTTCGCCGCGATCGCCTGGACGTTCTCGACGACGCGATCCTCGAGGTCGGGCGCCGGTTCTCCGGGAGCGAGCGCGAACGCGAACGTGGCGGCGGCCCGATCCAGCTCGCCCGCCTCCTTGCGGCAAGCTGCGCACCACGCGAGGTGCCGGTCGAGCGCCAGCGCGTCGTCGGTGGGCACGGCGCCGAGCGCTCGCTCGGTGAGACGATCGCGGACCGCGATGCAGTTCACGACGGCTCCTTGCCCTCGTTCGCACGGCGGACCTTGATCAGCGCGGCCCGCAGCCGCGTCTTCACGGTCCCAAGCGGGATCCCGTCAGCTTCCGCGATCTCCCGCGCCGTCAGGCCGCGGAAGTACGCGCGAGCCAGCAGCCGACGTTCCGCGTCCGACAGCGACTCCAGAGCCCGGACGGCCGCGTCGCGCTCCAGCACCACCGCGCTCTCGTCGACGCCCGCCCGCTCCGGCACCTCGTCCACGAGCACGAGCGTCGGGCGGGTCACGCCGGTCTCACGGCGGAGCCGGTCGACGGCCAGGTTGTGCGCGATCGTCATCAACCAGGTGGACAGTCGGCCGCGGGTAGCGTCGAAGCGCGCCGCCTTGCGCCAGGCCGTCAGGAACACATCCTGCGTCAGCTCCTCGGCCGCTTCACGGGTGCCGAGCAGCCGTAGGCCGAGCGTGTAGACCGGTCGTCCGAACCGTGCGTAGATGGCACGGACGGCGACGTCGTCACCTGCGAGCAGCCCTTCCACCAGTTGTTGTTCCTCTCGCGGGAGGAGTGGTCCGTCGTGCCGAGCCTGCAACGGTCTTCCCTTCGGTATACGCGGGGCGGGTTCGGTGCGGCTTGCCGAGGCCGATCGGCTTGATTATCGGCCCACGGGGGCTTAGCTGCACGTGTCTGGCTCCGAAGCGTAGGCTGAACGACATGAACGTCCGGTCGTGGACCGTTCGGCTGCTGCTCATCACGGCATCCCTGTCCCTCGGTCTGATCGCGACCGGGTCGGCGCAGGCCCAGACCGGCAACGCCATCGTGGGTCTGCAGCTCAACGGAGTCGTCGACCCGTTCGTCGCCGACTACCTGCGCGGCGCGATCGGGGACGCGAACAGCGATGAGGCGACGGCCGTCCTGCTGCAGATCGACACGCCCGGCGGGCTCGCGTCCTCGATGCGTGAGATCACCCAGGCGATCCTCGGTTCGAAGGTGCCGGTGATCTGCTTCGTGGCGCCCGAGGGCGCGCGCGCGGCGTCGGCCGGCGCCTTCGTCCTCATGTCGTGCCCGGTCGCCGCCATGGCGCCCGGCACGAACGTCGGCGCGGCCACACCCATCGGCGTCTCGGGTCTCACGTTGGAACGCAAGGTCACGAACGACGCCGTGGCCTCGATCAGGAGCATGGCGGAGATCTACGGACGCAACGCCGACGTGGCGGAGTCGTTCGTGCGCGACGCCACGAGCATCAGCGCCACGGCCGCCCTCGACGAAGGGGTGATCGATCGCATCGAGCCGAGCGTGGGTTCGCTGCTCGCCGCGGTGAGCGGCACGACCGTGACGCTCGGCGACAGCTCGACGACGACGCTCCCCGACCTCGCGGGCCTGGAACTGAACGAGCGCTCGATGTCGCCGGGCGCCGGCTTCCTGCACGGCCTGTTCGATCCCAACCTCGCGTTCATCTTCTTCTGGGTCGGCCTGCTGCTGATCGTCATCGAGCTGATCATCCCCGGCCACATCTTCTCGGGGACCGTCGGCACGATCCTCCTCCTGACGTCGTTCGCATCGTTCGGTTTGTTGCCCGTGCGGTTGATCGGCGTCTCGTTGTTGATCGCTTCCGTCATCTTCTTCGTGCTGGAGGTGAAGGCCCCCGGCCTGGGCATCTGGTCGCTCGCGGGCCTGGCTTCGCTGGTCGGAGGTGGGCTCTTCCTCTACGACGGCTCCGGGGGCGTCCGCGTGTCGCCCTGGGTGCTGCTCGGCGTCGCCGCCCTCGTCGCGGTCTTCTTCGGCGTCGTCGTCTCCAAGCTGATCGCGATCCGCCACGTCCCCCCGGTCCCACAAGGGGCCGAGGCCATCGTCGGGCACGAAGGCGTGGTGCTCGGAGCGGGGCTCGGAACCGACGGTGTGGTTCGGGTGGCGTCGGAGGAATGGCGAGCCGTGTCTCCCTCGGGGCCGCTGCCGGGTGGCACGCAGGTCCGCGTCACGGGGCTCGACGGGCTGGTGCTCACCGTCGAACCGCTCATCGACGAGCACGTGCCGGCCGCGGCGCCGGCGGAAGGGGGAACCACCGGATGAGATACGGGTTGTTGATCGGGCTCGCGCTCCTGGTGATCCTGGTCATCGCGTTCCTCTCGGCTGCCATCAAGGTCGTGCGGGAGTACCAGCGATTGGTCGTATTCCGGCTCGGGCGGGTCATGGGAACCAAAGGGCCGGGACTCGTGATCCTGATCCCCATGGTGGACAGGGCCGTCTCCGTCGATCTCCGCGAGTTCTATCTGGAGATCCCCCACCAGTCGGCCATCACGGAAGACAACGCCTCGATCTCTATCGACTTCATCGTCTTCAACAAGGTGATGGACCCGCAGATGTCGGTTCTCACCGTCGGGAACTTCGCCGGAGCCGCCCAGAACATCGCGGCGACCACGCTGCGCTCGGTGGTCGGCGACATGTCGCTCGACGACGTGCTCGCCAAGCGCGAGCAGATGAACGAGGTCCTGCGGACGAAGCTGGACGAGGTGACCGAGCGCTGGGGCGTGAAGGTGACCAACGTCGAGATCCGCGAGATCATCCCGCCTCCGGCCGTGCAGGAGGCCATGACCAGGCAGATGTCGGCCGAGCGAACGAGACGCGCGGTCGTCACCGAGGCCGAGGGCGCGAAGCAGGCCGCGGTCACGGTCGCCGAGGGCAACAAGGCCGCGGCCGTGCTCAACGCCGAGGGCCAGAAGCAGGCCGCGATCCTGAGCGCGGAGGGCGACCGGCAGGCCGCCATCCTGCGCGCGGAGGGCTTCTCGCTGGCGCTCGACAAGATCAACGAGGTGGCGAACCTGGTCGCGACGAACACGATGAGCCTGCAGTACCTCGACACGCTGAAGCAGATCGGCTCGTCACCCTCGGCGAAGATCGTCGTGCCCATGGAGCTCGCGGGACTCGCCGCCGGCGTCGTCGCCCTGGCGGAGCAGGCGTCGGGTAACGGGAAGCCTGCCTCGGACGGCTGAGCCTGACGCACGGGTCCGTCCTGTCGAACAGCGACGGAACCCCGGCGCCGTTCGCGGTGTACGGGTGGCGTAAGTGGGTTCGGGCGAGCGTTCCGTGGAGGGCCGACCACTGGAGGACGCGGAGCTCGTCGACCTCGCCAGGGACGGCGACGTCCCGGCGTACGAAGAGCTGGTGACGCGGTACCAGGAAATCGCACACCGGGTCGCGTGGCTCGTCACGCGCCAGGCGGGAGAGACGGAAGACGCTGTGCAGGAGGCCTTCGTGAAGGCGTACTACGCGCTGCCGCGGTTCAGGCGCGGCGCGCCGTTCCGCCCGTGGCTCCTTCGGATCGTGGCGAACGAGGCACACAACCGCGTGCGATCCTCGCGTCGTCGCGAGGGGCTCGTCCTGCGCGCGGCCGCGGCCGATGCGGGGGGCGCGGCCCCGTCCCCCGAGGCCGCGGCTCTGGAGCGGGAGGACGCGCGAGCGCTCTTGCGGGCGATGGACCGGCTGCGTGAGCCGGACCGGCTCGTGATCGCCTACCGCTACCTGTTCGAGCTGTCGGAGGCCGAGTTGGCGGACGCGCTCGGCGTGCGACCGGGCACCGTCAAGTCGCGCCTGTCGCGGGCGCTCGGACGGCTCCGGGCTGAACTCGAGACATCCGGTGAGGTGACCAGATGACGGACCCCCGGCGAGGGCTCGATAACGAGGCGCTCGGCCGCGCGCTCACCGCGACCGCTCGAGAAATCGAGTGGCCGGCGATGCCCGACGTGTCCCGTCGGGTCGCGGAGACGCTCCGAGACCAGCAGCGCGTCCCGTCGCTCGCGCGACCGCGCCTGTCGCTCCCCCGTCGGCGTCGCACGGTGCTACTGGTCGTGGCCGGTGTGGTGCTCCTGGCGCTGGCGGCGGTGGCCGCCAAGGTCGTGATCGACCTCGGCGCACTCACGATCGACACGATCCCCGGCCGGCCGACCGCGTTGCCGTCGGCCATCGCGATCGGTCCGACCCTCGGCCATCTTGCGACGCTGTCGGACGCCGAGCGAGAGGCCGGGTTCGCCGCTCGCGTGCCCGACGCCCTGGGTGCGCCCGATGCGGTCTGGGTCGACGAGACACCCGAGGGAGCCAGGATCGTCCTCGGTTGGGAGCCTAGCGTGACTGTCCCGACGATCGACGACCTCTCCTGGGGCGCCGTCCTCTACGAGTTCCACGGGGACGCGGCATCGGCGTCCAAGCTCCTGTTCGCCGATGCGAACACGATCGATCAGATCGAGGTAGCCGGACACGACGCGTGGTGGATCACCGGCCCACACGAACTGGACCTGGTGACGGGCGAGGGCACCTACGCGCGCTATCGGGTCGCCGGCAACGTGCTCGTGTGGAAGAGCGGCGATGTCGTCATGCGCCTCGAGACGACCCTGGACAGGGCATCGGCGATCCGGATCGCCCAGAGCGTCCCCGCCTGACCACACGGATCGAACCCGGAGGGAACCTCGTTCGGGACGGCGGTGTAGAGGGATCGAACACATCTGTCCCGACGAGAGGAGAGCGCCTCTATGAAGTCCAACGCGGTCAGGATCGGCGTCATCGGAGCCGTCGCTTGCGTGGCGTTGTGGGGTGCGAACGGCATCGCCTCCGCCGGCGGCGGGTGTCACATCCCACCGACCGTCGGCCGGGGGGACAGCGTGGATATCGCGGATCTGTGCTTCGACGCGACCGTGCTCTACGTGGAGCCGGGAACCGACGTCACCTGGACGAACCGAGACGCCATGACTCACGTCGTCGTGGGGGTCGGGGACTCATGGGGCGATCCGGGGATCTCGCTCTCACGAGGCGACACCGCGAGCTATCGGTTCGACCACGACGGGGTCTACCCGTACTCCTGTCTGATCCACCCGGGGATGGTCGGCGCGATCGTCGTCGGCGACGGTGTCGGGACGGACCCAGCCGGCATCGTCCCGGTGACGACGAAGAGCAGCGACGCTCCCTCGGCCGCGGTCGATCACGCAACCGTCGTCAAGGACGGAGACCGTCAGCCTCATCCTTGTGTGGATCGCGGGAGCGGCGCTGCTGCTGGCAGGGTTCGGTGCCGGGATCGCGGCCGCGCGGAGCCGGCACAAAGGAGCCGTCGCCGGCTAGGCCATGTGGGCGGGGCTGAGCGCGTCGATGGTCACGCTGAGACCGGCCTGTTGCAGCGCGAGCATGAAGTCGTGCTGCGACGAGACGTTCTTCATGGCCGACTCGATCGTCACCTTGCCGTCCCGCACCAGGTTCAGCAGGTACTGGTCGAACGTGACCATCCCGTAGAACGCTCCGTCCGCGATGACATCCTTGATCTCGGCGGTGAGGTCCGGATCGGCGATCCGCTCGGAGACCCTGCCCGTGTTCACCATGATCTCGAGCGCCGGGACGCGTCCCCCGTCGATCGTGGGGACCAGGCGCTGGCAGATGATGCCGCGGAGCGTCCCGGCGAGCGCCAGTCGCACCTGCTTCTGCTGGTGGGGCGGGAAGAAGTCGATCACACGGTTGACGGTCTCGGTCGCATCGACCGTGTGGAGCGTCGACATGACCAGGTGACCGGTCTCGGCGGCCTGGATCGCTGCTCGGACGGTCTCCGTGTCGCGCATCTCTCCGATCATGATCACGTCGGGGTCCTGACGGAGGGCGGCGCGAAGCGCCGTCAGGAAATCGTCGGTGTCGGTCCCGACTTCGCGCTGATTGATCGACGCGACCTTGTCGTGGTACAGGACCTCGACCGGGTCCTCGACCGTCACGATGTGCACCGGCTTCGTCTCGTTGATGTGTTCGATCATCGCCGAGAGCGTCGTGGTCTTGCCGGAGCCCGTGGGACCGGTGACGAGGATCAAGCCCCGGTGCTCCTCGGAGAGCTGACGGACGGCGTCGGGGAGCCCGACCTCGGCGAACGTCGGCCCGCCGAACCGCAGACGACGAAGCACCATGCTGGTCGATCCACGCTGGTGGAACACATTCGTGCGGAAGCGACCGACGTCGTGCACCGAGTACGCGAAGTCCGTCTCCCCGTGCTGCTCCAACCGGTCCCTGCGACTGGCGGGCACGATCGCATCGGCGATGGCGTCGGTCTCCTCGCGGGTGACCGGCGCACGGTCCAGGCGGACGAGACCGTCCGGCATCCGATACATCGGGGGAGATCCCACCTTGACGTGAAGGTCGGAGCCCTCGCTCTTGAACAGGCCGGCGAGCCAGCCGTTGAACTCTTCCATGATCGGTTCTGTCACGTCGTCCACCAAGCTCTTTTCCGTCTGAGGCGCGAACCGCCGCTCCGGCTCGCCCTCTACTCATCGTCAGGGGAACGCCTCGACTTCAGTCCTTTTTCCGAAGGGAGTCTTCTGGAGGGCCCGACCTGGCGGAGCGACGATTCAGGCGCCGCGGGCGACGAGCCGGCAGACGGCCGACCTCTCGACGAGCGGCTCGAACTCCGTCAGTCGGAGCGAGGGTCGTGACGCGCCGAGCATGCCTTCGAGGAGCCCTCGGTGCACCGCACAGACCACCTCCCGATGCTCGTCCAGCAGATCGCGGAACGGGCAGTCGCGGAGCGAGATCTCCACCGTCTTGGCGCTGCGCCGCCGGAAGCGCGGGTCGAAGCCCGCTTCGGCGAGCGCCTCCTGGAGCACCGCGAGGTTGAGACCCGACGACGCTCGGGCCCCCGGACGCGGAACGCTCCTACCGACCAGGTAGGCACCCCATTCGCGGGCCACGACCTCGGCCCGTTCGAGCAGCCGCTTCCCACCGATCAGCCCGGCGAGGATCTCTCCGAGGAGCCGGTAGTCCCGTCCCTCCCGTTCCTCGCGGGCGACCGCCGTGTACAGCACCTGAGGTCGCCCGACCGTCGCGCCCCGCCGGACCTCGCTCGCCGCCAGGCCGGCCTCCTCCAGCCGCCGGAGATGCGGCCGGAGCGTGTTCGGGTGCAGCGACAGGCGCGTCGAGAGCTCCCGGATCGACACGGGGCGCCCCGACAGGCGCAGGTAGCGGTACAGCCGGTAGCGGGTATCGTCGGCGAGCGCCTTGTAGACCTCGATGGGTGCTGGGTCGGGCATGTGCGCGGCCTCGCCGTATGATGGATTTCCACGGTCCACACCGTGTCAACCTAGCTTAGAGCCTGAGAGGACGGGATGGTCACCGAAGCGCAGGTCCGTGAAGCACTCCGCAGCGTGTTGGATCCCGAGATCGGCAGGCCGATCGAGGACATCGGCATGCTGCGCGGCATCGCGATCGACGGCGGCACGGTCCGTGTCGACGTCCTGATCACGATCGAGGGCTGCCCGTTGAAGGACCGCATCACGAACGACGTGACGGCGGCCGTCAAGCCGCTCGAGGGCGTGGAGCGCGTGACTGTCGACCTGTCGCCCATGACCCAGGAGCAGCGCGAGACGCTCGTACAGCAACTGCGAGGCGGCGCAACACCATCGGCGCAACACCAACCGTCGAAGATCTCCTTCCCCGTGTCCACGTCGATCGTCGCGGTCGCGTCGGGCAAGGGCGGCGTGGGCAAGTCGAGCGTCACCGTGAACCTCGCGTGCGCGCTCGCGGCGGAGGGGCACCGGGTCGGCATCCTGGACGCGGACGTGTGGGGGTTCAGCATCCCGCGGATGCTCGGTGTCCAGGGCAAGCCCGTCGGCTTCAACGACATGATCCTGCCGCTCGAAGGCCACGGCGTGAAGGTGATCTCCATGGGGTTCTTCGTTCCGGAGGAGACGCCGGTGATCTGGCGCGGACCCATGCTCCACAAGGCGATCGAGCAGTTCCTCGGCGACGTGTACTGGGGCGACCTCGACTTCCTCCTCTGCGACCTGCCGCCTGGCACGGGCGACGTCTCGATCTCGCTCGCCTCGTTCATCCCGGGCGCGTCGATGCTGGTCGTGACCACGCCGCAGGAGGCCGCGCGCAAGGTCGCCGAACGCGCGGGCAAGATGGCCGAGCGCACCGACCTCCGCCCGATCGGCGTGGTCGAGAACATGAGCTACTACGTGTGCCCGCATTGCGGGGAGCGGGACGACATCTTCGGGACCGGCGGCGGTCAGGAAGCGGCAGACACCCTCAGCGTGCCGTTGATCGCCCAGGTGCCCCTGGTGCCGGCGCTCCGCGCGGGAGGTGACACCGGCGCGCCGATCGTGGTGACCGACCCCGACGCTCCGGCGTCGATCGCGCTCCGCGAGGCCGCGCATGCCGTCGCGCGCGTCACCAAGACCAAGGTGGGCAAGCCGCTCAAGCTGATGACCAACGTGCCGGCGGCCGCCGGCGCCGGCCACGACCACGCCGGCCACCAGCACTAGTCCGTACTTGACGAGCTTTCGACGGTCGCCGCAGGCGTCTGCGACGCTTTGAACACGCGGAACAGCAGCAGCAGCGAGGGCACGACGAGCGCTGCTCCGACCGCCAACCCGAGCGCGATCGGCCCGAGCGAGGACTTCGGCGCAGCCGCGTCCGCCGCGGTGAGGTCCGGCACGATCAGGTACGGCCACTGCGCCACGCCCCATCCCGCGACGACGGAGCCCACGGCCACCGCCGCGGCCGCGCGGGCGATGCGTTCGCGGCGGCGGTAGATCGCGCCGATCGCCAGCAGACCCGTGATCGCGGACAGCCCGGCCAGCGGCCATCCGTCCTCGAGCATGCCGTGCCACAGCAACGGGGCATCGGAGCGAACGACCATGAGGCCCATGCCCGCGAGCGCCCCGGCCGCAAGCCCCGCCCCGAGCGCCCGACGCCGGAACCGGCCTTCCAACTCCTGGTCGGCGCGCTGTGCGGCCTCGACGGTCAGGTACGTCGCAGCCAGGAACGCGCACATCGCCAGCGCGAGCAGTCCCGCCACCCACGACAGCGGTCCGGTCCACGCCCCCACCAGGTCGGCGCGCACCACGGCGTTCGCGTCGACGCGGATCCTCCCCGACGCGATCGCCGCGGCGCTCATCCCCAAAGCCATGGGTGTCACCAGCGAGGCGATCCCGAACACCCGCGTCCACACCGATCGCCATCCGGCACCCGAGCCGCCGTAGGCGCGGAACGCGAACGCCGCGCCGCGCATGACGATCCCGGCGACCGCGATCCCGAACGGGAGGTACAGCGCCACGCCCAGCGCCGCGAACGCGGAGGGGAAGGCGGCGAACAGGACCGTGACGACGAAGATCAGCCACACGTGGTTCGCCTCCCACACCGGTCCGATCGCCGCGGAGATCAGCGAGCGCTCGCGCTCGCGCGTCGGGCCGTGCGCCAGTAGATCCCACACGCCGCCACCGAAGTCGGCGCCGCCGAGCAGCACGTACAACGTCATGCCGGCGCCGATCGCGAGCAGGATGGCCACCTCGAGCGCCGTCGCGCTCATCCGTCATCCTCCGGCGCCTCGGTCCCTCGCGGCTTGCGCGCGAGTTGGATCAGCAGCCACGAGCACGCGGCGCCGAGCAACACGTAGGTGCCGACGGTGGCGGCGAGCCACCACACGATGCCCCCGCGGGTGGTGACGGCGTCGGCGGTACGCAGCTGCCCGTAGACGATCCACGGCTGCCGCCCCACCTCGGTCACGATCCAGCCCGCCTCGAGCGCGATGAACGCCGCCGGCCCGGCCACGGCCGCCGCTCGAAGGAACCAGCGGCCGTCGGGCAACGCCCGACGGCCGCGTCGCCACCACGCGGCCAGCGCCCAGATACCGAGTCCGAGGAGCGCGAACCCGATCGCCACCATGGCCTGGAACGCCAGATGGACCAGGAGCGTGTTCGGCCGGTCCGCGGCAGGCACCTCCTCCAAGCCCTTCACCACGGCGTCCGCGTCGCCGTATGCGAGCCACGACAGCGCTCCCGGTATCCGGATCCCGAGGACCGTTTCCTCCCGGCCGGGGAGCGGGATGCCGCCGATCGTGAGCGGTGCGTTCGCCGTGGTCCGCCACAACCCTTCCATCGCGGCGAGCTTCATGGGCTGCTGCTCGGCCACGAGCTTCGCGGCCAGGTCCCCCACGAACACCTGGAAGGGGGCGAGCACCAGACCGAACGTCAATCCGAGCGCGAGCGCTCGGCGGTGATAGGCGTCGCGACGGCCCTTCAACATGCCCACCGCGTAGATCGACGCGATCGTCAGGCCGGTCGCCATGTAGCCGGCCAGGATCATGTGGGTCGTCATGACCGGCGTCGAAGGATTCAGCATCGCCCGGATCGGCTGGACGTCGATCACCTTCCCACCCGACGAGAGCTCGAAGCCGACCGGGGACTGCATCCACGAGTTCGCGGTGACAACGAACCAGGCGCTCGCGACTCCCCCCAAGACGACGGGCCAGCCGGACAGCCAGTGACCCCACGGCGAGAGCCGGTCCCATCCGTAGAGGTAGATCCCGATGAAGATCGCCTCGATGAAGAACGCGAACGCCTCGAGCGCGAACGGCAGCCCGATCACCGAGCCCCAGCGGCCCATCAGCCCCGGCCAGAACAGCCCGAGCGCGAACGACAAGACCGTGCCGGAGACCGCGCCGATCGCGACGAGGATGCCCAGGCCTGTGGCCCACCGGCGGGTGATCGCCATCCACACCGCGTCGCGCCTGCGGATCGCGAGGAACTCAGTGAACACGAGCAGCAGCGGCATACCGATGCCCAGCGCCGCGAACACGATGTGGAATCCGAGGGCGCAGGCCATCTGCATCCTGGCCGCCTCGAGCGACGTCAATGCCAGCCCGATCGGATCACCTCACGTCTACGTGGCCTCGATCGCTTCTTCCGGTTCGCCGTCCCGGCCCGTGTCGTCCTGGCCACCGGCCGTCCCATCGCCGTCGGCTTCTGGACGGCCACGTGCCTGCACCGCCCACCAGACGAGGATGGCGGCGGAGACGATCGCGACCGTGAGAGCCGTCCACTGGCTGCCGGTGAACGGACCGAACCGCTTGTCGATCCGCAGCGAGTCCTCCAGCAGTCGGCAGCACCCGTAGTACAGGCCGAACGTCAGCGCGATCACGCCTTCGCGCCGCGGCTTCTTGAAGAGGTTCCACAAGATCGCGAACAGGATCCAGGCGAGGATCATGTCGTAGAGCGCGGTCTGATGGACGCCGACGCCCTGGGAGATGACCTTCTGCCCTTGGAGCAGCTGTGCGCCTGCCCGGGAAATCGTTTCGAGATGATTGCCCTGCAGTTGGGCTCCCCAGAATCCAGGACTTCCCGGCTGCTGTTGGAACGGAGGGGCGAGGTTGCCGCCGTGGTACGTCCACGCGAGCCACCAACTCGTGGGCTTGCCGAGGTGATCGCCGATGATCAGGTCGCCGATCCGCCCGATGCCGATCCCCATCGCGAGCGCGACCGCGGCGGGGTCCATCACCTGGAAGAAGCGGTACCCGTACTTCCGCATGCGCGGGATGTTGATCACGATCGCGCCGGCGATGCCGCCGAGGAGCGAGATGCCGCCCTTCCAGACGTAGAGCCATTCGACCGGGCTGGAGAACTCCGAGAGGTGCGCGACGACGTAGGCCACGCGCGAGCCGACGATCGCGCCTATCAGGGCCCAGAAGAGCATGGTGCTGATGTGCTCCGGCGTGACGCCGCGTCTGATGCCGATCCGTCCGAGGAGCCATCCGCCGGTCATGAACCCGATCGCGATCCCGAGCCCGTGCGGTGAGATGGCGAACCCGCTGCCGAAACGGAACCGGTCGAGGACGGGCCAGCCGACGGACGCGAGCGAGGCGAGCCCGAGAGACGGAAGAGATGTCAACACCGCGAGCGAGTCTACCGGCGGTGTGTCACGAACGATGCGGCCACCACCGCGCGATCGCCCGTCCGATCAGCAGCCCGCTGGCCACGTCGGAGGGATAGTGAACGCCCACGTACACGCGCGACGCTGCGACCGACAGGCCGAGCCCGGCGAGCCCCGACCTGGTCGCCATCCCGAGTCCCAGTTCGCGGGCGGCCACCGAGGTGAACGCGACGAGCACGGCCGGGTGACTACTGGGCCACGAGGATGCGTGCGGCGGGCCGACGAGCAACCGCGTGCCCTCCGCGTCGGCCTCGTACGGGCGAGGGCGGTTACCCACCCGCTTCAGGCCCTGCCCGGCGAGCCACGCGGCCCCCGCGGCAGCGAACGCGTTCGCAGCCTCCCTGCGGCGGCCAGTGAGCGCGAGCACCGCGGCGGCGCCGCCTGCGGCCCAGATCGAACCGAGCTCGGTGACGCCGGTGAAGAAGCGATCCGGACCGGGTCCACGGTCGCGGTTCCCCTCGCCGAAGAGCTCCGCGTCGACCTCGCGGCCTTCCCGTCCCGACGACCATCGGCCGATCGCCACGGCGCCGCCCACGAGGGCCGTTCCGAGGAGAGCGTTCCGCATCTTCATGGCCGCCGATGATATGCGACCATCGCGTTACCGGACCCCGAGGAGCGAGGGAGACCACCATGCACAGGCACGTCGACGGGGAGATGCCGCCCGGCGATCCGGATAAGCCGATCGACCGCGGGTCCCCGACAACCAGGTGGATCGTGCTCGCCGTGGTGGCACTGCTGATCGTGTCGTTCGTCCTGCAGAACCGCGACCGCGCGAACGTGGACTTCCTCTTCTGGGACGCGGACCTGCGCATCTGGGTCGCGCTGCTCTTCGCGGCGGTGCTCGGATTCGCCGCCGGACTGATCGTCGGGCGCATCACGAAGGGGAGACGTCGCGAGCCCTAGCCGGCTTCGGCTTCGATCTCCCGCTTCTGCGCGAGCACCCCGCGGCGCAGCGCCATCTGCGTACCTCCCAGCGCCTGGATGCTCTGGGCGCCGATGCCGCCGAACGGCCCGCGGAACCGGTACGAGACCTCGTGTCGCAGCACGCTCCGATCGTGCGGGAGCGAGGCGATCGCCGTCGTGACGGTCGCCCCCAACAGCCCCGACAACCGGATGACCGCCCTCCAGGGGGGCTCCCACTCCAGGACCTCCGCGTCGACCGTCGTCCGGAGCGACATGAAGCGCATCACCACGCGGTAGCGAACGCCGGGGCCGAGCCCTCCTTCGGGGACGTCGACGGACAAGATGTGCCTGTCCCAGTGCGGCAGGTTCCGCGGGTTGCTCGTGACCAGCCAGACCCGTTCGGGCGGGGCGTCGATCTCCACGGAGAACTCGACGGTCGTCACGCGACGGCGAGGCTCCCGCTTGACCAGCCCTTCCACCAGACGAGGCGGGTGGTCGCGATGCGGATGAGCGCACCGGCTTCCGGATCGATCGACGTGGCGAGGGCGCGGGCGGTCTTGGCTCCGGAGCCCAGGCCATCGAGGACGTGGATCGCCCCCGTGCCTTGGACCATGACGCCGACCATGTCCCTGGCCCGCCACTCGGATGCACGATCCACGGTGAGCGCGACCGGGGCGTCGGGGCCGACGCCCGCGAGCGCGAGCGTCTCAGCCGGTAGCGCGGCGTAGAGCGAGCCGCCGTCGACGCCCCACCGCGCCGGCACCACGATCGGCCCGCGCTCGCCACCGAGGGCGAGCGCGGCATCGCCTCCGGTGCCCAGTTCGCCCCGGACGTCCGAGGGCAGGGACCCGAGCGGATCCTCCGACCCCTTGGTCGATCGGAACGTCTTGTGCGACAGCGACTCCCCACCCCAGCGCCCGCGCCCCTCCTGCACGCCGTCCTCGCCGAGCAGCGCGGTCCGTTCGAGGTCGATCCCCACGAATACACGACCGGGTGGCGTCCACGCGAACGGGACCTGACGCGCGTCGAACGCGTATCCGGCGAAGAACTTCGCGTTCTTCTTGCTGAACCCGGCGCCGGCGCGGGCGATCGACGTCGCGCTCGCCACGGCGGGGCCCCATGTGCTCCGGTCGAGCGCGTCGTACGCGTGGACGGTTCCGGCGAACGTCACCGACAGCTCGCCGAAGCGCACCAGCCCCGCCACGCCCGGATCCAGCTTCCAGGCGCGCGCTTTGACGGATCTGCGCGATGTCGTCAGCCAGACCCGTCCGCCGGAGTACGCGAACACGAGCGGTGTGCAGTGCGGACCGCGCGGGGTGGAAGAGGCGACCGCGCAGAACGAGCCCTGCTCCAGGACCTGTTGCACCGCCGTCGACAGGAAGCTCACTCCGCGTGCCCTCCTCGCCCTGCTCCCGGCGGGAGCGCGAGCATGAGACCCGTCCAAAGCATATGGCTGACCAGGCTCGCGAGCACCCCTCCCGACCAGAACGCGAGGCCAGTCCAGACGGCGCCCCCGACCACCGCTCCCGCGACGATCGGCAGGCTTCCGCTCGCGAGGTTGGCCCCGACGTACGCGAGCCAGGTCCACACGGCGGCGGCGAGCGCAGGGAGCGACTGATCGAACCGGCCCTGGAGCAGGCTGCGCCAGAAGAGCTCCTCTGCCGGAACCATGATCAGCAGCGAGAGGGCCAGCGACACCGGCAGCGTGACCACGGCCGCATCCTGATACCTCTCGACGACGCCCGTACGGAACGGCTCCCACATCGCGGCGACGGCGACGAACACGCGGGTGGCGACGTAGAGCGCGAGCCCGCTCCCCACCCCGACGACGAGCGCGCCGCCGTCCCCGACACGGGTCGCCGCGACCGGGGGACGGGCAAGCACCGCCGCGACGCCCATCACCAGCAGGATCGCCGACATGATCCGCCAGACCATGGCGCGTCCGGTCGCGACGAGTCGCCACCCGACCGCCTCCGCGAGCGCACCCAGGACCATGATCGCCGCCTGCATGCGCTACCCCGACAGGAACCGAACCTTCACGGCGACCTCCGCCGTGAACGCCGTGACGACGGCCAGGTAGAAGAAGCCCGTCGCCGACTGCACGGCCGAGGCCCGGGCTCCACGCAGCGTGGCCTTGACCATCACCGCGATCAACGCGGTTGTCCCCACCATGCCGAGCGCGATCCACGGCGCCAGCGCGCCGGCCGTGAGGAGCGGGTTGAACGCCTCCGACGACCCGACACCGCTGAAACCGCCGGCGATCACCGCGATCGCCTCGACGACGACGGCCACCAGCATGATGAGGGTCGCCCGGTCGATGGGCGTCCTGCTGAGTCCACGATCCGTCAGGTACCAGTGCCCCAGCAACAGCCCGTCGAGCACCGACCCGAGGAACCCCGCCCCGGCCAGGAGCTCGAAGACCGCGAGCGCCTCGCGCTGGCGGCCGGTGATCGACATCGCCACGAGCGGCGCGAACGCGACGGGAACGGACAGGAACCCCACCACACGCGCGATCGGGTTGCGCTTGAGGAGCTGCAGAGCGGTCCAGACGGCCGTGACGATCAGGCTGGCGAGCGTCAGGCGGACGCTCCACGTTCCCGCCGCGTCGCCGCCGATCGCTCCCGAGGCGGCGGCTCGCCACGCGGCGAACGCCACGACCGTGAGGATCACACCCGTGAGCGTGAAGTACCCGCGCTTCACCTCACGCCACAACGGGGTGCACCACAGGAACGCCGCCGAGCCCGCCACGGTCTCCACCAGCACGAGCGCCATCACCCCCGCCGAACCGGTCACGGACCTCCCCCAGGCATACGGTCGTACAGCGTACCGGCAGCCCGCAAGCGGGACCGGCCGCCGTCTTTCCGCACGGTGCCGGGTACGCTTGCGCGTCGTGAACGACTGGCGTAGTTACGACGAGGTCGCGGAGGCGTACGAGCGCGTGCACGCGCCGCGCCTGGTCGAGGTCGCCCGAGACCTGGTCGCGTTCGCCGAGATCACCGACGGGATGAACGTGCTGGACGTGGGCACCGGAACCGGCGTGGCGGCGCAAGCCGCGGCCGAAGCCGGGGCACGGGCGCTCGGAATCGACCCTTCGGTCGGCATGCTCGAGGTCGGACGTCGCGAACGCCCCTCGATCGACTTCGTCGCCGCCGAGGCGATCGATCTTCCGTTCCGCGACGGCGCATTCGAGAGCGTGACCGGCAACTTCGTACTCTCCCACTTCCGCCGCCCCGAGACCGCCCTCTTCGACATGATGCGCGTCCTGAAACCCGGCGGACGAGTGGCGCTCACCTCGTGGTCGGACGTGAAGGACGACCTCCAGGACACCTGGGGCGAGCTCGTGGGCGATGTGGTCCCCCAGGAGATGCTCGAGCCGGTGTGGGCCGACGCCGCGCCGGGACACGCGCGGTTCACCGACCGCTCGGTGGTCGAACAGACCCTGATCGACTCGAAGTTCCGCCACGTGCGCACCGAGAAGCGCCGGTTCCAGTTCCAGTACACGCAGGAGGACTACCTCGCGGGGCTGGAGATCTGGGCCACAGGCCGCTTCGTGAAGGAGATGCTCGGCGACGCCGGTTGGCCGGCGTTCCAGGAACGGGTCCGTGCGACGTTCGCGGAGCGGTTCGCCGACCCCCTGAACGACTTCCGCGACGTGATCCTCGCCATCGGCACGAAGAACTAGTAGTGGGAAGCAGGCTTCCCGGTTACAGGTGACGCCCATATGCTCTGTCGGCCATGGTGCCGATCGATCACCTGCTCACGTTCGCGGCCGCCGCATTCGTCCTCATCGTGATCCCCGGTCCGAGCGTGCTGTTCGAGATCAGCCGGTCGGTCGCGCTCGGCCGCAGAGCCGGCCTGGCCACCGTCGCCGGCAACGCGGCGGGTGAGTTCGTCCAGGCGACCACGGTGGCGGTCGGCATCGGGGCGATCGTCCAGCGATCCGCGCCGGTCTTCACCGTGTTGAAGGTGGCGGGCGCCGCCTACATCGTCGTCCTGGGGCTCCGCGCGATCCGCGACCGCCGCGCGCTCTCGGAGGTCTTCGACGCGACCATGGTCCCGAGGGGCAGCCGTCGCATCTTCGTCGAGGGATTCATCGTCGGATCGACGAACCCCAAGTCGCTGGTGTTCTTCGCGGCGATCCTGCCCCAGTTCGTTACGGCGTCCTCCGGCCACGTGCCGCTGCAGATCATGGTGCTCGGTTCCGTGTTCGTGCTGATCGCCTTGCTCTCCGACAGCGCTTGGGTCTTCGTGGCCGGAACGGCTCGGAACTGGTTCGCTCGCTCGCCTCGTCGATCGGAGATGGTGGGCGGGGCAGGCGGACTCATGATGATCGCGGTCGGCGTCCGCTTGGCCCTCACCGGGCGAAAGGATTGAGATGACGCCGTCCGTCCATGCTCACCAACACCACTCGCCGAACCCGGCTCGCTGATCCTTCTCGGCGCGACGTGCGGGTGGGACAGCTCGTCTCGTGAGGCGGCTGCCCGAGCTGAGGCGCAAGTACCGGATGCCCAAGAGAGCGGGCCGTTCGACCCTGAGCGACCGGTTAGTTGAAACCTAGGTTTGCTCTGTCCGATCGCGAGGAGGCGAGGTGCTGGCTCCAGCGGAAACCGAGACCGACCCGTTCCGATCGGCGGCGGTGACCACGGGCGTGCTGTTCATCGTTGCGACGGCGGCAAGCGTCGCCGGTTCGGCCCTTTCGGATCCCGTCTTGGACCGTGCCAACCACCTCGCAAGCCTCTCCGCCGACGCGACCCGAGCAGATGCCGGTCTTCTCCTCCAGCTCATCGCGGCTGGGGCGAGCGTCGGTATCGCCTTGGCCATGTATCCGGTGCTGAGAGCGTGGGGCCGAGGGCTTTCGCTCGGATCAGTGGTGTTCCGAACGATCGAGGCCTTGCTGCACATCGTCGCGGTGGTGAGTGCGCTGTCGTTGTTCAGCGTCGCCCAGCGGTTCTTGAGCGCGGACGCTGCGCAGCGCGCGTCCTTTCAGGTCGTCGGCGATTCGCTGCTGGACGTCCGCGACCAGGCCAACCTCGCGGCGGTGATGGCCTTCAGCGTGGGAGCACTCATGTACTACTACCTGCTGTACCATTCGCGACTCGTGCCCCGATGGCTGTCGAGCTGGGGGATCCTCGCGATCATCCTCACGCTCGTGGCCTGTCTGCTGGCCCTGTTCGGCCGTCATCCCATCACGACGTACGTGCCCCTCGTGCTCCCGATCGCGCTACAGGAGATCGTCCTGGCCGTGTGGCTGATCGCGAAGGGGTTCGCGTCGCCCGGACATCTCGCGATGCCGATCCCGGACGGAACCGACGCCCGCCTCTCGGTCTCAACGCGATAACGACGGCCGGGGGCGTGACTGGTTCGGCCACCCGACGCGCTGGTGCCGGGCACCAGCACCGGAGGACGAGCATGTGGTTCGCACCCGGCGTACTGGAACGCTACGAGCACACCACGAGTCCGAAGGCGCGGCAACGACGCTCCGCATCGCGACGAGCTGATCGGGGAGGACGATGAAGCACGGGAAGCTCGCGTGGACTATGGACGACCCCGCCTGGGGACGGGATGGGGTGCGTGCCTGTAGAGTCGCGCCGTGACGCGGTTCGTCGTCGACTGTGAGACGCTGCTCCGGATCGCCGCTGGCGAGGTCGAGGTCGCCGCCGAGCACAAGCTCGTCGCGCCGACGCTCGTTCGCTCGCAGGCGCTATCGGCGCTGTACGAAGCGGCCCGCCGGGGTGAGATCTCGGCTGCCGAAGGGCTCGAGCGGGTGACGCGTATCAACACCCTGAAGGTTCGCTTCCTCGGCGACAAGGTGCTCCAGCGGAAGGCGTGGAAGATCGCGGACCAGATGGGGTGGGAGACAACCTACGACGCCGAGTTCGTGGCGCTGACGCAGCTGCAGGCGGACGTCTTCGTCACATCCGAGGGCGATCTGGCGCGCGCGGTCTCTGGCCTCGTCGAGACCGCGACGATCGACGCGCTGCGCACGGTCTGAACGGGGGGCCGTCTCAGTTCCGTTTGAGACACCGGTTCTGACTGGACGAGTGTCGCACTCGCGCGGCTCGGACGTTTATCGAACGCGCCGGAGCGCAAGTCCCGGTTCAGGGATCTTGGCCAACTCTCGGTCGATCAGCGGCGAGGGATACGCAGCCGACCGCCGAGTTCGTTGCAACGCTGGCACTGGATGTCGCTGTACGAGAGCTCGCGGGTCTTCCCGTGCAACGAGCCAGCGTAGGTCTCAAAGCTTGAGTAGCTCTCAGAGGCAGAGGGGTGGCGATGGCTGGTTCGCCAGTGCCACCACGCGGCGAGATGGCTCGGTCGCTTCATCCCTCCGAGGTTACTGACATCGGAGTCCAGGTGGCTCCATGTGCCGGGGCGCGCCGCCGTTAGGCGGACCTGTATCAGCCTCGACGACCCGGCGCCATGAGGCCTTAGGTTCCGACGTCGTACTGCAGCTCCGTGATGGTGACGTCGATGTACTCGACATCACCACCAGCCAGCTTCCAGACGGCTCTGCCGCGAACTGGAAGCCTCAGCCCCGCGAGCTCGCCGTACTCGTCCACGGGGGTGGACCATCGCTCGAGTGCGAACGCGCCCTCGACGGTGCGGTAGCGCTCGGCAACGAGATCGACGAGCCTCCCCGCCTCATCGATGAACATCGTCGCGCTGACGGTCTTGCCTCCGTCCGTGAGCGTCACGCGCGCTGACCTGTCATCCAGGGGCTCGAAGGAGATGTTGTCGCTCAAGAAGGCGGTCGGGAACCAGATCATCTCGCTGAGGTAGCGCATCATCGAGCCCTGGTCCATCTCCGGACCGACCACATCGGCGATGCGGTACAGCCCGACCGCCTTGATGACCATGTTGCCCGTACCCTCGCGGTACATGTCTCGTGCCCGCACCAAGGGCAATGGGCCAATCCGGATCACGGCGTCCCACACGAACCCGGGGGGTCGCACCGAGTAGTGCTCCTCCGCGTGCAAAGGCAACCACGGTTTCCCCACGTTCGGCCGTATCCGGCCCGTTTGGGTGAGGCGAACGGTCCCGACGAATGGCCGACCGACGACGCCGCTGTATGAGAGGTAACGACGGACCGGCTCGGGAAGGCTCCGGAGCATGTCCTCGGTGATGAGGCCTTGTGGCGGGGCCGCCGACTCCGCGAGCAGTGACTCGACGTCTCCCCGGACGAGTCGAGTGAACCTCCGGTATCCGACAAGCACGGCTCCGAGACCGGCGGCGAGGACGAGCGCCGCGATCGAGATGACATATTCGCTCTTCTTCATGGCTTCTTCTCATTACCCTTATCCTAACAGCGTTCCTCGCATCGTCATGAGATACAGGGGTCAGCGTCGACGCTCACGAGACGACGAGCGCCATCGGGGAGCATGCTCACGTGCGACACCGGCGTTCGTGAGCTGCTCGTGAGCTCCGTCCAACCGAGCACGTAGGCGTTTCCAACGCGTTGTCGGACCAGATGGTTCTTATTGCACTCCCTTCCTAAAACAAAATCGAATCGTACCGGGCCCCTGAAGGGCCTCGAGTCCACATACGGACGTTCCGTTCTCGATCAGGCCGATCGTCAGAATCAGAGGTTCGAGGGACAGCACGACGGCCCACCTGGGCGTACAGAGAGGAGAGCACGATGAGCAACGAGCAGGTGGCACCTGAGACGAGAGGTGTCGCGGTGAAGGTGTTAGCAACGGTTGACCTTGCCGGCGAGATCGAGGGCCTGGCAGGGCGGCAACTTCGGATGCGCATGGTGACCATCGAGCCTGGCGGCATCTTCGGTCCGATCCACGACCATAGAGGCAGACCAGGCACCGTCTACATCTTGCAGGGAACGATCACTGATCATCGCAACGGGGCCGCTACGGACTATGGGCCGGGAGTGGGCTGGCCCGAGGATCGGAACACGATCCACTGGCTCGAGAACAGGGGAACGGAACCGGCGGTGGAGATCTCGGTCGATATCGTCGGACAAGAGTGAAGTTGATGATCGTTGCGTCCGGGCGGCGTCGGGCGGCCCTCGTGCGCCTCTGGGAAGCTTCCCGGCATGGACAAGTCTGATCCGTCGTACAAGGGGCAGTCCGGGTACAACGCGGCGATGCTCGCGATCTACGACGTGTGGGTGCTGAAGTTCATGACGAAGGCGGTCTGGAAGGTTCCCGTAGCACAGGGCGTCGACAGCTATCGACAGCACATGGGGCACCGGCACCTCGACGTTGGGCCCGGGACCGGCTACTTCATCGAGAAGGCGGACCCGCCCCGCGACACGGAGATCACGCTCCTGGACCCCAATCAGACCGTGCTTCGCCACGTGGCGAAGCGACTCGAGGAACGGCATCCGATCACCGTTGAGGCCGACGTCATGAAGCCCCTGCCGGTCGACGGACCGTTCGACTCCGCGGCACTCAGCTTCGTGCTTCACTGCCTTCGCGGGCCAGAGGCGAACAAGGCGGTCGCCGTGAGGAACATCGCGGATGTCCTCAGCCCGCAGGGGGTCCTGTTCGGCGGGACGGTCCTCGGTCTGCAGAGCGACCACACGAAGCCCGCGCGCGCGTTCCTGCGAGCAGCCAACAAGCAAGGGGGCTTCGACAACGTGGACGACACGGCTGAGGGGCTCCGCCGCATCCTGGAGATGTCCTTCAGCGCCGTGGATGTCGACGTCGTCGGTTCTGCGGCCCTCTTCGCCGCGACCGGGCCACGGTCCCGCTCCTAGACGCCGCCACGTCGAAGCAGGGTTCGAACCAGGCCGAGGGCTCGATCAGTGGTGCTCGAGGAGGACCCTGAGAGATGTCAGCGAAGATGCTCCTGCGCTTCGTCAAGTCACGAGAACCTCGTAGACCTCCCTCGCTACGTTTCGCTTCAAGCAGTCTCGTGCACTCGTCAGGGAACCGAGCGCTCGCTCCAGCCGCCTGGGAACCACGCCGATACGTGAACAAGGCTTAAGTCGGAAGGACCGCTCTTGGAAGCCATCTCTCACCGTGTCATCGGTCGCATGGGCGGCCTGCTCTTCCTCGCCGCCGGACTCGTGAGCATCGCCCAGTCGGCGCTGCCGAGGGTGCCGCGTTTCAATGCCGGCGTCCACGCCGGGCTCGGGGCGCATCGCCATCGCCATCGCCATCGTGTGCTGGTTCCTGCCGTGGCAGCGGTGGTCCCGGTCCAGGACGCTCTGGCTGGGCCCGCTCGGCCTGATCGTGCTGGGCGTGACGGCCGGGTTCGGCGGCTTCAACGTCTTCACGTACGGCTGCTACTTCGTGGTGGTGTTCGTGTGGATCGGCGTCACGCAACCGCGTCATACCTCCCTGTGGTTCCTCCCGCTCGCCGGCGCGACCTACCTGATCCCGATCTGGTACCGCCAGCGCGAAACGTATGCGCTCACGTCGGTGTTCGAGGTGCTCGCGATGTGTGCCCTCGTGGGCGAATCGCTCAACTGGGTGTCTCAACACCTGCATCGAGCCGAGTCGCTCGAGACCAAACACCTCTGGGACATGCAGGGACTCCTGCAGGCCGGCGACCGGCTCGCGCGGCAGACCGAAGCGGAGAAGGCCGCCGCGGTGGCGTCGGATCTCGCCACGCAGCTGCTCCGCGCCGCCGCCGCAGTGGTGCTGCTACCCGATGATGGGGACGCGCTCGTCGTCGGTGGATCGGCCCGCTGGCCCGGTGTGACCGCCGGCGCGCTGGTGTCGCGCGCGGACGCGTCGGCAGCTCTCGCAGCGATGCGAGGGACCGGGCCCGTCGTCTTCCCCGAGACCGGCTTACCGTCCGTGCTGGCCACACGCGCGCCCGGTGGGTGCAGTGGTGTCGTGCCGCTCCGTGGTGCCGCCACCGTGCAGGGCGTATGTGGTGGATCTTGCCCGACAGGACGCGGACCTGGATCGCTTCGACGAGGACATGTCGATGAGCTTCGGGACCCAGGCGGGGCTCATGTTGGAACGTCTCCATTCGGTCGAGGCGCTCCTGAGTGATGCGCTGGTCGACGAGCTGACGGGCCTGGGCAACCGCCGCTCCGCCAACCTCGCGCTCTCTCATCTGCAGCCGGGCGACGTGGTCGGGATGCTCGATCTCGACCGGTTCAAAGAGCTGAACGACACGAAGGGGCACGCGGCCGGCGACGAGGTGCTCCGCGCGTTCGGCGAGAACCTGCAGGCGGTGCTCCGCGAAGGGGACGCCGCGATCAGGTACGGCGGCGACGAGTTCCTCATCCTCCTGCGAGGAGCGGGGGCGAGGGCCGAGGACATCATCGAGCGGATCCGTGCGCGATGGCTCGAAGGCGGTGCGAGGATCGACTTCAGTGCCGGACTCACGGTCTTCCAGAGCGGCCAGAACCCGGTTGAGGCGGTGGCGCGTTCCGACGTTGCCCTCTATCTCGACAAGCGGAGCGCTCGGCATGCAGCCGGGACAGGCGCGATCAGCTGAGGTCGAGGACGCGGAAGTCTTCGGCGTGGCTGGCGCCGATCTTCTCGCCGAGCTCGACCGCCTCCTTCGCCAGGAACTCCTCGAAGAACGCGATGCCCTCCGTCAGCTGGCTCTCGTGCTTGGCGAGCGCGGCGATCTTCACTTCGAAGTAGCCCGAGACGTCCTCGATGTGGTTGGACTCGTTCGTCCATCCCAGCCAGACGTCGTGCACCTCGCTCACGTCCAGGCCCTCCTCCAGGTGCTCGGAGAAATAGTGGGGGTTGCCCGCGCCGGGGAACACCGCGTCGAGCGCGATCTCGCCGGCGGTGCGATGGTCCGAGTGGTTGTAGTAGCGGTTCTCGAAGAACCACGCGGTGGGATCGACCGAGACCACCGTCTCGGCGCGGACCTCACGGATCCGGCGGATCACCGCCTCGCGGACGTCTTGGGTGTTCGCGAGCTCCCCGTCCGGGATGCCGAGGCTCCGCGCGGTCGCGAGGCCGAGCACCTCCGCGGCGGCCTCCGTTTCGATCAACCGGGTCGCCGCGAGCTCGGCCCGGTCGCGCGACCGGTCGCTCGATCCGCGATCGCCGTTCGTCAGGACCAGCAGGTGCACCGCACGGCCGGCCGCCACCCATTTCGCCATCGTGCCGCCCGCGGAGATCTCGGCATCGTCCGGATGGGCGTAGATCCCCAGGACGGGACCGGTGCGGGGCGTCGGCGCGGTGGCGTCCTCGTCCACGGAGCTCAGGCGCTCTGATCCAGGAGGTAGCGGACGAGCGTGCGGACCGGCACGCCGGTCCCGCCCTTCGGGCCCAGATCGGTCACCTTCTCGGCCCACGCCGGTCCGGCGATGTCCAGGTGGACCCACGGCGTGTCCCCGACGAACTCGGCCAGGAACCACGCGGCCGTGATCGCGCCGCCGTACCGCTCGCCGATGTTCTTCACGTCGGCGACGGTCGAGTCGATCAGCCTGCGGTAGTCGGGGTACAGCGGCAGCTGCCACATGGTCTCGCCCACCGCGTCGCCCGCCGCCCCGATCTCCCGGAACAGCGCGTCGTCGTTGCCCATGGCGCCGGTGACCTGATCGCCCAGCGCGACCATGCACGCGCCCGTCAGCGTGGCCGTGTCGATGATCGCCTTCGGTTTCTTCTCGGCCAGGTACGCGAGCGCGTCGGCCAGGACCAGCCGTCCCTCGGCATCGGTGTTCAACACCTCCGATGTCGTGCCTCCGCGGTGCGTCAGCACGTCGCCCGGTTTGGTCGCCGAGCCGCTCGGCATGTTCTCCGAGGACGGGATCGCCGCGATCACGTTGATCTTCGGCTTCAGGATCGCGATCGCCTTCATGGTCGCGAGGATGGACGCGGCCCCGCCCATGTCCATCTTCATCGTCTCCATGCCCTTGCCGTCCTTGAGCGACAAGCCGCCGGAGTCGAACGCGATCCCCTTGCCCGTGAGCGCGATGGGCGTCTCGGTGCCGGCGCCCTTGTACCAGAGCTCGATCAGCCGTGGTGGGTTCACGCTGCCGGCGCCGACGCCCAGGATGCCGCCGAACCCGCCCTTCTCGAGCTCCGGCTTGCCCCACACCTTGCAGCGCAGCCCGACCGCACGCGCCATCTTCTGCGCCTCGCGGGCGATCTCGGCGGGCGGCATGTCGCCGGCCGGCGTGTTCACCAGGTCGCGCGCCCAGCAGACGGCGTCGGCGACGACCTGGCCGCGCTTGACGGCATCGCGCGCCGCCTTGGCGTCGCCGCGCGCCGAACCCAACACCGTGACGCGGGTCAGGGCCTTGTCGGCCTTCGTGGCCTTGTACCGATCGAACCGGTAGGCGCCGAGCACGATCCCCTCGACGGTCGCCTGGGCGGCGGCGGCGAGGTCGCGGCCGCCCACCGCCTGGGGGAACGTCGTGGCAGCGGTCCCGAACCGGCCCAACGTCGCCGCCACGCGGCCCAGCACGCGGCGGATCGCGCTCGGAGTGAGCTCCGCCTTGTCGCCCACCCCCACGAGCAGGACGGCGCCCGCCGCGAAACGGTCGCCGTCGCGCCGCACGACCAGCAGGTTCTCGAGCTTCTTGCCCGTGAGCTTGGCGTCGCGGTACGCCCGCTCCAGCCCGACCTCCTTCACGCCCGGTCCGGGGACCGGACCCGTCTCGGCGTGGAACATCGGCAGCACGAGGACACCCGCGCGTACCTTCGCGGGCGCGTCGGTCGAGTACGTGAACGTCGTCACCGGAACTCCTCTGCTCTCTCTGGGCCGGCCGCTGTCTGGCCGCGGATGGGCGAGCGGCGGCCAGTCTACCGACGACGGGCCGAACCGCCGTGAACGCCCCCGCCCGTTACCCTGTGGCCCGATGAAGCCCCGCGACATCCGCGACCTGGTGCACTTCTCCGACGACGAGCCCCGTCACGAGACGCTGTTCGAGTCCGAACATCTGTGGTCGGAGGTGATCTGCCTGCAGGGCGCACAGGGCCTCGGCCCGATGACGGATGCCGCATCCGACGCGGTGCTCTGCGTGCTGTCCGGCGAGCTCGCAACGCAGCTCGGCAAGTCGAGGGCTCGCATGCGTCAGTGGGAGTCGCTGCTGGTGCCCGCGGGCTCCGAGCTGACGCTGAAGAACGCTTCGGACGATCCCGCGGTGGTGCTGTTGATCGCGGCGCCTCCTCCGACCCCGACGATCGCTCGCTGACGCGGCCGCCGGCTACCGCCGGCGCGTCACTACCGCGTCGGTCCGATGGCGATGACGTGACGCCGGAGCGACCGCTGAGCGCGACCCATCAGCGAGGACATCACCGGACGGTAGCAACGCACGGCGAGCTCGCCGACCAACGGCACACGGAGCCGGATGTCCTCGGACCACCGGAACGCCGTCCCGCCCTCGAGCGCGACCAGATCCCAGACACCGGTGCCGGCGACCACGCTGCCGTGCCGGATCACGAGCCGGCGCGGCGGGTCCCATGCCGTCACCTCCATCGGCTCCACGAATGCGGGGATGCCGAGGACCCGCGTCTTCACCGCGAGCCGGACGCCGACGCCCTCACGCGTCGCCGACACCACCTCGACGCGATCGGCATCGAGCATCCAGTCGGCCTGCCGCTCCCAGTCGACCAGCACCGACCACGCCTCCTCCGGCGTCGTCGGCAGCACGATCGCGCGCTCGATATGCATACGTCGAGTCTAGGGAGGTTGGGGCCGCTCCCGGCCTCCGAAGCCGATACCGATAGGCTTCGCGCATGACGGGCTCACGGGGGGCGGCGGTCGCCGCCGCGCTCGCGACGGCCTCCGGACCGCTCCCCGCCCGGGGCGCGGCGGCGGCCGCGACCGTGCTCGACGAACCAGCCGGCGTCGCGTGGGAGGATGGGATCCTGACGTACGTCGGTGCCGCAGGCGGCCTGCCGTGGCCCGCGACGATCGGGACACCGGACCGGGGGCTGCTCGTGCCGGGGTTCGTCGACTGCCACGTGCACCTACCGTTCTTCGGCTGGAGATCGGACGAGTTCGAGGCCCGTCTGGCCGGCGCGAGCTACCGCGATCTCCACGGGGAGGGCGGGATCTTCCGGAGCAGCAGGATGCTCGCTGCGGCCTCCGACGACGACGTGCTCGCGTTCTGCGTGCCCCTCGTCCGCGAGATGGCGTCGCACGGCACGACCGCGTTGGAGCTGAAGACCGGCTACGGACTGTCGGTGGAGGCCGAGCTCCGGCAGTCGAGGCTCGCGCGAGCGCTCGCGGAGACCGTGCCGCAGACGTGCTCGGTCACGTTGCTCGCATGTCACGCCGTGCCGAAAGACATGTCGCGATCCGACTGGGTGAAGATCGCGTGCACCGAGCTCATCCCCGCGGCGGCGACCGACGGGCTCGTCGATCAGGTCGACGTCTACGTAGAGGACATCGCGTTCTCGCTCGACGACCTTGCGGCGGTCGCCGAGGCCGCCGCCGCGGCCGCACTCCCCTTGCGCGTGCACGCCGACCAGCTCGGTCCGAGCGGCGCTGCGGAGGCCGGTGTCGGCCTGGGTGCACGGAGCGTGGACCACCTGAACCACCTGAGCGACGCCGGTGTCGCGGCGCTCGGGGAGGCCGACGCCGCCGTCGCGGTGCTGCTTCCCGCGTCATCGTTCTTCCTCCGTGCCCCGACCCCACCGGTCGATGCCCTGCGGGCCTCGGGCGCCGCGATCGCCGTCGCGACCGACTTCAACCCGGGGACGTCGCCCGTCTGCTCGATGCCGGAGGCGATCGCGTTCGCGTGCACGTCCTACGGACTCGCGCCGATGGAAGCGCTCACCGCCGCCACCGCGAACGCGGCGTTCGTGCTCGGGTTGGACGACACACTCGGCACGCTGGAGACGGGCAAGCGCGCCGACGTCCTCGTGCTGGAGGAGCCTCGTTTCGCGCAGGTGCCCTATCGTCCGGGCCACGACCCGGTGGTCACGGCGCTGGTGGGGGGTGAGCCCGTCGCATGATCGTGTGGCTGAACGGTCCGTTCGGGGTCGGGAAGACTGCCGTCGCGAGGGCGCTCCTCGAGGCGAAGCCCGAGTGGGCGCTGCTCGACCCCGAGGTGCGGGGCGCGGAACTCGTGCGCAGGTGGCCGGGGGTCGACGACTTCCAGGACCTCCCGGACTGGCGCAAGGCGGTGGTGGAGGATGCGGTCGAGCGCGCGGGAACGGGCGACCTCGTGATACCGATGACGATCTGGCGACTCGAGTACTACCGCGAGATCATGGACGGGCTGAAGGGCGCCGCGGAGGTCCGCCCGTTCCGGCTCACCGCGAGCGAGGCGACGATGCGGGAACGCATCGAGCACGACCGGATAGAGCCGGGCGCCGTGGCATGGCGGCTGGACCGCCTGGCCGCCGGCCTCGAGGCGTTCCAGGACACCGCGTTCGGCGATCACGTCGGAACGGACGGTCGCACGCCGGAGAAGATCGCCCACCTGATCCTGGTGACGCTCGGCCGGGCGTAGCCTCTCAGTCGAGCGGGCCGACGGCTGCCTCGACGGCGACCACCACGGTGCCCTCGCGGACCGCTCGGACGCAGGCATCCATGTCGGCGCGGAGCTCGCGATCGGCCTCGAGGAACGGCACGACCTCGCGCACCGCGTCGCGAGCGGCACGGGTCCCCGCCGCCGGCTCCAGCGGCGAGCGGAGGTCCAGAGCCTGCGCGGCGACCATCAGTTCCATCGCCACGACGAGCTCGGCGTTCGTCACGATTTCCCGGGCGTGGCGCGCCGCGATCATGCCCATGCTCACGTGGTCCTCCTGCCCGGCCGAGGACGGGATCGAATCGACCGACGCGGGATGCGCGAGTGACTTGCACTCCGAGACGAGCGACGCCGCCGTGTACTGCACGAGCATGAATCCGGAGTGCAGACCGCTCCCTTCGATGAGGAACGCGGGGAGACCGTTGTTCTGCTTCGGATCCAAGAGCCGGTAGAGGCGGCGTTCGCTGATGCTCGCCAGGCCGACGGTCGCGAGGGCGAGCGCATCGAGGGCCACGGCTACCGGTTGTCCGTGGAAGTTGCCGCCGGAGCGGACGCATGTCGTCCTCAGGCAGCACGATCGGGTTGTCGGAGACCGAGCCGGCCTCCGTCTGGAGCACGCCGGCGACGTAGGCGAGCGCGTCGCGCGTGGCGCCGTGCACCTGAGGTGCGCAGCGGAGCGAATACGCGTCCTGCACCAGGTGCGGACTCTCGCGGTGCGACGACAGGATCGGCGAGCCGGCGAGCGCGCGACGCAGGTTGGCGGCCGACGCCGCCTGCCCCGGGTGCGGGCGCAGCCGCTGGAGCCGCTCGTCGAACGGCGCGTCGGTGCCGAGCGCCGCCTCCACGGACATCGCCGCGGCCACGTCCGCCGCGCGGGCGAGATCGGCGAGGCGTCGGGCCGCGAGGATCCCCACGGCGAGCATCCCCTGCGTGCCGTTGACGAGCGCGAGCCCTTCCTTGGCCTGCAGCTCGATGGGCGCGAGCCCGGCCACGGCGAGCGCCGGGCCGGCGGGCTCCGTCCCGGCCTCGGTCAGGAGCTCGCCCTGACCGATCAGCGGCAGGGCGAGGTTCGCGAGCGGCGCGAGGTCCCCCGACGCGCCGAGCGAACCCTGCTCCGGCACCGCCGGGATCAGATCGCGGTTCAGCATCTCCACCATGCGATCGACGATCAACGGCCGCACGCCCGAGTGCCCGAGCGCGAGCACGTGCGCCCGCAACAACAACATGGCCCGCGCCTCCTCGCGCGACAGCGGGCGACCCACCGCGGTCGCGTGGGACCGCACGATCCCGAGTTGCAGCGCGGCAGCCTGCGACGGATCGATGCGCACGTCGGCGAGCGAACCGAACCCCGTGGTGACCCCGTACACCGTGTCGCCGGATGCGACGACCCGCTCGATGACCGCGCGCGCCGCATCCACGCGCGCCCGCGCCGCATCGGGGAACGCAACCTCGGCGCCGCGCGCGACCGCGACGACGTCCGCGAGCGTCAGCGCTCCCCCCACTCCGACCGGCACGGCGGCAAGGCTACCCCGCCGTCACACGGGCTGCAGCGGGAACACGCTAGGCATCAAGCTGTCGGGTGGGAAGCGTGTCCTCGACGACACCGCCGTTGCCTCCGGCGACGCGGTAGGCGGCCGCCGCTGGATCCGACGACACGACCTCGGCGAGCTCGGTCCCGACGTAGTGCACGGCCGCCAGGTCGTCGCAGGCGATCCCCGGCGGGAAGCCGTCCGCGACGAGCGCGTGATAGAGCGGACGGCGGCCGGGCTCGTTCGCGTAGTGCGGGCAGAAGCTCCCGGACAGCAGGCCCAGGCCGTCGGCCAACGGGGCCAGCGGGCCGAAGGAGTCCGTGGTGCTCGCCTCGAACCAACAGTTCGCGCCCGCGCTCCCGCCGGCGAGGACGACCCCCGACGTCCACGCCTCCTTCAGGATCGTGTCGAGCCCGTGGACCCGCCAGACCGCGAGCAGGTTCGCCGTGCTCCCGCCTCCCACGAAGATGAGGTCCTGCGAGAGGAGGTAGTCGCGGAGGTCACGGTCGTCGCGCGCGAACAGATCCAGGTACGTCAGCTCGAAGCGATCGGTCGGGAAGACCGAGAGGAAGCGCACGACCGAGACGGGCACCGCGCTCGCCGCCGTGGGCAGCAGGCAGACCTTCGGTCGCGGTCGATCCACCAAGCCGGCCACGAAGGCGAATGCGGGATCTCCAACATCCTGGCCGCCGCCCATCGCGACGATGTGCCGATCGGTCACGGTTCCCGCATGGGGATCCGGACGCCGCGCTCCGCGGCCACCTCGAGCGCGCGCTCGTAGCCGGCGTCGGCGTGACGCATCACCCCGGTCCCCGGATCGGAGGTCAGCACGCGTTCCAGGCGCTCGCGTGCGTTCTCCGTGCCGTCGGCGACCACGACCATGCCGGCGTGGATCGAGTACCCGATGCCCACCCCACCGCCGTGATGCACGCTCACCCAGTGCGCTCCCGCGGCGGTGTTGATCAGGGCGTTGAGGATCGGCCAGTCGGCGATGGCGTCGGACCCGTCACGCATGTCCTCGGTCTCGCGGAACGGGGACGCGACGCTGCCGCTGTCCAGGTGGTCCCGCCCGATCACGATCGGCGCGGAAAGCTCGCCCGACGCCACCATCTCATTGAAGCGGAGCCCCGCCTTCGCGCGTTCGCCGAACCCGAGCCAGCAGATCCGCGCCGGAAGTCCCTGGTACGCCACCCGTTCCTCGGCCATCCGGATCCACCGTTGCAGCCGCGCGTCGTCGGGGAAGAGCTCGGAGACGGCCCGGTCGGTCTTGGCGATGTCCTCAGGGTCCCCCGAGAGCGCCGCCCAACGGAACGGCCCCTTGCCTTCGCAGAACAGCGGCCGGACGAACGCAGGCACGAACCCCGGGTACGCGTAGGCGCGGTCGTGCGGGAGCCCGCCGAGCTCGGCGCCCGCACGCAGGTTGTTCCCGTAGTCGAACACGACCGCGCCGGCTTCAAGGAAGCCCACCATCGCGGCCACGTGCTCGGCCATCGACGCGTATGCGCGGCGCTGGTAGCCCTCGGGGTCGGCGACCCGCAGCGCGGTCGCCTCGGCCAACGTCATCCCCGCGGGCACGTATCCGCCCAACGGATCGTGCGCGCTCGTCTGATCGGTGACGATGTCGGGCCTCCAGGCGCGTCGCAGGAGCTCGGGCTCCACCTCGGCGCAGTTGCCCAACAGTCCGATCGACACGGCCTCCCCGCTCGAGCGCGCGTCCTCGGCCCAGCCGAGCGCGATGTCGAGGTCGTCGGTCTCGCGGTCGAGGTATCGGGTCTTGATCCGGCGCTCGATCCGCGTCGGGTCGACGTCGATGCAGAGCGCGACGCCGCCGTTCATGGTCACGGCGAGCGGCTGCGCCCCGCCCATGCCGCCGAGCCCGCCCGTCAACGTGATCGTTCCCTGGAGCGTCCCGCCGAACCGCTGGTGCGCGCATTCCGCGAGCGTCTCGTACGTCCCCTGAAGGATCCCTTGCGTCCCGATGTAGATCCACGAGCCCGCCGTCATCTGCCCGTACATGGTCAGACCCGCCGCCTCGAGCTCGCGGAACGTGTCCCAGTCCGCCCACTTGGGCACGAGCATCGAGTTCGAGATCAACACGCGCGGCGCCATCGCATGCGTCCTGAACACGCCGACGGGTTTGCCCGACTGCACCAGGAGCGTCTCGTCGTCACCCAGCGTCTTCAACGTCCGCACGATCGCGTCGTATGCCTCCCACGACCGCGCAGCTCGTCCCGTTCCGCCGTAGACCACCAGGTCCTCGGGACGTTCGGCGACGTCGGGATCCAGGTTATTCATCAGCATCCGCATGGCGGCTTCCTGCGGCCATGAACGGCACGACAGCTCGTTCCCCCTGGGGGCACGGATCTCGCGTGCCGTCATCGTTCGCTCCCCTGCAGGTCCGCTCCGACGCATCGATAGTACGCCGGGCGGGGGATGCGGCCGAACGAAACGGGGGTATCGGCCCCCGGCGCTTATGGGTGATTGAACCCCCGTACGCGTCCGGGTACGGTCCGCTCCGTGGTTTCCGTCGGAACTTCCCCCGGCGGCGCGGTGACTCCCGCGCCGCCGATCCGTATCCTGATCGCCGACGACGAGCCTGCCCTTCGCGGAGCGATCGCCGACCTGCTCGCGCACGAGGACAGCCTGGTGCTCGTGGGCGAGGCGGGCGACGCGGATCAGGCCATCGAGCTCGCCGTGTCCAGCCGCCCCGATGTGGCGATCGTGGACGTGAGCATGCCAGCCGGAGGCGGCCCACGTGCCGCCCGAGAGATCATCCGGGTCTCGCCCACCACGCGCGTGATCGCCTTGTCCGCGTTCGAGGATCGCCCGACCGTGCTCGAGATGCTCCGTGCAGGCGCGGTGGGCTACCTCGTGAAGGGGACGGCCAGCCAGGATCTCGTGGGATCGATCACGAAAGTGGTTGGCGGCGGCGCGAGCCTCTCCGCCGAGTTGATCGACGACATCGTGCACGAGCTCTCCTCGCAGCTGCGCCGCGAAGAGATCGAGCACCAGCAGCTCGAGGCGCGACGCGGGGAGATCGATCGATTCCTCTCGGGGAGCGGCGTGACGATGGTCTATCAACCCATCGTGGATCTGCGCAGCCGGACGGTGGTCGGCATGGAAGCGCTCGCCCGGTTCCACTCCCTGCCGCTGCGGCCTCCCAACGAGTGGTTCGCGACGGCCGTCGAGCTGGAGCTCGGCGTCCAGCTGGAGATGATGGCGATCCAGAGCGCCATGAACGGGCTCCCGCGCCTCCCGGCGGATGTCTTTCTCTCGGTCAACTGCTCACCGCGGGCGGCGATCTCGCCGGAGGTCGCCGCGCTCATCAACGGGAGCGCCTCCCGGATGGTCGTGGAGATCACGGAGCACGAGGCCATCGAGGACTATCCGATGCTCGCGGCCGCCCTCGAAGAACCGCGGGCACGCGGTGTGCGAGTCGCGATCGACGACGCGGGCGCCGGATTCGCGAGCCTGAGGCACGCGCTGCTCCTCCGTCCCGACATCGTGAAGGTGGACACCAGTCTCACACGGCACATCGACCGCGACCGCGCCAAACGCGCGATCACCTCCGCGCTCGTGTCGTTCGGTGAAGAGATGGACATCGCGATCGTCGCGGAAGGGATCGAAACGCGCGAGGAGCTGGACGAGCTGGTCGCGCTCGGCGTGCCGTTCGGCCAGGGCTTCTATCTGGCGAGACCCGCTCCGCTGTAGGGGATCAGGTCGTACGACGGTCGATCGCCCACGACGATCCGGCGGTCGCCTTCGTGTAGGCCTTCATCTCGGTCGCGATGGCAACGGCCTCGGCGTAGTGGGCGTAGGCGCGCTTCTCCGTGCTGGCGATGCCGATCGAGATCGACAACAACGGGAACCGCTGCAACTCGCCCCGGCGGTTCGCCACCTCCACGAACCCTCGCTCACTATCGTCGGGATCGTAGAGACCCGGCGCTTCCTGGTCGAAACGCGCGACGATCGCCTCGGCGACATCGGTCGCCTTCTCGGGCGACACGATCAGGACGAAGTCGTCACCGCCAACATGGCCGATGAACGCGTCGCCGCCGGTGACGTCTCGAGCGACCTCTTCGAGAAGGCTGGCCGTCGTCTGGATCGCTTGATCGCCGCGCATGAACCCGTAGTGATCGTTGTAGGCCTTGAAATGGTCGAGGTCGGCGTAGAGCAGCGCGAAGGCCTCGCCGCGTTCCACCAGACCGTCGATCTCCTCCTCGATACGGACGTTGCCGGGTAGTCCGGTGAGCGGAGACTGCGCGCGCATCTCCTTCGCGCGCCGGAGCACGCCGCGGATCCGGGCCAGCAGCTCGGGGGTGTCGAACGGTTTGACGATGTAGTCGTCGGCACCGATCGCGAATCCCTCGAGCTTGTCCGCCGACAGACCGCGAGCGGTGAGCATGATGATGGACACGGTGGCGGTGCGCGGGTCTTGCCGCAGGCGACGGGTGAGCTCGAAGCCGTCCATGTTCGGCATCATCACGTCGGCGAGGACCAGGTCGGGGCTCCGCTCCTGCGCGAGCTCGAACGCCTCGACACCGTCGCTCGCGACGCGCACGTCGTATCCCGCGGCGCGCAGCTCGATCTCGAGGAGCCGTGCGATGAACGGATCGTCGTCGGCGACGAGCAAGCTCTCGCCTCCGGCTACGTCGTCGATCTCCCCCTGTTGCTCGTTCACGCGTCCCCCTGCTCCCTCATGCTGAGGGCCGTCCATCCCTTCGATGACTCCAGTAACTTCGGCACTTTACTCCGCGAGGTGGAGCCCTACCCGTAAGTCCCTTGGGGACGATGGTGTGTGGGGCATGACACGATAGAGGCCGGGCGGGCCAGAGGGGGCAGGGATGGAAGTGCTCGATACGTTCCTGGACGCGATGGGCGACACGCCGCTCGTTCGGCTGCACACGGTCACCCGAGGGGTCCGGGCAGATGTCCTGGCGAAGACGGAGATGCTGAACCCGGGTGGCTCCGTGAAGGACCGGATCGGCCTCCGCATGATCGAGGCTGCCGAGCGATCCGGACTGCTCAAACCGGGAGGCACGATCGTCGAGCCGACGTCGGGCAACACGGGACACGGGCTCGCGATCGCCGCCGCGATCCGCGGCTACAAGTGCATCTTCGTCATGCCCGACAAGATGAGCCAGGAGAAGATCTCACTCCTGCGCGCGTACGGGGCCGAGGTCGTCATCTGCCCCACCGCCGTCCCGCCGGAGTCCCCCGAGTCCTACTACCGCGTGGCCGATCGTCTGGCGGAGGAGATCCCGGGCGCGTACCAACCGAACCAGTACTTCAATCCGGAGAACCCGAAGGCGCACTACGAGACGACCGGTCCCGAGATCTGGCGCCAGACCGGCGGATCGATCGACGTCTTCGTCGCCGGCGTCGGAACGGGCGGAACGATCACCGGCGCGGGCCGGTACCTCAAGGAGCAGAACCCGGACGTCGTGATCGTGGGGGCAGACCCCGAGGGGTCCGTGTACTCGGGCGACGAGCCGCGTCCTTATCTGGTGGAAGGCATCGGCGAGGACTTCTGGCCGGCGACGTTCGATCCGTCGGTCGTGGACCGCTACGTCAAGGTGTCGGATCGCGATTCGTTCCGGATGGCCCGTGCCGTGACGCGCCAGGAGGGGATCCTGATCGGGGGCTCGGCGGGGAGCGCCGTCTTCGCGGCGTTGCAGGTGGCCCGAGAGCTCGATGAGACGAAGACGATCGTCGTCCTGCTGCCCGACACCGGGCGGCAGTACCTGTCGAAGGTCTACTCCGACTCGTGGATGCTGCAGCACGGCATGCTCGACCGTCCCGACGTGATCCGCGTCGAGGAGGTGCTCATGGCCAAGCACGGCGAGCTGCCGCCGCTGATCACGGTCGGCGCGCACGACAAGGTGCGGCAGGCGGTGGAACGGCTCCAGGAGGCCGACATCTCGCAGGCACCCGTGGTGCGAGAGGACAGCACGGACGTCTCCCAGTTCGTCGGCTCCATCAGGGACCGCGAACTGCTCGACCGGATCTTCCGCGATCCGGACGCTCTGCAGGCCGACGTCGCCGAGGTCATGGCCCCCCCGATCTCGATGGTCGAGTTCGACGACCCGATCGAATCCGCGTTCGGAGAACTCGAGCACGGGCCCGCCGTGCTCGTCACCAAGGCGGGACAGGTGTTGGGCGTGTTGACGCGGAGCGACCTCCTCGACTTCCTGGCCCACCGGCAACGGACACCCTGAACCAAGGTGCGTTCGCTCGGGATCGACGTCGGCGTCGCGAAGGGACTGGACCTCGTCCTGATGGACCAGCGGCGGGTGCCGCTCGCGGTGCGGTCGCACGTGCGGCCCGCCGAGGTCGGCCCGTTGATCGACGAGCTCCGTCCGGACGTCGTGGCGATCGACTCTCCGCCTCGATGGGCCGCCAGCGGGCGCTCGCGGAGGACCGAACGGGAGCTGGCGGCATGCAACATCCAGTCGTTCAACACGCCGTCCGAAGCGCAGGGTCGCGGCAACACGTTCTTCGCGTGGATGGAGGTCGGTTTCGAGGTGTTCCGCGTCGCGAACGAGCACGGCTTCCCGACGTACGGCGCCGGTCCGCCGAAGGGCCGAGCGTTGGAGGTGTTCCCGCACGCGACGACGGTGGTGCTGACCGGCACGCTGCCACCCAAGGAGACCTCCAAACGCGTCTGGCGGGAACGGGTCCTGCACGCCCAAGGCGTTCGGACCGACGAGTTGACATCGATCGACCGCATCGACGCGGCGCTGGCGGCCCTGACCGGGCTGCTCGCGCTCGAAGGGAAACGCTTCGCGCCGGGCGACCCGAAGGAGGGCGTGATCATGCTTCCCGTAACCACGTTGCCGGCGAAGCCTTTCCGACAAGCCGCGCGGATCCCCAACGTCGTGGCCCCGCTGTTCAACTACTGTGCGTGCGGCGACCCGGCCTGTGACGCGTTGGTCCGCGGCGAGTTCGCGCCCGGCCACGACGCCAAACGCAAGGCGATGCTGTGGCGAAAGGCTCGCGAGGGCCAGGGGTCGATCGAGGAGCTCGAGGAGCGAGGATGGAAGCTGCCCCCGGAGATGCGGTGAGCGATACGTCGGGCACCCAGCGCTTCGAGACGCGGGCTATCCACGCGGGACAAGATCCCGAGGCGATCTACGGATCGGTGAACGTCCCCGTCTATCAGACCTCAACCTACGCGCAAGACGTCGTCGGGCAGCCGAAGCGCTGGGACTACGGCCGGGGCGGGAACCCCACGCGGGAGGCCTTGCAGATCGCGCTCGCCGCGCTCGAGGGCGGCGCGCGAGGGTTCGCGTTCGCGAGCGGCATGGCGGCCGAGACCACGCTCCTGCTCACGCTGCGACCCGGCGACCACGTCGTCCTGGCCGACGACGTCTACGGAGGGACCTACCGCCTGCTGGCGAACGTGCTCTCGGGATGGGGCCTCGAGTCATCTGCCGTGGATCTCGCCGACGAGGCGGCTCTCCGCGCGGCGATGCTGCCGAGTACCAGGCTCGTGTGGGTCGAGACCCCGTCGAACCCGCTGCTCAAGATCGTCGACCTTGCCGCGGTGGCCGGGATCGCGCATGAGGCCGGCGCGCGCGTCGTCGTCGACAACACGTTCGCGACGCCGGCCCTGCAGCGGCCGCTCGAGCTCGGAGCCGATGCCGTCGTGCACAGCGTCACGAAGTACCTCGGGGGCCACTCCGATCTGATCGGCGGCGCGATCGTGACGAGCGATCCGGAGTGGATCGAGCGGCTCACGTTCCTCACGAACGCCGTCGGCGCGGTGCCCGGACCGATGGACTGCTACCTCGCGCTCCGCGGGCTGAAGACGCTCGCCGTTCGGATGCGCGCGCACTGCGAGAACGCGCGCGCGGTCGCGGCGTTCCTCGCCGCACATCCGAAGGTCACGGCGGTCCACTATCCCGGGCTCGCGTCGCACCCGGGGCACGAGGTCGCCTCACGCCAGATGTCGGACTTCGGCGGGATGGTGTCGTTCCGGGTGGGGTCCGACGCCGAGGCGCTCGCGCTGGTGACCAGGACGAAGCTCTTCTTCCTCGCGGAGTCGCTCGGCGGCGTCGAATCCCTGATCGAGGTCCCCGGGCCGATGACGCACGCGAGCGTGGCCGGGTCTCCGCTCGAGGCCCCCGGCGATCTGATCCGGCTGTCGGTCGGCATCGAGCACCCCGACGACCTGATCGCCGATCTGGCCAAGGCGCTCGGCTAGCGCACGACGAGCTCGGCGTCTCCGGCGGTTCGCAACCCGACGGCCCGGAGCCCCGGCTCGCCGTCGACGACGCGGATCGGCAGCTCGGCGCCGCCGAGCCACTCGGACAGGCGTGCCGGGTCGCCCCCCAGCTCGAGCCAGGCGATGCCGGTGGCCCCGCTTGGATGGGCGGCGGGTGTGCGGCCGGGGTGAAGCTCGGGCGGCGTGTCCCACGTGATGAAGAACGGGAGCCACGGATCCCGCTCGGGAGACTCGAGCCCGGCGCCCCTCCAGCGGAGCTCGGCGCCGTCCGGCCGCGTCCGGGCGCCGGGCTCGATCGCCAGTCCGAGCCGGGCGGCGATCGCGTCGACGTCATCCGACGCCAGGCAGATCGCGTACCAACGGTCACCGTCGGCCGTGATGTCGAGCATGGTCCGCCCGAAGACCGAGCCGGCGGCCTGCTCGCTGTCCACGACGCCGATCAGCTCGATGTAGTCGTCGCCGAGCGGCACGATGCGGTTCGCGGTCCCCCATCGCGCATGTCGTCCGCCGGGAAGCGAGACCAAGCCGTGGTCGCGGAGCATCCGCTCGCCGGCCTCCTCCAGATCGCGCACGGCGAGCACCACGTGGTCGATCACGAGCGTCATCTCAACGACCTCCCTCCCTCGGTCGATCATCCGTCAACCGAGCGGATCAACCGTGCGACACTCCGATGGTGACCCGCCGGATCTCACGCATCATCCTGCTGGCGAGCATCCTCTGCATGCTTGCGCCCACGAACTCCTCGGCCGCGTCGAGCACCCCGCAGCTCGTGCAAGGCGATCTGTCCTTCCCGTCGAACATGGCGTTCGCGCCGGACGGACGGCTGTTCTTCACCGAGAAGGACACGGGCGACATCCGCGTGATCCAGGGCGGGAAGCTCCTGCCGGATCCGTTCGCGCACATCGACGTCCTGTCGTCGAGCGAGCAGGGGCTGTTGGGGCTCGCGCTCGATCCGTCGTTCGACGTCGAACCGTGGGTCTACGTCTACTACTCGGACCCGGTCGCCCACATCAACCGGCTGGCGCGTCTGCGCGCGGACGGCGGCACCGTCGAGCGACAGCCGCTGCTCGACGCGCTCACCACCGAGCACGGCTACCACAACGGCGGAGACATCGTGTTCGGCGAAGACGGCAAGCTGTACCTCTCGCTGGGCGAGGTGCACGAGGCCGACCGCGCCCAGGACCCGAACGACATCGGCGGCAAGATCCTGCGGCTCGACCCCGACGGGACCGTCCCCCCCGACAACCCGTTCGGCGCGGGGAACCCCGTGTACTCCATGGGGCACCGCAACTCCTTCGGCCTGTGCGTCGATCCGTCGAACGGCGACCTGTGGGAGACGGAGAACGGGCCGAGCAGCGACGACGAGGTCAACCTGATCCAGCCCGGAGGGAACTACGGCTGGCCCGATCAGCTCGGCCCGGGAGGCGAGCCGGCGTTCATCGATCCCGTGCTCGACTTCCCGCACGTGATCGTTCCGACGGGGTGCGCGGTGTGGCGGGGCGACCTGTTCTTCGGTGCGTTCGGCACCCATCTCCTCTACCGGACGCCGCTGCCGCCCGACGATGCGCGAGCCGTCGCGATGGCGGACATGGGCGCCGGCGTGACCGATCTGGAGGTCGGGCCCGACGACGAGCTGTACGTCGCGACGTCCGAAGCGATCTGGCGACTCGACGCGTCCGGAACACCGGTGGCGACGATCACGGCCGAACCGTCGCCCGGTGACTCGTCCGGTGGCGGCTCGAACACGGCGATCGTGATCGTGGCGGGCCTGGTGCTCGCGGCCGGCCTCGTCGCACGATCGATCGCCGGCCGCAGGCTGCGGCGCGACGGTTCCGAGGATTAGCTCTTGGGTCGCTTCATGTAGGCGACGAGACTCTTGCCGCCCATCGGGTTCTCGATCTGCGCCACGGAGACGAGCTCCCACCCGTCCTCGCCGAACGCGTTCAGGATCTCGCCGGGGTTGTGCTCCAGGAGCGGAGCGACGAAGTACTCCCACTTCTGCATGTGCTCATCCCTCCGTCGGATCGAGCCGCCTGATCGTGCTTCGGATACAGACTCCCATGATGACCTCGAGGCCCGCGTCGGCCGCGATCCGGTAGGCGTCGTCGCTCACGATGCCGGCCTGCAGCCACAACACGCGGGCACCGATCGCGACGGCGTCACGAGCGACGTCCGGCGTCTCCTCCGCCCGGCGGAACACGTCGACCACGTCCACCTGAACGTCCTCGGGGATGTCACGGAGCGACGGGTACGCCCGCTCCCCCAGCACCTCGGTCTCGTGGGGATTCACCGGGACGATGCGATAGCCGTGGTCCTGCAAGTAGGCGGCGACGCTGTTGGACGGCCGGTCGGGCTTGGACGACAGCCCCACCACGGCGATCGTGTGCGCCAGGCCGAGCAGACCGCGGAGCTCGCGGTCCTCGGGTGCGACCGCCCCGGTCACGCCGGGATCAGCCACGACGCCTCCTTCCGGATGATCTCCAGCAACGCGTGCAGCATCCAACCGGTGGCTCCCCAGATCATGTACCCGTCGATCTCGTATGCGAATCCGTGCCAGATGCGGCCCGGCTCCCGTGCCACCTCGACGGTCCGCTCCACCTCCGCCAGTTGCGCCACCGTGAACGTGAGCACCTCCTCGATCTCTCCCTCGCTCACCACGAACACCGGCAGCGACTCCAACATGCCCACGAACGGGACGACGAGGATGCCGCTCACCGTCGTGTGGACCGGCGGAAGGGCGCCGACGAGGTCCGTCGATCAGCGGCTCCAGCCCGATCTCTTCGAACGCCTCTCGCTGGGCCGTCTCGCTGAGGGTCTCACCTGGATCCTGCAGGCCACCGGGGAACGAGATCTCGCCGGCGTGACGCGAGAGATCGCTGGACCGCACGGTGAAGACGAGCGAGGCCTCGGGTCCCTCGACGAGGGGCGCGAGGACGGCGGCGAGCCGATCGCGAGGACCGGGCGAGGGCGAGGGATCTTGGTCCAGTGCGGTGCGAAGCGCCGTCCGCAACGGGGTGACGGGTACCATCGGTCGCCATGGTAGATGAGGGCATCGCGGACGCAGCCGCCGGGGCGGTCGATACCGATGAGGTGCTCACGTTCGCGCGGGCGCTGATCGCGGCCCCCAGCGAGAACCCCGGTGGCACCGAGGACGAGGCCGCCGCGATCGCCGCGGACATCCTGACCGGGCTGGGCGCGTCGCCCGAGACGATCCGGAGCGAAGAGGGCCGCCCGAGCGTCGTGGCGTCCATCGGTTCCGGGGAGCGCCCGTCGCTGGCGTGGAACGGCCATCTCGACGTCGTTCCCGTAGGAGATCTCTCGAACTGGGTCCACGGACCCTGGGCGGGCGCCGTGGAAGACGGTCGGTTGATAGGCCGGGGCTCGGCCGACATGAAGGGTCCGGTCGCATCCGCACTCGCCGCCGCCTCTGCCCTGCGACGCGCCGGCATAGAGCTCGCGGGCACGTTGACGTTCCATCTCGCCGCCGATGAGGAACACATGGGCATGTACGGCACCAAGGTGCTGCGGGACCGGGGCATGCTCATCCAGGATGCGTGCGTCGTCGGCGAGCCGAGCGACCTGCGGGTCGGCCTGGCCGAGCGAGGCGGCGCGTGGGTCACGGCGACCGCGCGAGGCAAGGCGGCGCACGGCTCACAACCGGACCTGGGGGTGAACGCGATCGCGACCATGGCGCGCCTGTTGCTCAGGCTGCCGGAGGTGCTCCCCGATCGCGAGCATCCGCTCGTCGGAAGGCCGAGCGTGAACGCCGCCGTGATCTCCGGCGGGAGCGCCCCGAACGTCGTGCCCGACCGCTGCGAGTTGCTGATCGACCGACGCATCGTGCCCGGCGAAACGGATCCGGCGGAGGTGCTCGCGCCGTTCGACCGGCTGGCTGTCGAGATCGCGAGGGATCATCCGGAGGTCGACCTGACGTTCTCGATCGACGGCTGGACCGACGCCGCGGAGGCAGGTGCCGACTCGGTCATCGCCGGGTCGGCCCGGGACGCGATCGCCGCCGAACTCGGCGCCCGCCCCGCCGACGTCGGCTTCACCGGCATCACCGACGCCCGTTTCTACATCAACGACGCCAAGATCCCCACCGTCATCCTCGGCCCGGGCTCGCTCACCGTGGCGCACACCGCGAACGAGTGGGTGCTCGTGGAGGACCTGGTCGCGGCCGCCCGCATCTACGCGCGCATCTTCGTCGGGTTCCTGGGCGTGAGGACCGGGTAAGCAGGAGTCACGTGGAACGATTCGACGTCTTCGTCATCGGCGGCGGTGGCACCGGCTCGGAGGTGGCGTTCAGACTCGGGCGACACGGCATGCGCGTCGCCATCGCCGAGCGCGACAAGCTCGGCGGCGAATGCAACCACTACGGCTGCGTTCCCACCAAGGTCATGCTGCGCAGCGCGAAGATCGCCGCCCTCGCACGCGACGCCGGTCGATTCGGCGTGCGGATCCCTTCGGTGACCATCGACCTCCCCGCCGTCCAGCAGCGCGCTCGAGACGTCATCGAGGCACAGTCCGGCGAGGGAGCCGCTCCGTTCGAGCGGGCCGGGATCCGCGTGTTCCTCCAGGAGGCCCGGCTGCTCGGGGCGCACCGGATCGAGCTCGCCGACGGCACGCAGGTCGAGGCCGATCGCGTGGTGCTCACCACCGGTACCGAGGCGACGGTCCCGCCGATCGCCGGGCTGACGGGCGGGCCCTTCTGGACGAACAAGGAGGCCATCTGGGAGCCGGCCGTCCCACCGGCGTCGCTGGCGGTGATCGGCGCGGGAGCGATCGGCATCGAGTTCGCGCAGATCTACGCGCGGTTCGGAACCACGGTGTCGGTCTTCGAGACCCTCCCACACATCCTTCCTGCCGAGGACGACGAGGCCGCGGCTTCGCTCGTCCCCGCGCTCGAGCGAGAAGGCATCGCGTTTCGCACGGGCGTGACGATCGAGCGCGCGACGCACGCCCCGGATGGCTGGCAGCTCGATCTCGCGGGCGACCGGTCGGTTCGAGCCGACGAGCTGCTCGTGGCAACCGGCCGCCGGCCCGTGTTCGACGGACACGACCTCGCGGCGACGGGCGTCGAGCTGGACGGCAGCGGGCGACCGATCCTTTCCGAGACGCTGCGAACGACCGGGCAAGACGTCTGGGCGGCGGGCGACGCCACCGGCGAACTGTTGTTCACGCACGTGGGCGCCTACGAGGCCGAGATCGTCGTGGACGACATCCTCGGACATCCGCGAGCGCGGGACTATCGAGTGGTACCGAAGATCACGTTCTGCGACCCGGAGGTCGCGAGCGTCGGCCTGACCGAGCGGCAGGCTCGGGAGCAGGGCGTCGACGTCCGCACGGAGGTATCGGCGACGGTCGACAACGAGCGAGCACACATCGAGGGCAGCACGCACGGTCTCGTGAAGCTCGTGGCGGACGCCGCCTCGGGCGAGCTGCTCGGCGGCCATATCGTCGGGGACGAGGCGGGCGCGATGATCCACGAGATCGTGGCGGTCATGGCGCAGCGGGGATCGGGAGTGAGGACGGGAGCCGCCATCCACGCCTACCCGACGCTCTCGGAGTCGGTGAAGGGCGCGTTGATGGGCCTGTCCGGAGAACCGACGTATCCTTGACGCATGTCGACCCGCACCGATGACCCCATCACCGTGACCGACGGAGCGGCGCGCAAGGCGCGGCTCCTGGCCGAGAAGGAAGGTCGCCCTGACGCGCTGCTCCGCGTGCGGGTGTTGGCGGGGGGGTGTTCCGGCTTCACCTATCAGCTGTCGTTCGTCGATACCCCAGAGCCCGACGATGCCGTGGTCACGGCGTCCGACGGGTTCCGCGTGCTGATCGATCCGGCCAGCCGGCCGATCGTGCAAGGTTCGACGCTCGAGTTCGACGACGCCCTCATGGGCGGCGGACTGAAGATGCTCAACCCGCAGGCGAAACACGAATGTGCCTGCGGGGACTCCTTCAGCCTGTAGACGCTCCCCGATCGTTCTTCAGCCCACCGTCAGCGCTCCCTCATCTGCATCGGGGTGCAACGCGCGGGACGACGCGCCCGTCTCGAGGAGGCGCCCCTATACTCCGGCGTATGCCGTCGACCGCCGACAAGACGCAGTGGTTCGACCTTTACCACGAGGTCGTCATGACGGGGATCTGCACCGGTTGCACCGCGTGCATCGTCGCTTGCCCGTTCCATGTCCTCGGTTACGAGGACGACGTGCCGGTCCAACTCCAGGATGAGGGCGTCGACCAGTGCGCCCACGGAGAGAACGGCTGCGACATCTGCACGCGTGCTTGTCCCCGGTTCCGCGACTGGGAAGGCGAGATCGACGTCAAGCTCTTCGGTCTGGCGCGTAAGCCGGAGGACGTGATCGGCCACTATCAGGACATCTGGCTCGCCCGCGCATCCGACCCCGCCTCACTCGCTCAAGGCCAGGACGGCGGCGTCGTGTCGGCCCTTCTGATCTGGGGGCTGGCCACCGGCGAGATCGACGGCGCATGCACCTCGAAGCTCTCCGACGAACGTCAGTGGGATGCGGAGCCGGCCGTCGTGACCGACGCGCAGGGCGTGCTCGATACCGCCGGCTCTCGCTACACGTATTCCGCGAATCCGCTCGCTCTGATCAAGGCGGCCGAGCTCGGGCTCACGAAGGTCGCCCTGGTGGGCATGAGCTGCCAGTCCTCGGTCACCGGCTCGCTCGAGGCGCGCCGGGTCAACAAGTGGCGGCGCAAGATCGCGTGGACGTTCGGCCTCCTCTGTTCCAAGAGCTTCACGTACGACGGGTTGATGGTGGAGATCGCGCAGAACCGTCTCGGCCTGGACCTGGATCATCTCGCCCGAGTGAACGTGAAGGGCAAGCTCCTCTTCTACACCGACGACGGGGACGAACACACCTATTCGTTGAAGGAAGCGCACGAGTTCACCCGTCCCGGGTGTCTGCACTGTCCAGATTTCGCCGCCGAGCACGCCGACATCTCGTTCGGCGGACTCGGCCAATCCGAAGGCTGGACGCTCACGATCGTCCGAACGGAGAGGGGTGTCGACGTGTGGAACCGCGCCTTGGCCGACGGCGTGATCGAAGCCCGGCCGGCGTCGGAGGATCCGAAGGCCGTCGAGCTGATGTTCAAACTCGCGGCGAGGTCTCGCCAGCGATGGCCCGGAGCGGCTGAGGCTCCGGCCGCGGACCCGTCTCCCGGGCTCCTGCCATCCTGAGGCCTTCCGGCGAGAACGAGCCTTTCGGCCCAGCCCGACGCACAGGCGCAAGCGCTCTCGATCAGACCTTCGGCCACGCGGCGACGACCGGGTGGTCGACGGCCGCCGGGCCAACCTGTGCCGCTCCTCCGGGAGACCCCAGGCCGCTCACGTTCGCGTCGAAGAACTCCGCGTTGATGGGGGTGAACTGCTTCCACTCCGCTGGAACGTCGTCCTCGTAGAAGATGGCGGTCACCGGACAGGCCGGTTCGCAGGCGCCGCAGTCGACGCACTCGTCCGGCTGGATGTAGAGCATGCGCGGACCCTCGTAGATGCAATCGACCGGGCATTCGTCGACACAGGCGCGGTCCAGTACGTCGATGCAGGGCTCTGCGATGGTGTACGTCACGGCATTTACCTCGTTTCCACGGTGTCGGCCTTGCAAACTCGTACATGCCGAGTGTACGAGAAGTCGGCCCGAGTGCACACCCCCCGTCCGACCACGCCCCGGATCGCCGGCGGACGGCGCCCCTCAGACGGTGACGGCCGCGATGAGCGTCCTCGCGACGGACCCGATCGGGTCGTCGGCGGTGGCCACCGGGTAGATCACGGGGAGGTCGGCACCCGCCTCTCGGAACGCCTCCACGCGAGCGCGCGCGGCGTACGGTTCGCCGATCAAGGCGACCGCCCTGACGAGATCCTCGGGAACCTCTTCGGGGCGCCCCGCCGCATGGGCGGCGGCCGCCAGGAGCGAGGACTCCTCGAGCCCCATCAGCGCGAACTGCCGGGCGTACGCCGGGTACGACGCGTACTCCCCCGCCGCGGTCTGCAAGGCCCGCATGGACGCCACGTTGCCCGCGCCGAGGCTCGCTCGGACGTACACGGCGACGGTCACATCGGCAGGGTCGCGTCCAGCGGCCTCCGCACCCTGCCGCAACTCCTGCTTCGCGACGCCGACGCGCTCGGGTGTGCACCAGTTCAGGATGACACCGTCGGCGATCTCACCCGCCAGACGCATCGCGCGAGGCCCGAGCGCCGAGATCCAGATCGGCGGCGGATCGTCGGGCACCAGGGACAGCCGCGTCGTCCGCTCGCCGACATCGACCGGCTCTCCAGAAAGGAGGCGGCGGATCGTCGCGACCACCTCGCGGAGGCGCTCGAGCGCTCCCGGAACGGCCGGGCCGGTGCCGAGGCCGAGCACGAGCCTTCCGAACGATCGTTCCTGCACCGTGGCGGCGGCCATCGCCGTCAACAACGGTGTTCTCGACGACATGGGGACGACGCCCGTTCCCAGGCGCAGCGCCTCGGTCTCGCCGGCCAGCGCACCCAGGGCGACGAGCGTGTCACGCCCGCCGACCTCGGGCAGGAACACCGCGGAGTATCCGAGCGCCTCTCCCTCTTGGGTCAACCGGGCGAAGGGCGGCCACGGGAAAGGATCGCGCAATGCGAAGGCGGAGCCGCTGAGACGCGGTTGTCGGGATCCGGTCACACTGACATGGTGCCACGCGATGGAATCCGTCGCCTTCTCGACCGAGGACGGCGTTCGCCTGGAAGGCGAGCTGCGACTGCCCGAGGGACCGCCCCGTGCCACGGCGACGATCTGCCATCCGCACCCGCGTCACGGCGGGAGCAAGGACCACCCGATCCTGTGGGCGATCCGCAACGAGCTCGCCCACCGGGGCCTCGCGGTGCTCTCGTTCAACTTCCGCGGCGTGATGGGTTCGGGAGGAACGTTCGGCGGGGGTCGAGACGAGATCCGGGACGCGCGCGCCGCGATCGGCCGGGTATCGGACGAGGCGCCCGGCTCGCCGAGCGTCCTGTGCGGATGGTCGTTCGGCGCGAACGTTGCGCTCCGTGAGACGCTCGATGATGAGCGCGTGGCGGCGCTCGCCCTGGTCGGCCTGCCGCTCAGACCGGGCGACGTGGAGCTTCCTGCGCTCCCTCGCGGCCCCGAGCTGCGCGGCCTCCGCGTGCCCGTGCTGCTCCTCGCCGGTGAGCGCGACGAGTATTGCCCCCCGGAGGAGCTGCGTGCCTTGGAGACCGAGTTCCGCCGGGCACGCGCCGAGATCCTGATCGGCACGGATCACTACCTCTGGAGACGGGAGCGTGAGGCGGCCGCGCTGATCGGCGGATTCGTCGACGGGGTGCTGACCGGCTCCGCCCTCTAGAACGGGCCTTCCCGTTTCTCATGCCCGTTGGATCGCGGATCCACCGTCGGCGCCTTGGATCGAGACAGCCACACGAACGGGACGAACAGGAACACGCCTCCGAACAGGCCCCGCCATACGACCAGACCCAGCACGACGAAGACCGCCGAGATGCCCACCCAGAGCCAAGGGTTCGCCCACCACGGGCGAGGCTGCTGCCTCGGGTCGCGCGGAGGCGTGATGATGTCGGGTTCCACGAGACGGGCCGCCCTGCGCAACGAGGCCCGATCCATCCGCCATCGACGCCGGAACAGCACCACGAACCCGACGGAGAACAGAGCGAGCGCCGCGGATGGGAGCACGACGAACACGAGGTCTCGACGATCCACGTCTCAACCCTCGGGGCGGACGCGCGTCACGCGGAGCCGGAACCGGGGGGGTCAGGGTCGAGCCTGGCCCGCGCGATCCTCCACGATCGGACGAGCCTGTAGGCCGTGAACGCGCCGAGCGCGATCAGCGCCACCAAGAGCGCGACGCCCGGCCACCCCACCGTCGACCTCCTCGTCGGTGCCGTCTAGAGCGGCACGTGCGACATGATCAGGATCCGAGGCTCGGTCATCTCGTCCATGGCGTACTTCAATCCCTCACGCCCGAACCCCGAGTCCTTCGAACCGCCGTACGGCATCTGGTCGGCGCGGAACGCCGACACGTCGTTCACGACGACGCCACCGACCTCCAGGGACCGGTGCGCCTCGAACGCCCGGTTGATGTCGTTCGTGAAGACGCCGGCCTGCAGGCCGTACTTCGAGTCGTTCACCGATGCGAGCGCCTCCTCGAACGTCTGGTACGGACTGATCGTGACGACGGGACCGAAGACCTCTTCCCTGCAAACCTTCATCTCCGGGTTCACGTGCGCCAGGAGCGTGGGCTGGAAGATCGGGCCCTCGCCGGTACCGCCGACGAGGACCTCGGCGCCCTGCGAGACCGCCTCATCCACCCACTCCCTGATCCGCACGACCTCGCCCTTGTCGATCACCGGGCCGACGTCGACCGTCGGGTCCATCGGATCGCCGACCTTCAGGCTCTCGACCTGCTTCACGAGCCTCGCCGTGAAGTCGTCGTACACCTCGCTCGCCACCAGGACGCGCTGGACGCTGATGCAGCTCTGTCCCGCCTGGTAGTAACCGCCGACCGCGATGCGGGCGGCCGCGTGATCCAGATCCGCGTCGGAGTGCACGATCACGCCGGCGTTTCCGCCCAGCTCCAGCGTGACTCGCTTCTTCGGGTCCAGGCCCTTGAGGTACCACCCGATGTCCGCGGACCCCGTGAACGAGATCTTCCGGAACCGCTGGTCTCGCGCCATCCCGTCGGCGACCTTCGAGCGCACCGGCAACACCTGGTACATGCCCTTGGGCAGGTCGGTCTCCGCGAAGAACTCCGCCAGCCGCAGCGAACCGATCGGCGTCGACGACGCAGGCTTGACCACGATCGGCGCGCCCACCGCGAGCGCGGGTGCGACCTTGTGCGCGACCAGGTTCAACGGGAAGTTGAACGGCGTGATCCCGAGGACGGGGCCGATCGGGAACCGGCGGATGAGCCCGATACGCGATCCCAGCGAAGCCTCGGTGTCCAGACGCATCAGCTCGTCGTCGCCGTGGCGGATCGTCTCGGACGCCCAGCGGAACGTGGAGATCGCGCGGGTCGCCTCGACCGTTGCCCACTTGAGCGGCTTGCCGCCCTCGCGCGCGATCAGGGCGGCGTTCTCGTCGACCGTCTCGGCGAGCCGTCTCGAGATGTGATCGAGCGCCTCGGAGCGAACGTGCAGCGGGAGGTGCTGCGAGGTCTCGAACGTCTCGGCGGCGACGGCGGTCGCTTCCTCGACGTCGGCGGCCGTCGGCACGCCGATCTCGGCGACGACGCTGTCGTCGTACGGGCTCGTGACCTCGAACGTGCCCTCGCCCGTCCGCCACTCTCCGTTCACCAGGAACGGTCTCGTCTCCATCGGGTGATCACCCTTTCCGCGTCAGTACCTGCTACTCCAACGAGATCATCACGTGCTTGATGTTCGTGTAGTCCTCGAGGGAGTACACGGACATGTCCTTGCCGTGCCCGCTCTGCTTGTACCCGCCGTGCGGCATCTCCGGCGTCAGGGGGATGTGCGTGTTGACCCACACGCATCCGTACTGCAGCCGCCGCGCCATCCGCATCGCGCGCCCGACGTCGCGTGTCCACACGGACGACGCCAGGCCGTAGTCGACGCCGTTCGCCCACGAGAGCGCCTGATCCTCGTCGTCGAACCGCTGCACGGTGACGACGGGCCCGAACACCTCACGCTGGATGATCTCGGCGTCCTGCTTCACGTCGGCGACGACCGTCGGCTTGTAGAAGAACCCGTCGCGCTCCATCGCGGCGCCGCCGGTGAGGACCGCGCCTCCGGCCTTCTGCGCGCGCTCGACGAAGCCCTCGACGCGTTCGAGCTGGTCCTTCGAGATGACCGCCCCGACCTCGGTGGCGTCGTCGAACGGGTCGCCCATCGCGATCGACTCGACGGCGGGGACCAGCTCCGACAACACGTTGTCGTACTGCGCCGACCCCACCAGTACGCGACAGGCGGCGGTGCAGTCCTGTCCGGCGTTGAAGTAGCCGGCGATCTTCACCCATTCCACGGCCGTCGCGATGTCCGCGTCGTCGAAGATGATGACCGGCGCCTTGCCGCCGAGCTCCAGGTGGACGCGCTTCAGCGTGTCCGACGCGTTCTTGGCGATCAGCTTGCCGGTGTTGACGTCGCCGGTCAGCGAGACGATGCCGACGTCGGGATGACGGACCAAGGTGTCGCCGACCGGCTCGCCGTCACCGGTGATGACGTTGAACACGCCCGGCGGGAACAGGTCCTCGGCGAGCTCGGCCATCTTCAACGCCGTGAGCGGCGTGAGCTCGGAAGGCTTCAGGACCACGCAATTGCCGGTGGCGAGCGCCGGGCCGATCTTCCAGATCGCCATCATCAGGGGGTAGTTCCAGGGCGCGATCAGACCGGCGACGCCGATCGGCTCGCGACGCACGAAGCTCGTGAACCCGGCCATGTACTCCCCGGCCGAACGTCCCTCCTGCGTGCGCGCCGCTCCGCCGAAGAACCGCAGATTGTCCACGATCGGCGGGAGCTCCTCGGACATCGTCACGGCATACGGCTTTCCGACGTTCTCGGCTTCGAGCTTGATGATCTCCTCGCCGTGCTCCTCGATCCGGTCGGCGAGCTTCAGCAGCGCGAGCTGCCGGTCCTTCGGGGTGGAGTCGTACCAGGTCTCGAACGCCTTCTTGGCTGCGGCGACGGCGCGGTTCGCATCCTCCGCGGTGCCCTCTTGGACGCTCGCGAGCACACCTCCGGTCGCCGGGTTGATCACGTCGCGTGTCCCACCATCCGACGAGTTCACCCACTCGCCGTTGACGAACATCTGATAGCTGTCGGCCATGTTCCCCTCCTCGCTGATGGAACCTGACTCCACGAGAACGCTGCTCAGGGCGTCAGTATGCCGTGTCGGGCGGGAAGCGGGCTACCCGCCGTTCGGGCCAGCGCGGGCCGGTCCGGTGTACGGAGGGGACAACGCCCAGGGTCGGCGTTCACGCCTCGGAGTCGGCGGTCAAGAGATCCCTGGCCCGCATCGCGAGCCAGAACTCCATCCGGTCGAACGAGCTCGACAGCTCGCGGCCGGTCAGCTCCTCGACCTTGCGGATGCGGTAACGGAGCGTGTGGCGATGGACGAAGAGCTCGGCGGCCGCGGTCTCCCACCGGGAGTTGTGTTGCAGGAACGCCCGGAGGGAGGGCAGCAGCTCTCCGTGCTGATCCCGGTCGTACGCATCGAGCGGCCCAAGGAGGGAATCGGCGAAGGCCCGGAGCGCGTCGGGATCGGTCATCGAGAGCAGCAGCCGATAGGTCCCCAGATCCTCGAACCCCGCGGACGTCCACCCCTCCAGCCGGCAGACCTGCAGCGCGTACCGGGCCTCGCGGAGGCTCCTGCCCGCGTCGGCCGGGGCCACCGCGCTCCCCGACCCTCCGCGGATCGTCTCGCCAGTCCGGACGCCGATCGCCTTCACGAGCTCCTCCAGCTCCAGTTCCGAGCCCGCCGGGAGCAGCATCGATACACCGTCCTCGCGCCGGGAGACCAGGAACCCCCCGCCCATCCGTGAGCCGTGGTCCCCGACCTCGTGTGCGAGGGCGGCCGGCTCGACGCCCTCCAACGCGACCGCCACGACCAGCGCGTCGCGAGCGAACCCGAACCGGGCGAGACCCCGCGCGGCGTCGGCGGGTGAGAGCGAGTCGGCCACGAGCTCGTCGAAGAAGTCACCCTGGAGGCGACGCTCGGTATCCGCGACCGCTCGCGACTTGGCCAGCTCGATCGCGAACAAGGAGAGGGCGTGGCCTGCGACGATCCGGTCGAGCTGGCTCGGCTGTTCGGGCTTCCCCACCGCCAGGAACGCCTCGATGCGGCCCTGCGCCCCCACGGGCTGCACCCAGATGTGGTGTCCCTTGTCGACCAGCGACAGGCTGAAGCTGGTCCCGTCGGGGCGAGAGGAACGGACCTCCGCCCAGACGCGTTCGGCGCGCGACGCGGCAGCGCGCGACGTCGAGGCCACCGGGATGCCGTGGAGGTCGAGCAGCAACGCCCACCCCTTCGTCACGTTGGCGAGCGACGCCGCGATGCCCTCGATGCCGGCGCCCTCCATCACGGCCCGCGTCAGGACGTGCTCGGCGTCGACGGCGCGCTGCAGCGTGTCGTACTGCTCGGCGAGGATCCGCGTGAACACGGCCTCCGTTATCGCGATGAACGGCACGGGATACGGCACCTCGAACAGCGGAAAGGCGAACTGCTCCGCGGCGCTGATCATCGCTCGCGGCACCTTGTCGTGGGAGAAGCCGAGTCCGAACCCCAGCCCGGCCAGGCCCGCCTCGGCCAGGCGCCTCACGTACGCGCGTTGTTTCGCGGGTGTGGCGCCCACGCCCATCCCGGTCGACAGGAGTAGCTCGCCGCCCTTCAGCCACGGCGTGGGGTCCTCCAACTCGCTCACGTGCACCCACCGGATCGGCCTACCGGTCTCGTCGCCGCCCGCGACCAGCCGAAGTGCCATGCCGGAGATCCCCAAGATGTCGCGCACGCTCACGGTCACGCGGGCGATTGTACGAGCCGTACAGATGGATGCCGTTCGGTACGACGTTCCTGCGCCTCCAGGTGGACGGTTCGTACAAATCGAGGACGTAACTCGCGTCAGGCGCGAGCCTGACGGGGGTAGCCTGCACGAACGACACTCGGCACACGGCAACCCGCCAGGCGCCGTCGAGGCATCGCGAGGAGGAGGACGCACGCATGGACATCCCGCAGGAGCGCAAGATCCTCACCCAGATCCCCGGCCCTCGGTCCAAGGAGTGGATGGCCCGGCGCGACGCATCCATGACGTCCGCGTTCCCCGCGATCCACGCGATCGTCGCCGCGCGCGCATCGGGGGCGATCATCGAGGATGTCGACGGCAACCGGCTGATCGACTTCGCGACCGGGATCGCCGTCCTGAACATCGGCCACAGCGCGCCCGATGTGATCGACGCGGCGGTGCGGCAGATCGAACGTGACATCCACACGTCCGGCGTGACGGGGAACGAACCGACGATCGAGCTCGCCGAACGCCTGAACGCGCTCACGCCCGGCGACTTCCCCAAGAAGACGTTCTTCGCCAACTCCGGTGCCGAGGCCGTCGAGAACGCGGTGAAGGTCGCCCGGGGCGCCACCGGACGCCAGGCGATCATCTGTTTCGACCATTCCTTCCACGGCCGGACGTTCATGGCCATGACGCTCACGGCGAAGGTCATGCCGTACAAGCAGGGCTTCGGACCGTTCGCGCCCGAGGTCTATCGCCTGCCCATGGCCTACCCGTACCGCTGGCCGAGCGGCCCGGAACGCTGCGCGGAGGAAGCGCTCGCGTACGCGCTCGACGAGATGCACAAGCACATCGGCGAGCAGAACATCGCCGGCGTGCTGATCGAGCCCATCCAGGGCGAGGGCGGGTTCATCGTTCCGGCGCCGGGGTTCCTGAAGGGGCTGGCGGACTTCTGCGCGGAGCACGGCATCGTGTTCATCGCCGATGAGATCCAAAGCGGCATGGGACGCGCCGGCCGCTGGTACGCGATCGAGGACGAGCCGGGCGTGGTGCCCGACATCGTGCTCACCGCGAAGTCGCTCGGCGCGGGATTCCCCATCTCGGCCGTCACGGGGCGGGCCGATCTGATGGACGCCGTGCATCCGGGCGGCCTGGGAGGCACGTACGGCGGGAACCCCGTCGCCGCCGCGGCCTCGCTCGCGGTGCTCGACAAGATCGAGCGGGAAGGCCTGCTCGAGCGGTCGCGCGCGCTCGGCGACACCATCATGGAGCGGTTCCGGGGGTTCGCCGATCGCTACCCCGCCGTGGGGGAGGTCCGCGGACGCGGGGCCATGTGCGCGATCGAACTGGTGGCGGACCGCACGACGAAGGAGCCACTGGGCGCCGACGCGATGAACGCGATCGTCCGCCGGTGCCTCGAGAACGGCGTCATCGTGCTCACGGCGGGTACCTACGGCAACGTGATCAGGCTCCTGCCGCCCCTCACGATCGACGACGCACTCCTCGAGGACGGGCTGAGTGTGCTCGACGACGCGATCGGCGCCGCCCTCGGCTGACGGCGCGAGCCCGGATCGAGCGCCGTGGCGGCGACCACGAGCTTGCTAACGTCCGGTCGTGACGCCGTCCGATGGACCATCTGAGCCGCTTCCCGCTCGCGGGTCGCGGCTGCGCCGCATCGCGATCGACCTCACGCCGCTCAAGGTCTCACGCGACTACCGCCTGTTGTGGGGTGGTGGCTTCATCTCCGAGCTCGGGTATCAGTTCGCGCGCATCGCGATCTACATCCAGGTGACGGAGCTCACAGGGTCGGCGGCCGCGGTGGGCCTCGTCGGGCTCACGGGATTGATCGGCGTCTTCGTCGGGACGCTCGTCGGGGGCTCGTTCATCGACGCCCACGATCGTCGGCGGACACTCCTGTGGGCCCAGGTCGGGTACACGGCCGGGGCGGCCATCCTGCTCGCGGGAGCCATCGATGGGCATCCTCCCGTCTGGTTGATCTACCTCGCGAGTTCGCTGCACGCGCTCGTGAGCTCGATCGACTCGCCGACGCGGTCAGCCATGACGCCGCGGCTGGTGGGCAAGGCCCTCCTCCCATCGGCGGTCGCGCTCAGCCAGGTTCTCTGGCAGACCGTTGGGATCGTCGGCCCCGCGATCGCGGGCGTCCTCATCGCGCGGGTCGGGTTCGGGGCGGCGTACGGGATCGACCTGGTGACGTACGGCGCCCTCTTCTTCGCGGCGCTCATGATGCGGCCGATGCCGCCGGAGGTCGATCCCGATCGCGTTACCGGTTGGCCCGCGGTCAAGGAGGGGTTCGGCTACGTGCGCCGGAACCGATTGATCCAGGCGACGTTCGTCGTCGACCTCATCGCCATGATCTTCGGTATGCCGCAGGCGCTGTTCACGTTCCTCGCCATCTCGCAGTTCCATCGCGGATCCGAGATCGTCGGGCTGCTCTTCGCCGCCCCCGCCGTCGGCGCGCTCGCGCAGGCACTCGTGGCAGGATGGGTCAGAAGCCTCCGCCGTCAGGGATCCGCCGTGATCTGGGCGGTGGTGGCGTGGGGCGCGGCCATCACCGCATTCGGATCGGTGGGCCGCAACCTGCCGCTCGCGTTGCTCATGCTGGCCGTCGCCGGCGCGGCAGACGTCATCTCCGCGATCTTCCGCAATACGATCGCGCAGGTAACGACCCCAGATCGGCTGCGTGGCAGGATGTCCCAGATCTTCATCCTCGTCGTGACCGGCGGGCCGCGCCTTGGGGACTTCGAGGCAGGCGTCGTCGCCGCGTGGTTCACGCCGACGATCTCGGTCCTGTCGGGCGGACTCGCATGCATCATCGGCGCCGGGTTCGTCGCCCTCACGTATCCGGAGCTGCGGCACTATCGCGCCGACTACGCTCAATGACATACAGTCCGCCCATGCCGAGGCTCTCCGACGACGCCGTTCGGGCCGAGTTAGCCGCCGGGCTTCCTGGCTGGGATTTCGACGGAGATGCGATCCACAAGGATTTCGTGTTCAAAGGGTTCATGGCGGCGATCGCGTTCATCGATCGGCTGGCGTCGAAGGCGCACGAGGCGCGTCATCATCCCGACCTCGAGAACCACTACAACCACGTGCTGGTCTCGCTCTCGACGCACGACGAGGCAGGGGTGACGGAACAAGACATCGTGCTCGCGCGGGCGATCGAGTCCGTCGCCGGGCCACCCGAGGCCTGACATGGCCGACGCCGTCAGGTCGATCGAACTCCGGGTGCTGGAGGGACCGAACCTCTACTTCACGCGGCCGGCGATCAAGCTCACGATCGCCGTCCCCGGATGGCTCGCGGCGCCCGACGACCGGATCCTTGCGATCGCGGCCAGGCTCGATGTTCCCGGCGGCGTGAAACCCGGCTTGCCGCAGAGCGAGCAGCGGCGCCGCGTGGTGGCTCGGATCGCCGCCTTCCTGACCCGCCGGATGGCGATCGCGGGTGGCGCCAGACGGCTCGCCGTACGGGCACGCCCGGCGTCGGAACGCGACCAGATCATCGTGGCGTTCCCCTGGCGCCGGCGCGGAGCGGCCGAGGCACTCGCCGACGAAGTCGCGGCGGGCATGGCGTCCCTGCTCCGCCGATCCCCCGACCGGTTGATCGCCGAGGCCGGCAGGCGACTCGCCACGGTCGAGCCCGGCGACGAACCTGCGGTCCCCGATCCCGATGTGCCGGTCGTCCAGGTGACCGGCACGAACGGCAAGACGACCACCGTCCGCCTGCTGGCTCACCTGGTTCGCTGCGCGGGCAAGACCGTCGCGTACTCGTCGACCGACGGGGTGTTCCGCGACGACGGCGTGGTGGTGGAGGCCGGGGACTACTCGGGATTCGGCGGAGCGGGCCGCGCGCTCGGACAGCATCCCGACGTGGCGGTCCTCGAGACGGCGCGAGGCGGCATCCTGCTCCGGGGTATCGGCGTGCGACACAACGACGTGGCGGTCGTGACGAACGTCAGCGAGGATCACCTGGGCCTGCAGGGCGTCGACACCGTCGACCAGCTTGCCGAGGTGAAGGGCGTCATCACGCGTATCACCCGACCGCACGGGTGGGATGTCCTCAATGCCGACGACCCCCGCGTGCTGGCGATGCGACGTCACGCGACCGGCCGTCCATGGCTCTTCTCGCTCGATCCCCATCATCCGGCGATCCGTGAGGCGTTCGGCGACGGCGGACGCGGCATGACCGTGCTCGACGGCCACCTTGCATGGGTCGAAAGGCACGAGACCCATCCGCTCGCGTCGCTCGTCGACATCCCGGTCACGCTCGCCGGCATCTCCCGGACCAACCTCCAGAACGCCATGGCGGCCGCGGCGGCCGGCCTGGCGATCGGGCTGCCGGAGCGAGCGGTCGTCCGCGGCCTGAAGACGTTCGTCCTCGACCCCGAGCGGAACCCCGGACGAGCGAACCTGTTCCGGGTCGACGGGCGCATCGTCGTGATCGACTACGCGCACAACGAGGCCGGGATGATCGGCCTCACGGAGGTGCTGGACGGCCTCAGGAAGCGCGGAGGCGAGGTGTGGCTGTCGATCTGCACCGCCGGCGACCGGACGGACCAGATCCTCCACGCGTTCGCGTTCCGCGCCGCCGTCGGATCGGACCATCTCGCGATCGCGGAGCTCATGCATTACCTCCGCGGTCGTTCCCGCGAGGACATCGTCGAACGGCTCCGCGAAGGGGCTCGGGAAGCCGGGGTCGACGAGGTCCCCATGTACGAGGACGAGCTCACCGCGCTTCGCCGGATGCTCGAAGGCGCGCGGATGGGCGACGTGATCGCCGTCACCGCGCTCGGGATGCGTCCGGAGATCTTCGCCTGGCTGGAACGCAACGGGAGCGAGCGGCTGGGTCCGGCCGACGTCCGGCGGATCGTGAAGCAGGCCAGGACATCTAAGGCGAAGTCGGCCGTTCCCATGTGGCGGCCGGCGATCGACCATTCCCCCGGGTCCGGCGCGGCCCTCTAGACTCGATCGGATGCAGCCCGAGGCAACGCGGATCCCCAGCGCCATCGAGTCGGCGATCGTGGTGGCTTCGAACCGCGGCCCGATCAGCTTCGAGCACGACGAGACGGGCGCGCTCACTTCGCAGCGCGGCGCCGGCGGGCTGGTCACCGCGCTCTCGGGCGTGTTCTTCCGCGACGATACGACGTGGGTGGCGGCCGCGATGACGGGCGGCGACCGCGAGGTTGCCATCGAGGGGTTCGAGATCGACCCCGATGCTCACCAGCGCGTTCGGTTCGTGGTCATCCCGCCCGACCGGTACGAGGCCTACTACAACCAGATGGCCAACCGCATCCTCTGGTTCGTCCATCACTACCTCTGGGACACGGCGCGGACACCGACGTTCGACGAGGAGACCGAGGTCGTGTGGCAGGAGTATGTAGAGGCGAACCGCTCGTTCGCCGTCGCCCTCGCCGAAGAGGGCGAACGCCACCCGGTCTACCTGATCCAGGACTACCACCTGTCGTTGGTCCCGGCGATGTTGCGCGAGCTTCGCCCTGACGCGCGCATCGCGCATTTCACCCACACGCCGTTCGCCGGCGCCACGTACCTCCGCATCCTGCCGGCGCACATGCGAGACGCGATCCTGCGCGGCATGGCCGGCGCCGACGTCGTCGGATTCCAGGCGAGACCGTGGGTCGAGAGCTTCCTGCTGTCGATACGCGACCTCTCGGGGTTCCGCGTCCTGCGCGGCGGGCGATTCGTCGTCGGCGATCGCGTGGCGGCGGCGCGCGCGTTCCCGGTGGCGGTGAGCGCGCATCCGATCCGGGAGACGGCGGCCACGCCGGAGGTGAAGCGGGTCCGGCGCGAGCTCAAAGGGTGGAAGGGGGCGGCGAAGCTCCTCCTCCGCGTCGATCGGCTCGAGCCGTCAAAGAACATCCTGCGCGGCTTCCTCGCGCATGAGCTGTTCCTCCGCGGCAACCCGTCGTGGCAGGGCCGCGTGCGGTTCCTCGCGTTGTTCAGCCCGTCGCGCGAGGCGCTGCCCGAGTATCAGGCGTACGCCGACGACTGCATGGCCGAGGTCGAGCGGATCAACAAAGAGCTGTCGACCGAGGAGTGGAAGCCGATCGAGGTTCGCATCCAGGAGGACTACGGATTCGCCGTGGCCGCCTACGGGCTCTACGACGCGCTGCTCGTCAACCCCGTGTACGACGGCATGAACCTCGTCGCCATGGAGGGGCCTCTCGTGAACCGGCGTCACGGGGTCTTGATCCTGTCGCGGAACGCGGGCGCGTACGGCAGGCTGGGTAAGCACGCGCTCACCGTGAACCCGTTCGACATCCGCGAGACCGCCGACGCGATCCGGGACGCGCTCGAGATGCCCGAGGAGGAACGCAAGCGTCGGGCTCGCGGTCTGTCGAGGACCGTGCAGGCCCACACGCCTCCGCAGTGGCTGGCGTCGCAACTCGAGGCGCTCGACGGGGTCCGGCCACCCGCGGGCTGACGCCTAGAGCGTCGCCAGGAGCTCCACCATCTCCACCGGACCGTCGACGACGACGTCCGCGGCGGCCACGAGCGCGTCCGGGGTTTCGGCTCCGCGGACCGCGACCTTCATCGCGTGCTCGAGCCGGCCGTCTTCGCGCGCTCGGTCGAGCGCCTCGAACGCCAGGAGGTCGGCCAGATCGTCGCCGGCGTAGAGAGCGGCGCCGAGCCGTTCGTCGCGGATGATCCGTTCAACGGCTCCTTCCTTGAGCGGGAGCCCGGCCGGCACGAGCTCGACGACGTGCTTGCCCGGGACGAGTGCCATCCGCGCGGGGACGGCGAGCGAGCTCAGACGCGCCTCCAGCACCCGCCCCGCGGCGTCCGCGTCCGGAGTCGCCCGGTAGTGGACGGCGATCGTGACGCCCTTGGTCTCCATCCATGCGCCCTCGACCTCGTCCGCCGCGGCCAGGACCGCGGAGATCACGTCGGCGGGAACCGACCCCGGCCCGAGCCCGTACGAGCCGATCAACCGGACCCCCGCGACGTCTACGAGCCCTTCGAGCTCGTCCCGTGTCCGACCGGAGATAGCCGCGACAACGCGGTAGCGTTCGACGAGGCGCAACAGTGCAGCCCTCGCCCCCTCCGCGAGCTCCGCCAGCTCCGGCCGTTCGACGATCGGGCTGAGCGTGCCATCCACGTCGAGAAGGATCCCGGCCGACGCGGCCGCTCCGACGAGCGCGTCGAAGGTCATCTCGCGAAGACCGGCCGAGCCGGGAACGGGTGCGATGCCGCCATACTCCGATGCTAGCGGCGGCGCTGTCGGTACACTCGCCGTAGTGGATACCTTCCCCACGATCCCATCTGCGCCGACACCGGTGACGACGGCCGCCCCGGGCGGGAGCAACCCGTTCCCGCCGATCGCGGACTATGCGTTCATCGCCGATCTCGAGGTCACCGCGCTCATCGCGCCGAGCGGGAACCTCGAGTGGCTCTGCGTGCCGAGACCGGACGCTCCGAGCGTGTTCGGCTCGATCCTCGATCGAAGTGCCGGAACGTTCCGCCTGGGCCCGGCCGAGCTCTTCGCCCCGGCGGGGCGCCGCTACATCCCCGGCACGAACATCCTCGAGACCACGTGGCACACGAGCACCGGCTGGCTGGTGGTTCGCGACGCGCTGATCGTGGGGCCCTGGAGCGACGACCACCGGATCCGAACCTACCGCCGCCCCCCACCCGACTACGTCTCCGAGCACGTGCTGGTGCGTGAGCTCCGTTGCGTCAACGGTCGTGTCGACGTCCAGATGAGCTGCGAGCCGGTGTTCGACTACGGCCGGAACGACGCCGAGTGGCGGTACACGAGCGCGGGCTACGGCGAGGCCGAGGCCAGCGGCGCCGAGGGTGATCCAACCCTCCGCCTGACCACCAACATGCGTCTGGGGCTCGAGGGGCGGTCGGCTCTCGCGGTCCACCAGATGGAGGAGGGCGATCGAGATTTCGTCGCTCTTTCGTGGAGCGACGATGACCCGCCGTTGACCTACGAGGACGCGGCGGCGCGCATGCGCCGAACGGCGGATTTCTGGCGGGGATGGTTGAACCAAGGGGTGTTCCCGGATCATCCGTGGCGCGGCATGCTCCAGCGGAGCGCGCTGACGCTGAAGGGACTGACGTACGCGCCCACGGGCGCGTTGCTCGCGGCGGCCACGACGTCGCTCCCCGAGTCGCCCGGCGGAGAACGGAACTGGGACTACCGCTACAGCTGGGTGCGGGACGCCGCGTTCGCGCTATGGGGCCTCTACACGCTTGGGTTCGACTACGAGGCCAACAGCTTCTTCTACTTCATCGCCGATCAGATCGGCGATGGGACCCCTACCCCGCTCAAGGTGCTGTATGCCGTCGACGACGGCATCGACCTCAAGGAGTCCTCGCTGGACCATCTCACGGGCTACGAGGACTCCCGCCCCGTGCGGATCGGCAACGACGCGCAGGATCAGGAGCAACACGACATCTGGGGTGCGCTCCTTCACTCGGTGCACCTGCATACGCGCTCAGGCGAGTTCCTCTCAGGCGTGACGTGGGACAACCTCGAACGGCAGGTCGAGTGCGCCATCGAACGCTGGGGCGAACCCGATCGAGGCATCTGGGAGAACCGAGGAGAGCTGCGCCACTTCACGTCGTCCAAGATCATGTGTTGGGTGGCGCTCGATCGCGGCGGGCTCCTGGCGGAGTCGATGGGCAAGCCCGACCTGGTCGAACGCTGGCGCGCCGTCGCCGATGAGATCAAGGCAGACGTCCTCGCCAACGGCGTCGACGAACGAGGCGTCTTCACCGAGTCCTACGGGACGTCGGCACTCGATGCGTCGGTCCTCCTCGGGGTCTTGTTGGGGTTCCTCCCACCGGACGATCCGCGTATGCGGGCGACCGTCCTCGCGATCGCCGAGGAGCTGACGGTCAATGGGCTGGTCCTGCGCTACCGCGTCGACGACACCGACGACGGGCTGAGCGGAGAAGAGGGGACGTTCGCGCTCTGCTCGTTCTGGCTCGTCTCGGCGCTGGTCGAGATCGGCGAGCTCGACGAGGCGCGGGCGCTGCTCGAGAAGCTCCTGGCGTTGGCGAGTCCGCTCGGTCTCTACGCCGAGGAGCTGGATCCGCGCACGGGCCGGCACCTGGGCAACTTCCCCCAGGCGTTCACGCATCTCGCGTTGATCAACGCCACGATGCAGGTGATCCGGGCCGAGCGTGCCGCGGCGACCGAGGTCGATCACCCCGCATCGAGCTGACGACTGCAGGTTGTCGGACAGGAACCCGCGTCCAGCCCCTCAGCGCATCCGCGCGCAGCCGATGCAGAGCGCGGCCCAGGGGATCGCTTCGAGCCGCTCGTCGGAGATCGCCGCGCCGCACCTGTCGCAGCCCCCGTAGGTCCCGTCGTCGAGCTTCTCGAGTGCGCGCTCGACGTCGGCGAGCGTAACCGCGATCGAGTTCGCCGCACCCACCTTGTTGAGTCGATCCACCGCCTCGGTCGTCCCATCGCCGATCCGCTTGCCGAACGAAACCGCCGCCATGGGATCGCGAGGCACCGCCGTCAGAGCCGCCAACTCCTCCGCGAGCGCGCTCCGGCGCTCCTCGAGCGCGCGGACGATCGCGTGACGGTCCGGCGTCATCAGACGCCGAGGAGGTCCGGGTCGCCGCCGGCAGCCTCGACGTTCCCGTCGCCTTCGGACGCCAGCAGGACCTGCGGCGAGGCTGCTCCTCGGCGCGATTCGATCTCTTTGAACGCCTCGGTCGCGTAGTCCACGCAGAGCACCACCAGGTCGCCGGGTCGCGAGCGATCGAGCGCCTGCTTGGCTGCGGTCATCTCGTCGAGCACGATCTCGACGTGACCGGCGCGGGCTCCGCCCGAAGCCTGCGCCTGCCGGACGCCCTCGAGGATCAGCTCGGCCGTCTGTCCGGGCGGGCGTCCACGGGGATTGTGGTCCTCCCGGACGATGATGTCGTCGAAGTAGCGGGCGGCGACCCTCCCGAGCTCGTGCATGTCCTCGTCGCGGCGGTCCCCCGCCGTCGCCACCACCGCGACCCGGAGGTTCGCGGTCCACGATGCCGCTCCCGGTTGTTCCCCACCCGGGACGTCGGACGTCATGCGCTCGACGAAGTCTCCCACCGCCTCGAGGCCGGCCGCATTGTGCGCATAGTCGACGATCACCCGCACGCCGTCCAGATCGAACAGGTTCAGACGACCCGGCGCTTGGTAGACGGACGTTGTGAACGAACGCAGCCCCTGGCGGATGTCATGGAGATGCGCGCCCGCGGCGTGCGCCGCGGCCGCGGCCGCCATGGCGTTCTGCACCATCATGCGCGCCTTGCCATCGAACGTAGCCGGCAGTGTGTGGATCCAGGCGATCGGCATCGTCCGACGGCCTTCCTTGATCACCATCATCTCGCCGCGGACACTCCGTTCGAGCACCACCGCCTTGCGTCCGCGCCGCACCCACCGTTCGACGAGGTCGTGCTTCTCCGCCATGGTGAACAGGATCACGTTGCCGGCGCAGTGGCGGCGCATCTCCAGAACGAGCGGATCGTCGGCGTTCAGCACCGCGAATCCGCTGCGTGGCACCGCTTCCACGACGACTTGCTTCACCGCCGCCAGCTGCTCGAGCGTGTCGATCTCCTTGAGACCCAGATGATCGCCCGTGACGTTCAACACGACGCCGACGTCGTTGCGTTCGTAGCCCAGCCCTTCGCGCAGGATCCCGCCGCGCGCGATCTCGAAGACCGACATATCGACGCGCGGGTTCTGCAGGACCATCAGAGCCGACTTCGGGCCCGATGCGTCCACGCGCTTCACCAACCGTCCATCGATGTAGATGCCGTCGGTCGACGTGACGCCCACCTGTCGTCCCATGCCGCTGAAGATGTGGGCGATCATGCGCGTCGTCGTCGTCTTGCCGTTGGAGCCTGTGACGGCGACGATGGGGATCCGCGCAGGCGTCCCGGGTGGGAAGAGCAGGTCCACGACGTGCTTCGCCACGTACTGCGGCTCACCCTCCGTCGGGTGCGTGTGCATCCGGAACCCGGGAGCGGCGTTCACCTCCACGATCGCCCCGCCGGTCTCGCGGACGGGTTGCGAGATGTCCGGCGCCAGGAAGTCGATGCCGGCGACGTCCAGCCCGACGACGCGCGCGGCCTCCTCGGCGATCTCGACGTTGTCCTCGTGGGCGTCCCACGTCCGATCGATCGAGATGCCTCCCGTCGACATGTTTCCGGTGTCGGCGAGCTTCACCATGTCGCCCTTCGAGGGAACGTCGTCCAGGCCGTGGCCCTGCTTCTTCACCAAGCCCTCGGCCGCGTCGTCGATCTTGATGCGCGTCAGGACCTTCTCGTGACCGATCCCGCGCCGGGGGTCCTGATTCGTGATGTCGACCAGCTCCCGAACCGTGTGCTTCCCGTCGCCGATCACGTGCGCCGGGACCCGTTGTGCGATCGCCACCATGCGCCCGCCGATCACGAGCACGCGGTAGTCGCTGCCGGTGACGAAGCTCTCCACCACCACCCGGCCGTTCCGCGACTCTTTCACCGCCCGCTTGAAGCCGGAACGGACCGCGCGCTCCGTGCCGATGTCGAGACCGACGCCGCGCCCGTGGTTGCCGTCGAGCGGCTTCGTCACGACCGGATACCCGATCCGCTTCGCGGCCGCGACGGCATCGTCTTCGTTGCGGACGACCTCGCTCTTGGGTACCGGCAGTCCGGCCGAGCCGAGCAGCTTGTTCGTCATCTTCTTGTCGCTCGCGATGTCCACGGCCAGGGCGCTCGTTCGAGACGTCATGGTCGCGCGGATCCGCTGCTGATACTTCCCCTGTCCGAGCTGCACGAGGGATTGCTCGTTCAGGCGGATGAACGGGATGTCGCGACTCGCGGCCTCGTCGAGGATGGCCTGGGTCGACGGCCCGAACTGCCGGCGTTCCGCGAGGAGGATCAGTCGCTCGAGCTCCGCCGAGAAGTCGAACCCCGGCTCCGGCTTGACCAGGTGGTTCACCAACCGGACGGCCAGGCGACCGGCCTCCGTACCCACGTACTCCTCGGCGTAGCCGTAGATCACGTTGTACTGGCCGCTCGCGCCGGCGCTCCTGGTCTTGCCGCGGGAGATGTGCGCGCCCGATTCCCGCTGGAGTTCGAGCGCCACGTGCTCAGCTACGTGTCCGAGCCACGTGCCGTCCGCCAGCCGTTCGCGGAACCCGCCGCGCTTGCCGAGCGAACAGGAGTGATCTCCTACACCGGGCAGCAGCTCAAGCAGATGTTCGTTGAAACCCGGGATCGTGTTCGAGGGCCATTCCTCGAGGGAACCGAGATCCACGAGCATCCGGATGCACGGCTCGTACGACCAGTAGTTCGGGCCGCGGAAGACCTGCGTCTGCAGGATCGCGAGGTCGGGCTTCGGACGACCTTTCTTCCCCGACGCCGGCTCGCGCTTGGCGCGCTGTCGCTCGGTTCGGGTCTTGGCGCCGCTCGCCGTCACTCCGAAGCCTCCAGCTCCGTCGCGAGGGCGTGATCGGCCGCCAGCAGCTTCCGGGTGCGAAGGTCGAACCAGTAGCCTGCGGGGAGCGAGTGCAGGATCGCGCCGGACACCATCAGCGGCCGGTATCCCTTCCCGTGATGCGCGTCGGTCTTCACGTGGGAGCCATCCACGATGGTCACGGCGCCGCGCCCGATCACCTGGATCGTCTGGTCGGCGTGGACGATCGCACACGTGTCTTCGTCGAGTCCGACACCGAGCAGGGACGGTGACCCCGCGACGATGGCCAACAGCCGTCCGATCCGTCCACGCTGCTCGAAATGCTGGTCGATGACGAGCCCCTGGAGGATGCCGAGTCCCGCGGAGAGCTGAGCCATGCGGTTCTTGGGCGTGGAGCCCGATCGTCCGAACGCCACCATGTGCGAGGCCATAGCGCTCGCCCCCGCCGACGTGCCGGCGAGTACGGCCCCACGGTCGTGCGCGAGGAACAGGGCGTCTCCCAGTCGCGTCCCGGCAACCACTGAGGCCAGCCGCGACTGGTTGCCACCGGTCAGGTACACACCGGTCGCGGCCTGGAGTGTCGCGACCGCCGAGGCGTCGTCGGCCTCCTCTCGCTCCTCGGGGCGCAGCCCGGTCACCGAACCCACTCCCAGGCCGAGGAACAGCTCTCGGTACATCTCGGTGGCCTGCTCGCCGAGCGACGACGCGGTCGAGATGACGATGACGTGGGCGTCCGGGCCGCCCGCGAACTTGACGAAGCGCGAGAGGATCGCCTTGTCCCGGAACTTGTCCTCGGCGCCACCGATCACCATCACGGGCCCGGCGGTGCCGAGGCCGGCGACGGACGACAACGCGCCCTTCCTCCCACGTCCCACGGCGGCCAGTCTAGTCGTCGCCTGAGTCGCCCTCGTGAGCCGAGCGACCGCATCAGGTCGGCCCGAGCATCATCCTCTTGGATCGATCGATCGAAGGACCAGTCGGTCGTGCGGGTCCTCGACGTCGACGACGCCGTCGAGCGTCGGGTCAACGAAGAACGTGACACCGGCCCGTTCGACGGCGACGTCGCCTTCCTCCGGACCGTCGGACAGGACGAACCGGACGCCGTCTCGTTCGGGCACGACCCTGATGCGCGCGCTCGGGTTGAACCGTCGCGCCGCGCCGTCGGCCTTCGCGAGGAGATCCGCCGCCCGCCCGGTCACGTCGATCACCGTTCGAGTGTACGGACGGGGTCGCGCGGCCCCTACCGGTCCGGCCCGCCGCGACAGTCGACCACGATACGCGATGTTCGTTTCCGTCTAACCGGTCAAGGGGAACTCGGAAGCTTCAGGAACTACCATGAACGCCGTGGACGAAAGCCTCCCCCAGCCGGTGCGCGGGGAACGAGAAGACTCGACGCTGGCCCCCGGGGAGCTGGAGCTCGTTCGGAGTTGCTCGATGCAGACGTGCGGCAACCGCAACAAGGTTCGCGCGTTCAGGCCCCGGCACGCGTCGACGGCGTGACGACGCACCTGAAGCTCCCGCTCGCCGGTCCCGGCGGAGAGCCGGTCGATCTGTGGCGCACGATGAACTCCCACGGGTTCGCCGAGCTCGCGCCGACCCGTCTCGATGAGGAAGCGCGAACGCTCGATCTGACGCTGCGGATCCGCAGAGGGAAGCCTCGACGGGTGCGCATACGCGAGGGTTCGCCCCGGCGAGCGGCCGTCGAGATCCTCGGGCCGCCGGCGGGCTACTACGTGCAGGACGATGTCGTCGCCGGCGTTCGTCACGTGCTCCGCCTCGACCACGACCTGTCGGGCTTCTACGCGAAAGCCCACGGCGACCCCGACCTCGCGTGGGCCTCGACCGGAGCCGGCCGGATGCTCCAAGGTCCGTCCGTGTTCGAGGACGTGGTGAAGACGGTCTGCACCACGAACTGCACGTGGGGCGCCACGGTGCGCATGGTGGAAGCGCTCGTCGCACACCTCGGCGACCCGACGATCGGCGGGGGGGATCCCCTCTCGAATGCCTTCCCGACCCCCGACCGGATGGCCGAGGCTCCCGAGTCCTTCTATCGGGACGTCGCGCGGGCCGGATATCGAGGTGCGTACCTGCGAGCGCTCGCGCGCTCGGTCGCCAACGGCGACCTCGATCTGGAAGCGCTCGCGTCAGCTGCACCGGACGAGCTTCCCGACGCGGAGCTCGAGCAACGGTTGTTGGCCCTCCCCGGTGTGGGGCCGTATGCGGCGGCGCACATCATGATGACGATCGGCCGGAACTCCCGACTGATCCTCGATTCATGGACCCGTCCCAAGTACGCACGGCTGATGGGAAGGAAGACCGTGACCGACGCGCAGATCCGCCGACGGTTCGCGCGGTACGGCGACCACGCCGGTCTCGCGTTCTGGTTGTTCGTGACCCGAGATTGGGTCGCCTGAGGAGGTTGTCCGGGCCTTCCTCGCAGGCCATACTGCCTCGGGACCTCCGCGTTACCAACCCGCATGACGAGATCCCGCGAAGAACGATGAGGACGAGCCCCATGAGCGTGCCCTTATGGCCATCCCGCGCCGTGCAACGCGCCTGTTCCGCTCGCTTCGCGCCGAGCGCCGGACGCTGCGTCAGGGCTTGGTCGCGCTCGTCCTCAGCACGGTCGCGGGCTTCGTCGCCGGCCTGACGCTCTCCGGCATCGGGGACACCCTCCAGGCGTTGCCGGGTCTCTTCATATTGATCCCGGCGGCCGTCGGCATGCGCGGCACGATCTTCGGTGCGATCGGTGCCCGATTGGGCACGACGAACGCCGCGGGCACGTTCGAGGTGACGTTCCGCAAGCAAGGGGTGCTCTATCAGAACGTCTACGTCGCAGTCGTCACGACGTTCGGCTCGTCGCTCTGGCTCGCGGTGTTGGCGAAGGTCGCGGCCTCCGCTTTCGGCAAGCCGTCGATCTCGCTCTGGAGCTTGGTCACCATCTCTGTCGTTGGAGGAGCGCTCGGCTCCGTGTTCATCCTGGTGGTCACCGTGGGCCTCTCGATCCTGTCCTACCGCCGGGGATGGGACCTCGACTCGGTGTCGACGCCGATGGTCACCGCGCTCGGCGACATGGCGACGCTCCCGACCCTGTACCTCGCGACGTTCCTCGTGCGGAACCATGGTGTGGACGCGGTCGTGTCAGCCATCTGCGCAGTGGTTGCCGTCTACGCCGCTGTCCGCGCCTACTCGGTGAGCGTATCGGCCGTGCGACGCGTGGTCCTGGAGATGACCGCGGTGATCTTGCTGACGCCGATCCTCGACATCTTGTCCGGCGTCCTGCAGGAGCACCGGCTCTCGGAGCTCGCGGCGGTGCCCGTGTTGCTGATCTTGATCCCACCGTTCGTCTCGCAAGCCGGCGCCTTGGGGGGCATCTTCTCGTCCAGGATCTCCTCCAAGCTGCAGATCGGTGTGATCACGCCCCGGGGATTGCCCGAGACCCCCGCCATCGTCGACGGCACCATCGTGTTCGTGTTGGGAGTCGTGGTGTTCTCGCTGATCGGCGCGATCGCGGTCGGGTTGGCCGCACTCACGGGCCAGACGGCCGCGGCGCCGGGCCGTGTCGCCGTCGCGGCGCTCCTGGCCGGTTTGATCGTCACGCCGATCACGATCGTCGTGAGCTACTACCTCGCGATCGTCACGTATCGCTTCGGCCTCGACCCCGACAACCAGACCGTCCCGATCATCACGAGCGTCATGGACCTGGCCGGGGTCGCCTGCATTCTCTTCGTTATGTCAGTATCTGGAGTGCTGCCGCATGGATGACGAACCCAAGACCGTCAAAGAGCTCCTCGTTGAGCTGAAGGACGCCTCCGAGCTCATGGTCGACCTCGCGTACGCGGCCGTGTTCTTCAACGAAGAGAAGCTCGCCCGTGAGGTCGACCGCTTGGAACAGCGGATGAGCGGGCACCTCCGGCGCCTCCGCATCATGGCGATGCTGGCCGCGCGGAGCCCTGAGGACGCGGAGGGCATGGCCGGCGTTCTGTGGATCGCCGACGCGATCGAACGGATCGGCGACGCGGCTTCAGACATCGCCCGCGTGGTGGCGGCGCGGCTCGGCATCCCCGACGCCCTCCGCCACGACCTCCGCCACGCCGACGAGATGACCGCGCGCGTGAAGATCCGCCCCGACGCCCCCTCGGCCGGCCGCACGCTCCGCGACCTCTCGCTTCCTACGGAAACGGGCATGTGGGTGATGGCCATCCGCAGTGGCATGGATTGGCGGTTCGACCCGGGCCCCGACGACGTCGTGAGCGAGCAAGACGTCTTGCTGATCCGCGGGCCCGAGGAAGGGGTGAACCTCGTGCGGGACTTCGCCGGAGCCGCGCCGCTCCCAGAGGTGGAGGGAGACGACATCCCCGCGCTCTCCGAGCTCGACCGCGCGGTCGACATCCTGGTCGAGTTGAAGGACCTCGCGGAAGCCGCGGTGGGTCTCGCGTATTCGTCGCTGCTCTTCAACAATCGTTCGCTCGCCGCGGAGGTCGGAGCGCTGGAGGCACGGAGCGACATCCTCCACGACGAACTGGAGTCATGGGTGCTCCGAGCGGCTCCCGAGGCCCGCAATCCCGACGAGCTGCGCGGACTCCTGCGTCTGGCGAGCGCGAGCGAGTACGTCTGTGACTCCGCCAGGGACATGACGTGGTACGTCGAACACGGCGAGCCCCTGCACCCGGTCGTGCAGATGGCGTTGGAGGAAACGGAGGAGACGTTCGCCGAGACGGTCGTCGAGGAGGTCTCGAACGCCGACGGGAAGTCTCTGCGAGACCTCCGTGTGGAGACGGAGACCGGCATGTTCGTCCTGGCGGTCCAACGCGGGTCGCGCTGGACCTACCGTCCTCGCGCAGGGTTCGTGTTGAAGGCCGGCGACCGGCTGATCTCCGTCGGCCCGGAGGAAGGTGTGGAAGAGTTGCTGGGGCTCTGCAGCACGGGTCGTCCGGTCGGGGTGGAGGGCTGACGATGGATGCGTACGTCTATCTACAGGTGGCGCCGGGCAAGGTCCCGGAGGTGCTCACCCAGCTCGCCGGACGCGCGGGTCTCCGCCGGGCCCTCGCCGTCGTGGGCGGGTGGGACGTGCTCGTCCAGGTGGAGGGACCCGACATCGATCAGATCGGTGCGACCGTGCTGTCACAGCTCCACGGCGTAGATGGTGTGGTCCGGACCCTGACCGCTCCGGTCGTGCCACCCGACCGTGTCGGGATCGCGGGCTTCGTCAACGTGCAGCCCCCGCCGATCGTCGCCGGGGCCTGCTACGTCCACGTGAAGGCCCAGGCGGGCGCGGCGGCCGGGTTGGTCGAACGGGTCTCCCACATGCACGACGTGGCCGGCGTGGCGGTCCTCGGCGGTGAGTGGGACCTCTTGATCTGCATCGCGCAGCCGTGGGAGGTCGCCAGCGGCCTGGTATTGGACGAGATCCACCAGCTCCCCGGAGTCATCGAGACGAGCACGCTCGTGGCCATCACGTACGAAGAGCCCGATGACGATCGGGATCAGTTCTCCGCCTGGATCTAACCGGCGTCGGTGAGCGGAAGGTCGCGCACACCAGCAGGCAGGGAGAAGCGCACGCGCTCCTCGGCAAGCGTCACCACCTCGACATCGTCGAACCCTCTCGACGCGAGGAACGCCAACATCCGGTCGACGAGCCACTCGGGCGCCGACGCTCCCGAGGTCAGGCCGACCGTTCCGACACCCGCGAGCCACGCCGGGTCCAGCTGCGTCTCGTCGTCCACCAGGTACGCGGGCGTTCCGCGCTCTCGGCTGACCTCGGCCAGACGGTTCGAGTTCGACGAGTTCTTCGAACCGATGACGAGCAGGACGTCCACCCGGGGCGCGAGCGCCTTGACAGCATCCTGGCGGTTGGTCGTCGCATAACAGATGTCCTCGCGCGGCGGTCCCTCGATCGAGGGGAACCGGTCGCGGAGGATGTCGAGGATCTCGTTCGTCTCGTCCACCGACAGCGTGGTCTGGGTGAGGTAGGAGAGGTTCTGCGGCTCGTCGATCTCGACCGTCCGCGCCTCATCGGGACTCTGCACCAGGATCGTCCGCTGCGGCGCCTGCCCGGTCGTGCCCACGACCTCCTCGTGTCCCGCGTGCCCGATCAAGATGATGGTCCGGCCGTCCTCGGCGAAGCGTCTGGCTTCCATGTGCACCTTCGTGACGAGCGGACAGGTCGCGTCGATGACCTCGAGGCCACGAACCCTCGAGTTCGAGTACACGTCGGGGGCCACACCGTGAGCGGACAGGACGACGACCGCCCCCTCGGGTACCTCCGTCTCCTCTTCGACGAACTTCGCCCCCTTCGACTCCAGGTCGCGCACCACGTGGATGTTGTGCACGATCTGCTTCCGGACGTACACCGGCGCGCCATGTTTGGCCAACGCCCGCTCCACCGCGTCGACGGCGCGATCGACGCCGGCGCAGTATCCCCGTGGGGATGCGAGGAGGACTTTTCCGCTCACCCGTCCATGGTAGCCGCGAGGCGACCGAGACCCTCTCGCCGGCGCCGACCGGGTCGAGGGTTGTGACCTCCGGTCACCCTCAAGTTGTCAATTCCTGAAGTCGTTGTTTAGGGTTGGCCGGTCCGCGACGGACGGTCGTCCGTTCTTCCTTCCCCTGCACGCGAGTGCGCCTTCCACCTTCCCATGGCGGTTGGCGCTTGCCTGCGCGCAGGAGGAGTTGGGACGACCGGACGGATGCGGGCGATAGGTCACACAGAGACCCCCGACAACAGGAGGTGATGCAGGCACCCACGACCTACCGCGGGTCGACCGGGTCCGGCGGAGTCCGTAGCCGTCCGGTCGCAAGGAACGGAGCCGCCAGCTCCGCTTCAACGCGGGGGTGATCCCGTTATGACATATCTCTCGAACCTGCGCCGCCACGCCGTGGCCGCGCTCTCCATCGCCGTGATCCTCACGGTGGTTCCCGCAACGATCTCGCATGCGGGGATCCCCGAGGGCCGGCATGAGAAACGAACCAACGTGATCTGCAACTACGACTGGCACAAGGGAAGGTGGCAGATCAAGCAGCTGATCCGGTGCGCAGCCGAGCACTGGAACGTTCCGGGCGGCGAGAGCATGGCGCTCGCGGTCGCCGATCGCGAGTCGCATTTCCATCCGAACGCGTACAACCCGTCGGGATGTGCCGGCATCTACCAGCACATGCTGAAGTATTGGCCGGGACGCGCCGCCGCCTACGGGTTCCCGGGATGGTCGGCGTTCAATGCACGCGCGAACATCATCGTCACCATGCGCATGGTCGTGCAGGACGGATGGGGTCCGTGGAGCTGAGACTCACGGGCTGACGGAAGTGACCGGCCTCATCTGACCGGACCGCCCGGGCGGGGGCTCCCTTTGATCAGCCCCCGGACCTCGTCCAGCGAGGTGGCCACCACGGTGGCCCCGGGTGTGTCGCGGTCGGCGATGACGCGCATCCCCGGGAAGCGCTCGACGACCAGCGCGACCAACCGCTCGTGCGGACCGAACGCGACCAGGATGTGCGGCCGTTCCGCGTCGATCTGCCCGATGGCGTCGGCCTCGTTCGTCGCTCCGGGGGCAAGCTCCCATTCGGCCGACACGGCCGCCTGCTTCAGCTCGAGGAGCGATCTGCGGTCGCTCGCGACGCAGAGCACCTTCAGCGCCCGGCACACGGCTACGGCTTCCCATCCACGAAGACACGGCCCGTGATCATCGGGCGGAGCCTAGCCGATGGCTCCTCTACACTCCCCCTCCCATGCCGATCCCCGAACACATCCACCGGTTCTGGAAGGCGCTCGACGAGCTCCATTTCCATGCAGAGCCGACGTGGTGGGGCGCCGTCGTCACCGAGGCGCGGTTCCCCGCGATCTGGGACTTCAACTACGCGCGCGTCGACGTTCCCGCGCCCGATCTCACGCTGAGCGAAGTCGCCGCCGCACTCCTGCCGGCGCTCGCCGAAGTGGGGACCGACACGTTCCACGTGCTCTTCTTCCACGCGGAGGAAACCACGGACCTGTTGGTGGAGCTCTCCACCATCGGCCACACGCTGTCCTGGGACCTGGTGATGGACCTGAGGGACGAACCCACGGTTCGCCCCGTCGACGTCCGCGTCGAGCCGTTGGAGGCCGGAGACGAGTTGTGGTCGCGTGTCCGAGACTCGCTCTCCCTGTTCGGAAACGACGCGGCGGTCGCCGATCAGCTCACGAGCATCGAACAAGAGACGTTCTCCGCCGGCCACAAACGGTGGCTCGGCGTGCGCGACGACGACGGTGAGATCGTCGCGCTGGCGGCGCTGGTGCTCCTGGAGGACGTCGGCTATCTGGACAACGTCGCCACGTTCCCCCAAGCGCGGGGCCGGGGGCTGGCGTCGTCGATCGTGTCCCGAGCCATCGACCTGGCCCGTGGGTCGGGCGCCGACCATGTGAGCCTGTTCGCGGAACCCGACGACGTCGCGGTCGTCCACATGTACGAGCGCCTCGGCTTCCGGGAGGCGGGACGGCTCGCATCCACGCGCGGATCGGTCGCGGACATCCCCGCTCGCCCGGCAACGTGAACGGAGGGTGAACGCAGGGTGAACACGCTACCCTAAGTGCCGCGACGGCGTCGCCGGCGCATGACGGAGGGTGGCTCCGATGAGATTGAATATCTCCAACCGCGCGGAGGCGTTCTTCGACCTGTTCACCGAGTCCGCCGAGAACCTCCGGTCGGCCGCGGAGCTCCTCCAGGACCTGATCGGCGACTACCGCGACGTCGAGCTGAAAGCCCAGAGGATCGCCGACCGCGAGCACGAGGGCGATGAGGTCACCCACGCGATCATCCGACTGCTCAACACGACGTTCGTCACGCCGATGGATCGCGAGGACATCTATCAGTTGGCCACGGCCCTGGACGACGTTATGGACGCGATCGAGGCGGTGTCCGACCTCTTCGTCCTTCATCGGATCGAGGCGCCCCTCCCGGAGATGAAGGCGCAGATCGACGTGCTGGTCCTCGCCGCCATACAGACCGAGCATGCACTGGCGGCGTTGTCGAAGATGAAGCGCGAACAGCTCGAGCCGTACTGGATCGAGATCAACCGGCTCGAGAACGAGGGCGACCGGCTCTACCGGCGAGCGATCGCCGACCTGTTCTCGGGCGAGCATCGGGCGATGAACGTCCTCAAGTGGAAGGAGGTCATCGAGAACCTGGAGGAGGCACTCGACGGCCTCGAGAACGTCGCCAACATCATCGAGTCGACGGTCCTCAAGCACACGTAGCTCGCGATGAGTCTGACCGTCATCCTGATCATCGCGGTCGCACTCGCGTTCGACTTCTTCAACGGCTTCCACGATGCAGCGAACTCCATCGCCACCGTCGTGTCCACCCGCGTCCTCTCCCCCCGGCAGGCCGTCGCGTGGGCGGCGTTCTTCAACTTCGCTGCGTTCGTGATCTTCGGCACGGCGGTGGCTGCGACGATCGCGAAGGACGTCGTGAATCCCGAGATCTTCGACAACCAAGTGATCTTCGCTGGGCTGATCGGCGCGATCGCGTGGGACGTGATCACCTGGTACGCGGGGCTGCCGACCAGTTCATCGCATGCCCTGGTGGGAGGCATGGCCGGAGCCGCCGTCGCGAAGGCCGGATGGAGTTCGCTCATCACGACCGGCCTCCAGAAGATCATCGTGTTCATCGTGCTGTCGCCGCTGATCGGGCTGTTGCTGGGCTTCTCGATCATGGTTTCGGTCTACTGGTTGTTCCATCGCAACCAGCGCGTCGACCGCCTGAACCGCGGCTTCAGACGCTTGCAGCTGGTCTCGGCGGCTGCCTTCAGTCTGGGCCACGGCGCCAACGACGCCCAGAAGACGATGGGGGTCATCCTCGCGCTCCTGATCGCGAACAAGCAGGTCCCGGCCGACGCCGGCGTCCCGATCTGGGTCGTGCTGTGCGCGCACACGGCGATCGGTCTCGGCACCCTCTTCGGCGGTTGGCGGATCGTGCACACGATGGGTTCGAAGATCACGAAGCTCACACCGGTCGGAGGCATGAGCGCCGAGCTCGCGGCCGCGTCCACGTTGTTCTTCACCGCCCACGCGGGCATCCCGGTGTCGACGACCCACACGATCACAGGAGCCATCGTCGGGGTCGGGACGACGCAGCGGCTCTCGGCCGTGCGCTGGGGGGTCGCCGGCCGCGTCGTCTGGGCCTGGGTTCTGACGATCCCCGGAGCGTTCATCGTGGCGTACTTCGTGTCCCTGCCCTTCAAGGGGCTCGGATGAGGATCTCGCGCCGGGCGCTGTTCTTCCTCGCGGTCGCCCTCGTCTTCGTTCTGATGATCCCGCCGACGCCCCGGGAGTTCCGATGGCTGAACCTGGCGATGGCCGGTCTCGCGCTGTTCTGGGCCGCGCTGCTGGCGATCGAGGATCTGTCCAACCGGCGCCGAAACATCGACCTGCCGAGGGGCGATCGTCGGTCCGACCTGCCTTCCGGCGACTGACGGCCGGTAGATCCCTACGCGTACTTCAGAGCGATGGATTCCATCGTGTTCGAGATGCTCTGACAGCGATCGATCGCATCCTCGACCTGGTCGACGATGTCTTTCCACTTCAGGACCTCGATCGCCGGGTGATCTCCGGAGAACAGGTCGGCGGTCGCGCGGCGGTAGATGTGGTCTCCCTCCCGCTCGAGCCGGTTGATGTCGCTCCAGTCGCGTTCCACCGACGACAGCGTGCGCAAGTGTCGGACCTCTCTGGCGACGGCCATCGTGATCTGGACCAGGACGTCGGCCTGCTGCCGCAGGGCCGGCAGTGGCTCTTCGACGCGGTGCAGGACGAGCAGATCGGAGACGGCCTCGATGGCGTCGAGCACGTCGTCCAGGTTCGAGGCCAGCGTGTGGATGTCCTGTCGGTCGAACGGCGTGACGAACGTCGAGTTCAGGGTAGCCATGATCCGGTGCGTCAGGTCGTCGCCCTCATGCTCCAGCTCCCGGATCCGCCGATGCTGCTCGGCGGCGTCGGGCAGGGCGTCGATCAGGTCCACGAGCTCCCGGGCGCCGACCGCGACGCCGTCGGCCGCCAGCTCCAGCAAGTCGTAGAACAGCCGCTCGCGAGGGATCACCTGGAACACCACGTCCGCACCGTACCGACCGGCGATGGACGGTGTCCATGCCCGCTCAGTCGACGAACTTGTAGCCGAGGCCCCGAACCGTCAGGAGATGGGATGGATCGTGCGGGTCCTCTTCGATCTTCTTGCGGAGTCGCTTCACGTGCACGTCCAGCGTCTTCGTGTCTCCGAAGTAGTCTGCTCCCCAGACCTCCTCGATCAGGAAGTCACGGGTGAGCAGGCGGCCCTTGCGCCGGAGGAACGTCTCGAGCAACTCGAACTCCTTGGGCGGGAACGCCATGGGCTCGCCCGCCACGCGCACCTCGTGACGGACCACGTCCATCTGTATGTGTCCCCCGTCGAGGACGTCATCCCTGGCCGCCTCCGACACCAGGTTGGCCCGGCGCAGGAGTGCCCGAACGCGGGAGACGAGCTCGCGGACCGAGAAGGGTTTGGTGACGTAGTCGTCCGCCCCGAGCTCGAGCCCGGCGACCTTGTCGGCCTCGGAATCCTTGGCGGTGACCATGATGATCGGCACGTCGGACTCGGCGCGGATCGCGCGACAGAGGTCGAGCCCAGATACCTCGGGAAGCATGAGGTCCAAGATCACGAGGGTGGGCTGTTCTGCCCGGAACCGTTCGAGCGCGCGACGGCCGTCGGACGCGACGGTGACCGCGAAGCCCTCGCGTTCCAGGTTGTATCGAACCGAATCCGCCAAGGACTCCTCGTCCTCGACGATCAGGATGCGGTCGTTGGTTTCGGTCACGGCTCCTCGACGTCTACGGGATGGGACGCATCGGTGTACTCACGGAACTCACCCGTGATCAAGAAACCCACCTGCTCGGCGATGTCGACCGCGTTGTCGCCCACCCGCTCCAACGCGCGAGCAGCCATGTTCATGTGCATGCCCCAGTCGAGACTCCGTCGGTCGTCCGCGAGCTTCAGCGCTTCCAGGTGCGTGGCGCGGTTCAGCCGGTCGACGGGATCATCCATGACCGGGAGCCTCAGACAGAGGTCGAGATCCCGTCGCGCGAACGCATCCATGGCGGTTCGAACCATCTCCACCACGATGCCGCCCATCTCGGCGATCTGCCGGCGCATCGCTTCACTCCCAGGTTCATCCTGCGTGACCATGAAGAGCTTCGCGATGTTCACGGCCTGATCGCCGATCCGCTCGAGATGCAGGTTGACGTGGATCATGGCCGAGAGCCGTCGAAGATCCGTGGCAACGGGGGTTTGCAGGGCAAGCGTTTGGAGCGCCCGGCGCTCGAGCTCGAGATAGTTGGAGTCGATCGCGTCGTCACCTTCGACGACGGCTCCGGCGAGCAGAGCGTCGCGATCGAGCAGCGCCCGAACGGCGTTCTCCACCGCTCCTCCCGCCAGCTGTCCCGTGAGCAGGAGCATCTCCTCGAGGGAGTCCAGCTCTTCGTGGAACCTTGCCCGCATCTCCGTCATCCGAACCGCCCCGTCACGTAATCCTCCGTCCGCTGATCGTCGGGATTCGTGAACATCTTCGACGTCGGCCCGAATTCGATCACCCGTCCGTACAGGATGAACAAGGTCCAATCCGAAACCCGGGCAGCCTGCTGCATGTTGTGGGTCACGATGACGACCGTGTACCGATCCTTCAGGTCGTTGACCAGCTCCTCGATCCGGAGCGTGGACGCCGGATCCAGCGCCGATGCCGGTTCGTCCATGAGGAGCACTTCCGGTTCGACGGCCAGGGCCCGGGCGATGCAGAGCCGCTGCTGTTGGCCTCCGGAGAGTCTTCCTCCCGGATCGTCGAGCCTGTCCTTCACTTCGTCCCAGAGGCCGGCCGCTTCGAGTGCCTGCTCGGCGCGGTCCTGGAGCTCTTTGCGAGGTAACCGTCCGTTCAGCTTCAAGCCGGCGACCGTGTTGTCGAAGACGCTCATCGTCGGGAATGGGTTCGGGCGCTGGAACACCATGCCGATCCGGTGACGGACCTCGACCGGGTCGACATCGTCCCCGTAGATGTCGGTCCCGTCGAACAGCACCTTCCCTTCGACCCGGGCGCCACGGATCTCTTCGTGCATCCGGTTCAGGCATCGGATCAACGTCGACTTCCCGCAACCTGAAGGCCCGATGATCGCCGTGACCTTGCCAGGTTGGGCGAGCATGTTGACGTCGTGCAAGACCTGTTTGGAGCCGAACCACGCGGAAAGACCGGAGACGTCCACCTTCCTCACGCGGTCCTCTTCTTCTGGTGGCTCGACAGGGCGCGAGCGGCGATCGACAGGAACAGTACCGAAACGAGCAGCACCAATGCGCCGCCCCATGCGATCGCGTGCAGGGCCTCAACCGGTGTTCGGGCGTAGTCGTACACCCGCAGGGGAACGGCGTCGGTGGGCTTCAGGGGATCGACGTTGAGGAAATCATTCCCGAGCGCGGTCAGCAGGATGGGAGCGGTCTCCCCCAGGCCTCGTGCCACGGCGAGCATGATAGCTGTGAGGATCCCGGCTCCCGCAGTGGGGATGACGATCCGCACGATCATCTTCCATCGAGGGACCCCCAGCGCGAGCGCTCCCTCACGGAGCTCGTCGGGAACGAGCCGTAGGATCTCCTCAGTCGCTCGCGCGACGATCGGCCACATGAGCACCACCAGCGAGAGCGCTCCGGCGAGGCCGGAGAAATTGCCGAGGAGCACGACGACGACCGACCAGATGAACGCGCCGGCCACGATCGACGGCGTGGAGAGCAGCACCTCCGCCACCACCCGTACGAGGTCCGCGAACCGCCCCCGGCCGTACTCGGCGAGGTAGACGGCCGTGAGGACCCCCAGGGGGACGGCGATCAGGACGGCGATCCCGACCATCATGAACGTGCCGACGAACGCGGGGGCTATGCCGCCGTCCAACGGGTTGAGCGGGCCTGCTGGCTCCTTCGTGAAGAAGTTCACCGACAGGATCGACACACCCTTCGACACGACATAGAACGTGATGAAGGCGAGCGGGACCATCGCGATCACAGCGCAGCACCACATGAACGCGCTGAACGCTCCGTTCCTCCGCCGTCGCGCACCCGCGATGATGAACAGATCCGTCGACACCTGCGGCCGAACCTCCACGTCGTTCACGAAAGGGTCCTCAACGCGGATGCCGTCGGCTCAGGTTCGATCTCGCGTTCGACCGAGAGCTCGGTGCGTCGAACCAGCAACCGAGACGTGATCGCCATGATGAACGCCATGATCACCAGGACGACGGCGAGCGCGAGGAGCGCCGACCTGTGGAGCCCGACGCTCGTGGCTTCCCGGAAGCTGCTCGCGATCCACGACGGGATCGTGGCCGCGGGACCGAGGAGCGAGACACCCATCCTCGGCACGTTGCCTACCACCATGGAGACCGCGATGGTCTCGCCGAGCGCCCTGCCGAGGCCGAGGACCGTCGCACCGACGATCCCGCTCCTCGCGTAGGGCAACACCGCCATCCGGATCGACTCCCACCTCGTCGCTCCGAGGGCGAGCGCCGCTTCGCGCTGATCGCGAGGAACCACGGCGAGGACCTCCCGTGTCACAGCCGTCACGATGGGCAGGATCATGATCGCGAGGATCACACCCGCCGTGAAGACATCGGGGCCGTTGGCGTTGCCGCTGAACAGGCGCCCGATCAGGGGGACCTTCCCGACCGTATCCGCGAGGAAGGGTTCGACGGAAGTGTCGAAGAACGGCTTGAGCACGAACAGTCCCCAGAGCCCGTACACCACGCTCGGGATGGCCGCCAGGATGTCGACGAACGTGGCAAGGGGGTTCGCGATCACACCACGCACCTCGTTCAGCAGCAACGCCAATCCGACCGCAACGGGAACGGCCAGGACCACGGCGGTCGCCGAGGTGAGCAGGGTTCCGAAGATGAACGGCAGTGCGCCGAAGACCTCCCGCCCACGAACCGGGTTCCATTCCGTGCCGGTGAAGAAGCCGAAGCCGAAACGCGAGAACGTCCGCCACGACCCGGTCATCAGATCGGTGATCAGATAGGCCAGCAACAGGATCAGGCCCGCCGCGATCAGAGCGGTCGTCCACGAGAAGCCACGATCGAGCAGACGGGATCGTCGTGGGGATACCCACGACGATCCCGTCCCGTCCGATCCGGTTTCGTCGAGCGCCGCCATGTCTGGTTCGTTGAGACCGAGGCTCAGGACTGAACCGCGGCCGAGGCGGTGAGGGCCGTCCCGCCGCTCGTCATCTGCGACAGCGCATCCATCGCCTGCGACGCGATATCCGAGGGCAACGGCGAGTAGTTGAGCTTCGTCACCTCGGACTGCCCGGCCGTGAGAGCCCACGTCACGAAGTCGAAGATCGTCTGGGCCTTGTCGGTGTCCGCCGTGTCCTTGTACAGAAGCAGGTAAGTCGTGCTCGAGATCGGATAGGCACCGTCGGCGGTGGAGTTGAGGATGTTCGTGTCGGGCGAGATCGGGAACGTGAGGATCCCTCCGGCCGCGCTGATCGAGTCGATGGATGGGTCGATGTAGGTCCCGTCCTCGCGTTTGACGGAGGCGATGCCGAGGTTCGCCGTCACCGCGAAGTCGTAGGAGAGGTATCCGATCGCGCCCTCCGTCTGACTGATACCCGCCGCGACGCCGTCGTTGCCGTCGCCGCCCGTCCCGGTCGGCCATTGCACGGCCTTGTCCGCACCCACCTGCGACTCCCAATCCGGGCTCTGCGACGCGAGCCAGGACGTGAACACGAACGTGGTGCCCGATTCGTCCGAGCGATGCACCACGGAGATGTCGGTGTCCGGCAGGTCGACGCCCGGGTTCTGCGAGGCGATCGCGGGGTCGTTCCACTTCTTGATCTTGCCGAGGAAGATGTCGGCGGCGGTCGCTCCGTCGAGCTTCAGTCCCGTGTCCACACCGGAGACGTTATACGCAAACACGACGCCGCCGAGGACCGTCGGGAGCTCGATGTATTCGGAGGGCAGCGCGTCGATCTCATCCTGCTGCAACGGGGCGTCGGATGCTCCGAAGTCCACCGTCTGTGCGGTGAACTGCTCGATCCCCCCGCCGGATCCGATGGCTTGGTAGTTGATCTTGGCTCCGGACTCCACCCCTTGGAAATCCTGGAACCACTGCTCGTAGATGGGGTCGGGGAACGTCGCTCCGGCCCCCGTGAGGGCAACCCCATCGAAGGCGGACCCCCCGTTCGATCCAGTGTTGCCACCGCCGCTGTTGTCGTTGTTGCTACAGGCGGCACCGATCAACGACAGGGTGAGCACGCTTGCGACGATCCCCGCTCGCGTCCGCGGATTGCGCATATGTTTCGTCCCTCCTCTTCATGTGCCTCGTGGGCTCGATCGATGGCGATGCTATGGAGGCGGGGTGGACGGACCATTGCCCCAAGATGAACGCCCGGTGAACGTGCGCTGGGCGGTGCGCAGTCATGCGAACCTGCTGGTAGGCGCTCTGGGACTCCCGCAGACGAAGGATGGGGGAACCGTCCGGGACGCGGAGATGAACGGACCGGACGCAGGCATACACTCCGTTCGTGGATGTCACCGTGGTGGTCGCCGTCGTGGGTGTGGCTGCCGCTTCGGGCGTCTGGATCGGCCGTCGGTCGGCCCGGCGTGAGCTGCGCGCTCTCCAGGACAAGGATCGACGCGCAGCCAGGGCCATCGAAGGACGCGCCGATGCTGCTGTCGAGGATCGTCAGGTTCGAGATCGCATCTTGGGCTCCATGCAGGACGGGGTGCTGCTCTTCGACGGCGGCTGGCGAACGGTCTTCGCGAACGAGAGCCTAGGCCGTCTCCTGGGGTCGCGGCCCGAGGCCCTGGCACAGCTCCTGCCCGCGAGCCTGCGAGGGACCGTTCGGCTCGCGGCGGAGACCGGGGAACCTCAGACCGCGGAGATCGAGGTCGGCTCCCCGACACGATCCCTTCGCGCGACTGCCACACCCGCCGGCGCGGATGGTTCGGTCCTGGTCGTGATCGCCGACGTCACGGAGGCTCGGCGGTTGGACGCCGTTCGTCGCGACTTCGTCGCGAACGCGTCCCACGAGCTCAAGACCCCGGCCGCGTCCATCCAGGCGGCCGCGGAGACGCTCCTGCACGTGTGGCAGGAGGACCCGGCGGCGGTGCCGCGCTTCGCGGAGCAGCTCGACCGGGAGGCGGTGCGGCTTTCCCGGATCGTCGCGGATCTCTTGGACCTCTCACGTTTGGAGTCGGGCAGCGAGCTCCAGGAACACGTCCGTCTGGACGTGTTGGTGCGGGAGGAGGGGTCGAGGTTCGAGGAGGCGGCGATCGCCGCGGGCCTGACGATGGAAGTCGATGCCGCCCGCGTGCCCCCGGTACGCGGCTCCGGACGCGACCTGTCCCTGCTGGTCCGCAACCTGTTGGACAACGCCATCCGTTACACGGGCTCCTCCGGCACGGTGGTGGCCTCCGTGTCGTCGGAAAACGGATCGGTCGTCCTGCGCGTGAGTGACACCGGGTCCGGGATCCCGTCGAAGGAGCTTTCCCGCGTGTTCGAGCGCTTCTACCGCGTGGATCGCGCTCGGTCGCGAGAGACCGGCGGCACGGGGTTGGGACTCGCGATCGTCCGCCATGTCGCCGAGAACCACGGTGGGACGGTGACCGTGGAAAGCGAGCTCGGGAGAGGCTCGGCGTTCGAGGTCCGACTGCCGTCGGCGATCTCCGAGGAGACCGAGCCCGGCTGACGCGAGGGACCCGGCGTATGCTGCCGGGCCGATGACCACCCTCTTCTTGATCCGGCACGGGCTGACGGCTGTGACCGGGAAGACGCTGTACGGCCGGACCTCCGGCGTTCCGCTCGACGACCGGGGACGTGCGCAGGCGGAGGCCCTCGCCGAGCGGTTCGTCCCGTTGCGCTTGACGGCGGTCTACTCGAGCCCGCTCGACCGGTGCCTGGAGACCGTGGCCCCGCTCGCCGCGCGTCAGCGCCTGGACGTCCTCACGCGTGAACGCCTGATCGAGATGGACGTCGGGACCTGGACCGGGCGCCCGCTCGCGCAGGTCCGCCGAACGCGCCTGTGGAAGGAGCTGATCCATCGCCCTTCGCAGTTCCGGTTCCCCGACGGTGAATCGTTCGCCGACGCGCAGACCCGGGCGCTAGCGGAGATCCAGGCGATCGCGGCGCGGCACCCCCGAGGTCGCGTGGCGGTCGGCTCGCACGGGGACATCATCCGCATGCTTGTCGCCCATCTCTCCGGCGCGCACCTCGACATGTTCCAGAGGACGATCGTTGATCCCGCGTCCGTGTCGGTCGTTTCGCTCGGCGACGCCGGACCGCATGTCCTGCTGGTCAACGACACCGGCAGCCTAGAACGGTTCGCCTCGCCGCCGCGCAGCAAACGGAACCTGCGAGGATAGGCCGCATGGATCTCGGCCCCGTCGACCGGATCACCGCCGACGCCGTCGGGGAACCCGGCCTCCGCACGTTCTACCTCCAGACCCGCCGCGCGACCGAGCTCGTGACGCTCATCGTCGAGAAGGAGCAGGTGCGGTTGCTGGCCGCGTCGGTCCTCGACCTGCTCGCCACGATCGGGCTCGAGACCGGAACCGGTCCCGACGAAGAGGAGATGGATCTCGAGCAGCCGTTCGAACCCCGATGGCGGGCCGGGCGCCTGTCGATCGGCTACGAAGAGGACGCCGACCTGTTCCTGCTCGAGATCGAGGAGTTCCAGCCTGAGCTGGAAGAGGACGACCCGGCGCTGCTCCTGCAGGAGGACGCCGAGCTGCTCCGCCTGTTCGCGACCCGTGAGCAGATGCTGGCGCTCTCGCGACACGCGGCGGCGGTGGTCGACCGCGGCAGGCCGACATGCCAGTACTGTGGCAACCCCCTCGACCCGGAGGGACACGCGTGCCCCGCGATGAACGGTCACTCGACCCGGAGCTGAACGACCCCGGCATCCCACCGGCGCTCGCCTCCGGCGAGCTCGAGCTGCTCGGCCTGCTGCCGAACTCGTCGAACTACACGTTCCTCGCGCGCGCGACGGCGGGTGGCGATCAGGTTCTCGCGGTCTACAAGCCCCGTCGTGGCGAGATGCCGCTCTGGGATTTCCCGGAGGGAACGCTCTGCCGGCGCGAGGTCGCCGCCTACGTCGTGGCGCGCGAGCTCGGGTGGCCGAACGTCCCTCCGACGATCCTCCGGGAGGGCCCCGAAGGGCTGGGCTCCGCGCAGCTGTTCGTGGAGTTCGACCCCTCGCATCACTACTTCACGCTCGAGGGGACGCACGCGGCCGAGTTCCGGCGGGTCGCCCTGTTCGACATGGTGGTGAACAACGCCGATCGCAAGGGCGGCCACTGCCTGCTGGCCCCGGACGGCACCATCTGGGTCGTCGACCACGGCGTGTGTTTCAACGAGGAACCGAAGCTCCGCACCGTGATCTGGGAGCACGTCGGCGAGCCGATCCCCGACGAGCTGCTCGACGATGTCCGCGCGTTGCGGGAGCGCTTGCGGCTGGAGGAACTCCGAGCAGAGCTCGGCGAGCTGCTCTCGGCCGACGAGCTGACCGCCCTCGACGAGCGCATCGGCTCCGTCCTGGCGGCGGGCGTGTTCCCTGAGCCCGGACCGGGACGGCCCTACCCCTGGCCGCCGGTGTGACGGGATATCGGTCAACCTCCGTCCCGACCCCGCTCGGAGACATGACCATCGTGATGTCCGACGCCGGCGTGGTGTCGACGATGTTCACCGACGAGGATGCCGGTCCCGAGCTGGACCGGCTGGAGGCGCGCCTCGGGTCGCCGGTCCATCCCGGCGCGGCTCGTGGGTTCATCTCCGTTCGCCGAGAGGTGGAGGCCTACTTCCGGGGCTCCGGCCGGACGTTGGCGACCCCCGTCGATCTCATGCTCGTGCCGGCGGGCTTCGCGAGACGCGTCCTGGAGTCCACCATGACCATCCCTTACGGCGAGCTCGTCACGTATGGGGACGTCGCGGCGAGCGCCGGCAGCCTGCGGGCGGGCCGCGCCGCGGGGGGAGCGCTCAGCCGCTGCCCGATCGAGCTGTTCGTCCCGTGCCACCGCGTCGTGCACGCCGGAGGGACGATCGGCGGATACGGCCGCCACGAGGACCGCAAGCGGTGGCTCCTCCGACACGAAGGCGCGCTCTGACCGGACGTTCCGCCGATGTGCGAGATGATGGTCGCCATGTCCTTGCACCGAACCGTCGCCGCTCTGCTCGGTGTCGCGCTGCTCACCGGCGCCTGTTCAGGCTCCCACGATCCGGCGACGGCGCCGTCGGGGACGACCGGGACCAGCCTGTCGTTGGAGGTGGCGAGCAGCGACCTCGCGGTCGGCGCCCCACAGCACTTCGAGCTCGGGATCTTCTCGGGCGACGGACAGGGCGTGAAGCTGCTCGCATTCGGACGGATATCGTTCGCGTTCTCCTTCCTGGGTGACGGCTCGGGGTCCCCGGTCCCCGGACCGACGGCGACGGGCACGTACGTGGCCGCGTTCGGCATGCCGCAGAGCGGTCCCGCGCCGGCGTTCACCGATCCGAACGATGCCCGGGGCGTCTACCAGGCGGACGTCGAGTTCGACCGAGCCGGGACGTGGCAGGTGGACGCCACGGTGGACCTGCCCGACATCGGGACCCGGACGCTCTCGACACCCTTCATCGTGTCCGAGAAGCACTCGCTGCCCGCCCCCGGCGATCGAGCGCAACGAACGGAGAACCTCACGATCGACTCGAAGGGCGTGCCCCCCGCCGCGATCGACTCGCGCGCGCTCGACGGCGCGCCGGTGCCCGACCCCGAGCTCCACCGGACGACGATCGCCGACGCGCTCATGCAGCATCGACCGATCCTCGTGATCTTCTCGACGCCGACGTTCTGCGTGAGCCTCATGTGCGGGCCCGAGACCGACGGTCTGGAGGCGCTCGCTAAGCGGTATCAGGACCGTGCCGTCTTCATCCACGTGGAGATCTGGCGCAACTACCAGAAGAGCATCGTCAACAAGGCGGCGGCGGATTGGGCGTGCTGCAACGAGACCGGGGACCTGACGGAGCCCTGGCTCTTCCTGATCGGGCCCGACGGCGTGATCAAGGACCGGTGGGGCCCGTTGTTCGACCCCGCCGAGGTCGCGAAGGAGCTGGCACAGCTTCCCCGCTCGAAGCCCTGAATCGGTTCCCCCGCCTGACTACCATCGAGCGGTGCCGATGACCCCGGATACGCCCTCGGAGGACGAACCGCGCGAGCCGCCCCACGAACATCGGCACGAGCACTTCGGCACGGTCGACGCGGCGCTCCTCGCCACCGCGCACGGCGTGCGCGCCACGTGGATCTCGCTGACCCTGCTCGCTGCGACCGCCGTCGCGCAAACGATCGTCGTCGTCCTGACCGGTTCGGTCGCCCTGCTCGCGGACACGATCCACAACTTCACCGACGCGCTCACCGCAGTGCCGCTGCTCATCGCGTTCCGCCTTGGGCGCCGGCCCGCCAACCAGCGATACACCTACGGCTACCACCGGGCCGAGGACGTCGCGGGGCTGGCCATCGTGGGGATGATCGCCGCGTCCGCGATCTTCGCCGCGCTCGAGGCGATCGACCGGTTGCGCCACCCGGCGCCGCTCGATCACATCTGGGTGGTGTTGGCGGCCGGTGTGATCGGCTTCCTGGGCAACGAGGCGGTCGCGATCTACCGGATGCGCGTCGGGCGAGCCATCGGCTCCGCCGCCCTCGTCGCCGATGGGGTCCACGCTCGTGCGGATGGGCTGACCTCGCTCGGGGTCGTGGCCGGGGCCGTCGGGGTGCTCGCCGGGTTCCAACGATCCGACGCGATCGTCGGTCTGGTCATCACGGTAGCGATCGTCTACACGCTGGTGGCCGCCGCTCGAACCGTGCTCCGGCGCGTGCTCGACGGGATCGACGTGCCCACGATGCGCCTGATCGAGACGGCGGCCGCAGCCGTACCCGGCGTCGAGCACGTCTCGGAGGCACGAGCGCGGTGGGTCGGACACCAACTCCGCGCGGAACTCGCGATCGACGTGTCACCGGAGATCTCCGTCGAGGCCGGGCACGACATCGCCGAGCACGTGCGAGCGGCCCTTCTCCAACACGTTCCCCGACTGGGTGACGCCATGGTCCACGTGGACCCGCACGAACACGCGTCCCACCTCCGGGGTTGACCCGGCCATCCACTGCGGGCTCCGCCCCCGTACCATTGCCGTTCACATGGACGAGACCACCCTTCCACCCCCGCCTCCCACGGGCGTGCCCGAGCGCTGCTATCGACATCCGAACGTGGAGACGGGCGTGCACTGCACCAGGTGCGGTCGCCCGATCTGCCCCGAGTGCATGATCCCGGCACCGGTCGGGCATCAATGCCCGGAGTGCCTCAACGAGGCCCGCCGCGAGTTCCGGAGCGGCCCGGGCCGACGGATCGCCGCGGCGAACATCCGCCGCCGCGCGTCCGCGACCACCGTTCTCCTGGTGATGATCGGCGCCGTGTTCCTCCTCGAAGTCGTCTCCGGCGGGTCCGGCTCGCTCATGACGGGTCCCTCAGGGTTGAAGCTGATCAACCTCGGAGCGTCGATCGGATTGGCCCGGCTGCCGAACGGGGACGTGGTGGGCATCGCGACGGGGCAGTACTGGCGCCTCGTGTCGGTCATGTTCCTGCACGCCGGCCTCCTCCACATCGCGTTCAACGCGTACGCGCTCTGGCTCTTCGGCACGATCGTCGAACAGGAGCTCGGCCGCCTTCGGTTCCTCTTGATCTTCTTCGCGACGGGCATCGTCGCGAGCGCGGCTTCCTTCGCGTTCGGGCCGCCGTTCGTGGTCGGTGTCGGCGCGTCGGGAGCCATCTTCGGGATCTTCGGCGCGTTCGTCACGTACAACTATCGCCGGCGGCACCTCGCGATCGCCGCAGCGCGACTCCGTAGCGCCGTCATGATCATCGTGATCAACATGGTCCTGGCCTTCTCCATCCCGGGGATCGACTGGCGCGCCCACGTCGGCGGCTTCATCGCCGGACTGTTCGCGGGATTCGCGGCCGAGGGCGCGGGCACCCGCGCGAACAGGCAGGCCATCCTGATCGTGGGCTTCCTGGGGTTGCTCGTGGGCGCGATCGCACTGGTCGCGTGGCGGACAGCGGACCTGCGCTCGCAGTTCGGACCGTTCTGACCTAGTTCTTGGGCGGATCGGCGATGCCGTAGATCTGCCCCAACCGGGTCCCCACGTACAGCCACCCGTGCCACACGGCGGGCGTCGACTCCACGCAGCCGCCGAACTGCATCTTCCAGAGCTGCTTCGGCTTCTTCCGAGGAGAGGAGACGTCCCACGCGTACAGAGCCCCGGTGCAATCTCCTTGGATCAGCACGCCGTCGACGACCACGGGCGACGCGATCGCCGGCGAGCCGATGGCGAGCTCCCAAACGATCTTCCCGCTCTTCCGGTCGACCTCGAGCACCCGGCCGGCAGCCGTGGTGAAGTACACGTAGTCGCCGTAGAGCGCCGGTGTCGACCAGCTGCCGCCCGCTCCCTCGAACCCGATCTCCGACGCGGGGATCGACCACACGATGGGGTTGTCAGGTTTGGACGGATCGAGCTTCATGAGTTGACCGAGCCGCTGGCTCCGTTCGTTGAAGCGCTGATACTCACTCGCGACGTAGAGGGAACCCTCGTCGTCGATGACGACCGATGCGTCCGTGTCGTCCCCCGTCCAGAATCGGAACACCCGGTGGTACTTGTGGCCGCCACCGAGCAGGTCGGAGATGTCCCAGCCCTGCACCAGACCGGCGGAGTTGGCGAAGTAGACGACGCCGTTGCGGAATGCGACGGAATTCTCGATCGAAACTTCGTTGTCACCTGCGTCCGACAGGAGTTGGTCGTCGTAGCCGGGGATGGTCGCGACGATCTTCGGGTTGACCGTCACCTTCCCGTTCCCGTCGTAGCCCCGGTTGATCTTCACGACGTAGAACCAGCTGTTCTCCCCACCCTCCAGGAGGTAGTCGCCGAGAACGAGCGCCGCTCCGTCCCAGTCGTTGTTCCACAGGGGTCGCGGCACGGTGGTCTCGGCGTTCATGGACCACAGCACCGTGGGGCTCGGGCGATCCATCGCGACGATGCGGAATAGATTGTCGCGCGAGCCCGCGTAATACAACGGGTACCCATCCGGATCCGAGGTCGCGCTTCCCTTCGCGAGGTCGCCGGTGACCAGGTCCGGACGAACCGGCCGTCCCGTTCGACCGTTCAGGAAGTGATAGTGCCCGTCGTAGGCACCCTCGCGGATCTCGATCGAGCCGTCCTCGTGCACGATGACGTTCGGTTGCCCGGTCCAGCCGGTTCCGCACCATACGCGCGATCCTGCCGGATCCGAAGACGTCGAGCAGAGCCCCCCGCTCGCCGGATAGTTCCAGCGGATCACCGGGTGCCTCGGAACCGGTCCCTCGCCGTAGTAGTCCCGCGTGGCGTTCCCCCGGAACGTCGTGATCCCGGGGAACGCCGTGTTGATCGGGCCGGGGGTCTGCACGCTCGGCGAAGCCGAGGGTGATGCCGGAGGCTGGGACGCGACGCTCGACGGTAAGGGGGCAACCGAAGTTGGCGCCGATGCGTCGGGCGTCCCCGCGCGACTCCCGGAGGCCGAACTCCACACCTGCCACGCCGTGACGGCGCCGGCGACCACGAGCAGCCCGAGCAGGAGTGCCGGGAACGGGAGCTTCGAACGGGCGGCGTGTCGCGCGGTCCGTCGAGCCATGCGAACCATCCTAGGTGGCGGCGGACGCTCGGCGGCTAGGCGGGGTACGCAGCCGCTCGATACGAGCCGAGGACCCGGAGCATCGACGTGTGGTTCGCGATCTCTTCCAGCGCATCAGCCAACCCGGGATCGTCCCCGGCGACCATCACGTCGACGTAGATGACGTACTCGAACGGCTTCCCACGCATGGGGCGTGACTCCAGCTTGTGGAGGTTGATACCCCGGGCCGCGAGCGGCTGCAGCGCCCCCAGGAGGGAACCGGGCTGGTCGAGCACGGCCATCACGAGCGACGTCTTGTCGTTCGCTCCCAGCTCAGGGTCGTCGGTGCCGATCACCGCGAACTTGGTGAAGTTCTCCTTCTCAGATTGGATGCGCTCGGCGAGGACGGCGAGGCCGAACCGCGCCCCGGCCTCCACGCTGGCGATCGCCGCGTCCTCGTCGCTCCCCGACTCGGCGATCATCCTGGCCGCCCCGGCCGTGTCGTGCACCGGGACCGGCTCGATGCGGAGCGACGACAGGAACTCCTCGCATTGCGCGAGCGCCTGCCAGTGGGAGTGAGCGCGACGGATCTCCTCGAGTCGAACGCCGGGCCTGCCGAGCAATGCGTGATCGACGCGAACCACCGTCTCGCCCACCATCCGCAGGAGGTTCGTGTGCAGCAGGAGCTCATACGTCTCGTTCACGGAGCCGGCCTGCGAGTTCTCGAGCGGCACCACGCCGAACGCCGCCTCGCCGCTCGTCACGCGTGAGAACACGAGCCGGACCGTGGCGCAGGGAAGCGGCTCCGCATCGAGGAAGAGCGAACGAACCGCTCGTTCGCTGTACGCGCCGGGCTCGCCCTGGTACGCAACCTTCATGGTGGCAGAGGGTAACAGCGCCTGACGGCCCGCCTTCTCACCGTTCTCGGCGTCGCGCCTGTTACCGTAGACGGCATCCGCGGACTGCGGACCGTTCGAGTTCGCCAGGATCCCTCTCGCATGCAAACGTCGCACGCAAACGCAGCCGGAGCGGTCGACGATGCCGAACCGCCTCGTCGAAAGCGTCGTGGGCTCATCCTATCGGTCGTCGCGACGATCGCCGGCACGCTTGTCCTGGTGCTTGTCGTTGGCGGGCTTTCCGCCCTCAGTGTCCGCCATGATCTAGAGCGGGGCCGCGACGCACTCGCAAGCGGCAAGACGGCGCTTCTGGCAGGTCAGGCCACGGCGGCTCGTGACAAGTTCACCAGCGCGATGGACTCCTTCCGCTCAGCCGGCGACGGACCGCGATCGGTCGGGCTCACGGTCGCCGGGTGGATCCCCTTCGTGGGGAACACGGCGGACGCCGTCCTTGCCATCGCGAACGCGGGCCTCCGGACCGCCGAAGCGGCCGCAGGGCTCGCCGACGCGACGATAGCTCTGCCAGGTGGTCTCGGAGCACTCGCTCCGTCCGGCGACGGCATCCCGATCGACCGATGGGGGGGCTGGCCGGGGCCGCAGCTCGTGCCGACGAGCTGACGGGTCAAGCGCTCGCGACGATCGAAGGCACCTCGACCGCCTTCGTGCCATCCGCCGTAGCGTCCGCCACGGTGGATGCCCAAGACCAGCTCGAGACGCTCCATCGCCAACTGCACGCCGCGGCCCTGATGCTACGAGGGCTGCCTTCGTTCCTGGGAAGCGAGCAACCTCGTCACTACTTCTTCGGTGCCTCGAACCCAGCCGAGCTGCGAGGGACGGGCGGCCTGATCGGCGCCTACTCGATCTTGACCGTGGACGCCGGCCGGATGAGCTTCTCAGACTTCCGTCCTGTCCAGTCGTTGCCGCGCCTCGACGTCGCCGACGTTCCTTCACCCTCGCCAGGAGTACTGCGAAGAACTTCGACTTCTATCTCACCCCCAAGGCCTATTGGCTGAACCTCAACATGACACCGGACTTCCCGCTGGCCGCCGAGGCGATCTGGCTCTCGTACCGAGCGGCAACCGGCGAGACGCTCGATGGTGTGATCGTGGCGGATCCGTTCGCGCTGAAGGCTCTGATGCATGTGACGGCCCCCGTTCATGTCGGACAAACAGGGATCGAGGTGTCAGAGCACAACGTCGTCCCCTTCGTGACGAACGAGGCGTACGCCCTGTTCGTCCATACGAACGAAGAGCGGAAGCTGGTGCTCGGCAGGGTCGCCCAGGCCGTGGTCCACGGATTCCTCGAACAGCAGGGCCAGGACGTGCCTCGGCTGCGGGCCTTGCTCAACGCCTGCTCGAACGGCCACGTGAAGGCGTGGAGCGCGGATCCGTCCATGGAGGCGGGTCTCGCACTGACCAGCGTGGGCGGCGCCTTCGACCCATCAGGAACCGACGTCATCTCCGTCGTGACGAACAGTGCGTCGGGCACGAAGCTGGACTTCTACCAGCAACGAACCGTCACCTACGACATCCAGCTCGGTCCCGGCGGCACGGCAACCGCTGCGCTCCGACTCGACATGGTGAACGATTCCCCCACGTCTGGGTATCCGAGGTACGTCATCGGTCCGTTCAGACACTTCTCCAGTCAACCGGGTGAGAATCTGGCCGTGGTCGACCTCTATTGCGACGTGGGGTGCGTGCTTAGTGAGGCGACGCGCAACCGCCAAGCCGTCGAGCTCGATCGGCGCACGGAGGAGGGCTACCCGTTCTTCGAGGACTACGTTCGGACTCCATCAGGTGACACGGCAACCATCGACGCGGATCTCCTGCTCACCCATGCGTGGGACGGCGACGGGACAGGCGGCACCTACACGCTCAGCTTCGTATCTCAGACCACCGTCCGCCCGACGTTACTCAAGGTAGCGATCAGCCCACCTGAAGGGATGAGGTTCACCTCGGCAAGCAAGGAGCTATCGCGACGTGGCGATCAACTCGTGTACGAGGGCTCGCCCGAAGGAAACATCGACCTGAGAGCGACCTTCGCTCCGTCGCTGCCCGTCCAACTGTGGCGAGACCTCGTCCAGGCGATCACTTGAGCGACCGCCGACTCCCAAGAGAACGGTCCCCGAAACCAAGAACGGACCCCCGGTCAGGGAGCCCGTTCCAGAAAGAGCCTGTTGCTCGTCTAGCGCGTGGCGATCCTGCGGCGACGTCCGGCGAAGAGGGCCAGAGCGCCCACCACGACGAACGCGACCAGGTACATGAAGATCGTCGACACGTTGGCACCCGTGAACGCCGTGCCGCCCGCCCCACTGACACCGGGGCCACCCGGGTTGTTCCCCAGCTGAGACCCGGCGAACGCGGGAACGGCCAGACACAGGACGAAGGCGGTCGCTGTAGCCAGCAAGAACCCGATGCGCTTCATCAATCACGCCTTTCTCTCGATCCACATGGTCCCAACGAGCCATCCGGACAGGCGCGAGTCTAAAGCATCGCCGGGGGACCACGCAATGAACGAAGGACCTACGTCTTTGGGCGGTTCCGTGAGCAGAGCGGAGGCCGTAGCCGCGCCGGAGCGGGAGTATCGGCCGGGATCCGGGTGGACCTTGAGCCTCGATCCCGCGGATGCGGCAAGCCCCCGGAGGCCGGGGGCCACTGCATCGCGGGAGATCGTGAGCGCTACTTGAAGAGGTTGTTCATGATGCGGATGGCACCCGGCCCGATGATGATCACGAAGAGGGCCGGCAGGATGCACAGGATGAGCGGGAAGACGATCTTGACCGGCGTCTGCTGCGCCTTCGCCTCGGCCGCCTGGCGACGCTTGATGCGCAACTGACTCGCCTGGGTGCGCAGGACGCTCGCGATGCTCACACCGAACACGTCGGCCTGGATCATGGCGAGCGCGAAGCTGTTCAACTCCTCGACGTCGGTACGGTCCGCGAGATGCCTGAACGCCTCCGACCGGGGAACGCCCAGCTGGATCTCCTGCAGCATGCGCGCGAACTCCTGCGACAGGACCCCCGGCACGTTCTGCACGACCTGGGCGATCGCGGCATTCAGCGAGAGACCCGCTTCGACGCTGATCGTGAGCAGGTCGAGCGTGTCCGAGAGCGTGCCGAGCACTTCGTGCTGGCGCTCTTCGACCTTGCGGGCCAGCAGCGAGTCGGGGATCAGGAAGCCCGCGACCGTGATGAGACCGACGCATGCCATGAACGAGATGCCTTGCAGGTGCATCAGGCGGGCGAGCACCAGGGCCCCGACGAATCCCGCGCCCGCGAGGATCACCTTGAACGAGATGACTCGCTCGGCGTCCCATCCCGCCGGGCTTCCGGCGAGCATGAGCTTCTTGGCCACTCGGTCCCGCGCGTCGAGCGGGGTGATCCGCCGCGCAACCCGGCCCGCGCCGCCGACGAACGGCACCAACACCCGCTGACCGAAGCTCTGCGAGAGCTCCTGCTCGCGGAGGTTGGCCGACTCGACGCTGCGCGAACCGCTGACCTGATTCTCCAGCAGCCTCACGGCCCGCTTGCGCTCCGTGCTGGAGGCGTCGAGGGCGAACCCGACGAGCAGCACGGTGAAGAAGACACATCCGACGGCGAGAGCGAGCCAGATCTCAGACATCGATATCCACGATCTTCCGCATCCACAGGATCCCGGCGGCGAGCAGCAACCCGGCGCCGCCCAGCATCATGAATCCGGTCTTCGTCGTGAACAGCAGCATGATGTAGTCGCGGTTCACCGCGAACATGTAGAGGGCGATCGCGAACGGCATCGAGGCGAGGACCCACGCGGAGAGCCTGCCCTCGGACGTCAGCACGCGAACCTGCCGCCGCATCGTTGCGCGCTCGCGCAGCGTGTCGGCGACGTTGTCCAGGATCTCGGCCAGGTTGCCACCGACCTCGCGCTGGATGTTCACCGCGAGGACCGCCCACTTGAAGTCGGCGCTGCCCACCCGTTCGGCGAGGGCACCCAGCGCGTCCTCGGCGCTTCGTCCCAGGCGGATCTCGGCGACGACCCGCTGGAACTCGGTGGCGGCGGGCTGCGCGATCTCCTTCGCCGTCGTGTCGAGCGCCTGCAGGAAGCTGTGGCCGGCCCGGAGCGAGCTCGCCATGATCGTGAGCACGTCCGGAAGTTGTTCGCGGAGCTTCTCGGCGCGGCGTCCCAAGGCGAACTTCAGCGCGACCGTCGGTCCGAGACCGGAGACGGCACCGATACCGAGCGCCAGCCACGGGCTCTTGAGGATCGCGAAGCCCAGGATCAAGCCGCCGAACGATGCCAGCACCGTGACGATGACGAACTCGCCCGATCGCAGGCTCACGGCGGCGGCCTCGAGCTCCGCGTCGAGCCGTCCGCTGAACCCTCGAGCGTCGGCGAAGCGACGCCCGAAGTTCGTGACCTTCGCGGGGATCCATCCGCCGGCCGTGCGATCCATGGCGGGGACGTGCGACGACTTGCGCCCACGGTTTCCCACGGCCGCCATGCGCTCGCCGATGATCCGCTGCTGCCGGCGACGGCTCGCCGTCCCGAACAGCATGACACCCAGCAAGAACGCGGCGGCCGTCGCGAGGCCGATCGCGAGCGCGAGCGCCGCGGGGCTGCCCCAGAAGGAGGCGGCAGCCGTCATCAGCTCACACCCCGCGTGTCCAGGGCGAAGACCTCCGGGTCGACGTACACGCCGCGCTCCTCGAGCTTGTCGACGAACTTCGGCCGCAGGCCGGTCGACTTCAGGCGCCCGCGGAACTTGCCCTCGTCGTCCATGCCCGCCGCGAAGTCGAAGAGGAAGAGGTCCTGGAGCGTGATCACGTCGCCCTCCATGCCCTCGATCTCCGTGACGTGCGTGAACCGGCGCGAGCCGTCCTTCAGGCGCTGCTGATGCACGACCAGCTGGATGGCCGAGGAGATCTGCTCCCGGATCGACTTGGGGGACAGCTCCATCCCGGCCATCATCGTGATGGTCTCCAGCCGCGAGAGCGAGTCGCGCGGCGAGTTGGAGTGGATCGTGGAGATCGAACCGTCGTGGCCGGTGTTCATGGCCTGCAACATGTCCAGGGCTGCGGCGTCACGGACCTCACCGACGACGATCCTGTCGGGCCGCATACGCAGGGCGTTTCGGACGAGGTCGCGGATCGCGACCTGACCCCTGCCCTCGATGTTCGGCGGCCGGGACTCCAGGCGGATCACGTGCGGCTGCTGCAGACGGAGCTCGGCGGCATCCTCGATCGTGATGATGCGTTCGTCGTCAGGGATGAACGACGAGAGCACGTTCAGCGTCGAGGTCTTCCCGGCGCCGGTTCCACCCGAGACCAAGATGTTGATGCGTCCGCGGACGCACGCCTCCAAGAACTGCGACACCTGCGACGTCATGGTGCCGAACTCGATCAGGTCGTCGGCGCCGAACGGATCGGCGGAGAACTTCCTGATCGTGAGCGCCGGACCGTCGATGGACAGCGGCGGGATGATCGCGTTGACACGCGAACCGTCCGGCAGGCGGGCGTCCACGTACGGCGACGCCTCGTCGACGCGACGGCCGACCTTGCCGACGATCTTGTCGATCGTGCGACGCAGCTGTTGCTCGTCGTGGAACTTCGTGCCGGTCCAATAGAGCTTTCCGGCTCGCTCGACGTAGATCGTGTCCCAGCCGTTCACCATGATCTCGGTGACGTCCGGGTCGCGGACGAACGGCTCGAGCGGTCCCAGACCCAGGACGCTGTCACCGATCTGCCGGACGATCAGGAGCTTCTCCTGCGAGGAAAGCGGGCCTTCCTCTTCGTCGAGCAGCTCACGCAAGCGCTGGTGGACCAGACCCTCGAGCTCGTTGTCGGAGAGCGTTGAGTCGTACAGACGGGGACCGAGGACCTCGACCAGGCGTTCCTGCACCCGGAGGCGGACGTCGGCGATACGGTCCCGCTGTGAAGCCTTCGCGAGCCTATCTGCCAGTGACATGGGAGCCAGACCTCCTTAGCTTGCGGTCCTCGAGAACCGCTTGCGCTTCGTCTTCTCGGGCTTCGAGCCGTTGCCGTTCGCGTTCACGCCGGCATCGGGCACGGAGGCTTCGAACTGATGGGTGAACCGGGTCGCCAGCTGCCGGACGGCGGTCGAGACATCCGAGCCGGGCTCGTCCAGCACCACGGGCCGACCCTTGTTCAGCGCCGTCGGAACCAGCCGGCTCGACGGGATCATCGCATCCACCGTGATCTTCATGACGCGCTCCACGTCGGAGGCGTCCAATCCCACCTTGCTGTCGGCGCGGTTCAGCACCACTCGGAACCGCTCGCGCGGCAACCCGATCGTGAGCAGCGTGTCGAGCGCCTTCGAGAGGTGCTTCACGCCGACCACGTCGAGCGGCGTGACCAAGCAGATCGCGTCGGACAGGTCGAAGCAGACGAGCGCCGAGTCCGAATAGTCCACGGACGCGTCCACGACCACGTAGGAGAAATCGGCCCGCAGCGTGCGCAGGAACTTGCCCACGGCCTCGCCGGCGGGCGGCTCGGCCGCGGGATCCGGCGGCGAGCCGTAACCCCACAGGTGCTCGCCGAACGGAACGCCGATCTCACGGATACGTTCGTGGTCGGCGCCTTCTCCGATGCCCATCATGTCGTCCACCCGCGCGCTCGGCTCGCGGCCGAAGTACGTGAAGACGTCGCCCATGTCCGTGTCGAGGTCGACGACGGCCACGTCCTGGCCGGTGATGTCGGAGATGGCGGCGGCGAGGTTCGTGGTGAGGAACGTCTTGCCGCTTCCGCCCTTCGAGGAGAAGACCGAGATGATGTGGCCCCGCTGGTGGCTCGAGCTCTCCGTGGCGGTTCCGCCCATCGAGCGCAGGTTGGTCGCCCACGACACCGCCCGTTCGACGGCGTCGCGGAGCTCCTCCGTTCCCTGGGTCATGTCCACCACGTCGCGGATGCCGGCCCGCATCGCTGCGGGCAGCAAACCGTTCCACGTGTGGTCGCGCACCAGGACGATCGCGGTTCCCGGCGACTGGCGTCCCACGAACTCCGCGAGACCCAGCGCGTCGGGCTCCTTGACCTCCGGCGAGAGCACCAGCACGTCGATCGGCGTGAAGGCGTTGATCAACAACTCCTCGGCCACCGTGGCGGACTGCGCCCAGCCGATCTCCTCCGTCTCGACCTCCAGCGCGCGTGCGATCTGCTGGCGGAAGGACTGCGGCGTCCCGACGGCGACGACGCTGGCTTCGGTCATGCGGCGACCTTCCCGAGGAGGAGCTTCACCGGCAGCGTCGACGCGGGGATCGCGTGTCCGTCCTCGCCCGGAGGCAAGAGGCCGATGTAGAGCGTGCCGGTCTGACCGGCGAGCGTCAGGCTCTGCGCGTCGGCAGGCAGGAGGTCCAACGTCAGCGTGACCGCGTCGCCCGTCGGGTTACCGGTCGACGGATCGATCGCGGGGTTCACGACCTGCAGCACGCGAACGGTCGGGATCAGCGTGAGCGTGAAGTCCGGGAGCTCTTGCTGGTCGGTCGTCGTCGCCGCGGTTCCGTTCACCAACTGCGGCAGCGTGGCGCCCTTGATGATGGACGCTCCGGTGAACGTCGCGAAGACCGTGATGTTGTCACCGCGCTGGATGTTGCCGTTCACGCCCTGGGGCGCGTTCAGCTTGATCGTGAGCGCCACGTGACCCTTGGAGATACCGAGCATCCCGCCGGCGACCTGCTCGCCGCTCGAGAGGTTCGACGCGGTGAGCTGTTCGTTCGCCACGATCGGCGCCGTGGTCGTCTGCCCGCGCAGCTCGGCGAGGCTCGTGACCGCACCGGTGACGACGGCATCCGTCGGAACGCTGAGCTCCTTGAAGCCGCCGGATTCGATCAGCGTGTTAAGGCTCGTGTTGGCGGGGATATCTTGCGTTGCGACGATGACCGTGGTCAGGCTCCCGCCCGACTCCGCGGTCTTCTTGACGCCGTTCGTGTACAGGACTACCGCTCCCGCGGCCGCTACAGCGAGCAGCACGGCGAGGGCGACCACCAGACCTCGTGACCTCATCTGTCTTCTCCCCTTTCGATGCTGCTTCTCTCGATCGCTGTCTGCGGTTATCGGACGTTGGAGCTGGGTTCTGGACCGACATCCCGCGATCCGTGCCGCTCATCCGGAAGGCGCGTCCACGTGGGACGCGCCGCCCGGCGGGTTCACCGGCCCCTCACTCCCCCGCACTCGGGAGTGAGCGGCCGGTGAAGGCCGCTCGAACTAAGAGAGCGATCTACGATGCATTGCCGATCGCGTTGCCAACCGTGGTGAACTTGTCGTTGGCGTTGCTGCCCAACGTGGTCACAGCCACGATGATGACCGCCGCGATAAGCGCGACCATCAGCGCGTACTCGACCGCAGTGGCGCCACCCTCGTCGCTTGCACGAAGCTTGAGGCTGCCCCACCAGGTCTGAACGCCGGTGTAGAGAGCTAGGAACATGTACACACACCTCCTCTCCGAAGGTTTCGGGCGAGAACCCGGGCGGCTTTAGCCGCCACGACCAAAGGTAGTTGGGTGCCATCACGTTGGGAATTCCGCGATTCACTGAGGATGCGTCGGTAGTTCTACGTACGCATCCCTCGTCACCAGCGAGTTCACGGCCGCCGACTAAGGTCGCACGCACGCACGACCGACCATCTATCAGGTGGAAGCCAGACTGCAGCCGGTAACGATCCGAACACGCTTCGGCGGTCTCACACTCAGCACCGTCTGGGCGATGGTGGTCGTGACGCTCTCGGTCGGGGTGACGTTCGTCTTCCGGATGAGCTCCGTCGACCTCGCGTACCACGTGCGGGCGGGCGAGGCGATCCTCGCGGCCCACGCCGCCCCGTCCGTCGACACCTTCACGTTCTCGGTGGCCGGTCGCGCGTGGCTCGATCAACAGTGGGGCGCGCAGGTCCTGTTGGCCCTGGTGTACCGGGCGGGCGGCTGGGCGGCGGTTGCCACGTTCCACGGAGCCCTCGTCGGTGCCGCGTTCTGGTTCCTGTGGCTCGCGTGCCGGGCACGAGGCGCGTCGGCACGGCTGAGTGCCGCGCTCACCTTGGGCGGCTTCGTCGTGTGCTTCTTCAACGCCGGCATGCGGCCGCAGACCATGGCGTACCCGCTGTTCACCGCCACGCTCTGGATCCTGGCGGACCGCCGGGAGCATCCTCGGCGCCTGTGGATCTTGCCCGTCCTGATGGTGGTGTGGGCCAACGTGCACGGGAGCTTCCCGCTCGGTCTGGTCCTGATCGGTCTCGCGTGGATCGAGGATCGGCGCGATCGCGCGGCGACCACGAACGTGACGCTCGCGGTGGTGAGCCGCGGGGCTGGTGGCCACCGTGGTCGGGCCCTACGGGGTCGGCGTGTGGCGGTACGCGGTCGACATCTCCACCAGCCCAAGGATCCTCGGACACATCCAGGAATGGGGTGCGACGACCATCCGCTCGGTCGACGGAGCGCTCTTCTTCATCTCGGCGCTCGCGGTCGTGGTGTTCCTGGCGCGTCGGGGGACGAAGACCGGCGTCATCGACCTCCTGTGGCTCGGATCGTTCTTCCTCCTCGGCCTCAGCGCGGCGAGGGGCGAGGTGTGGTGGGGGTTCGTGTTCCCGGTGATCGTGGCCGGGCTCGTCGTCGAGAAGCCACGCTCGCCCGCCGACGAGCGCGGGAGCTCTGGGGTTGAACCTGCTGGTGGTGTTCGTCCTGCTCGGCGTTCGTCGCCGTCGGATCACCGTGGTTCCGGGACCGGGTCGACCCGTCCAGCGGGGCGACGTCGCTGATGGCGTACGCCCCGCAGCGACTCGTCGAGGCGGTCCAACTGGACGCGCCGGTCCACGCGCGGCTCTTCGTCTCGCTGCCGTACGCGTCCTGGTTCGAGTACGCGTCGCCCGCGAACCCCGTCTTCGCGGATGCTCGCATCGAGTTGTTCCCCGACGCGGTGTGGGATGACTACTTCGCCGTGACCGACGCGGATGAGCGCTGGCAGAACATCGTGGATCGGTGGCGCGTAGACGCGATCGTCCTTACCCCGAAGGATGCCACGATCGCAGCGAAGCTCACGGACGATCCAGGTTGGCGTCTCGCCTACCACGACGGAACGGGTTCGGTGTTCGTTCGCAGCTGAGCGCGTTACTCGGACGCGCCGACGCTGACGAGACCCGACTGCGACGCCATCCGGATCGCCGCGAGTCGGCTCCCGACCCCGAGCTTGCCGTAGATGCGTGCCAGGTGCGTGGTGATCGTCCGCTCGCGCACACCGAGACGGTTCGCGATCTGCCGGGCGGTGAGTCCTTCTGCTGCGACGACGAGCACCTCGCGTTCGCGATCCGTCAGCCGCACGTCGACCTCACGCCGGCGCTCGATGCCCTCCACGATCTGCCCCACCGCTGAGGAGGTGGGGATGGCGAGCACCATCTCGCGGTCTGCCGCGCGACGGAGCGCCTGAAGGAAGTCGACCGGGTCGATGTTCTTGTCCACGAATCCGTCGGCGCCGACGAAGAGCGCCCGGCTGATCGACGTGGGGTCCGAGTTCGCCCCGAACCCGAGGATGGCGTGCGTCGGGTACCGCTCCCGGAGCGTGCGGATCAGCCAGTACGCGTCGTGGTCCCCCGCGAGCCCGAGGCCCACCAGGACCACGACTCGGGTGCGGCGGACGCGGGTGATCGCTTCGATGGCCTGGTCGGCGTCGCCCGCCTCGGCGAGCACCTCCATGTCCGGCCGGTCGTCGATCAGCAGTCTGGTGCCCGCACGAACGACGGGAAGCGGGTCGACGAGGATCACGCCCAGCCGGCGTGGTGAGGTCGAGCCCCCGGGAGACCCAGCGGCGGGGCGTTTGCTCATGCCCCACGTATCGGCCGATGAAGCCGAAAGACTGAGCGGGGTCTCAGTGGAGTTCGATCAGGCCCAGGGACACTGCGCGCGAGACCGCCTGCACGCGCGTCCGGACGTCGAGCTTGCGGTAGAGCTTGGCCATGTGGGTCTCGACCGTCCTCGGGGAGATGCCCAGGCGGTGCGCCATCTGCCGCATCGTCAGGCCTTGGGTGATCAGCATCAGGACCTCGTGCTCGCGAGGCGTGAGCGACGCGCGGATCTCGCTGCCCTCGCGAGCCATGCGAGCGAACGCTCCGAGTTCCTTCACCGCGATGCGCTGGACCTCCGGTGAGATCACCCGCTCGCCGTCCAGCACGCGCCGGATCTGCCGGCCCACCGTGGGCAAGGCCGATGACTTGACCAGGTATCCCTCGACGCCCAGCCGCAGCGCCTCCATGACGGATGCGCCGTCCGTTCGATCTGTGAGCACGACGACGATGTCCACCAACTGCCGATCGTTCAATCCGCGGATCGCTTCCAGACCGTCGGGAATCGCGATGTCGAGGACCGCGACGTCGGGACGGAGCGCTTCGCAGATGTCGAGGACGTCCGAACCGGTGTCTGCCTCGCCCACGACCTCGAGCCCGACCATCGCGTCGCACGACATCCGGACGGCGCGACGTACGACGGGATGCGCATCGGCCACGACCAGCCTCGCCGCCTCCGCCCTCGCATCGCCGGTCATGCCGGGAAGGCTACTCCGGGCGCATCACGCGCTGCGGCTGATGGACCCCAGCCCGAAGCGCCACGCGAGCGTGACGGCTTCGACCTTCGAGTGCACACCGAGCTTGGCGAGGATGTTCTTCACGTGGCTCTGGACCGTCATCGGGCGGATCCCGAGCGACCGCGCGACCTCCCCCGTCGAGGCCCCTTCGGCCAACGCCCGCAGGATCTCGAGCTCACGGGTCGTCAAGAAGTCGAGCTTGCAGACCGTCGACGCCTCACGGCCGTCACGCAGACGGTCGACCAGGTTCGAAAGATGGATCGCGGGCAGGATCAACTCGCCCGCCAACGCTCGACGGAACACCGACACCAGGCTCTCCCCGTCGGGCTCGGGTGTCACGACGCCGCACGCTCCGGCCGCGAGCGCCCCGGCGGCCAGGTCAGGGCCGCGCTGGACCGTCACGCCGATCACGCGCGTCATCTCAGCCGCCTCCCGGATCCGGCGCACGATCTCGACCCCGTCGTCGTCCGGACGATCGAGGTTCACCAGGACGAGGCTGATGGGCTCCCGTTCCAGGGCTCGGAGGGCGGCGGTCGCGTCGGCTACCGGACCGAGCACGCTGACCCCATCGCCCGGCAACCCACAGATCAGCCCCCCTGTGACGCCAGGGCCACCATCGACGACCAGCACGCGGATGTCTTCCATCACTCTCCCGGGTGAGTCATCGGCACGGAACGGCCGCCGGCTGAAGAGCCGCGAGCGAGTCCGGGCACGGCGTCGCGCGAGACACTGGGCGGCATGACGACGGCACGTGCGAACCGCCTGGCGAGCGAGACCAGCCCGTACCTGCTCCAACACGCGCACAACCCGGTCGACTGGTACCCCTGGGGACCCGAGGCGACCGAGCGCGCGAAGGCTGAGGACAAACCGATCCTCATCTCGATCGGCTACGCGGCCTGTCACTGGTGCCACGTGATGGAGCGTGAGTCGTTCGAGGACGAGGTGACGGCCGCGCTCATGAACGAGCACTTCGTGTGCATCAAGGTCGACCGCGAGGAGCGGCCGGACCTGGACGCCATCTACATGGACGCGGCGCAGGCCATGACCGGGAGCGGCGGCTGGCCGCTGACGGCGTTCCTGACGCCCGACGGAAAGCCGTTCTTCGCCGGCACGTACTTCCCACCGGTGCCGCAGCACGGCCTGCCGTCGTTCCGGCAGGTCCTCACCGGGATCGCCGAGGCGTGGTCCGAGCGGCGCGACGAGGTCGTGACGCAGGGCGCGAAGATCGCCGAGCACATCGCGCGGGTCGGGCTGCTGAGCGCCTCGCAGCGAACCGCTCACGGACGAGATCACGCGCGCCGCGTTCTCGCGCCTGCAGCAGGCGTTCGACCACGAGCGCGGCGGGTTCGGCGGAGCGCCCAAGTTCCCGCAGCCCATGACGCTCGAGTTCGCGCTCCGTTGCGCGGTTCGGGGGTGGGAGCCCGCGAGGCAGATCGTGACGACCACGCTCGACCGCATGGCCGACGGCGGGATCTACGACCACCTAGGTGGCGGGTTCGCGCGCTACTCGACGGACGCGTCGTGGCACGTGCCGCACTTCGAGAAGATGCTCTACGACAACGCGCAACTCGCGCGCCTCTACACGCGCGCGTGGCAGGTCACGCGCGACGACCGCTACCGGCGCGTCGCGACGGAGACGGTCGAGTACCTGCTCCGCGAGATGCAGCACGCGGAGGGCGGCTTCTTCTCGTCGCAGGACGCCGACAGCGAGGGCGTCGAGGGGAAGTTCTTCGTGTGGACGTGGGACGAGTTGGTCGCGCTCGTCGGACCGGCGGTGGCGACGTGCCTCGGAGCGACGCAGGACGGCAACTGGGAGGGGACGAACGTCCTGTGGCGTCCCCGGACGGTCGCCGACGTCGCCGCCGAGTACGGGCATCTCCGTCGACGAGTTGACCGCCGAGGTCGAGGACGCGCGCCGGATGCTGTTCGAGATCCGTGAAGGGCGCGTGCATCCGGCGACGGACGACAAGGTCCTCACGGCGTGGAACGCGCTGGCGATCGGCGCGCTCGCGGAGGCGGGTCGCGTGTTCGACGAGGAGTCGTACGTGCGGGAAGCCGTGCGATGCGCGGAGTTCGTCCTGACCCACCTCCGCGACGAACGCGGCCGGCTGCTGCGATCGTGGCGGAACGGCACGGCGGGGAGGCCGGGGTTCGCCGACGACTACGCCGTCATGGCGTCGGCGTGCCTCACGCTCTACGAGACGACGTTCGAGCTGCGGTGGTTCGAGGAGGCGGGGGCGCTCGCCGGCGAGCTGCTCCGGTTGTTCCACGACGACGAGCGCGGCGGCTTCTTCCAGACGGGTTCCGACGCAGAGGCACTCGTCCTTCGCCCGAAGGAGCTCTACGACAACGCGACGCCGTCCGGCAACTCCGTGGCGGCGGACGTGCTGCTGCGGCTCGCGCTGTTCACCGGCGACGCCGCGTACGAGCACGCCGGCGTGTCGGCGCTCCGTCTGATCCGCGATGCCATGGCGGGAGCGCCGACCGGGTTCGGCCAGGCGCTCTGCGCGCTGGACCTCTACCTCGGTCCCTCGCAACGAGGTCGCGATCATCGGCGACCCCGCGTCCGACGGCACGCGCGCGCTCGGCGGCCGAGGTGACGGGTTCCGGCTACCGACCGAACGTGGTCATGGCCGTCGCGGATCCAGACGACGAAGATGCGGCGCCGATCCGTCCCGCTGCTTCGAGACAGAGTCACACAGAACGGGCGAGCGACGGCGTACGTCTGCGAACGGTTCACGTGCAAGCTCCCCGTGACCGACGTCGAGGCGCTGCGGCAACAACTCGAGGAGTTGAGCGCCTATCCTGGCCGCATGTTGAAGCCTGGGGATCCTGCGCCGCCGTTCTCGTTGCTCGACCAGGCGGGGGAGACGGTGAACCTCTCGGACTTCGCGGGGCGGAAGCTGCTCGTCTACTTCTACCCGAAGGCCGACACGCCCGGGTGCACCACGCAGTCGTGCGCGGTGCGTGACGCGCGCGAGGACCTCTGCATCCCTCGGCGTCGACGTGGTCGGCGTCAGCCCGGACAAGCCCGATGCGCAATCGAAGTTCGATCAGAAGTTCGGACTCGGCTTCCCGCTGCTCGCCGACACGGATCACGCGGTCGCCGAAGCGTTCGACGTGTGGGGCGAGAAGATGAACTACGGCAAGAAGTACATGGGCATCATCCGTTCCTCGTTCCTGATCGGCGAGGACGGTCGCATCGAACACGCCTGGTACAAGGTCTCGCCGAAGGACACCGTGCCGAACGCGCAAGCGGCGCTCGCCGGATAGCGGACCAACCGTGTCGAGCAGCCCTCTGCCGGTCGAGGAGGCACCTGAACCGGGCCACGTCCGTTGGCTGCAGATCCTCACCGCCGTGGTGATCGCCAGCCTCTGGCTGGCGCCGCTCCTCTCCAGCCTCTGGTTGGACGAGCTCGGTACCTGGTGGGTCGTCAAGGACGGGCTAGGCGACACCGTGCATCGCGCCCTCACGTTCCAGGGTCAGTCGCCCCTCTACTACGCGATCGTTTGGGCAGCCAAGGGCATCGGCGGGAACTCCGAGGTGGTCCTGCGACTCCCGTCGCTGATCGCGACGGGAGTGTCCGTGGTGCTGCTCTACCGACTGGCTCGGAACCTGATCGGCCGCGAAGCGGCCTGGTTCTCCGTCCTCGTGTTCGCCGCCACCCAGTCGGTGTCTTTCGAGGCATCGGAGGCGCGACCCTACGCGCTGGCGACCCTCGCGGTCATCGCATCCACCTACGTGCTCTTTCGGTGGCTCGATCACGGGCGCCGCTGGTCCCTCGCCCTCGTGTACGCCCTGCTCGCCGTGTCGGTCGTCTGGATGCACTACCTCTACGCACTCGTCCTCGTGCCGCAAGCGCTGTACGCGGTCGTCCGACGGCGACGTGGAGAGACCGAGGTGTCCGTTCGTCGACTGGTTGCGATCGCGGTGATCGTGACGGTCGGCATCGTTCCCCTGGCGGTCCAGCTGGGCTCACTGTGGGATCGGCGATCGTCCCTCTCGATCCCGGGCGACGTGTCGGCCACGGGATTCGCGATGGTCCTGGCACCACCCATCTTGGTGGTGTCGGTGATCCTCGGCGCGCTCCTTGCACGGATGGGTGACCGAGTCCTCATCGCACCGGCGCCCGCGCGGTCGTCAACGCTCGTGCTGCTGGCGGGCTGGCTGCTCTTCCCCGTCGTCGCGGTCTACCTCGTGTCGGCGCTCACACCCGTCGACTTCCTCGCGCCGCGATACGTCGCATCGGTGGGGCCGGCCATCGCGCTGTTCGGCGGATGGGTGATCGCATCGCTCGAGCCCGCCGCTGCCCGTCGGATCGTCGCCGTCGTGCTCGCCATCGCGAGCGTCCTGGCGTTCGGCAGCACCGGCAAGAACGGGGAAGACTGGCGAGCGGCCGCCGCGTTCGAGCGCGCGAGCGCCGATCCCGGCACGATCGTCCTGTTGCACCCCGCGCTCGTGGAATCTGCGCAATTGGATTGGTTCTCCGATCCGGAGAAGCGCAGCTACCTCCTGTCGGTGCAGTCCTACTACCCGATGGAGGGCGACGTCATGCCGATGCCGTACCTCCTCGACAACGAGTCACGCGACTACCTCGAGGGTCTCGTGACCGGCCCGCTCGCTGGGGTGGATCGCTTCCTGCTGGTGACGCGATACCCGCAGGTGCCCTTCCGGGATTGGCTGGACGGCCGCCTCAGGTCGGATGGATACACATCCAAGGTGAGCGGGACGTTCGGCGTGATCCAGGTGATCGAGTTCTCGCGCTCGACCTAGCGCGGCCGCGCGATCGTGAGCGTCACGTCGCCGATCCACCCCACGGGGATCTTCGGGTCGCCCAGAAGGACGGCCGCCTCCGCCAGTCTCGATCCCGGCAAGACACCGGCGGCGCGATGGAGCAGGTACGAGACGTGGAACGAGCGCGGGACCACGCTCCACTCGACGGCCTCGAACCCGGCGTCGGACAGCATCTTCGTGAGCGTGGCGGGCCGGAAGTAGTGCAGGTGCGAGCGGATGAACCACGGCCAGTCGCCGCCGCGCAGGCGCCCGTGCAGACCCTCGACGTTCACGGTGGCAAGCGCCAACAGTCCTTGTTCGGCCATCATCGGCCGGATGCGGCGAAGGGCCTCGGCCGGGTCGGCGAGGTGCTCGAGGACGTCGAGCATGACGAGGGCGTCGACCGAGGCCGGCTCGACGTCGAGCGTCTCGATCACGCCCTGTCGGAGGTCGACGCCGAAGCGGTCACGTCCCTGATCGACCGCCCAGGCCGAAGGTTCGATGCCGGAGGCATCCCAGCCCCGCTCTGCCGCGACGGCGAGGAAGAGGCCGATGTTGGAGCCGATCTCGAGCAGCCGCCTGCCCGGCACGTAATACGCGTCCATCTGCTCGGAGACCCAACCGAAAAGCTCGCGCCGCTCCTCTTCCTCGGCCAGGTACTCCTCGTCCACGACCTCCTCGTAACGCCCGACGATCTCGTCCGGGCTCAAGCGTCGGCGCTGACGAAAGCAGCCCGCAACGCGGACATTCGAAGATGTCGTCGTGGATCCCAAGCGCCGAGGTCGTGCAACGGAACTCCTCCATCGGCACGTCCCCGGTCATGGTGGCCGGGTAGCGCAGGTGCATGCGCTCGCTGCCGCACGAGACGCACCGCGCGACGCTGATCGGGCCCTTGCCTCTACGCGCGGTGGCCCTCGGTCGGCGCCAACCCGGCAGGTAGCGGCTGCCCCGCCGCCCGCGGACGACCCCCCGTTTCGCTGCGTACACGATGCCGCGCCACACGTAGGCGAGCGACCGCAGGATCGATATCGACGACGACTCCTTCGTATACCGGGTCGGGATGGGGACCTCGACGACGCGCTGGCCCGACGTGACGGCGTCGACCAACAGTTCGGCATCGAAGGCGAACCCCTCGGAGTAATGACGGAACGGGAGCGACTCCAGGCATGCGCGCGTGTACGCGCGCATGCCGCTGTGCATGTCGGTGAAGCGCGTGCCGAGCATCAGGTTCTGCGCCGAGGTGGTGATCCGGTTGCCGAGGTAGCGGTACCGAGGCATGCCGCCGCCGAGCGGATCGCCCATGCCGGCGAACCTCGACCCGAACGACATGTCGGCGTCGCCGGCGAGGATCGGTGCGATCAGCAGCGGAACGGCTTTCGGCTCGTACTGATAGTCGGGGTGCAACAGCACAACGATGTCCGCGTCCGACGCGAGCGCCAGCGAATAGCACGATTTCTGGTTGGCGCCGTACCCACGGTTCACGGGGTGGACGTGCACCTGCAGGCCGAGCTTCCGCGCGAGATCCGCCGTCCCGTCCAGGCTCGCGTCGTCCACCAGGATGAGCTCGTCGGCGAAGCCGGCCGGGATCGCAAGCACCGTTCGCTCCAGCGTGAGCTCCGCCTGATAGGCGGGCATCGTGATCACCACCTTGGGCGGCGCCGGTCTTGGATAGACATGCTGGGGGCCGAGCGTGGTGGAGTCCAGCCGTGGGATCACCGGGGTCGACACCCTTTATCACTCGGCCGTAGGCCTCTGAGTCCTTAGCCCGAAGGTCGATCCGTTCGATACGACCGGCCGACAGCCGGGTTGACATAAGGCAATAGTAAGTCGATACTTACCGTAAGTTATGGCTTACTCATCGAACGCTGCCGAGGTGCTGGACGCGCTGGGAGACCCGACCCGGCGGGCGGTCCTGGAGCTCTTGCGCGGCGGACCCCGCGCCGTCGTCGACATCGCGTCCGAGCTTCCGGTCAGCCGGCCGGCCGTCTCCCAGCACCTGCGCGTCCTGAAGGGAGCGGGTCTCGTGACCGAACGCAAGGACGGCGCCCGGAACCTCTACCGCGTCGACCCCGACGGGCTCGCCGCGCTCCGGACCTACCTGGAGAGCTTCTGGACCGACGCGCTCGCCGCGTTCAAGGACGCGGCCGACGAGGAAGGAGACACCCGGTGATCGACCCCATCCGACGGAGCGTGATGGTGACGTGCTCGGTGGAGAAGGCGTTCGAGGTCTTCACCGAGGGCATGGGGACGTGGTGGCCGGTGCGCGAGTTCTCCCGTGCCGCCGACCAGGACGAGGCGCAGGTGAAGACCGAGCGCGTCGTGGTGGAACCGTGGGAGGGCGGTCGCATCTACGAGACGATGTCCGACGGCTCCGAGGGAAGCTGGGCCACGATCCTCGCGTGGGTGCCGCCGCACCGTCTGGTGATGGCGTGGAAGCCGAACCGGACGGAGCTGCCCCCCACCGAGGTCGAGATCCAGTTCATCGAGCAGGACGACGGCCGGACCCGGGTGGACCTGGAGCACCGCGGCTGGGAGCGGCTCGGCGACCTGGCGCGGAAGGGCCGCGGCGGATACGCGGGCGGCTGGACCTTGGTGTTCGAGGAGCGGTTCGCGGCGGCCGCGAACGCTGCGGAGTGATGGACGCGAGCGATCTCCGCGCCGTCCACGAACGACCGCAGATCGAGGCGATCGCGGACGCGTAGACTCGGTCTCCCGTCCAGAAGGAGACCGCGATGACCACCGCCACGTTCGTCACCAACAAGGGCTCGTTCACCGTCACGCTCATGCCCGAGCACGCTCCGAAGACCGTCGCGAACTTCGTCGGGCTGGCGACCGGCACCCGGGAGTGGACCGGTCGAGACGGTGCGAAGAAGGCCGAGGCGCTGTACCCGGGCACGATCTTCCACCGCGTGATCGACGGGTTCATGATCCAGGGAGGCGACCCCGAGGGCACCGGCCGCGGCGGCCCCGGCTACACGTTCGAGGACGAGGTCCCCTCCGGCGGCCCGACGTTCAACCAGGTCGGACGCCTGGCCATGGCGAACGCCGGCCCCGGCACGAACGGCTCGCAGTTCTTCGTGACCGTCGGCGAGACGCCGTGGCTGAACGGCAAGCACACGATCTTCGGACAGGTGACCGACGGCTACGACGTCGTGGAGACGATCGCCAAGACCCCCGTCGGTGCGCAGGACAAACCGGTCGACGACGTCGTGATCGAGCGGATCGACATCGCCGACTGAGCGTGACCGCGATCCTGTGCTACGGCGACTCGAACACGTGGGGGTTCGAGGCCTCCACGAAGGAGCGCCTCGGGCGATGGGAACGGTGGCCGGGCGTCCTGCAACGTGAGCTCGGCGACGACGTCCATGTGATCGAGGAAGGGCAGAACGGCCGCACGACCGTGTTCGACGTGCCGTTCGAAGCGAACCGCAACGGGCTGACGCACCTGCCGGTGGCGCTCGAGACCCATCACCCGCTCGACGTCGTGCTGATCGTCCTGGGAACGAACGACGTGTTCCTGCCCGGGGTGAACGCCTACCACGCCGCGCACGGCGCGATGAAGCTCGCCGAGGTCGCCCTGGCGAGCGATGCGGGACCGGCCGGAGGAGCGCCGGCGGTGCTCGTGGTCGTGCCTCCCCCGTTCGACCGGCTCGACGCGTGGGACGTGAACGAGTCCCCCGACGCCGGGCGCGAGTCGGAGCGACTGAGCCAGGCGTTCAGGGATGCCGCCGCCCAGTACGCGGAGTGGGAGGGCATCGACATCCCGCTGCTGGACCTTCGCGAGCACGTGGCGTCCAGTCCCGTCGACGGCATCCACTTCGAGGCCGACGGTCACAGGGCGATCGGTGTCGCCGTCGCCGGCCGCCTGCGCGAGCTCCTCGGCCTCTGACTCTCAGACGGCCGGTCGGTCCAGCCGGTACACCAGGTGGGTCTGTGGCTTCAACGATCCCCACAGGACCTGCTTCCACACGGTCATGCCGAGGTGCTCGGCGACACCGCGTGACGGCGTGTTGTCCGGCAGGATCAGCGAGATCACGTGGTCGATCGGCAACGTCGCGAAGACCCAGTCGCGACAGGCGAACGCCGCCTCGGTCGCGATCCCCTGCCGGGCGCGGGCCGGCGTGATCGACCATCCGAGCTCCACCTCATCCACGTCGTCGACGTGTTGCAGCACCGGTCCGACGTTGCCGAGGAACTCCCCCGTCTCCCGGTCCTCGACCGCCAGCAGCGCGAAGCCGTCGCGCTCGTAGCGATCCTGCATCTTCTCGATCCAGTCCCGCGACTCCTGCATGCTGAACGGGTGCGGGTAGAAGCGCATGTGCTGCGGATCGGACTGGATCGCGTTCAGCGCATCGGCGTCGGTCATGACCAGCGGACGCAGCCGAAGGCGAGCGGTCTCCAGCGTGGCGGGAAGGAGTAACGACACCGGCGGATGATTCCATATCATGCCCGGATGAGCGAACGCGCGAACGTCTTGGTCACCCGGCCGATCATGGAGGAGCCGACGCGCATCCTCCGCGAACGGTGCGACGTGACGATCCACGAGAACGAGTTCGGGATCCTGCGCGAGGAACTCCTGAAGGTCGTCGCCGGCCGAGAAGCCATCATCACGATGCTGACCGAGAAGGTCGACGCGGAGCTCCTCGACCGCGCCGGACCACAGCTCAAGATCGTGGCCAACCACGCCGTGGGCTTCGACAACATCGATGTTGCCGCGTGCACGGCCGCCGGTGTGCTGGCGACGAACACCCCCGACGTGCTGACCGAGACGACGGCCGACACGGCCTTCGCGTTGCTCATGGCGGCCGCGCGCAGGGTCGGTGAGGGCGAGCGCTTCCTGCGCGCACGCACGCCATGGATCTGGGGACCGTTGATGATGCTGGGCCAGGACGTCCACCACAAGACGATCGGGATCGTCGGCTTCGGACGCATCGGACAGGCGGTCGCCCGTCGCGCCAGGGGGTTCGGGATGCGCGTGCTCTACAGCGACTCGGCGCGGCTTCCGGCGGAGGTCGAGGCCGAGACCGGCGCCGAGCGGCGCGAGCTCGACGCCCTGCTCGCCGAATCCGACTTCGTCTCGATCCACACGAACCTCACGCCCGAGACGCGGCATCTGTTCGACGCGGAGGCGTTCGCCAAGATGAAGCCGACCGCGGTCTTGGTGAACAGCTCCCGCGGCCCGGTGGTCGACGAGTCGGCGCTCGCCGACGCGCTCGCCGGCGGTCAGATCTTCGCCGCGGGGCTCGACGTGTTCGAACGCGAGCCCGAGGTCGAGGAGCGGCTGCTCTCGCTCGAGAACGTCGTGGTGATCCCCCACCTGGGGAGCGCCACCGTCGACACGCGCAACGCCATGGGGCATCTCGCGGTGCAGAACGTGCTCGCCGCGATCGACGGCGACCGCCCGCCGACGTTGCTCAACCCGGACGCCCTGGGAGGCTGATCTCGGTGACCGATCGCGAGGCCGCCGCGGACGGCCGCCGCGATGGCCCTCGCTCGGAGGCGCTCAGACAGAACGTCCGGCTGCTGACGACCATGCTCGGCGACGCGATCGCCGAGAGCGGGGGTCCCGAGCTCCTCGCGCAAGTCGAGGCGCTCCGCAAGGCGGCGATCGCGTTCCGGGGGCGCCCGACCGATGCTCGCCGTCGTCGCGTCACCGACCTGGTCGCGGCGCTCGACCTCGCGGAAGCCGAGGACGTGATCCGCGCGTTCACGTGCTATTTCCAGCTGGTCAACCTGGCCGAGGAACGACACCGCGTGCGGACCCTGCGGAGCCGGAGCCGATCGGGCAGGCCGGTGCGGGATTCGATCGCCGCGCTCGGCGCGGACCGGGCATCCGTCGAGGACCTGCGGATCATGCCGGTGCTGACCGCGCATCCCACAGAGGCGAAGCGTCGCGCCGTGGTCGAGCACCTGTGGCGGATCGGTGCGCTGCTGGAACAGCTGGAAGATCTCCCGCTCGGAGCTTCCGAGGAGCAGGACGTCCGGCGCCGGATGCGCGAGGAGATCGCCGCCCTCTGGCGCACCGACCCGATCCGGCGTCACCGGCCCGAGCCGCTCGACGAGGTGCGCGCGGTCTTGGCGCTGTTCGATCAGACGATCTTCACGACGCTCCCGGCCGTCTACCGCGAGATGGACCGCACGCTCGACGCCGAGGGATGCGGCACGCGGCCGCCGTCGTTCGAACCGTTCCTGCGATGGGGAACGTGGGTCGGAGGCGATCGCGACGGGAACCCGCGGGTCACCGCGGAGGTGACCCGGGCGGCGATGGCGATCCAGTCGGATCACGTGCTGCGCGGATTGGAGGCGGCGTCACGGCGGATCGCGCGGACGCTGTCGGTCTCGGACAAGGACGTGCCTCCCAGTCGCGCGCTCCGCCGGGCCCTTGAACGCGACGCCGAGGCACTGCCCGCGGTCGCCCGCGAGCTCGGCCGGACGCAGCCGGATGCGCCGCACCGCCGCAAGCTCGGACTCTCGGCGCACCGGCTGGCCGCGACCCGCACCGGCGCGAAAGGTGGATACGACGGCCCGGCGTCGCTCCTGCGCGACCTTGACGTGTTGCAGCGCTCACTCGACGCCGGCGGTGCTCCGCGACTGGCATGGGGCGAGCTCCAGCACTTGCGATGGCAGCTGGAAACGTTCGGCTTCCACCTGGCGTCCATGGAGGTCCGACAGCACTCGGGCGTGTTGGCCGCCGCTCGCGCGGAGCTCGCGTCGCCGCGATCGGCGCGTCCCTCGGCGTCGACGCGCGAGGTGCTCGCCACGTTCCGCGCGATCGCGGACATCCAATCGCGGCTGGGCGTCGAGGCGTGCGAGCGCTTCATCGTGAGCTTCACCCACTCGGCCGCGGACCTTGCCGGCGTACTCGCACTGGCGCGCGCGGCCGTCCCGGAGTCCCCTCCCGACGTGACGCCGGTCGCGCTCCTGGAATCCCGGGCGGAGCTCACCGCCGCGGCCTCGATCCTGGATGACTGGCTGTCCATGCCGCAGGCGCGCCGCCTGACGGAGCGTCGCGGAGGCGAGCTGGAGGTGATGGTTGGGTACTCGGACTCCGCGAAGGAGGTCGGGATGCTGGCAGCGAACCTCGAGCTGTACGCGGCGCAGCGCGACATGACCCGCTGGGCACGCGATCGCGGCGTTCGGCTGACGATCTTCCACGGGCGCGGTGGCGCGCTCGGGCGCGGCGGCGGACCGGCGAGCCGGGCGATCGAAGCCCAGCCGCCGGGGTCGGTCGCGGGCCGCTTCAAGGTGACCGAACAGGGAGAGGTTGCATTCGCCAGGTATGGGAACGCCGCACTCGCATGCCGGCACCTGGAACAGCTGACGAGCGCGGTCGCGCGGGCGAGCGCGAGCCGATCCCGGGCCGACCCGGCCGATGCGTTCGCCCACGAGATCGAGACCATGTCGGCGGCGTCGCGCGACCACTACGAGCGGCTCGTCCGCGCGGATGGGTTCGTCGAGTTCTTCCGACGCGTGACGCCGATCGCGCAGATCGGCACGCTGCCGATCGCGTCGCGTCCGGTCTCGCGCGGCGTGGACGCATCGACGGAGCTGGACGATCTCCGGGCGATCCCCTGGGTGTTCGCGTGGGGACAGAGCCGCGTGAACCTCACCGGCTGGTACGGCCTCGGCGCCGGGCTCGCGGAGGTGACGTCGCGACGCGGCGGCCTCGGCCGCCTGCGAACGATGGCGCGCGAATGGCCGTTCTTCGCGACGTTGCTCGAGAACGCCGAGCTGTCACTCGCCAAGGCCGATCCGGCGATCGCCGACCTGTACCTCGCGCGGACCGACCGGCGCGACCTGGTGTCCGCCATCCGCGACGAGCTCTCGCGGACGACCGACCTCGTCCTGTCGGCGTGCGGCCACACCCGCCTGCTCGACGGGAAGCCGGACCTGCAACGGGCGATCGAGTACCGCAACCCGTACGTCGACGCGCTGTCGTTCCTGCAGGTGCGGTTCCTCGAAGGCCCCGACACCCCTCGGACCGAACGGCTCGTCCAGGCCACCATCAGCGGTGTGGCGGCGGGGCTGCAGAACACGGGATGAGAGATCAGGGGGCGGGCGCCGTGGCGTAAGGTCCGCGTGTCGGAAGGGAGCATGCATGGGTCACGTGGTCGTCGAGAATCTGGTCGGGAGGGTCTCCTTCATCCATGGATCGTTCCTCGAAGCGATCGAGGACCTCGACGAGGAGTCGTTCCGAGCCAGACCCGGAGCGAAGGCGCCCTCGATCGCGTTCCACGTCTGGCACACCGCTCGATGGGCCGACGCCTTCCAGGAGCGGTTCGGCTCGTTCGCGCCGGAGCTGAGCCGTTTCGGCGGACGCCGACAGATCTGGGACGCGCGCAACCTCGAGGGCGCGTGGGGTCTGGTCGGCCAACTCGGCAAGGAGTCGACGGGGATGGGGCTGGACGACGACGCCTCGGCGGCGCTCCGGCTCCCCGCGAAGGATGAGGTCGCGGGCTACGCCCGAGAGGCGTTCGCCGCCGCCGAGGACGTGTTCCGTGGGGTCGAGGACGACGAGCTCCCCCTGCCGACCGCCGACTTCTACGACGAAGGCGGTTGGGTCGTTCTGGAGCACTTCGGCTGGCACCTCACCCACGCCTCCCGGCACCTCGGGATGGTGGAGGCTCTGAAGGGCGTCCTGGGGGTCGATGGCTCGGCCACGGTCTAGATCCTGCGACTATCGCTGGTCAGGGCCGGTGGCCTATACTCGCAACCTCTCCTGAACGGCCGTTCAATATCGAGAAGGAGCCTGTCGTGGCCGACCTTGCGCGAACCATCCCTTCGATCGATCCCGGAGACCGGCTGCTGTGCGGGCCCGGCCCCTCGAACGTCCATCCCAAGGTCCTCGAGGCCATGCAGCTGCCGATCAACGGACACCTCGACCCCGATTTCTGGGATCTCCTGTTGGACCTGGTGGAGGGGCTCAAGGCCCTCTGGCTGCGTCCCGACGGCCTCTCGCTGTGTTTCAGCGCCAGCGGCACCTCCGGCATGGAGGCGGGCATGGCGAACCTGGTGGAGCCCGGAGACACCGTGCTCGTGATCCACTCAGGGTTCTTCGGCGCGCGGATCGCCGAGATGGCCCGGCGGGCGGGTGCCGAGCTGGTCGAGCTGACCGCTCCCCTCGGCCAGATCGTGCCGCTCGACCAGGTGGCCGACGCGCTCTCGAAGCATCCCGACACGAAGCTGATCGGGGTCGTCCACGCGGAGACGTCGACCGGCGTGCGCTACCCCGTGGAGGAGCTCGGACCGGTGATCGCCGGCGGCGGCGCCGACGACGCGCTCCTGCTGGTCGACTGCGTGACGTCGCTCGGCGGCGAGGAGGTCTCCGCCGCCGCCTGGGGGATCGACTATGCGTACTCCTGCTCGCAGAAGTCGCTCGGCTGTCCCCCGGGCCTCGCGCCGTTCAGCCTCTCCCCGCGGGCGTTGGATCGGATCGCGCACCGCAAGGCGCCGGTGTCGTTCTCGTTCGACATCGAGCTGTTGCGCAAGTACTGGATCGAACGACCCGTCACGTACCACCACACGATGCCGATCCTGCAGTACTACGCGTTGTACGAAGGCATCCGGCTCGCGCTCGAAGAAGGGCTCGAGGATCGGTGGCTCCGGCACGAGGACGCCGGCCGGTACTTCCAGCAGAAGATGGGCGAGCGTGGGTACACCTTCCTGTCCGATCCCGAACACCAGCTCTGGGAGCTGTCGGCGATCGACGTGCCCGAAGGTGTCGACGGCAAGGAGGTCCAGACCCGGATCCTGCGGGAGTTCGGCATCGAGGTGGGCGGAGGGCTCGGGCCGACCGCGCCGCCCATCTGGCGCGTTGGCCTGATGGGCGTGAACGCCAGCCGCGAGATCGCCGATCGGGTCATCGACGCGTTCGATACCGTCCTGCCACGGTAGCCGCATGGCACGCAAGGACAGGCCGCACCGCAGCGAGCTCGCCGTTCCCGGCACGAACGAGCGCGCCATGGCCAAGGCGCCCGCGCTCGGCGCGGACATCGTCTTCCTCGACCTCGAGGACGCCGTCGCGCCCGACGACAAGGAGCGAGCACGCGCCAACGTGATCGACGCGCTGCATGCTCAAGACTGGACGCGATGCGCGGTGAGCGTCCGCGTGAACGGCCTGGACACGCACTGGTGCTACCGCGACGTGGTGGAGGTCGTCGAACAGGCCGGCGAGGTGCTCGACACGATCCTCGTCCCGAAGGTGGGGTCGCCGTCGGACGTCGAGTTCGTCGCGACGCTGCTGGATCAGATCGAGCAGCGCAACGGTTGGCCGGCGGGCCGGATCGGCATCCACATCCTGATCGAGACGGCGAAGGGCATGGCCAACGTCGAGGAGATCTCACGGGCGCGCCCGGATCGGTTGGAGGCCATGGTGTTCGGAGTGGCGGACTACGCCGCGAGCGTGCGGGCGCGGACCACGAACATCGGCGGAGCGAACCCCGATTACGCCGTGCTGACGGATCCCGATACGACCGGCGAGCGTGCGGTCCATTGGGGCGACCAGTGGCATTTCGGCATCTCGCGGATGGTCGCGGCGTGCCGCGCGGAAGGGCTCCGCCCGATCGACGGGCCGTTCGGCGACTTCGCGGACGACGACGGCTTCCGCGCGGCGGCGCGGCGCGCCGCCGCGCTGGGGTGCGAGGGGAAATGGGCGATCCACCCCTCGCAGGTCGCCCTCGCGAACGACGTCTTCACGCCGTCGGAGGCCGAGATCGAGAAGGCGCGGCGCATCCTGGAGGCCATGGCGCAGGCCGCGAAGGACGGCAAGGGCGCGGTCGCGCTGGACGGCCGGTTGATCGACGCGGCGTCGATCCGCATGGCCGAGCAGCTGATCGCGACGGTCGATCAGATCGAGGCGCGATGAACATCCACGAGTACCAGGCGAAGGCGCTGCTGCGCTCCTACCGCATCACCACGCCGCGTGGCGAGGTCGTCTACACGGCGAAGGCCGCCGCGCGCGTCGCCGAGGATCTCGGCGGGAGCCGCTGGGTCGTGAAGGCACAGATCCACGCCGGCGGACGCGGCAAGGCGGGTGGCGTTCGGATCGCGAGCACGCCCGCGGAGACCGCCGAGCTTGCCGACCAGATGCTCGGGTCCACGCTCGTCACGCCGCAGACGGGAGCGGGCGGTCAGCACGTCAGCCGCCTGCTGGTCGAGCGAGCCTCGCGCATCGAGCGCGAGTTCTACCTGTCGCTGTTCGTCGACCGCGACTCGCAACGGGTCGTCGTCATCGCGAGCGCGGAGGGCGGGGTCGACATCGAGGACGTCGCGGCGCGCGACCCCGACGCCATCCACACCGAGTACGTCGACCCGGGCGTCGGGCTCCTCGACTTCCAATGCCGCAAGGTGGCCGACGCGATCGGCCTGGGGAACCGCACCACGTCGTTCACGCGCCTGCTCAAGCGCATCTACCGCCTGTTCCGCGACACCGACTGCCTGTTGCTCGAGATCAACCCGTTCATCGAGGCCGAGGACGGCGAGCTCGTGGCGCTCGATTGCAAGATGACCTTCGACGACAACGCGCTGTTCCGGCAGGGCGACATCGTCGAGCTCCGCGACTTCGATGAAGAAGACCCGAAAGAGGTCGAGGCGACCGGTCACGGACTCAACTACATCGCGCTGGACGGGAACGTCGGCTGCATCGTGAACGGCGCCGGCCTGGCGATGGGCACCATGGACGCCATCGTGCACCACGGCGGCCGCCCCGCGAACTTCCTCGACGTCGGCGGTGGCGCCAGCCCCGAGAAGATCGCGAACGCGTTCCACATCGTCCTGAAGGACCCGAACGTCCGCGCGATCCTGGTGAACATCTTCGCGGGGATCAACCGGTGCGACTGGATCGCGCAGGGCGTCGTGCAGGCGACGCACGACCAGGCGATCGAGGTCCCCGTGATCGTCCGACTCGCCGGGACCAACGTGGAAGAGGGCCGGAAGATCCTGGACGCGAGCGGCCTCGCGCTGATCCAGGCCGAGGACCTCGATGACGCCGCGAGGAAAGCCGTGGCGGCCGCCGCATCGACGACCGAGGTGCCGGTATGAGCGTGTTCGTCGACAAGGACTCGCGGGTCATCATCCAGGGCTTCACCGGGCAGCACGCCACGTTCCACGCCGAGGAGGCGATGTCGTTCGGCACCAAGGTCGTCGGCGGCGTCACGCCCGGCAAGGGCGGCACCACGCACCTCGGGCTCCCCGTCTTCAACAGCGTGGCCGAGGCGGTCGACGAGACCGGCGCGGACGTCACCGGCATCTTCGTGCCTCCTGCGCTCGCGACCGACTCGTTGCTGGAAGCCGCGGAGGCCGGGGTCTACGTCGCGGTCATCATCGCCGACGGCGTGCCCGTGCAGGACATGGTGAAGACGAAGGGCTACCTGGCCGGCCGGCAGACGCGGATCATCGGACCGAACTCCCCCGGGATCATCACGCCGGGCGAGTGCAAGGTGGGCATCATGCCGTCCCACATCTACTCGAAGGGCCGCATCGGCGTGGTGTCGCGCTCCGGAACCCTCAACTACGAGGCCGTGTCGCAGATGACCAAGCTCGGTCTGGGGCAGTCCACGTGCGTCGGCATCGGCGGCGACCCCGTGAACGGCACCGACTTCAAGGCGGTGCTCCACGAGTTCGAGAACGACGACGAGACCGATGTGGTCGTGATGATCGGCGAGATCGGCGGGCAGCAGGAGGTCGAGGCGGCCCGCTGGTCGCGTCAGTACATGTCGAAACCGCTCGTGGCGTTCATCGCCGGCGTCTCGGCGCCGCGCGGGCGCCGGATGGGACACGCCGGGGCCGTGATCAGCGGCGAAAGCGACACGGCGACGGCCAAGCTCGACGCGATCGAGGCGATGGGCCATCACACGGTCCGCAATCCCGCCGACATCGGCGACATGGTGTTGCGGGTGCTGAAGGGGATCTAGTCCGCCTCACCAGACGTCGCCGGGACGCCACTCGCAACTGAGCGGAGCGGTCGGATCGATGTCGGGCGTCGTCGGCGTCCGGCGAACGAGGACGCTCCCGTCTTCGTCGGGCGTCGGCTCGGGCCCACGGTCCACACGGACGAACGTGGGGCCCTTCCACACGAACCAGCCCAGCGGCTCGTAGAAGCCGGGGATGCCGGTGTTGAGCGCACCGAGCTGGAACGTCCGATCCAGGTGCTCTCCGATCGCGCGCATGACCGTGGAGCCATGACCGCGCCCCTGACGGCTCGGCAGCGTGGCGACGGCCTCGACGTATCCGGTCGTCAACCGGAGATCCGCGATGTGCAGCTCGCGCGCGATCACGGACCCGTGCGACACGATGCGGCCCTCCTGTTCCAAGATGAAGTGCACGCCGCCGAGCGCGTTCGCGAGATCCTGATCGGTGAACTCGGCGTCCTTGTTCCGCCACGCGGCTTCGAAGAGATCGCGGAGCGCCGCGACCTCCTCGGCACGGAGGTCGTCACTCGCGACACGACGCACGATCGCCATGAAGGAGACCTTACCGAGGCGAGAGCGCACACGCCGTCGAACGAGAAGGAGCGGCCCCGAAGGGGCCGCTCCTTCTTCCATCGCCTCATGCGAGCCGCATCTGCACCTCGGTCAGGGGAACCACACCCTCCGCCGGCTCGTTCAGGTACACCTCGCACGGCGGTCCGACGACCCGCTCCCCGTGCAACTGCACCCAGCGGGTGAGCGCGTCGTACGCGGAGCCCACCTCCTCGTACGGCCCCGTGTGCACGACGCACGCCACGCGGCCGCCCTCAAGCGTGGTGCTGTGCACCCGTCCGACCTCGACCTCCCCCAAGACGGGGAACCCGAGCTCCAGGTCGACCCCTCCGGGATCCATCTCGTGGTGGATCGCGAACGGGAGGCCATCGATCTCGGCTCCGGCCGCCTCCGCGGCCCGGGCGACCTCAGCCAACCCTTCACCGATCGCCTTCCCGATCACGGTCATCGGGACCCGCTCGCGTATCGTGGCGACGCGCTGCGCCCGCACCTCACGGCTCACGACTTGGTACATCGCAACCGCCATGGGTCATCACCTCCTGCACCGCCATCGTCCTCGCCCACGGGCGGCGCGTATGGGGCCGACCGTCCCGACGCTTGCGGGCCCTCGAAGGGGGCCGTTCCTTCGTGCCAGGGTGCCGATCCCGCTAGTCGCGACGTTCGAAGCCTTCGCGACGAGAGAGCATCTCGCGCAGCACCGGGAGCACGACTCGGTCACGAGGCCGGTCGGCGGCTTCCTTCGAACGTATGACGTCAGCGAGGGACGCCACCGGAACGTCGACGCCGCCGACGGACATGACGACCGCATCTCCTTGCAGGTCATCGTAGCCACGCGTGCCGCTGGGTTCGAACGCGATGTCGAGATCCCCCATGCTCGTCGTGAGGTTCCAGATACGGATCCGCCGAAGGGACGCCGCGGAATGGTCGAACGCCACCCCGCCCGGCGCCCCGCTCACGCGGATGCGAGCATGGACCTCCGCGAGTGCCTCGGAAAGGTGTCCCAGGTTGGGGGGTCCGTCCTCGGGCACGATGTCCAGATCGGTCGTCATGTGAGGCGCCCCGTGCAGAACGGCGGCGAGTCCGCCGACCAGCACGTACCGGACGTCATGACGGGCGAGCACCCCGAGCAACTCGCGAGGGCGGAAATCAGCCACCGTCACCGCCCCGCGCTCGCTTCCCTTCCTCGTACATGCGGACGCCCTCGAGCATGCGATCCAGACGCTGGTCCGGCGAGATCTGCTGCCCTTCCTCTGCGAGCGCCCAGGCGTCTTCGTCCAGCGGCACCACGCGGACGTCGAGATCGAAACCGCAAGCCCGAACAAGCTGGAGCACCCTGTCCCAAGTGGCCCCGACGTCTCCGCTCTCGATCCGCGCCACGAGTGGTTGCGAGACCCCCGCGCGCGTCGCCAGCGTTCGCTGCGTCAATCCTGCTCGCCGCCGAGCCTCCCGAACGAACTGCCCCGGATCCACGAGGAGATGATAACCCTTGTGCATCTAGATGATGCTCTGTCAGCATCGACTAGATGTCTGTGACTCATATCACGGCTGGAAGGCAGATCGCCTACGCATCCTTGCCCGGGCGGCCGCGGCGGCCGGCGCGCATCCGGTCCTGCGCCGGCAGGAGCGCCTTGCGGAGCCTGACGTTCTTCGGCGTCACCTCGACGCACTCGTCCTCGCGGACGAACTCGAGCGCCTGTTCCAGAGACAGCTCGCGCTTGGGGATCAGTCGCGTGAACTCCTCCGACGACGACTGGCGCATGTTCGTGAGCTTCTTCTCCTTGGTGGGGTTCACGTCCATGTCCTCGGAGCGGGAGTTCTCGCCCACGATCATGCCCTCGTAGACCTCTTCCGTGGGCCCGACGAACATCGAACCGCGTTCCTGGAGCGTCTGGAGCGCGAACCCGGTGGTCACGCCCGCCCGGTCGGCCACGAGCGAGCCCGTCGGGCGCGTGCGCAGGTCGCCGTGCCACGGCTCGTACCCGTCGAACACGTGGTGCAGCTGGCCGGTCCCCCGCGTCTCCGTGAGGAACTCCGTCCGGAACCCGATCAGGCCGCGCGCGGGGACCAGATGCTCCATGCGGATCCAACCCGTGCCGTGGTTGACCATGTTCTCCAAGCGGCCCTTGCGGAGCGCGAGCAGCTGCGAGATGACGCCCAGGTACTCCTCGGGCGCGTCGATCGAGACGCGCTCCACGGGCTCGTGCAACTTGCCGCCGACCGTGCGCGTCACCACCTGCGGCTTACCGACCGTGAGCTCGAACCCCTCGCGGCGCATCATCTCGACCAGCACGGCAAGCTGGAGCTCGCCGCGGCCCTGGACCTCCCATCGATCCGGACGATCGCCGGGCAAGACGCGGATCGACACGTTGCCGACCACTTCCTGATCCAGGCGTCCCTTCACCAGACGCGCGGTGAGCTTGTCTCCGTCCTTGCCCGAGGTGGGCGCCGTGTTGATGCCGATCGTCATGGACAGCGACGGCTCGTCGACGTGGGTCACCGGCAGCGGACGGGGATCGTCGGGGTCGGCGAGCGTCTCGCCGATCGTCACGTCGTCGAGGCCCGCCACCGCGATGATCTCGCCCGGGCCGGCCTCGTCCACGTCGACCCGGTCGAGCTCCTCTGCCACGAACAGCTCGACGATCTTCGCCGGCTCGATGGTGCCGTCGGCACGACACCACGCAACCGCCTGACCGCGCCGGATGGTTCCGTTACGCACCCGGCAGAGCGCGAGGCGTCCCAGGTACGGCGAGGCATCGAGGTTGGTCACCAGCGCTTGGAGCGGATGGCCCTCCTCGTACTCGGGGGCGGGGATGTGATCCTTCAATGCCTCGAACAAGGGCTCGAGGTCGCCGGCGAGCGCGTCCGGATCGGCGCCGCATCTCCCCGTCCGTGCGTTGGCGTACAGGATCGGGAACTCGATCTGACGCTCGTTCGCGTCCAGGTCCATGAACAGCTGGTAGACCTCGTCCACGACCTCCTTCACGCGAGCGTCGGGCCGGTCGACCTTGTTCACGACGAGGATCACGGGCAGGTGCAGCTCGAGCGACTTCCGCAGGACGAACCGCGTCTGCGGCAACGGCCCCTCGCTCGCGTCCACCAGCAGCAGCACGCCGTCCACCATGGTGAGCCCGCGTTCGACCTCGCCGCCGAAGTCCGCGTGACCGGGCGTGTCCACGATGTTGATCTTCAGGTCGCCGTGACGAACGGCCGTGTTCTTCGCCAGGATCGTGATGCCCTTCTCGCGCTCCAGGTCCATCGAGTCCATGACCCGCACGTTCACGTCCTGGTTCTCGCGGAACGCACCGGACTGCCAGAGCATGGCGTCGACGAGCGTGGTCTTACCGTGGTCGACGTGGGCCACGATGGCGACGTTGCGGATGTCGTTTCGGAACGGCAAGAGGAAGCTGCTTTCGATCGGGGATCGGTGGGCGCCGCCGAGCGGAGGCGCCCACCAAGTGTACCCAGCGCCGGAACGGCTAGGCCGGAGGGGGACAGTCGAGCTCGCCGGCGATGTCCACCACGCGGTCGACCAACCCGTTCGTGAACTGCTTGACGGCGAAGTCTCCGGGATAGTTCTCGACCGAACCCAGGATCGCCAGCCGGAGCGTGTTGAGGTAGAGCGCGAATTGACGGAGCTTCATCGCGCCGCGATCGGTGGCTGCCGATCCGGCATCGACCCGCATGGCCTTGGCCGCCACGACGACGGCCGCGGCGGCCTGCCGATACGGGACGGTCCCGGCCCGGATCAGGTGGTACACGTCGCCGATGATGTAGCGATCCATGCAGAAGTCACCCGATGCGGTCGGCGTCGGCGACTCCACCGGGGACACGCTCGACGAAGGAGCCTGCGAAGTGGTCGACGGCGATCCGTCCGACCCCGACACCCGAACCCGAACAGCCGGCCAAGATCACACAGGCGACGAGCCCGACCGCCGCGGTCTTCATGGGCACCGCAGCGTGAACCCGCCGCCGTCGTCCACCGAGCAGACGTCGGTGCCGGGTCCGCCGTTCAGGGAGTCGAGCCCCGGGCCGCCCGAGAGCGAGTCGTTGCCCGGTCCCCCATCCAGCATGTCGTTGCCGTCGCTCCCGCTCAACGTGTCGTTGCCCGGTCCGCCGATCAACAGGTCGTTGCCGGAGGCGCCGTCGATCACGTCGTCTCCGCCGCGCCCACAGATGACGTCGTTGGCGTCGGTGCCCACCAGGACGTCGGGTCCCGACGTGCCGCTGATCGTGCAGATCGGGAGCGGCTGCCAGTCGGGCGCGAAGTCCGATCGCAGCGTCGTCGTCAGCTGCACCCGCGTGAGTCCGTCCGACGTCACCGTGAAGATGTCGCGACTCCCGCCATCGGCGGGGAACCCGACGAACGCGATCTGCGCGCCGTCGGGAGACCACGACGGATCCGTCTCGTCGTCGGGCCCCGGCGTCAGGTCGGTCTCGCCGGACCCGTCGGCGTTCACCGTCCAGATGTCGGCGCCCCCACCGCTGCAGCAGCGGTCGAACGCGATCCGCGAACCGTCGGGAGACCACGACGGGTTCCCGTCGACCTCGTCGCCGTTCGTGAGGCGCTTCATCGCCGACCCGTCGGGCGCGATCACGTAGATCTGCGGGAACCCACCCGGCCGCGTGCTGGAGAACGCGATCCGCGAACCATCGGGGGACCACGACGGCGACAGGTCGTCCGCCGTGTCGCTGCCTCGCTCGGTCAGCTGGCGGTTCGCCGTGCCGTCGGCGTTCATCACGAAGAGCCGGAACGGGCCGCCCGCCTCGGTGCGGCTCGCGTACACGATCTGTGTGCCGTCGGGCGACCACGCGGGGTCGCGGTGGGCGACCGCGTTCTGCGTGAGCCGTCCGCCCCCGCTGCCGTCGGCGTTCATCACGAAGACCTCCGGCCTCCCACCCACGTGGATCGACCGGACGAAGGCGATGCGCGCCCCGTCGGGCGACCACGCGGGATCCATCTCCTGACCCGGACTTGCCGAGAGGTTCGACTGGCCTGAGCCGTCGGCGCCCATCGCGTAGACCTGCGCGTTCCCGTCGCGCGTGGACCAGAACGCGATCTTCCCGTTGTTCGATGCGAACCCGGGAGCTCGCCGCGCGGGCACGGCCGCGGCACCGGTCGGCATCAGGAAGGCTCCCCAGAGCGCGAGCGTCGCGGCGACGACCCCCGCCGCCAAGAGCCGGCGTTCGCGGAGGGCTCCCAACACCCGCCCGACCCTACGAGGCGATGCGCGCACCGTCAACGCAGCGCGGGAACGGCCGGCATGACCCCTGTAATCTCTTGCCGAGACGCAGCCACGACCTGATGGAGGAACCCGATCCAGACGGCACCCATCGCCATCGAGAACCTGACGAAGCGATACGGCTCGCTGACGGCGGTCTCCGGATTGAGCCTCAGCGTCGCTCCGGGTGAGGTGCTGGGCTTCCTCGGACCGAACGGCGCGGGCAAGACGACGACGATCCGAACGCTCATGGGCTTCCTCGCACCGACGTCGGGAGGATGCACGGTCCTGGGACGTTGGCCGGGCGACGACATCTCCCTGCGCCGCCGCATCGGCTACATCCCCGGTGACTTCCACGTCGAGCCCCGCATGACGCCGCAGGAGCTGTTCCGTTGGTACGCGAAGGTTCGAGGCGGCGTCGATGCCGGCCACATCCAAGCGCTGGCCGAACGGCTGCAGCTGGAGACCGACCGACGATTCGCAACCCTGTCGAAGGGGAATCGCCAGAAGGTGGCCCTCATCCAGGCCTTCATGCACGAGCCGGAGGTCCTGATCCTCGACGAGCCCACGGGCGGCTTGGATCCTCTGCTCCAGCGGGAGTTCCGCCGGATGGTGCTGGAGGCGACGCACCGCGGCGCCACCGTGCTCCTGTCCTCCCACATCCTTCCCGAGGTGGAGCACATCGCGACACGCGTGGCGTTGATCCGGACGGGACGCCTCGTGACGGTGTCGTCGGTCGACGAGCTGCTGGAGCACGCCCGTCAACACCTCGAGCTGCACTACTCGAACCCGGTGCCCGACTCCCTGTTCACGGACGTTCCGGGGGTCGTCTCGGCGGAGGTAACCGACAACACGGTCTCCATCGTCATCGACGGCGCCGCCGGTCCGGCGATGCGTGCGGCCGCCGATCACCCGGGGCTGCTGCACATCCGCAGCACGTCCGACGATCTCGAGGAGCTCTTCGTGTCGCTCTACGAGCCCGAGGAGGACCGATGAGTCCGACGGTCCTCACCCAGGCGATCCAACGGCGACGCTCCGGCCTCATCTGGTGGGCCCTGGGCATCGCGGGCCTGGCGGCGCTCATCGCCATCGCGTACCCCACGCTCCGGGACAACGCCTCGCTGGACAAGACGTTCTCCCAGCTCTCGCCGGGGGTCCAAGCCGCGCTGGGGCTCGACCCACAGACCTTGATCACCTCGCCCGTGGGCTACCTCAACAGTCAATACATCGCGAACGTGCTTCCGGTCACGCTCCTCGTCTTCACCATCGGCGTCGCGGGGTGGACGGTGGCCGGAGACGAGGCGCAAGGAACGCTGGAGCTGCTGCTGGCCAACCCGATCGGACGCGTGCGTGTCGCCCTCGAGCGCGCCGGGGCGATGGTCATCATGCTCGCCGGTCTGACCGCCGCCTCCATCGTCGTCCTGCTGCTGCTCGCACCGGGGACCAAGCTCACCCAGGGCCTTCCGGCTTCCCACATCGCGGCGGCCAACGTCGCGAGCGCCCTGGCCGCCCTCACGTACGCCTCCCTCACGTTCGCCATCGGCGCCGCGACCGGTAATCGGGGACTGGCCATCGGCGTCTCCACGTCGATCGCGGTGATCGGCTTCGTCGTTCAGGGGCTGGCCGAGCAGGTCAAGGCCCTCCGCGTCGTCCGCGACCTCATGCCGTGGCACTGGCTGATCCAGGGCGATCCGCTGCGGACCGGGTTCGGAGCCCTGGCCTTCATCCTGCCGATGGTCGTCAGCGCGGTGCTGATCGTGGCGGGCGCCTGGCTGTTCCGCAAGCGCGACCTCGCCTGATCGACGTGTCGCCTCCACAACGAGACGCGGGACACGTCGGCCTCTGGGGGGCCGTCGCCATCGGCGTCGGAGGCATGGTCGGCGGTGGGATCTTCGCGGTCCTCGGGCTGTCCGTGCAGATCGCCGGAGGCGGCGCGCCCATCGCCTTCCTCGTCGCCGGCATGGTGGCGCTGCTGACGGCCAGGTCGTACTCGCTGCTGTCGAGGTCCTATCCGAGTCGCGGCGGCACGGTGACGTTCGTGAACCGCGCGTTCGGCGCCGGGGTTGTTCGCCGGCGGCATCAACGTGTTGCTCTGGCTCAGCTACATCGTGATGCTCGCCCTGTACTCGGAGGCGTTCGGCAGCTACGCGGCGAGCTTGCTTCCCGCCGCATCACGCGGGCTGTTCAAGCACCTCTTCCTCACAGGGGCCATCCTGGCCATCGCCGTCCTGAACATCGCGGGCGCATCCACGGTGGCTCGAGCAGAGCGGATCGTCGTTGCGATCAAGGTCACCATCCTGCTGTTCTTCGTCGCGGTGGGCATGGCCGGGGTCTCGGCATCCCGGCTCGCGCCCGCGCGATGGAGCTCTCCGGTTTCCCTGATCGCCGGGGGCATGATCATCTTCTTGGCATACGAGGGCTTCGAACTCATCGCCAACGCCGCCGAGGACGTCGATGATCCCGACCGCACCCTCACCGTCGCCTACTACGTCTCCGTGGGGTTCGTGATCGTGTTGTACGTGCTCGTCGCCATCGTGTCCGTCGGGATCGCTCCCGGTGGCGACGCTCGTGCATGCGCGCGACTACGCGCTGGCGGTCGCGGCACGGCCGTCGCTCGGGTCGGCCGGGTTCGTGATGATCGGCGTGGCCGCCATGCTTTCAACCGCGTCGGCGATCAATGCCACCCTCTACGGGTCGGCCCGCCTCACCTACACGATCGCGAAGTCGCGAGAGCTGCCCGCCGAGCTGGAGCGGCCCATCTGGAGCAAGCCTCTGGAGGGGCTGTTCATCACCGCGGGTGCCACCATCGTGCTGGCGAACCTCCTGAACCTGGAGAGCATCTCGACGATGGGGAGCGCGGGCTTCCTCATCATCTTCGCCGTGGTGAACGCGGCGGAGGCCAAGACCTCGAGCGAGCGCGGATCGGCGGCGTGGATCTCGCTCGCGGCCGCCGTCGCGTGCGCCGCAGCACTGGCAGCTCTCATCGCCCGTAGCAGCCTGGGATCCGCCGCCGTCCTCGGCGCGATGGTGGCGCTGTCGTTCGGGATCGAGGTCGTCTTCCGGCGCGGAAGCGGGTCGGCGCTGCGCGTGTAGCAGATCCGCTCACGCGCCGACCGCGTTAGGGTTCTTCCGAAGACTCGGCTGCTCGAGCGAGGGAGGATCGAGATGCAGAAGCAACGCCGCATGTGGGTCGGGATCGTCCTGGCGGTCGCCGTGCTGGTGCCGGTGAGCGTCGCCTACGGGATCACGCGTTCGGCGACCGTCCCGGGGACCCGGGCGTCATGTCTCGACTGGGCTGCCGTCAAGTCGCCCGCGACCACGACCTCGACGACGTGGACGAACGTCCCCGGGATGGTCGTGAAGGACACGCTGGCGCAGAACTTCGCCGTCCAGGTGAGCGGGACGTTCGATGGAGACCAACCGCAGGTCCGCGTCATCGACACCTCGATCGGCGGCACGAGCCCCCTCCACCCCGGATCCACGACGGTCGGGGTCGGCTCGGGACCGACGGCCTTCTCGTTCACGTGGGTGGGGCAGAACCCCGCCGAGCACCAACACCGGTTCCGGCTGCAATGGCGTTTGCCGTCGGCCGGAAGCAGCACGATGGAAGCCGGAGACATGAGCCTCATCTACCAGGGAGCCCCGACACCGGCCGCATGCTGACCGGCGGAAGCACCACGGCTTGAACCGGGGAGGCGCGGCGAGCGTCGTCTAGGATGGGGCGCATGCCCGAACACCGTCGGTTCGCACGCATGCGCCCCAGGGTCCGCGCGCTCGAGCTGTGCATCGCGAGCGCCGTGCTCCTGGCGGGCCTGATCGCCGCGGTCCCCGCGAACGGCTCTCCCACCGGGAGGCCGCACGTGCGGGTGCTCGCCCCGGGCGTGGCCATCACGACGTACATCGACCGGCGCTTCCCCATCCGCACGTACGTGCTGACGGTCGACCCGTCGCAGGGCGCGTCCGTCGGCGTCGCGCTGTCGAACGACCGCCTTGCCGGCCTGGAGAAGACGAGCGACATCGCCAAGCGACTCGGGGCGATCGCCGCGGTGAACGGCGACTTCGGGTTCACGTCCGGACGACCGGTGCACCCGTTCGTGCTCGACGGCGACCTGGTCCAGACGTCGCGCGCCTACGGCGTGCTCTTCACGATCGCCGGCGACGGGACGATGCGGATCGCGAAACCGGACAAGGAGGAGATCACCGTCACCGAGGTCGACAGCGGCGAGACGTGGCCGGTCGCCACGTGGAACAACGGTCGCCCGACCGCGGGGGAGATCACGGCGTACACGGCGGCGGGCACCGGACTCGATCAGCCGAGGCCGTTCACGTGCTCCGCGCGGTTGCTGCCCGCGGGCCCCTCCTCGCCCACGGGCGACGGAGTCACGCGTACGTACAGCGTCGACCAACGCGGATGCTTCTCCTCATCGCTCGCAACGCAGGACGGCGTGGTCCTGTCGGCCGCGCCCGCGACCGACGGAGGCGACGTTCCTCCGCTCGCTGACTCCCGGCGAGACGATCGAGATCGGGTGGTCGTTGGGGATCCCCGGCGTGAAGGACGCGATCGGCGGGGATCGGATCCTGGTGAACAACGGACGGGTGGCGCTCGGCCGATGCGTCGGCGCCGTCTGCGGGCGGAATCCTCGGACCGCCATCGGGCTCACGGCGGACGGCCGGGTGCTCATCGTGGTGGTCGACGGACGTCAGGGCTCGTCGGCGGGCATGTCGCTCGTCGGAGCTGGCCCAGTTCATGGCCAACCGGCTCGGGGCCGAGGTCGCCATGAACCTGGACGGCGGGGGCTCGAGCACCATGGCCGTCCGCGGCGGGGTCTACAGCCATCCCGGCGATGGGTTCGA
>CAVZKB010000003.1:0-69865 GCA_963775755.1 uncultured Actinomycetes bacterium | reverse complement strand
ACGACCACGAAGGCGGTCTCTCCCGGCTTGACCATGCCCAGACACTCACGCGCGATCCGCTCGAGGAACGTCGCGTCGCTCAGCTGTTCGATGCGCGTCTGCAATGCATGGTTCTGCTGCTCGAGGACCGTGGTCTGCTTCTTGAGGTCGCTGAGCTGTCCGCGCTCGTCCAGGTACCCGCGCAACGGGGCGATGGCGAGCAGCACCACCGCCAGCGCGATCAACAACAGCGCGACGGCGCGTCCGTTCAACCGGAGCGACACGCCTGCGGCGGCTCGAACGCCGGCGGTCTGCGTTCGAGCCTCCGCGCTCAAGCGCCGATCCCGACGATCGGATCCACACCTGCGTAGCTGGCGTTCTCGCCGAGCTCCTCCTCGATGCGGAGGAGCTGGTTGTACTTCGCGGTCCGCTCCCCACGACTGGGTGCGCCGCTCTTGATCTGTCCGGCGTTCGTCGCCACGACAAGATCGGCGATCACGGGATCCGCGGTCTCGCCGCTCCGATGCGACACGACGACGCCGTACGCGTTCCACGACGCGAGCTGCATCACGTCGAGCGTCTCGGTCAACGAGCCGATCTGGTTCAGCTTGATCAGGATCGCGTTCGCCGAGTCGTCTCGGAGGCCCCGTTCCAACCGCTCGGGGTTGGTGACGTAGAGGTCGTCTCCGACGAGCTGCACCCGGTCGCCGACGGCGGCGTTCAGGCGCGCCCATCCCTCCCAGTCGTCCTGCGCCAGACCGTCTTCCAACGAGACGATCGGGAACCGGTCCAACAGGTCGGACCAGAACGCGATCATGTCGTCGGCCGTGCGGTCCGCGCCTTCGAGGCGATACGTGCCGTCGCCGCTCTGCAGCTCGGACGTGGCGGGATCCATCGCGAGCGCCATCTCGCCCCCGGGCTCGAGGCCGGCCGCAGTGATCGCGTTCACCAGGAGCCCGAGCGCTTCGGCGGTGGTGGCGACCGCAGGTGCGAACCCGCCCTCGTCGCCGACGGCCGTCGACAGCCCACGCTCATGGAGGATCGCCTTCAACGCGTGGTAACACTCGGCCCCCCACCGCAGCGCCTCGGAGAACGAGGCCGCGCCGACGGGCACCAGCATGAACTCCTGCGGCTCCAACTCGTTGTCGGCGTGCACGCCGCCGTTGATCACGTTGAACTGGGGCGTCGGAAGGATGTGCGCGTTCGGACCGCCGAGGTAGCGGTACAGCGGCAACCCGCTCGAGTCGGCGGCGGCGCGCGCCACCGCGAGCGAGACGCCGAGCACGGCGTTGGCGCCGAGCGCCGACTTGTCCGCCGTTCCGTCAAGATCGATCAGCGCTCGATCCACCCCGCGCTGGTCGAACGCGTCGAGCCCCGACACCACCTCGGCGAGCGGCCCGATCACGTTGGCCACCGCCTTCAGGACGCCCTTGCCGCCGTACCGCGACGCATCGCCGTCGCGCAGCTCGAGCGCTTCGTGCTCGCCGGTAGACGCACCGGAGGGAACGGCCGCGCGCCCGAACGCGCCGTCGTCGAGCGTCACGTCGACTTCGATGGTCGGGTTGCCGCGCGAATCGAGGATCTGGCGAGCGTGAACGCGTTCGATCAGCGACATGGGGGCTCGATGGTACCGGACGCGCTCGTCAGTCCGGGGATTTCACCGACGGCGAGGGCTTCACGAACGACCACACGTGTCCGATCGGATCGAACCCAAGCTTCGCGTACAGCTCTTTCGGCCAGTCGTCATCGAGCGCGTGGAGGAACACCAGCTCGGCACCTGCGGCCAGCGCCTCGTCCGCCGCGCGACGCACGACGGCGCGGGCGACCCCTCGATCGCGGAACTCCTCGAGCGTGTTCACGTCCTCGATCTGAGCGATCGGCCCTCTGACGTAGAGCTCGCACATGCCGGCGATCTCGCCGCCGACCCTCGCGCAGAAGAAGCGCGCGCCGGCGTGGCGCGCGAGCTCTCCGCGGAAATCGGCCAGCGTGCGCACGATCCCCTCCGTCGTGGCCCACGGCTCGCGCCGCAGCACGATCTCGAGCGTCGGGCGGAGCGTCGCGAGGTCGACCTCCTCCGCGGCGTCGGCCGCGGACGGCCGATCCGCCGGCCGCCGGAGCGCCATGACCAACAACCGATCCCCCGCGTAGCCGGCCTTGGCGAGCCCGGGAGCGACCGACCTGCCGTACGCGTCGTCGTCGACCCGGATCTCCCGGTGGATGAGGCCCGCCTCTCCCAGCACCCGGTCGGCGTCGGCGGCGAGCTCGCCGGCGCCGGCGGCCGGGTGGTCGACGTCATCGACCCACAGGAAGTTGCTGTCCCACCGTTCCCTGTACCCGTCGTTCAGGTACGCGGTGCCGCATGCGGACCGCACGAGTCGGGTGCTGACGCTCGCCACCAACTCGCGCTCGAACTCGAGCGTTCGGGCCAAGACGTCGGGATCGGGGGTCTCCACCTCCATGGCGCTCAGCGTAGCGGAGGCGGCTACTAGTCCGGGTCAGACTACGTCGGCCGGATCGGTGTTGGCGCCACACACGACGACCACGACCTTCTCCCCCGGCGACGGACGATAGGCGCCGGCGAGCAGTGCCGCGAGCGACGCGGCACCTCCCGGTTCGGCCACGACGTGTGCATCGCTCCACAACCTGCGCTGCGCGTCGCGGATCGCTTCGTCGGACACCAGCGTCACCCGGTCGACCCACGCGCACGCCGCGGCGAACGCGATCGTTCCGACCCGGCGAGGGCCGAGCGAATCGGCGGCGATCCCGCCAACCTCGACGTCCACCGGCTCGCCGGCGGCGAGCGCCGCATGCAACGTCGGACACCGTTCCGGCTCCACCCCCACCACGCGGACGTCGCCGCGGAACCACGACGCGATCCCACCGATCAACCCGCCGCCGCCCACCGCGACCAGCACCGTGTCGGCATCGGGCACCTGCTCGGAGAGCTCCAGGCCGACGGTTCCCCCACCGGCGACGACCTCCGGTTGATCGAACGGGTGCATCGACAACGCGCCGGTCTCCGCCTGGCGAGCCGCCGCGGCCACCGAGGCCTCGTGGTAGTACCCCGGGACGACGCTGACGACGGCGTCCATCTGGCGGATCCGATCGATCTTGGCGGCCGGCGAGGTGTCCGGGACGATGATCTCGGCACGGTGGCCGAGCGAGCGGGCCGCGTACGCGACCGCCAGGCCGAAGTTGCCGCCGGAGGCCGCCACGACGCCGGCGCCGGGGACGTCGGACGCGAGCATCTTGTTGAACGCGCCCCGCGGCTTGAACGAGCCCGTGTGCTGCAGGAGCTCGAGCTTCAGCGTCAGGGAACCGTCGAACCCGAACGCACCGGCGCCGGTCTCCACGACGGGTGTCGTGCGGATGTACCCGCGGACGCGGTCGCGCGCGACCTCGATGTCCGCGCGTTCGACGGTCGCCACGATCGCGCGATCCGTCGTCATCGAACCTCCCGGAACAACGCCCGCACCTCGGACTCGTCCATGGCGTCGACGTCCAACCCGCGCTCCGCGACCGCGGCCGTGAAACGCTCGTACCGCTCGGCGAACCCGCGGATCGTCCGGCGGAGCGCGCTCTCCCCGTCGACCCCCAGCTTGCGAGCGACGGCAACCACCGAGAACAGCACGTCGCCGACCTCCTCCTCCGCGTCGTCCAAGTCGTCGGCCTCGATCGCGTCGGCGAGCTCGTCCACCTCTTCACGCAGCGCGGACATCGCGCTCTGCGGCGAACGCCACTCGAATCCCCACCCGGCGGCGCGACGCTGCACCTTGCTCGCGCGCGCGAGCGCCGGAAGGGTCGCGGGGATGTCGTCCTCGACCGACGTCTTCCCGCCCTTCTCCTCGGCCTTGAGCTTCTCCCAGTTCACCAGGACCTCGTCGGAGCCGCTCACCTCGACATCACCGAACACGTGTGGGTGCCGATGGATCAGCTTCTCGACCAGACCCTGAGCGACGTCGTCGACATCCCATCGCCCGTCGTCCGCTGCGATCTGCGCATGGAACGTGACCTGCAGCAGCAGATCGCCGAGCTCGTCCCGGATGGCGTCGGAGTCGCCGCCGTCGATCGCGTCGAGCAGCTCGTGGGTCTCCTCGAGCAGATGGCGGGCGAGCGTCTGATGCGTCTGCTCCGCGTCCCACGGACACCCTCCGGGAGCCCGCAGCCGCGCCTGGACGCGGATCAGCTCGAGGAGACGCGCTCCGCCCTGGCTGGAAGGGACCGGAGTTGCGGAACGGTCGTCGAGGCCCTCGCTCACGCGGACGGGCTCGCCGACGGCGAGGCGCTGCCGGTCTCCGTGCTCGAGATGCGCGAGACCTCGAGCGTGTCGCTGTCGAACCGTCCGTACTTCGGGTTGATCTCGATCTTGCCGTTCTGGATCTGCTCGCGCAGCCAGTCGTTGAAGATGGAGGTCGAGCCGCTGTCGAGCAGCGTCTGCTTCACGGAGTCGAACGACTGCACGTCCTTCGTGTTCATGAGGATCACGTGCCATCCGAACTGACTGTGGACGGGCTTGGAGATCTCACCCGGTTCCATCTTGATCACCGCTGCGGCGAACTCCGGCGCGTACGTGGACGCCACGGCCGACCCGAGGCTGCCGGAGTTCTGCTTGACGCTCGGATCGATCGAGACCTGCTTGGCCAGGGCCAGGAAGTCCTTCTCCGTGGAGCCCGGGGCGGTCACCTGCGCATAGACGTCCTCGGCCTCGGCCTTCGTCTTCACCAAGATGTGGTCCACCTGCACCGTGACGTAGCTCGCCAGGGAGCTCTCGTACTGCTGACGGAGCTGGGCATCCGTGATCTTGGACGCCGCGATGGCCCGCTGGACCTCGCCGAACAGCAGGATCCGTCGCGCGAGGTCGGTCAGGTCCGCGCGCGTCAGGTGGTGGGAGGTGAGCTGTGTGTTCACGGCCTTCTTCCCCAAGCTGCCGTCGAGCTGCGTGACCGACTGCTTCACGTTCGCGTCGGTCACGCTGATGTGGTTGGCGTCCGCGTATACCCGCACGAAGTGCTCCTGGATGAGGTTCGTGAGCGCGAACCGGGCACACGCCGCGTCCGCGGTCTCGTCGCCCTGGATGGTGCCGCACGGCTGCTGATTGAGGCCCGCCAGGAAGCCGAAGACGTCCATCTCATGCGCGAGTTGGACGTCCGAGAAGTCCGTCGTGCCGAACGTGGCCGCGGGCGCCGCGGCGCTGCCGCACGACGCGAGCAGTGCCAGACAGAGCGCGAGCCCGATGAGCACGACGGAACGGGGGTGGTTGCGGGGAGTCACGAACCACGAGTCTAGCCGACGTGTCCCCGAACACCTTCTCAGCCTTCTCTGTGACACGCGCAGTCTGGCGGCGCACGAGCCCGCGACCCCTTAGACCTGCTGCACTCCCGCCTCGAGCCCACCCAGCTCCGGCCGCTCGAAGCCCGCCGATTCGAGGAGATAGCGCTCCACCCACCGCACCAGGTCCACGCCGAAGACGCGCTCGGGGACCAGGTTCAGCGTCTGCTTCGCCGGGTGGTAGGTGGCGCCGAAGACGCGCACCTCCAGGTCGGAGACGAGCGCGTCGCTGAGCGCGACCGGACGGATGCGGACCTGCTCGCGGAACGTCGCGATCTCTTCCACGCCGATCGCAGCGGCGGTCACGCGGAGCGACGCGACGGCGAACAACGTCTCGACCTCGGGCGGCAGCGCGCCGTAGCGGTCGACCGTCTCGTCGCGGACGTGCTCGAGCGAGCCATGGTCACCGGCCGTCGAGATCCGGCGGTAGAGGTCGAGTCGGAGCGCCTCCTGCGCTACCCACCCCGGCGGGATGAACGCCTTCACCGGCAGGTCGATCCGGAGCTCCTTCTCCTCGGCGACCGGCTCGCCCTTCATCTCGGCGACCGACTCCGCCAGGATCCGGCAGTACGTGTCGAACCCGACCGACGCGATATGCCCGTGCTGCTCGGCACCGAGCAGGTTGCCCGCGCCGCGGATCTCCAGGTCGCGGAGCGCGATCTGGAACCCGCTGCCGAGCGACTGGTGCTTGCTGATCGTGGCGAGTCGCTCGTGCGCCTCCTGCGTCAGCTCGCGCGTCGGCGGGAAGAAGAAGTACCCGAACGCTCGCTCGGTGGAGCGCCCGACGCGCCCGCGCAGCTGATACATCTGCGCGAGGCCCAGCAGGTGCGCTGAGTCGACGACGAGCGTGTTCGCGTTCGGCACGTCGAGGCCGCTCTCGATGATCACGCTGCACACCAGGACGTCTGCCTCGCGATCCCAGAACTTCATCATCTGCTTCTCGAGGTCTGCTTCGTCCATCTGTCCGTGCGCGACGACGACGCGGGCGTCGGGGAGCTGCTCCTGCAACCATCCCGCCTGCCGGTCGATCGTCGCGACGCGGTTGTGGACCCAGAAGACCTGACCCTCGCGGAGCAGCTCGCGGCGGACGGCGCCGAGCGCGAGCCCTTCGTCGTACGGACCGACGTACGTGAGGACCGGCCGCCGGTCTTCGGGCGGCGTGTCGATCGTCGACATGTCGCGGATGCCGGTCAGGGCCATCTCCAACGTGCGTGGGATGGGCGTCGCGGTCATGGTCAGGACGTCCACGTACGCGCGCATCTTCTTCAGCCGTTCCTTGTGCGCCACGCCGAACCGCTGCTCCTCGTCCACGACCACGAGCCCCAGGTCCTTGAACTTGACGTCGGGGCTCAGGATGCGATGCGTGCCGATCACCACGTCGACGGCGCCCTTCGCGGCGTCGGCGATGACCTTCTTCTGATCGGCCGCGGACACGAACCGCGACAGCATGACGACCTTCACGGGGAACGGGGCGTAGCGCTCGCTGAACGAGATGAAGTGCTGCTCGGCCAGGAGCGTGGTCGGCACGAGGACCGCGACCTGCTTGCCCTCCATCACCGCCTTGAACGCCGCGCGGATCGCGACCTCCGTCTTGCCGAACCCCACGTCGCCGCAGATCAAGCGGTCCATGGGCTTGGGCAGCTCCATGTCGTGCTTGACGTCCTCGATCGCCGTGAGCTGATCGCCCGTCTCGTCGTGGGGGAACGCGTCTTCCAGCTCGTGCTGCCACGGAGTGTCGGGCCCGAACGTGTGCCCCTGCACGGACATCCGGACGCTGTAGAGACGGACGAGCTCGCCGGCCATGTCCCTGACCGCGCGCTTGACCTTGGTGGTGGCCTTGACCCAATCGGAGCCGCCGAGGCGGTGCAGACGCGGCGCGTCGCCGCCGAGGTAGCGCGCCACCATGCCCACCTGATCGCTCGGCACGAAGAGCCGGTCGCCCTGGGCGTACTCCAAGATCAGGTAGTCGCGCTCCGCGCCGGCGAGCGCGCGGTGCGTGATGCCCGCGTACCGCCCGACCCCGTGGATCCGATGAACGGCGAAGTCGCCCGGCTCGAGCTCGTCGGCGATCGCGTCCGTGCGGCGCGTCGTGAACCGCGGCGCCGTCCGCGTGTGACGCCGCGAGCCGAAGAAGTCCTCCTCGGTCGCGACGGCGACCTTGGCCGCCGCCGAGACGAAGCCGTTCGCGAGCGGCGCCTCGACCGCCTCGACCTCGATCGCCGAGCCGACGAACTCGCGCACACGCTCCAGGGAACCGTGCCCTCTCGACGAGAGGATCAGGCGGTAGTCGCGGGCGGACAGGTCGGCCAGGCGCGCCGCCAGTTCGGCCGGGTTGCCCTGCGCGCTCCCCCAATCGGTGAGCCCGAGGTCGAGCCCCTGCGTGAACTCGGAGAGATGGACCTGGACGTGGTCCCCGAGCGCCTCGCCGAGCGGATGGAGCACGTGCGGTCCGGGCCAGCCGATCGCCTCCGCCAGTGCCTCGCCCTCCTCGTGGGCCTGCCGCGCTCGGTCCTGCGTGCGCTGGGCCTGCGCCAGCACGACCCACGCGCCGTGCGGGAGCAGTTCCGCGACCGTCGGCATCCGGTCGAACACGAACGGTGCGAGCGTCTCGGCGCCTTCGACGAACAGGCCGTCCGCGATGCGCTGCAGCCCGTCCCGGAACCGCTCGGTCTGCAGCTCCGCGCGCCGCCCGGCGAGGGCTCGGATCTCATCGTCCGGGATCAGCTCGCGCACGGCCGGCACGAGCACGCGCGCGACCTTGCCCGTGGACAGCTGCGAGGACGACGAGAACTCGCGGAGGGACTCGATCTCCTCGCCCCAGTACTCCAGGCGGATCGGCCGTCGGGCATCGCCCGGGAACACGTCCACCACGCCGCCCCGCACCGCGAACTCGCCGCGATGCTCGACCAGGTCCGCGCGCGCATAGCCCAGGTCGACCAACCCATCGGCGAGCGCGTCGGGGGGAAGCTCGCGGCCCGCCACCAGCTCGATCGGTGGGATGGCGCCGAGCGTGGGGATCAAGCCCTGCATCGCGGCGAGCGCCGGCGCGACGACGACGAACGCGCCGCTCGCCCCCCGGAGCCGGTGGACGGCGTCGGCGCGCCGGGCCGCGATCTCGGGTGTGGGACCGATGCCCTCGTACGGGAGCGCCTCCCATGCAGGAAGGAGCGCGGCGCGTTCGGCGCCGAGGTAGGCGGCGGCCTCCGCGGCGAGCGCCTCCGCCTCGTGCGGCCCGGGAGCCACCACCAGGACCGGCGCGTCCAGCGCGCGCGCCAGACCGGCGATGACGGCGTCGTGCCCGGCCTCCGCGTGCGCGAGGATGGGCCGGGCGCGCTCGAGCAGGAGCCGCTCGAACGGCTCGGACGCGATCAGCGCCTCCAACGCGCGCTCCAGGGTCATCCCAGGCTCCACTCGATCTCCTTCACGAATCGGTCCGGACAGCACGAACAGGCCTCGCCGCGCCGCGACGGGGCCTCATCGCAGGGGAGTCTACCGAGGCCCGCCCGTCGTGGGTACTGTTGCGGACCGTGCGACCTCCTCGCGGCTCCGTGGTCCGGCCCCTCCCCGGAGAGATCCCACGGCGACGGATCCTGGTCGCGGGAGCGCTGGGGATCACGGCGCCGGTGTGGAGTCCCGTTCACCGGGCGATCGCCGCCACGCGGACCCGTCGCTCGGCCGACCTCGATCGCGAGATCCGCGCGCTGATGCGAGCCGCGCGCGTCCCCGGTCTCGCCGCATGCATCGTGAGGTCCGACGGCGTCGCGTGGGCCAACGGATACGGCCACGCGAACGTCGCGCACGGACGGCGCGCGACGCCCGACACCGTCTTCATGCTCGCGTCGATCTCCAAGACCGTGATGTCGGTCGCCGTGATGCAGGCCGTCGAAGACGGGCTGCTCGACCTCGATGCGGACGTGAACGACGTCCTGCCGTTCCGCGTGCGCAACCCGCGGCATCCACAGGACCCGATCACGTTGCGGATGTTGCTGACCCACACCTCGAGCATCCGCGACGACTGGCCGTCGATCGTGCCGTTCTACACGCACGGCGACTCGTCGATCCCCCTGGGCGGTTACCTGCGCCGCTACCTCGACCCGGACGGCGACCTGTACGGCGCACACGCGAGCTTCTCGCCATGGCGGCCGGGGAGCCGCTACGACTACTGCAACATCGCGGCGGCGCTCGCCGGATTCATGGTCGAGGCGGCGTCGGGAACGCCGTTCGACGGGTGGTGCGACGACCGGATCTTCGCGCCGCTCGGCATGGATCGCACGAGCTGGCACCTCGCCGGGCTGGATCGCACCGACATCGCCATGCCCTACCACTGGAACGACGGGTCGTTCGTCGCGTACGGGCAGTACGGCTACCCCGACTACCCGGACGGCGAGCTCCGGACGAGCGCCCTGGGACTCGCCGAGCATCTCCGGGCGTTCATGGCGTTCGGCGAGCTCGACGGCGCCCGGATCCTGGACGCGGACACCGTCCGGGAGATGCGCCGCACCCAGTTCCCCGACGTGGCGCACGGGCAGGGTCTGATCTGGTACCGGTTCGTGCTTCGGGGGATGCCGCTGATGGGCCACAACGGAGGCGACAGCGGTGTCGCCACGCAGATGTACTTCCGCCCCCGCGACGACGTCGGGGTGATCGTCCTCGCGAACGGCAACTGGCACCGGGACGGTCAGGCCTGGCCACTCCAACGGATCGCGGCGCGACTGTTCGATGAGGCCGATCACGGGTGATCAGGCGAGGAGCGGGATCGCGAGCTCGTTCCTGCGTTCGATGACGCGGCTGATGAGGTCGGGCTCCCGGTCCGTGAGACGCGCGAGGTACGTGAGCAGGAACCCGAGGACGGCCGACGCGTCCACGGCGCGTTTGAACGCGGGCGGATCCACCGGCGTCGTGCGAGCCGCGAGGTAGGCGCCGAGCGCACCCTCGGGACTGGTCGAGCCCGGCGCCCACGGTGAGCCGTACAGCCAGACGGCCAGGTCGAACGCGGCAGGCCCGGCGCCGGACTGGGTCCAGTCGAGCCAGATGAAGTCCTTCGGGCCGGTGGCGAGCACGTTGCCGGGCCAGGCGTCGCCGTGCACGAGCGTTCGCGGCTGCGCGTCCACGATCGCCACGAGCCGCGACGGGTCGCGGAGCAGTGACGCGAGCGGCTCCGGCAGCGCGGCGGCGTTGGCGGAGCTCCGTGCTTGCGAGAGGAGCGCTTCCCGCTCGCGGCCGAACACATCGCGGAAACGCTCGTGCTCGATGCCCGTCGCGCCCTGGAAGAGCTCGTGCATCCGGGCAAGGCCTTCGAGCGGCGACACGTCCGTGGGAGAGACCGGCTCTCCGCCCACATCCTCCATCAGGATCCAGCCCGGGCCCGCCTCCACGAGTACGGGGAGGCCGACCGGCATCAGCGCGACGGCCTCACGCGAACAGGAACGCCTCGCGCGCGATGCCCTCCGGGGTCCCGCACTTCGCGACGAGGCCGTTGCCCCGCTCGACGCGGGACGACCCGAGGCGCGTCAGGTCCTCCGGGGCCGACCCCAACCGCATCAGCACCTCGGCCGGAAGCTCGGTCATCGCAACAGGGTACGCGGCGATCGGCTGCGCCCTTGGCGCCTTCAGCGTTCGATGAACCGGGAGACCTGTTCGCGGATGCCCCCCGTGTCCAGCCCTCGCGCGTGGTCGTGTTCCTGGGCCGTGCCGTACTTACGGAGCACGTCGTGCCCGATGCCGATGGACCCGAACCTGGAAGGGCGATGGGCGAGCGCCTGGGTGAGCAGCGGGGTGAGCGTCCCTTCGAGGAACGGCGTGACCGAGATGACGTCCGGCGCATCGGCCGCCTCGCGCGCGAGCCCGTCGGCGTCGAACGGCACGACGGTCGTCGCGTAGAGGACGGTCATATCCATGCCGTCCACCGCGGCGAGCGTCCGGTCGAGCATGGGACCCGACGGCGATCACGGTCGCGACGGCGCCGCGCTTGATCACGTCCAGGCGTCCGACCTCGACCGATCTCGACCCGGCGTTCGCGGTGGTGGTGGTCCGGAGATAGGTCGGGTGTCCGTCCGCGTACGTGGCGCGGAAGAGCCGGTCGAGCTCATCCGGCGTGCCCGGCGCCAGCACCTCCATGCCGGGGACGGTGAGCATGACCTGGACGTCCGCCGGCGAGTGGTGCGTGAATCCCTCACCCGTGTAGTCGTACGAGCCGCCGACCGAGATGAACGTCCCCTGCAAGCCCTGGTAGCCGAAATCGAGCTTGATCTGCTCGAGCGGGCGTTCGACGAGGAACGGCGTGATGGTGTGGACGATGGGGATGAACCCCTCCATCGCGAACCCGGCGGCGACGCCGACCATCGTCTGCTCCATGATGCCGACGTTGACGGCGCGCTCGGGATGGGAGTGCAGGGCGCGCCCGAACTGGTCCGTGCTGATCTCGGCGAGCACGACCGCCACGCGCGGGTCCTCGTCCAACAGATCGGCGGTGGTCTCCCCCGCCTGCTCGCGCATGGAGAGGGCGCTCACCACTCGCCCTCCGGCACGTCGGCGATGACCGCGGTCGGATGCACGGCGTCGCGTTCTCGCAACGCCTTCTCGAGGGCACCGTGGTCGTGTCCGTCGACGATCGTCGCGCGCCAGCCGAACGACTCGAGCTTCGCGTCGAACGGAGCCATGGGCAGGTGGCTGCTGTGGTTGTCGATCACGAGGAGCGTGAGGTTGTTCAGCCCGAGCGCCGGCGCGAGCAGGATGGCCTCCCAGTTCGAGCCCTCGTTCAACTCGGCGTCGCCGGTCAGGACGAAGACCCGCTGCTCCGTGAGTCCCCGAGCACGCAGCGCGAGTGCGACGCCGACGGACATCGGCAATCCGTGGCCGAGCGAGCCCGTCGAGGCCTCGACCCCGGGAACCAGCTCACGGTCGGGGTGGCTCCCGAGCTTGCCGCCCCATCCCAAGAAGTCGTCGAGCCAGGCGTCCGGGAAGAACCCCAGATGCGCGAGGATCGCGTAGTACGCGATCGGGCCGTGCCCCTTGCTCAGGATGAAGCGGTCGCGCTCGTGCCAGCTCGGCTCCGCCGGGTCCACGCGCAGGACGCCGCCGTAGAGGACGGCCAGCGGGTCGAGCGTCGACGTGCTGCTCTCGTCGTGCTTCTCGTCACCGGTGGCACGGGCCATGAGTCGGCGAACCTCGTCGAGATCGATCGCTCTGCGTGGCCGCCCGCTTCTTCACGTCCATCGTCGTTCTCCTATATAGACATCCTCCGATAGAGGCTCTATCCTGTCAAGCGAGATGTCTCGAGATGTTGCCGCCGATGCGATCCGCTTGAAGGCTCTCGGTCACCCGGTGCGCCTCGGCATCGCGATGCGCCTGGCGCGGGAACCGGAGACGTGCGCCTGCGACTTCGCCGACGTCTTCGACGTCAGTCAGCCGACCGTGAGCGAGCACCTCCGCGTGCTGCGGAAGGCCGGGATCGTCACGACGAAGCGGCGCGGCACGCAGATCTGCTACTCGCTCGACCGTTCGGCCGTCCGCCAGATCCGCTCGATACTCGCCGCGCTGGAGCCCGCGAAGACGCGCCGCACCGCGTAGCGGTCAGTCGCCCTCGCCGACCCCGAACAGCAGCGGTCGTCCGGACGTCTCCCAAGACCAGCGGCGGAACACGTCTCCAGCCACCGCATCGAGCACCTCGATGAGCTCCGACGCCGTCAGGCGCGTCTCCTCGGCGTGCCCTCCGGCGGCGAACCCGCCCATGCTGCTGGCGATCCACGCGACGACGTACCCGTGCAAGATGGCGAGCACGGTGGACTCCGAACGTTCGGTCAGTCGTCTGAACCCGCGTGCGACCGTTTCGAAGTAGTCGCGCTCCGTTCGATCGAGACCCGGGAGCGGCACGTCCGGACCGTTCGACTCCCGCCAGCGAGCGAGCTCCACGTACGGATGGAGCTCGAGGTCGCCGTTCGGCGGATCGTTCAGCTCCGGGACGACCACGCGCGGCACGTCACGACCGGTCAAAGCGATGTCGGCCGTCTCACGCGTCCGCTCGAACTCCGTGGTCACGCACAGGTCGATCCGTTCATCTTTGAGTCGCTCGCCCAGCCGACGTGCTTGCGCGCGACCCTCATCGGTGAGCCCGCCGGGGATCGTCGGATCCCCGTTCAGCACCCCCCGCACGTTGAACACGCTCTGGGCGTGCCGCGCCAGGATCAGCCGCTCCATCAGTCGCGGGCGCCGGAGCGGTTGTGCTTGTCCTGCGTGGCGGCGAGACCTTCGATGATGAGCGAGCGAACCGCGTCGGCGGCCGCGTCGATCAGGATCGCGACGTCGGCCTCCTCGCGCTTGGCGAACGGTTGCAGGACGTAGTCGGCGGGATCCTGCCGGCCCGGCGGGCGCCCGACACCGACACGGACCCGGAGGAAGTCCGGCGTCCGCAGCGACTGCTGGAGCGACTTCAGCCCGTTGTGCCCCGCGGTCGAACCGCCGATCTTCACCTTCAAGGCGCCGAACGGGAGGTCGATCTCGTCGTGCACCGCGATGACGTGGTCGGGTGCGACCTCGTGCTTCTTCGCGATCGAGGCGTAGGAGGGGCCGGATTCGTTCATGAACCGGAGCGACTTGGCCAGCCACACCTTCCGGCCATCGATCGTGATCTCGGCGGTCTCGACGGGAACGAACCGCGCCTTGCGGAACCGTTCGCCTGCGCCGGACGACAGGACGTCGACGACCATGGCGCCGACGTTGTGACGGGTCTTGGCGTAGCGGTCGCCGGGATTGCCCAGGCCGGCGACGAGCCACGGTTCCATGGACTAGCTCTCGCCGCCCTCCTCGGCAGCGGGCGCTTCCTCGCCCTCGGCGGCGGGCGCTTCCTCGCCCTCGGCGAGCGGCTCCTCCACCACTTCGGGAGCTTCCTCTCCGGGGAGCCCGAGCTCGGCCTCGACACGGAGCGCGGCCGGCGTGATGACCGACAGCACCGCGTCGTCGGGGTTCGTGAGGATCGTGACGCCCTCGGGGACCACGACCTCGCGGACGTGGATCATGTCGCCGATGTTGAGGTCCGTGATGTCGACCTCGATGTGCTCGGGAACGTCCTGTGGCAGGGATTCGATGTGGAGGTCGCGCAGGTGGTGCTCGACCACGCCGCCCTCCTTGACGCCGATCGCGTCACCGACCTCGACCACGGGAACGTCCACCGCGATCTTCTCCGTGCGGGACACCGACAGGAAGTCCACGTGGATCAGCGTGTTGTGGATGTGGTCCCGCTGGATCTCGCGAGGCATGGCCAGGTGTGGCTCGCCGTCGACGATCAGGTCGAGCAGGACGTTGGAGCCGCCGGCGGTATGCAGCAGATGGAACATCTCGCGAGCATCGACCGACAGCGGCACGGTCTCCGTGCCGTGACCGTAGAACACCGCCGGCACCCGGCCCGCCGCACGGAGCTTCCGTGCCACGCCCTTGCCGTGGTCGTCGCGATGTTCGGCTTCCAGCTTGGCTTCCATGAACGTGTCCTCGAGGAGTGTCGGGGTTCGGCCGCCTATCGTACCGGCTGACCGGCAGGAACGACCTCCGCGCGGTCGGGATCACCCTAGATCTGGTTGTCGCCGCGGAAGATCTCGCTGACCGAGCTGTCGTCGAACACGGCACGGAGCGCCATGCCGATCAGCGGGGCGATCGACAGCACCGTCAGTTTGTCGAACTGCCGTTCCTCCGGGATCGGGACCGTGTTCGTGACAACGACCTCCTGGATCGGCGACTCCTCGAGCGACTGACGGGCCTTGCCGGAGAAGATCGCGTGCGTCGCCGCCGCGTAGATCGGGCCGGCCCCCTGCGCCTGCAGCGCCTCCGCGCCCTTGGCCACCGTGCCGGCGGTGTCGATCATGTCGTCGACCAGCACGCACGGCCGGCCGTTGACCTCACCCACGACCGCCATCTCCTCGATCTTGTGTGCTTCGGTCTTCGAGCGGCGCTTGTAGAGGAACGCCAGGTCGGCGTGCAGATACTTGCGCAACACCTCGGCGGTCTTGATGCGACCGGCGTCGGGCGCCACGATCACCAGGTCGTCGCCCGACAGGCCCAGCGTGTTCTCCAGGTAGTCGGACAGGATCGGGAGCGCCGTCAGGTGATCGAACGGCGCGTCGAAATAGCCCTGGATCTGACCGGAGTGCAGGTCGACCGAGACGATGCGGTCGGCCCCGGCGGCGGTCAGCAGGTCGGCGACGAGCTTCGCGCTGATCGGCTCACGCGACAGCGCCTTGTGGTCCTGCCGTGAATAGCCGTAGTACGGGATCACGGCGGTGATGCGCTTGGCCGACGCGCGTTTCATCGCGTCGATCATGATCAGCTGCTCCATGATCGCTTCGTTCACCGGCTCGTAATGCGTCTGGACGATGAAGCAGTCCGCACCTCGCACACTTTCCTTCGCCCGGAAGTAGAGCTCGGTGTTCGCGAAACGCCGGATCTCGGCTTCGTTCAGTGGGATCCCCAGGCAGTCGGCGATCTCCTGACTCAGGGCCGGATGGATGGTGCCGGTGAACAGCATCATCCGCTTCTTCGTGATGATCTCCACCGCGCCCCCCTAGCTCTCGCCCTCGCGCCGGTGCGCCGCGTCCTTGCGTTCGCGGTATCCCTCGACGTTGCGTTGTTCGGAGCGTTCGACGGCGAGCGCACCCGCCGGAACGTCCTTCGTGATGACCGACCCCGCGCCCGTGTTCGCGTCCTTCCCGATCGTGACCGGTGCGATCAACATGGTATCGGAGCCGATGCTCGCTCCATCGCCGATGACGGTCCGGTGTTTCTCGTACCCGTCGAAGTTGACCGTCACCGTGCCGGCGCCGACGTTGACGTCCTCACCGACGTCCGCGTCGCCAACGTAGGACAGGTGCGGCACCTTCGAGCCCTTCCCGACGGTCGCGTTCTTCAGGTCGACGAACGCCCCGGCCTTCGATCCGTCCTCGAGGACGGTCCCGGGGCGCATGCGGACGAACGGACCGACCCGGACGTCCTTGCCGATCGTCGAACCCAGGACCACCGCGAACGTCACCTCGCTCCGGTCGCCGACGGTGGAGTCAACGATCCTGGTGGACGGACCGATCGAGGCGCCCTTCCCGACCACCGTTCCGCCCTCGAGGAACGTCATCGGTCGGATCACCGTGTCCCGGCCGATCCGGACGTCGACGTCGATGTAGGTCGCGTCGGGGTCCACCATCGTGACGCCGTTGTCCAGATGCGTCGCGTTGATGCGGTTCCGGACGACGCGCTCGACCGCGGCCAGACCATCGCGAGAGTTCACGCCGAACGTCCCGCCGGTGTCGACGGGGACGACGGACACGCGCTCGCCCTTGTCCATGAGGATCGGGAGCACCTCGTTCAGGTAGTACTCGCCCTTGCGGTTCTCGCGCCCCACGGCGGGCAACGCGCGGAACAGGTCGGCGCGGCGGAACACCATGATGAGCGGCGAGACGAGGTTGCTGGCACGCAGCGCCGGCGGCGCGTCGGTGCCCTCGACGATCGCGACCAGCCTGCCCCGCTCATGCACCACGCGCGCGTACCCGCCCGGCGCGTCGAGCTCGGTGACGAAGATGGCCGCGGCGCCCTTGGTGCGCCGATGCGCGGCGATCAGCCGCTTGAGGTCGTCGCCCGTGACCGGGTCGAAGTCGCCGCCGACGACGATGACGTCGTGCGCGCGGCCGACGGCCCGTTCGGCGGCGAGCACCGCATGTCCGGTGCCGAGTAGCTCCGTCTGCTCGACGAAGACCGGCGCCGGCTTCAGCCCCCAGGAGGTGACCGCCGCGCGGACGTCGTCGGCACCGTGCCCGACGACCACGACGATCTTCTTCGGCCGGGTGGCGAGCACGCCCTGCAACACGTGCCACAGCGCCGGCCGGCCGCAGATGGGATGCAGGACCTTGGGCGTCGAAGATTTCAGCCGTTTGCCCTTGCCCGCCGCGAGGACCACCGCAGCAAGCGTTGGGGCGTTCTTCGTGTTCTCGGCCAACCGCGCGTCCAGAGGTCGAGGGGCGAGGGACTCCATCCTCCTGGATGGGCGTGGGCCTGACAAACCCGCACCGAGGAATCAGCACCCTGATCTCAGGCCGAAACCTCGAACACGATGAACCGAGTGAACCCCAGGCCGTCGAGTTGGTACGCGTAGCAGCCCGGTCCCCGCACGAAGGCCCCCATGGGAACGGTCCTCCATCCCGTTGAGCTCGTCTGCAGCGACGGCGAGCTCGGATCGATAAGCAGCGCCTCCTGCATCGGCGTCGTGGGATTCCAGGCCATGTCGATCGGTCCCTCACCGTTGGCCTGGCCACCTCGGATCAATACCGGACCGCCGTACGAACCGTCCACGATCCAGATGTCCTTCATCGCGTACCAGCCGTCGGACGTGCGGTTCAGTCCCGTCAGGCTCACGTGGGCGCCTTGCGAAAGGTACGTGCCAGCCGGCCACCTGAGCGCGGACCGACCCGGTGAATCCCGAGCCGGGTCCGGGCGAGACCTTGGTGATCGGCGAGGTCGGGCACGGCACCCCTGCCGAGACCGTCGGAAGTGCGAGCGGCCGAGAGCGCAGCTCTTCGACGATCCCTGCGGACGCACTGGGCGAGACCGTTCGCTGCGTGGCCGGGACCCTCGGTGCTGAACCCGCCGGAGCGAATGCGCGCCATGCGAAGACCGACCCGGTTACGGCGAGGGCAACCGCGAGCGCCGCGGCGACGAACGAGACGGTCATCGCCCGCCGCACTCGTGTCGTCACCTCGCCGGGAGCCGGTCGTTCCGCGCGCACCTCCGCCCGCATACGAACCAACTCCGTTCGGAGTTGCTCTTCGATCGAGGTCTCGTCCGTCACGGTTCCTCCCACCCTGCAACATCGCGTCGAAGCGTCTGCATCGCTCGGAACACCAGTTGTTTCACCGCGCCCGCTCGACATCTCATCAGGTCCGCGATCTCGCGCTCCGGTAGGTCTTCGTAGAACCGGAGCACCAAAGCGGTCCGCTGTCGTAGCGGAAGTCGGAGGATCGCCTCACGAAGGACCACACGATCGCTGAGGTCCGTCTCGGACGCCTCATCCGGCTTGGGCTGCCTCGCCAGATAGCCCCTCTCGACTGCTCTTCGCCGGAAATGCGAATCCGCGAGGTTCACGACCGAGCGACGCAGGTAGCCCCAGAACGCGTCGGGGTCACGGATGTGTACGAAACGCCGGGCGACCCTCACGAACGCCTCCTGCATCAGATCCTCGGCGAGGCGGCGATCCCCCGTGAGGAGATACGCGAGGCCGACTGCATCATCGGCGTACCGTTCGTAGAGGGCCGTGAACGATCGGTTGAAGACATGGTCCCCGAACGTCCCTCCGGCGCTCCCGCTTCTCATCATCAACACCAAGACGCTCGAGGGCATGGTGTGGTCACGGTTCCGGGGGGAGGAATCGGACCTCCATTTCAGGCTCCAAAGGCCCGCGTCTTGCCGTTAGACGACCCCGGACTGTCCGGCGATTATCCCGGAGGCGGCCCCGATACGACGAAGGAGCCGGGAATCGCCGCGGCCAGCCGGTCGGCCTGCGCCATGTGACGCGCCAGGGCGACGACCGTCGGGCCGCTCCCGCTCATGACGGCGCCGAGCGCGCCCGCCTCCAGGAACGCCCGCTTCGTCTCCGCGATCTCGGGATGCCTCCGAGAGACGGGCTCCTCGAGATCGTTGAAGAGCGCGTGCCCCAACAGTTCGTCGTTCCCGGACTCGGCGGCCGCGACGAGCGCCCCGGGATCGGGCCCGAGCGTTCCGCCGTCCTCGTCCCACCATCGGTACGCGTCGGGCGATCGAGTCGGGAACCCGAACGGCTTGATGGCCCACCACGTCGTCACCACGTGGACGGGGGCGATCCGCTCGCCACGGCCGCGCATCATCACCGGGCCTCCGGCGAGCATCGCCGGGACATCGGAGCCGATCTGCTCGCCGATCGACAGGAGCGCGTCACGATCCAGGCCGCCGCCCCACAACTCGTTCAACGCGAGCAGCGTCGCGGCCGCGTCGGCGCTCCCACCGCCGAGGCCGGCCGCGACCGGGATGCGCTTCGTGATCCGGATCTCCGCGCCGTGCATCAAGCCGCCGCTCGCCTCCGCCATGGCGAGCGCCGCGACGAGCGACAGGTTCATGCCGCCGGCGTCCAGACCCTCGGACAGTTCGATCTCGGCGTCGACGACCACGCCGAGCTTGTCGGCCTCGGTGACGGTCACCTCGTCCGCGAGCGAGATCGGCAGCACCAGACTCTCGATGTCGTGGTACCCGTCCTCGCGCGCGCCAAGGACCCGGAGGAAGACGTTCAACTTCGCCGGAGCGGCCCGTGTGACCGACCTGCGGGCGGCCGTCACGGGAGCGCCCCGGCGATCCGCGCGAAGTCCTGCAGCGAGAGCTGCTCGGCTCGGGTGCGCGGGTCGACGGCCTGCTCCCGGAGGAGGTCGTCCGCGCGCCCGGGGTCCACGCCCAGCCGGACGACGGCGCTCCGCATGGTCTTGCGACGCTCGGCGAATCCCGCGTCCACGACCCGCCACAACCGTTCGGGGTCGGCGTCGGCCGGCGGCTCTGCGAGTCGCTCGAGCCGCACGACGACCGACGCCACCTTCGGCCGGGGCCAGAACACGGACGGTGGCACGCGGCGCGTCAGCTCGCCGGTCGCCCGGTACGCCACGCGCACGCTCACCGGTCCGTAGTGCTCGTCGCCCGGTCCGGCCACCAACCGCTCGCCGACCTCGCGCTGCACCAGGATCACCAGTCGCTTGACCGTCGGCGCCTGCTCGAGCACCGACATCACGACCGGGACGGCGACGTTGTACGGGAGGTTCGCGCAGAGGACCCACGGTCCGTCCTCCAGCTCGCTCGCCCAGTCGACGCGCGTCGCGTCGGCGGCGACGACTTCGACGTTGTCGACACCGGCGGTCACCTCACGGAGGGCGGGCAGCAACGCGCGGTCGAACTCGATCGCGCGGACGCGCGCCCCTGTCGCGGCGAGCGCCAGCGTCAGCGAACCGAGACCGGCCCCCACCTCGACCACGCGATCGCCCGGCTGAACGCCGGCCTCAGCGGCGATCGCGGTGGCGAGGTTCGGGTCGATCAGGAAATGCTGTCCGAGCGCCTTGGAGGGAAGGATGCCGTGGCGCGCGGCCAGCTCGCGAACGGCGCCCGCCCCCAGCCCGCGAGCTCCTCGGCCGGTCGAGTCGCTACCAGCTGATGCGGACGTCGAGGACGCCGCGGCCGAGCGGCGAGAGGACGGAGAACGCCTCGGGCGAGAGGTCGATGATGCGGCCGGGCGAGAAGGGTCCACGGTCATCGATCACGACGATAACCGTCCGTCCGGTCGCGAGGTCGGTGACCCTGACGTGGGTGCCGAACGGGATCCAGGGGCTGGCGGCCGTGAGACCCGACCAGGGCGGGTCGTACCAGGTCGCCTGACCGCCGGCTTCGTGGCCTCCGGCCGTGCCTTGCGGGATCGCCGTGACGGCGGAGCCGGAGCGTCGCACCTCGTCCACCGGCGGCCGCATCATGCGCTCCCCGGTGACCGTCGTCGATTCGACATGACCGTTCACGACCACGACCCGCTCCGTGACGAGCGCCAGTCCCGCCATGCCGGCCGAAACCACGTCGGATGTGCCGGCCGGCACATCCGTCGACCAGAGCGTGCGCGTCGTGTAGGGGATGGACCGACGGACCTCGCGCGTCAGGATGCGGACGCGATCGAAGACGACCGTCGAACCGACGTGAAGGGGGGTGCTGGACGATGGTCGGACGCGGTCATGAACACCGGGAGTGATCCCCATGGCCGAGAGGAGCTCTCGGGTGGTACGAGCGTTGGTGAGCACATCGTGGACCTTCCCAGCCACGACGGCTCGGACGCTCACCACCCGAGATGTTCCGATGTCGACCGCGGAGGCCGAAGCCTCGGCGAGCTCCGCCGCGATCCTCGCGGCGGGTCCGCTGCTCGCACCTTCCACCGTCCAGACCCCCACACCAGTGGGCGCCTGGTTGACCGTGACGTCCTGCAGCCCGAACGCGCTCGAGCGGGACAGCGCGACCGGCGCGACGGGCGCCGGACTCACCACCACGGTCATGCCGTCGGCGAGCACGGTCGCCAACGGCGGCACCACCCGGTCGCTCCCGTCGAGGGTGACGCCCTCGTTCGCGAGGAGCTCCCGGACGTTCTCCGAGTTCGTGCTGATCGATTCGGCATGACCGCCGATGATCAACGTGACATGCGTGCGCGAAGCGACGAACCACATCCCGCCGACGAGCGTGATGCTCACGGCGAACGTCGTCGCTTGGATCGCCCGATGGATCCGCAACCTGCGGACCCGGGTGGGTCGAACGGCCAACCTTCCTCCACTCGGTCGAGGAAGGCTTCAGGGGGAAGCGGCGTGGCCGGACCGAAGCCATCACGTGCACGGGTCGTGACCCTAGCAAACCCTCAACCCTCACTGCAATCTTGAGACCGAACGTACGTTCGGTGGATAACTCGCGCCGTCATGCGCGCTCACGACCGTTTCCGCGGACCCGTTACGGCAATCCGACGAACGCCGCGCGCGCGTTCTTCGCGGTCGCTTCGACGATCTCGTCGACGCTCGCGTCGCGTACGCGCGCGATCTCTGCGATGGTCGACATCACGTTCGCGGGTTCGTTGTCGCGACCGCGCATCGTCTGCGGCGCGAGGAATGGGCTGTCGGTCTCCACCAAGACGCGATCGATGTCGAGCGCCTTCGCCGCCTGACGGAACTGCTCGTTCTTCGGATACGTGATGTTGCCCGCAAAGCTGACCCAGTAGCCGCGCGCCGCGCACTCGCGGGCGATGATCGCGTCGCCGCTGAAACAATGGATGATCACGCGCTCCGCCGATCCCTCATCCAATACTCGAAGGACGTCAGGCCAGGCGTCTCGGACGTGGACCACGAGCGGCTTGCCGGTGTCGTTCGACAGCCCGATCTGCGCGGCGAACGCCCGCTCCTGGTCCTGCCTGGGTGAGTGCATGCGGAAGAAGTCGAGGCCGCACTCCCCCACGGCCAGCACCCGGGGATCGTGCAACAGCTCCTCGATGCGGGCGCCGGCATCCCGATCGAACGCGCTCGCGTCGTGGGGATGCATGCCCGCCGTGGCGAACACACCCTCGATCGAGTCGGCGATCTCGAGCGATCTCCGGCTGGTTTCGGGGTCCACGCCGACGCAGATCAGCCGATCGACGCCGGCGGCCTTCGCGGTCTCGACCACACCTGAAGGTTCGCTGTCCATCAGGAACAGGTGGCAGTGGGTATCCACCGCCCCGGGCTGACCCGCCACTTCAGGGTTCTTGTCGCTCATCGAGCGACCACGATACCGAGTCTCACCTTGGGGTGAATCGGGGGAGCTTCACGTGAAACACGAGGCTGTTGAAAGTCTCCCATCGGTCGAGTGGTTCGGAGGGTTCGGCGGGCGGTCGGGATCGTCCCTCGGGGCTCCGATTCCGGTGCTCGCCGCTTCGCGGCTCCGCTCCTCATAGTCGCCCGCTCCGGGACGACCACTCCCGCCTGAAGTTCCTTACTCGGTCTCAAGCCTGGGGAAGAGGCTTTCGCCTTTCGTGGTTCTCGTTCCCGCCGCCAGTCGGCCCCATTCCGCGGCTTGGGGAAGGCGTTGTTCGTCGAGTGGTTCTGCGATGCCGAGTTGGGACCAGAGGACGCTCGCCGCTCTCGGCATGATGGGGTAGATGAGGACCGCGAGGATGCGGAGGGTTTCGGCGGAGGCGTAGAGGATGCTCGCGAGCTCGTCGCGTCTCGACCCGTCCTTGATCTTCCAGGGTTCCTTCTCGACCAGGTAGTGGTTGGCTCTCGCCACGATCTCCCATGCTGTCGCCAAGGCGGGAGAGAGTTCGACGTTGCGCATATGCGCTTGGTAGCGCTCGGCGGCTTCGGCCGTCACCGCCGGCAGATCGGACTCCGCTCCCTCGACCGTGGGCTCCGGGACCACGCCGTCGAACTGGCTGGCGAGCATGGCGAGGACGCGGCTGGCGAGGTTGCCGAGGCCGTTGGCGAGGTCGGCGTTGTGACGTTCGACCATGGCCTCGAAGGAGAAGCTGCCGTCCTGGCCGAACTGGATCTCGCGCATGAAGTAGTACCGGTAGGAATCCACGCCGAAGACATCCAGGAGCTCGAAGGGGTGGATGCCCGTGGCGTTGGTCTTCGACATCTTCTTGCCGCCGACCGTCAGGAAGCCATGCGCCCACACCTGGGTCGGCGGCTCGACGCCGCCGGCCATCAGCATGGCCGGCCAGTAGATCGCGTGGAACCGGAGGATGTCCTTGCCGATCGAGTGGATGTTCGCGGGCCACATCCGCGCGAACCGCTCGGGGTCGTCGGCGTAACCGGCGGCCGTGACGTAGTTCGTCAGCGCATCGAACCAGACGTAGCAGACGTGCTTGGGATCCCACGGCAGAGGGATCCCCCAATCGAACGTCGTCCGGCTGATCGAGAAGTCCTGAAGGCCGCCCCGGATCGTCGACAGCACCTCGTTCCGCCGGGTCTCCGGCTCGACCGCCTCAGGATGGGCCCCGTAGTGCTCCAGGAGACGGTCCGCATAGGCGGACAGGCGGAAGAAGTAGTTCTCTTCGACCATCCGCTCGACCGGACGCTCGTGGATCGGACAGAGGCCGTCGACCAACTCGTCCTCGGTGTAGTAGGCCTCACACGACACGCAGTACAGGCCCTCGTACGTCCCGAGGTAGATGTCGTCCCGGCCGTTGTCGTGGACGGCGTTGAGGAGCTTCTGCACGGCGCCGGTGTGGCGCGCTTCGGTGGTCCGGATGTAGTCGTCGTACGCGATGTCCAGCCGGGCCCAGACCTCTCTCCAGCGCGGCTCCATCGCGTCGACCCACTCCTGGGCCGACATCCCCCGCTCCTCGGCAGCGCGCTGGAGCTTGAGGCCGTGCTCGTCGGTCCCGGTGAGGTGGAAGACCTCCTCGCCGGACAGGCGATGGAACCGGGCGATGAAGTCCGTGGCCACGGCGTTGTAGGCGTGCCCGATATGAGGCACGTCGTTCGGGTAGTAGATCGGGGTGGTGATGTAGAAGACGTCGCGGCCCATGGTCGGGTCATGGTACCGGCCGCGGACGGGATGGATCCTCGGCTCCTCGCTCGGTAGCTAGTCTGTCTCAGACTAGACGCCGTCGCCGATCAGGCGTCGATAGATCTCGTTGGCGGAGGCGCCGTGCCGTTTGGCGACCTCCTTGGCCGCGTCGCGGGCCCGGGTTCCGTCCGCGACCAGCGCGCGAGCCTCCTCGACGAGCGCGTCGGGGTCGAGGGCCCCGGACGGATCCGCTCCGCCGATCACCACGACGATCTCGCCCTTCAGCGTCGCGGCTTCGAGCGCCGTCGGCAGCTCCGACAGCCGGCCGCGCAACACCTCCTCGTGGAGCTTGGTGAGCTCGCGGGCGACCGCGGCGGGCCGGTCGCCGAGCACGTCGAGCGCTTCGGCCAGCGTCGCCTGCACGCGCTTCGGCGACTCGAACACCACGATCGTCCGCGGGTCGGCGGCGAGGGCCTCCAGCCGCGCGTGACGCTCTCCTGCCTTCCGCGGCAGGAAGCCTTCGAACACGAACCGGTCGGTAGGCAGGCCCGAGATCGCGAGGGCGGCGATCGCCGACGACGGGCCCGGCACCACGCGGATGTCGATGCCCTCGGCGGCGCACGCCCGCACCAACCGGAAGCCCGGGTCGGAGATCGTGGGCATGCCGCCGTCCGTCACGAGGGCCACGGTGGCACCGTCGCGGAGCCGGCGGAGGACCTCCTCGGTCCGTTCGCGCTCGTTCCCTTCGAAGAACGAGAGGAGCGGCCGGTCGACCAGGTCCAGATGCGTCAGGAGGCGGCCGGTCCTCCGGGTGTCCTCAGCGGCGATCAGGTCGACGGTCGCGAGCGTCTCGACCGCGCGCGGCGCCAGATCGCCCAGGTTGCCGATCGGCGTGCCCACCAGGAAGAGGGTGCCCGTCACGACCCGATGGTGGCAGGATGTGCCGTCGCCGGCCACGCGCGTACACGTCATCCGCAGGAGCACCATGGCGAACGATCACAAGGACTACTCCGGGACGCCGCTCCCGAAGAAGCTCGGTATCCGCGAGGGTTCGAGCGTGTTCCTCGTCAACGCGCCCGACGGATTCGACCGGCTGCTCACCCCGATGCCCGACGGCGCGGAACTCCTGACGAAGCTCGCGAAGCCGCTCGACGTCGGGGTGCTGTTCGCGACCGAGCGGGCCGAGCTGATCCGATGGTTCGACCCGATGGCCGCGGCGCTCGACACGTCCGGCCGGCTCTGGGTCGCGTGGCCCAAGAAGGCGTCGAAGGTCCCCACGGACATCGACTTCGCGTTCGCGCAAGGCATCGGGCTCGACGCCGGCTTGGTCGACAACAAGAGCGCGTCGATCACCGACGTGTTCCAGGGACTGCAGTTCGTCTACCGCGTGAAGGACCGTCCGAAGCGCTGAGCCGGGCGGTGGTCAGGTCGCGGGTTTCCTTGCGATCACCCAATGGAACGTGGCCTCGCCCTCGCCCTCCTCGACCTGGCTCCTGGTCTCGGAAAGCTCGAGCTCGAACCCGGCGGCGAGCAAAGACCGTTCGTTCGCGTCCGGCTCGAAGCTGGCGAAGAACATCGGAACCCCGAGCCAATCCTGCTGCACCTCGTCCTCCGACTCCCCGGCGCCGAGCGAAGCCATGAAACGCCCTCCCGGGACGCAGCCATCCGAAGATCCGCTCGAACGTCGGCGCCTGCTCCGCCCGCGGAACGTGGTTGAAGACGTAGAACGCGACCACCGCGTCGAAGGCGCCTTCGGGCAGCTCGAGCCGGGTGAGATCGGCGTGCACGAACATCGACCCGGGCAGACGCTCGCGGGCGATCGCGAGCTGCTCGGAGGACAGGTCGACCCCCGTGTATCGTACGACCGTCTCCGAGGACGGCGGCGGCGGCGCCCCAGCCGCACCCGAGCTCGAGCACGTCCGCCCCGGCGGGCAACCGCTGGAGGATCTCGTCCATGAACCAGCTTCGGTTCTCATCCGAGCCGGAGTCCCAGTCGCGGAAGCGCGCACCCAGGCTGTCGTAGCCCTCCTGGACGATCCGTTTGGGATCCACCGCACGTCCCTTCCCACGAGGCCGGCGCTTGTAGCCTGACCCGGTGTCCACGGTCCTGCAACGGCTGAACCGTCCCGTCCTGGCCGTCCTGGCAGTCACGGCGATCGCGGGCGCCCTCCGCTTCACGCATCTCTCGCGCCCGCCCGAGCTCTTCTTCGACGAGAACTACTACGCGAAGGCCGGGTGCATCTTCATCGGTGGCTCGGATCAGGTGTGCAAGGTCGACAGCAGCGACGAGCGCTACTGGCGGGAACACAAGTGGGACGTCGGCTCGTGGGTCCACCCGCCGCTCGGCAAGTGGATGATCGGCATGGGCGAGAAGGCGTTCGGCGTCACGCCGTTCGGGTGGCGGTTCGCGTCGGCGCTCGCCGGAACGCTCATCGTGACGTTCGTCGCGATCAGCGCGCAGCTGCTGTTCGGCAGCGCGCTCTGGACGTTCGTCGCCGGGTTGCTGCTCGCCGTCGAGAACCTGAACGTCGTCCTGTCTCGGTCGGCGCTGCTCGACATCCACCTGGAGTTCTGGGTGGTCGCCGGGTTCCTCCTGCTGCTGTTGGACCGGAGATGGATCGATCGACGGACGCCCCCGGAACCGGAACCGGAACCGGCCGGGGCGGCGGGCGGCGCACCGGAACTGGAGCTGGTGGGCTTCGTCCGCGCTCGCGCGACGGTCCCGTTCCCCCTGTGGCGTCCGTGGCGGTTCGCGGCCGGCATCGCGCTCGGCGCCGCGTTCTCGGTGAAGTGGTCCGGCGCCATGGCGATCGTGGGCGCCCTGCTCCTGTCGGCGGCGTGGGAGACGACCCGGCGTCACCGCGGCGACGTCTCGCTCGGTCGGGCGTTCACGCGGACCTTACGCCAGGAGAGCTTGGGCCTGATCGTTGCGTTCGCGGTCCTGCCGATCGCCGTGTACATGATCGTCTACCTCCCGTGGTTCAACCATTTCGGATGGAGCCTGAAGGACTGGTGGGAGAACCAGACGGCGATGCTCGCCTACCACCGCAGCCTGAAGACGACGGCACTCGACGCGGCCACGAACACCTACACGCCGACGCACCCCTACTACTCGCGCGCGTGGACGTGGTTGCTCATGTTGCGGCCGGTCAACTTCTACTCGCGGGACGTGGGAGCCGGCATCGCGCAGGTCCTCGCCATCGGAAACCCCGCGATCTTCTGGGCCAGCCTGTGGGCCGTCCCGTTCGTCGCCGTGATGTGGGCCAAGCGCGGCGACTGGCGCGCCGGGTTCGTCGTGGCGCCGTTGCTCGCGCAGTACCTCCCCTGGTTCCTGGTCACGCGTCCGCAGTTCTTCTTCTACGTGGCACCGATCACGCCGTTCATGGTGCTCGCGATCGCCTACGTGTTGCGCGACCTGGCGAGTGCGACGATCGTGCTCCGCGAACCCGACGGAGCGACGGTCGAATCGTTGCGACATCCGTACCTGCCGTTCGTCTGGGGATACGTCGTGATCGCCATCGGCCTGTTCCTGTGGTTCTGGCCCGTCCTCACGGGCAACCCGATCTCCAGGACCGCGTGGCAGGCTCGGGTGTGGTTCCGCGGATGGGTCTGACGTGACCGCTGGTCCCTCACGGGCCCGCGCTCGCCGGTAGCCTTTGACTCTCGACATGCCGACGAGACAGCACGACTTCATCACCATGGACGACGGCGTCCGGCTGGCCGCCTCGATGTACGTGCCCGACGGCGACGGGCCCTGGCCCGCCGTGCTGGAGGCGCTCCCGTACCGCAAGGACGACGACACCGCGGGCTACCGGCCGGAGTACGAACGTGTGGCCGCTGCCGGATACGTCGTCTGTCGCGTCGACCTGCGAGGGACCGGCTCGTCCGACGGGATCGCGGAGGACGAGTACCCGGCCGTCGAACGCACCGACCTGTTGACCGTGATCGACTGGCTCGCGACGCGGGACTGGTCGACCGGCAACGTCGGCATGTACGGGACCAGCTACTCGGGGTTCAACTCGATCCAGCTGGCGATGGAGCGGCCGCCCGCGCTGAAGGCGATCATCCCGATCTACGCGACCGACGACCGGTACACCGACGACGTCCACTACTTCGGCGGCGCGGTCAAACAGCTCGACCTCGTCGACTACCCGACGTACATGATCGCGATGAACGCGCTGCCGCCGGTGCCGTCGATCTACGGCGAAGGCTGGCGCGAGGAGTGGGAGCGGCGCGTCCGCGGGACGGAGCCGTGGGTCCTGACGTGGCTGGAGCACCAACGGTTCGACGACTACTGGCGCTTCGGCTCGCTCCGCCCCGACTACGACCGGGTCGAGGCCGCCACCATGATCGTCGCCGGGTGGGCGGACGGCTACCGCAACAACTCGCTGCGGACGTTCGAGGCGCTCCGGTGCCCGACGCGGTTGCTGATCGGTCCGTGGGCCCACGCCGCGACGGACACCTCGCTCCCGGGACCGAACATCGACCTGGTGCCCGAGATGATCCGCTGGTGGGACCGGTGGCTGAAGGGCGAGGACAACGGCATCGACCGCGAGGCGCCGATCGTGCTGTTCGCCCAGCGCTCCACGCGACCCGGCGCGACCCGTCCGCAGATGCAGGGAGCATGGCGGTACGAGCCGACGTGGCCCGCCGATCGCCTGCGGCCGACGTCGTTCGCCCTGAGCGAAGCGGACGCCGCCGCGCCACTCGGAGAGGCCGGAGACATCCTGGCCGTGCGCGGCGACGTCGGCTGGACCGCGTGGATCTCGTGCGCGGGACATCTGCCGTGGGGTCAACCCGACGATCAGCGCGCGGATGAAGCGTACTCCCTCACGTACACGTGGCCGGCGTTGGAGCGTGACCTGGAGATCCTGGGTCACGCGCGGCTCGCGGTGACCCTGACGTCGTCCGCGCCCATCGCCTACCTCTCCGCGAAGCTCTGTGACGTCTTCCCCGACGGCGCGTCGTCGCTCGTCACCCGCACGATGTTGAACCTCGCGCATCGGGATTCGCGGGAGGAGCCGTCATCGCTCGAACCGGGCGAACGGTACGAGGTCACGTTCGACCTGGAGGCGGCGTCGTGGACGTTCGAGGCAGGTCATCGGATCCGCCTGGACCTGGCCGGCACGGACTGGCCGAACGCGTGGACGCCCCCCGAGCCCCTGACGCTCACGATCGACCGAGCCGCGACGACGATCACGCTCCCGGTGCTCGACGGGCCGTCGCCGGCCGAAGGGGTGCCGTCGTTCGCGCCTCCGCGTCGCGGCGGCGATGGTGGAGACGCCGTGCCGAACCGCGGTCACGGCGGGTACGAGTGGAGGATCGAGCACGACGTCCCGTCGGCGGAGACGCGCGCCGTGGTGGGCAATCACGGCGACTACCCGGCGAAGGACGGCGCCCCCCCGTTCTCGGAGCGCTACGCGGGCGTCGTCACGGTCCGGCCGGACGATCCCGGGAACGCCTCCGCGCACGGCGAAGCGTCGTTCGAGATGCGGTGGCCGGAGGCGACGTGCGGGACGAACGTGACGCTCGATGTGGAGAGCGATCGCGACGCGTACCGGGTCCGGATCGACCTCCACGTAACGGAGGACGGCGAGGGACGCTGGCACCGGACGTGGGATCGGACCATCCCTCGCGATCACCAGTAGCGCGGTCACCAGTAGCGCGGCCGGCGCGGGAACGGACCCGGAACACACGAAACCCCGGCGCGCTGGCCGGGGTAACGGTCTTGATGGGATATCCCGACGAGAGTTTACCAGTGTGGGCGCATGCCTCAAGAGAAGCCCGGCAGATGATGCCGGAAGACGAGGAACCCGATCCCCGCCCCCGCGTCCAGGAGGACGTGGGCGATCACGAACGGCCAGGTCCGGCGCAGCCTGAGGAACGCGATCCCGAACAGGATCCCCATGGCCACGTTGCCGGCGAACCCTCCCCAGCCTTGATACAGGTGGTATGCGCCACGGAGTAGCGCGCTGGCCGCGACCGTCGCGAACGGGCTCCAGGCGAGCTGTCGCAACCGCGTCACCAGGTACCCGAGGACGATCACCTCTTCGAGGAGCCCCGCTGCTCCCGCGTTCAGCAGGAGGACCGGCACGGTCCACCAGTGGCCGAGGGGCGGGACAGGCACGACGAACCGATTCACGCCCAGGGCGACCGCGCCCAGGTAGAACGCGAGCCCCGCGAGGCCGACGATCGCGAAGAACGCCGCGCCGACCTTCACGTCGTAGCCCGGGCGATCCCACGCGAGGCCGATCGCCTCGACGCCCTCGCCGCTCCGTCGCAACAGATGCACGACCAACCACACGGGCGCCAGGCTGAACGCGATCCCGACGATCTGCCGCGCCAGCTCGTTGCTCTGGTTGACGGACGCCACGCGGACGCCCTTGAGCGGGGCCGACAACAGGCTCAGCACGGCGTATGCGGCGCTCGCGAGGAGCGACAACGCGAGCACGATCAGGATCTCCTCGCGGAGCGTGCGCCGATCGAGGCCCACGGGTGGCGCCGGCGGTTGCATGTTGGTCACTGTACGTTCGCCTCGGCGCGTCCCGCTGCCATACAGTGGGTTCGTCATGGACGCAGGCGCGGACCGCACCCGGCCGGAGATCGACATCGCGTCGCTCGAGCCGCGAAGGCGCTACCGCGTCGACTGGAAGAACGAGAAGCTCCGCCGCTCGTTCCGGTTCACGGGCACCCTGCTCTCGATCGACGTGGCACCCGTCACGACGCCGGGCCAGGAAGCGTCGCGGTGGCTGGCCTTCGAGGTGAAGCCCCGCTTCGGCAAGGCCACGGTCCAGCGCGTGGACATCGCGACGATCCGCACCATCGAACCGCTCTGAGGAGCTCGGCACTACACTCACGCCCCGTATCGCGCAGCGGAGGGTGGCGAGGGGCCGGATGGCGAAGGCGGAGACAGCGGACCTGGTGGTCGTCGGCGCCGGGATGGTCGGCGGGTGGGCGTCGTGGTTCGCCGCCAGGAGCGGAGCGGACCGCGTCATCGTCCTGGAGAAGGACCTGGCGGGCCAGGGGGCGTCCAGCCGCGCCGCCGGCGTCGTCCGCGCGCAGGGCGGCACACCGACCACGGTCGCGCTCGGCCGGTTCTCGATCGATTTCTACCGCGCCCAAGAGGAGCTCCTTGGAACGGACTCCGGGTTCCGGGAACTCGGCTACCTGATCCTCGCCGTGACCGCTCGCGACGTGCGTGAGGGCAAGGCGCGCGTCGAGATGCAACGCGTGTCGGGGCTCGACGTGCGGTGGGTCGACGCCGACGAGGCGTGCCGGCTCAACCCGACGCTCGCGACCGAGGGACATCGTGGGGGGAGCTATTGCGGGACGGATGGCGCCATCGACCCTCCGCGGAACGTGCGCGCGTATTCGCTCGCGATGCAGCAGGCAGGCGTGCAGCTGCGAGAACGGACACCGTTCCTCGGGATGCGGACGGCAGCGGCACGCGGAGGACACCGACGCGTCACCGGCGTGGAGACACCAGAGGGCATCATCAAGACGGAGCGCGTGATCCTGACCGGCGGGCCCGGCCTCCGCGCCGTCGGTGCGCTCGTCGGGGCGAGGATCTTCGCCGGGGGGGCGCGGCACCAGGTGGTCGTGACCGAGCCGGATCCGGCGTTCGACGTCGAACGGCTGCCGATGGTCTTCGACGTCGGCGCGGGGATCTACTGGCGGCTCGAAGAGGGCGGCCTCCTCTGGGGCATGTCGAACCCGAAGGAGACGCCCGGTCCCGCGCGCGAGGTCGATTGGCCGTACCTGCGGCGCATGGAGCGGCGACTGCACAAGCTGGTTCCCGCGACGCAGGGACTCGGCATCCGTAAGGCCTGGTGCGGGACGATCGACTACACGCCCGACCACCTCCCCATCCTCGGACCGGTGCGCACGACCGACGGCACGGTGATCGACGGCGCGACGGTCGCCTCGCCGGGTGGCCACGGCATGATGTGGGGACCGGGCGTCGCGCGGGTGGCCGCCGACCTGGCGTTGGAAGGTCGAACCGGCGTGATCGACGTCACGGACCTGGGTATGGACCGGTTCGACGAGCACGGGCGAAGCCCGTTCTACGATCCGATCGCGCTGCCGTTCCCGACCAGCGCCGACGACGACTGACGGCGTCAGCCGCTCGATGAACCAGCGTGGCCTGATAGCGGAACGGCATCCCATCCGCGCGCGAGCGCCCGTTGCACGAGTACCCCGCGCCCGTCCAACACCGGAAGCTCCGTGCTGGCGTTCGCGACCACGAGGACGACCCGGCTCACCTGCCCCGACGAGAACGGCACGGTGATGTCGGCGTCGCCTTCGGCGTCGAGCGTCACCGGCACCAAACGGAGGATCCCCGACCGCAGGAAGATCGAGGATCCGCGCGGCCGAACCCGTCCCTCTCGGCGGACCGTCGAGCGAGAGCCGCAACGACGAGTTGCCGGTCGATCCGGGCTCGAACGAGATCGAACCGGTCGACAGATGGTTGACCGACAACGTCGACCAACCCGCGATCGGGTGGCCGGTGCTGACGCGGTGATGCACGGAGATCGGTGCATGCGGATACGCCGCGCCCTCTTCGTAGAACGCGCCGGGTGCCAGGTTCCAGGCGCCGAACGTGGCGAGCGCGCCGGCCAGCGAGCGATCGGTCGAGCCGAGTGCCTGCTCGAGGGCTTGGGCGGAAAACAGATCGGGATCCCCGGGTCCGTCGGCGGCGAGCTCCCACACGCGGCGGATCAATGTGGCATCGGGACCGCTTTCCGTCAGGAACCGCCAGAAGATCCACGCGCCGTATTCGTTCATCCCGCGGCTGCTGTCGATCGGTACCCATGGGTGAACGAGCGCGACTCGAACGCAGCCATCGGCGGTTGGCGTTGACGTCGTCGGCGACCACGTCCTCCATCCACACGGCCGTGCCCTCGGTCAGCCAGACGTCCTCGCCCGAGTCGTACGCGTACTGCACGGCGTGGAAGAACTCGTGCGCCGCCGTCGCGCGCAGACCGCCGAGCCCGCCGTTCACCCCGAGCTGCGCGACCGAGAAGTCGTCGTCCACGACGATGTATGCCGAGTAGTCGCGGTAGAGGTACGTGTCGTCATCCGCGTGCGGATCGTCGGTGGCGACGTACCCGCTCAGACCGGACGCCCCCACGTCCGCGAGGTAGACGTCCAGCATGTCGTTGGGCCCGTGATCCGGCGAGGTCCCGTCGGGCTCGGGGGCGCGGAACCCCATCTGCCCGACCTCGACCCGCCACGCCGTCTCGAAAGCGCGGAGCGTCGAGTCCACCTGATCGGGCACCAGGTTGTGGTTGTCGTCGACGAGCGGGGGCGCGTCGGACGTCGCGATGACCCAATGCACGCAGATGTGCCGGCCGCAGACATGTTGGCTGGGGACCGAGTAACCGTGGCCCCGAGGGTCGGCGTTCCCGTCGGTGGGGCGCAAGGAGACCGGGGACCCGGCCATGCGACCCGCGCCGGAGAAGCGCGCGGGTCCGGACCGGTCCCATCCGGCGTTCCTCGCACCGGCGGGGACGCAAGCGGTCATGACGAGCAGCGCGGCGATGCAGAGCCGGCGACCGGTCGCGTGGGACGGACGCTCCACTCGAACTGCCTCCCGAAGTGACTGATAGCGCGCCCGAGCAGGGTCAGGGGGGTCCCGGGCGTCACCGCGGCCATCGTCGGCGGGGGCGGCGGACTACGTCAATCGGCCAGAAGGCCAGCCGTTCGGCGTACGACGCAGACCGGAAGGAGGGGGATCACGGGCGGGCGCCGGTTCAGAGCTGAACGTCGACCAGGATGATCTCGGCCTCCATGGACGGGGCCGCGTCGATCGTGATCTCCGATCGATCCCAGATCTCCGCCGCATCGCCTGCGGCCATCCGCTCGCCGTCGACGGACACGTCGCCTTCGATCACGTACAGGTAGACGCCGCGCCCTTCGCCGAGCAGGTGCGTCACCGACACGCCGGGGTTGAGGTGCGAGACGAAGACGTGCGCGTCCTGATGGACGAGGACGGCGTCGCCACCGTCGCCGCTGATGACGCGGAGCAGGCGATCCGTTCGCTCCGTTTCGGAGAAGACCTTCTGCTCCACCCCCGGCGACAGGCCGCGATCGGCCGGCACGATCCACATCTGGATGAACCGCATCGGCTCGGTCTCACTGGCGTTCTGCTCGGAGTGCCACGCACCCGAGCCGAGCGTCATCCGTTGGACGGAGCCCGCCGGGAGCGGGCCGGGAAGACCGCCGACGTCGTCCTGATGACGGAAGCTCCCTTCGACCACGTAGGTCAAGCCCTCGATGTCGCGGTGGGGATGCATGGGCCAGATCGCGCCGGGGATCAGGCGATCGTCATTGAACACGCGCAACGTTCCGAAGCTCATGTATTCCGGGTCGTGATAGCTGTCGAACGAGAAGTGCCAGCGCGCGCGGAACCATTCGCCGTCGACGTCGGATATCTCCGCGTCGCGCCTGATCTTGATCGTCATCGGCTCTTCGCCGAGATGCCGCGCGACTAGAGCGACAGGACGGGGCAGGTGAGCGTTCGCGTGATGCCTTCGATCTCCTGCATCGGCATCACGATCTTCTTCGCCAGGGCGTCGAGGTCTTCCGCCTCGACGCGCGCGATGACGTCGTACGGACCGGTGACGCCATCCGCGTTCGCCACGCCGCCGAGCGCCTTGATCTTGTCCGTCACCTGCGACGCCTTGCCGACCTCGGTCTGCACGAGGATGTATGCGCTGACCATCTGTGGACCCCTCCCCTCGCCGGACTAGGCGTCCGTCTGGTCGTCGGCGCCGGTCGCGGCTTCGCCGTCGGTCTTCTCGTTCGCGAGCTTCACCTTCGCCTTGTCGAGCAAGCCGCCCGCGACCTCACCGGCCTTGTCGACGAGCGGCTTGGCCTTCTCGACCACGTCTCCCGTGACGACCTTCGCCTTGTCGAACGCCGATACGGCGGCCTCACCGGCCTTGTCCACCAGCGGCTTGGCCTTCTCGACCAGCTCGCCGGTGACGTCCTTCGCCTTGTCGACGGCGTCGCCGGCAACGACCCTCGCCTTGTCCAAGACGCCTTTGTCTTCCTCCACCATGGCGGTCCTCCTCGCTCGTGGATGCCGTTCCGCTCCCCATGGTGGCAGCCACGAGAGTGAACGTCGAACCGACGTTCAACCGAGCCGTTCGCGGACGCCGGCCAGGCCACTCTCGATGAACCCGGGTTGACCGGTTTCCGCGCCGTACTTGACCTCGTGCCAGGGCATCAGCGCGAACGAGAACCTCGCGCGCGCGATGAACCGGTCGTCGGGCGCCCCGCCGTACGCGCCGAGCACCCGCTCGCCCTGGTCGGGCATCGCGAACAGGACCCACGCCAGGTCGAACACGGGATCGCCGACGGCCGCGTCTCCCCAGTCGATCACCCCGGCTAGGTCGCCCGACGGCGTCACCAATACATGTTCAGGTCCGATGTCCCCGTGAGTGAGACACGCGGCGAACCGGAAGTTGTCGTCGTCGTCCAGGAACGCAGAAAGCAGCCGTCGCGCGTTCGCTCGTTCGCCCGCATCCAGTAGCGGCAGCACGTGCGTGCCGAGCGCGTGGACCTCAAGGCGAAGATCCTGCCGGACCGCGTTCGCCGCCACGGTGCGCATGCCGACGTACTCGGGCGGTGTCAGGTGGAGGTCGTAGAGGAACCTCCCCAGCCGCTCCGGCCAGATGCCGTCGACGTCCGCGGACATCGGTTCCCCCGCGATCCTCCGGTAGCCCATACAGACCGGATCGGTCGAGGTGTACTCGGGGGCGGGGACGGCCGACGACACCTCGCGCGCGAGCTCGGGCAAGAGCGTCAGCTGTTTGCGCAGCCGTTCCTGGCTCCCCTCGAGCCGCGGGAACTGGAACACCCACTCCTCGTTCATCAGGTACGTGAAGCAGTCCCATCCGCCGGAGATCGGTTCGAACGACCGGACCGCGAGATCGGGCCAGCGTCCTTCCACAAATGCGCGGTGGTCGTCGAGATCGGTCACGTGGCGACGGGTTCGATCTCCTCTCCCGGCACACCGGGTTCGGACAGAGCTGGCGTGGACAACGCGAACCATGCCACGACCGCGCCGGCGAGCGCCAGCGCCGACGCCCCGACGTAGAGCACGACCGTTCCCGCGTGCTGGTATACGAAGCCGCCGATGCCCGCGCCGAGGATGGGACCCATCCCCAGCATCACCATCTCGCGGGCCGAGTTCCCGGTCGAATAGAGCGACGCGGGTATCAGGCGACCGACCACCACGACGCTCGTCGTGAAGATCAGCCCGAACGCCACGCCCTCGAGCGTCGTGAGGAACGACACGATCGTCGGGTCGTCGATGAGTCCCCAGAGGAGGAAGCCGACGGCGTAGATGCCGCAACCCAGCACGTACACCAGGCGGAGACCCCAGCGGACCTGGAGCCGGGACGACACCCGCATGACCGGCACCTCGAGCAGCCCCCCCAACGCCGTGCCCATCCCGATCAGGAAGGGACCCCCACCCTCGCTCACGATCTTGAGCGCGATGAAGTTCCATGCGGCATTGAACCCCACCCACACGAGGAGCGAGCCGGCGAGGAACCCCCAGTACCGCGGCGCCTCCCGGAAGACCGCGCCCAGCGTTCCGAGGCGTCCGTGCTCCTCCACGCCCCTCGGACGGTCACGCACGATCGTGGTGCTCCATCCCAGCACGACCAGGCTCGCCGCGGCGTAGATCGGCATGGCCCAGCGGACGCCGGCCAGCTCCAGGATCGAGCCGAACACGAGGCAGCCGAGTGCGTAGGAGGCGCTCATCCACCCGCGGAGCCGTCCGTAATCGGCCATCGCCTCGTCCCCCAGATGCACGAGCGCGATCGAGTCGATGTTCGGGCCCGTCGCCACCCAGAACGCGGCCAAGATCGAGGCGGTGACCGCGATCGCCGGCACCCCGTGCACCAGGTTCATCGCCAACGCGGTCAGCCCCGCGCCGATCGTCCCGATCTGGAACGCGGTCAGGCGGCCGATACGCGTGTCGGCGTAGTGGCCCCAGATCGGGTTCCCGACGATGCGCGCGAGAGCCGTCACCGCGATCACGATGCCGATCTCGTCTGCAGAAAGACCCCGTCCCTGCAGGTAGATCGCGAAGAACGGGAAGAACGCGGCGATCACGAACCCGAAGACCACGAACAACCCGTGGACGGCGACCTCTGGCCGCAACCCTGTCTGCCTCTTCACGGGACGGGCCCACGGGACCTACGGACCGCCTTGCTGGCCCGTGTCGCGTCTGCCACCATCCCGCGCATGTCCGGAATGGTAACGACGCGCGATCCGCACGCGGCCGTTCCGACGGGGGCGGCGAGATGCGCGGACTGACCGACAAGGCCGTGCTCGTCTCCGGCGGAAGCAGCGGCATCGGCAAGGCCACCGTCCGCAGGTTCCTCGAGGAAGGCAGCCGCGTCTATTTCTGTGGACTGGAGCCGCGAGAGGTGGCCGAGACGCTGTCGGAGCTGTCCACTATGGGTGTCGTCGCCGCCACGTCGTGCGACGTCGCCGAGACATCCGACGTGGACCGGTTGGTGACCGAGGCCGAGGCCGCGCTCGGATCGATCGACATCTTGATCAACAACGCGGGGATCGCACACAAAGACGCCTTCCTCGAGATGGACGTGGCGGAGTGGGATCGGATCGTGCGGGTGAACCTGCGAGGGATGTTCCTGATGGCCCAGGCGGTGGCGCGACGGATGGTCGTTCACGGGGCCGGGGTGATCGTGAACATGGCGTCCACCAACGCGCTCGGCGGTGAGGCGCAGTTCGCTCATTACAACGCCTCGAAAGGAGGCGTGCTCCAGCTCACCAGGACGATGGCGGTCGAGCTCGGCCGGCACGGCATCCGCGTGAACTGCCTCTGTCCCGGCTTCATCCGGACGCCGCTGAACGACGCGCTCGGCGACGAAGCGTTCGTCGAGGCCTACGAGCGGGAGCGGATCCCTCTCGGCCGGGCGGGGACCGCCGAAGAGGTCGCGGCGGCCTATGCGTTCCTCGCCTCCGACGACGCATCCTTCATCCACGGCGAGGCGCTCGTGATCGACGGTGGTCAGCTCGCGGTCATGTGACGGATCGCAGGCGCGCACCGCGTCGTCCGTGTATCGAACTTGTTGCTTTGAGACCCCGATGGAACAATGTCGATCATGGCGAAGATCACGATCATCGGGGCGGGGAGCGTCGAGTTCACGATCGATGTGCTCTCGAACATCCTGTCGTTCGACGACCTCCCGGATGTGTCGGTCGTGCTCCATGACATCGATGAGGCCAGGCTGGAGACGGCGGGCAGGATCGGCGCTCGGATCAACGAAGCGAAGGGCGGCCGCGCCACGATCGAGACACAGCTGGATCGACGCAAGGCCCTCGGCGGCGCCGACTACGCGATCAACGAGATCCAGGTTGGGGGACGCGACGCGTTCCTGATCGACTTCGCGATACCCAGCCGGTACGGCGTCCGTCAAACGATCGCCGACACGCTGGGGATCGGCGGCATCTCGCGCGGCTTGCGCACGCTGCCCGTGATGATCGACATCGGCAACGACATGGCCGACGTGTGTCCCGACGCGACCTTGCTGAACTTCACCAACCCGATGGCGATGGTCCCGTGGGCGGTGTACGACGGGTCGCGGTTCGATCGCGTCGTCGGGCTGTGTCACTCCGTCTTCTACACGCACGAGTTCCTCGCGGAGACGGTCGGCGTCCCCATGGACGAGATCGCGTTCCAGACGTCGGGCTTCAACCACCAGGCGTTCGTGACGCGGTTCGAGCGCGACGGCGAGGATCTCTATCCGTTGCTCGACGCCGCGATCGAGGCCGACCCGGAAGGACTGGGCCGCCGTGTCCGGGTCCAGCTCTACAAGGAACTGGGGTACTTCCCCACCGAGTCGAGCGAGCACTCGGCGGAGTACGTGTCGTGGTTCATGCGGCACGACGACCAGATCGAGCGGTTCCGCATCCCGGTCGACGACTACATCGGACGCACCGAGCACGCGCTGGCGGACTACCGCGAGATCGTCCGCAAGCTCGAGGCGGGCGAGCCCGTGGAAGCCGAGCCGGGGAGCGAACTCGCCTCCGACATCATCCATTCGATCGAGACCGGCACGCCGCGAGCCCTCTACACGAACGTGAGGAACACCGGCCTGATCCCCGACCTGCCCGACGGCTGCTGCGTCGAGGTGCCGTGCCTGGTCGACCGGGCAGGCGTGCAGCCCACGGCCGTCCCGCCGAGGCCGGCGCACCTCACGGCGTTGAACCGCACGTTCCTGAACGTGGTCGAGCTCACGGTCCGCGCGGTCATCGACGGCGACCGCCAGCAGGTCTACCGAGCAGCGATGCTCGATCCGAACGTGGCCGCGACGCTCACGCTCGACCAGGTCCACGACATGGTCGACGAGCTGATCGATGCGCACGGGGACATGATCCCCGAGGCCATCCGCCGCGGATCGAAACGCCTGCAGCGCTAGAGCTCACGGGCCGAGACCCGGGATCAACCTCCGCGCGTTTTCGCCATACACCTTGCGGAGCACATCGTCGGGCAGGTCCAGACCCGAGATGGTCCAGCGACCCTCGGGCGGCACGTCGTCCGTGGCGTAGTCGAAGTACTCGTCGGCCGTCTCCAGGAACCGGAAGTAGATCGCGTAGTCCGCGGGGTCCGGCGGGAACAGGTCGATGCCGAACAGCACGCGATCCGAGTGGTCCACGAGCAGCCGCCCGGCTGCGCGCGGCTGACGTCCCAGCTCGGCGATCCGTGCCGCGATGTCCACGTGGAAGTTCGGGTAGGTGGAGAGCATCCGCCGCACCCACGCCAGATCCTCCGCGTAACAGCCGACGTGCGCGCCGATGAACGTGGTGCCCGGGTGCGCCGCGACCACGGCCTCGAGCGCCTCGATCAACCGCTCGAAACGCGGGAAGCGCGGATCGGAGAACGACCACTCGGGATGGGCGAGCAGCTCTTCGAGACGCTCGTTGCGCTCGTCTACCACCTCGAAGAAGGCGACGGGATCCGCGACGTGGATCACGATGGGCAGCCGCAGCTCACCCGCCGTGTCCCACACGTTCGACAGACGTCCGTCGTCGGGAAGCAGCGGCATGTCGCGCTCGTCGCTGAGCCCGAGCCCGAGGTCCTTCCACACCTTGATCCCTCTGGCGCCCGCGGCGGCCGACGCACGGAGGTCGCGAGTGATCCGGTCGGGCCAGCCGGGCTCGGAGAGCGCCGTCCAGTCGAGATGGCAGAACGTCGCGAAACGGCCCGGGTGCGCCCGATCGTAGCGGTCGAGGTTCGCTTCGAGCTCCTCGCCCCACCGGCCGTCGAGGTTCACGATCGCCTCGACGTTGCTCGCCGACATGGCGTCGAGCAACGCGCCGACGTCGCGTGCCGCCCAGCCGCGATCGGGCGTCAGCCACCTGCCGAGGTGGTTGTGCGCGTCCACGGCGGGGAACCGGGCACGCGGCACATCGTGCCGCGGCAACCGGACGGCGGCCCGCGGCCGGTACGCGCGGAGCGGAAGCTCGCGCAGCGAAGGATCGAGCGAAGCGGGCTCCAGGCCGGGCGACCTCACGGCGTCACACGGTGGTGATGGCGACGCCGGCGGCCGCGATCTCCGCCAGCGCGTCGGGAGGGGCGCCGGTGTCGGTGATGAGGTCGTGGACGCGCTCGATGCCGCAGATCCGCGCGAACGCCGCTTGGCCGATCTTGGAACTGTCGGTCACCACGACGACCCGGCGGGCGCGGTCGATCAGCGCGAGGTTCGTGTGCGCCTCGACCTCGTGGTGGGTGGTGAGACCGGCGTCGAACGAGATGCCGTCGACGCCGAGGATCGCCACGTCCAGGTTGATCTCACCCAGGCTCGCGTCCGCGAGCGGGCCGACCAGCTCGTACGAGGCGCTCCGCGCCACCCCGCCCGTCACCACGAGGCGGAGGTTCGGGCGGACCGCCAGCTCGGAGGCGATGTTGAGGGCGTTCGTCACGATGGTGAGGTGCTCACGCCCGACCAGCGCCCGGGCCACCTCGGTCGTCGTCGTCCCGCCGGTCAGCCCGATGGCCGCGGCCTCCGGGATCAGCTCCGCGACCGCGTGGGCGATCCGGCGCTTCTCCTCCTGGTGGCGGCCGCTCTTGTATCGGAGCGGCAATTCGTACAAGAGTCCCTGCGACACCGCGCCACCGTGGGTCCGCTTGAGCAGGCGATGCTCTTCCAACAGCCCGAGATCTCGGCGGATCGTGGCGGCGGAGACCCCGAGTCGCCGGCAGAGCTCGGTCACGCTGACCGACCCGCCATCGGAAAGACCTTCCAGGATCACGCTGAATCGGTCTGCCTGACGCATCGGCAGGAGTATAGGAAGGAGTACAGCTCTCGGAGCTCGATTGCATTGCCTCGATGATCGTTCATGCAATAAAGTGCCTTTGAATGAGCGAAATCGTGCGTGAGCTGACGAGCCAGCCGGACACGTGGCGTCGCGCCGCGGCCGAAGCTCCCGGTGCAGCCGCCGCGCTCCCCCGGACCGGCGACCGCGTCGCCGCGGTGGGATGCGGCACCTCCCTGTTCGTCGCGCAGGCCTACGCCGGGCTCCGTGAAGGGGCAGGCGAGGGCGAGACCGACGCGTTCGCCGCCTCGGAGGCGCCCACCGGACGTATCTACGACGTAGTGGTGGCGATCTCGCGCAGCGGAACGACGACCGAGGTGACACGGCTGCTCGAGCGGTCGTGGGACCCGGCGCGCTCGGTGGCGATCTGCGGCGTCGACGACACGCCGGTCGCCAACGCGGCCGACGAACGCGTCATCCTCGGCTTCGCCGACGAACGCTCCGTCGTGCAGACGAGGTTCGCCACCGGAGCGCTCGCGCTGCTCCGGGCCGGCCTCGGCGAGGACCTGGAGCCGGTCGCCCACGACGGCGAGCGGGCGCTCGCGGCCGAGCTGCCGCTCGACGTCGACGCGTTCGACCACTTCGTGTTCCTGGGCCGGGGATGGACGGTCGGCCTGGCGAACGAGGCCGCGCTCAAGATGCGCGAGGCGAGCGGAGCGTGGGCCGAGTCGTACCCGGCTATGGAGTACCGCCACGGTCCCATCAGCGTGGCGGGCACGCGGTCCGCGGTCTGGCCGCTCGGAGACGTCGAGCCCGATCTCCTGCACGACGTCGCGGCGACCGGCGCGACGATCGTCGATCACGGCCTGGGTGCGATCGATCCCATGGCCGAGCTCATCCTGGTGCAGCGGGCCGCGGTGGCCCTGGCGCAGGCGCGAGGGCTGGATCCGGATCGTCCACGGCACCTGACCCGGTCGGTGGTGCTCTCGTGAAACATGGAGAAGGGGGAGTCATGATGCGCAGCTGGCGAGTGGCCGTAGTCGTGTTCGCGCTCGCGCTCGTCGCGGCCGCGTGCACCGGTGGCGGCGACAACAACAACGGCAACAACAACAACGGGAACAACAGCCAGAGCAGCGGACCGATCCACCTCACCATGTGGATGGGCTACACGCCGCCGCCACCGGCGAACCAGTCGTTCGAGTACCTGTCGATCGACCGCATGGTCAAGGCGTTCGAGGCGGACAATCCGGGCATCACGATCGAGCTCCAGTACGTGAACAGCGACAACGCGCTGCAGAAGGCGACGGTCGCGATCCAGGGGAACCGGCAGCCCGACATCTCCTACCAGTACGGCACGAACATGGCGCAGCTCGCCCAGAGCCCGAAGATCGTGGACCTGACGGACCGTGTGAATGCCGCGAGCTACAACTGGGGCGACTTCTATCCGGGCGAGCAGGCGGTCGCGACGGTCGACAACCGCGTCCTCGGCGTCCCGGCGCTCGTCGACAACCTGGCGGTCGTCTACAACAAGGACCTGTTCGCCAAAGCCGGCATCCCCGAACCCACCGGCGACTGGACGTGGGACGATCTGCGGGCCGCCGCGAAGGCGACCACCGACCCCGCGAACAAGGTGTTCGGGTTGGTCTTCCCGGTGGACGGCAGCGAGACCACGGTGTGGGAGTACGAGGCCATGCTCTGGGCGGCCGGTGGCGAGATCCTGAACAGCGACAACACCCAGGCGGCGTTCAACTCCGCCGAAGGTGTTCGGGCGCTCACGACGCTCACCGACATCAATCAGGACGGCTCGATGTACCTCGACTTCAACCCCGACTCCGGCAAGTCCGGGCAGCTGTTCAACTCCGGCAAGATCGGGATGATCATCACCGGGCCGTGGGACCTGTCGGGGTTCCCCGACGTGAACTACGGTGTCCAGGTGATGCCGTCGTTCGATGCCGGAGGAAGTCATCAGACGATCGCCGGACCGGACAATTGGGTGATCTTCGACAACGGCCAGGCCAGGGTCGACGCGGCGTGGAAGTTCCTGAGCTTCATGACCTCGCCCGATCAGGTGCTCCAGGATTCGCTCGACACGAGCCACCTGCCCACTCGGGCATCGGTCGCAGACATGTCGGCGTTCCAGGCGTTCTTCACGAAGTACCCCGGGACGCAGGTGTTCGTGGACAACCTGGCGAACGTGCTGCAGGCGCGGCCGTCGATCTCGCAGTATCCGCGGGTCTCCACTGCGCTCGGCCAGGCGATCGTCACGGCGCTCCAGGGGCAGTCGTCCCCCCAAGACGCGCTGAACCAAGCGGCGGACCAGGCGAACGGGTTCCTGGCGATCCCCTGACAGCCATGAGGAGCGACGGAAGCACGAGCGCGTGAACGTCCGCCGGATCCTGCGATCGGATCACGTGGCCGGGTGGGCGTTCGCGTTCCCCGCGATGGCCCTGCTCGTCGCGTTCGGCATCGTGCCGATCGTGTGGTCGGCGCTGATGTCGTTCCAGAGGACCAGCCTGCTGTCGACGCCGGAGTGGATCGGGCTCGGCAACTACCGCGCGCTGCCGAAGGACCCGCTGTTCAAGACGTCGGCGATCCACGCCGTGATCTACGCGGCACTGTTCGTGCCGCTGTCGGTCGGCGGCGGGCTGTTCGCGGCCGTCGCCCTGAACCGCAGGATCCGCGGCATCCGCTTCTATCGGCTCGCCGTGTTCGTCCCCGTGGTCGTGTCCACGATCGCGACGTCGATCATGTTCCTGTGGCTCTTCGACCCGAACTTCGGGCTCGCCAACTGGCTCCTGGGCAAGGTCGGCCTCGGGCCGTTCGGGTTCTTCACCAGCCCGAACGGCGCGCTCTACTCGATCATCGCGATGACCGTGTGGGGATGGATCGGATTCGACGCGATCATCTACCTGGCCGCTCTGCAGGGCGTCCCGCAGGAGCTCCTGGAGGCCGCGGCGATCGACGGAGCCCGAACGTGGAGCATCTTCCGCAACGTGACGCTGCCGCTGCTGGGGCCGGCGACGCTCTTCCTGGTCGTGTTCTCGTCGATCAACGCACTCCAGGTCTTCGACGAGGTGTTCTTCCTCACGAAGGGCGGACCGGGCAGTGCCACCTACGTCCCCGTGCTCTATCTGTACAAGCTCGCGTTCGAGCAGGGCATCGCGGGATACGCGGCAGCGGTCGCGTACGTCCTGCTCACCGCGATCCTGATCCTCACCGTGATCCAGCTCTGGGTAGGCAAGCGCCTGGTGTATTACGCGTCATGAGTCAGCCCGCCGAAGTCCGCGCCGGTACTGCCCTCAAACCGCTCGAGGACGCGCACGGCGGCGACCCCGAACACACAGGGTTCCTCTTCAGCCCATGGCACCTGGTGCTGTTGCCGCTGGCGATCGTGATGATCGTGCCGATGGTCTGGATGGTCATCACGTCGGTCGAGACCCTGAGCGAGACGCGACACTTCCCGCCGATCATCGTCCCGAGCGGGATCCGCTGGCAGAACTACACCGACGTTCTGCAGCAGGCGCCGTTCACCCGCTGGTTCCTCAACACGCTCGTCGTCACGGTGGTGGTCGTCGCAGGCAACCTGCTGTTCTGCAGCCTGGCGGGCTACGCGTTCGCCCGGATCAAGTTCTTCGGGCGAGAGGTCGCCTTCGTCCTGGTGCTCGCGACGCTGATGATCCCGTTCCAGGTCATCATCATCCCGACGTTCATCATCGTGCGGAAGCTCGGCCTCATCGACACCCTCGGGGCGTTGATCGTGCCGAACCTCGCGGGGGCGTTCGGCATCTTCCTGCTCCGGCAGTTCTTCCGATCCCTGCCCATCGAGCTCGAGGAGGCGGCGCGTATCGACGGCGCCTCGCGGCTCGGGGTGCTGTTCAAGATCGTCTTGCCACTGTCAGGGCCCGTGCTGGCGACGGTCGCCGTCGTCACGTTCCTGTGGACGTGGAACGACTTCCTGTGGCCGCTCGTGACCCTCTACAGTCCCAACAACATGACGCTGCAGCTAGGACTGACCACGTTCCAGGGCGCCCACTCGACCAACACCCACTTGCTGATGGCGGCGAACGTCATGAGCGTGCTGCCCGTCCTGTTCCTCTTCTTCGTCGCGCAGCGGTTCTTCATCCGCGGCATCGCGACGTCGGGACTGAAAGGCTGACCCCGTGCCGGGACTCTCGTTCGACCATGTCGTGAAGGAGTTCCCGGGAGGCACGGTGGCCGTGCGCGACCTCTCGCTGGACATCGCCGACGGCGAGTTCATGATCTTCGTGGGACCGTCGGGCTGCGGGAAGACGACCGCGCTGCGGATGGTGGCCGGCCTCGAGAAGATCACGTCCGGGACGATCTCGATCGGCGACCGCGTGATCAACGACGTCTCCCCGCGCGATCGCGACATCGCGATGGTCTTCCAGAACTACGCCCTGTACCCCCACATGACCGTGCAGCGGAACCTGGCGTTCGGCTTGAAGGAGCGCAAGACACCGAAGGCCGAGATCGAGCGGCGGGTCGCGGAGGCGACGGGGATGCTCGGGATCGACGACCTGCTCAAGCGCCGGCCGGCGCAGCTGTCCGGCGGTCAGCGGCAGCGTGTGGCGATGGGACGCGCCCTCGTCCGCGAGCCGAAGGCGTTCCTGCTCGACGAGCCGCTGTCGAACCTGGACGCGAAGCTCCGGGTGCAGGTGCGCGGCGACCTGAAGCGCCTCCACCACCGCCTGGGCATCACGACGATCTACGTCACGCACGACCAGGTCGAGGCGATGACGCTCGGCGAGCGCGTCGCGGTGCTGTCGAACGGCGTGCTCCAGCAGCTCGGCGTCCCGCAAGACGTCTACGACCATCCCGTGAACCTGTTCGTCGCCGGCTTCATCGGCAGCCCGCCGATGAACCTCTTGCGCGCGACCGCGCGAGAGGGCGTGGCGACCGCGGGCGACCTGGTGCTACCCATCCGCGGCGTGCCCGACGGCGACGTCGTCGTGGGGCTGCGGCCGGAGCACCTGCGGCCTGCGGTCGACGGCCAACCGAGCATGGAGTTCCAGGTGGACGTCGTCGAACCACTGGGCGACGGCGTGATCGTGCACGGCACGGTCGGAGGCCAGCTCGCCACGGCGGCGACCGGCGACGAAGAGGTGTTGGCTCCCTTGTCGGGCGACCGCGCCGAGATCACCACCAAGTTCGAGCCGTCGCTCCTGCCGTCGCCGGGAGACCGCATCCGTCTCGGGATCGCTCCGCAGCACGTCCACGTCTTCGACGGGCGGACGGGCGAGGCGATCGTCTCCGCCACCGCATGACAGGATCACGCTGAGATGAGCCAGACCTCGATCGAGCGCCTGACGGACGTCGCGCTCCGCGAGGGTGCCGCCGCGCTGTCCTGGTTCGGACAGGCGAGCTTCGCGGCACGAGGCGGTGAGGTCACCGTGCTCTTCGACCCGTTCCTCTCTCCGTACGACGGTCGGCTCCACGACTCACCGCTCGCCCCCGAGGAGGCCGTCGGCATCGACGTCGTGTTCTGCTCCCACGAACACGTCGATCACCTGGACGTGCCCAGCATAGGGGCCATCGCGAGCGCCTCGCCGGGCGCGACCTTCGTCGTCCCGACCCCCATCGTCGACATGGTCACCGAGGCGGGCGTCCCCGCGGATCGCGTGGTCGGGATGCAGCCCGGCGACCCGATCGATGTCGGCGGCTTGAGGGTCCGCGCGGTCCCCGCGTGTCACGGCGTGACCATGGACGACGCGTACGGGTTCGGCGAGACGCTGTCCGACGGCCTGATCCGCTTCGTCGGGTTCGTCGTCGACCTCGGCGGCGTTCGCATCTATCACGCCGGCGACACGATCCACTTCGACGGCATGGCGGAGACGCTCGCACCGCTGGGCATCGACGTCGCGCTGCTACCCATCAACGGCCGTGACGCCGAGCGTGAAGCTCGGGGGATCGTCGGCAACCTGGATCCTCGCGATGCCGCATGGCTCGCCTCCGGGATGGGGGCCGGGGTGCTGGTCCCGATGCATCACGACATGTTCGCGCGCAACCTCGGGTTCCCGGGCACGCTCGTCGAGACGGTCGGCCGCGAGTTCCCCGAGGTACCGGTCCTGCTTCCGGCTCGGGACCGGCCGTTCGTCTGCACGACGAAAGGGGGTCACCCGTGAAGGCGCTCGTGTACCTCGGGCCGGGCCGGATGGAGCTCCAGGACGCCCCGGATCCGAGGCCGGGACCCGGCGAGGTCGTGATCGCGTCGCGGGCATCGGCGATCTGCGGGTCGGACCTGCACGGGTTCCGCGAGGCGAGCCCGCGGCGCATCCCGCCGCTCATCATGGGTCACGAGACGGTCGGCGAGATCGCCGAGGTCGGAAAGGGAGTTCCCACCGCGCGGCTCGGCGAGCGGGTGGTGCTCAAGCCGATCGTGTCCTGCGGCGCCTGCCGCTGGTGCCGGGAAGGAGCGATCAACCATTGCCCGACCGGACGGCTGGTGGGGCGCGACATGACGGGAGGCTTCGCCGAGCGGTTCGCCGTTCCCGCCGCCGCCGCCGTCCAACTCGGCGCTGGTCTCTCGGACGAGGTGGCCACGCTCACGGAGCCGCTGGCCAACGCGGTGCATGTCGCGTCCCGGTCCGTCGAGGGCGGCGACCGTGTCTTCGTGATCGGCGCCGGCCCGATCGGCGTGCTCATGGTGAAGGCAGCGTTCCTGTACGGGGCCGGGCGTGTCCTGATCACGGACCCCGTGGCCGACCGGCTGCGACTGGCCGCCGCGCAGGACGCCGAGATCGTCACGGGAGACGACCCGGCGCAGGCCGTGATCGACGCGACCGACGGCGAGGGTGCCGACGTCGTTATCGACGCCGCCGGGTTCGAGGCCACGTGGGCGCTGGCGCTCCGCGCGGTCCGGACCGGAGGAAGGATCCAAGAGGTCGGCCTGGGCTCACCATCCGGGACGATCGACTTCTTCGCCGTCCTCGGCAAGGAGGCGACCATCACCGGTTCCTACGCGTGGGGCGACGTCGACTTCGAGAGCGCGGCCGAGCTGATACGGGATGGGGCGCTCGACGTGTCCGGATGGATCACGACGATGCCGCTCGCCGACGGCCAACGCGCGTTCCAGGAGCTGGTCGGCGGCGCCGGCCGTTTCAAGGTCGTGCTGACGTTCTAGAGATCCATCGTCATGGACATCGTCATCACGTCGGAGCCCTCGCGCAGCGGCACGCGAAGACCGGCAGCGGAGAACCCGCACCGCACGTAGAGTCGAACGGCCGCCTCGTTCGAGACGGTGACCAGGAGCCGAAGGACGGGGAACCCCGCGGCGCCGGCCCACTCGACGACACGCTCGACGAGGGCGCGCGCGACGCCGGCGCCGCGCGCGGATGGGTCGACCCACATCGCGAAGAGGCCGGCCTCTCCCGGATGGTCTCGATGCGGCGCTCCGACCGCCATGCCGATCCAGCGCCCCTCGTCCAACGCAACCACCGTGAACGACGAACCGTCCGCTGCACCGTCCACTGCCCGGTCGAGCCACTCTCGCTCCGGATCCGCCGCCTCGAGTTCGTAGGTCGACCCGAACGCGTCCGGGGCATCTCGCAGGGCGCGCAATCGCAGATCGCGGAGCTCGCGCCACTCCTCCGATCGGATGCGGCGGATCTCCACGCTTGCTAGATCAGCCGGACGGTCGCCCGCTCGGCAAGCGCCTCCGCGCGGGACCGGTCCAAGCGTCCGGCGCCCGGGAGCTCGGCGTTCGCGGTCGCGGCTCCGAGCGCCAGCCGCAACGCCCCTCCCCATCCGATCCCGCCGTCCAGAGCCACGACCAGTCCGGCGAGGAACGCGTCGCCGCTGGCGACGGGATAGCGGCCGCGAACGTACAGGACGCCTTCGTAGAGCGCGCCGTCGGGAGCGGCGACCACGACACCGTCCGCGCCTCGCGTGACGATCCCGACGTGGCCGTCGCCGCCGGCGAGCTCACGCAACTTCTGCGCGGCAGCCATCGCCTCGTCGCGCCGCGCCGTCGGGACACCCAAGAGTCCGGACGCTTCCGACGAGTTCACCTTGACCACATCGGGGCGGGCGTCCAGCGCCAAGCGGAGCCGGGCGCCTTCGGCGTCCAGGGCCACCCGGACGCCCGCCGCGCGCGCCTCGTTCACGAGGTCGCGATAGGCCGGATCGTCGATCCCCGCGGGAACGGACCCGGAGATCGTGAGCCACGTCGCATCGCCGAAGAAGCCGACGGTCGCGTCGGCCAACTCGGGCCACGCGGACGACGGCACCTCCCAGCCGTTCTCGTAGAACTCCGTGAGCCCTCCGGTCTCGCGGTCGGCCACCGAGAGCGAGGATCGATTCTCACCGTGCGTCCAGACGAACGCGCCCTGCACGCCCTCGGATGCGAGCGTCTCCTGGAGCCACTTGCCGGTGTGCCCGCGCAGGAGCGCAACCGCCCTCACGTCCCCGCCGAGACGGCTCACCGCACGCGCCACGTTCAGGCCCTTGCCTCCGGCCGTCTGCTCGAACCCGATCGGCCGGTGGATGTCCCCGCGGACCAGACGTTCGACCTCGAAGAGCTTGTCGATCGACGGGTTCGCCGCCAGGCAGACGATCACGGGACGGAGCTCCGCTCGATCGCCTCCAACGCTTCGACCATGGTCGGCTGCGTCGACGTCCCGCCGATCCCCTGCGTGGAGAGCGAGCCGCACGCGTTGCCGATCTCCAGACACCGACGCAACGACTCACCTCCGAGGAACCCCGCGAGGAACCCCGCGTCGAACGAGTCTCCGGCACCGGTGGAATCGACGACCTGTGTCGGCAGCGCGGGGACGGTGATCAGATCGCTCGCCTGCGCGCCGACCGAACCTTGCGCGGCGGTCTTGACGACGACGGTCCCGACCCCGGACGAGCGCAACCGGACGATGGCATCCTCGACCACGGAGATGCGCGCCAGGCTGAGAGCCTCGACCTCGTTCGGCAGGAACACGTCGACCTCGGGAAGCAGCGCCATGAGCCCGCTGTCCCAGATACCGGAGGGATCCCAGTTCGGGTCGAGGGACGTCGTCGCCTCGCCCACCCTCACCTCACGGAAGAGGTCGGGCAGCTCCGGCGTGAGCGCCCGCTGCAAGAAGTACGAGCTCACGTGGATGTGCCGGGTTCGGCTCAGGACGTCCGCATCGATCATCGACCGCCGCAGATCGCCGATCGTGCCGGCGAACGTGAGCATGGCGCGGTCTTGACGACCCGATAACACGACCGTCACGCCCGTCGAGCGGTCCGGCAGCACCGCCACCGCGGTCGTGTCGACGCCGTGGGCCTGCAGCTGGTCGCACATGTACCGGCCGAATATGTCGTCCCCCACCACGCCGGCGAACGCGACGCGCAGGCCGAGCTTGGCTGCGCCGCACGCGAAGATCGCTCCCGAACCGCCGATCACCAGCCGGCCCTCGTCGACGAGCCGCTCTGCCTGTCCGAAGGCCGGCTCAACCGTCTCGCCGCTCATGACCAGATCCGGGTTGGCGTCACCGAGCACCAGGATGTCGAAGCCCGACATGTGATGGAGCGTACCGGGAGTGCGGGCCGGCTGTCGTTCGCGACGGAACTACGATGACGACGTGCCACGGATCGAACTCGTCCAGGCGGACATCACCTTCCAGGACGTCGACGCCATCGTGAACGCGGCGAACACGTCGCTCAGACCGGGCGGCGGCGTCGACGGCGCGATCACCAGGGCGGCCGGGCCGGACGCGATGGCCGACCGCGAACGGGTGATCCGCGAACGCGGAGATCCTCCGCTCCCCACGGGCCGGGCGGTCGCGACCATCGGCGGCGCGCTGGCGGCGCGATGGATCATCCACACGGCCGGTCCCATCTACTCCGGGTCGCCGGACGATCCACGCTTGCTCGCCAGCTGTCACACGGAGAGCCTTCGGGTGGCCGACGAACTCGGCGCCAGGACGGTCGCGTTCCCGGCCATCTCGACCGGGATCTACGGGTATCCGATCGACGAGGCCGCCGCCGTGGCGATCGCAGCGGTCGGGTTCGCCAGCACCGAGGTGGACGAAGTCACGTTCGTGCTGTTCGACGAGCGATCGATGGAAGCGTTCGAGGCCGAGCTGAAGAGAAACCGACCTCGCTGATAGGATTCGCATCTGCATGTTGGAAGCGCTCACTACACCGCGCGGGACGTTCGAACGGCTGGAGGAGATCCAGCTGGTGGACTGCCGTGAGCAGTACGAGTGGAACGCCGGTCGCGTCGAGGGCTCGATCCACATACCGCTGAACGCGATCATGGCCGGCGCCGGGTCGGATCTGGACGCCTCGAAGCCGGTCGTCGTGATCTGCCGGACGGGTAACCGAAGCGAGCTGGCCACCATGATGCTCCAGGCCCGCGGGTTCGAGGCGTACAACCTCGAAGGGGGCATCGAGGCCTGGGCGCTAGAGGGTCTTCCGTACTCGGCGCCCGACGGCTCCCCCGGCCGCGTCGCCTGAGGGACCCTTCGGGCAAGCGCTACTGCGGCACGCCGTGGACGAGTTCGAGCACTCGGCTCTTGCCGCGCTTGCAAGTGGGAGTCGCCTTGGCCTTCACGTAGAAGAACCCGTCGCGCAGACCGGTGTTCCCCATCGACCACACGCCCACATGGCCGTGCTGCTCCGACGTATCGGAATTGCCCGTCCGCGCGAATGGACCGTCGGCGCTGTCGGACATGAAGAGCCGCACGACGCGGTCCCCGCGGCACCCGGGATCCGGGCTCTTGATCTTGCCGTGGAAGTCGCCGTTCGGCCCCTTGATCGTCACGATCGTCTTCGAGGCGGTGCCCGCCGCGGCGAGCTCGGTGAACATCAGCGAGCTCATCGCGACGACCGCGACGAGCAGGACGGACAACCTCGTCTTCATCCGAACTCCTTCCGAGTGGACGCCCGAACTGAACCACCGGACATGGTGGCCGTCAAGCTGCACGGGCCGCTGGCTGGCGGTTCACTCCTGCCCCGCCCGCCACCGCCGGCGCGCGGTGGTCTCGTCATCCGGGTAGTTCGTCGCCACCACGTCGCCCACATGGAGCTCGAACAGCACCAGCGGCCGGCCGCTCGGGAGTTCGCCGACCGCGGCGAAGGCAGTGGAGACTCTGTCCGGATCCTCGACGCCGTCCGCCCGTCCGCTCAGCGCGAACTCGCCGCCGATGCCGTCGTCGTTGTCCATCATCGAGTGCAGCGCGAACCGCGGGTCTCGCCCGAGGTCGGCGACCTTCGGCGACGTCGATCCTCCGAGGTCGGCAACCTTCGGCGACGTCGAGTACATGCGCACGTAGAGGTGGCCGTCCACGATCCACGGCGTCACGGGATGCACGCGCGGGCCACCGTCGCCGCGAACGGTCGCGAGGAACGACACCCGCCGGTCGATCCGCTCCCGGCCGAACGAGGCGAGCTCCGGGGCCTCATCCTCGAACGCATGCCACGTCACCATCGCACTGGGCCTACCCTACCGTCATGACCGATGTGGATGGTGCCCGGCGGGCGCTCGAGGACGCGCTCGGGCCGGCCGAGGTGCTTTCCGATCCGCTCGCGCTGAAGCTCTACTCGCGGGACGCATCCATGGTCGAGGGTGGGTGTGCGCTCGTGGCATTCCCCCGGTCGACGGCGGACATCGTCGCGTGCGTCCGGATCGCGGCCGAGCACGACTTGCCGATCGTGCCGCGCGGAAGCGGAACGGGTCTCGCCGGCGCCGCCACGCCGATCGGCGACGCGCTCGTGGTCGTCACCGCCAAGATGCACGACATCGTCGAGGTGCGGACCGAGGATCGCATCGCTTGGGTCGAGCCGGGCCTGTTCAACCTGGATCTGTCGACCGCGCTTCGGCCGACGGGCTTCTCCTACGCCCCGGATCCGTCGTCGCAGCAGACATCGTCGATCGGCGGGAACGTCAACACGAACGCCGGCGGACCGCACTGTCTGGCGTACGGCGTGACGTCGGCGCACGTGCTCGCCCTCGACGTCGTGATGCCCGACGGGACCGTGGAGCGCTTGGGGAGCGAGGGACCCGAGGCGCCGGGCTACGACCTGCGCGGCGTCGTCGTGGGTTCGGAGGGAACGCTCGGGATCGTCGCGCGTGTCTGCGTTCGGCTGACGCCGCTCCCGCCCGCGGTGCGCACGATGCTGCTCGACTTCATGGACGTGGGCGACTGCGCCGCGACGGTCTCAGGGATCATCGCCCGCGGCGTCGTGCCGGCCGCGGTCGAGATGATGGACCACGGCATCATCGTGGCCGCGGAGAGCTTCGCCCACGCGGGCTATCCGACCGATGCCGCGGCGATCCTGATCGTCGAGGTCGACGGGCTCCCGTCGGGCGTCGAGGCGCAGACGCGCGAGGTCGAGGCCGCCGCGAACGCGAACCGCGTCCGCTCGATCCGGGTGGCGGCCGATGACACGGAGCGCGCACTGCTGTGGAAGGGGCGGAAGTCCGCGTTCGGCGCGGTCGCCCAGATCGCACCCCACTACCACCTGCACGACTGCGTCGTGCCACGCACCAAGCTCGTCGAAGTGCTGGCGGGTGTGTACGCGATCGCCAAACGACACGACCTCATCGTGACGAACGTGTTCCATGCCGGCGACGGCAACCTGCACCCGCTCCTGTCGTTCGACCGGCGCGTGCCGGGAACACTCGAGCGCGTGCTGGAGGCGAGCGACGAGATCGTCCGGCTCTGCGTCGACGCGGGCGGGGCGTTGAGCGGCGAGCACGGCATCGGCTTGGAGAAGCGCGACTTCATGCCGCTGGTCTTCACCGTCGAGGATCTCGCCGCGCAAGCGTGCGTCCGCGATGCGTTCGATCCCGACCATCGCATGAACCCGCAGAAGGTGCTGCCCGCAGGCGCCCGGTGCGGGGACTTCGCGATGATGCGTGGCTCCGACGCCGCGGAGGCGGCGGCCAACCTTCCGGAGGGATCGTGGATCTGATCCACCCGCACTCGATACACGACGCCGAGGAGGCGGTGCGCGACGCCGCATCGAGACGGTGCCGGTTGCTCGTGGTCGGAGGCCGGACCCATATGGATCGCGGGAACCCCGCCGACGTCGACGCGGAGCTCTGGACCACGATGATGGACGAGGTCGTGGCGTACGAGCCGGCGGAGATGCTCGCGGTCGTGGAGGCAGGGATGCGCGTCGGTGATCTCCAAGCGATGCTCGCCGAGGGCGGTCAGGAGTGGCCGGTCGATGCGCCCCACGACGCGACCGTCGGCGGCGTGATCGCTGCCGGCGTCTCGTCGTTCCGGCGCCTCCGGCTGGGTCAGGTCCGCGACACCGTGGTGGAGCTCGAGTTGATCCGCGGCGACGGCACGCTCGTGAAGAGCGGCGCTCGCACGGTGAAGAACGTCACCGGCTATGACCTGCACCGGCTGGCGACCGGCTCGCTCGGAACGTTGGGCGTGATCGTGCAGGTCGCGTTGAAGCTCCGTCCGCTGCCGCAGGTCCGCCGCACGCTCACCGTGGAAGGGGACGGACTCGAGCTCGGTTTCCGGCTCCTCCAGGAGGTGCCTCTGCCCTCGGCCGTCATCGCCGAACCCGGCCGGGCGAGCGTGTGGCTGGAGGGGTGGGCCGACGAGGTCGAGGAGCAGACGGCGGCAGCCCGAACGGTCGACACGGCGCTGGCGATCGACCACCAGCCGGCGCCGTTCGACCCGATGGCGATCGAAGGTGCAACCGTCGTGGAGGCGGCCGTGACGCCATCGCGGATCGCAGAGCTGGTCGCCGGCCGCGACGACTGGACGGCGCTCCTGGGCGTCGGACTGGTGTGGTTCGGGCTCCCCGACGGGCGGGAGCCGCTCGACGAGGTGCGGTCGCGCGTCGCCGAGGCCGCGGGCGTGGCGCCGGTCATCCGGGGCGCCGGCGGCCTCGGCGACGCCACCATCCCCGCGCAGACGATCCATCGCCGGCTGAAGGAGTCGTTCGATCCGGCGGGCATCCTCGCCCCCGGGCGCTTCTGGAGCGGGATCTAGTCCGCCTCAGACCAGCATCCGAAGGCGGTCGCCGGCGGCCTCGAGCGTCTCGAGCTTCTTGCAGAACGCGAACCGCAACAGGTGTCGGCCGTTGCCCGGATCCGAGAAGAACGACGAGCCGGGGACGGTGGCGACGCCGATCTTCTCGACAAGGCTCGTCGCGGCCGTGACGTCGTCGTCGAAGCCCAGGTGCGAGATGTCGGCCATCACGTAGTACGCGCCGGCCGGCGGCCGCGCGACGAACCCGGTCTCCCCCAGGAGACGCATCATCGTCGCGCGCCGTTCGTCGTATCCGGCCAGCGTCGTCGAGTAGTAGTCCTCGGGGAGGCCGAGCGCCGTGATGCCGGCGATCTGCAGCGGCGCCGGCGCGGCCACCGTCAGGAAGTCGTGCACCGGACGGATACCGTCCATCAGCGCGGGCGCCGCAACCGCCCAGCCGACGCGCCAGCCGGTCACCGAGTACGTCTTGGAGAGCGCGCTGATGGTCACCGTCCGGTCCTCCATGCCGGGGATCGTCGCGATCGGGATGTGCGGCACGCCGTCGTACGTGATGTGCTCGTAGATCTCGTCCGTGAGCGCGATCGCGTCGTAACGGACGCAGAGCTCCGCGATCGCGGTCAGCTCCTCCCGTGAGAACACCTTCCCGGTCGGGTTGTTCGGCGAGTTCACGACGATCGCGCGCGTGCGGTCGTTGAACGCCGCGCGCAGCTCGCCTTCGTCGAACGTCCAGTCGGGTGGCCGGAGCGCGACCATCCGAGGCACCGCTCCGGACAAGATCGCGTCGGGCCCGTAGTTCTCGTAATACGGCTCGAAGACGACGACCTCATCGCCGGGATCGAGCAGGCCGAGCATCGCGGCGATCATCGCCTCGGTCGACCCGCAGGTGACGCAGACATCCGTGTCGGGATCGACCGACATGCCGTAGAGACGGCCGTAGGAAGAAGCGATCGCTTCGCGGAACGCCGGGACTCCCCACGTGACCGGGTACTGGTTGTGGTCCTCGGCGATCGCACGGCGCGCGGCCTCCTTGACCTCGTCGGGCGCCGGGAAGTCGGGGAAGCCTTGACCCAGGTTGATCGCGCCGTGCAGGTCGGCGAGCCGGGTGAACTCGCGGATCACCGACTCGGTGAACGAGGCGGCCTTGATGGATCGTCGGGTGTTCAGCGCAGCCATGCCGCGACAGGCTACCGGGCACGCGAACCGCGCGCTCCGCTAGGATGCGCGCGCAGCGGCGGGAAGTCCCCGAGAGGATGGAGATGGCGCAACCCGCGGACGGGGGGTCGTCGGGCGCTCACGACGAAAGACCGGCCGGTTCGATCTATGGGCTGCGGGCGTTCGGCCGCGGGCTGGCGGCGCTCGAGCTCATCAGGAACAACTTCGATGACCCGAGGCGCGAGTGGCGTCGCCTGTTCTCGGAGATGTTCGGCACGTTCCTCCTGGTCCTGGCAGGCGCGGGCGCCGGTGTGATCGACACTGTCAGTCATGGCCAGATCGGGCGAAGCGCGGCCGTCACGGCACCCGGCCTGATGGTGATGGTGATCATCCTGTTCATGGGCGCCGTCAGCGGCGCGCATCTCAACCCCGCTGTGTCGATCGGGTTCGCCCTTCGCGGAGACTTCCCCTGGCGACGCGTTCCCGGTTACATCCTCGCGCAGCTCGCAGGTGCCACCCTGGCAGTGTTGTTCCTCCTGGCAGTGTTCGGGAACGTCGGGGGACTCGGCGCAACCGAGCCCGGCTCGGGCATCACGGACGTGCAAGCGATGTTCGTGGAGATGATCCTCACGGTCGGGCTCTTCAGCGTGATCCTTGGGACCGCCTCCCGGTCGCAGAACCTCGGACCGCTCTCCGCGATCGGCGTCGGCTCCTACATCGCCCTCGCGGGCCTGTGGTCGAGCCCGATCAGCGGCGCATCGATGAACCCGGCGAGGTCGTTCGGACCCGACCTCATCCTTGGAAACTTCGACCACTTCTGGGTGTATCTGGTCGGGCCCCTCCTTGGCGCCGCGATCGCGGTCGGGTTCGCGTTCATCTTGCGAGGCAAGGCGGATGTCGGAGGGCAGGCCGCGGCGCAGGGTGCGCTCGAACCGCTCGCGATGCGGCAGCCCGACGACGACACGGAGCTGCCCTAGAGGAACCGAGGTACTTGAACCTCCTACGCGCGAAGCTCGTCGTGGAGCGAACGGATCAGGAGCAACGCCGAGGCTCGGTTGGTGGCGAGCGGGACGTCATGGACGTCACAGACCTTGAGCACCGCCTGGATGTCGGGCTCGTGGGGATGCGCGGTGAGCGGATCGCGGAAGAAGATGACCCCGTTGATCCTGCCCTCCACGATGCGCGCACCGATCTGGAGGTCGCCGCCTTGTGGTCCACTCGCCATCGTTTCGACATCCAGTCCGAGCTCGGATCGGAGCAGCGATCCGGTGGTCGCGGTCGCGACCAGATAGACGCCGCGGAGCTCGTCCAGATGCTCGCGCGCGAATCGGAGCATGTCGTCCTTCTTCCCGTCATGCGCGATCAACGCAAGCGTGAACGGGCGGGTGGCGGCCATGCACCCAAGGGTAGCCGCCACGTGTGAACGTCGAGCGACCAGCTCGTTACAGGTGCCGGCTTGCGTGAGCCTCGGAGCGGGCGTGCGACGATAGGCCCATGGCGATCGACAGCGACGGCTCTCCGCTCGGCACCGAGCTCCCGGAAGGGGCGCGGTTCGTCGGCCCCGAGCCGGGCGCGATCCCGGGATGGGGCGCGGGCGACGCGCCGTCGGACGCCGACCTGTCCTCATGCGTCGCGTGCGGGCTCTGCCTGCCGCATTGCCCGACCTACCGGTTGACAGGCGAGGAGTCGGCGTCGCCCCGCGGGCGGATCGCGGCGATGCGTTCGGTCGCGGAAGGGACCGCGGTGGTCGACGACACGTTCGCGAGCTTCATGGACCTGTGCCTGGTGTGCCGCGCGTGCGAGGACGTGTGCCCGTCGCACGTGCCGTTCGGCCGGATGATGGAGCACGCGCGGGTCCAGGTCGAGCCGCTCCGCAGCCGCCGCGCCAGGTTCATGCGCTGGCTCGGCCTCGACGTCGTGCTGCCACACCCTGCGCTCCTTCGGGCCGCCACGTTCCTGCAACCGGTCGCGCGGCCGTTCTTGCCGCGCCGGATGCGCGCGCTGGCGCCCAGGCGCACGTCGCCGTTCGCCCGGTTGCCCCGGGTGACGGAGCCGCCGGCGGGTATGGACGTTCGGGGGACGGTCGCGGTCCTCTCGGGTTGCGTGCAGGATCGCTGGTTCCACCAGGTGAACCTGGCCACGATCCGCGTACTCGCGCGCAACGGCTGGCGAGTGACGGTCCCGCGCGAGCAGCGGTGCTGCGGAGCGCTCGCGGCGCACAACGGACGGCTGGAGCGGGCACGTAAGCTCGCCCGCCGCAACGCGGCGGCGTTCGCCGGCGTGGACCACGTGATCGTGAACGCCTCGGGATGCGGCGCGCACATGGCGGTCTACGGCGACCTGGTCGAACGCGCCGAGCTCCCCGTGCACGACCTCATGTCGTTCCTCGCCGACTTCGGACTCGTCGAGTCGCCCTCGCACCCGCTCACCGAAGGACGCGTCGCCTACCACGACGCGTGTCACGCGCTGCGGGCGCAGGGGATCAAGCAGCAACCGCGCGATGTCCTGAGGATGATCCCCGACGTGGAGATCGTCGAGATCGCCAACGGCGACCGCTGTTGTGGCGCCGCAGGGCTCTACAACGTGCTCGAGCCCGAGATGTCGGGACGGCTCATGCGGGAGAAGGCGCAAGCGGTGCGGGACACCGGCGTCCATGTCGTCGCCAGCGCGAACCCCGGTTGCATGATGCAGATCGCGGCCGGCCTCCGCGGCCTGGGTATAGACGTCGAGGTCGTCCACCCCGTGCAGCTCCTCGACCGCTCGTACGCGTCGGCTCCACGATGATCGCGGCTCGGGCTGGTACCGTCGCGACATGAGCTACGTGGGCGTGGGTCGGCGGTTCGTGGCGGTATTCGTGGACAGCATCCTGCTCTTCATCATGTCGGGCCCGTTCGCGGAGATCCGGCATGGGCCCGGCTACTGGCGGATCGCATGGTCCGGGCGACACCTCTTCTGGCCCGGACTGATCGCGATCGTGTACTACGTCGTCCTGGAAGGGATCGCCGGCGCGACGATCGGCAAGTTCGCGGCGGGGATCCGCGTCGTGAACGAGGACGGCACGAAGCTCGACTGGTCGGGCGCGGTCGTCCGGAACGTGGCGCGTATCGTGGACGCGTTCCCCTACGGCCTGCCGTACCTCGTTGGCGCCATCTCCGTGTGGGCCTCGCCCACGCAACAACGGCTGGGCGACCGCTGGGCGAACACGGTGGTCGTCACCAAGGAGTCGCTCCGGACGCCGAGCGCCGGAGCGTCGTATCCGGGCGCAGTGGGCGCTTGGCAACACGTGCCAAGCCCGCCTCCGGTGGACGTGTCGGGGAGCGTCCCTCCGCTCCCGCCGCCACCGCCGATGCCGCCGACGTCGCCCTAGGACGACCGGGCTCCGGCTACCACTGGGTCTGGTCGGCGCCGAGCGCCTCCGCGCCCGTGCAGTCGCCGTCGGCCACCAGGTAGAGCGTGTCTTCCCCCGCGACCTGCTTCACGTAGAAGCACGTGCCCTGCGCGGTGGGGGAAGCCGCGGCCCACGTCGTTCCCGACGCGTAGACGCTGACCGTCCCCGGCGACGACGCGGACCGGTTCGCATCGACGTAGGTCCGGCCGTCGACGGCCGCAGCGAGGCCGCCGGCATCGGCCGGCGTGAACGACCCGCCGTCCGCGTAGATGCGCTCGGCGGCCCGCAGGGAGACCTTCAGGTCGTTCTCGGTCCGGGAGATGGAGTTCACCATGGGGCGATTCGCGAAGATCTCGACCATCAGGACGATGGCGCCGAGCCCGATCGTCCCGGCCACCATCCAGAAACCGCGGTTCGAACGGCGGGGCAGTGGCTGGAGCGGCTCGCCGTCGAACTCTCGCTCGTAGGACTCGAGTATGTCGTCGTCGTCCGGCACGGCCTCAGCCTAGCGGGGCACCCGCGATAACGCGGCGCTCAACCACCGAGGACTCGTCCCAGATGTTCCAGGCTCTCCAGGTTGTGCCCGGACAGGAACTCGTCGATCGACGGCATCGCAGCCGCCATACCCCGAGCCAGCGGCTCGTACCTCGGCGATCCCTTCAGCGGGTTCACCCACACGACCCGATGGGCCAGCCGGCGGAGACGAGCCATCTGCGCCTTCAACAGCTCCGGGTCGCCGCGCTCCAGGCCGTCGGAGCACAGCACGACGACGGCGCCGCGGAGCGCCGCCCGCTGGCTCCACCCGTCGAGCAGCGTCTTGAGCGAATCGCCGATCCGGGTTCCGCCCTCCCAGTCGGCCACCTGTTTGCCGATCTCGTGCATCGCGCGGTCGGGGTCTTTGGTTCGCAGTGTCCGAGTGACGCGCGTGAGCCGGGTCCCGAAGACGAACACCTCCACCCGGCGCCCCGCCGCCATCGCGGCGTACCCGAACTGCATCAGCGCGCGGGCGTACGGCGCCATCGATCCGCTGATGTCGAGGATCAGCACGAGCGGACGGGTGCGGGACTTCCTCGCGCGCCTGGCACGGTCGAACGGCTCACCTTGCGTCCGCAGCGAACGTCGCAGGGTCCTGCGGATGTCGAACGTGGTGCCCTTCGAAGCCGGCTTCGTCCTCCGCGTCCGTTCGACGGGAGCCGTGACCGCCAGCCGCCTGATCATCGCGGCGACGCGCGCGCGCTCCTCCTCGGTGAGGTCCGGGAACGACTTCTCGCGGAGCACCTCGACGCCGCTCGCCACGATCCGGATCGACGTCTCCTCGTCGTCCTCAGGCTCGTCGTCACCGGCTGACCGCCACATCGCGGCAACACCCCCGACCGTCACCTCCAGGTCGTCCGGTTGCTCGCCCCAGTCGGCCTGGCGCTTGGCGCCGCCGGATGTGGGGAGCGTGAGCTCGATCCGCAACTCCCCCTGTTGGATCAGCCCGCGGTACCAATCGGCGAACGCCTCGTCGTAGGCCGCGAAGTCCTCCTTGCGACCGATCATCGTCGTGCGGCCCGCCCAGTAGAGGGACTCGCGATCGGTCAGGCCGAGCGCCGCGACCGCGCGCGCGAACGTCAGGATCCGCCCCGTGCCGACGGCGAGCCCGTTCGCGCGGAGCTGGCGGCCGAACGCGACGAGCGGCGGGAGCGGACCGGCCGGCTGCGAGGTGGTCGTCCCGTCAGCCATCGCCGACGACGTCGGCGAGGCGCGCGGCGACGAGCTGCTGGTCCTCGTGGTCCTTCACGACCGCGCCGAGCGTGTCGGCCGCGATCGAGGGGTCGAGTCGCTCGGCACCCAGGAACGAGAGCGCGTTCGCCCAGTCGATCGTCTCGGCGACACCCGGGAGCTTCGCCAGATCCATCTCCCGCAACCGAAGCACGGCAGCCGCGACGTCGCGCGCCAGCGCCTCGCTCACGTGCGGCGCGCGCACCCGGACGATCTGGATCTCTCGCTCGAGCTCCGGATGGTCGATCCAGTGGTACAGGCAGCGGCGCTTCAGCGCGTCGTGCAGCTCGCGCGTCCGGTTCGATGTGACGATGACGGCGGGCGGCGTCTCGGCGGCGACCCGCCCGATCTCGGGGATCGTCACCGCGAACTCCGAAAGCACCTCGAGCAGGAACGCCTCGAACTCGTCATCCGCGCGATCCAGCTCATCCACCAGGAGCACGGCGCCCGACCCCGCGCGGATCGCGGCGAGCAGAGGGCGCTCCACCAGGAAGTCTGGACCGAACAGATCCTGGACGTGGGTCTCGGCGTCCGTCGCGTCCATGGCGCGCACCGCGATGAGCTGCCGCGAGTAGTTCCATTCGTAAAGCGCCTGCGAGGCGTCGATCCCCTCGTAGCACTGGAGCCGGATCAGCCTTCGGCCCAACAACGAAGACAGGACCTTCGCGACCTCCGTCTTACCGACACCCGCCTCGCCCTCCAGCAGGAGCGGCTTGTCGAGCGAGAGCGAGAGGTGGATCGAGGTCGCCAGCCCGCGGTCGGCCAGGTACGACTGCGTCCCGAGCGCCGCCTGGAGCTCGTCGACCGAGGAGTACGGAGTCTCACCCATGGCGGAAGCGTATCGGCCGAAGGAGTTTTCCGCAGGCTTCTACAGGCCCGGCGCATCTCCGGTGCGCATGGAGGACGGGGTGGGTGGGAGAGGCACCTTGATCCCCTGCTCCCCCAGCCGGGCCTGGATCGCTTCCCGCAACATCCGCTCCGTGTCGAACCGCTTGGACGGGCGGGTGTCGGCGATGACCCGCACGACGAGCGCGTAGTCCGAGAGCGACTCGATCCCCAGCACGCTCGGTCCGTCGCGTAGCCAATCCTTCAACGGCGCACGTCCGCGGACCTCATCGAAGAGGTCCTCCAGGATGCCGCGCACCTTGTCGACGTCCTCGCCGTAGGGGAGGCGCACGTCCACGATCGCCCGCGCCCAACCGCGCGACTTGTTCGAGATGACCTGCATGTTGCCGTTCGGCACGATGTGCAGCGTGCCGTCGAACGCGCGAAGCGTGGTGATCCGCAGCGTCAGCGACTCGACCTTGCCCGTGACCTGTCCGCCGGTCGTCTGGGTCTCGACGACGTCACCGACGCCGAACTGGTTCTCGAGCAGGATGAAGAACCCGGCGAGCGTGTCACGCACCAGGCTCTGGGCACCGAAGCCGAGGGCGAGGCCGGCGACGCCCGCGCTCGCCAGGAGCGGCGCGATGCTGATGTCGAGCTGCCCGAGCACCATCAGGAACGCGATGGACCAGATCACGACGATCGCGGTCGCCGCGAGCGCGTTCGTGAGCGTGGTCGCACGCTGGAGGTTGACCTCCTGCGTGACGCTGGGCGAGCCCTCGAGCTTCCGCCGGAACCGGGTCACCAGCAATCGCGACAAGATCGTGACCGCCAAGGCGATCACGAGGATCGCCACCAGCAGGATGCCCTTCTCCCGGAACCACTCTGCGAACGTCAGGTGCTGTTTGACCACGGCGAACATGGGCCCCATTCAACGGGGCACGGCTCCCGCCGTCAAAGCCGGGCAGGGAGAACAGATAGAGGGAGACGAGACGCCGCAACCCGTGGACACTCCGTTGTTGGCCGTTCGAGATGGAGAGCTCCCCGGGGCCTATCCTGACGACGTGCCTCGTTCGGTCCCCCGTTGTGCCTGCCGGTCGTATGTGTGACGTAGATCAACCCACGCTCCTGGCTGACGACATCACGCTTCGACCCTGGGCGCCAACGGATGCGTCCGATGTTCGGGAGGCATTCTCCGATCCCTCCATCCGTCATTGGCACATGCGGGAGCTTGCTTCCGTCGCGGAGGCCACCTCATGGATCACAGCGTGGTCTGAGCGATGGGCGGCAGAAACAGATGCCAGTTGGGCGGTCATAGGGACCGACTCCGGCCAGCTGATGGGGCAGGTGTCCCTTCGTTTCGTGAGTCTTGAATTCGGTCAAGGGCAAGTGACCTATTGGGTCCTGCCGCAGGCTCGACGCCGTCGGGTCGCGACAAGAGCAACCGATGAGGTGACTCGCTGGGCCATGAGCGAGTTGGGGCTTCATCGGCTGACGATCCTTCACTCCACATCGAACGAAGCTTCATGCGGGGTCGCCGAGAACGTTCAGTATCGACTCGAAGGCGTCATGGTCAGCGCCTTGTTGCACGACGATGGGTGGCACGACATGCATCTGCACGCCAGAGTGCAAGCTCCAGATTGAGAGCTCCGCACATGCCCGGTACAACGTGCAGGGGCGGGCGAACAAACCCAGACTGAGATCGACAGTGGCGCCTCGGATGCATCAGTCATCCTTGCCCCGCTCGAGCACAAGCGGCCCATAACTGGCCAATCGACTCCTCTTGTCGTCCGATTCATGTGAGCCGATTCACGGGCTACGTCACTTACCTGCCGGGCGAAGAGTCCGTGAGACTGCATGATCTGTCGCAGGCGACGTTGTGGACCGATTTACAAATGGCCGAGGCGGCTGCCCAGCGCCACATCGACCAGACTGGGGGGGCTTCCGCGTAGTCTGGGATGTAGCCCCCCTTAGCGATGCTGAGGCTCAAGAAGCTCGGGTGGCACAAACTGCGCAGCGCTAGTGAGAGCGGATCGAAAAGCCGACGGTCTCGCCCACCTAAGAGAGTCACATTCCGCCTTTCGAGCTCAACGACGAGGGGCAGTCTGGCAAACTGATGGTTATCGCATGCAGAGGTGCGGCGGAGGGTGTGGAACATGCTCAAAGACGACAAGTGGCCAGTCGCTCGCCTGATCCCCATCTCATCAGCGTCTGGTGTCGAGGCCCAGGAGCGGAAACTAGCGTCTGCGTTGCTGGCTGTGATGGGAGCTGTTCCCGAGTTCGGGCTCGCTCTCCTGAAGCCCTTGGGTGCGCCGTCCGGAAAGATCGAGACGTACATCGAGGTTCCCTTCAAGCTTGGTGATGGCCGGACCATCCGCCCGGACGGCATCATCGTCGTCACGCGTGCGGGGAAGACTTGGAGCGCGATCGTCGAGGCGAAGGTGGCCGCGAATCGACTCGATGCCGCCCAGATGAACGCTTACCTTGACCTCGCTCGTGACGCCGGCTACCAAGCCGTCGTCTCGATCTCCAACCAGTATGTGAGCTCTTCGACCGCCTACCCGATCGAGGTCGACAAGCGCAAGCTCCGAAAGACCGAGCTGCATCATTGGTCGTGGATCGCTGTGCTGACGACTGCCACTGTGCAGATGGAACATCGCGGCATCAAGGATCCGGATCAGGCCTACATGCTCGGGGAACTGATCCGATACCTGAGCGATTCCCGGTCTGGGGCTGTGGCCTTCGATGGGATGGGGTCTGGCTGGACGGCGGTGCGTGAAGGCGCTCGAGTTCAGACCCTACGCAAAGGCGAAAAGGAGGTGGACGCCGTTGCAGCCAAGTGGGATGACCTCATCAGGTTTGTGGGCCTCACGCTGACGACCGCCCTCGGCAGGGAGGTCCGTCAGGCCCTCCCGCCCTCGGAGCGAACCGTGGCAGCGCGTCGTCAGGCTCTCATCGATTCGCTTGTAGGGAAGGGCGTTCTCTACGCCGAACTCCAGATCCCCAACGTGGTGGGAACCCTCAAGGTATCTGCGGACTTGCGCTCTCGGCAGGTTGTCGTTTCAACGACGATCGACGCGCCACGTGAGGGCACACCGAAGGGACGCCTTTCATGGCTCCTTCGTCAGCTTCAGGCAGCTCCTGACGAGTTGACGGTCGAGGCCCGGATCTCGGGACGCTCAGCCTCTTTGGCCTCCCCGCTCGGTGCCGTGAAAGCTGAGCCCTCGATGCTCTACCCCGAGAAAGGCCAGAACGTCCGCGCTTTCGTGCTGAGTTCCACATCCAACATGGGGCTGAAGCGCGACAGAGGACGCGGTTCCTTCGCAGACGGAGTCCTCAGTGTTTCGGAGACCTTCTACGAGCAGGTTCTCCAGAAAGTTCGGCCATGGAAAGCCGCCCCACCTCAACTGAAGAAGCCGCAGGAAGCGGAGGAATCGACCGAAGAGGTCGTGGCGGAACTCGTGGGAGTCGAACCCACCCAGATCGCGGACATCGGCAGCCAGCCATCGTCGGATGCTGGAGCATCTTCGCCCTCGAGGCTCGACCTGTGGCTGGCCTATCTCAGCCTTCAGATTTCGCCATGCTCGCACTTCTTCACATTCACTTCACCGGAGACTTGGCTCCGACACACGTCTTGAATCATATGCACAACAAGTGTCGCGATCGAGAGAGGGACTTGGCGGCGCGTCACCTTTGATTTCATCGGAACGAGTCGGCTCTTCTAGGGGACATCAACTCCAACCGTCATGTTTGTTCTGGCTGGCGATATGGCCCTCACCGCAATCCGGATTGTGCAGCGACCCTGGCTTGCAAAGGATGGGATGCGGACGACATAGATCCAGTATCGGAAGGGGCAGTCGTGGACCGAGCCGCTATCTGCGTAGCTGTACCCCCCCTGACACCTAACATCCAAGGCAACGCGGAAGTAGGTGGTGCTGCCGGTATCTGATGTCCCCGCGTAAAAGCGGACTCGCGGGTAGTTCGTTTCCCAGGTCTGTCCATGCGCATAGCGGAACCCGTGGTGCTCCATGATATTGGTCCACGCCAGTGCAACCCCGGGCGTAGCCAAGACGATGCCTGTCGCGATCAGCGTGGCGGCGATACGTTTCATGCGCCCTCCTCCTCCATACTGTGAGTAGGTGGGCGTTTCTCCTATGGAGAAGTCCATCCAACTTGCTGCGTCCGCGGTCCCATCTTTGGCTCCTAGGACACCGCGCATCGGGCACGCGGAACCCAGGCGAACCAGGTAACAGCTCGCTGACGACCTCTCGCAAGGAGAGCCCCTCCCTCCCCACGGGCATCGCCTGGTAGCGTCGTCAAAGACCAACTTGATGTCAAGGCCGCCGGGTCGGATGACTCCTACCGGGACGCCAGCCCAAGATGGGGCATCCGGTCTCCGGGGATCGTGGCTCAATTGTGTGGGCTCCAGAACAGACTTTCATGTGATGCCGGCGGCGATGCAGGTTGACGAGTTCAGGGCTCGTTCAAGCGCCATTCCTATATCCACGTAGTACGCGTACTGGTTGTAGGCATCGAGAACGACATTGAGGCAATCTGCCTTCCTCTGGACGAGATCCGTAGCGGTGGCTCCATACTTCGCAAGATTGTTCTCTCGCCTGATCGCAACGGCCAGCCTGTTGCGTGCCTTGGTCAACTTACGCTTGGTTGTCGTCAGGTCATCGTGCGCGCCGTTGAGGTCGTCTCGGGTCACCTGCAAATCGTTCGCTGCAGTCTCAAGCTGACTCTTTGCATCTCGGAGATCAGCCTGAGATTGCTCGTATTTGCTGGTAGTTGTTTGGAGATCTGATCGCTCCACGACATAGGCGAATGCCACCACCGCCAGGAGGATCACGCAGATCGCCAAAGAGGCAGCCAGTATCGGCACGGCCATCGAGCGTTGCGGTGGCGGGGGCATCTGCGGGGTATCAGCCATTGGAGGCAACACCTATCAGCGATGCACCGCCCGGGTATCGAGCAACTTTCCACACCATGTCGTGCCCTCTCTTCTCCTGGACTTGTCACAGTCAAGTCGTCGAGAAGACCCCAGGTCAAGAGGCCAGGCCTCTCTCTGTGACGACGAGGAACGCTTGAGTGCCGGGCAGCAATGAGGGCTTCAGCTTGCAAAGAATTCTTCGTTCGCTCGGCCCCCCTCCCCCTTGCCCCCGGGCCAGGCGACGACTTGATCCAGCCACAACGGCCATTCGGCAGTCAGGCTAGAGTCGACCGGATGAAGTGTCTGACTCGCGTCGCCCTCATGGCGGTTCTCGCTGTTGGTCTGGGCGCGTCCTCAAGCTCCAGTGGCGGCGCGTGGGCGACGGCGATTCAATCGGCGGCGGTACGGACGGTGGTGGGGGCAGCGTCGGCAGTGGGCGGGGGCAGCCAGGGAGGTGACGGACGATGCCTAACGGCTTCGAACGGACATCGATGGTGCGACGAAACTGACCAGGGTGGCTTCGACCTCGCAAGCGCCTACAAGATATCGAAGCAAGTCTGCAAGACGTTTGGGATGAAAGCGTCGCAAAGGAATATCACGCCGCATAGATCCGGTGTCGGCAGCACAGGCGTACTCAAAGGACTATCAAGCGGGAGCGCGTCAAGCGGCATTCGAGGGTTGTCTCGACGGGTTTGGATGACCCCGTTCATCTCCTGCTACGTCACGTCTCCAAGCAGGCGTTGGTGGAAATGGCCTTGGACAGTCAGAACGAAACGGCAGCGACGACCGCTGGCCAAGTCTGCGACAACACACGCCCGCACAAGACGCAGGCGTGGAGGGGCATCGCTGATCGACGTCAAGCGGAGCTTTGGTCGACCGAGCCTAGCCGGGCGCTGCCCGCATTCTTCGGAAGCACTCGCTGATTCCTCCTGGCAACGGAGGGATGAGCGAGTGCACGAGCCAGCGTAGGTGCACTTGGGCGAAGCCGCCGGTGTCCCCCACAGAAGGCGTGGAATGAGCGAACAACCAGAGCGGCGGACAAGAAGCAGGCTCCCTTCTCTCTTGGAGTGATGACAATTCACGCATCGACCAGATGCGTCGCGTAGACTCACTTCAACGGATGGCCGGCAACGGAACGCGACCGCTACTTCGTCGCGCTTAGGTAGGCGAACGCCAGCTCGATGAGCCCTTGGGTGGTATCCACCAGTGGCTTCATGTGCGACTCGAAACGAGTCGCCTCGTCGGGCGAAAGCGCCCCGTCGATGACCTCTTGGACGGTGTGTGCGTTGGGATTGGGAGCGGTCTTGAGTAGGGAGTTCCAGTCTTTGACCCAGCTCCCCATCTTGCGCTCAAGGATCAGCTCGACGCGCACTTCCTCGAAGCCGGTCCGCTTCGCGAGTTCGAAGAGGTCTCTCTCGCCGAAGTTCATCATCGGATCGCTCGCGGTGGCGCTCCCCTCGTCCCAACCCTCGTAGGCGTTCATCTTCGCAACCAGGTCGCTAACCGGAGATGCATCGAAGCCCCAGAAGTCGTCGTCGGGTATCTCGAAGTATCGGTTGAATGGCTCGAATATCGAGAGGCGCCCACCGGAACGAAGCACGCGATGGAACTCTGCGAACGCAACGTCCTTGCGATCCACGTAGATCAGGACCGACCGTGTCGTCACCGCGTCAGCGTCTTCGTCGTATGGGGGAGAGGTCATCTGCCGAGGCTTGGACGAAGCTCATGCGATCGAGGATCCCGCTCGCTCGGCCACGGAGCGGCAGTGGTCGAGGAGCGGCTGGGAGATGTCGCTGAATATCGCCTTCCCTTCGTTGCCCACGTGTTCGAGCGCGGCGGAATGCGATCAACCCTTGCCCACTCCCCACATCCAGCAGTGTCTCGCCCTCACGGATCCTGGCGTTCTCGAGCACTCGGTCTCGGATCGGCCGGAGGTACTCGGATCGCTGCGCTCCTCTTCCGAGACCCCCGTGGCCTCGATCGAGGACCCAATCAGCCCACTTATCGGTCTGATGATCGTCCACGGCGCGAGCTTACGCGCCGCGAAGACCCGTCTGAGGTCATCCTGTTCCGGAGAAACTTCCGAACCATCTACCTGCTCGGGCTCCAAACGGTTCCTATCGGGATGACGATGGCGAGAGGAACGCTCACGGGCACCAGCAGAGGGCTCGACTTCTCCGAACTCTATCGGGAGCACGGAGC
>CAVZKB010000002.1:0-42997 GCA_963775755.1 uncultured Actinomycetes bacterium | reverse complement strand
GTCGGTACGCGAAGATGTGGCCCTCCAGAGAAGGGCGTGTCGTGAGCGCGAATCGAACGATCGACGATGTGCTGGTGATCGGCGGCGGTGTCGCCGGGCTGGTCGCCGCCCGCGACCTGAGCCAGCGCGGCCTGCGCGTGACCGTACTCGAGGCCCGCGACCGGCTGGGCGGACGGACGTGGACACGCACGCTCGCCGGGACCGACGTCGTCGCCGAGTTCGGCGGAACGTGGTTCACGAGGCAACTCCAGCCGGCGATCGCCGGGGAGATCACACGCTACGGACTTGGTGTGCGCGAGAGCGCTGGGTTCGACCGGGTCGTGTGGGCGGGCACCGACGGTCGGGTGGAGGGCGCCGGCGCGGCCGAGACGTTCGGCCCGTTGTTCGATCCGGCGTCCGAGGCGCTGGATGCCGCGGTCGGCCGGATCCTCGAGGCGTTCGCCGCGGGATCCGACCTGCCCCCGGACCTCGACGTGCCGGCCGCCGGATGGATCGAGGCGCTCGACGTCCCGCGGCCGACGAAGGAGGTCATGCTCGCATGGATGGCGGCGATGGGGGGCGGCGACCCCCGGGAGCAGTCGATCCTCATGCTCACGGGGGACCTTGCCATGACCGGCTTCAGCGTCGAGACGTCGATGCAAGAGATGGGAGAAACGTTCGTCGAGGGGACCTTCGCGTTCGTCGACGCGCTCGCGGCCGACATCCACGGTCGCGTTCTGACCGGCGTGGTGGTGACGGGCGTGGAGCACGATGAGCGCTCCGTCCATGTGGCGACGGAGGGCGGCGGAGCGTTCGAGGCCGATGCGGCGGTCGTCGCGATGCCGCTCAACTGCCTGAGCGATGTCACGTTCTCCCCGGGGCTCGATCCGGCGCTCGCGCGCGCAGCCGAGGAAGGCCACGTGGGACGGTCGAGGAAGGTGCTTGCCCTCGCTGAAGGATTCGGCGCCGCGACGCTCGGGGTGGCGTGGGGTCATCCGCTCCAGGCCGCCGCCGGGACGCGGGAGGTCGACGGTGGCGCGCTCGTCTCCGGGTTCGACGCGATGGGCTCGTTGCACGACCCGCGCGATCCGCGGGAGGTGGAGGCTGCCTTGCGCGTCTTCGTACCGGAGACACGGGTGCACGCGCTCGACGGTCACGACTGGATCTCGGACCCGTTCTCGAAGGGCACGTGGCTCACGTGGCCGCCGGGATGGGCATCGGGGGTTGCTTCGCGGCTCGCAGACCCGCAGGGCCGGCTCGCGTTCGCGGGATCGGACACCGCCATCGAAGGGGGCGGCTACATCGAGGGCGCCATCACGTCCGGGCGCGACGCCGCCGCGACGATCGCGGTCAGGCGCCGGGAAGCGTGACGCGCTCCTCGAGGCGCTCCTCTCGATGCTCCGCACGGTCGATGCGATCGACGCCGCAGATCTCGTAGACCTTCGCCGCCAACACGGACGGCGAGAACGGCTTCGTGAGGTAGTCGTCGGCGCCGGCGCGCCAGCCGTCGATCTGGTCTTGGATCCCGACGCGGACGCTCAGCAGCACGACGGGCAGATCGCTCGTCCGGGCGTCGTTGCGGATGCGCCGCAGGATCTCGAACCCGTTCACGCTCGGAAGCATCACGTCCAGGACCACCGCGTCGACGGTCTCGGTCGCCAGGAGCTCGAGTCCCTCCCTGCCGTTCGCCGCCTCGACGATCTCGTCGCCTCCTTCTCGGAACGCGATCCGGCACAGCACCCTCACGCCGGGGTCGTCGTCGATCACCAGTATCCGCATGGGTCTGTCTCCCCTCGATCTCTCACCACCAGTGTCGGCGGCGCACGCCGGTTTCCGTATGGGGCGGTCGGGCCCAGTCCCGTTCCCCCATACGGGCGACGCGGGAACGCCTGTTCAGTACGGCTCGAGGCCGATGCAGGCGAGGTGGTGGTAGAGCGGTTCTCGGCCGACCGGCACGCTCATGACGTACGAGAGGTCCGGATCCACGGGCAGCCCGCACTCGGCGCACGTGTACCCCTCGTCTCCCACGGCGTCGGTATCGGCACCTCCGGGGACCGTCTGGATAGCGCATCGTGAGTTCGCCGGACGTGCGGTAGCGTCACGCGGCGATGGCGGGTGCGATCCAGGTCTATGTGGAGTCGGGCACCAAGCGCACGTTCGCCGGCGCGATGGCATGGCCCGGGTGGTGCCGGAGCGGGCGTCGAGACACCGACGCGCTCGAGGCACTGGTGGCGTACGCGCCTCGTTACGCGAGCGTGCTCGCCGGGTCCGTTCGCGGGTTCGAAGCGCCGAGATCGGTCTCGGATGTCGAGGTGGCGGAGCGACTGCGGGGTGACGCCACGACCGACTTCGGGGCTCCCTCCATCGCGCCGGAGTCCGACGCCCGGCCGCTCGACGCCCGGGAGCTGAAGCGGCTCATCTCGATCCTGGAGGCGTCCTGGGGCGCGTTCGACGATGCCGTCGACGCCGCCACCGGCAAGGAGCTGCGGAAGGGACCGCGCGGGGGAGGACGCGAGCTCGGCGCGATCGTCGACCACGTGCTCGGAGCGGAGAGCTCGTACGTGGGCAGGCTCGCGGCGACACGTCCAAAGCTGGAGGGGCGCGATCGGCGGGAGTCCGCCGAGGAGGAGCGCGACACGGTCCGCGATGCGCTGACGCGAGCGGTCAAGGAGGGGCTTCCGGAGAAGGGGCCCCGCGGCGGATCGATCTGGTTGCCGCGTTACTTCGTCCGCCGCGCCGCCTGGCACGTGCTCGATCACGCGTGGGAGATCGAAGACCGGGCCGGCATCTCTTGAGCTGGCGTCCGGTCGTGGACGCCGACCGAAGGCGTACCGTGGTGGACGTCGGAGGAAAGGGTCGGACCATGCTTGCAGCTTTGGGGATAGGTCTCATCGGCACGGTGTTGCTGATCGTGCTCGTGATTGCCGCCATCATGTTCTTCCTGCGGAGGTCATGACCGTGGCAGGCGAAGCGGATCGTGCGGACGGCGCGTGGGACAAGGCGAAGGGGACCGTGAAGGAAGCCGTCGGCAAGACAACCGACAACGAGGACCTCGAGGCCGAGGGCAAGCGGGACAAGGCCAAGGGTGGCGTCGAGAGGGCGGCCGGCAAGGTCAAGGGCGCGGCGGAAGACCTGAAGGAGAGCGTCAAAGACGCCACGTCCTGAGGCGAAGCTAGGCTTCCCGCAGCGCGGCGTATCCCGGTTTGATCACACCGTCCATCAGGGTGATGCGTTCATCGAACGGCAGGAACGACGACTTCATCGCGTTGATCGTCAGCCACTCCAGGCGATCCCACCCCAGCCCGAACGCCTCGACGAGGTTCGCCATCTCTTGGCTCAGGGTGATCGCGGACATCAGCCGGTTGTCGGTGTTGACGGTGACGCGGAACCGGAGGTCGGCGAGCATACCGATGGGATGCTCCGCGATCGACGGCGCGGCACCGGAGTGGACGTTGGAGGTGGGGCATAGTTCCAGCGGGACCCGGCGGTCGCGCACCATGGCCGCGAGCCGTCCCAGCCGGACCGAGCCGTCGGGTGCCACGGTGATGTCGTCGACGATCCGCACACCGTGACCCAGACGCTCTGCGCCGCAGAGTTGCAGGGCTTCCCAGATGGATGGCAGCCCGAACGCCTCGCCTGCGTGGATCGTCAGGTGGAAGTTCTCGCCGCGGATGTGTTCGAACGCGTCGAGGTGCCGCGTCGGCGGATACCCGGCCTCCGCGCCGGCGATGTCGAACCCACACACGCCGCGGTCGCGCCAGCGCACCGCGAGGTCCGCGATCTCCAGGCTTCGCGCCGCGGTCCGCATCGCCGTGAGCAGCGTACGAACGGTGATCGGCCGTCCCTCGCTCCCAAGCCGGAACCCTTCCTGCACCGACTCGACCACGTCGTCGGGGGCCAGGCCGCGCTCGAGATGCAGCTCGGGCGCGAACCGCACCTCCGCGTACACGACGCCGTCGTCCGCCAGGTCCTCCGCGCATTCCCGGGCGACGCGGACCAACGCGTCGGGCGTCTGCATCACGCCGACCGTGTGCGCGAACGTCTCGAGGTACAGGACCAGGTCCTTGCGGCTCGCGCCCCGCGTCATCCACGCGCCGAGCTCCCCGGGGTCCGTGGTCGGAAGGTCCGTGTACCCGGTCTGGTCGGCCAGTTCGACGATGGTGTCCGGTCGCAGGCCGCCATCGAGATGGTCGTGGAGCAGGACCTTCGGCGCTCGCCGGATCTCGTCCACGGTAGGCGCCGGGGTCATCTCCTCAGACTACGAGCGTCGCCACCCGATCCACGACCTCCCGGCAGAACGCGCCGATCCGTGCGGGATCATCGATGAACTGCGACGGCTTGATGCAGATCGACGTGAACCCCGACGCGACCTGTTCGGGGATGGAGGACAACGCGCTTCCCAGGTCGGCCACGCTCGTGGGGTCGGGGAACGCGCCGCGTGTGCCGCCGACCATCTCCAGCTCGTCGATGCTCCGGCCCTCCTCGGCCATCGCGGAGCGCAACCGTTCCAGATCCTCCGGCGCCGGGCGGCCCAACGGGTTGAATCCCCGGCCGTACGTCACGATGCGTCGCAGGAGCCGTCCGTGCATCGAGCTTCCTCCGAACCAGAGCGTCGGCCCGTCGGGCCGGAACGGCTTCGGCTCGAGGAACACGTCGCGGAACCGGTAGTGCGACCCTTCGAACGTGGCCGGTGTTTCGTGCCACAGGATGCGCCACGCCGCGAGGTGTTCGTCGAGCAGCTCGCCTCTCGATGAGAACGCGACGCCGAGGGCGTCGTACTCCGAGCGGTGCCAGCTCACCGTCGGCTGCACGACCAGGCGTCCCTCCGACAGGAGGTCGAGCGTCGCGAGATCCTTCGCCAGCAGCAGCGGATGTCTGAGCGGCGGGATGATCGCGCCGGCCACCAGGCGGAGCCGCGTCGTGACGGCTGCCACGGCCGCGAGGAGCATCAGCGACCCCGGCCACGGCGTCGCGGGATCCTGGTTGCCCGGGAGCGCGTAGTCCCGGGGGTTGCCGGGGAGACCGTCGGAGCCGGCGTCCGGACCGAGCACCACATGTTCGCTCACCATGACCGCGTCGAAGCCGGCGTCTTCCGCCTCGACCGCCATCCGCACGAGCGACGGAAGATCGCGCGGCGACGTCATCGTCCAGTTCTCGCTGAGGATCAGGATGAGCTTCGGGGGCGCCACCACCGCCTCGCGATCAGCGCGGCGTGTGCTCGTCGGGAACGAACCGCGGACCGTGGCCCGGCACGATCTCGGAGACGAGCCCCAGCACCCGCTCGCGGTTCGCGTGGAGCACCGCGGCGTCGTGCGTGTATGGATCGTCGGCCGGCCCGTCGGCCATCCACCACAGGTGCGTGAACCCGACGACGCCGCCCTCGGTCCTCACGAGCGTCGTGAGGTCCTGCGGCGTGTGACCCGGCGTCTCGATCAACGTCACGTTCGGCGAAAGCGCGAACCCCTCGGCCGGCCGGCCGATCCACAGGTCGGCGACGTAGATCGCCTGGAAGTCGTGGACGCGCGCGCCCGGGAAGAGCCCCACGTTCACCGTGTGATCCGGATGATGGTGGGAGAGCACGACGTCGGTGACGTCACCCGGCGCGACCCCGAGCGCATGGAGCGGATCGAGGATGGATGCCGGGCTCGCGACCATGCCGGGATCGATCACGACGAGCGCGTCTCCGTCTCGAACGAACCCGACCGTGGAACCGACACGGAGCTCGTCCCCCTCTCGGACGTATCCGTCGCACACCACGTGCAGGTCCACCATCTGTCGATCCCTTCCGTCGCGGGGTTTCGGCATCCAACCAAGACGCGAACGCCTGGTCAACGACCTCCTACGTGGGTTCCTGATCCAGGATCCGCGGTGTCACCCCCCGCACCTCGGTCGGCACGCCAGGCGACCCCCCCGAGGCCGATCGGTACTCGGGCACACCCACGCACGTAAGGAGCAAGCCGTCGAGCGGTTCACCGATCGATGCCGGGACCTCACTGTCGATGAACGTCATCCCGCTCGCGCTCGCGCCGAGAGCGTAGGCGAGCAGGTGCAGCCGGCCCTCGACGAGTCCGGCGGCCAGCTGCGCCTCTCGGTACTCACGGTCGTCGAGCTCGGCCACGTCCGTGGCCCCGATCACGACGAAGGCTGCGTCGCGCGCGAGCCCCTGCTCCATCGCCACCCGGTAGAGCTCCTCGCGCAGCTTGGCCGCGCGCACCGGCCTCGACAGGTTCGGCCAGCGGTAGACGCCGGGTTCGGATCCCTCGACGTCGTGGACGACGACGAAGTGCGGGATCCGGATCCCACGCATCGCCGTCAGCATCGCCGTTCGAAACATGCGTTCCGCCAAGCCCCGGTTCGGATCCATCAGTCTCTGGGACCCGCGCGCTAACACGACGGTCTCGATCGAACTCAGTCCCTCGATCGAAACGTCGACGGACGCGCCTCGGTCCCACGCCGGGCCGAGGACGTCGAGCTCACCCGCCCGCTGCGCGTCAGTGACGAGTGGGAACTCGAGGGGTGCGGCGTCTACCTCGCCGGCCGCCACATCTCCCGTCGCCTCGAGCGCCGGGGCGCCGTCCCCGAACGCCACGACGGCGACGGGCCATTCGTGCACGCGGTCGGCGCCGACGACCGCCGCCACGGCCGCGTCCGGGAACCGGGTGTACAGGCGGGCCGCGTGACCGGCGGAGTCCGCGACCGCGAGGAGTTGCGCGAGCATCGTGCCGGCATCCCAATAGACGTGACGGAACCCGCGCTCGCGGTATCGCCAGCCGGTCCGCCACGGGATACCGGTGAGGACGATCACGGGAGCCTCGCCGCCGCCCGGTGGCGGCCCGATCCGCACGAGAGCGTGGTCCTCCGGGTCATACCAATGCACACCGGGCGGCAGTCCGGGCGTGCCGTCCGGCGCCGCGACGTAGAGCTCGAGTGGGAACCGCCCGCCCGCGGATCCCGCGGCGCGGAACAGCCACGTCGTGCGCTCCCGGAAGGCCCTTCCCTTCGAGTTACGGTCAAGCACCGTGGTGCGCACGACGCCCGCGGACAGATGCAGCAGCCGCGAGAGATGCGAGAGATCGACCTCCGTGGCGGGGACCCTGGTGCTGCCGGCGAGCACGCCCACGGCCGGTGCCGTCGTCGGGGTCAGGTCGCGCGGAAGCCGCACGCGGGGGAGGTCGTCCCCGTACCGCTTGTAGAACCACGGCAAGCGATCCAGGTCGTTGACCTCGAGGTCCTGCAGCACGCGAGGGTCGTCGACAGGTACGGTCCACACGAGGTCAGGTTGGTCGCGGGAGGGCTCGTACCAGGACCAGGTGTAGGACGTGAGCCGGTGCAGCGCCTGCGTTGCGGTCTCCACGCTTCGACTATCGCAGAGCACCGCGATCCTGAGCTGGACAGGTAGTGTCGGCCAACAACGATCGGCGGCCACGAGCCTCGAGTCGTCCGAGTGAGCATCCCCGAACGGGAAGGATCGTCGTGGTTGAGGCGTCGGGAACGCTTACGAGCGGCATCGCTCACGCGCTGGATCTCAGCTTCGGCATGACCTGGGAGATCCTGTGGGCCCTCGTCCTTGGGTTCACCCTCTCCGGGGGCGTGCAGGCGGTGGTGTCCAAATCCGAGATGACTCAGCTGCTTCCCGACGACTCCTTCCGTTCGATGGTGATCGCGTGCGGTGTGGGCGCAGCCTCATCATCGTGTTCCTACGCGGCGGTGGCGTTGGCGCGATCGATCTTCCGCAAGGGGGCCGACTTCACCGCAGCCATGGCGTTCCAGTTCGCGTCGACGAACCTCGTCATCGAGCTCGGCATCATCCTTGCGCTGCTGATGGGCTGGCAGTTCACAGTGGCGGAGTTCGTGGGCGGGCCGATCATGATCGCGATCGTGGCCGTCCTGTTCCGGCTCACGCTGAAGCCGGGCCTCGTGGAGGAGGCGCGGGTGCAGGCGGACCGAGGCGTGTTGGGGTCGATGGAGGGGCACGCCGTGATGGACATGTCGGTGAGCGGAGGATCGATCTTTCATCGCATGACATCGCCACGCGGCTTCACCGCGATCAGCCACTACTTCGTGATGGACTGGGCCGCGATCTACCGGGACATCCTCATCGGGCTGCTGATCGCGGGGGCGCTCGCGGCGTGGGTGCCCGAGTCGTTCTGGCAGTCGTTCTTCCTCGTTCAGCATCCAGTGCTCGCGAAGCTTTGGGGGCCGATCGTCGGACCGATCGTCGCCGTGATCTCCTTCGTGTGCTCGATCGGTAACGTGCCGCTCGCCGCGGTGCTGTGGAACGGCGGGATCAGCTTCGGAGGTGTGACATCGTTCATCTTCGCCGACCTCATCATCCTGCCGATCCTGAACATCTACCGGAAGTACTACGGCCTGAAGATGAGTCGCCAGCTGCTCCTGACGTTCTACGGGGCCATGGTCGCGGCGGGTTGGATCGTTGAAGTCCTCTTCTCGGCGGTCGGCCTCGTGCCGGACGAGCGGGATGCGAAGGTCTTGAACGCCGGCGTCACCTGGAACTACACGACGGTGCTGAATATCCTCTTCGTCGTCTTCGCGGGGGTTCTCGTGGTCCGCGCTGTGAGGACCGGCGTCGTGCCGATGCTCCGCGTGATGGGGGAGCCGCCCGATGAGAGCGCCGAGCTCGAGGCGACCGGGAGCGATCAGGCAGGCTACGTGTGTCCGATGCATCCAGAGGTTCGCGCGTCGTCGCCCGGTCGCTGTCCGAAGTGCGGCATGCACCTCGAACTCCGCTAACACGAGGATGGATGTTCGAAGAACCGTCGGATCTCAGTGGCATGCAGTGGTTCGTCGCCGGCCAGGGGCAACGTAGTACGCTGGATGCCTCGGGCGGACGTCCGAGGGTTCGCGCTGAGTGATCGATAACGGGGTTCTTCTACCCTTTCGCCCTCGCCCCCACGGATCGTGTGTTGCAGATCGGAGACCGTCGGATGGCGAAGGCAACCAGCGGCAGTAATCAGGTCCAGTTCGGCCTGCCGGATCGCGGGAAACGCGCGGGATCGCGGGCATCGGCGGGGAGGCAGTGTCACCACGAAGGGTGCTCCACCGTCCTCACCACGTACAACGCGGGGACGACGTGCTGGCTGCACACCGCCTCCAAGTACAAGCATCCGCTCGCTCGGTCGTAGACCCGTATCTCGTCGCGCCCGTCGTGCCCGAGCTGGTTTCGCGTACGCTGTATGAGTAGGTCGAGCGCGTTCATGCGCCGACATCGCGTGGTGAAGGCCGTCTCACTCCCTTCTTATCCGGAAGATCTGGGCCGCTCATCCCCACATCTTTCGAAGGGAATCGATCCATGTCGCAACGAACCGTGAACCCACGGCGTCCTTCCTCCGTGCCGCAGCTGGCGACGCTTCAGCCACCGACACCCGCCGTCCCGCTTCCCGGCTTCGCCGGATTCGGCGTATCCAAGCCGGTGGTCGACGCGCTCAAGATGCGCGGCATCACCGGAGCGTTCGCGATCCAGCAACTCGTGCTCCGTGACGCGATCGCCGGTCGCGACGTGCTCGCCCGGTCGCGGACCGGATCGGGCAAGACGCTCGCGTTCGCCATCCCGATCGTCGAGCGGCTGACGCCGAGCGGCGGGAGCCCCACGGCCCTGATCCTCGCGCCGACCCGAGAGCTCGCCAGCCAGGTGACAGAGGATTTCCGCGCGATCGCCGACGTCCGTCGCCTGCACGTCGCGGCCGTCTACGGTGGCGTTGCGATCGGACCGCAAGCGAAGCGCTCGCGCGGAGCGGACATCGTGATCGCCACGCCGGGGCGCCTGCTCGATCTGGTGGCCCGCCGATTGCTCCGTCTCGACCGCGTGCGGATCTGCGTGCTGGATGAGGCCGACCGCATGCTCGACATGGGGTTCCTCCCCGACGTGAAGCGCATCCTCGAGATGCTTCGCCCCGATCGCCAGACGATGCTCTTCTCCGCCACGCTCGACGGCGAGGTGGGACGTCTGGCCGAGCGATTCACGCACGAGCCGGTCAAGCACGAGGTCAACGACGACGACGGAGTGCTCGTGGCGCTGGCGGACCACCGGTTCGTGGCCGTGGAGCAGAGCCGCAAGTCTCAGGCGCTCGTCCGGGAACTGGCCGCCGAACGCGGTCTGACGTTGATCTTCGTCCGGACGCAGCGTGGTGCCGATCGCCTGGCGAAGAACCTGAAGACCCAGGGATTCCGAGCGGGAGCGTTGCACGGCGGCATGGCACAGAACGCGCGTGAACGGGCGCTCGGCCACTTCGCGTCGGGTGCGAACGACGTGCTCGTCGCGACCGATGTGGCCGCCCGCGGCCTGGACCTCGAGCACATCACCCACGTCATCAACTTCGATCCTCCGGAGGACGAGAAGGCCTACGTGCACCGCGTCGGGCGCACCGCGCGCGCCGGCCGCGGCGGCACAGGGATCACGTTCGTCACGCCGGAGAAGCGCTCGGACGTCGGAAAGATCGCCAAGGTGCTCGAGCTCCACGCGGAGTTCGGCGAGGCGGGGCTGCGGATGGATGCGCCTCGGCCGGCGGGCAACGGCGGTCCGAGGCGGCCGTCGAGCGGGAACGCGAACCGCCGCCGCCGCTGACTCGTCCGGCTCACCGGTCGCGCACTTCGTCCGCTAGGCTCCCGCACCATGCCGACACGTCACACGCCGTACCACCAGCGGTTCGTGGAGCTCGGAGCCGAGATGGGCGACCGGATCGGGTTCGATGCCGCGGTCGTGTTCACGTCGACCGAAGAAGAGCATCTCGCGACGCGTCGTGAGGTCGGCCTGTACGACGTCTACTACCAAGGGCCCATCGACATCAAGGGTCCGGACGCGCAGGCGCTCCTCGATCACGTGCTCGCCCGTGACGTGCCGCGACGCCTGGCGACCGACGGCCAGGTCCTCTACTCGTCGGTCTGCAACCCGTCGGGCGGCATGATCGACGATCTCACCGCCTACCGGCTCGGGCCCGAGCACTACTGGCTGATCGCGACGCCGGCGCGTGCTGAGGCGGTCGAGGCGTATGTCACCGAGCACGCTCGTGAGCGGCGCGCCTCCATCACCAACTGCATCTCGGGAACGGCCTACCTCTCCGTGCAGGGACCCGGCTCGCGCGAGCTTCTTGCACGGCTCACGGACGCGGATCTGTCCAACGAGCAGCTCCCGTACTTCCGGTCCGTACGGACATCGGTCGCGGAGGTCCCGACCCTGATGTCGCGGACCGGGTACTCGGGTGAGCTCGGCTACGAGCTGTATTACCCGCGGGACTACGCGCTCCACATGTGGGACGCGCTCACCGCGGCCGGCGCGACGCCGTGCGGTCTGGGGGCGCTTCGGAGCACCCGGATGGAGAAGAAGTATCCGCTGTACGGCCTCGACGTGAGCGAGACGACGTCGCCGCTCGAAGCGGGTCTGGGATGGGCGGTCGACCTGGACGCAGGGCCGTTCGTCGGACGGGACGCGCTCCTGCGACAGCGGGACGAAGGCACCTCGCGGCTCCTCACGGGGGTGGAGCTCCCGGACCTCTCCCACGTGCCTGCCGCAGGAGACGTCGTGTCCGGCGGAGACGGCCGCGAGTTGGGTGTGCTGACGTCGACGGACCGCGGCTGGTTCCTCGACGAGGCGCTCGCGATGGGGTACCTGCCCGCCGATCTGCCGTCGGGATCGGCCGTGACCTTGACCTCGCCCGAAGGACTGACGATCGAGGCTCGCACGACGCATCGGCCGTTCTATGACCCGGAGGGTGCTCGTGTTCGCGGGTAGATCAGCGCGGGCCCTCGCGCTCGCGCTGGTCGCATCGGCGCTCGTTTCCGCGCCGGCCTCGGCCGCAATGCCGGCGCACCTGCGGGTGATGGAGTTCAACATCGAGTACGGCGGCACGGTGGTGGGCTTCGACACGATCGTGGAGGCCGTTCGGGCCGCCGACGCCGATGTCTTGGCCGTCGAGGAGGGCCAGGGGAACGTCCCGCGTCTCGCCCGGGCGCTCGGTTATCCCTACTACGACGTGCGGCTGCAGGTCCTCTCCCGGCTGCCATTGATCGAACCACCGCACGCGAACGGCCTGTCCCTGTTCGTCGAGGTCGCCCCCGGACGGATCGTGGCGCTGGCAAACGTGCACCTTCCCGCGGGCCCGTACAGCCCGAACCTCGCGCGGCGAGGAGCCACGCGGAAGACGATCCTGGAGATCGAGCGACGCGTGCGCGTTCCGGCCGTAGCGCCCTCGGTGACCGCGCTCGCTGGCCTGGTCGACCAGGGCATCCCGGCGCTCCTGTTCGGCGACTTCAATACGCCGTCACGACTGGACTGGACGCCGGAGACCGTCGGGCTCCGCGAGCAGATCCACTACCCGGTCAACTGGCCGGTGAGCCGCTTCGTGGAGGGCGCCGGGTTCCGTGACACGTACCGCGAGGCCCACCCGGATCCCGTCACCGACCAAGGGCTCACGTGGCCGTCGGGCAGGACACACCCCGCGGGCGCCTGGAGCCCCGGACCGCACGCTCCCGCGGATCGCATCGATTTCATCTACGCCGCAGGCGATATCCAGACGATCGGGAGTGATGTGGTCGGGGAGCAGTCTGGGCCCGGCGTCACCATCGCCGTCGACCCGTGGGGAAGCGATCACCGGGCGGTCGTATCCGAGCTCTCCGTCACCGGGGGCGTCCCGCCGACCCTGGTCTCGGCCGGAGCGCGTCTCGTCGACTCCGGGGACGATCAGGAGCTGACGTTCCACGGCACCGGCGGCCCCGCCCAGCATCTCTCGGTCATCCGGACGCATGACCTCACATCTCCCGTGGCGGACGAGCCGGTCGCGGGCGAGATCGACGGGACCGTGACGCTTGGCACCAGCGGCTGGGAGCCGGGTACCTACGTGGCGCTGCTCATGGACGGCACGTCCGTGCAGGCGCGAACACGCTTCTGGGTCGAGGCGCCCGGCGACGGACCGCACGTGGCGACGTCGAGCCACTTCTACCGCGCCGGCGAACCGATCTCCGTCCGCTGGTGGAACGCTCCGGGCGAGCGATGGGATTGGGTCGGCGTTTACGAACGACATGCCGATCCGAACGTCGACCCGTACCTGACATGGTTCTACACGCGGTCGACCGTCAAAGGTCGGGGCACCCTCGATGCCGACTCGGAAGGTCCGTGGCCCCTGCCGCCCGGGCGCTACAGCGTGATCTTGCTGGCCGACGATGGCTACGACGTCTTGGCGCGGCATGGGTTCGTGGTCCGCTGAGGCTCGGTTGTGATTGAGTTCCCAGGTGGATGTCGAACGGCTGCGCCGGTTACCGCTCTTCGGTGAGCTGGACCATCACGACCTCTCACAGCTGTCGCGATTGGTCCGTCCCGTGGAGTTCGCGGACGGCGACCTGCTGTTCGAGCAAGGCTCCATGCCGCACGAGCTGTTCGTGGTCGAGGATGGGTCGGTCGAGGTGAGGCGCGACGGTCGATCCGTCGCCACGCTCGGGCCCGGCGACGTGGTCGGGGAGATGGGGCTGCTGAAGCTCGAGCGGCGTTGGGCCTCCGTCGTCGCGGTCGGACACGTCCGGGCGGTGGCGCTCGGCGCCGACGAGCTGGCTTCGATGTCGGAGCAGATGCCCGAGCTCGCCGAGTGGCTGCGAGGGACCATGCTCGGCCGGGACTACGAGAACGAGACGTAGGGGCGGATCCGCGAGGTCCGCGAAGCGAACGACGAGAGGGGATCGGTATGCGGACGCTCATCCATGGGGGCACGGTCGTGACCGCCACCGAGTCGACTGAAGCCGACGTCGTCATCGAGGACGAGAAGGTTGCGGCGATCGGCAGGGGCATGGCCGTCGAGGCGGACCGCGTGATCGACGCGACCGGTCGATACGTGATGCCCGGCGGCGTCGACGTGCACACGCACATGGAGCTGCCGTTCGGCGGGAGCTTCTGCTCGGACGACTTCGAGACGGGGACGCGCGCTGCCGCGTTCGGGGGCACCACGACGATCGTCGACTTCGCGCTGCAGGACTACGGCGAGGGGTTGCGGCAGGGACTCGACCGCTGGTTCGCGAAGGCGCAGAACGCGGTCACCGACTACGGCTTCCACGTGATCATCCGCGAGGTGAACGACCAGGTCCTCAAGGAGATGGATGAGCTGGTCGGGGAGGGCGTGACCTCGTTCAAGCTCTTCATGGCCTACCCCGGCGTGTTCATGCTGGACGACGCCTCGATCTTCCGCGCCATGCGTCAGGCGGGGAAGTCGGGCGCACTGATCATGATGCACGCGGAGAACGGCGGACCGATCGACGTGCTGGTCCGTCAGTTCCTCGATGAGGGCAAGACCGCGCCCGTGAACCACGGGCTGACCCGGCCCGCGGTCATGGAGGGCGAGGCGGTCCATCGGGTGTTCCGCTTAGCGGAGCTCGCCGACACGCCCGCGTACATCGTGCACCTGTCGTCGCGCGACGCGCTGAACTCGTTGCGAGAGGCGCGCGACCGCGGCCAGGAGGCGTACGCGGAGACGTGCCCCCAGTACCTGTACCTGAGCCAGGACGACATGGCGAAGCCCGGGTTCGAAGGCGCGAAGTACGTGTGCTCGCCTCCTCTGCGTACGGCCGATCACCAGGAGGAACTGTGGACGGGCCTGCGAGGAGGCGACATCTCGGTGGTGTCGACCGACCACGCCCCGTTCAACTACACCGGGCAGAAAGACCTGGGCAAGGACGACTTCTCGAAGATCCCGAACGGCCTGCCGTCGGTCGAGGACCGGTTCACGCTGCTCTACGGTGGCGTGGAGTCCGGGCACATCGACCTGAATCGGTTCGTGGAGCTGGTGGCGACCGCTCCGGCGAAGATGTTCGGGCTGTATCCACGGAAGGGGACGATCGCTCCGGGGTCCGACGCGGACATCGTGGTGTTCGACCCGAACAAGGAGCGCACGATCTCGGCGTCGACTCATCACATGCGCGTGGACTACTCCGCCTATGAGGGCCGCGTCGTCCGCGGCCTTCCCGAGATCGTCATGCAACGCGGGCAGGTCCTGGTGGAGGACGGCGGGTTCCACGGCACGCCGGGGCAGGGGCGGTTCTTGCCCCGGAGCCGTCTCACGGCGTAGGGGTGGGATCGTCGGGGCGCGCTACGTCGGCGACGTCCGCGTCGAGGGCCGTGATGAGCGACGACGTGTCGACGTGCAGGTTCACACCGTGCGCCCCCGCGCCGATCGCCACGATGTCGAAGTCGCGGACGGCCGCGTCCGCGATCACCGGCCAGGCGTTCGTCGCGCCGAACGGCGTGATGGTGCCGCGTTCGTAGCCGGTCACCTCCTTCGCCTGATCGGCGTCGGGGAGCGAGAGGCGCTTGACGCCCAGATGCGTGCGGAGCTTCGGCCAGTCGATCTGGCGACCGCCCGGCACCAGCACGAACACGTAGTCGTCCGCCGCGCGCCGGATGACGATCGTGCGGAGCAGCTGGCCGAGATCGATCCCCTGGAGCGCGGCGCTCTCTTCGGCGCTCGACGGACGTTGGGTTCGCGCCACCTCGAAAGCCAGCCCGGCGGCCTCGGCCGCCCGCATCCCCCGTGTCTGCGTCATCCCGCCTGCCTCATCTCCCGCACGATACGCACGCTCGAACGCCGACGCCCAAGACGGCGATCGGATCTTCGTCCGCGGGTCGCCCAGAGCCACCGCCGTTCCCGGACGGCTACCCTGACGTCGTGGATACCGACGAAGAACGCATCGCCCTGTTCCTGGACTATGAGAACCTGGCCATCGGCGCCAGGGAGAGCCTTCACGGCCTGCAGTTCGATCTCCGGCCGGTCCTGGACGCTCTGGCCGAACGCGGGCGGGTGATCGCCCGCAAGGCGTACGCCGACTGGTCGTACTTCGACGAGGATCGTCGCATGCTCACCCGGAGCCACGTCGAGCTGATCGAGATCCCGCAACGGATGGGAGCGGTGCGCAAGAACGCCGCGGACATCAAGCTCTCCGTCGACGCGCTGGAGATGGCCTTCGAGCGGGACTACGTCACCACGTTCGTCATCTGTACGGGGGACAGCGACTTCACGCCGCTCGTGCACAAGCTCCGCGAGCTGAACAAGCGCGTGATCGGCGTCGGGATCAAGGATTCGACCTCGGCGCTGTTGCCTCCGGCGTGCGACGAGTTCCTGTTCTACGACACGCTGGAGGGTGTCGACGTGCCCGTCGACCGGCCGCGGAAGAAGCGGGCGTTCGCGAAGGCGGAGCGAGAGCCCGTTCGTCCGGAACCGGAGCCGGAGCCCGAGGCCGCCGAGGAGAGCGCGGCCAAGCCCGGGAACGTCGACGAGCTCGCCGTGCTGATCGCGCAGACGCTCGCGGGGCTGGAGCGCTCGTCGAGCGGGCCCGTGCTCGCGTCGTCGATCAAGCGCGCCCTGCTGCGGAAAGACCCGACGTTCAGCGAGGCGGACTACGGCTTCCGGGCGTTCGGCGAGATGCTGCGGCACCTCGCCGATCGCAACGTCGTCGAGCTCGTGGAAGGCTCGGCCAAGGGCGATCCCGAGGTGTCGCTCCCGTCCCACGGCGGCGAGAAGGATGCGTTCGATCTCCTGCAGAGCGTGGTGAGCGACCTGGAGGCGCGCGGCGGACCCCCGCCGCTGTCGGGACTCAAGAACAAGCTCCGGAAGGTGCAGCCGGACTTCAGCGAGAAGAAGTACGGCTACCGGGGCTTCCTCCAATTCGTCAAGGCGGCCGAGACGCAAGGGATCGTCACCCTCGAGTGGGACGACGACGCCGAGGATTACATCGTCTCCGCATCGGCGCCGGGCTAGCTCCGGTGACCCCCGAAGTACCGGATGCCGATCTACGTAGTCCCTTCGGGTCAGTCTGATTCCGTCTTCATAGGCCATACGGCCGACGGTGCTTTCGCGCCGACAACATAAGGGAACGACGACGACGACGGGATCGACGAGATGCGAGTGTTGGTGGTGGATGACGACGCAGATGTCCGCAAGCTCTGCGGGATCAACCTGACCTGGGACGGCCACGAGATCATCTCCGCCGCAGGCGGGGCCGAGGGTCTCGCGTTGATCTCCTCCGAGGCTCCCGACGCCGTGCTGCTCGACGTGATGATGCCGAACCTCGATGGACTCGAGGCTCTCCGACGCATCAGGCGGAGCGATGAGAGCATGGACATACCGGTCGTGCTGATCAGCGCCCGTGTGGGGATCGAGGACCAGATCGAGGGGTGGGCGGCCGGCGCCGACGGCTACATCACGAAGCCGTTCAAGCCCTCCGACCTGACGAAGGCGCTCAACGACGTCAGCAGCCTCGACCTCAGCGAGCGGCAGGCCCAGCGCGAGGCTCACCTGAAGCAGCTCGCCGAGAGCGCCGTGACGTAGGGACCCATCGAGACCGGGTTCAAGCTCGAGAGGAAGCCGCAGGCACCTCCACCGACCCACGGACGTCGGGGCGTACGGTAGCCATGATGCCGTCCTCGTGGTTCCCCGTGCTTCTGATCCTGGGCGCCGTCGCCCTCGTGTACGGCGTGGTGATCGTGGTCGACGCGATCGCCTCGCGCAGTTGGCGGAAGCTGCGTGGGAAGCGGCGGGGATCGCAATGGCGCAGGCGGCTCCCGGTGGCACTCGTCGCCGGGGCGGTGGTTAGCCTCGCGTTCGCGTTCGGGCAGGTTCGATTGGACCGTCAGGTGACGAGCGGAACCGTGGTGCTCGCCATCGATGTGTCCCACTCCATGGGGGCGACCGACGTTCTGCCGGACAGGCTTTCCGCTGCCGAGGTCGCGGCGAGGGCGTTCCTCGACCGTCTGCCCGCGGGCTTCCGGGTGGGACTCGCGACGTTCTCCTCAACGAGCGGCGTGCCGGTCGCTCCGACGTCCGACCGGGCGCGTGTCGCCACGGCCCTGGGATCGCTCGCCGTCGACGCGGGCACCGGAACGGTCATCGGTGACGGGTTGGCGGCCGCGCTCGACACGATCCAGGCCGATCGTGCCCACGAGAGCGACCGGCCCGCGGCCGTGGTCCTCCTGAGCGATGGGATGGACTCCGGCAGCACGATCGCTCCGGAGGAGGCCGCCTCCCGGGCGCGGGACCTGGGGATCCTGGTGTTCACGGTGGCGATCGGTCAACCGCGGTCGGTGGCGTTGGGGGTTTCCGGCTCGGCCGGCGGAGGGAGCGCGGCGCCTGCGGCCTCCGACGTCCTGGCTCGGATCGCGCACGACACGGGCGCCAAGGCGTACACGACGCAGACCTCGGACGAGCTCACCCAGGTGTACGACACGCTGGGTTCGCGCCTGTCCACGGAGCTCGCGATCGACGAGAGTGCGGGACCGTTCGTGATCGCCGCCATCGCCATGACGCTCATCGCCGCCGCCGTCCTCCTGGTCGGGAACCGCGATCCGTACGCCTGACCCGGTTCAGTCCCGACCGACCACCGTGCTCGCGAACCTCACGACGGAACCCATGAGATCGGGATGGTCCAGGACGTTGCCGGCGACCTCAGGCGCGGTTGAGCTCGTATCGCACGACGAAGAAGGCGCGGTCGCCGTGTCGACGTTCGAGCCGTTCGATGAGCCGCATGCCGACCTTCTCGGCGACGCGGATCGAGGGGAGGTTCTGCGCGCTCGCGTAGGCGCGCACGATGTCGGCGCCGAGCGTGTCGAACGCGTAGGCGATGAGCGCCGCGACCGCCTCGGTCGCGTAGCCGCGGCCCTGGAACGCCGGGGACATCGTGTAGCCGATCTTGATCACGCCGGGTTCGTCATCTGCCGGGCTGAGCCCCACATCGCCCACGAGCTCGCCGGACTCGCGGTCCTCGACCGAGAGTTGCATCCATCCGCCGGGTGCGCCCGGATCCCGGCGCGCCATCTCCTCGATCTCCACACGGACCCCGTCCGGATCGGTCCGCTCCCACCCCTGGTACCGGTGGACCGCGGGGTCGCTTCGGTACGCCGAGATCGTCTCGGCGTCCTCGGGCCGCGAGCGGCGAAGGCGCAACCGAGAGGTCACGATCGGTTCGAAGCTGGTGTCGACACGCATCCAGGCGGAAGCGTACCGGTGGAAAGGACCCTAGATGCCCGCGATCCTCCGGGAGAGCTCCGCACGGATCGGCGGTCGCGAACCAAACACCAGGAGGAACATCGCCTCCCGGGCCAGGCGCTGCGGGTGCTGGTCGAGCAGGATGGACCGGCTCCCGTGCGCGACCGTGAGCGCGGCGGATGCGCGCAGCGCCAGCTCCGAGGCGGCGGCCCGCGCCTCCGGCAGCGTCGCGGGCGTCGCGTCGTCCAGCGACCGTCGGGACGCCACGAGTTGCTCGTCGAACGCGCTGGGCCCCAACAGGCGGCAGCAGCGGTCCACCACGCCGAGCGCGAGCGAGCCGTTCAGGCGCAGCCCGGCGGCGTCCCGCGCCAGAAGGTCGGCGTGCGGTTCCTCGCCCACCACGCGCTCGGCCGGCACGAGGTGATCGTGGAAGCGCAACGTGACGGTGCCGCTCGCGTTCGCGCCGACGACCCGGAGGCGCTCCGCTTCGAGCGTCGGGCTCTCCTTCGCATCGACGAGCAGCGAGACGACGCGATCGTCCTCGCGCGCCGTCACGAGCAGGACGTCGGTCCGTCCCCAGCCGCTGACCCAGGGAGCCTCGCCGTCGAGCGTCACGTCGCCTCCGGCAGTGGGGGATGCCCGCAGGATCGGCGGACCCGGCCGGTTGCCGGCGAGCGCGATGCCGGCACGGCGCTCGCCCCAACACAACGCGGAGAGCCACTCGGTGCGGAGACCCGGTGTCTGGCTCGCCGCGACGGCTCGGACGGGGTTCCGATGCTGCAGCCAGACGAACGCGGTCGTGAGACATCCCGAGGCGAGCGTCTCGACGACCTCGGAAGTCGTGGACGTGTCGAGGTCCATCCCCCCGGCGTCCGCGGGTCCTGCGATGCCGTAGAATCCCTCGTGAGCCAGGAGATCGAGGTGGGTCGCCGGGAGGAGGTCGGAAACGTCCGTCCCCAGCGCCGCCGGGAACAAGACGTCCTCCGCGATCGCTCGCGCCCGATCCACGATCGATCCCATCGCGGGAACCGTAACGACCCGCGCGCATCTACGGCAAACGCCCCGTCGGGCCAGGTTTGTATCCCATCGTTCTCGGGTACGACGTGCGGGCCATGTCGCGACAGCGAGGAGAGTCAGATGAGTAGAGGGACAGGCACCGGTTTCTTGGGCCTCGGGATCGTCCTGCTGATCGTGGGCGCCATCATGCGCTACGCGGTGACGGCGACGACCGACGGATTCAGCATCAACACGGCGGGGGTCATCCTTCTGTGGGCAGGGCTCGTGGCCTTCATCCTGGGAATCACGTTCATCGTCGCGGGCGGCCAGCGACGCAGCGTGTCGCAGTCGAGCGTCCAGCAGACGCCGACGGGCGAGGTTCGCACCGAGGAGCGGATCGACTCCGGCGGGACCCCCATCGCCTGAGGCCGCAGCAGCGCTCTAACGGACGAACGCCGGCCGGCGATCCGAGACGGCCGGCGTTCGGCGTCCCTAGGAGCGGCCGTTGAAGATCGCGTCCGCGGCGAAGTCGCGGAACATCGCGTGGGCGGGCGGACCGAGCAGGACCACGCTCAACCCGCCGATCGTCGCACCGGTCCCCGACACGACGCGGTTGTCGACGCGCCCGGGGTCGAGCGAGGGCATGGACAGGAGCAGCTCCGCCATGTCCGCGAGTCCCAGGTCGGTGTGCAGAACGTTCGCACCGGCGGCGAGCCAGGTGAGGAGCGCGCCCGGGTTCTTCGCGACGTCCCGCTCGAGCTGGCGGAGCGCGGCGATCAACATGCGCCCCTGGTTCATGGATCGCCCGAAGTCCCCACCGGGCACGTCGTGGCGGTCCCGCGAGAACGCGAGGGCGTCGCGACCCAGCATGTGCCTCATCCCGGGGTGGAAGAACGCTCTGGAGTACGGGTCGCTCATGCGGTACGGAACGTCCACGCCGATGCCGCCGACGGCGTTCACCAGGTCCTGGAACCCGGCGAACCCGGTGAGCACGTAGCCGTCGATCGACACGCCGGTCAGCTGCTCCACGGTCTTCACCACCAGGTCCGGCCCGCCGAGCAAGGCCTCGTTGATCTTCCGGGTCCCGACACCGGGGATGGGGACGAACGAATCCCTGGGGATCCCCAGGATCGAGATCGCGCCCTTCGCGGGGTTCACGCCGATGATGTGGAGTGAATCGCCGCGCGTGGCCTCCGGCGATTCTCCCGGCCGCGCGTCGCTCCCGATCACCAGGATGAAGTGCGTGCCCGTCGACGCGAGGCCGGGAGAGCCGGCCGCCTTCCGGGCCTTCACGTCGAGGTCGTGCATCGAGGGCACCCGGCTCAGCACCTCGTACGACGCGATCTGCCAGCGGTCGTCGACGCGACGCAACGTGTAGGAGCCCGAGTGCCTGATCGGGAGCCCGACGTGGTCGGCGACCGCCGTGGCGCGGAACTTCACGGACGCCACCGCGACGAGCGGACGCTGACCGACCAGGAACCGCACGCCGATCGTCGACGTTCCCGGCCGGACCACATCGACACGGCGGGAGAGCGATCCGAGGGTCAGTTCGGCCAGATCTCGGTGGACGCGCGATCGTGTCCTCACCGTGAAGAGTCGATCGAGTGCGGGGAAGCGGCCGCCCTGCCACGCGTCCGGATCGACGAAGCCGATCGAATACAACTCGGTCATGACCCGGCGGACCGCCTGTGCCGCCGGCCGGAGACGAACGGGCCGGACGCGGCTCCCGGAGACGCGGCTGCCCACCAATCGCCGCAGGTCCAGCGTCAACTTCCCGACGGGCGCCGCGGGGGAGACGCTCGGTTCGGCCGCCGTCGCGCTGCGGCCCGCGACCGGACCGGGCTCGGAGCGCTGCGAGACGAGCCAGAACCCGCCACCGACGATCGCGACGGTGGCCACGATCGCCACGAGGATCTTGAAGGGGGAGCGCCGATCACTCATGAGCCGGGGAGCCTACTCGCCCGGGTCGGATCAGGCGAGCGCGGGCAACCCCAGACCGCGCTCAGCGCTTGAGCGTCAGAACGGCACCCACCGCTACGAGGATCAGGCCAGAGGCTCGGGCCCACGTCACCGGTAGACGCGGCGAGCCGAGCAGGCCGTACGCGTCGATCAACACCCCCGCGATGAGCTGACCCGCGATCAGCAGCGCCACCGTCGCGAATGTGCCGATGAGTGGCGGGGCGAACGTGATCGCGAGCACGATGGTGGCTCCGAGGAGGCCGATCGACCAGAGCCACGCCGGTTGGTGCAGTGCGTCGATGATGCCTCCGCCGCGACCGAGGATGAACGCGAGCAACACCAGGATCGTGGCGGCGACGAGGGTGCCGAACGTGGCCGCCTGCACCGATCCGACGCGCCGACCCAACGCTCCTGCGATCGCCGCCTGCGCCGCGCCGGCGAGTCCCGCGACGAAGGCGAACGCGATGGCGAGACGAGTGGCCGACACGGCGTGGAGGCTATCGAAGACGGCGACGGCGCGACCCTCGGCCCGCCGTCTTCCCGCGAGCGCTTACGATGGAAGCGGAGAGGAACGGAGGACCCCATGCTTGGATGGCTGGACGACATCACCAAGCTCACCGTGGACAACACGAACTTCCGGACGGTCGTGTACACGGGTGCGCACACGCAGCTGACGTTGATGCGGATCGGACCAGGCGAGGAGATCGGTTGGGAACGGCACGGGCACATCGATCAGTTCCTGCGCCTGGAGCAAGGACGGGCACGGGTGGAGTTCGGCCGCACCGAGGACGCCGTCGACGAGACGCACGTGGTTCAGGACGACTGGGCGTTCATCGTGCCGGCCGGCATCTGGCACAACGTCGTGAACATCGGAACCGACGACGTCAAGCTCTACTCGCTCTACTCGCCGCCGCAGCACCCCGACGGCACCGTCCATCGGACGAAGGCCGACGCGGACGCCGACGAGCACGACCACGCCTGATCGTCACGACGTCCTCCCGCAGGATGACGCCGACTCACGCCTCGAGGGATACCGTTCGAGACGTGGACGCCAAGACCACCGCGTGGGAGCGCCTCCGGCGGGTCGATCCGCGGATCGGGGATGGGATCCTCGCGGCCGCGATCCTCGCGTTCGCGCAGCTGGACCTCTGGCGCGGGCGTGAGCCGGGGGCCGCCGCCCAGCCCGATCTCCTCGCTGCCGCGTTCCTGTTGGTTACCTGCGCGGCGCTCTACTGGCGACGCACGCAGCCGGTCGCCGCCGCCATCTCCGTCGCCGCGGCCGTCGCCGCGTTCGGCGTGTCGCAGCATCCCGCGACCGAACCGATCCTGCCGTTGATGGTGATCGCGTACTCGCTCGCCGCGTATCGCGAACGTTCCTTCGCGCAGACGATGGGGATCGTCGCGGTGCTCACCGCGGCCGCCGTATCCCAGGCCGATCCCGACGCCAGCTGGGTGGGGTTGGCGAGCAACGCGTTCTTCTCGGTGGGCGTCCCAGTCGTCGTCGGTCGGATCGTGTGGAACCGGCGTCGGCGCATCGAGCGCGAGCGCGACCTGGCCGCGAGAGACGCCGTGGCGCTCGAGCGCGGCCGGATCGCACGGGAGCTGCACGACGTCGTCGCGCACAGCCTGAGCGTGATGGTGGTGCAGGCCGGAGCGGCGCGGGCGACCCTCCGCCGGGATCCCGACGGAGCGGATCGCGCGCTCCGCTCGATCGAAGGGGCGGGGAGGACCGGACTGGCCGAGATGCGCCGTCTCCTGTCCGCGGACGGCGAAACCGCACCGGCGCTCGCCCCGCAACCCGGCCTGGATCAGCTCGAGGAGCTGTTGGCACGGATGCGCGCGACCGGTCTCGACGTGGAGCTGGTCGTCGAGGGCGACGCGCGGGCCGTCGACGCGAGCATCGATCTATCCGCGTACCGCATCGTCCAAGAGGGCCTCACCAACACGATGAGGCACGCCGGGGACGGGGCGCACGCGCGCGTGCTGCTCCGCTACGGCGACGATGCGATCGAGGTCGAGGTCACCGACGACGGCCGCGGACCGGCGCCGGGCGCGGATGGGAGCGGGCGAGGACTGCTCGGGATGCGTGAGCGTGTCGCGTTCCTGGGTGGGGAGATCCGCACGGCTGCACGACCCGGCGGGGGATTCGTGGTGCACGCGCGCATCCCCGTCGACGCTCGAGGAGCCTCTCGTCCATGACCACGCGCGTGATGATCGCCGACGATCAGGCTCTCATGCGCGGAGGCTTCCGCATGATCCTCGAGGCGGAGGACGACATCGAGGTGGTCGGCGAAGCGATCGACGGGGAGGACGCGATCAGGCAGTACGCGAAGCTGGCGCCGGACGTCGTCGTGATGGACGTGCGGATGCCGACGATGGACGGGATCGAGGCGACGCGCAGGCTGACGGCCGCCGATCCACCCGCGCGCGTGCTCATCCTCACCACGTTCGACCTGGACGAGTACGTCTACCGGGCGCTGCGGGCCGGCGCGAGCGGTTTCCTGTTGAAGGACCGGCCTCCGGAAGAGCTCGTCGCCGCCGTGCGGGTGGTCGCGGCCGGCGATGCGCTGTTGGCGCCGTCGGTGACGCGCCGCCTGGTCGAGGAGTTCGCGAAACGGCCGGATCCGCCTCCGCCGCCGGCGGCGCTGAACGACCTCACCGAACGCGAGCGCGAGGTGCTCGTCTGCATGGCCCGCGGTCTGGCGAACCGGGAGATCGCCCGGGAGCTCTTCGTGGCGGAGACGACGGTCAAGACCCACGTCGGCCGCGTGCTGCAGAAGCTCGATCTCCGCGACCGGGCACAGGCCGTTGTGATCGCCTACGAGTCCGGTCTCGTCCATCCCGGCGCGGGCTAGCACCGGCTCGCTCGTCGGAGGGATCCTCGGCGGGCCCTCCTCCCACGGGATGACCCGCCAACGGTACCCACGGCCGACGGCGGGACGCGCCGACCTCCCTAGCGTCTTCCTCAGGAAGACGAACCGCGAAGGAGGGCACGGGCATGTACGCGCAGGAAGGACGAGCACCTATCGGACGGATCGGTCCCCACGATCATCGGATCGGTTCACCGGCGATCGCCGTCAGGGGCCTCACGAAGCGGTTCGGCGACGTGGCCGCCGTCGAGGACCTCTCCTTCGAGGTGCGGCCAGGAAGGGTCACGGGCTTCCTGGGTCCGAACGGGGCCGGGAAGAGCACGACGCTGCGGATGATCCTGGGGCTCGTCGAGCCGACGGAGGGAACCGCGTCGGTGCTGGGGATGCCGTATCGGGATCTGGAGGATCCTGCGCGTACGGTCGGAGCCGTCCTCGAGACTCAGAGCTTCAACCCGCTGCGGGGCGGACGGAACCATCTCCTCGTCCTCGCCGCCGCGGAGGGCATCGCGGACGATCGGGTCGAGACCGTGCTCGAGTTGGTCGACCTGTCGGCCGCGCGGAACCGCAAGGCCGGCAAGTACTCGCTCGGCATGCGACAACGGCTCGCACTCGCGGGCGCGCTGCTCGGTGACCCGCGGATCCTGATCCTCGACGAGCCGGCGAATGGGCTGGATCCGCTCGGGATCCGATGGCTGCGCGAGTTCCTCCGGCGGTTCGCCGATCGCGGGAACGCCGTGCTCATGTCGAGCCATCAGCTCGGAGAGATGGAGCAGATGGCCGACGAGGCTGTCGTGATCCATCAGGGCCGGTTGGTGCGGCAAGCCTCGATGGCGGAGCTCACCGCCGGTGGGTCGAAGAGCCTCGAGGACGCGTTCCTCGAGATGACGCAGGGGAAGGGGATCGCATGAAGAACCAGATCATCTCCGAGTTCCGGAAGCTCCGCACCGTTCGCTCCACGTGGGGGTTGCTGGTGGGTGCGCTGCTGTTGGTCGCCGTCGGCGTGATCGCTGTCCTGTGGGAGGGCACCTCCGCATCGCTCGCCGCCCCCGTGACGTCGCAGCCGCTGGTCCGCGTGTCGCTGAGCGTGACGTGGTTCTTCACGTTGATCCTGGGGTTGCGCTCGTTCACCGACGAATTCCGGAACGGTTCGATCGTGCCGACGCTCCTCGCCGAACCCCACCGTCGCCGTGTCCTGGTCTCGAAGCTGGCGGTCCTGGGGACCACGATCGCGGTCTTCACGGTCGCGGCCGCGGCGCTGACGCTCGCGATCGGGCTGCCGTGGCTCGCGACGAAAGGGATCGCTATCGACGCCTCGGCCGGACCGATCGCGGTGTGGCTCGGAAGGTTGCTCCTCATCAACGTGCTGTTCTCGGCGATCGGCATCGGCGTCGGGCTCGCGGTCCGGCATCAGGTCGCGGCGATCGTGGGCTCGATCGTGATGGTCACGCTCGTCGAGAACCTCCTTGACGGTCTCGCCCCCGCGCTCGGGCGCTACCTCCCGACCGCGGCGACGTGGTCCCTCGCGGGCTTCGACGGCGCGTTCATGGGTCCGGCCGGCGGCGCTCTCGTCCTCGGTGCCTGGGCCGCCGGCGCCGTGGGACTCGGGGCCGCGCTGATGGATCGCCGCGATATCGCCTAGCGGCAGCGGCGTGGCGAGGCGGGCCGGAGGTGGCCCGCCTCGCCCACACGTCGTCCATCGGCGCACCCGGGTCGACCAGCGTGAGTTTGGCTCCGTCCTCGACGAGGTAGAAGTTGACGACAGACGAGGTAGAAGTTGACGACACCTGTGTCGACCGATGGATGCCGTCCGCGACCTGCACCGACAGCATCTGGTGCGCTCCGGTTGACGCCCGTGGCGGTTCCAGTATGGTGAACCGTGTGGTTAAGTATCTCTCGACGCTCGACCGGACGTTGTCGGCGCTGTCCGACCCCACGCGGCGCGACATCCTCGAGCGCCTTTCGAGTGGCCCGGCTTCGATCAGCGAACTGGCCGGTCCGATCGGCATCTCGCTTCCCGGCGTGATGAAGCACATCCGCATCCTGGAAGAGGCGAAGCTCGTGGCCACGGAGAAGCGAGGGCGGATCCGCGAGTGCCATCTCGCACCGGGGGAGATGGACGAGGTGGCGGGCTGGGTGGAGACGTTCCGGCAGCTCTGGGAGCGCAGGCTCGACCGGCTCGGGGTCTACATCGACGAGCAGCAGGAAGGAGCGAAGCCATGACGAAAGAGCTGAAGTCGTCGACGATCGCGAACCTCGAGGGATCGCTGCACGGTCGCGTCATCCGCCCCGGGCAGCCCGGGTACGACGAAGCGCGTCAGGTCTTCTACGGCGGGCACGATCTGCGCCCGGCGATCGTCGTGCGAGCGGCGGCTGATGAGGACGTCGCGCGGACCATCGAACTTGCCCGGGAGACCGGGCTCGAGCTCGCGGTGCGCAGTGGCGGTCATAGCGGGGCCGGGCACAGCAGCACCGACGGCGGGATCCAGCTCGACCTGGCGAACATGCGCGGACTCGAGATCGACGTTGCGAGTGCGACCGCGTGGGTCGGGTCGGGACTCACGGCCGCGGGGTACACCGTGGCGACCGGCGCTCACGGTCTCGCGACCGGGTTCGGGGACGCCGGTTCGGTCGGCATCGGCGGGATCACGCTGGGAGGAGGCGTCGGGTTCCTCGTCCGCAAGCACGGACTGACGATCGACAGCCTGCTCGCCGCCGACGTCGTGACGGCCGACGGGCGACTCGTGCGAACCGACGCCGACACGGAGCCGGACCTCTTCTGGGCGATACGTGGTGGGGGAGGCAACTTCGGCGTCGTGACCCGGCTGCGGTTCCGCCTGCATCCGGTCGGCACCATCTGGGGCGGGATGCTGTTCCTCCCTGCGACGCCCGACGTCATCGCCGGATTCATCGATCGGGCCGAGTCGGCGCCCGACGAGCTCTCCACGATCGCGAACGTGATGGTGGCGCCGCCGATGCCGTTCATCCCATCCGAGGCGCACGGCAAGCTGATCATCATCGCGTTGATGGTGCACGCGGACGGCGGCGACGCGGGCGAGCGAGCGATGGCGCCGTTCCGAGCCCTCGCCTCGCCCCTCGCGGACCTCCTGCGGCCCATGCCGTACCCCGAGATGTACATGCCGGAGGAGGAGGACTATCACCCCTTGGGCGTGTCGCGAACGATGTTCGTCGATCGTGTCGACGAGACGCTGGCGGGGACGATGGTCGAGCGGCTCCAGGCGTCGACCGCCACGATGTCTGCGGTGCAACTCCGCGTGCTCGGCGGCGCCATGGCTCGTGTGCGCAACGATGCGACAGCGTTCGCGCATCGCGGACGGCGGATCATGGCGAACGTCGCGGCGATCTACGAGCGTCCGGAGGAAGAGTCGACGCACACGGCCTGGGTAAACGGCCTCCACGGCGAGATCCGTGGGGACGGCGCGGGCGCGTACGTCAACTTCCTGAACGAGGAGGGCGAGGATCGCGTCCGCGAGGCGTATCCCGGCGACACGTGGGACCGGCTCCAGGCGGTCAAGGTTCGGTACGACCCGGACAACCTGTTCCATCGCAACCAGAACATCCCACCCGTCCATCACTGAGGAGGAGGACATGAGCCACGAGTTGCGTCTCGAGCGGCTGTACGACGCACCACCGGAGATCGTCTTCGACGCCTTCGTCGATCCGGCGGCGCAGGAGCAACTGCACGGTTCCGGGGAGGGGGGCTGGGTCGTCAGCCGGAGCGAGACCGACGTCCGCGTCGGAGGCACGTCGGTCTACGCGATGGGGATGCAGGGCCAGGAGCCCGATGTCGAGGTCCGCGTGTTCTCCGAGGTCGACCGGCCGCACCGACTGGTGTTCCACCACTCGATGACGTCCACCGGGTGGGGCGGCGGCACGGTCGAGAGCGAGATGACGATCACGTTCGAGGCCAAGAGTGGCAAGACGCTCCTCACGATGGTGCAGACCGGCTTCGAGACCGAGGAGCTGCGTGACGACTTCCTCCACGGGTGGCCGGCATACCTCGACACGCTGGGGACCGTGGTGAGCTCGCGCGTCGGGGGCGGGCCCGACGAGCCCGGCCATGGCGATGTGCTCAAGGCGAGGCACGACACGTGAGCGCGGAACCGGTCGGCGAGCTCCACGCCGGGTTCAGCGCCGGGGGCGCGACCCCGACGCCGTGGGCGGACGCGGAGCGGCGATTGGATGACGCGGATCTCGCCAGGCTCAGCACGGTTCGTCCCGACGGGCGCGCGCACGTCACGCCGGTGATCTTCGTCTGGCTGGACGGCGCGGTGTTCGTCACGACCGGCCCGGACGAACGGAAGGCGAAGAACCTGGCGTCCAATGCACACCGTGTCCTCACCACCGGCTGCAACACGCTCGAGGACGGGCTGGACGTGGTCATCGAGGGCGAGGCGGTGCGGGTGTCCGAGCCCACCCCGCTCCGTCGTGTCGCCGCCGCGTTCGCCGCGAAGTACCTGCCCCGCGACGCGGCGAGCGTGTTCCACGAGGGTCTGCGCGACGGCACGTTCATCACCGAGGGCGGGACTACGGCGCTGTTCGAGGTGCGGCCGGAGACAGCCTTCGGGTTCGGCAAAGGTGCGTTCAGCCAGACGCGGTGGCGCTTCTAGAGCGAACGAGCCGTGCGAGCCTCAGCGAGCGCGGCCCTCTCGCAGCATGTCCACCGACTTATCGATGCGTCGTTGTCGTGTCTCGGGCGTCTTCGCCCCCTCGATCGACTCGACATGCCATCGCTGCTTGCTGAACGACAACCCCTCGAAGAACCGCTTCGCCTCCGGTTCGCGCTTGAGCGCCGCGGCCAGGTCCGGCGGAACCGTCACTTCGCGGGGAGCGGTGTCGAGCTCGATGTCGACATCGACCGTGTCGCCGCCGGCCACCCCTGCGCCATCGCGCACGGTGGCGCTGACGCCGACCATGCAGCGCCCGTCCACGGTCGCGATGCTGCTCCGGTACGTGTAGCCGTTGATCGTGACGCTCACCTTCGGGCGCTTCCCGGCGCCCAGGCCGGCTACGACCTCGTCCGGCACGTGGATCCCGGTCGCGGTCTTGTCGTTCTGCAGGATGGTCGTGCGGAATCTCACGCGAAGAACTCCCGCAGCACCGGGGCCAGCGTGGACGGGTCCACGTTGTGCTCCTGCCCCTCGAGCGTCCGCCGATGGCCGTCGGGCAGAGCCTGTACGAGCGCATCAGCAGCTGGCCCCATGAACCCGAAGCTCCTCCCGCCGTCGATCACCAACGTCGGAACCGTGACCTTCGCCGCCCGCTCGGCCGGCAACGAGTAGTCGCCCATTATCGTGGCGTCGTAAGGGAGCGTGTGCGCCAGTGCTTCCGTCGCGGCCCACCACGGCGCGCTCCGCGCACCGGCCACGAACTCCGGCGGCATGCCGACGACCTTCTCCATGAAGTACTGCGCAGCGTCGCCTCGGCGACCCTCCGCGAGCATCGTGTGATACTGCTCCACCTGATCCGCCGGGGGGCGGGCGTTCTCGTCCAGGATGAACGGCGGCTCCCAGAGCGCCAGCTTCGTGACGGCCGAGCCGCTCGCCGTCGCCTCCAACGCCAACGCGGCACCGGAGGACGTGCCGAACAAGTGGGCCGATCCACCGGCGGCCGCGATCACCGCATCGATGTCCTCGACCTCGCGCTGGACCGCGTACGGCGGCGTGTCCCCGCTCGGGCCGCGGCCACGACGGTCATAGTTGAGCACGGTGAGGCCGGCGGCCAAGAGCGTGGCCAGCGGAGCGTTCGACGAACGATCCACCGAACCTCCGGAGACCAGGACGACCGGCGGACCCTCACCCATCCGGTCGAACGCGATGATGGTGCCATCGTTCGATGTGACCTGTTCCACACGAGCTCCTTCCGCTCGGCGGCGTCACGACTTCGCCGACACGTTCTCCTCGAGGGCCGGGAGGACCTTCTCGCCGTACCGGCGGAGGGTCCCGTCCTTGTCGTCGTGCTGGAGGTAGACGGCGAACTGGTCGACGCCGAGATCCCGCAGCTGCTGGAGGCGCCGCACGTGCTCGTCCACGGGGCCCAGGATGCAGAAACGGTCGACGATCTCGTCGGGCACGAACTGGGTGTGCTCGTTCCCCGCCCGGCCGTGCTGGTTGTAGTCGTAGCCCTCGCGCCCCTTGATGTAGTCGGTGAGCGCCGAAGGGACCTCCGATGACTCACCGTAGCGGGCCACGATGTCGGCGACGTGGTTGCCGACCATGCCACCGAACCAGCGGCACTGGTCGCGGGCGTGGTCCACGTCGTGCGTCACGTAGGCGGGTGCCGCGACGCAGATCGTGATCGCGGCAGGATCCCGTCCCGCCTCCGAGGCGGCCTTGCGCACCGCCGCGATCGTCCAGGCGGTGATGTCCGGGTCGGCGAGCTGCAGGATGAACCCATCCGCGACCTCGCCGATCACGCGCAGCGCCTTCGGCCCGTAGCCCGCGCCCCACACCTCGACCCGGCTCTTCGAGGCCCACGGGAATCGGAGCGTAGAGCCCTGGTAGTCGACCTCACGTCCGTTCGCGAGTTCGCGGATCACGTTGATCGCCTCTCGGAGCGCGACCAGCGTCGAGGGCTTGCCGTTGATCACGCGGACGGCCGAATCGCCCCGGCCGATCCCGATCACGGTGCGGTTGCCGAACATCTCGTTGAGCGTGGCGAACGCGCTCGCCGTCACGGTCCAATCGCGCGTGAGCGGGTTCGTGACCATGGGGCCGACCATCACGTTGCGCGTGTGCGCCAGGATCTGCGTGAAGATCGGGAACGGCTCCTCCCACAGGATGTGCGAGTCGAACGTCCACACGTGGCTGAAGCCGTAGGCCTCGGCGCGCTTCGCCAGGTCGATCACCCGCGCGCTCGGGGGAGTGGTCTGCAGAACGACGCCGATGTCCATGCGCGTCAGCGAGCGACGATGTCGTCGTAGGCGTCGGGGCGCCGGTCGCGGTAGAACGCCCAGCGGTCGCGCACCTCGCGGATCTTGCCGAGGTCGAGGTCGCGGACGATCAGCTCCGGCTTGTACGCGTCGCCGATGTCACCGACGAACTGTCCTTCCGGGTCGACGAAGTAGCTCTGCCCGTAGAAGTCGTCGTCGCCGAGCGGCTCGATGCCGACGCGGTTGATCGCGCCGACGTAGTACATGTTCGCGACGGCGGCGGCCGGCTGCTCCAGGCGCCAGATGTACTCGGAGAGCCCGCGGTGCGTCGCCGAGGGGTTGAACACGATCTCGGCACCGTGCAGTCCCAGCATGCGCCAGCCCTCTGGGAAGTGCCGGTCGTAGCAGATGTAGACGCCGACCTTGCCGACGGCGGTCTCGAAGACCGGATACCCGCCGGTGCCGGGAGCGAAGTAGAACTTCTCCCAGAAGCCTTTCACCTGGGGGATGTGCTGCTTGCGGTACTTGCCCAGGTACGTCCCGTCGGCGTCGATCACGGCGGCGGTGTTGAAGTATTGGCCCGCCTGCACGATCTCGTACATCGGAAGGACGAGCACCATGCCGAGCTCCTTCGCCACCGACCGGAACCGTTCCGTCGTCGGCCCATCGGGGATCGGCTCGGTATAGCTGTAGTACTCGGCGTCCTGCACCTGGCAGAAGTAAGGCCCGTAGAAGAGCTCTTGGAAGCACATGACCTGCGCCCCATCGGCCGCCGCTTCCCGCGCGGCCTCCTCGTGCTTGTCGATCATGGCCTCCTGGGACCCGGCCCAATCCGTCTGGAGCAGCGCAGCTCTCACGGTCGTCGACATCGCCACCTCCTCAGGAGGGTCATGGTATCGACACCTGGCAGAGCGCGCGACCCCGCGCCGCGGCTCGCATGTCCAGGTGCTCGATGGGTAGGGTCCTCGGATGCCGAAGCCGGCGCCGAACGAGATCGAGGTTAGTCGACCCGATAAGCAGCTCTGGCCGTCACGAGGCATCACGAAGCGGCGATACGTCGACTACCTCGACTCCGTGGGGGATCAGATGCTGCCGTGGCTGCAGGAGCGTCCGCTCACGCTGATCCGCGCGCCCGACGGAGTGGGCGGGAAGCGCTACTTCCAGAAGGCCGTATCCACCTACGCGCCGGGATGGATCCGCACCGTCCGCATCCCGGCCCCGAGCGCCGGCCGTGACGTCGACTTCGTGGTGTGCGACGACCTCGCGACGCTCCGCTGGCTCGGGAACCAGGCCGCGCTCGAGTTCCACCCGGCGCCGGTTCGAGTGGATAGGCTCGAGCGGCCCGATCTGCTCGTCGTCGACATCGACCCGCCCGAAGGGGCGTTCGATGCGGCCGTCGAGGTCGCTCGGATGGTGCTCGAGGTGCTTGATGACCTGGGCGCGACGAGCGGCGTGAAGACGACCGGAGGCAAAGGGCTGCACGTCGTCGTCCCCATCGAACGTCGATACGACGCGGCGGAGCTGCGCGGCGCGGCGGCAAGGCTCACGGCGATCGTCGCCGCGCGACATCCCGATCTGATCACGGGCGAGTTCCGCAAGGCCAAGCGAGGAGGTCGCGTGATGCTCGATCCGTCGCGGAACGGCACCGGCGCGACCATCGTGGCGCCGTACTCGCCACGCGCTCGAGAGGAGGCCACGGTGTCGTTCCCGGTGACGCCGGACGAGCTTGGGTCGGTGTCGCCCGGCGACTTCACGGTCGACAGCGTGCCCGACGTCCTCGACCGGCCTGGGCCGAGACGATGGTCCGCGCTCGCGGATGAGCGGAGTCGTCTCCCCAGAGCGCTGCTGCATGACTGAGGATCTACCGTCGTTCGAGCACGATGACCGGGATGGTCCGGTGCCCCTTCGACTTCTCCTCGTACTCGCCGAACTGCGGGTACGCGGCCACCTGCCTGGCGAACAGCTCGTCGCGTTCCGGCCCCTCGCGAAGCACGCGTGCCTTGACGGGGATCGTGTCGGTGCCGACCTCGATCGTGACGTGGGGGTTCGCGTCGATATTGTGCAGCCAGTGCGGGTGCGCGACGTGGCCGCCCTTGGACGCGAAGATGACCCAATGGTCGCCGTCGGACAGGTACATCAAGGGGTTCACGCGCTCGTTGCCGCTCCGGCGTCCGGTCGTGTGGAGCAGGAGGAGCGGCGCTCCCTCGAACCCGCCGCCGACGCGGCCTTCGTTCGTGCGGAACTCCTCGATGATGTTCTTGTTCCAGTCGCTCACGTGTGCTCCTCTCGCGGTGTGATGTTCAGAACGAGCCGGGCCCGGAGCCCATTCCCCGGGTCGGTGATCCGGGTCCGGTGACTCCCGACCACGAGCACCTGCGAGGCAAGCGCGCCCTGGTCACGGGCGGGAACCGAGGCATCGGCCTCGAGGTCGTGCGGCAGTTGGCCGATCTCGGCCTCGAGGTGTTCCTCGGCGCACGCGACCCGGAGGCCGGAACCGTTGCGGCGGCGTCGTTCGGCCGCGCGGGCATCGTGCCCGTCCGCATCGACGTCGCGGATCCGGCGAGCGTGGCGTCGGCGCGCGACGCGTTGGCGCCGCAGGGGATCGACGTCTTGGTGAACAACGCGGCGATCAACCCGAGGGGCCGGATCTCGCCGGAGGATGTCGAACTCGCCTGGCAGACGAACACGATCGGGACGTGGCGCGTTACCCGGGCGTTCCTGCCGGAGATGCGTGCCCGCGGCTGGGGGCGCATCGTCGACGTGTCGACCGAGGTGGCGACCCATGGGCGGAACCATCGAGGCGGGGGCGTCTATCGAAGCACCAAGGTCGCGATGAACGACATGACGCGGGCCCTCGCCGAGGATCTGGCCGGAACGGGGATCCTGGTCAATGCCATCAGCCCGGGGTGGTGCCGTTCGGACATGGGAGGCGCCGGCGCACCCCGCTCCGTCGCGCAAGGGGCGGCCAGCATCGTCTGGGGCGTCACGCTGCCCGATGACGGTCCGACCGGAGGCTTCTTCCAGGACGGCGAACCGCTTCCTTGGTAGCAGAGGAACGGCCCTCGCCAGCGGGGCCGGAAGGCACATCCCGCACGTGTCGCGGGGGAGCGAAGCTCGGTCCGAGGAGGTGCGCGTGATGAAGGTTGCCACCCAGATCCGACCCCCGGTCGATCGGCAGGACGAGTGGAAGGCGCCCAAACACGGGATCCGACTGTTGGACGTCCCTGCGCACCGGTTCGTGATGATCGACGGAACCGGCGCGCCCTTGCCCGAGGCATTCGAAGCACGGATGCCCGGTCTCTATGGGACGGCATACGGGTTGAGGTTCGCGCTGAAAGCACGCGGCGTCGAGAGCAAGGTCGGTCCGCTGGAGGGGCTGTGGTGGACGACCGACGGGGCCACGTACGTCGAGGCCATCCTGGACGGCGGGCGCGAGAACTGGCGTTGGACCTTGATGATCGCCCTGCCCGCGGAGGCGACCGCGGAGGAGATCGAGTCGCAGCTCGAGACCGCGAGGAGCAAGTTGCATCCGACGCTCTCGCACGGCCTGCGAACCGAAGTCTTCGCCGAGGGGCCGTCCGCACAGGTGATGCACATCGGACCGTACGCCGAAGAGCGCGAGTCGATCGAGCGGCTCCACACCGGGATCGCGGAAGCCAGGTTGCACCCGGTCGGCCGGCACCACGAGCTCTACCTGGGCGACCCGCGGCGTTCCGCGCCGGAGAAGCTCCGCACGATCCTGCGGCGGCCGGTGGGTTGACGTGGCCGGGGATCGCGTCGTCGCTCTCGTCGCCGCGTTCGCGTTCGCCGCGACGGCGTGCTCGAGCGGCGGGGCGGGAGACGGTGGCAGCGCTGCGACGCCCAGTCCACCGGCCAACTCCTCGGTGACGTTGACCCCCACGCCCAGCACGACCACCTTTGAGGTGTGGTTCGGCTACGGAGAGTGGCTGTTCGTGACGGAGCGCACCGAGCCATCCTCAACGCGCGTCGGCGCTGCTGCCGTCACTGCTCTGCTCGCCGGGCCGTCGGGTCCGGAGCGGGCCGCTGGCGTCGGCACGTCGATCCCCGAGGGGGTCGAGCTGCTCGGTCTGTCGATCGGCGGGGGCATCGCGACGGTGGACCTGTCTCGCACGTTCGGATCGGGCGGAGGGTCGCTGTCGATGTTCAGCCGCCTGGCGCAACTGACGTACACGCTGACCCAGTTCCCGGCAGTCCACGGGGTGAACCTGAAGATGGACGGGAAGCCGGTCATGGTGTTCGGCGGCGAGGGCATCATCCTCGACCAACCGATGACCCGCCGCTCGTACCGCGATCGCCTGCCCTCGATCCTGGTGCGGAGCCCCCTGATCGGCGAGCAGGTCTCCAGCCCCGTCACGATCTCGGGGAACGCGAACGCGTTCGAAGCCACGGTGAGCATCAGCATCCTCGACGCTCAAGGCGGTGAGATCGCGAACACCACCACCATGGCGACCTGCGGTACTGGGTGCCGGGGCACCTACTCGACGGCGGTCGCGTTCACGGTCGATCGAACCCAGGCAGGCACCGTCCGCGTGTACGAGGCCAGCGCCGAGGACGGTCGTCCGATCCACGTCGTCGACATCCCGGTCGTCCTGATCCCGATGATCCCCTGAGGGCGTTGTGGTGCGTCCACGGCTAGCATCGAGGCGTGCCTGACGCGTTCCGCACCATCATCGAGCCGTTCCGTATCCACTCCGTCGAGCCACTCCGCATCACCACCCCCGAGGAACGACACACCGCGATCGTCGAGGCCGGATACAACCTCTTCGGCCTTCACGCCGACGATGTGCTGATCGACCTGTTGACCGACTCGGGCACCGGCGCGATGTCGCGCGATCAGTGGGCCGCCATCCAGCATGGCGACGAGAGCTACGCGGGGTCTCCCTCGTGGTTCGTCTTCCTCGACGCGGTCCGGGAGCTCTTCCCGTTCACGCACGTGATCCCCACGCATCAGGGGCGAGCCGCGGAGAAGATCCTGTTCTCGGCGATCGGTGGGCCCGGCAAGGTCGTTCCGAACAACACGCATTTCGACACCACACGAGCCAACGTCGAATACACGGGCGCGGAGGCGGTCGACCTCGTGATCCCCGAAGGGCGCCAGCCCTCGCTCGAGCATCCGTTCAAGGGGAACATGGACCTCGGGGCGCTCGAGGCATTGTTGGCGGAGCGCGCTGCCGACGTCCCGGCGGTCTTCGTCACCGTGACGAACAACTCCGGTGGCGGCCAGCCGGTGTCGATGGAGAACCTGCGCGGCATCCGCGCGTTGTGCGATCGCTATGGCGTCCCGCTCTTCCTCGATGCGTGCCGGTTCGCCGAGAACGCCTGGTTCATCCGGACGCGCGAGTCCGGCTACGAGGACCGGCCGGTCCCCGAGATCGTGCGCGAGATGTCCTCGCTCGCCGACGGTATGACGATGAGCGCGAAGAAGGACCCGCTGGCGAACATCGGCGGCTGGCTGGCCACGAACGACGACGAGCTGGCGGAGCGCTGCCGGAACCTCCTGATCCTCACGGAGGGCTTCACCACATACGGAGGGCTCGCCGGGCGCGACCTCGAAGCGATCGCCCAGGGCCTGAAGGAGTGCGTCCACGCCGACTACCTCCGCTACCGCATCCGTTCGACCGCCTACCTTGGCGAGGCGATCGACCGCGCCGGTGTGCCTGTGGTGAAGCCGATCGGCGGGCACGCGGTCTACATCGATGCGCGCTCGCTGCTGCCGCACATCCCGCCGCTGCACTACCCGGGTCAGGCGCTCGCGGTCGCACTGTACGAAGCAGGCGGCATCCGCAGCTGCGAGATCGGGACGGTGATGTTCGGACGCCGGCCCGACGGCACCGAGGAGCCCGCGGCGATGGACCTGGTGCGTCTGGCGATCCCGCGCCGCACCTACACGCAGAGCCACATCGACTATGTGATCGAGGTCGTCACGTCGGTCGCCGAGCGCGCCGCCGACCTCCCCGGCTACCGGATCTCCGAGGAAGCTCGATCCCTTCGCCACTTCACCGCGCGATTCGAACCTCGCTGAGCGAGGACCGCCCCCTTGTCGATATCCGAACGGCCGGTTCGTCGTCAGGGTGGCGGTCCCGATGTGGGACCGGGATCCAGAAGGAGGGGTGGCATGGCGAAGTACCTGTTGCTGTACGCCGGCGGAAGCATGCCGGGGACCGAGGCCGAGCAGGCCCAGGTCATGAAGGCGTGGGAGTCCTGGTTCACGGAGCTCGGCTCGGCCGTGGTGGACCCCGGCAACCCGTTCAACGCGGACTCCAAGACGATCTCGGCCGGTCCCACGGTGACCGACGCCAAGGCGACGGCGAGCGGCTACTCGGTGATCGAAGCCGGCTCGCTCGACCAGGCCGCGAAGCTCTCCGAGAACTGCCCGGTCCTGCTGGGCGGCGCGCAGATCATGGTGTTCGAGACGTTCGACGTGATGTAGCGGAGGTCTGGGCCCTCCCACCCGGGAGGGCCCACGCTTCCTTCCCCGTCTACTCCGGCGCCGCGTCCCCCGCAGCCGCCTCGGCGAGCTTCGCCTCGAGGGCCTGGATCTCGCCGACGAGCCGGTCGGCTTCGGCGCCCGCTGGCTCGCCGCCGCTCCGCTCCTTCACGATCAGGTAGCCGAGCTGCTCCGCCAGGCCGTCCGCCTTCTTCCGCGTCTGTGCCTGGCCGACCTTGTCCTGCACCTGGGCGGTGCCCTTCTTCGCTTCCTCGGCGACCTTACCGGCCGCCGCCTTCGCCTTGTCGAGGATGCCCATCGCGTTCCTCCTTCACGGATCGGCTCGATAGAACTCCGACGTCTCTTCGAGCTTACCGTCGGCGCTCGCTCGAGGGACCGCGAAGTCCCGTCGAAGCCGGGACGCTCGGCCGTCCTCGGACATCGCCTCGGTCGGCATGCTGACCGCAAAGGGAGGTACTTCACATGTCGAGCACCGAGGTCACCGAACGAGGGATGCTGATCGATCGAGCCCTGCCGCACTTCGACTTCACGCGAGTGGAGCACGAGGTCGTCGAGGCCGATCCGGAGGCAACGTACGCGGCCGTCCGCCGTCTGGACTTCATGAAGATCCACTCGCCCCTGATGGACGCGGCGATGTGGGTGCGGGGCGTGCCGGACCGGGTCGCGCGCGCCACGGGGCGGCGCACCGAGCCGCCGCAGGAGCTGCCGAGCTTGACGTTGGACGGGTTGGTCGTCGGAGGAGGCGGGCTTCCGGGCTGGATGAGCCTGGACGAGGACCCTCCGCGAGAGATCGCGTTCGGGGCGATCGGGAGATTCTGGCAGCTCGACATCTCGTGGCTGGAGCCGATGCCCGCGACCTCTGAGGGGTTCACGGCGTTCGACGAGGCGGGATGGGGAAAGATCGCCGCCAACTTCTCGGTCCGGCCGTACGGAGGAGGGCGATCGCTCCTCAGCTACGAGGCCCGCACCTCCATGACCGACACGGCGTCGCGGCAGAAGTTCGGCAGGTACTGGACGGTCGTGAGCCCGTTCGTCGGCGTCATCATGCGCGCGACGCTCGACACCGTGAAGGCGGACGCGGAGGCGTAGTCGCAGACGTTCGTCACTCGGCCGCTCCCCAGCCGTAAGGTGGATGGCGCCGCGAGGACGACCGGGAGGGACGATCGATGACGAGATTCGGGTTGCAGCTGCCGAGCTTCACGTTCCCGGTGCCCAACGACCGGTTGTTCGAGCGCATCGTCGAGATCGCCAGCGCGGCAGAAAGGTCGGGGTTCGACTCGTTCTGGGTGATGGACCACTACCACCAGATCGGGCACATCGGGCCGCCGTCCGACCCCATGCTCGAGGCCTACACGCTCCTCGCCGGCGTGGCGGCGCGCACATCCCGCATCGACCTGGGCGCGATGGTGACCGGAGTCACCTACCGCAACCCGGCCTTCCTCGCGAAGGTCGTCACGACGCTCGACATCGTCTCGTCCGGGCGCGCCATCTTGGGCATCGGCGCGGCGTGGAACGAGGAGGAATCCCGCGCGTACGGGTACGAGTGGCCGCCCACCGCCGAACGGTTCGAACGGCTTGAGGACGCGCTCCAGATCTGCCGCGCGATGTTCACCCAACCGCAGACGACCATGAAAGGTCGTCGTCACTCCGTCGAGGGCGCGTTCAACGTGCCGCAGCCGGTACAGTCGGGAGGACCGAAGATCATGATCGGCGGCGGCGGCGAGACGAAGACGCTCCGGCTGGTCGCGCAGTACGCGGACATGTGGAACGGGTTCGGGGACCCCGATACGATCCGGCACAAGCTCGAGGTCCTCGCGGGTCACTGTCACGATGTCGGCCGCGACCCCGCCGACATCGTGAAGACGCGACTCGGGACGCTGATCGTCACCGAGACCAAGGAAGAGGCGGAGGCTCGCCGCGAGGAGTTCAAGGCGCGGCGAGGGGTGGACGACGCGATGCTTCCCTCGATGCTCATCTGCGGGGTCGCCGACGCCGTCGGCGACGCGGTGCAGGCCTACTTCGACGTGGGGCTGGACGGGCTGATCTTCAACATGCCCGCGGGTTCGACGCCGGAGGACGTGGAGCGCGCCGGCCGAACCCTGACCGAGCGCTTCGGGAACTGATCCCCGTCGAAGATCGGCAGGCGTAGCGTCCACGTCGACGGCGAGCTCGCGGCCGCCGCGATCTGGTCGACCTCGTGCGCGGACAACGTCGGTGGGAGCCGGAGCAGCCAGTCCTTCACGCCGCGTGGGCTCCCGACATGCACGTCGCTCGGTCGCTCCTTGATCGTCCACTCGTCCGCGAGGATCGCCACGACACCGTGAACGTCGATCGGCCGGCCGAGCGCGGCCGTCAGGTGGCGAGACACGCGACTCGCCTCGTGCGCCGCCTTGGTGAGGAAGTCCGTCGGGTGGCCGTTGTGCCGGACCGAGTGCGCTCCGACCCACACCTTGCCCGTCAGGCTCTTCGCGTTGAGCGTGAACGTGCCGGCCGGGCCGACGACGACGTGGTCCATGTTCCGGCCGTGCTCACCGTCCGAGATGGTGTTGAACGCGCGCCATCCGTCGGGGAGCCTCCCGATGACCAGCCCGGCGAACCCCTCGCCGCGCGCGCCCCTGCGTGGCGTGCGTTCCTCCGTGCGTGGCCGGAAGAGCAGCGCCTGGAGGAAGCCGAGCAGGTCGGCGTGGCGGAGTTCGTGCGAGTGATCCTCGAGCCGGCGTTCCACGGGAGGGGTATCGGCGCCGCGGCCCTCGAAGATGAGTCGCCTCGTTCGGCGACCGGGCATCCCGTTACTCATCGACCGTTCATGGTCCGCCGGGCTACGGTAGTGGCATGCGCCTGCATGCTCGGAGGAGGATCTTCGCTGCGTGCATCCTCCTCGTGGCCGTGGCGTGCACCGGAAGCTCGCCGCGAACGACGGCTCGATCTCCCCGGCGCTCCACGATCCCTCCGCCCTCGGCATCAGAGTCCGCGCGACTCGTCATGCAGGTGAGAGCGGCCCCGTATCGGCTCGACGCGCCCGTCCAGCGTGAGGTCGCAGTCCTCGACGGCCGAACCGCGTACCTGGCGGGCGGGCTCGACTCCTCAGACGTCTCGGCGTCCGGCGTCTTCTCGTTGAACACGGCGACGGGCCGACTCACATCGCTCGGCTCGATGGCGGGCGCGTTCCACGACGGTGCCGGCGCCATGATCGACGGGAAGCTCTTCGTCTTCGGGGGCGGCACGGTCTCCGGCACGGATGTCGTGCAGGCATTCGACCTCGCCACACGCACGGCAACGGTCGTCGGGCACCTCCCCGTCTCGCTCTCGGACCTCTCCGCCGAAACGATCGGGAACACCACGTTCCTGGTCGGCGGCTATGACGGTCAGGCGCCGAGGCGCGAGATCTACGCCACGACCGACGGGACGACGTTCCGGATCGTCGGTCGGCTGCCCACGGGCCTGCGGTATCCAGCGGTCTCCGCGGTCGGAAACACCATCGTGATCGCCGGCGGCCAGGCGGCGAACGGTCCGGTCGATACCGTGACCGCGTTCGACACCGCGAACGGAACCGTTTCGTCGCTCGGCACGCTTCCCGCACCGGTCGCGGAGGCTTCGGCCGTCAGGATCGCGGGTGTCGTCTACGTGATCGGCGGTCGCGATGTATCGGGCAACGCCGTGTCCGCGATCGTCTCGATCGATCCGGCCAGAGGAACCATCCGGCGCGATGCCCCGCTTCGCCAACCGGTGGCGGACGCGGGAGCCGTGTCCGGACCCGACGGCGCGTTCTTGATCGGCGGCTCGCGCAGCAGCGCGGTCGACCAGGTCCTGACGGCGACCCTCGGCGCGGATCTCCCGAAGACGGATCCGTCGCCAACGCCAACCACGACGACGCCTTCCGACGCCGCGCTCGTCCGGCCGTTCGCCGGGCTGTTCCTGATCGCCGACCGTGGCAACAACCGGCTCCTCGTGATGAACGCTCGCAAGCACATCGTCTGGCGATACCCCGCTCCCAACCTGCCGGCACCGGTTTCGCCGTTGTACTTTCCCGACGACGCCTTCTGGGTGCATCGGGGACACGCGATCCTCGTGAACGAGGAAGAGAACAACACCCTCATCGAGATCGCGTACCCGAGCGGGCGCGTGCTGTGGACCTACGGCCACCCCCGCGTGAGCGGCTCGTCGCCCGGCTACCTCCATCAGCCCGACGACCTCTATCCCTATCCGGGCGGTGGTCTCGTGGTCTCCGACGCGAAGAACTGCCGGATCCAGTTCTTCGACGCATCGGGAACGCCTTCACGCCAGATCGGGACGACCGGCGTCTGTGTGCACGGCCTACCCGACACCGTCGGCTACCCGAACGGCGATACACCGCTCCCGAACGGCCATCTCCTGCTATCGGAGCTATACGGCGGATGGATCGACGAGGTGACCGCCCACGGGCACGTCGTCTGGTCGCACCAGATCCCGGGCGTCAGCGTCCCGTCCGATCCCCAGCGTCTGGCCGACGGGTCCTACCTCGTGGCCAGCTACGTCTACCCGGGAGCGGTCGTTCGGTTCGACCGCACGGGCAAGGTGCTGTGGACGTATCGGCCGACCTCCGGGCCGGGCGTCCTCGATCACCCGAGCCTGGCGGCGCCGCTCCCGAACGGCCTCGTGGCGATCAACGACGACTACAACCATCGCGTCGTGTTGGTCGATCCGAAGACGGACCGCATCGTGTGGCAGTACGGAACGGGCAGTGCGGGCACCGGCGTCGGACAACTCGCCTACCCCGACGGGATCGATCTGCTCTTGCCCGGAGGGGTGATCCCTCTCCACGTGGACTTCGATCGGCCCACGGTCCACATGGGGACGCCGTGATGCGTTATTCGCCGACATCCCC
>CAVZKB010000001.1:0-413155 GCA_963775755.1 uncultured Actinomycetes bacterium | reverse complement strand
CTTCGGTCGGTTGGTGGCCAGGGGCAGAATCGAACTGCCGACACCGCGGTTTTCAGCCGCGTGCTCTGCCATCTGAGCTACCTGGCCCGGGGATCTGGCGCGGGTGACGGGCTTCGATCCCGCGATCTTCGCCTTGACAGGGCGATGAGGACTCCGGACTCCTCCACACCCGCGTGTATGAAATTTGGTGGTGCGTGCCCCCAACGGGATTCGAACCCGTGCCGCCGCCTTGAAAGGGCGGTGTCCTGGGCCGCTAGACGATGGGGGCTTACCCAGCTGCAACGGCCGAAAGAGGGGCAGCCGCCAGAGTATAGCGGGGTGGGAGTCCGGGCCCTCTTGGTAGCGTCGCGCCAGGGAGCGGGCCGGTTTCGGCCGCTGGTTCGGCGACCGTTCGGCCGCGTGCGGATATGAACGAACCCGACGAGGCGGTGGATCAACCATCCGCGATGCTCCCAGGCAGCGCCCGGGAACCCCTACCGGGCCTGAGTAGATCTCCGACCCGCACGTCCGCCCCGATATGGCACTCGAGCACGTGGCGCGCGCGACGCTCGAAGACCAGGCGCCCCGTGGGCGTTCGTTCCACGCGGAGGACCCGCCACGACGGGTCGAGGAACACCACCGTGATCGGGTGCGCCAGACCGATCGTGTGTACAGAGCGGCACCGTTGGAACACCATCCCCTCGTCCGCCCCCAGCGTCCGTCCGCGGAGCCCTCGTATCCGTTCCGGCAGGGCGGTCGGTACCTCGACCTGCCATCGGCCGCCACGTGCGCCTCCGATCGCGAGACGTCGCATCCGAGCAACCTAGTCGCGGACAACGACAGCAGGCTCTGGCGCTCTGGAGTGCGGAGGCATCGGCGCGAAGATCCGATCCCCCTGACAGGTCGGGGGATCGGATCGTGGTACCTCGCGAAGGTCGGCGAACCTACGCTGCGGGCTGCCAGGTGCGGATGTGATCCAGCATGCTCGTCAGGCCCGTAGCCGTGTTGAATTGACCCGACGCGAACTGGTACACGTAGATCTCCAGGTAGGTCGCCCTACCGCCGGGCAGGTTGGTCGCCTCGGCGAACATCGTGTCCCAATTGGCGGGCGTACGCGCCGCGGCCGGGGAGATGTCCTGAAGCCCGCGACGTACGGCCTTCGACCACACGGATGCGTCGAGCGTGGACTCGAGGGGCCCGCCCCACTCACCCGACTGGTCCCATCCGTTGGCCTGCATGAAGACGAGGCCGCTCGGAACGGTCGCCATGTGGGCGGCGAGCCCTGCCGAGATGGCACCGATCGGACCGTGTCCTGAGAGTCCGAACCCGACGCCGATCCGTCCACCGGCAGCCGCGAGCGCGATGTCGACGAGCCGGATGTGCGCGGCCAGCGTCCACTGCGTCGTGGACGATGTCGATGAACCGTAGGCGCTCTGCACCCCGGGACCGTAGTAGAGCTCGGAGTAGTTCAGCGAGTACCAACCGTCATCGATCTCGGCGACCGAGCCGGGTCTGGTTGCGTTCTTATCGATCGCCCAGTTCACGACGGACTGGTTGGCGAACCGATAGAAGCTCTCGAAGACCGTGTTGGTGGCGCCTCCCGCAAGGAACGGCATGGGGCCGGATCCGTTCGCGTCCGAGAACGTCGGCGAGCCCACCCACGAGGGCGTGTAATGACCGTAGATGATCCGTGGCTTGAACAGCTTGCCGGCGGCCGCGGCGGTCGAGTATCCGCTGTTCAGGATCGTGGGATCGAACGTGTTCGCGGTGGGGAACAGGAGGCTGGCCGGGATCCGCAGCCCAAGGCCGACGACGCCTTGGTTGGCGATCGCTGCTTTGATCTGCGACAGCGTGCCACCCGTCGGAACCGCGGTCACTTGCAGGATCGCCCACACGCCTGAGGGCACGGGCACGGTTGCCGGTGCGGGCGTGGGGCTGGGACTCGTGCTCGGGCTGGGGCTCGTGCTCGGGCTGGGACTCGTGCTCGGGCTGGGGCTCGTGCTCGGGCTGGGACTCGTGCTCGGGCTGGGACTCGTGCTCGGGCTGGGACTCGTGCTCGGGCTGGGGCTCGTGCTCGGGCTGGGACTCGGGCTCGTGCTCGGGCTGGGACTCGTGCTCGGGCTGGGGCTCGGGCTCGGCGTGGGGCGAGGTCGCGGGTGATGATGCCATTGCGCCTGCCTGCCATGTGGTGATTGCGCCTGCGCCCCCGCGATCGTCCCCATCATGAGGACGAGGCCCAGCGCGAGGACAAGAACCTTGGGTTTCTTCACGGAATGCCTCCCCTGTTCGGAGCCGTGTTCGCCGAGGACCGCGGAACGGGTCTTCGGGTACGGCTCTCGCTCTGGAAGGCATCGTCAGGCGGACGGGGGTTTCGTGATGACGCATATTGAGTTGTTTCATGACACGTGTGCGTCATCTTTGGCTGCGGCGACCCGCTCGAAATAGCCCCTCAAGGACCTAGGCCAGACGGCCGATGCGAGAAGGAGATGTTTCTTCAAGAGGCAATGACGGCGAAGCGCGAGGCGATGCGGGTCTTGATCGTCGACGACCACCAAGCGTTCGCCGAATCGTTGGGTCAGTACCTCGAGCGGCAAGACGGTATCGACGCGGTCGAGATCGCCGGCTCCGCCCACGAGGCCGTGATCGTGGTCGGTGAGCGCGAACCGGCCGTGGTTCTGATGGACTACGGCATCGGCTCCAACGGCGCCCTGACTGACGCCGACGCCACGAGGATGATCAAGGAGGTGCGGCCGGACGCACGGGTCGTCATCATCACGTGTCACGACGACCCGAACCGGTTGATGGACGCGCTCAACGCCGGCGCCATCGGCTGGATCTCCAAGACCCAGCGTCTTGAGGACATCCTCTACGCGGTTCGTGCGGCGGGGGACGGCCGGGTGACGATCTCTGCCTCAGATCCCACGAGCTTGCTCGGTGGACGCTCCGTTCTGATATCCCACCCACTCACGCCTCGTGAGACCGAGATCCTGCGATGGGTCTCCCAAGGTTTGACGACCAGGTGGATCGCGGGTCAGACGTTCCTCAGCGAGCACACGGTGCGGAACCACGTTCGGCACATCTTCACGAAGCTCGGGGTGCACTCGCGTCTCGAAGCCGTGGCCGCGGCGCAACGCCTCGGGTTGCTGGATGCTCGCTGAGCACACCTGCGGTGCAGGCCGCTGACTGCTCCAGGTCGATCCGTGGGCCTGGCAGGATTCGAACCCGCGACACGAGGGTTAAAAGCCCCCTGCTCTAACCAGGCTGAGCTACAGGCCCCGCGGGGATTGTAGGGACCGCGGGGAACTTCCCGCGTCTCCTTGCCCGTCCCACGAACGTCACCCGGCCAAAGAGGAGGCCCACCGTGAAGCGCATCGGTTACATCTCGGCGGGTGTCGTGCTCGGAGCGATCGTGGCGTTGACGCTGCCGTCCCTCGCGCAGGACACCGGATCGCCGGCCCCCAACGATACGAACCGCACCGTGACCGTGAGCGGCACGGCGACCATCTCGGCGAAGCCGGACGAAGCGGTCATCAGCCTCGGCGTGCAGACCCAGGCCAACACCGCCCAGTCCGCGCTTGCCGACAACGCGACCAAGATGACCGCGCTGATCGCCGCGCTGATGGACAAAGGGATCGCGAAGGACGACATCGCGACCAGCTACGTCAGCATCTATCCCACCTACGGCAACAACGGCATGGACATCACCGGCTATCAGGCCGTGAACCAGGTCGACGTCACGGTCCGCGATATCTCCAAGGTCGGCGGAGTGATCGACGACTCCGTCAAGGCCGGAGCGAACCTGTCGAACGGGATCACCTTCAAGCTCTCGGACGAGAATCAGGGCGTGAACCAGGCGCTGACCGACGCCGTCGCCAACGCTCGTTCGAAGGCCGAGACGCTCGCCGGCGCGGGCGACGCGCAGCTCGGACAGGTCGTGTCCATCCAGGAGGGTTCGGGCGTCTACACGCCGCCGATCTATTACGGCCGCGACTTGGCTGCGAGCTCGGCCGGCGGAGCGGCGACCCCGATCCAGCCTCCGACGCTCGAGACGCAGGTGTCGGTGACGGTGACATGGTCCTTGACGTAACGACGTCCGGTCACGCCAGTCCGTAGCGGTTGGTGATCGGCAAGCGGCGGTCGCGCCCGAACGCCTTCGGCGTGATCTTCACCCCGGGCGCGGCCTGCCGCCGCTTGTACTCGGCGCGATCGATCATCCGCGATACCCGCTCTACCGTCGCCCGGTCGAACCCCCGGGCGACGATGGCGTCCAGGTCGGTGTCGTCCTCGACATAGGCCTCGATGATCGGGTCGAGCACGTCGTAGGGTGGCAGGGAATCCGTGTCGAGCTGGTTCGGCCGGAGCTCGGCGGTCGGGGGCTTGGTCATGATCCGCTCGGGTATCGGTGGCTCCCCGGGGCCGTGCTCGTTCCGCCACGCGGCGATCTCGTACACGAGCGTCTTGGGCACGTCCTTGATGGGAGCGAACCCGCCGGCCATGTCGCCGTACAGCGTGGCGTAGCCCACCGCGTACTCGCTCTTGTTCCCGGTCGCGAGCACGAGTGAGCCGAACTTGTTGGAGAGCGCCATCAGGAGGTTGCCGCGGACGCGCGCTTGAAGGTTCTCCTCGGCGACCCCTTCCTCCGTGCCGGCGAACAGGTCCCCGAGCGTATTGCGGTACATGTCGAACACGTCGGTGATCGGCACGACGTCGATCTGCACCCCGAGCCGTCTGGCGCAGTCCAGGGCGTCCTCGACGCTCTCCGGCGACGAGTACTCCGATGGCATCGCAAGCAGACGGACGGCTTCGGCCCCCAGCGCGTCGGATGCAAGCGTGGCTACCAACGCCGAGTCGATCCCGCCCGACATCCCGACCACCGCTTCGCGGAACCCGTTCTTTCGGACGTAGTCCCCGAGGCCGAGCACCAATGCCTGGTAGACCTCCGCCGGGCCGGTCGGCCACTGTGGTTCAGGCCCTTGGGACGTCAGCCAGCTTCCGTGGCCTTCGATCTGTTGAAGATCGAAGAACACGAGGTCTTCCTGGAACAGGGCGGCTTGGGTGACGATCGTGCCGTCGGGCGAGACCACCATAGAGCCGCCATCGAATACGAGCTCGTCCTGCCCGCCGACGGCGTTCACGTACACGAACCACGCGCCCGTCTGCAGCGCCCGGTCGCTGCAGATCTCCACGCGTTCGGCGCCCTTTCCATGGTGGTACGGAGATCCGTTGATGTTCAGGACCATCTGCGGACGCGTGCGCGCATACTCGTCGAACGGCGCCTCGCCGTGCCACGCGTCCTCGCAGATCGACAGACCGAGTTCCGTCGACCCCAAGGGAACCGAACAGGCAGCCGTTCCCGGCACGAAGTATCGCTTCTCGTCGAACACGCCGAAGTTCGGCAATTGGATCTTGTGGTACCGGGCCCGCACTTGACCGTCTCGGATGAGGGCGGCGGCGTTGTGCAAGCCTCGCTCGGAACGATCCACGAACCCCACCATCACCGCGCATGAGGACCCGGCGGTTGACGCGGCGAGCGCGTCGAGCGCGGCCAGGTTGTCATCGACGAACCGCGGTCGAAGGACCAGATCCTCGGGCGGATAGCCGGTGATCGCGAGCTCGGGGAAGCAGATGAGGTCGGCACCCTCCTCGGCCGCGCGCGCCGTCCACTCGACCATGCGCTCCACGTTGCCGTTGAGATCGCCGACGGTGGTGTTCAGCTGGCCGAGCGCGACGCGAACCACGAGCGGAAGCCTACGCGACCCGACGATCTACCCGAAGCCGTCGTGCGGAGGCCTACTCGGTTCCGCCGATGTCGACGTTGTACGCCTCCCAGACGAGGTCGGCGCCCTTCTGCCGGTGACGCACGACCGCGCCGATCAGCCGCTGCAGGTCGTCCCGGGCCTTGTCGAGCGGCCACGTCGGCGAGTCGACCTCGCCAGCCTCGAGTCGCGCGAGCAGCTTCGCGATCGACGTTCCGATCGCGGGATGTTCGTCCTGGAGGCGCTTGACCGTCCCCGCCAGCCGCGGAGCGCGCTCCATGATCTCCTCATAAAGTCCGCCGGGTTTCTCGGTGGCGATGAGATGTTGCTCGAACGCATCGCGGACGCCCACCATGTCTTTCGTGACTTGCCCGCTCCAGTCGGTCACCCGCCCGGCCGCCGGCGAGCTGATCGCCATCTCCAACTGCACGATCGCATCGTGCAGGGTCTGGCGTCGTTTCCTCGCCTCGCCGAGCGCCGGCGTCACCTTCTTCTCAGGGCCCACGCCAGCACTCTACGGGTCGATCGCGGCGAGGTGCAATCCGATCACGTGGCTCCCCCGTAGTACGTTCGCGCTCCGTGAGTCGAAGGGGAGATCTGACATGTCAACGCGCCGCACCCGCACATCGCTGTTCCTCGTTGCGTTCCTCATCCTGACGGCGGTCGCGACGACCGGCGCCGCCGCGAGGGATCTTCACGCACCTGCCCGCGCGACGAAGACGGTGAAGGCGATCGTCAACCACTGGTCGCCGACCACCGTTCGAATCTCGAGGGGCGGCACCATCAAGTGGAAGGCCGTCAGCGGCACTCACACCGTGACCGCATACGGGAACAACTGGACGTTCAACCACGACCTCGCGACCGGACAGGTCGAAGACCGGACCTTCCGGCGTGCGGGGATCTTCCGGTTCCGGTGCGTGTTCCACTCCACGCTCACGAACGGACATTGCACGGGGATGTGCGGGAAGGTCGTCGTCAGGGGCTGAGCGCCTCGAGGCGTTGCTGGACGTCGTGGACCAGAACGACGATCCCCTTGCGCTCGAAATGTTCTTGAGCCTCGCGGAACGCAGCCTCAGCCTCACGGGTCATGCCAGCCCGCGCGTACACGTGCGCCAGATCCAGCCGCGAGTTCCCCTGTGACTCGGTCTCCTCGGTCTCGTCCGTCAGCTCTACGGCACGCCGCGCCATCGCGATGGCTTCCTCGTGCTTGCCGTCGACCGACAGCAGTCGCGACCGGAACTGCCGCCAGAGGAACTGCGATGTCAGGTCGTCCGGCGCCGCCGTCGTTTCACTGAACGTGACGAATCCATCAGCTTCCTCGTATCTCCCCTGCAGCAACAGTGCGAAGGCCAGGTACGCGGCCGTCGTTGCGATGTAGTTGCGCTCGCCCATGGCGTCGAGCCGCTCGAAGTCGCGCCGGAGCTCGCCCTCAGCGGACACCGCATCCTTCGCCATCAGCTCGACCGCACCGGAGTCGATCGAGGTGAGCGCGGCGAAGAGGTTCCAGCCGAACTCCTCGAGCGTTGAGCGGCTCCGACGGTAGAGCTGGCGCGCCTCCTCGAAGTTCCCGCGCATCGCCTCCAGGCGCGCCAGCGATGCGCGGATCAGCGCGTCGGCCTTCTGGTCGCCGCCGACCTCTTCCAGCAGACGCGTACACAGCGCCGCCGCCTCCTCCACCGGGGTGGGGCCGTACGTGGAGCATGTCGCGAGCGCGGGGAGGATCCTGATCTCGCGGGTTCGATCGCCGACCGCCCGCGCGTGCTCGATCGTCTTGAGCGCCGCTTGCTCCGCCGCGCCATGCCGGCCCGCGGTCCAGTGCATGAGGAGCAGGAGGTGCGAGGCGCGGATCAACCCCATGTGATCCTGCTCCGCCTCGAACTCCTTGACGGCTGCCTCGACGTCCTGCAGCAGCGTGCCCTCGGGATCTTCGCCCTCCGTCTCGTAGTGCAGGCGCATGCGGACGATGCGGGCTCCGAGCGCCGAGATCGTGTCGCCGCGAGACATCGCCTGATCGATCGCCGACTCGAGGACCTCGTCCGCCTGCACGAGCTCGCCCAGGTCGACGAGTGCTTCGCCCGCTTCCACGAGCAGCTCGACGGCGAGCGGGTCCCCGTGGGGAAGCGTGGCGGCCGCCCGCCTGAGCAGGTTGCCGGCCGCGGGCAGGTCCCCCCGAGCCAGGGCGCGACGACCGGCAGCCCCCAGGTACGACGCCGCGCGCCGTCCGAGCGCTTCGATGTCCGCGTCGGGGACCCCCAGCTCGGAGCGGATCTGATAGGCCTGCTCCAGGTGGTACCCGCGGATCTCCTCGTACTCCAGGATGCGATCGCCCGCCGCCAGCTCGACCCAATCCACGAACGCCACGTGGAGCTCGGCGCGCGTCCGTTTCAGGAGCCCTCCGTAGGCGGCGTCGCGGATCAGGGCGTGGAGGAATCGGAACGTCTCCTCACCGATCATCGACTCCTCATGCGGGCCGATGAGCTCCTTCACCGTGAGGGCCTTGAGCGCGTGAGCCACCTCAGGTTGCACCGGCGGCGGCACCAGCGCCTCGACGGCTCCGCGGTAGAAGATCTGTCCGATCACGGCGCTCCGCTCGATCACCGTTCGCTCGGATGTCCCGAGACGATCGAGACGCGCCGTCAACAGCGCGGCGATCGTCGGCGGGATCTCCAGCTGCGAGAGCGCTTCCGTCGTCATCCACCGTCCGCCCTCATGGCGGATGGCGCCTTGGTCGATGAGCATCTGCAGCATCTGCTCCAGGTACAGCGGATTCCCGTCGGCGGCGGCGGTCACCCGATCGACGATCGTGGCGTCCAGGTCGGCGACGCCCAGCAGGTTCTGCATCACCCTGGCGCTTTCCTCCGCCGCGAGCGGTTCGACGGTCAACGTGCTGAAGCGCCCGTGGTTCCCGCCCCACTCGGGATGCTCCTCGACCAGCTCGCGGCGCGATGAACAGAGCAGGAGCACCGGCGCGCGACACTCGTCCACGACGAACTGCAGGAGGTCGAGCAGCGTGCGCTCCGCCCAGTGGATGTCGTCGACCAGCACGACCAACGGACGACGTTCGGCGGAGATCTCCAGCGCGCGCCTGATCGCCCAGAACGTCTCCTCGGCCGAGAACGACTGCTCGATCAGACCGATCGCCGCCCCCACGCGTTGGGTGACGTCCTCGTGGCCCGGGAGCATCGCGGCAAGCTTGACCCGCGCGGCCTCCAGGCTGTCGTCCGTCCCGATGCCCGCGGCGGCGCGAACCACCTCGCCGATCGGCCAATACGTCACGCCCTCCCCATAGGAGAGACAGCGGCCCCTGAGCGTGGTGGCATCGCTTCCGACGCGCTCGAGGAACTCCCTGAGCAGGCGGGATTTCCCGACGCCCGCCGCTCCGAAGATCGTCACGAGGTGGCATCGACCTTCCGCCACCGCCCCGTGGAAGGCCTCGTGAAGCACCCCCAGCTCGTCCTCCCGGCCGACGATCGGCAGATCGAGTCGGCGCGAGTACCCGTCGTCCTGACCAGAGACGCCCAGCAGCAGATAGGCGGGAACCAGCTCCGCCTTGCCCTTGAGGGGCAGCGGCTCGACCTGCTCGACGGTGACGGCGTCCCGGACCAATCCGTAGGTCGACTCGCCGATCAGGATCTCCATGGTGGGCGCGTTCTGTTCGAGTCGCGCGGCCGTGTTGACGGTGTCGCCGGTCACCAGCCGTTGCCCGCTCGACACGTCGCCGGCGACGACCTCGCCGGTGTTCACGCCGGTGCGGTTCTCCAGGCGAACCCCGAACCGCTCGTAGAGTATCTCGTTCACCTCGACGAGCCGTTCCTTCATCTCGAAAGCGGCCCGGACGGCGCGCACGGCGTCGTCCTCGTGGAGGCGGGGGAGCCCGAACACCGCCATGATCGCGTCGCCGATGTACTTCTCGACCCGGCCGCCGTGCCGCTCCAGCACCAGGCGCATCTCGTTGAAATAGAGGTTGAGCACCTCACGCAGGTGCTCGCTGTCGAGGCGTTCGCCGAGGGCGGTGGAGCCCTTCAGGTCCGAGAACACGATGGAGACGGTCCGGCGGACCTCTTCGGCGGGGGCTTCAGGCGCGAGCGATGTGCCGCAGAATCCGCACAAGCGGAAGCGATCCGGGTTCTCCTCTCCGCAATTCGGGCAGATCTGCACGTCAGGGAGTCTACGCCGGGCCCGCGAGGGCCCGGCGTGACCCCGAAGCTCAAGACCTCAGACGCGACCCTTCGGGTCGCCGGCCGGCGCCAGGAACGTGACGGTGACCCATGTGCTCGGGTGGTCGCCGCCCTGGATACGGCTGAGCACGCATGGGGCCGTGGATCCCGGCTCGTACTCGTCGCAGTCCGGCAGGAGTCCGGTCGTGACGGATTCCTCGTGACGGTCCATGAACGGCGTGGGCGACTGGTAGCACACCTGGAAAGCGCTCGCCGGGTCATAGCCTTCGATCGACCCTCCGAGCCCGGCGTCGAAGCTGATCGAGACCTGCTTGACGCGAGTGCCCGAGGTCACGCTGAACTCGACCGTGTCGGTCGTCTCGACGTAGTCACTTCCGTCGCAGTCCGGGCCGCCGGGCAACAGGGAGATCCGCAGGTTCGTGGCGCTCGGGTCGGCCATCGCGTTGACGCTCGCGAACGTGCTCCCGTTGTCGATATCCCCGATGCAGTCGACGTTCGGCTCGCACGGGACGTCCACGTCGGCGATCGTGAACGGCCCCGACGTCGCGGACGCGAATCCCGTGCTCGACGCCACCAGCGTGTAGTCGACGCCCGCGTTGTCGATCGTCAGGTCATCGAACGACGCGATGCCACCGCTCGCCGTTCGCGGTGACGTTCCGCCGAGCGTTCCGCCGCCGGGGTTGTTGCCGATCGCCATCGAGATGCTGGCCGGGAACGGCGATAGGTCGTTCGACCCGTCGAGGACGGCGACCTGGACCGGTTCGCCGCCCAGGTCGAAGTCCGTATTGGTGATGACCTCGTCCGGGTGAGCGGAACCCGGCTGATGATCTCCGACGAACGCCAGGCTGCAGGCGCCGAGCACCTTGGTCGTCTTCTTGCTGTTGGCCGCGTCGAGCGCGAACGTCGTGCCCGTGAAGTTCGAGCCGGACATCGCCATGACGTACCAGTTGAGGGTCGTGGTCTTGCACGGGCTGATCGCGGTGACCGTGACCTTCATCGACTTGCCCGCTGGGAGGCCGACCGACCGTATCTGGATGAGGTTCCCTACCGGCGTGATGCTTCCCTTCCCGGAGGCGACGCCGGTGATGGTCAACAGGGGAGGGACGGTCAGATTGATCGAGCCCATCGTGATGTTCGATGTGTTCTTTATGGTCACGGGGAACGCACGGCTGGTCCCGGCCACGACGTTGAATGGGGATACGACCATCGTGAACGTCTTCGCGACGTAGGCGGTCGCCAGAGCGGGGAACGAGCCGGCCGCCACGAGGGCGAGCGACAGGGCGATGCCCGCCAGGGTTGCGCGGCGCTTCCTCGAGGTGGTTCGAGCCATCCGGGGGGCCTCCTTTGTCGTCGGGCAACCCCGACGACGAGGGGGGATGCCCGTGCTTCTCCCTGTGGGGCGAAAGACCTAGGAAGCTTCAAGCACCCGTAGGCCGAAAGTCAATGGGCCGAAAGCCCGTTCAACGATCGAGGCCGCTAGATCCTCCCTTTCGGGTCGTCGCCGTTCACCCGGATGGTGACCCACCAGCCGCCGTGCGGCGTCCGTGTGCGGAACAGGACGCAGCCGGTGGATGCTCCACGACGTGCAGTTCGGGAGGGGGACGCCGTCCTTGTAGACGATCGCTGTCCTGGGGTTCCGGTGCCGAACGAGTGACCTGGACAGGAAGAAGGCGATCCGCATCCGGTGGATCGCGCTCGGATCGCTCACGTCCCACTGGATCCCTTGGCCGATGCAGATGTGACCGCCGCAGGTGGCGTCGACCTCGCCCGGCGTGCCGAACAGGGACGCCGCGACGGTCACCTGGACGCCGGGTCCCGACTGCGGCGGGATGGTGATCCGGCCCACGGTGCCCTGGAAGGTCCCCGCGTCGGGGATCAGCTCGAGCTCACCGCCCTCCGATGTGTCGATGACGGTGGAGAACTGGGCACCGCTTGCGGTCGGCGTGAAGGGAGCGGAGGGGTCGGATGGCTCGGAGTCACCGTTCACGTTGTGCGCGGTGACTGTGCAGGTGTACTCGACGTCGTTGGTGAGCCCGCCGACCTGCGCCGACGTCGTGGTGCCGTCGACGGTCGCCGATCGCGTGTCGTCGCCGTTGCCGGTCGCCGTGCACGTTACGGTGTAGCTGTCGATCGCGCTGCCTCCGTCGGATCCCGGCGGCGTCCACCCGACGAGGGCCGACGCATCGCCGGGGGTCGCCGTGACGCCCGTGGGGGCGTCCGGCACTACCGTCTCGACCGCCGTGAACGTCGCCGTTACGGCGTGGTCGGCGTCCATCGTGAGCGAGCACGACCCTGTGCCGGAGCAATCGCCGCTCCAACCCGCGAACGTCGACCCGAGGCCGGGAGTCGCCGTCAGGTCCACTGGCGTCCCGTCGTCGAACGTCGCGGAGCACGATGTGCCGCAGTCGATCCCGGAGGGAGCGCTCGTCACGGTACCCGTCCCGCTGCCCGTGACGGTGACGGCCAGGTCGTTCGTCCCGGCCGCCGCGACGGTGATCGGCGCGGTATCGCCGGTGGGTGCCACGGTGAATCCCTCCGCGACCCCGCTCGCGTTGTTGAAGTAGGTGCCTGAGCCGCTGGCCACGGTGACGGCGAAGTGGATCGATGCGTCGCCGGATGCCGGCACCGAGATCGGTCCCGACCAGCTGAGCTGCTGACCGGAGATCGCCGGATCGCTCGTGGTCGCGCCGGTCGTGGAGCCGGTCTGGTAGGTGAAGCCGCCCGGGAGCGTGTCCGTGATGGCGTCGAGCGAGACGGAGACGGTGTTCGGGTTGTGGACCGTGATCGTGTAGCCGTCGGTGCCGCCGGGTGCGGCCGTGGCCGAGTCGGCGGTCTTCACGGTCGACAGCGGAACCCTGCCGAGCGGTGAGAAGACCGTGAGGTGGGAACGGGTCACCGATCCACCGGGCGGGATCGTCAGGTTCCAGCTCAGGCCGGCGCCGTTGTCGACCGAGTTGGAACACTGGTTGCAGGAATCGGTGAAAGCGGTCTGCGCACCGATCGCCGCCCACACGCTGTCGTAGAAGTCTTCGATGTAATGGCTACCCGCTGAAAGCGGGAACCATTGCTCGATGCGGGTGCCGGGTACGCCCCCGTCATCGACGACACACGACACTGCCCCGCTGCTCGGATCGGCACTGCCGAACCCGACGTCGCTGTTCTGCAGGTAGCAATCTCCGGCTCGATAGAGGATCGCCGACGCCGACAGGTCGCCGTCGTTCGCGACGGTGACGTCGGTCCGGTAGGACTCCTCACCCGTCACGTAGGTGTCGGTCTCCGTGATGCGCAATGGGCTCGTCCCGAGGGAAACGGCGGTCACGATCGTGAACGGATCCGCTCCCGTCCCGCTCCCCATCACGGCGGATTGACTGACGGGCGTGAAGGCGGTCAAGGGAGACGCGCTGCCCCCCGCAGGTATCACCTCGGGCCCGTAGAGCGTTCCTCCGCTGGCCAACAGGGTGCCGCAGGCCGTATCGCCGAAGAACTCTCCATCGACGTCCCCCGTGTGGTTGACGGCGCAGTTCAGGTCCGTGCTCACGTCTACCGTGGTCAGGGGACCGGAAGAGTCGATGGGGAGGGCGACCGCCGGGGGCGATCCGAAGGCGATGATGGAGAGAGCTGCCAGAGACACAGATGCGGCGCGGAACCAACCGCGCGCGGAAGTCATCGTTCGTAGGCCCATCGATCGATCCCTCCCAGAGAAGTTGTGTGTTCGAGCTTCGCCGAGACCGCGTGCAGAAGTCAACCCGACGAAAGTCGGTCGCGGGCGGCCACGGGATCGAGCTAGAGGATGGGGAGGTAGCGGTCCGTTTCGTACGGGGTGACGTACGCCTTGTACCCATCCCATTCCTGACGCTTGTTGCGGATCAGGAACTCGTGCACGTGCTCGCCGAGCGCCTCGCGGAGCACGCTGGAGTCGGCGGCCAGGCGGATCGCCTCGTGCAGATCTTCCGGGAGCGAGCGGATGCCGGCGACGTCGCGCTCCTCGTCGGTCATCTCGTAGATGTTGTTCGATGCCTCGGGTGGTAACTCGTACTCGCCCTCGATGCCGGCGAGGCCGGCCGCGAGCATGACGGAGAACGCGAGGTACGGGTTGCACGCCGGATCGGGCGAGCGGTACTCGATCCGCGTCGCGCCTTCCTTGCCCGGCTTGGAGAGCGGAACACGCACCAACGCGGAGCGGTTGCGTCGCGCCCAACAGACGTAGACCGGCGCCTCGAAGCCGGGGATCAGCCGCTTGTACGAGTTCACCCACTGGTTCGTGACCAGCGTGATCTCGGGCGCGTGGCGCAGGATGCCTCCGATGTAGGCCTTCGCGGTCTTCGAAAGGTGGTACTCGTCGGTCGCATCGAAGAAGGCGTTGCGGTCGCCTTCGAACAGCGATTGGTGGGAGTGCATGCCGTTGCCGTTCATGCCGGCGATCGGCTTTGGCATGAACGTCGCGTAGATGCCGAACTCCTGCGCGACCTCCTTCACCGTGAGGCGATACGTCATCACGTTGTCCGCCATGGTGAGCGCGTCGCTGTAGCGAAGGTCGATCTCGTGCTGGCTCGGGGCGACCTCGTGGTGCACGTATTCGACGGGGATGCCCATCGACTCCAGGTACAGCACCGTACGTTTGCGGTAGTCGGTGGCGACGTCGAGCGGCGTCTCGTCGAAGTAGCCGCCCTGATCCAGCGGGGTCGGATCGTCGACGCTCTTGAAGTAGAAGTACTCGAGCTCGGGCCCGACGTAGAACGTGAAGCCCAGGTCCGAGGCGCGTTGCAGCTGGCGCTTCAGCACGCCGCGCGGGTCGCCGTCGAAGGGCGTGCCGTCCGGGTCGTAGATGTCGCAGAACATCCGCGCCACGGCCTGCTCCGTCTGCCAGGGGATCAGCTGGAACGTCGCGGGATCGGGGATCGCGATCATGTCGGACTCCTGGATCCGGCTGAAGCCTTCGATCGACGAGCCGTCGAATCCCATGCCCTCGGTGAACGCGCCCTCGAGCTCCTGCGAGGTGATCGTGAACGACTTCAGGAAGCCGAGCACGTCGGTGAACCACAGCCGGATGAACCGGATGCCGTGATCTTCGATCGTGCGCAGGACGTAGTCGGCTTCGGCGGACAGAGCCATGTACTCACGGTACGTGGCGGTCCCTGAGGCCACGGTTACGGTGGGGTTAATTAACAAGTGCGGAGACGTCTGGCGATACGCTCGAGGGAGATGGATCCGTTGCAATGGCTCTACGTGCACATCGACAGCCCCGTCTACGATGCCGGGGTGCTGACTCCCGAGGCGCTCGGACGAACGCTCGCGGAGGCGCCCGATCCCGAGCTCGCGCGGGTGGCCATCTCGCGAGTGGGTGACGACGCCACCGCCCGTGAGCAACTGGCCCGCCCGGATGTCCTTCCGGTCGCGGTCAGGCTCCTGGGGTTCTCGACCGCCGCCGCCGACTTCCTGGTGCGTCATCCCGAGGAGGTCGCGACGCTCGCCGACGTCGGGCAGCGAACCCGAACCGAGCTCGACGCGGAGCTCGCAGGCGACATCGCTCGGATCGGCGCCGACGACGGGCTCCGCGTGTTCCGTCGCCGGGCGATGCTGCGCGTGGCGGCCCGCGACCTGGACGGTGCGACATTGGAGGACGTGGTCGAAGAGATCTCGCGGGTCGCCGAGTCGTGTCTCGAGGCTGCATGCGGCCTGGCGCTCGGCGACGTCCGGATGGCGGTGATCGGTCTCGGCAAGCTCGGTGGCGGCGAGCTGAACTACGCGAGCGACGTCGACCTGATCTTCGTGCACTCGGACCCGGGCACCGATGCGCAGGAGGACGCCGAACGCGCCGCGGCTTCCCTGATCCGATCGCTCGCGGAGCCGACGGCCGAGGGGCTCGCGCTCCGCGTCGATCCGGCCCTTCGCCCCGGTGGTCGCGGCGGTGTGCTGTCCCGGAGCCTGGAGGCGACGCTCGACTACTACGAGCGCCAGTCCGCCACGTGGGAGCGCCAGGCCATGATCAAAGCGCGGCCGGTCGCCGGCGACCCATGGATCGGCTCGATGTTCGTCGAGGGTGTGGCCCCGTTCGTCTATCCGCAAGAGCTCGGCGAGCGTGCGATCGACGACGTCCGGCGTACCAAGGTACGTCTGGAGGAGTACATCCGGCGGCGCGGCAAGGAGCTGACCGAGGTCAAGCGCGGCCGTGGAGGGATCCGCGACGTGGAGTTCGCGGTCCAGTTGTTGCAGATCGTGCACGGGCGGCGCGATCCTCGCCTGCGCGAGCCGAACACGCTGCAAGCGCTGGCGACGCTCGCCGAAGAGGGCTACGTGGCACAGGCCGACGCCGACGCGCTCGCCGACGCCTACCGGTTCTTACGGAGGTTGGAGCACCGGCTGCAGATCGTCCGAGACCTGCAGACGCACGACCTCCCCGCGGATCCGCATGCCCGGACGACGCTCGCACGCTCGCTCGGGCTGGCCGATGCCCTCGCCCTACAGGGCGAGTACGAACGCCAGACCGAGCTGGTGCGTGGGATCCACGAGCGGTTGTTCTACCGGCCGTTGCTCGAGGCGTTCGCAGGACCGGTGGCGCCGAGTCCCGGCGTGGACCGTCCGGCCACAGAGGAGCTGCTCGCCGGGCTGGGGTTCGCGTCGACGGGGCAATCGTTCGAAGTGTTGCGTCGGCTCGTCGACCCGGCGACGCGGATGGGAAAGGTGCTGGCGCACGTGTTCCCGGTGATGGTTCCGGCGCTCGCGCTCGCGTCGAACCCGGACCAGGCGCTCGTCCGGCTGGAGCGCATCGCCGAGGCGGTGGGGGATCGTCACGGTCCGGCCGATGCGCTCGCCGCGGATCCCGCCGCGGCGCTTCGGTTGGCGCATATGGCCGCGGCGAGCGCGTTCGCCACCGACCTGCTGGTGGCGTCGCCGGAGCGGTTGACCGCGTTGGCCGACGGCGGGCGTGAGGTGGACGCGCAGGCTTCGCTGATCTCGGCCGTCGCCCGCTACGCGTCGCGCGAGCTCCAACCGCGGGAGACCGGCGCCGCGCTCGCCCATGTTGCCGACCGCGTCGTCCGCGACGCCGTCGACGCGGCCGAGCCGGACCTGCCGTTCGCGGTGATCGGGATGGGCAAGCTGGGAGCACGGGAGCTGAACGTGGCATCGGACCTGGATCTGCTCTTCGTCTACGAGGGCGAGGGGTCCGACGACATGCGGCGGGCGATCGGCACGGCCGAGCACGTGATGCGTGCCGTCCGCGAGGCGGGCTGGGATCCCGACGCCGACCTGCGGCCGGAAGGGCGGAACGGTCCGCTCGCCCGCTCGCTCGCCGGCTACCTCGAGTACTGGGAGCGGTACGCGGAGCTCTGGGAGTTCCAGTCGCTGCTGCGTGCGCGGCACGTGGCCGGCGACGAACAGCTCGGCCGGCGGTTCGTGTTGAACGCCGGAGACTTCGCGTACCCGCCGGACGGCATCACGGTCGACGCGGCAGGCGAGATCCGCCGGATGCGCGAGCGGATCGAGCGCGAGCGCGTCAAACCGCCCGAGGCGGCGAAGTTCCATCTCAAGCTGGGCTACGGGTCGCTCGCCGACGTGCAGTTCGCCGTGGAGGTCTCACTGATGCGCTTCGGCGGCCCCCATCCCGAGCTCCGCACGAACCGCACGTTGGAGGCGATCGAGCGCCTTGCGGAGCAGCGGTTCCTGGAACAGAGCGTCGCGCGCGACCTGGGAGAGGCGTTCGTGTTCCTGTCCGACGTCAAGAACACGCTGGAGATGGATCGGCGGCTCCGAGCCGAAGCGATCCCGCCCTCGGCCGATGACCAGACCGCGCTGGCGAGACGTCTGGGCTACGAGGAGTATCCGAGGCAGAGCTTCATCGACGACTACCTGCGGATCACGCGACGCGCCCGGCGGGCGATGGAGCGCGTCTTCCATGAGGAGGCCACATGAGTGCACATCGGACCGAGGCAGCGCCGGGCCGAGCTAGATGCGTTCGATGCTGTGAACCTCCATGCGAGGGCCGAACGCGGGAGCCGAGACGTTGCCGGCGTCAAGCAGCGCCTGCACGCGTCCTCGGTGGCCCCGATACGGCTCCAGCAGCTCGAGCATCCGTTCATCGGTCCCGCGCGGCTCGCGAGCGAGCGCCCAGCACACCGTGTTGGGGAGGTGGAAGTCGCCGACCGAGATCGCGTCGGCGTCACCGAGCGCCGTCCGCGCGACCTCGGCCGCCGTCCACGGCCCCACGCCCCGGATGGCCAGGAGCCGGGCGTTCGCCTGGTCGAGCGTGAGGGTCGTTCCCGCCTCGAGACGCGATGCCTGCTCGCATGCGGCCCGGACGGTCTCGGCGCGCCGACGCTCGACCCCCCAGGGGTGGAACGCGAAATACGGCGTCTCGGCCAGGCGCGCGGGATCCGGCGGGAGATACAGCCCGAGTTCCCCCGGGGCGGGCTCGCTCGTCGCGAGCACCATGGCTCTGTACGCCCGCCGTGCCTCGATGCCGGTGACCTTCTGCTCCAGGATCGCGGGGATCAGCGCGTGCATGACGGCGCCCGATCGCGTGATCCGCACGCCTCGATGGCGGCGCCAGAGCTCATCGATCACGTGGTGCTGCGGTTCGAAGCCGGTGTCGTCGTCGAGGGCGCCGATCAGCCCGGGAACCGAATCGAGCGCCCACGACGAGCCCGGTCCCCACGCCTTGGCCAGGATGTCGTAGCCGAGGGAGCGGATGTGCACCGTCGCGGGTCCCTCGGGCGTCCGCATCGCCCGGTAGGCATCGGCGAAGCCGACCCGCATCGTCGGATCGCCCGCGCCACGACAGAGCGGGAAGAGGGTCTTCGCCACGTCGATCGGGAACGGCGTCGGGATCGTTCGCTGAGGCACGGCCGCAGAGCGTAGCGTGTCTCGGGTCTATCCCGTCGAAAGACCTAGACCGTTCGACGACGCGCCGGAGGCATGGATCACGCGGGCCCGGGCCGCTCGACCGGGAGGCCGGCGTCGCGCCACGCCTCGAAGCCGCCGATCACGTCCGTGGCGCGGCTCAGTCCGAGCGACTGCAAGCGCGCGGCGGCCAGGCTCGAGCTGTAGCCCTCCTGGCAGAACACGATCACGCGGAGGTCGTGGCCGGTCGCCTGCGGGATGTGCCATCCGCTCGAGGGATCGAGCCGCCACTCCAGAACGTTCAGCCCGATCGGGATGGCGCCGGGGATCTCGCCGTGCTCGGCCCGCTGCTCGGACGTGCGGACGTCGATCAGCAGGGCGCTGTGGGCGAGCTCGTCGTTCGCCTGCTGTGCGGTGATGCGCTCGAACGTGGCGCGGGCTTCGGCCAGCAGGTCGTCGACGGTCTTGGGCACGCGAACATCCTAGGGCGCGCGTGAACCCTCGAGCCATCCCCGGGCCGTTCCCCGGCCGCCTCTAGGAGCCGCGGGCGAACAGGCTCGTGAGCATGAGCCGGTGTTTCACCGGCGACGTCGCCGGCGACCACTCGGGATGCGGGGAACCAGCCCGCAGCCGTTTGCAGACCTCGATGAGCTTCGCGCGATCCACCCGTGAGACGTCGTCGCCGGTCTGGTCGCCTGGCGCGTTGAGCCGCTTGCTCAGCTCCGCGTAGATCGAGCGTGCGAGCGCCGGCTCGCGATCGACGGTGCTGAGGAACGCCGTCGGGGCGAGTGTCAGGCTCGAAACCGGCGTGGTCGTGGTGATCGTCGCCGTGCGCGCCCCCCCGTCGATCAGCGCGATCTCGCCGAAGTACGACCCCGCTCCGAGCGTGGCGACCTCGGTGCCATCCACCGTCACCTTCACGGTCCCTTCCGTGAGCATGAAGAAGTCGCCCCCGATGTCGCCCTCGCGGATGATGGTCGCGCCCGGTGCGAACGATTCCGCTCGAGCCGTTCGCAGGACCCAGAGCAACTCGTGGTCCGACAAGCCACTGAACAGCGGCACGGATCGCAGTTCATCGAGGTGCTCGGCCCGCAGCCACCGCAGCCCCAACAGGCAGGCGACGATCACGACGACGAAGATGATGGCGGGGACCACCCATGAGGCCACGACGCCGGCGATCATCCGCACGCACCCAAGGAGATACCGATCGAACCCATCACGACCCCTCACCTCGCAACGAAGGGCGGCACTCGTCGGAGTTCCGCCCAGGTCCGGAAGCCGCGAAGATAGCTCCGTCGCCCTCGTCGAAGCCAGATTGATGACGACATTGTCATGCTCGCCGGCGCTTCTGGCTCGGCGCTAGCATCGGGCATGCGGTTCCCGGGCTCGGGTCGTGGATCGAGCGGAGGGCGGCGCGTTCGCCCTCCGATATCGCCCTCATCGCCGAGGGCACGGCTCGCTCCTACCTCGATCTCGCGACCGAGGCGCGGGCCATCGCGGATCTGCTGCAACGCAACGGCGTGGGTCGAGGGGACCGGGTGGCGTTCCACGGACAGAACCACCCCGTCGCGCTCGGTTCGCTCTTCGCGACCGCGGCGATCGGCGCCGTCTGGGTCCCGATCCATCCCGCCAGGCCCGAGGACGAGGTGCGCTCGGTGCTGGAGGACTCGGAGCCACGGGTCCTGATCCGTGCGTCACCGACGGTGCACGTGGACGCGGGCGTCCCCGCGTTCGAGGCCGAAGAGCTCGCCGTGTCCGAGGGTGGTTCGGAGACGCCGGCGACGGTGGAGACGGCGCCGGACGATCTCGCGATCCTCGCCTACACGTCGGGGACCACGGGAGCGCCGAAGGGCGTGATGCTCACCCACGCCAACATCACGTGGGGCGTCATCCAGATGATGGCGGCGTGCGCGTTCGCCCCATCGGACGTGACGCTCGCCGCCGCACCGTTCACGCGGATGGGGGGCCTCGGCGTCACGGTCCTCCCGACCCTGTTCACCGGAGGGACCGTCGTCGTGCCGCCGGCCGGGGACGGTGAGGCCGTCCTCTCCACCATCGAGCGAGCCCGCGTCTCGGTGCTCTTCGCCAACCCCGACCTGCTCGACTCCATGGCGCGCGCGCCGGGTTGGGAGGGCGCCGACCTCTCGAGCATCCGCACCGGGGTGGTCGGCGGCGGTCTCGTACCCGAGAGGCTCTTGCGCAGGTACCTCGACCGGGACGTGAAGCTGCGGCACGGCTACGGCCTGACCGAGGCGAGCCCCGTCGTCTCGCTCGTCGGGGAGCGGGAGGCCGCGACCCACGCGAGCTCGGTGGGCAAACCGCTCCCGTTCGTCGACGTCCGGGCCGTACGTCCGGACGGCTCCGCGTGCGAGGTCGACGAGGCCGGCGAATGGTGGATCCGCGGCCCCAACGTCACCGAGGGCTACTGGCGGCGTCCCCCGGTCACGGACGCCGATGGCTGGTTCCCGACGGGGGACGTCGGTTCGATCGATGCCGACGGATACCTCTGCTTCCTCGATCGAGCCTCGGCCGCGATGAGGGTCGGCGAAGCGGTCGTCTACCCCGCGACGATCGAGCGGGCGCTGTACGGCGCCCCCGGTCTGGTGGACGCGGCCGCGGTGGACGTCGACGGCCGGATCGTCGCGGCGGTCGTCGCGGAGGCGCCGATCGACCCGACGCGGCTCCTCGCGGAGCTTCGTTCGACGCTGGCGCCGCACGAGGTGCCGAGCGAGATCCGCACGGTGGAGGCGATCCCGCGGAACGCCGCCGGCAAGGTACGCCGCGCCGAGCTCCGCCAGATGCTCGGTCCCTAGGTCGGGAGGCTCAGTGACCGCCGCACATGCAGCTGCCGCCGCACGCGCACCCGCCGCCCGAGGGAGCGGAGCTGCGGAAGCCGCCGCTCGACGTGGAAGCGGCGAACATCGAGATCCGTCGCATCACGCGCTCCGACTCGCAGGTCGGGCAGGCCGGCGCGTCGTCGTTCATCGCACGCAGCCGTTCGAACAGGTGCCCGCAGTTCCCGCACTCGTACTCGTAGAGCGGCATGGGGTGAGTGTACGGGGCTACGCCACCACGCGATAGACGCGCCAGCGATCGGGAACGCCCTTGAGCTCGTGTTCCCCCGCCGCCTCGAAGACCAGGCCCGAGCCGGCGACCAGATCGCGCACCGTCTGGGAGACGAGCACTTCCGACGGTGCGGCCAGCGAGGCGATGCGCGCTCCGAGCACGACCGCGATGCCGCCCGTCTTCCCGTCGATCGTCTGCATCTCGCCGGTGTGCACGCCGGCGCGGACCTCGATCGACAGCTGGCGAACATCGGCTTCGATCGCCAGCGCGCAGCGGACGGCGCGTGCCGGGCCGTCGAACGTGGCGTAGAAGCCGTCGCCGGCCGTGTCCATCTCGACGCCGCGATACCGCGCGAGCTGTCCGCGGACGATGCGGTGATGCTCCGTCACCAGCTCAGCCCAGGCTCGGTCGCCGACGGATGAAGCGACCGCGGTCGAGTCGACGATGTCGGTGAACAACACGGTGCCGAGGAACCGGTCGAAGTCGATCTCATCTCGTTGGATCGTCGCCAGGAATCGGCCCACCTCCGTCGTGAGCGAGTCGTCGGCATCCCAGGCATGCGCGCCGCCGGGCAGCTCGACGAACTCGGCCCCGGGGATGTGTTCCGCCAGGTACCTGCCGTGCTCGATCGGCATGTCGCGATCTTCGAGGCGATGGACGACCAGCGTGGGCACGCGGATCGAGGGCAACAGATCGCGGACGTCGGTGTCCTCGTCGATGGCGAAGAACCGCGCGACGTCGCCCGGTCCTCCCATGGCCCGCATCATGGCGGCGAAATCCGTGACGTCGGCCGGATCATGGTCCGTCCGCGCGTAGAGGCTCGCCATCCATTCGGCCGCGAGCTCTTCGCTGCCCCATGCATGAGCCGTGATCCCGATGTCCTCCGCCGCGATCTGTTCCGGGGTGAAGCCGAACGGATAGTCGGGCGCCCAACGCTCGCGCGCCGTGGCGCCGTACGCGATCAGGCCGGCCGTCCGTTCCGGGAGCGTCGCCGCGAACATCGCCGCGACCGTGAAGCCGCCGACCTCGAGCCCCAACAGCACGGCGCGCGAGGAGCCGATCTCGTCCATGACCGCCCGCACGTCCTCCATCCGGTTCTCGAGGGAGAGCTGATGTTCTTGGACCAGATGATCGGACAGGCCGGTCCCGCGCCGGTCGATCACGATCAGGCGACTGAAGGACGCGAGCCTCCGGAGGAACGATCCCGTGCGCCGGCCGCGCCAGATCTCGCCGAGGCCGAGGCCGGACGCCATCACGACCAGGTCGATCGGACCCTCGCCCGCGACCGCGTACGCGATGTGGACGTCGTCGACCGTCTTCGCGTAGTGGGTCTCGGGGGTTAGGCCCTGGGTCATCGCTCGTAGTGTCCCGTGACTCGGGCGTGGCGGGCAAACAGGAGCAAACCCCGGAGGGATCTGACGATCGCGGAAACGATCGATAACTTCCGCTTCGTGAGCAACGAGGGCCTGGTTGAGTATCGAATCGAGGTGGCCGCAACGTTCGACTTGGACATCTACTCGACTGTGTGGGGGCCGCCCGGCCTTGATCGTCAGGACATCGAGGAGATCATCGAACGCGAATGGGCCTGGATCTCGGCGGACAAGAACATTCTCCAAGAGAGCAGCTGGAGGCTGACCAGTTTCCACGCCGAGATGAAGGCCCGATTGAGTGACCGCAGAAGTGTCCTGTGTCACATCTCGGGTCCTCATCGACCTGTAGAAGGATTTTGATGCTCCGACACCTTCCGGCCGATACCCACTGGGTGGTGCTTGTCACGGACGGTACCGTCGTCTCGTACCCACCCGAGATCTACCACTCGTCGTCGCGAGCATCGCTTGAGGCTGAACGCTGGGCTTGGCTTTCTTCCGGTGAGGGACTGGTCGAGATTGACCGGCCGTTTGAGGGACGGTGGAGCATTGGCGAGCGCGACGTGCGTCTCGTCCAGGCGCGTCGAGTCGGGGATCGTCGCGGCTCCTTGGGTGGGCACCTATTGGACGCGTCACGGTGTCCCCGACCCGGAAGCCATCATCCTGGATGGAGAGGTCGACGCTCGAGCCTGGGTGCGACAGCCGCCAACCCGCTGGCCTTGACGAGCCGCGAACCTTCGACACTCCGTGGTCTTCGACCGCGATCTACGTCATCCGAGGCGAGGAGGAGTACGCGGTCGCGCACCTCGCGAAAGTCGTCGCCTAACGACTAGTTACGGCGTCGGGTCCTGACGAGGAATGTGCTCCTCGTTGCCGAAGACGACGAGCTCTTGGCCGTCATCGTTGGGCTCGATGTCGCTCCGAAAGTTCACTTGATACTGAATCCTTCGCGCTCGAGTTCGACGCTCGACCTCTTCCAGCGACAGGAGTGCGGCAAACGGCCGGCCATATCTGTTCGCGTCGTTCAAGACGATGAACGCGAACAAGTAGCGGTCACCCAGTGCCTTCGCCATCGCATACTCGCGCTCAGTCGCGCCGAAGAAGAAGTTGCGGAGCTCAGCGCTGACGATTGGTTTGCGAGTCGTCTTCATCTCGATCAGCCGCATGTCGTCGACGTGCTGATCGACGTTCTCCAACGTGATTGGTGGTTGTGGTTCATCGGTCATGATCGCGTCGAAGGTCTGGATGCCAAACGCGCCCTCGATGCCGATCTGCTCGAGGATCCGCCGCTTCGTGACGACGCTGACGGCCTGAAATCGTTGGTCGGTAAGCAGCAGGGCCAGACCCTTGTTCTCGGTCCCTTTGTTCGACAGGCTCTTGGTGAACTTGGCTTCCACGCGTTGATGATCCTCCCAGCCGATCGCTGATTCCAGAGCATGAGGTCGCGATCAACGCGTGAACTGGATCAACATGCCTGGTGTGGCACTATGTCGTGGACCTGACTAGGAGGCAAACACGTGTATCAGATCCGATCAGAGTCAGTGAAGACCTTCATCGAAGACAGGATCGACCTACCTCGGTTCCAGAGGAAGAAGACATGGCGAAATGAGCAGAACTTTCGGTTGGCTCTAAGCGTGTTCAAGGGCTATCCGATTGGCGCCGTCGTCGTGAAGCTAGACGGCAGTCCAACTGACCCCTCCTCAGTCTCGAAGTTCCTCCTGGATGGGCGTCAGCGGCGGGACGCGCTGTCGGACATGGTGAACCCCGAACACATCTACGAATGGGCAAGGGGAGTCCTAAGGATCAAGGCCAAGTCATCACCAGAAGAGATCGCTGAGACGTACTGGAACTACGTCGACGACTACTTTGGTCGAGACGTTGAGGAACTACTGAGGAGGATGAGAGCGCAGATTGGGCCACGCCAATGGAGGTGCTTGCGGTTGCTTCAGAGAATGAAGACTTCACTGAAGATGAGTTGACTCAAGAGATGCTAGCGAGCATTGAGCTGGCCCCGGAATTGCCTGGTGAGATGACAATTCACGATCCCGAGGGTCTCAAATCGCTTTACACATCATTCTCTTGGTGCATCCAAAGCGATCGATCGGAACCGGCATGACTGTCGCGTTTGATTTCACAAAGCTCCTTCCAGACTTGGAGTTGCTACGACAAGGATCTTGCCTCCGGCAAGGAGACAGTTAGCGGCGAGAAGCTTGTTGCGTGGCTGAGGTTCCGCAAGTCGATGGCTCAAGTCACAAAGGATCAATACCCGCCATCTCAAGATGAGTTCTATTCCTGGCTCATAGAGAAGGGGACGCCCAGCTCAGAGCAAAAGCTAAGGACTCGAGTTGATAGCGACTGGCACCGAATCGTTCAGACGATGGAGGTGCTTGACTCGCTTGAAAAGCGCCTCACCGACACAAAGCTAGGGATCTGGAGATTTCGGACTGTTCGGCAGCAGATGAGATGAAGATCTTTGAGATCATCAACAGCGCAGGGACTCAGCTGACTTCCGCAGAGATTCTATCGGCGAAGGCAACCTGGAATCTTCCCGTCGAGCACCCGCACCAAACAATAGTCGAGGGGAAGAATCTCTTGTACAACAGCCTAGAGATTCCGGCGCCGCTGATGTAAGGCGATGGGACGTGGCTGCGAGCCTCCTAGACCGACTAGATCTCCCCTGGGTATTGGTGGGTATCCCCGAGGACAGCGTGGCTTCGAGAAGCGAACCAAACTGAGCTTTCAGCTAATGAGTGCCTATTATCAGGGGCGTCTCATGAAGGATGATCTTGAGAGCCTAGCGACGCACCCAACCGATTGAGTGGGGAACCGTGAACCTCGAATCATCGATCGACACTGTCGGCAAGGCCCTCAGTGAAGTTAATGTCTTCAAGTACTGGAAGACGTGGAACCGGGCAATCATGGCAGTTCTGAGTGACGCGATTGCACTCGACTTCTTGGTGCTGCTGCTAAAGGACTGGGAGCGCAAGGATAAGCCCAGCGGCGGAGTAGCCCACAAGCAGCTTCAGCGAAATGCCGTGGTCCTTCTAGATCGCCTCGTCTACGAATACGTGACCGGGCAATGGCGTGGCTCCAGCGATTCTCGCATAGCATCCAATATCGCCAGCCTCCAAACAACTCCTGACGTTTGGGCTCCAATTCCCGCTGATGACTGGAGTCGGTTGATTGATGGGGTCGTTGACCTGGAACAAGTGAATGGACAAGCATTGTCTTCGGAAAAGATTGACGGGCGCTTGAAGGTACTGCTCCATACTACTATGTCATCAAGGGGATCACAGGTCCTGACGATCCCACGTTGTCTCTAGATTGGGATCACATCGTTCCACAAGCGGCCTTTGCGACTCATCCTGCCTTGGGCGCCAAGTACATCAACCACATCACGAATCTTGCTTTGCTTCCGAGCGCCGAGAATCGTAGCAAGAAGGATCTTCGTCTCAATGAGCTCCATGACGCTTGGATCGTCGGTCAGATTGCCAAGTACGAAGAGATCCCTGCGGCGGAGTTCGACAAGTTCTCTTCGCCGCAAGGGGCCATTGAACTGTCCTTGAAGCGAGGAGGACTCATCAAGACAGCGTTCAATGGGCCACGACAACAAATGCTTGAATCCCTCCAGCCCGGTCTCGCGGTATAGAGGCTACGTGACGAGACTGTCTCGCGAGAGTTGGTACGTCTACCCGAGTACGGAACTCGCCTCTCACGCCGAGCAGCCGCACCTTTCGATCAAGCTCGAACCGGTCGAGCGCTGCGAGTGCTCCTGCTTCGATCGCCGCGACCTCCAGCGTCGGCTCCTCCAGCTTCACGCTTCGCTGTTGCGTGAAGAACGGGACGAACCGCACCTTGACGGTCACGCGGATCACGGGGCGGCCGTCGCGCTCCAGGTCTTCCATCAGCTCGTGGGTCAGGCGGATCAGCTCGCGTCGGATCTCGTCCGGATCCTCCAGGTCCTGCTGGAACGTGCGCTCGCGGCTGACCCCTTTCGGCACCCACGGCTCCGCGCTCACCTCCGAGCCGCCCTCGCCGGTCGCGAGCTGACGCAGCCACGGACCCGTCTTCGGGCCGAACGCCGACGCCAGCGTCGACTCGTCCACCGCCGCCAGCTCCGCCACCGTGCGCAGACCGAGGGAGGCCAGCTTCCGCGCGGTCTTCGAGCCGATGCCCCACAGCGCGTCGGTCGGCTGGCCGCCCATCACCTCGTCCCAGTTCTCGCGCGTCAGGCGGAACACGCCTCGAGGCTTGGCGAACCCGCTGCCGAGCTTCGCGCGGATCTTCGTGTCGCCGACGCCGATCGAGCACCACAGCTCCGTCCGCTCCAGCACCGCGGCCTGCACGTCGCGGGCCAGCGCCTCGGGATCGTCGGCCGACACGGCCATGAACGCCTCGTCCCACCCCAGCACCTCGACGACGGCGGGGAACGACCGGAGCACGTCCATCACACGGCTCGACGCCTCCAGGTACGCCGGCGCGTCGACCGCCAGGAACACCGCGTCGGGGTTCCGCTTGAACGCCGTCCGCAACGGCATCGCGGAGCCGATCCCGAACGCCCGCGCCTCGTAGTTCGCGGTCGAGACCACGCCGCGCTTCGTCGGGTCGCCGTCGCCGCCCACGACGACCGGCTTGCCGCGGAGCTCCGGGCGGCGCAGCACCTCGACCGCCGCGATGAACTCGTCCATGTCGACGTGCAGCACCGCGTCCATACTCGACAGCATGCCTCGACCGAGCGGAAGGAGCAGCGATGCAGTTCGTGGTCATCGCCCGTGACGGAACCGACGCCGACGCGGTCGCGCGCAGGCAGGCGGTGCGGCCGACCCATCTGGACGGGATCCAGCCGCTCGTCGACGCCGGCAACATCCTGATGGGCGGCGCGATCCTGGACGACGACGGGAACATGCGCGGCTCCGTGCTGCTGGTCGACTTCCCGTCGCGCGCCGATCTCGACGCGTGGATCGACCACGACCCCTACGTGACGGGCGGCGTCTGGAAGCAGATCGAGGTCGTGCCGTTCCGCGTCGCGAGTCGGTTCCTGGATGCCCGCGGGTTCCTAGCCGACCCCGAGGCGACGCTCGATCTCCGTCACTTCGTCGGCTTCCGCCGGCGTTGACTCGCTCGCGCCCTCGAGCACCCGGATGGCCTTCGCGATCCACCAGGGCGCCGGCACGTCGCGGGCGAGCGCGAGTGCCTCGCGCGCGGGCTCGGCGACCGCGGCCGTGTCGGCCTCCTCGACCAGCCGCGTCCTCGCTTCGAGCAGCGCGCCGACGGCTCGCCCCAGCAGCGACGGCGCCGGGCCCGCCACCGCCTGGTACCGGACGAGCCACGCGCGCACGGCGTCGATCTGGCCGAGCTCGAGCCAGGACCGCACCACGATCTCGACGCCGCCGAACCAGCTGGGCAGCTCCTCCCACGCAGATTCGATCGACGCCTCCAGCCATGCGGGCGTCGAGTTCGAGATCGTTCCCAGACCCGCGCGCTCGAACGCGAGGGAAGCCGTCGAGCGGACCAGGCGTCCGTACGGGCTGTCCGGGAAGACGTGCTCGTGCTCCAAGAACCAGGTGTGAGCGTGGCGCAACGCGTCGACATCGCCAGTCGCATCGGCGATCGGCACGAGCGCGGCCCACGTCCGCACGACGGCGCGGTGGTACGCGTTGCGCTCGCCCAGTTCGATCGCTCGGAGACCTGCCTCCCACGCGAGCGTCCAGTCGCCCGCCACCAGCCCGCACTCCGTCCGGAGGTAGTCGTCCCAGGCTCGCTCTTCGGTGAACCCGCGGCTCTCCGCGAGCGTGGCGATCCGATCGGCCGCGCGCAGGCTCTCGGCCGCATGATCGGGGAGCAGCATCCCGCCCTGCGCTCGCGCGGCCCTGATGGCGACGTCCCACCGGCCGTGCTCGACGGCCGCCGTCTCGATCGACGCGAAGTCGGCCACGTCGGTCGCCAGGGTCGCGAGGGCATCCAGCTCGAGCTCGTGATCACCCGCGGATCGGGCGATCGAGATCGCGCGCTCGAGTTCCGGTCGATCGTCCTCGAGGTGCGTCTCCGAGATCATGCCCCGGCCGAGCGCACGGGTGACCAGCATCCGCGCCGTCGCCGTGTCGTTCCGGTCTCCGATCTCGCCCAGGACCCGATCCGCGAGCTCGACCATGTCGTGGAACCGGAGCTGTTGCCCGTAGACGCGGCCGACGAGCGTTGCCGCGCGGGCGTAGCCGTCCCTCGCCTCCTCGATCTCTTCCGGCGCTGCGTCGCTCGCCGTCATCTCCGCGCGGAACGCCGCCATCGCCTCCTGCACCCGAAGCAGCCCCTCGTCCATGTCGGCGCCGAACGAGGTCGCCGCGCCGAGGGCCAGGAGACGCCGGGCGCGTACGAGCGGCTGGTCCTCGGGCGTCAGGGAGAGCGACCGCGCGAACAACGACCGGGCCGCCTCCAACGCCGCGATCCCGGACGCCCACCGGGCCGCTTCCTCGAGCCACCGCGCCGCGAGCGCCGCGACGTCGGATCGGCTGAGGCGCTCGCCGAGATCGCCGGCGAGCGCCGGGGCGCTGCCCAGGGCCTGCTCGTACTGGACGCCGATCAACTCGGCGATCTGCGGCTGGTCGGGACTTACGGTGGACTCCAGCCAGCGCGCGAGGCGGATGTGGAGCCGCGCGCGATCCGAACGCGAGAGGCTCGCGTATCCGGCGTCACGCAGCAGCGCGTGACGATAGGCGTACGTGCGCCCGACCAGAGGATCCCCGGTGGGGCCGGCGACCAGTGCACGACGCGCGAGCACCTCGATGCCGGGGCCGGCCGAGCTCCCTGCTTCCAGGCTCTCGAGGGCGTCGACCGGGAACCGTCGTCCGGCGACCGATCCCTTGCGTGCCACGTCGCGCGCGTCGTTCGGGAGATCGTCGAGCTGCGCCGCGTAGATCGCCTGGACCGTGGGTGGGAGCCGGATCTCGACGGTCCCATGGCCGAGCCTCCAGCTCGTCCCCTGCCGCACCAGGACGCCGGTACCGCTCCACGTGCGGAACAGCTCCTCGATGAACAAGGGATTCCCGTCCGAGCGCTCGACGATACCGATGGCGAGATCGGGAGAGACCGCGTCGCCGACGAGCTCGTCGATCAGCCGGCGCGCGTCCGGGGTGGACAACGACGGAAGATCGATCGTCGTGGCGCCTTCGGCGAGCAGCCACGGCTCCGACGTGTCGCGGATCGACGGCCGGGCGGTGCACAGGACGAGCCGGCCCTGCGCGGACGTGTCGCGTCCGGCGAGTTCGAGGAACGCGAGCAGGTCTGCGCCGCTCCAGTGGGCGTCCTCGACGATCCAGACCTGCGGCCGTTCGGCGAGCGCGTCGAACGCCTCGAGCCACGAGCGGAACCGCGCCTCCCGTCGCTCGCCGCCTCCCGGCCCGGAGTCGACGGGCTCAGGTCGTTCGGCCGCCACGACGGCGAGCGCCTCGGCCGTCACGACGTTCGATCGCTCGTCGGTCGCTCCTCGGTCCCGCAGCCGGGCGCGGAGCAGGTCGGCCGAGCCTTGCGGTTCCGGCGCCGCGTCCCCGAGAGCCTCCAGGAGCAGCTGCGCGACCCCCGCGTACGGCGCGACGACGTCGGGCCGGAGCCGGGCGCGGAGGATCGCGACGCCGCCTTCCGCCGCCGTCGCGGCGAACTCACTCACGAGCCTCGTCTTTCCCACACCGGGGGGAGCGATCACCGTCACCCGTGTGTTCGAGCCGCCACGGATCTGTTCGAGCGCCGCACGAAGCGCGGCCATCTCCGGCTCCCGGCCGAGCATCGGCGCGCGCAGGCTGCCCATCGCGTGATCGCGCGAAGGCTCCGCGAGCAAACCGGTCGCGTGCCATGCGGGGAGCGGCTCGGACTTCCCCTTCAGGGTGAGCGCTCCCGCCTCCTCGAGCTCGATCGCGCCGGCGACGCCGAGCGCCGTGGTCGGCCCGACCAGCACGCCGCCGGTGGGCGCCGCTGTCTGCAACCGGGCGGCCACGTTCACCGCATCGCCGGTCGCGCGCCAGCCGTCAGGTCCGAGCGAGTACGCGATCTCGCCGGTGTTCACACCGACCCGGACCTGGAGCGCGTCCTCGTCCAGGCCGAGGCCGACACCGATCTGGCCGACCGCGGATGCGATCGCGAGCCCCGCGCGCACGGCGCGCTCCATGTCGTCGTCGCGCGAGATCGGGATCCCGAACACGGCCATCGCGGCGTCGCCGATGAACTTCTCGAGCTGACCGCCGTATCGGGAGACCGCGTCGCGGATCGAGTCGAAGTACGCCGTCTGCACGGTGGCGACGTCTTCGGGGTCGAGGCCTTCGGACAGGCTCGTGAAGCCGACGAGATCGGCGAACAGGACGGTGACGATGCGTCGTTCGACGCGGTCCCGCGCTCCGGTCATGCCGAGCTGCCTACGGGATGAGCCCGAAGACCGTCGAGGGCGCGCCCGACCCGTCGGCGTTCCTCGGACCGCCCCAGACGATCCACGACCCGGTCGTCGGCAGTGCGCCGAGGTTCGTCAGGTTCTCCAGCGTGAAGCGGTGGTGGTGCAGCGTCAGCGACGTCTCCCGGTACTTGAAGTCGCTGCCGGGGTCGGGGCCGAACGTGTCCGTCCCGAGCAGGCCGCGTTGGCCCAGCACGCCCTGGTGGATGAGCCATTTCACGGCGGCGAGCGAGAAGCCGGGCTGGTGGAACCCGCCCTTGCCGCTGCCGCACGTGTAGTAGCTGATCGTGCCGGGTCCGCGATCCGGACCCCAGAACGCGTCGCAGCCGGTCCACAGCAGGACGGCCGCGTCCTTCGGCATCGGGCCGTTCGCCGCGACCCACGCCTCCAGGTCCGCGACGGTGACGCGGTAGTCGACATCGGTCTTCGTCTGAGCGCGGACGTCGACGACGACGGCGGGCAGGATGAAGTCGCCCGGCGCGAGCTCGTCGGCGCAGAGCGCGTGCACGTGGAAGTGGCATGGCGCGCTGTAGTGCGTGCCGGTGTGCTCGCCCTCCTTCACGTACTGGAGGTAGAAGCCGTCGTTCGCCACGGTGAACGACGTGTGCAACGTGAACCGTGGGTCCCCGGGGAACCCCGGGATCACCGTCGGGTCGTTCACGTGGCTCAGGAACACGACCTGGCTGAACCCCGGCAGCGACGTATCGGTTCCGGCGCGGGCGCCGCCGTGTGACGACGCTCCTGCTGCGTACCCGACGGTCGCGACGAACGCCACGACCGAGACGAGCGAGACCACCTTGCGCATGCTGACCCCCTTACGAGCGAGGGTCACATCCTGCGAGGTGGACGCCGCTCGCGCAACCTGGTCAGGTCGGCGTGATGGCCAGGATGATCGTTCCCGCCGGGTACCGGCCGATGTGCGAGGACCCGCGTGGCATCGCGCGGAGCACGGCTTGAAGATTCAGCCATGCTCCCCACGCTGGTATGTTCCGCCTGCCATCAGCGTGTCTCGAGCGCCCGCTCGGCGCACGTTCCTCGTCGCTCGGGAAGGAGACTTCTCCGCGTGCGCCGGGACGGGGATCCTCCAGCAGGCGCGGCCGCCGTGCGGTGCAGAGCGTCACGCTCCACGGTGGGCTCGCGCAGGCATCCGCTTCACCTTGTAGGACCTCCGGGTCGGTCTCGACCAGGAGTCTCGCCGGCTCTCGGCACGAACCACACCGGGGTGCGTCACTCTCCGTGCCGTCGCGCTTGAACGTCGTCGAGATCCCGCAGATATCTGCCGTCGAACCCCGTGTGTCGGTCGGACACGGTCATCCCACACTTCGTATCCATCGCGATCACCTCCGTCTCGGAGCCAGCTTCGCGTGCGCGGCATGGGGGAGGGGAGGGCCACGAGGCCCGCCGGCCACGGGCCTGCCGCGTGAACGTCACCCGGACGTGCCGGAACTGCCGGACGGCCGGTCGGCACCGCCGGGGCTGGGCGTCGGCTCCGGGGGCGGGCTCGGGCTGAGCGATCCGTAGTCGGTCGCCACCACGTGGCGCTTCACCGAGAAGCTCCCCGTCGCCGGGAACTCTTGGATGACGTCCCACGCGATCAACCGGTTCGTGCCGTCGGCGCTCGCACGGAAGTAGAGGATCTCGGCCGAGAACGGGACGTCGCCTTCGGGCGTGAATCCGGTCGGGCCCGCACCGCCGGTCGTTCCCACCTGGAGGAAGAGCGTGCCGTCCTCGGCGTGATCCTGGTTCACGTGGAAGTGACCGCTCGCCACGACCGGCGCGTAGCCTGCGGCGAGCTCGGCCATCCGCTCGTCGTGCACGGCCACGATGTCGGGCGGATGTGGCAGCGCGCGAACGTCGTCGCGGAGCCCGGGCGCGACGCTTTCGACCAACCGCGTGATCTGCTCGTCGGTCTTCGGGGCCCCCCGCGCGCTCACGAAGTACGGGTCGCCGAGCCCGTAGATCGTGAGACCCGCGACCTCGGCCGCGTTGCCGTCGAGGACGGTCGCGTTCGGATAGCTCGCGACGGCCTGTTGGAACGCGACCGAGTCGTGGCTGCCGCGCACGAACACGTACGGCCGGTCGAACCTGGGCACCCACGTCAGGATCGCCTGCTCCGCGGTCGTTCCGAACGATCCGGTGTCGCCGGTGTCGAGCACCATGTCGACGTTGAAGCTCTGCGCCAGCTGCAGCGCGAACGCATACCCGAGCGTCGACAGATGGATGTCGGAGATGTGCAGCACGCTGATCTCGTCGCCTCGGCCGAGCGGATTCGCCTCGACCGCCGCGAACGCCTGGCCGGCGCTCGCCACGATCCGCTCGAGCTCGTCCCGGAAGTAGCCGACACGCCTGATCGTCCCTTCGACCGGACCGAAGAGCTGCGGAGCGAGGGCGAGCGTCCCGGTGTAGCTCGGGGAGAGGAACGCCTGCGGGTCGTACGTCGCCAGCGTGAGCCCTTCCGCCGCAGCGACGGCGATGAGCCCCGCGAGCAACGCCGCGCCCGCGCGCCTCGTGTCGCGGAAGACCAGCGCGCCGAGGGTGAGCGCGCCCAGGCTCCCGATCTCGAGGAGCCAGAACGCGAACGGCACCGTCCGGTCGAGGGTCTGCCGCTCCAGCTGCGCCGCGAGGCGTGTCGGACCGTCGGGGGTCGTGACGAAGGGCTGGAGCGCGTCCACGTCGACGTCCTGCAGTGTCGCCCGGAGATGCAGCGGCGACAGGTGGGTGTTCGCCCGGAGCGTGCCGAACGGCGGGAGGGCGATGTCGGTGAGTCCGCGGCCGAAGGACGCGTCGAACCGGACGTGGAACGGTCCCATCGTCGAGGTCTGATGGCCGGAGGCGCCGAGCGCCAACCACGCACCCACGATCCCGATGAGCACGGGCTTGAGGAGCCAGGCGCCGTCGGCCCGGACGCGTTGGAGGAAGTTGCGGGCCACTGCCATCACTGTAACGGCGGAGTCGCGGCCGCCGGCCGGAGACCGTCAGCTGCGCCAGCGGAAGACGGCGAGAGCGGCGCCGTAGCTGATGCCGAGCACCATGCAGATCACGCCGTACTGCCCCGGGTTCCCCCCGGTCCGTGCGATGTTCACGATGGCACCGGCGATCGCGACGGATGTCGTCACGATGCCGGCAGCCGCCGTGGCTCGCAGATCCAGCGCCCGCTGTCGCTCGTCCCCGCCGCCACGGATGATGGCGGCGACGTCGCCGCGTCCTCCCGACCAGATGAGCGCGATCACCGCGAGGACGACGTAGACCCCGATCATCGCCGCCGCCACGCCCGGATGCCCTCCGATCCATGCGGCCGCCGCCACGGCGCCCCCCACCACCACGAGCACGGCCGCCGACGCTCCCCGGTGTCCACGCCTCGGGTCCTGCTGCATCATCGGTCCGCCTCCTCCACTTCGAAGATCCGGTCCAGATCCATGTCGAACAGTCGAGCGATGCGGAACGCCAGTGGCAGCGACGGCAGGTACCGGCCACCCTCGATCGAGTTGATGGTCTGCCGCGAGACGCCGAGCGCGTCGCCGAGGTCGGACTGGGTCATCCCCGCCTCGGTTCTCAGTTCCCGCACCCGGTTCCGCACGGGAGTCAAGGTACCTTTACATCGGCGAGGTGTCAAGCGACCTTTCCATCCCAGCACCGTCCGGGCAACGCGAGAGGCCGGCCCGAGGGGCCGGCCTCTCGACGCAGCACGCCTGCGCGGCTAGCTCACAGGTCGTAGTAGAGATGGAACTCGTACGGGTGCGGGCGCAGGCGCACGGCGTCGAGCTCGTGGGTCCGCTTGTACTGGATCCACGTGTCGATGACGTCTTGCGTGAACACGCCGCCCTCGAGCAGCCACTGGTGGTCGCTCTCCAGGTTGTCGAGCACCTCTTCGAGCGAGCCCGGGACCTGCTTGACCATCGCCTTCTCCTCGGGCGGCAGGTCGTACAGGTCCTTGTCCATCGGCTCCGGCGGCTCGATCTTGTTCTTGATCCCGTCGAGCCCGGCCATGAGCATCGCACTGAACGCCAGGTACGGGTTGCACATCGGGTCCGGCGTACGGAACTCCAGCCGCTTGGACGCCGGCGTCTTCGAGAAGACTGGGATCCGGATGCAGGCGCTGCGGTTCCGCTGGCTGTACACCAGGTTGATCGGCGCCTCGTAGCCCGGAACCAGCCGGCGGTACGAGTTCGTCGTCGGGTTGGTGAACGCGAGCAACGAGGGCGCGTGCGCGAGCAGCCCGCCGATGTAGTAGCGGGCCATGTCGCTGATGCCGGCGTACCCGACCTCGTCCCAGAACAGGTTCTCGTCGTCGGTCCACAGGCTCTGGTGCGTGTGCATGCCCGAGCCGTTGTCCTGGAAGAGCGGCTTCGGCATGAACGTCACGGTCTTGCCGGCCTTCCACGCCGTGTTCTTGACGACGTACTTGTACTTCAGCACGTTGTCCGCGGTCTTCAGCAGCGTGTCGAAGCGCATGTCGATCTCGGACTGCCCCGCCGTGCCGACCTCGTGGTGGTGCACCTCGATCTTGATGCCGGTCTTCTCCAGGTTCAGGACCATCTCGCTGCGCAGGTCCTGGTACTGGTCCATGGGCGGCAGCGGGAAGTAGCCCTCCTTGTGGCGCGGGCGGTAGCCGAGGTTCTTGCCGCCCATCTCGGCTCCCGAGTTCCAGACACCCTCGTCGGCGTCGATGTGGTAGTAGCCCTCGTGCTGGTTCTGGTCGAAGCGGATCGAGTCGAAGATGTAGAACTCGGCCTCCGGCCCCCAGTAGCTGATGTCCGCGATGCCGGTCTGCTTCAGGTACAGCTCGGCCTTCTTCGCGATGTAGCGAGGGTCGCGGCTGTACATCTCGCCGGTCACGGGGTCTTTCACGTAGCAGTTGATGTTCAGCGTGCGGTGCTGCGTGAACGGGTCCATGTACGCGGTGTCGGGGTCGGGGACGAGGAGCATGTCCGACTCCTGGATCTCCTGGAACCCGCGGATCGACGAGCCGTCGAACCCGATCCCGTCCTCGAAGAGACCTTCGGTGAGCTCGGCCGCGGGGACCGAGAAGTGCTGCATCAGGCCCGGAAGGTCGCAGAAGCGGAAGTCGACGATCTCCGCCCCACTTTCCTTCAACATGGCCAGGACGTCCTTGGGTGTAGCCACGGATCCTTCCCCCTCATCGCTCGACGACGTTGGAAGCGTAGGAGCGGGTAGACCCGTCCGTGTTTCTTCGCCGTTAACTCTTCGTAACGAAGGGACCCCGGCGCCGAAGGCACCAGGGTCCTGGGTTCTCGCCGTTGATCTTCGTGGTGCGTGTGCCGCTCTTCACATCGGCGGGGGGAGGGCCCCCGTGAGGGGGGAGGTGCCGCGGGGACCCTCCTCGCCGAAGTTGGCCTACCAGCCCCTGCCGGGCGCTCGTCCCCCGCCCTTGTGGATGGGGACGAGCGCCGGCCGGAGCCGGAGGACCGAGCTCAGGATCGCGAGACCGAGGGGGAGGGGTCCCATCCAGAGGATGAGGGTCGCGGTCCTGAGCACGTTGTTCATGTCGCAATCATCGTCCGCGAGGTGCGTTCCAGCCCAGACTCAGTTGGGGTGGTTTCCTGCTGGTCACGTACCCGGCTTCGAGTAGGACCTCTAGCCTCAGGCCGCTGCCGCCGTCTCAGCCGTCTGCGTCGGCCGCCCGGTATCCGACGCTCCGCACGGTCTGGATAAGATGCTCGTGCTCGGGGCCGAGCTTGGCCCGCAGGCGGCGTACGTGGACGTCGACGGTCCGGGTACCCCCGTAGAAGTCGTAGCCCCACACCTCGCGCAGGAGCGCCGGCCGCGTGAACACGCGGCCGGCGTGGGAGGCCAAGAACCGCAGGAGCTCGAACTCCTTGAACGTGAGGTCGAGCGGCCGGCCCTGCGCGGTCACACGGTAGCTCTCGGTGTCGATCGCCAGGGCGCCCAGGCAGATGGTGGAACCGTCGCTCACCCCGGCGCGCCGCCGGAGCATCGACACGCGCAGCCCGATCTCGGCCGCCGGCGAACCGGGGTACACGAACTCGTCGACGACCTCCTGCCACGGATAGCGCTCGACCCCATCGCGGTCGACGATCGCGAGCGTCGGGATCCGGAGCTCCGCAGCCCGCATCGCCTGCAGGACGGACCAGGCCTGCCCGGGGTTCTCGCCCGCGTCCACCAGCGCCACTGCGGGCTCCAGCTCGCGGACGTGATCGATCGCGCTGGCGGAGAGCGGCTCCACCTTGATGTCGAAGCGCAGGTCGGCGAGGGCCGGCAGCGCGGCCTCGGGAGCGCGATCGGAGAGCAGGACCAGCAGGGCCATCGGAACCTTCACCTTAGCCGGTCGGCATCGCCGCCGGTACGCTTGACCTGCGATGACGACCGTGCAGCTCGCGCTCTCCCATCACTGGCGGGTTCCCGCGCACGTGTTCGCCGTCCTCACCGAAGACGTCGTCCAGATCGTCGGGACGCGCCTGGGAGGCAACGACGCCGACCGACCCGCCGTCGTCTTCGTGCACGGACTGATGGGGTGGCACGCCAAACCGAAGTTCGCCGTGTTCGCCGAGCACCTCACGGAGTGGTTCACGGTGTACGCGTTCGACATGCGTGGACACGGAGGCTCGGGCGGCGTGTCGGACTACGGCGGCGCCGAGATCCTCGACGTCGACGCGGTCGTCGCGCTCGCCCGTCGCGAGGGCCATGGTTCGGTCGTGACCGTCGGCACGTCGCAGGGAGCGATCGCCGTCCTGCGCCACGCCGGACTCCGTGGAGGTGTCGACGGCGTCATCGGGATCTCGTCGCTCGCGTCCTGGGATTGGCGCGAGGGAGCGGAGTCTTCCGCCCGCATGCAGCTCGACGCGAGGATCGGCTCGCGGTCCGGCCGCGCCGCGCTCCGTGCGTGGGGCGTCCGGCTTCCCGAGGAATGGAAGGCGCCGGAGTCTCCGGAGGAGGTCGTCGGGAAGATCGCGCCGACGCCCGTGACGATCGTCCACGGCGAGGACGACCATCTGTTCGCGCCCGATCACGCGCGCCGCCTGTACGAGGCCGCCGGGGAGCCGAAGCGGCTGCTGCTCGGTAACGGGTTCGGTCACGCCGAGGACGGCTTGACCCCGGCGTTCGAACGGCGGCTGGCGCGCATCATCCACGAGATGTTGGAGCTGCCGTGGTCCGGGTGAGGTTGTTCGCCGCGCTACGCGAGGCGGCCGACGCGTCCGAGGCAGAGGCGACTGGCAAGACCGTCGGCGACGTGGTCGATGTGCTGTCCGACCGATTCGGCGAAAGATTCGCCGCCGTGGCCGCCGTGTCCTCGTTCGTCGTGAACGGCGAGCGCGCGGCGCGCACCACGCCGATCGCCGAGGGGGACGAGGTGGCGCTGCTCCCGCCGGTGTCCGGTGGGGCTCTCGGTAGTCCCTCGCCGACCACACGGTGTTCTTGGCGCGGGCGCCATCCGGACGTCGAGAGGCGCGATGGCGCCGAGGAAGGCTCGGCGAGATTCCGGGGGCACCAGCTCGAGGTCGGCGTGGATCGTCGAGACCGCCTGACGACCGAGCTCAAGCCGTCTCCGTCCGGCGGCGGTGAGCCGTGCCGGCTGAGCGCCTCCGTCGGGTGGCAGGAGGTCGATCAGATCCGCCCGTGCCAGCTGCTTCAACAGCCCGTGCGCCGTCTGTCGGGTGATGCGGAGCCGGCGCCCGAGCTCTCCGGCGTGCAGGTTGGGTCGCTCGGGAGATGTTCCATCACCTCGTACTGGGCGTAGGAGAGCGCGATGCCCTCGAGGGATTCATCGAGGCGCGTCTGGAGCCTCCGTGCGAACCGCCGCGATGCGGTCACGAGATCGTGGCCCAAAGGGTCGGCATCCGGCCACCGGTCGAGCAGCACATGCAGGTCATACCTCGAACCACCGACACGGCCGTCGCCCTCGTCGCGTCGGTCGCGTCGGTCGCGTCAGGTGGCTGACGGGAGGCGTCGGCGTCGTCCGGTTCACGGAGATGGCCGTCGGAGGACACTTCTCGTCATGGGAGGTGCCCGAGGCATTCAGCGAGGACGTGCGGGCGTTCGCGGCCACCATCCTGCCCTGATCGTCTCGCGGAAGGCCCCCGATGAGCCGACAGCGCGGTCAACGCCGCCCCTGCCATACTCGGGCGCACCCCATATGCGCTTCCATCGCGTCCTCCTCATCGTGAACCCCGTCGCGCGGACGGTGTCCAAACCCACGCTCGCCGTCATCGAGAAGGCGCTATCCGCCGACTTCCGGTTGGAGGTCTCCGAGACCAAGGAGCGCGGCCACGCGAACGAGCTCGCGGCGCAGGCCGTCGAGGAGGGGATCGACCTCGTCGTCGTCTTCTCCGGCGACGGCACGATCAACGAGACCGTCAACGCCCTCGCGGGCACGGAGACCGCGATCGGCATCATCCCGGGAGGCGCCACCAACATCTTGGCGCGGTCGCTCAACCTGCCGACCGACCCCGTGGAGGCGACGGGCGTGCTCATCACGAAGGCGCTCGACGACGAGTCGTTCCGTCTGAACCTCGGGCGTGCGGACGGCCGGTACTTCGCCGTCAACTGCGGCGCTGGTGTCGATGCCGCCGCCATGCGGCGCCTCGACGCGAGGTTCCCGAAGACGAAGACGAAGTTCGATCGTGCCGCGTTCCGTGCCGTGGCTTGGGAGCTGCTCGTGGGCTACGCGGGACGCGCGCCGGATCTCGAGGTGAGCATCGACGACGCCGATCCCACGCCGACGCTGTCGGTGATGGTCGGTCGCACCGATCCGTACACCTACTACAAGGACCGCGGCCTGCGGATGACACCGGAGGCTTCGCTCGACGCGGGCCTCGACGTCTTGTCGGTCCACAGGCTCGCCCGACGGAGCGTTCCGCGTATCGCCTGGCAGGTCTTCGGCTCGGCACGCCACGTCACCGGCCGCGACATCGACTACGTCCACGACGCGAACCACGTCCTGGTGACGTCGAAGGATCCGTTCCCGGTGCAGGTCGACGGCGACTCGCTCGGCGACCATCTCCGCCTGGAGGTTCAGCTCGCGCCCGAGGCCCTCTGGGTCGTCGCCTGACCAGCCTGAACGGCCGGCGTCACCTGGATCCCGCATTCCCACTTGGACAGGCCCGCCCAGCGTCCGGCGCGCTCCGGCTCGTCGGGCAACCGCATCCGCGTGCACGGCGCGCAGCCGATCGAGCTGTATCCAAGGTCGTACAGCGGGTTGTGCGGGAGGTCGTGTTCCTTCAGGTACGTCCAGACCTCCCGGAGCGACCACGCCGCCATCGGGTTCACCTTCACGATCCACCTGTCCGGTTCCAGCTCGTACTGCTGCACGAACGGCGCGGTGGCGCGCGTCGGCGATGACTCGCGTCGGAACGCGGTGATCCACGCGTCCAGTCCTCGGAGCGCCTCGAACATCGGCTGCACCTTGTTCAGGTCGCAGCACTTCTCCGGGTCGCGCTCGAACAGGCGCGGACCCATCACCTCGGCCTGTCGCTCGACGGTGTACTCACCGACCAGGTCCACCACGTTGAGCGCCAGCCGCTCGGCCAGCTGTTCCTTGAACGCGAGCGTCTCCGCGAACTGATACCCGGTCTCCAGGAACAGGACCGGGATGTCGGGCCGCAGCTGGGTCGCCATGTGCATCACGATCGTGCCCTCGGCCTGGAACGCCGACGCGATCGCGATCCGCTCCAGGCCGGAACGCTCGAGCGCCCAGATCAAGACGTCGCGGGGATGCGCACGCTCGAACCGGTCGTTGAGCGCGTCGAGTTCGTCGACCTGGAAGAGGGTCTGCAACCTGACCGCCTTTGCTCGTGGATGAGGGTGGTTGTGGCGTCTGGAGTCTACTTGTGGCCCGTTTCGTATGCTGAGGAGCCCTTACCCCCTATCGAAAGGCCGGCCACCCCACCATGTCCGATATCGACCAGATCTCCCCGCACGGCGGAACCCTCGTCAACCTGCTCGTCACCGGCGCGGAGGCCGAAGGCCTCCGCGCCGAAGCTGCCAACCTTCCGAAGCTCGCGGTCTCCGACCGCGAGCTCGCCGACCTGGAGATGATCGCCGTCGGCGCCCTCTCGCCCCTTACCGGCTTCCAGGGCGAGGCCGACTACCACTCCGTCCTGGACTCGATGCACCTGACGAACGGCGTGCCGTGGTCGATCCCGGTCACGCTTTCGATCGACGACGACGGCGCGCACCGCCTGGGCGGCGCGACCGCCGTGGCCCTCACCGCCGGCGAGGGCGGCGAGCCGCTCGCGATCCTGCGCATCAGCGAGATCTACTCCCGCGACAAGGCGAAGGAAGCGGTCTCCGTTTACCGCACGGACGACCCGGAGCACCCCGGTGTCGCGGCGGTCAACGCCGCCGGCGATAAGTGCGTCGCCGGCGAGCTGCAGGTCATCGCGCTGCCGCCGCATGACGACTTCCTTCAGTACCGTTTGACGCCGGCCCAGACGCGCGCGGCGTTCGCCGAGCGCGGGTGGAGGACCGTCGTCGGGTTCCAGACGCGCAACCCGATCCACCGGGCACACGAGTACATCCAGAAGTGCGCTCTCGAGATCGTCGACGGACTGCTCGTGCACCCGCTCGTCGGCGCCACCAAGGGCGACGATGTCCCGGCGGACGTGCGGATGCGCTGCTACGAGGCGCTGTTCGAGGGCTACTACCCGAAGGACCGCGCCATGGTGAGCGTGTTCCCCGCGGCGATGCGCTACGCGGGTCCGCGCGAAGCCATCTGGCACGCGATCTGCCGCAAGAACTACGGCTGCACGCACTTCATCGTCGGCCGCGACCACGCCGGCGTCGGCAGCTACTACGGCACGTACGACGCGCAGGACATCTTCAAGGAGTTCGCGCCGGGGGAGCTCGGCATCCAGACGCTCAACTTCGAGCACTCGTTCTGGTGCAACCGCTGTGAAGGCATGGCGTCGCCGAAGACGTGCCCCCACGCCGAGGATGACCGCGTCTCGCTCTCGGGCACGAAGGTGCGTGAGATGCTGCGCGCGGGTGAACGTCCGCCGCAGGAGTTCTCGCGGCCCGAGGTGGCCGACATCCTGATCGAGGCGATGGGCGGCACGGCCGGCTAGCGGACCAGTTCCTCCGAGAGCAAGCCCATCAGGTGGGAGTCGACGTGGTGTCCGTCCACGTACTCCGACCGCCGGCCCGTCCCTTCCAGGACGAAGCCGACCTTCTCGTACGCGCGCTTCGCGCGGGCATCCGGTTCGACCACGGTGAGCTCGATCCGCTGCAGGTTCATGTGGTCGAAGCCGAACCGACAGATCGTGCGGACCGCGTCGGTGCCGAGACCGGCGTCCCAGTACGGCTTGCCTAGCCAGATGCCCAAGACGGCCGTTCGCGGCCGCTCCCTGATCGCGAAGAATGAGCAGCTGCCGACCGGGACGGACCCCTCGATCCGCTCGATCACGTAGATCGCGCGGGACGGATCCTTCCCGGCTTCGCCGAGGAACGCCTGGTAGCCGGCGATCGCCTGCGGCATGGCCATCCCCAGGCCCTGGCCGACGTCCGGATCGTTGATCAGGTCGTTGAGCGCGGCGATGTCGGCCGGCTCGTGCGCCCGGAGCCGGACCAGCCTTCCTTGCAGAGCGGGAGCATGCTCTTCCACGGACGACGAGCATACCCACGCCGCCGGGCCCGAGTTGAGCTGCTCACGGGGGCACTGGTAGCCTCCGACCAGCCGCCCGCGGAGTCGCACGGGCGCCTGATCAGGAGGCAGACCACCTGAGGCAGGTCATCCCCCGCGTGCCCCTGCGCGTCATCGTCACCCTCGCCGCCCTCTCCGGGCTGCTGATCGCCGTCCCCGCACGGGCCAACACGAAGGACGACCTGGACGGCGCCCGGCAGGAGCTGGCGTCCAAGCAGGCGGACCTCGACGCCCTCACCTTGCAGTGGCAGCAGACGGAGACCGCGTACGCCCAGGCGCAGGACGCCGCGCGCGAGGCGCAGGCGCAGATCGGCTCGCTCCAGGCCCAGCTCACCAAGCTCCAGCGGCAGTTCGACCAGCAGGTGCGGCAGGTCTACATCTCGGGAGGGAACGAGGCGATCGGGGCCCTGCTCGGCTCGCAGTCGTTCGCGGACTTCGCCGACCGGCTGCGGTTCGCCCAGAACATCGTCCAGGGCGACGAGGATCTGGCGACACAGGTGTCGGTGCAGTCGGAGCGCCTCCGTCGCGAACGCGCGCGCCTGACCCAGGAGGCAGACGCGCAGGCGAAGGCCGCCGCGCTGCTGCAGACGCAACGGGCGTCGTTGGACGCACGGCTCGGCGACCTCCAGTCCACGGTGAACGAGCTGTATCAGAAGCTCCGGGCCGAACAGGCAGTGCAGATCGGGCTGCCACCCCAAGGGGGCGGCGGGTCGTTCCCCGTCACCGGTTCTGGAGCCATCTCGACGTGTCCCGTCGCCGGGCCGGTGTCGTTCGTCGACTCCTTCGGCTGGCCGCGCCCGGGCGGGCGCATCCACGAAGGCATCGACATGATCTCGCCGTACGGCACGCCCATCGTGGCGGTGCACAGCGGCAACGCCGTGCAGACGCCCAACAGCCTGGGCGGGAACGCGGTGATCGTCTACCACGACGCGGGAACCGACTTCACCTACTACGCGCACATGAGCTCGTACGGGGCGTCCGGGCACGTGGCGGCGGGTCAGGTCATCGGTTACGTGGGCTCGACCGGTGACACCAACGTGAACCACCTCCACTTCGAATACCACCCGGGCGGTGGGGGAGCGGTCGACCCGTATCAGACGCTACTCGCCGTCTGTTGAGCCCGCGGGCGTAGGATGGGCGGCGTGAGCGAGCAGAAGACCGGCCACCGGCGGATCGACCGCGTCCGCGACCCGGCGTACGTCGAGGGCATCGACGCCCTGTCGCTGGACGACCTGCGCGCCAGGCGCGACGAGTGTCTGGCCGAGCGCGAGTACCTGTCGCTGCTGCGCAGGTTGGTGCAAGGACGCGCCGAGATCCTGCGCGCCGAGATCGACGCCCGCGACTCCGGCGAGGACCAAGGGCCCCTGGTCGATCGCCTGGCCGAGATCCTCGCGGGCGACGAGCGGCAGTCCCCGGCGCGCGGGGAGGCCCTCAAGGTCGGACTGCCCGAGGAGGAGCTGCTGCTGGCGCGCCGCCGGATCGAGCGGTTGGTCTCGGACGCGGGCATCTCCGATCCGAGCGCGCTCGACGACGCGAACCTCGCGGCCGCCGTCGACCTGCTGGCCACCGAGGAGCGTGAGGTTTCCACGGCCCGCTCCGACGTGATCCGTGTACTGGACACGCTGCAGGACGAGTTGAAGCGCCGATACCGCGAGGATCCCACGCTCGTCTTGAGCTGAGCCGGTGGGCCCTGTCCCGCTCGTCCGCGTGGTCCGCGGCGGCATCACCGAATCGATCCACGCCGGGCACGTCGCCGTCTGCGACGCGGACGGTACCTTGCTCGCCTGGGCGGGCGACCCCGACCGCATGGTGTTCGCGCGCTCGTGCATGAAGCCGCTGCAGGCCGCCGTTTCACTCACGGCCATCGGCGAACCCCTGCCCGAGCGCGAGACGGCAGTGATGGCAGGGTCCCACAACGGGGAACCCGTCCACGTCGGGACGGTCCGGGCGCTGCTCGAGCGCGCGGGCCTCGACGTCGACGCGTTGCGGAACCCACCCGGGTGGCCGCTGGACCCCGAGGCGATGGCGACCTCGCAGCACAAGCACAAGCTGCTGCACAACTGCTCGGGCAAGCACGCGGGCATGCTGCTGGCATGTGTCCGGGCGGGCTGGGATCCGGCCACGTACCTCCGGGCGAGCCATCCTCTGCAACGCCGGGTCACCCGGGCGGTGGGGCGGGCCGCGGGACCGGTGGACCTGGAGATGAGCGTCGACGGGTGCGGGGTGCCGGTGCACGGCATGCCGCTGCGTTCCATGGCCACGCTGTTCGCGCGCCTGACCCGGCCCGAACGTTTGGGGGACGTTGCGCCGGCCGCCGACCGTGTGACCGAGGCGATGCTGTCCGAGCCCTACCTGGTCGGCGGCCGCCACCGCGTGGACACCGACGTCATGAAGGCGACCGGGGACGTCGTCGCGAAGTCCGGCGCCGAGGCCCTGGAATGCGCCGCGGTCCTGCCATCCGGCCTGGGCGTGGCGGTGAAGGTCGAGGACGGGGGGAGTCGCGCCTCCGCGCCGGTGTTGATCAGGGCGCTCGAGCAGGTCGACGGCCTCTCGTCGATGCAGCTGCGCGGGTTGGCCCTCCACGCCTCGCCCCCCGTCTTGGGTGGCGGCAAGCCCGTCGGCGCCATCGAGCCCGTCTTCGACCTGCGGCGACGGGGCCGAAGGACCGGCAAGACACCGCATCCCTAGGCGTTCCTCGCGCGTAACATCCTCCGTATGCCCACACCGCGCGTCGCCGTGCTCTCCGTGCACACCTCGCCGATGGATCAGCCCGGCTCCGGCGACTCCGGAGGCATGAACGTCTACATCCGGGCCGTCGCGGAACGACTGGCCGAGTACGACGTGGAGGTCGACCTGTTCACGCGTTGCCGGGGGGCCGACGGTCCGGAGATCCTCGAGATCGGGTCGGGCGTGCGTCTGGTCACCGTCAAGGCCGGCCCGTGCGCACCGGTTCCCAAGACCGACCTGCCGCGGTTCCTGCCGGAGTTCCTGGGCGGGGTGCTGCGACGGGCGAGCCTCGAGGGACGTGGCTACGACATCCTGCACAGCCACTATTGGCTCTCGGGGTGGGTGGGCAACTCCGCCAAGGACATCTGGGGCGTCCCGCTCGTCGCCTCGTTCCACACGCTGGGCAAGGTCAAGAACTACTCGCTCGCCCGGGGCGAGCCGCCCGAGCCGCCGTCGCGCCTCCAGGGGGAGGAACGGGTGATCGCCGGCGCGGACCGGATCCTCGCGCCGACGCCGGCCGAGGCCGCACAGCTCGTGGGGCTCTACCGGGCCGACCCCGACCACATCCGGATCGTGCCTCCCGGCGTCGACCACTCGATCTTCTTCCCGCGTGAACGCGCGGCCGCGCGCGACCGGCTCCATCTCTCGGGTCTTCGTCTGGCGCTGTTCGTCGGGCGGCTCCAGCCGCACAAGGGGCCCGACATCGCGGTGCGGACGCTCGCGGAAGCGGTGACCCAGGACCCCGAGCTCACGAAGGATCTGATGCTCGCGATCGTCGGGGGTCCGAGCGGCAGCGGGCAGGGCGCCGGGGTGGCCGGGTTGATGGAGCTCGCCGCGGCGCTCGGCGTGAGCGAGCGCGTGATGCTCTTCCCGCCGCTGCCACAAGCCCGTCTGGCGGACGTGTACGCGGCCGCGGACGTGGTCCTCGTCCCGTCGAGGTCCGAGTCGTTCGGCCTGGTGGCGCTGGAGGCTCAGGCGTGCGGCACGCCCGTGATCGCCGCCTCGGTCGGGGGCCTGCGGTTCGTCGTGCGGGACGGACGGACAGGGTTCCTGGTGGAAGGGCACGACCCCGCCGATCACGCCGAGCGGATGCTCCAGATCCTGCGGGACCCGGCGCTCGCCGATCGGTTGGGTGTCGCCGCGGCCCGGGAGGCGCTGCGGTTCACGTGGGACGCCACCGCCTCGGAGCTCGCCGGCATCTACCGCGAGCTGCTGGCACCTGGAGCATGATCCGAGGCGAGCGCGTCACGCTCCGGCCGGTCGAGGAGCCCGACTACCCCCTGATCCAGGCGTGGCAGAACGATCCCGAGGTTTGGTGGCTGATGGATTACGAGCGGCCGTTCTCCCTCGTCGACATCGCCGAGAGCGAGAAGCGGGCAGCCGAGGAGGGGTTCCCCTTCATCATCGAGGTCGACGGCCGTCCGATCGGCCGGATCGGTATCAACAACCTCCGGCGCCGAGACCGGATCTGCGCGCTCTACATCTTCATCGGGGACCGCGAGGTGTGGGGGAAGGGCCTCGGGACGGACGCGATCGACACGTTGCTGGCCCACGTGTTCCGGCGGTTCGACCTCCATCAGGTCGAGCTCTGGTCGCTCGCCGAGAACGAACGAGCGCTCCGCGCGTACGCGCATTCCGGGTTCCGCGAGGAGGCGCGTCTCGCCGAGCGCTCATGGAAGGACGGTCGTTGGGTCGATCGCGTCCTCATGTCGGTGACGCGCGAAAACTTCGAGGCGGCGCGCACCGCCCGTGAGCAGCAGGAACGCTGACATCCACCGCGCGTTCGCCTATTTGTCACTCTTTCGTTCACGCCTCTGACCTGCGGATATACCCTCTGACCTGCGGTGATGTCAGGTTGACCGCGGTCGGAGCGGCCGATACATTTCGCCTCGCTCCAAGCAGTCGAAGCAACCGATGCGAAGGAACCGGACGGGGCACCGGAGAAGCCGCAAGGCGGAACCGGAGTCCCAGACTCGGGAAAGGCCGCAAGGCAACAGCGAGTCGGTCGGGAAGGTCGCAAGGCCGGAACGGCGGCCCAGGTCGCGGACGAACCCGCAAGGGGGAGTCGGGCAGGGGCCCCGCCGCCGGGCGAAGCCGCAAGGCGGAGTTCGGGCGGCGGACCGTCTGGAGAGCCGCAAGGCGATCCTGCGGGGTCCGGAGGTCCGCGCGACGGGCGCCGAGGTTGCTTGGAGCAACAGAGCCCGAGGGGCTGACGGTGGCTGAGAGCTTCGGTTCTCGGCGAGCCGGAGGTCCCTCGGGTTCTTCTATTTCCGCTACTGTCGCGGCGCCATGGGGTCAACCTCCCGTAGTCAGCGCGCCGCCGACGCCGAGGCACGTCGCGAGCGGATCGTCGAGGTCGCGATGCGCCACTTCGCCGAGCACGGGTTCCGGGGCGCTCGAGTCGAGGACATCGCGACCGATGTCGGCGTGGCCAAGGGCACGGTGTTCCTCGACTTCAGCAACAAGGAGGGGTTGTTCCTGGCCGCGTACCAGCGCGCCGTGTCGAGCCTCCCCGCATGGCTGGACGCGCCCGGAGACGTCGTCGAGGACGGGTTCTGGGCCACGCTCGACTGGTGGCTCGAGCGGACCGAGGAGTTCGGGCGGCAAGACTGGATCGCCAACCGGGTGGCGATGATCGGCCGCTACGACACGGGCCTCGGCCTGCGCCGTCCGATCGACCGCTTCATGCGGAGCGAGGATCCATACGGCACGCTCGAGTTCGTGGAGTTCGGCGTGCGACGGGGCGAGGTCCGCAGCGACGTCGACGTCGAGATGCTCGCCTCGATGATGGATTGGCTCGCCGAGCGATTCCAGGATGCCCTGGTCTCCGAGGACCTCGATCCCGGCTTGATCCACAGGACGCCAGAACGCCGTTCCATGCGGATCCGCGAGTTCGTCGAGGTGCTCCGCGGCGGCATCGAGGATCGCGACGGGACCGAGCGATGAGCACCCTGTCGGCATCGGTGATCCGGCCCTCGATCCTCCGGCTCGCCGGGCACCCGTGGTTCCGGCACATCGCGACGCGGACCCGCCCCGGCCGTGCGGTGGCATCGCGGTTCGTGGCCGGCGAAACGCTGGATCAGGCCATGGCCGTCGCTCGGGGGCTCGACCGGATGCGGGTCGCGGCCATGCTCGATCACCTGGGGGAGAACGTGGAGACGGCGGCGCAGGCCGCCGACGCGCGAGATGCCTACCTGGCTGCGCTCGACGCGATCCGTTCGAACCCTACGCTCGACATCGCCGTCTCGCTCAAGCTCACCCAGCTCGGGCTGGACCGCTCGGTGAAGGAATGCCAGGCGAACGTCGAGGCGATCCTGGCGGCGGCGGACCCGTCCACCCTGGTCATGATCGACATGGAGGCGCACGAGTACGTCGAGCGAACGCTCGAGGTCGTCCGCGCGGTCCACGTCGAGCATCCGCGCCTCGGCGTGGCGGTGCAGTCCTATCTGCGTCGGTCCGCGGCGGACGTCTTCGACCTGCCGACGGGTATCCGGGTCCGGCTGGTGAAGGGCTCATACCTCGAGTCGCCCGATGTCGTGTTCACCGACAAGCATGAGGTGGACGAGAACTTCAAGCGGCTGTTCGCGACGCTCTTCGCGCGAGGCCACGCGATCGACGTCGCGACGCACGACCCGCGGCTCCTCGAAGGTGTTCGCAAGATGGTCGATCCGAGCGAAGCCGGCTGGTTACGGGTGGAGTTCCAGATGCTGTACGGTGTGCGCCGGGATCTGCAGGCCGACCTCGCGCGGCGCGGGTACCCGGTTCGCGTCTACATCCCGTACGGCACGGAGTGGTATCCCTACCTGACGCGACGGCTCGCCGAGCGGCCCGCGAACATGTGGTTCTTCGCATCCAACCTGATCAGGAGCGCACGATGACAGCCACGAACACAGAGAAGCGGGTGGCGTTCATGGGCGGCGGCAAGATGGGCGAGGCGCTCATCTCGGGCCTGATCCGCTCCGGCGGCCGGACCGCGGACGAGATCATGGTCACGTGCCGCCGCGAGGAGCGTGCGCAGGAGCTCGCCGGCAAGTACGGGGTCGCCGCGACGCTCGACAACGCCGAGGCGGCGGGGTGGGCACACGTCCTGGTCCTGATGGCCAAGCCGCAGGACATGGAGGTGCTCCTGTCGCAGATCCGAGGTGCGGTGACTCCGGAGGACCTGGTCGTGAGCTTCGCCGCAGGCATCCGGACGTCGTTCGTGCAGAAGCACCTGGCCGACGACGTTGCGGTGGTACGCGTGATGTCGAACGTCCCGGTCATGGTCGACGAGGCGATGTCCGTGATCGCCGCGGGATCGCGCGCCACGGACGAGCACATGGCGGTCACCGAGGAGCTGCTCGGCTACGTCGGCAAGGTCCTGCGGCAGAAAGAGGTCCACATGGACGCCGTCACCGCGACGAGCGGCAGCGGCCCCGCCTACTTCTTCCTGCTCGCCGAGGCCATGATCGAGGCCTGTATCCTGCTGGGGCTGTCGCGCGACGTCGCGACCGAGCTGATCATCCAGACGATGCTCGGTTCGGCGAAGATGCTGCGCGACACGGGCAAGCATCCGGTGGAGCTCCGCGAGATGGTGACATCTCCCGGTGGTACGACGATCGCGGCGATCCGCATCCTGGAGGAAGCCGGTGTGCGCGCCGCGTTCCTGAACGCGATCGATGCCGCCTGCAAGCGGGGCATGGAGCTGGCTCGTGGCGGCGACGACGACGAAGACTGAGGGGTAGCGCATGGGCAAAGGAGACCTCGCCAAGGTCCGCGACTCGAAGGACCGGCAGCGTGAGAAGAAGGCACGCGAGAAGCGTCAGGCCGCCGAGCGGGGCAAAGCCCGCAAGGCCGCGAAGAAGAAGTAGTGTGACCGGATCCGACGTCCACGAGGCGAACAAGGATCTCGTCCGCCGGCATTTCGAGGAGATCTTCAACCGCAAGAACCTCGATGCGTGCGATGAGCTCATGGCGGACGAGTACGTTGAGAACGCGGTCGCACCGTTCGGAACCTCGGCCCCCGGAGCCGTCAACGGCCCGCAGGCCATGCGCTCGACCGCAGAGTGGTTGATCGCGCAGTTCCCGGACATCCACATGGCGATCGAGGCGATCATCGCCGAAGACGAACTCGTCGCGTGTCTCGTTCAGAGTGAAGGGACCAACCTGGGCCCGCTGAACGGTGTGATCCCGCCGACGGGGAAACGGTTCGTGTCCAGGCAGACACATTGGTTCCGCATCCGCGGAGATAAGCTCGCCGAGCACTGGGCGACGCGCGAGGACCTGCCCGCGATGTTGCAGCTCGGCGTCATCGCGCCGCCTGGGCCTCCCGCGCGCTGATCATCCCTGGTCGGTGGCGAGCCTGGCCACGGCGTCCCGCAGCTCGCGCAGCTCGCGATGGAGGTCGTCGATGTTCGACTTGGTCGCCGGCTCCGCCTCCGGCTTGAGCTTGTAGTCGATAGCCCCGCCCGTGCGGAGCTCGGCCCATTCGGACGTCTCTACCGGGGTCTCCGACGCCCTGCCGGCGCAGCTCGGCGAAGAGGTCCAGCTGCGAGATGCCGAGGCCCCTGAGCGCCCATTCCTGGACCTCCCCATCGTCGATGAGGAGCACGGGGTCCGTTCGCGTGGCGAACAGGCTGCTCACCATCCCCGTCGGCTCGGGCGATGGCTTCCGCTCTTGCTCTTCCTGTTGGCTCCGATCGGCGCGCGCCATCTTGCGGGCCCACTCCCATCGCGCAACGAGCTCGTTCGCCACGATCAACGTCACCGCTCCCACGGCGCCGCCGACGAGCGAGTTGTCGGGACCGATGATCGCGTTCTGGACGACGTTCGAGAGCAGGAGCACCACGACGAAGTCCGACGCCGTGAGTTGCGCGGCGTCGCGCTTCGCCAAGCGCATCAAGATGTAGATGAGCGCGTACACCGCGACGGTGCGGAGCACCTTGTCCCAGATCGGGATCTGCGACTGAAGGATGTCGTTGAACGAGCCGGCGATCAGATGCACGGGTGCCTCCTCTTCCTCAGCGGGATGAGAGCCGGTTCCGGAGCGTGCCGATGCCTTCCGCGGCCAGCTCGATCTTCGCGCCCGGCCACAGTCGCCGGGACGGGTCGAGGTCGGCGTTGCCGAATGGGCCGAGCGCGAACGCGTCTCCGCGTTCCAGGGTCGCGATCCGGGACGCGTCGCTGATGAGCGCGAACAGGCTCTCGGCCGCTCCGTTCAGGTTGCCCTTGGCGAGCTCCTCGCCGTCGATCGTGACCTGCACGATCATCGTCTGCGGGTCGATCTCGTCGGCGGTCACGACGCAGGGACCGATCGCCAGCGGGAGGCCGTCGGACGTCGTCAGCGGATCGCCGCTCGCACCGTGCGCCGACCAGTCGCTCACCAGCGTGTACCCGAAGATGTTCGCGCGTACCTCGTCGGCTTCGGCCTCCGATGGTCTCGAGCCCGAGGACGGCGGCGACCTTCGGCTCGTAGTCGATCCAGGCCGCGTCGAGCGGCCACGGGACGTCCTGCTCCGGCCCGACGATGCGGCGCTCCACCGCGTAGGCGTCGGGTGTGAGCAGGGAGGAGGGGAAGAGGGGCGGCAGGATCCGTGCCTGTTTGACGACGTGGTTCGCCGTCTCGTCTCGTTCGAGGGCGGCACGGGCGGCATCCATCACAGAGCCGCGGCTGCTCGCCACCAGAGCTTCCAAGGTGGTGGGGAAGGCGGGGTGCCCAACCACGTCGGGCAGGTCGACTACCTCACCCCCGAGGATCGCTCCCAGTCGCCGGTGCCCCCTCCGGTCATAGGTCACGAGCCTCATCAGGGAGCCGAAGCATACGCCCGCCCACCTGCGATTTCCGGGTTTCGACCGACGAACTGGCGGTCACGGGCGGCTAGGCGTCCAACGGGGACCTTGGCTAAGCTACGAGCAGCATCACCAGCGGGTCTCTCGATCGTTTCACAAGGAAGGGGCGAACTCCTATGGCAGAGGGCTTCCGCGTGACCTACGCGACCATGTCGGCCGACAATGAGGAGCTGCACAAGCACTACGAAGAGGGGATCGAGCAAGCGAGGGCCGAGCTCGGCAAGACCATCCCGGTCGTCGTGAACGGCGAGGAACGTCCTGGCGAGGGCACCTACGAGCTTGAGTCGCCGACGGACGGCACGCTGCTCGCGCATATCGCGCAAGCCACGCGCCGGGACGTCGAAGATGCGATCGCCGCGGCCAAGGGCTTCGCCGTTGAGTGGGATCGGATGGGCTGGGAGAAGCACGTCGAGATCATCAACAACGCGGCTGATCTGCTCACGGAGCGCCGCAACATGCTGTCGGCGCTGATGGCGATGGAGGTCGGCAAGAACCGCCTCGAGGCGCTCGGCGACGTCGAGGAGACCGCCGATCTGATGCGCTGGAACGCCAAGGAGATGGTCGAGCACAACGGCTTCAACGTCCCGATGCAGGCGATGGGCGCGGCAGGCGATTACTACGACATCCTGCGGCCGTTCGGTGTGTGGGCCGTGATCAGTCCGTTCAACTTCCCGATGGCGCTCGCCGGCGGACCATCCTCGGGAGCCCTTGTCGCGGGCAACTGCGTGGTCTTCAAGCCGGCGCACCAGGGCGCGCTCCTCGGTTACAAGCTGTATGAGGTGTACCGCGACGCCGGTGTGCCCAGCTCCGCGTTCCACTACATCCCGGGCCGCGGCTCGATCGTCGGGGACATCATCGTGCACCACAAGGACGTGGACGGGATCACGTTCACCGGCTCATATGAGGTCGGTATGGGCATCTATCGCACGTTCTCGTCCGACTACCCGAAGCCCGCGATCTGCGAGATGGGTGGGAAGAACCCGGCGATCGTGACGAAGAACGCCGATCTGGACAAGGCGACCGACGGCGTGATGCGATCGGCGTTCGGCTACGGTGGGCAGAAGTGCTCGGCCGCTTCGCGTGTGTTCGTGGAGCGCGAGGTCTACGACGACTTCCTCGCACAGCTCAAGGAGAAGACCGAGAACATCAAGATCGGCAACCCACTGGAGAGGGACGTCTACCTCGGCCCGCTGATCAACCAGGCGGCGATCGACACGTTCGAGGAGGCCGCAAAGGAGGCGCGCACGGTCGGCACGATCGTGACCGGCGGTGAGCGCCTTACCGATGGCGAGTTCGCCAAGGGCACCTTCGTCCGGCCAACCGTGGTCGAGGTCCCCGACGACAGCTGGATCTGGAAGAGAGAGCTGTTCGTTCCGTTCGTCGCGGTGAAGCCGTTCGACGAGTTGGACGACGCGATCGACGAGGCGAACTCGAGCGAGTACGGCCTGACGGCCGGTCTCTACAGCGAGGACCGGGCCGAGATCGACGAGTGGCTGGCCAAGATCCAGGCGGGTGTGGTGTACGTGAACCGCCGAGCCGGCGCGACGACGGGCGCGTGGCCCGGCGTGCAGCCGTTCGGCGGATGGAAGGGTTCCGGCACGACCGGCAAGGCGGGGGGCGGTCCCTACTACGTCACCCAATACATGCGGGAGCAGTCGCGGACGGTGATCTCGGAGTGAGCCTGGAGGACATCGAACTCGAGGGCCTCGCGGAGGCCGAGGCGCCGCGCCTGATCACCGACCTCCCCGGACCGAACGCGCTCGAGATCTTGGAACGCGACGCCCGTGTGACGAGCCCGTCGCTCCCACGCGTGTACGAGTTCGTGCCCAAACGGGGCTCGGGCTCCGTGGTGGAGGACGTCGACGGCAACCTCTTCCTCGACGTCAACGCCGGCATCGCGGTCACATCGACCGGACACTGCCACCCGAGGGTGGTCGAGGCGATCCAGGAACAGGCGGCGGAGCTGATCCACTACTCCGCGAGCGACTTCTTCCTGCCGATCTACTCCGAGGTCGCCGAGCGGCTGGACGAGATCGCGCCGATGTCGGGGGCCGTTCGCTCGTTCCTCACGAACTCCGGGACCGAGGCGGTCGAGGCCGGGATGAAGCTCGCTCGTTGGGCGACGGGGCGGCAGTACATCCTCGCGTTCTACAACTCGTTCCACGGCCGGTCGTACGGAAGCGTCTCCCTCACCGCGTCGAAGGCTGCCTACCGGGCGGGGTTCGGACCGCTCCTGCCCGGCGTCCTGCATGCCTACTACGGCGACGGGCGCGACATGGATATGGCGCCGGGCTCGGCCAAGGACGGCTTCCCGACGATCGACTACATCGAGCACTTCCTGTTCCGCAAGATGGTGTCGCCGCTCGAGGTTGCGGCCATCGTGGTCGAACCGATCCTCGGCGAGGGGGGCTACATCGTCCCGCCCGACGGGTGGCTCATGGCCCTCCGTGAGCTGTGCGACCGCCACGGGATCCTGCTCATCTGCGACGAGGTGCAGTGCGGGATGGGGCGCACCGGGAAGATGTGGGCGGTGGAGCACACCGGCGTCGAGCCCGACATCCTGCTCGCGGGCAAGGGCATCGCCAGCGGCATGCCGCTCGGGGCCATGATCGCGAAGGACGAGACGATGACGTGGACGATCGGCACGCACGGCTCCACCTACGGCGGGAACGCCGTCTCCTGCGCGGCGGCCCTCGCCACGATGGATGTGATCCGCGACGAGCACCTGCTGGAGAACGCGTCGAAGGTGGGCGACGTGCTGCTCAACGGCCTCCGTGACCTGCAGGAGCGGAACGACCGGATCCGTGAGGTCCGCGGACTCGCCCTGATGATCGGCGTCGAGCTCCCCGACCACCGCCTGATGGTCGCCGTGGAGCAGGCCGCGTTCCGCCGGGGACTGCTCGCGCTCGGATGCGGTGAGAGCACGATCCGGATGTCGCCGGCGCTCACGTTCCGCGAGGACCAGGCGCGGACGGCGCTCGGGCTCTTCGAGAGCGCGCTCGCCGACGCCGAGAACGTCGGCTCGTAGGTCTCGACATGACGCTGTCCGTCGACACGCTGACGATCGACTGTCACGACCCCAAGCGGCTCGCCGACTTCTGGTGCACCGCGCTCGGCTATCGGCTCGACGAGATCGACGACGAAGATGCGGTGATCAAGCCGGCCGACGGACGCGGGTGGACGATGCTGCTCCAATCCGTGCCCGACGAGAAGAGCGTGAAGAACCGCCTCCATCTGGACGTGCGCCCGAGCGGCTCGATGGCCGCCGAAGTGGCCCGGCTGGAGGCGGCCGGCGCCACCGCGATCACCCGCGTCGACGAGGGCGGCAGCTTCTGGACCGTGATGGGCGATCCCGAGGGCAACGAGTTCTGCGTGTTGCGCGGTCCCGAGGACGGATGGTCGGGTGAGCTCTGACAAGGTCGCGACCATGCACGACGCCGTCGAGGCGTTGGTGCGGGACGGTGACACCGTGGCGATCGAGGGATTCACGCATCTGATCTGCTTCGCGGCGGGGCACGAGATCATCCGGCAGCGCCGCCGCGACCTCACGCTCTGTCGCCTGACGCCCGACGTGATCTACGACCAGATGGTCGGAGCGGGTGTCGCGTCGAAGCTGGTGTTCTCGTGGCTGGGCAACCCGGGCGTCGGCTCGTTGCACGCGATCAGGCGGCGGATCGAGCATGACGATCCCGCGCCGCTCGAGATCGAGGAGTATTCGCACTTCGGCATGGTGTGTCGCTACGTCGCAGGCGCGTCGAACCTGCCGTTCTTCCCCATCCGCAGTTACTTCGAGTCCGACATCCCGAAGGTGAACCCGAACATCAAGGCGATGGTATCGCCCTACGAGGACGCGACCGAGGTCCACGTGGTGCCGCCGCTCAATCCCGACGTCGCCATCGTGCACGCGCAGCGCGCCGACACGAGCGGTGACGCGCAGATCTGGGGGCTGCTCGGTTGTCAGAAGGAGGCCGCGTTCGCGGCGGACCGCGTGATCGTCGTGTGCGAGGAGATGGTGGAGGAGTCGGTGATCCGCGCCGATCCGAACCGCACGGTGATCCCCGGCGTGATCGTGGACGCGGTCGTCGAAGAACCGTTCGCGTGTCATCCGTCGTTCACGCAGGGGTACTACGACCGCGACAACGCCTTCTACCTGAGATGGGACGAGATCGCGCGCGAGGCCGCCACGCTCGATGCCTGGCTGGACGAATGGGTCTACGGCCTGGCGAACCACGCCGAATATGTCGAGAAGATGGGCGACGCCCTGTGGGCCAACCTTCGCCCCGAGCAGGCGATGTCGGGCGAAGTCGACTACGGCAGGTATGCATGACGGACGCCTCGGTTCCCGACCTCGGGTACTCCAAGTCCGAGATCATGATCGCCGCGAGCGCGCGACAGCTGAACGACGTCAGCAACTGCTTCGTCGGCGTCGGGCTGCCGAACATCGTCTGCAACCTGGCGCAACGCACCGTCTCCCCCCATCTCCAGCTCGTGTACGAGTCAGGCGTGTTCGGAGCCCGGCCGGAGCGCTTGCCACTGTCGATCGGCGACCCCACGCTCGTGACGGGGGCAACCGCGGTGACGTCGATGTTCGAGCTGTTCGCGTACTACCTGCAGGCCGGCCTGATCGACGTCGCGTTCCTGGGGGCGGCTCAGATCGACCGCTTCGGCAACATCAACACCACCGTGATCGGCGACTACGCCAAGCCCAAGGTTCGGCTGCCCGGATCCGGTGGCGCCTGTGAGATCGCGATCAACGCGCGGAAGGTCATGGTCATCATGCGGCAGGGGAAGCGGTCGTTCGTCGAGACGATCGACTTCCGGACCTCGCCGGGTCACTCGGGGGACCCCGCACACGACGCCGCGCGCGGCTGGTGGGGCAGCGGGCCGACGAGCGTGGTGACCGATCTGGGCACGTACGCGTTCGACGTGGCCACCGGCGAGATGACCCTCACCACGCTCCACCCGGGCGTCACGCGGGAGCAGGTCCGGGACAACATGGGTTGGGAGCCGAAGGTGGCGGACGATCTGGGCGAGACGCCGCCGCCGAGCGCGGAAGAGCTCCGCTACATCCGCGAGGAGCTGGACCCGGGGGGTGTCTACACGAAGTAGCGCTCGTGGAGTCAGCGCCTCGGGGCGGTACCGTGTCGTCCATGCCGGAGCGCGACGCAGGACGAGAGCCCTCACCATGGGCCGACCCCGCGGAGATGAAGGAGCCCGAGCCCGACTGGGCCAAGGAGATCCGCGCGCGCCGGAAGGCCCGGGCCGAGCGGTTAAGGAAGGTCTTCGACTCCTTCGATGGACAGCTCTCGAAGAAGCCGAGCGCTCCGAAGAAGGCTCCTCCGAAGGACGAGCGATGAGCCACGTGTTCCCGCGCGTCCTCACCCGTACGCTCCCCACGGCCGTTTCCGCCGAAGGCGCCTGGATCGTCGACGCGGACGGCAAGCGCTATCTGGACGGCGCCGGCGGCGCGATCGTCGTCGGCGTGGGTCACGGCGATCGCTCGCTGATCGACGCGGCGACCGCGCAACTGCAGAAGACCCAGTACGTCCACGGCACCATGTTCACGACCGACGCGGTGGAGCGCTACGCGGACGAGCTCGCGCCGCACCTCCCGATGGACGACCCGCGCATCTATCCGGTGTCAGGCGGCAGCGAGGCGGTCGAGACCGCGATCAAGATGTCCCGCGCGTATCACCTGGCCCGCGGCGACGACGTTCGCACGACCATCATCGCCCGGCGCAGCTCGTACCACGGCAACACCCTCGGGGCCCTGGACGCCAGCGGGAAGGAGCCCATCCGCAAGCCCTACACGGCGTGGCTCGGACGGTTCCTGCACGCCCCTGCGGCCTACGAGTACCGCTGCGGGAACCCCCAGCATCCGCAAGGCTGCGGTGCGTGGCACGGGGCCGAGCTCGAACGGATGATCTCGCTTGCCGGCGCCCAGTCCGTCGCCGCGTTCATCGCCGAACCGGTGGGCGGGGCGACGCTCGCGGGGGCCGTGCCCACCGACGACTACTGGCCGACGATCGTGGAGGTCTGCCGGCGATACGGCATCCTGGTGATCGCGGACGAGGTCATGACGGGGTTCGGCCGGACCGGCCGGTGGTTCGGCGTCGACCACTGGGGTGTTCGACCCGACATCATCACGGCCGGCAAGGGGACGACGAGCGGGTACGTGCCGTTCGGGTTCGCGGCGGCGAGCGGAGAGGTCTTCGACACGGTCGCGTCCGGCGGTTTCGTGCACGGGTTCACGTGGTCCCACAACGCGCTGGGTGCCGCGGTTGGACGCGCGGTGTTGCGCCGGCTCACCGAGGGAGGCTTGATCGATCGGAGCGCCGACCTCGGGGAGCGGATCCGCAAGGACCTGAGCGTCACGCTCGACGGCGCTCCGTCCGTGGGGGATGTGCGCGGGATCGGCATGTTGATCGGCGTCGAGCTCGTGCGCGACCGTGAGACGAAGGATCCGTTCCCGCGCACGGAACGGGTGAGCGAGCGGGTGGTCGGTGCCGCGCGGGATGCCGGACTCCTGCTCTACTCGAGCACGGGTCACGTGGACGGGACGAACGGCGACCTGGTGATGGTCGGCCCCCCGTTCGTCCTGACCGACGACGACGCCTCGACGCTCGTGGAACAGACGGCGGCCGCGATCCGCTCGGTGCAGTGAGCGAGCACGTCGGTCTCGTGCTCTGTCCCGAGGCGAGGATCTACGACCACGGCCCACAACATCCGCTGCGACCCGAGCGCGTCCTGCTCACCTGGGACTTGATCCGCGCGCTCGAGTTGGATGAGCTGCCCAACGTCGAACGGCTCCGGAGCTCCGAACCGGCGGACGACGCAACGATCGAACTCGTGCACACGCCCGCGTTCGTCGACGCGACGCGTCGGGCGGGCCACGGTGGATCCGGCGACTGGGCCCCGTTCGGCTACGGGCCGGGTGACAACCCGATCTTCGACCGGATGCACGAAGCCGGTGCGCTCGTGGTGGGAGCCAGCGTGATGGCGGCGCACGCGGTCTGGTCGGGAGACGTGGAGCATGCGTTCAACGCCGCCGGAGGGCTGCACCACGCGATGCCGGGACGCGCGTCGGGCTTCTGCGTCTACGACGATCCCGCGGTCGCGATCGCCTGGTTGCTTCAAGCAGGGGCCGAACGGATCGCCTACGTCGACGTCGACGTGCATCACGGCGACGGCGTGCAGTTCATCTTCTACGATGACCCCCGCGTGCTGACCATCTCGATCCACGAGTACGCGCCTTGGTTCTTCCCCGGCACGGGCGCCATCAGCGAGCGGGGCGGCCCTGCGGCGGTGGGGAGTGCGGTCAACATCCCGTTGCCGCCGTTCACCGGCGACGAGGCATGGCTCGACGCGTTCCTATCGCTCGTCCCTCCGCTGGTCCGGCGGTTCGCGCCGGACGTGTTGGTCACGCAACTCGGATGCGATACGCACGCGACCGATCCACTCGCGCAGATGCAGCTCACCACCCGTGCCTATCGAGAGACCGCGAAGGAGCTGCACCGCCTCGCGCATGAGGCGGCGGCGGGTCGATGGGTGGCCACCGGCGGAGGCGGATACCAATGGGCGCGCGTGGTCCCGCGGGCCTGGACGATCGCGTTCGCGGAGATGGCGGACGCGGAGCTGCCCGACCAGCTCCCCGAGGGCTGGATCGAGCAGGTGGAGTTCGAGATCCGTAGCGCGGTCCCGACGACGTTCGAGGAGCCCTCGATCGGTGCGGGCGGTGGCGACGACGGCGCACGCGCGGTCGCGGCCCAGGTGCGCGCCGTGGTCGGCCTCGAGGGGTCCGCGTGACCACGAGGACCAAGCTCGTCTGCACGCTGGGTCCGGCGACGAACACGCCGAAGTTCATCCGCGGGCTCGTTACCGCGGGGGCGACGATCTTCCGCATCAACTTCTCCCACGGCACGCCCGCCGATCATGCACGCGCGGTCGAGCTGGTTCGGGCCACCGAAGCGAAGATCGATCGTGCCCTGGCCGTGATGGCCGACCTCCCAGGACCGAAGGTGCGTCTCGGCGTCGTCCACCCCGGCGCGTTGAAGCTCACGCCCGGGCAGGCGTTCGCGTTCCGGCCGGACGGGGAGGGAGATCGGGACGGCGCGTCGACGACCTATCCGGACCTGGCGCGCGATCTGCTGGTGGGGGACCGGATCCTGCTGGCGGACGGCGCGGTCGAGCTCACCGTGTCGGCGCTCGAGGGATCGGTCGTGCGAACGGACTGCGTGCGCGGCGGCACCGTTCACTCAGGTCAGGGAGTGAACGTTCCCGCCGAGCGCCTGAGCCTGCCCGCGGTCACCCAGCGAGACCGCGAGGGGCTCGCCCGCGCGCTCGATCTCGGCGTCGACCTGATCGCGCAGTCGTTCGTGCGCGACCCCGAGGATGTGAAGGAGCTGCGTTCGCTGATGGGGGAGCGGGCCGTCCCGATCGTGGCGAAGATCGAGACCAAGCCTGCCGTGGAGCACATCGAGAAGATCCTGCGTGTCACCGACGCGGTGATGGTCGCGCGCGGCGACCTGGGCGTGGAGCTGCCGATGGAAGAGGTCCCGCTGCTGCAGAAGGATCTGCTTCGCGCGGCTCGTGCGGTCTCGCGGCCGGCGATCGTCGCCACCCAGATGCTGGAGTCGATGATCCGGGCGCCGAGGCCTACGCGCGCCGAGGCCACCGATGTGGCGAACGCTGTCCTGGACGGCGCGGACGGCATCATGCTCTCCGGCGAGACGGCGATCGGTCGGTTCCCGTTCGAGGCCGCCGCCGCCGCCACTCGGATCGCCGAGGCCGTCGAGTCCCGCGGGGCTGAATACCGGGCGGCGCAGCCGGCGTGCCGTCACACCGGTGAGGGACCGGCCGTCGCGCATGCGGCGGCGGCGGTCGCGACCGAGGACCGCGACGTCATCGCCATCACGTGCTACACCGAGACGGGGCGGACGGCGCGCCTGCTGTCGGCGGAGCGTCCCGGTTGTCCTGTGTACGCGTTCATCCCGGACGAGAACGTCCGGCGGGCGAACGCCGTCCAGTGGGGCGTGATCCCTCTGCCGTCGCGCAAGCCGGCCGACACCGACGAGATGATCGCGTTGATGGACGAAGGACTGCAGGCGTTCGGGCTCGCGAAGCCCGGCGACGCCGTCGTCATGGCGGCGGCATCACCCGCCGGGAAGACCACCACGAACATGCTGAAGATCCATCGCGTCGGCTCCCCGGTCCGCTGACGAGCACCTCGGTCTCCGTCGATGGAAGTCGTGCGCTCCGGAGGTGACGTATCTCCCGCCCATGCCCGGTCCGGGTTCCACCTGCGGCCGAGGGCCAGGGAGTCCGGGCCAGACTAGCCGGGATCGAGCTCGCTCACGATCGCGTCGACCAGCCAGGTGAGGTAGCCGTACAACGCGAACGTCGGCGCACGGGGGTCACCGGCGGCGAAGTCCTCCTCGGTGGTGTCCTCGGTGATATCCAGTCGCGTTCCGAGCACCAACCGCAGGTCGTTCAGCACGCCGAGCCACGAGAGAAGCTGGTCTTCCGTGAGTCGGTCGGCGTCGATCGAGGCTTCCATCGCGCTGATCGACGACAGGCGCTGCGACGTCAGATCATCACCTGCCATCCGCTCGAACTCCAGGTTGCGGATCGGATCGTCTTCGTACGCGGGTGGGTACAGCCGCGCCATAGCGGGATCGCTCGTCGGGTCCTCATGCTCGATCAGGTTCCGGAGTTGGTCCGGCAACCCACGGAGGATGGTCCGTTCATCGGTGGTCAAACGGAGCTCGAAGTCGCCTCGACGGGTGCGCTTGACCGGCCCGCCGCGCGCCACGCCCTCAGGCGTCCTTCTGCATCGTGGCCCACAGGCCGTGGGCATGCAGGCGCGCCACGTCGAACTCGGCCTTCTCGCGGGTGCCGTTCGACACGACCGCCTTGCCTTTCGTATGGACGTCCATCATCAGCTTCTCCGCCTTGGTGCGCGGGTACCCGAAGAGCTTCTGCAAGACCCACGTCACGTACGACATCAGGTTCACGGGATCGTTCCAGACGATGACCACCCACGGCGGGTCGGGCTCGGGGACGTCGTCGCTCGCCGGACGGTCGATCCTTGTGGGAGCCGTGATGGTCTCGGCGGAGATGTTCATGTCTTCGGGTTGCGGCCCGCGAGCTCGTCGATCGTGCGCTTCACCCGACGCGCGCGGGTCTCGTCCCTCTTCCCCTCCTTGATGTAGCCGATGAACTCGCGTCGGTGCGACGGTGCCAGCTTCTCCCACGTCGCGGCCGCGACCGGATCCGTGTGCAGTGCCTCCGCGAGGATCTCCGGCGGCGTGTCGTCCCCGCGTGGCTCGGCGTCGATCGCCATCACGACGGCCACGGTGTCGCCAGGCGTCAAGCCGAGCGCATCGACGTTCTCCATGTGCACGCCCAGGAGGAGCGCGCTGCCGATCTTCACCACGTTGCTCCGGAACGGGTGTTCGTTCAGCGTGCCGGCCACACGGGACATGTGTGCGGCGCCGAGCGACGCCGCAAGTTCACCATCCAACGCGATGGCGTGACCGCCCCCTCGTGCTGCGAGCAGCTCGCCGTCGAACGCGATCTCCTGCGCCATCTAGCCCGCCGCTTTCGTCCCCTTGAGGCCCATGTCGCGGCCCTTCCGAACCCCCCAACGGTACAGCGGGGGCGTGAGCACGCGGAACGCCTGGAGCGGGCTGATGTAGCGCGGGACTGACAGTTCCGGCGCGATGTCGTCGCGCACCACCCGCACGACGGCGCCCGCGACACGATCCAACGTCAGGATCATCCGGGGATCCATGCCGACCAGCGGGAAGCCCTCGGTCCTGACGAATCCCGGGTTCACTGCCGTCACGAGGACACCCTGGTCTTCCACCTCGTAGAAGAGGGATTCGGAGAACGCGACCACGGCGTGCTTCGAGGCGCCGTACACGGCCGCCCCCGGCGTGGCGAACCGCCCGGCGAGCGACGCCACGTTCACTATGTGGCCGTGCCCGCGCTTCAACATCCCCGGGAGGAACGCCCGCGTCCCGTACATCACGCCGAGGACGTTCACCTGGATGATGTCCTCGATCTGCTGGTACGTCAGGTTCGCGAACGCCCCGCCGCCGGGGACACCGGCGTTGTTCACCAGCACGTCGCACGGACCGAACGCCTCCTTCACGACCGCCGGCAACGACGCGAGCTGCTCGCGGTCGGTCACGTCGCAGCGGATCGCGAGCGCGGTGCCTCCGGCCCGTTCGATCCGGTCGGCCAGGTCGTCGAGGCGCTCCTTGCGGCGTGCGGTCAGCACGACCTTCGATCCCCGTTGCGCGAGTGCGACCGCGACCGCCTCGCCGATGCCGGACGACGCTCCGGTGACGACCGCGACCGCGCCCTTCAGTTGCATGCCGGCTCCTCTACCCTGGAAGAGATGGACGTTATCGAAGCCCACGCCCGCCGTCTGCCGGCCGTCGACGATCGCTTCACCCCACGAACCTACCCTCGCGATGAGCTCGCTCGCGCGCTCGAGGCAGGCCGTGTGGCGGGAGTGGCCACGCATCCCCTCGACAACGTCCGCGGGAACGCCCGGCTCCTGCTGGAAGGCGATCCCGACAAGCAGTTCGGCCTGACCGGATTGCAGGACGGCCTGACCTTGCAGGACGTGCTCGACCTGGTGTCCGCGGGCGCCGGTGCCGTGGTCGATCCCGTGAGCGAGTTCGGCGATGTACTCATCGCCCCCGAGCCGATCCTGGACGCCTGCGAGTCGCTCGGCCGCCGGCTCGCGCTCGCCGCCGAAGGCGGCGAGCGCGTACTCATCGCCACCGGCCATCCCGGCGGCCTCGATCTGCTCTACCGCGAACTGGAACGGCTGCTCCTGGCTCACGGAGGCCGCGTGATCAAGCCGGCCGACGGCACCAGCTGGCGCGAAGCGCACCTCGACCACGACTGGTCCATCGGCTATCTCTCGGGTGTCGGCATGCAGACGGACGGCCGGGTACCGCGCCACACGCACTGGCCCGACGCGATGCGTCGGATGCTGGCGGAGGATCGTCCGGACCTCGTCCTGGCCGACCACGGTTTCGCCGGGGCGGCCATCGAGGCGGGCGTCGACACGGTCTCGGTGGCCGACGTGAACGACCCCGCCCTCCTCGTCGCCAAGGCGCAGGGCCGCACGGACGTGGTCGTCGTGATGGACGACCACGTCGCCCCCGACGCCTACTGGCCCTGCTTCCAGGCGGCCGCGGCAGCGTTCCCGCAGGTCAAGGCGTAGGCACAACGGAGGGCTATCCCGCGAGGGCACTGTTCCCCTACAATCCGCCCATCGTGAAGAAGGAACCATTCACCGAGGCTCGGCTGTTGACCGTGAACGAGGTCGCTGACCTCTTGCGCGTATCCAGGATGACCGTCTACCGGCTGATCAAGACAGGGGAGATGTCCGCCTTCAGGGTAGGAAGGGGCTATCGGCTCCGCGAGGAAGACATCGATAGCTACCTGACCGAGCGCTACACCGAGGCCGGATAACCGGCACAGCGCTTTCGCGTACACGCGACGCCGAACCTCCGTGAGAGGACGGAGGGGGGTCCGTGAACGAGCACGACCGGCTCGTCGACCGAGCCGCGCGCGACGCCCACACGGTCCTGTTCGTGGGAGGGCTCGACGCGGGCAAGAGCACGCTGGCGCGAGCGGTATCGGCCTATGCCCTCACGCTCGGCCGCACGGTGGCGTACGTGGACGGCGACCTGGGGCAGAAGACCGTCGGCCCTCCCGGCACGGTGGCCATGAAGCGCATCGGGTCGCCCGACGACCTCACGCTCGACCGGCTCGCCGACGCCGATGCCTTGTCGTTCGTGGGGTCGTTCTCGCCGCAAGGGCACCTGCTCCCGCTCGTGACGGGGATCGCGAGGATGCACGACGTGGCGCTGGCGGAGGGAACCGATCTGGTGGTCGTGGACACGAGCGGCATGGTCTCGGGCATCTACGGCCAGTTGGTGAAGTACCACAAGGTGGAACTGCTCCAGCCCGATCTCGTCGTCGGCCTGCAGCGAGGGGAGGAGCTCGCCCCGGTCCTCGGCGTGATCGAGCGATTCTTCAGCATCGACGTCGTCTCGCTCGGTGTGCATCCATCGGTGGTGTCCACCAGCGTGGAGCAGCGCTCGGAGCACCGCCAGCAGGCGATGGCGCGCTACTTCGGCGGGAAGCTCAGTCGGTTCCGCATCCGACCCACGGTGTTCATGCCCAGCCTCCCTCCCCTCTTCGACCTGACGCAGTTGGATCGGTTGCTGGTGGGACTCTCCGACGGTCGCGGGGCGTACACCGGAGTGGGCTACCTCGAATACGTGCCGAAGGACGGTGCGTTGCGGCTGATATCGCCCGTGGCAGATCCCCCCAAGGCCCTTAGACTGGGGTCTGTCCGTCTGGAGGAGAGCTACCGCGCGAAGCGTGTCGACCTCCGGAACCTGTTCGGAACCGAGTGAGTCGACCGAGAGTGAGGAACGCTTGCCGTCCCTGATCAAGAAGCGGCGCAAGAAGATGCGGAAGAAGAAGCACAAGAAGCTTCTGAAGCGGACGCGCCACGCGCGGATGAAGCTCGGTAAGTAGCCGCACCCGAGGTTCTGACCCGTGCGCGTAGCGGCTCGCCCGAGGCTCGGGCTCATGATGGGTTCCGTGGCCACCGCTCTCGTGCTCGTCCTTCCCGCGTGCCATCAGGCCGAGGCGATCCGTACGCAGGCGCTCGCCGATTCCCGAGCGGTGGAGTTCGAGTCGAGCGACGGCGTGCACCTCGCCGGGCGCCTGTTCGGCCCCGACGGCGCGACCGCGGGAGTGGTGCTGGCGCACATGCAGCCGGCGGATCAGAGCTCATGGTTCGACTTCGCCGATCAGCTCGCTGCGATGGGTTATCGGACGCTCACGTTCGACTTCCGCGGCTACTGTCCCGGCGGCGACGCCGGTTGTTCGCAGGGGGACAAGGACGTCTCGGCCATCTGGCAGGATGTCGCGGGTGCGGTTGGGTTCCTGCGCACCGAGGGCGTGCGGAGGATCGGGCTGGTCGGCGCGAGCATGGGCGGTACCGCCTCGCTGATCTACGCCTCCCAGAGCGGGTCGGACATCGACGCGGTCGTGACCCTCTCGGCGCCCGCCGCCATCGAAGGACTCACCGCGGGACCCGACGTCCTGCAGACCGTGGGTGCGGCGAAGCTGTTCCTGGCCGGAAACGTCGACGGGAACGCCGCCGCGACGGCGCAGGCCTTCTTCGCCGAGACGCTTCAGCCGAAGCGCGTCGAGATACTCACGACGGCCGACCACGGCACCGACATCCTGGAGGGCAACCAGGCGGAGAACGCCCGGACCCTCATCACCAACTGGCTCGAGCAGCACGTGTCGGTGACATGAGCCGCCCCATCGTCTTCCTCACCGATTACGGCTTGACGGACGAGTTCGTCGGCGTTTGCCACGGCGTGATGCTGCGGATCGCCCCCGAGGCTCTGATCGTCGACCTCACGCATTCGATCCCCCGGCAGAACGTGATGCACGGCGCGCTCACACTGGGACGTGCGACCTCATACATGCCGGCCGACGCCGTCTACGTCGCGGTGGTCGATCCCGGTGTTGGCACGGGGCGGGGGGCCATCGCCGTGGGAACGACCTCGGGGGCGACGCTCGTCGGCCCGGACAACGGATTGCTGTCGCTTGCGTGGGAGGCGCTGGGGGGCGCCGCCGCGGCGGTCGAGATCACGTCCGCCGACGTCATCCTCGAGCCGGTCTCCCGGACGTTCCACGGACGGGATGTGTTCGCCCCCGCGGCCGCCCATCTGGCGGCGGGCATGCCCCTTGCCGACGTGGGCCCGTCGCTGGACGTGGAGCGGTTGCACGTGCTGGAGCTCCCCGGCCCGATGGTGGCGGTGGGAGCCATCGGGGCTCGTGTGAGCGGCATCGACGGGTTCGGCAACGTGCAGCTGAACGTCGGCCCGCATGACCTGGAGGCGGCGGGGATCGGGCCGGTGCTCACCGTTCGCGGCCGGACGATCCCTCGGGTGGGCGTCTTCGCGGACGTTGCGCGCGGAACGCTCGCGGCGATCATCGACTCCCAGGGTCAGCTGGCGCTGGTGGTGAACCAGGGGAACGCCGCCGACACGCTTGGTCTGTCGGTGGGCAGGACCGTCGTCCTGGAGTAGCCGGTCAGGGCGACGCGGTGAGCGACGCGCTCGGGAGCTGCCCGGGGCTCGCCGGGCCCTGCAGCGGAGCGCCGTCGCCGGAGGCGATCACGAACTGCGCGATCCCGGCTCCGATCAGGAGCACGAAGAGGACGATCAGGATGATGAACGTCGGGCGTCGCACGTTCGGGAGGCTAACAGGGGGGCGCTAGCCGGCTTCGCGCCGAACAGCCGGTCCGGCGAGCCGTCGCTCCACACCCTCGCGCATGGAGACCATCACCGTGTGGAGGCGCGCGGCATCGGTCAGGTGCTGCCGCAGGTCGACCTCGAGCGAGATCGACCCCTCGTAATCGCTCGCTGCGAGATCGTCGAGGAACGGGTCGAGCGGGAGGACTCCCTCACCCGGAGGGAGGTGGGAGTCCCATCCCTTGCCGGCGTTGTCCGAGAGGTGGACGTGGCGGATACGCCCGCCGAACCGTCGCCTGAGGTCGACCAGGTCGTGTTCGGCGACCGCGGCGTGGCTCGTGTCCAGCACGAGGTCGGGCAAGCCCTCGAGCTCCTCCAGGTCCTGGTTCGCGTGGAACGTCATCTCGCGGCCCCCGACCCGAACGGGGAACATGTTCTCGACGGCCACGGTCACGCCGGTTCCCGCCATGAGGTCGGGGAGACGATCTTCCATCCAGCGGCGGAACGAGCGTTGCCAGCGGTACGGCGGGTGGACGACCACGAGCCGAACCTCGGCGTCGGCGGCGACTTCGATCGCCCGCTCGACCTTGGCGATGGGGTCGGTGCCCCACACCCTCCGGGTGAGGAGCAGGCACGGCGCGTGGATCGCACCGATCGTCAGGTCGTACTCGGCGGCCAGTGCCCGCATCCGGATGGGATCCTGGCTCTCGGGGTCCTTGGTGACCATCACTTCGGCGCCTTCGTAGCCAGTTTCGGCCAGCAGACGGAACGTCTGCGAGAGCGGCCGGGCGAAGAACGCAGCCGACGAGAACACGATCCTCGGGGAAGGCATACGTTCATTGTAGGTGTGAGCGGGGCGCCGGGCCAGGGCGACCGATATCCTGCGCTCCATGTGGGTATTCCCTCTGGTGGCCGCCGCGGTCGCGTTCGTGTTCGCCGGGCTCCTCGCGAGGCAGTACGTCGAGCGTCGGCGGTCCTACCAACTGCTCTGGGCCATCGCGCTCCTGATGTACGCCGCCGCCTCCCTGGCCGTCATGGTGGGCGCGTTGAACGGCTGGAGCCGGTTCGCGTTCCAGATGTATTGGCTGTTCGGCGCCGTCTTGAACGTCCCGTTCCTCGCGGCGGGCGAGCTCCAGCTGCTGGTCCGCAACCGGACCGTCGAGCTGGCGCTCGACGTCGTTCTCGTGTTCCTCATCGCCTATTCGATCTCGGTCGTGCGCGGGGCCGTCTACGACGCACACGCCCTCACGCAGCAGTTGCCGTCGGGCAAGCACGTGTTCGGTGACGGCACCCCCGCCCATCGCCTCCCGCAGCTCATCTCGATCCCGTCGTACCTGGTGCTCGTCGGCGGTGCGCTCTGGTCCGCGTGGAAGATGCGCGGCCGTCCCGAGCTGAAGGACCGGTTCGTCGGCACGCTGCTGATCGCGATCGGCGCCACGGTGATCGCCGGCTTCGGCTCCACGTTCGCTGCGCTGGGCAAGCTGCCGCTCTTCTCGGTATCGCTCCTGGTGGGTATCGCGGTGATGTTCTGGGGGTTCCTCCGAGCCTCGAAACCGACGTCCGTGCCGGCTCCGGCGTCGGACGCGCACTGACGCCCGTTCCTCCATCGCAACCGCAGGCGGAGCCGTCCGGGTTCGAACTCAGCTCGCGGTTTGCCAGACCGCGAGCTCGGGTGTGTCGGGCGTCGATCCCGCCGGTTCCACCGAGATCAGGATCCGGTCGTAGAGGCTCGGGTCGAACTCGAGCGCCACGACCATCATCCCCGGCTCCGGCACGAAGTCCGTGGCCCACGTCGCATGGGTCCCCGAGAGCAACCACACCCGGTAAACGGTGCCGTGGGGCGGCATCGGCACGTCCCTGCCGACCAGGTAGAAGCGCTGGGTCCCCGGCCTGGAGATCTCCGTGATCGGATCGGTATCCGAGCTGTTGCTGTCCACCTGCACCATCGACGCCCCTGGACGCCGCGCGAAGTCGAACGCCGAGCTGATGTTGTCGATCCGCGATTGCGCGTGGTTGACGCGCACGTTCTGTGTCACGGCCAGCCCCGCGAACCCCACCACGGCCACGACGCTCGCCGCGACCGCGAACATCGACACCGAGCGCCTCCGACGATCCTGCGCCCCGAGATCTCGGTGCAGGCGTGGCAAGAGCGTGTCGGGTGGCCGGATGGGCGCCGCCTCGAGCGCCAGATCCGCCGACACCCCCTGGAACACCGCGAGCGAGTCGCGGCACGCGGGACAGTGCGGCACGTGGTCGGAGAGCAGATGGTCGGCCCGGACGGCGTCCTCGCCCGAGAGGCTCCGCAGGACGTAGCCGGCCAGCAGCTCTTCGATCGTTTCGTGGGTCTCCGACAAACTAGTCCTCCCGGTAGAGCGCTCGGCGCAGCTTCCGCATCGCCGCCAGGGTCCTGGTCTTCACGGTTCCGATGGGGATGCCCAGCTCCTCCGCGATCTGGGCCTGCGTGTACGCCTGGAGATAGGCCATCTCGAGCACCTGTCGTTGTGGATCGGGGAGCGTCGAGAGGGCCTGACGGACCTCCCGGCGGCGGATACCGAGGTACGCATCGTCCACGACATCCTCCGCAGGGTCTTCGCCGGTCAACGGCTCGAGGTTCGCCGCGCGCTCGGTTCGTTTCCGGAGCCGTTCCTCGCGGCGAACCGTATCGACGGCCCGATGGTGCACCAACGACAGGAAGAACGTCCGGAACGCGCCGCGTGCGGGATCGAATGCCTCGGGGGCACGCCACAGGGCCATGAACGCGTCGTGAACGACGTCTTGGGCGAGCATCTGCTGGCCGGTCAGCCGGTAGGCGACCCCGTAGGCCGTCGGCGAGTACCGCCGGTACAGCTCGTCGAAGGCCCCCCGGTCGCCCGCGGAGAGTCGCCGATGGAGCTCCAGGTCGTCGACGTCACCGTTCCTCATACGGGTCCAGTTGTATCACCGGTCGTCGGCGATCTTGCTGCGGACGTCTCGCCCGTGGGTAGCATCGTGCGATGCGCGTGGTCCTGTACACGAGGGCGGGCTGCCACCTCTGCGACACCGCGAGGGACGTGCTCATGGCGGAGCGATCCAGGAGCCCGTTCGAACTGGTGGAGGTCGACATCGCGGGACACGACGACCTGGAGCGCGAGTACGGGCTCCGGATCCCCGTGGTGGAGATCGACGGGGAGGAGCGGTTCGAGTACGAGGTCGACCCGGCCGAGCTCGTCGCCATCGTTGAGGAAGGCTGACCTCGACCCCTGGCGGCGTGCTTGTGAACTTGAGAACGCCGAGAGCGGTGGGCTACCCTGCATCGATGACGGGCCGGCCGGTGAGCGGATGACGAAGGGTCGGCCGATCCCCGAGGCGACCGTGGGGCGCCTGCCCATATATCTGCAGGCCCTCGTCGACATCGCCGAGTCCGGCGCGTCGACGGTCTCCTCCGAAGCGCTTGCGGAGGCGGCGGGCGTGAACTCGGCCAAGGTGCGCAAGGATCTGTCGCATCTGGGCTCCTACGGCACACGGGGCGTGGGGTACGACGTGGTCTACCTCATCCATCAGATCCGCCGTGAGCTCGGGCTCACGCAGGATTGGCCGATCGTGATCGCGGGCATCGGGAACCTCGGACACGCCCTCGCGAACTACCGGGGGTTCCCAGAGCGAGGGTTCAGCGTGGCCGCGTTGGTCGACGTGGATCCTTCGAAGGTGGGTCAGCGCGTGGGCCAGCTCCAGGTTCACCACGTGGATGAGTTGCCGGCGCTGGTTCGATCGCTCGGCATCGCGATCGGGGTCATCGCCACGCCCGCCGCCGCCGTACAGGAGCTCGCGGACCTGATGGTCGAGACCGGCATACGCTCGATCCTCAACTTCGCGCCGGCCGTGATCGTCGTTCCCCAGGGCGTGTCCGTCCGGAAGGTGGATCTGGCCGTGGAGCTGCAGATCCTGGCGTTCTACGAGCAGCGGAAGGCGACGCTCGCCGAGGTACACCGCCGCGGACGAGCCGTGGCGGACCTCGATCGCTGACTACTTCGCGATGGTCACCCACATCAGGAAGAGCACCGCCAGGACCATCACGCCGAACAGGATGAACTGGATGCTCCCCTGATCGAGGAGGGGGACCGCGTCCGCACCGATCATCGTCGAATCCTTCCTATGACTCTCTGGCCTATGACTCTATGCCGGGCCGTACCATGCGGGCGCGCTCCCGCCGGTCAGGAACGCTTGCCGCCTCTTCTCGGCGCGGTCGAGCAACGGGAGGTGGATCAGGAACAACAGGATCGCCGCCGCCATGAACATCAGGGAGTAGCGGGGGATGCTGCCCGAATCGTGGTAGAGGGCGAGCGTCGTGAGAGGGCCACCGCCGGAGAAATGCGCCTGGACGACCGAAAGCGGCGTCTTCCCGTCCTCGGCCGTGGCGAACCGCACGCTGTCGATCGTGAACTGCGTGCCGGTGATCGCGTTGGTCCCCAGCGGGTCGATGTTCAACTCCTCGTTCGCTTTCAGCGCCAGGAATGACGTGGCGGCACTGCCCACCGACTGCACGGATGGATCCTGCCCCGCGTTCGGCTCCTTCCACCGGCCTGCCGGATAGTCTGCGAACGTGGTGAATCGGGCGTCTCCGGCCCCGAGACCCGCTTCCAAGACGACCCACGCGGGCTCGTGACCGCGCGGCCCCTGGTTGGTCGGCGTGCCCGGCCCCTGGGCCCAGAATCCGAAGTACCACAGGGATGAGTGGATGATGAGCCATCCAGAGAAGCAGACCGCGAGGACCAGGTAGCCCATCCACTTGCCGAACACGAGCGACAGCATCAGGTACACGCTGCCGAGGAACAGCGTGAACGCCGTCAGCGTGACACCGGCGCCCTTGAACAGCGTGCCGCATTCGATATGGAACCCGAGGCACGAGTGCGTCGCCTGCGCGAGCATCAGGAACCCGCTCCCGTCGCCCCGGTGGCTCCGGTCGCCCCGCTCGTCCCCGAGGGTGATGGCGACGGCGAGTTGACCGCCTTGACCGCGTCGGGGTTGGTGCAGATGTTGTCCTTGAACGGAACGTTCTTGGAGCTCATGAAGACGAGGTAGTTCACGATGTCGTTGATCTGCTGGTCATCGAGTGCCCCCTGGTAGCGGATGCTCCACGACGGCATCGCGTTGCGGCCCTGCTGGATGGTCGTGTAGATGTCGGCGAGCGACTTGATCAGTGGATGGCCGGTGGACGGCCCGCCGCAGACGGTCGTGAGGTTCGGGGGATAGGCGTATCCGGTGCCCGACACGATCACGCCGCCGCGGAGCTCCGGGCCGTGGCACCGAACGCACCCGACCCCGAGCTGGTTCTCCTCGCTGAACAGCTCCACGGAGCGGCTTCCGCGTTCGATCGCTTCGGTCTTCAGGGCCTTGTCCTGCTTGAGGTTCGTGGATGGTTCGATCAGCCAGTTGTAAGGGAGCCAGATCACGAAGAACGCGACCAACAGGACGCCCCAGCCCTGGAGCTTCTGCAGGAGCGGCGTTTCGAGCGCGGGGTCCGAGGGCCCGGGCTCCATGGCCGGTGGGATGTCCGGCTTGGGCTCGCGCGTGACACGACCGCGCAGGACGAGCCCCGCCGCCGCTACCACGACGAAGACGCCGCCGAGGACGAGGAGGATCACCCCCGCGGTATCGCTCAGCGCCAGCATGTCGTCGTTCCGGTCCTCTCTCGGTCCGTCGTCACTCCGTCGTTACCCTGGGGCCACGCAGAACGGGCCCTGCGGCGGTTCGCCGATCGTGTCGGTGCCACGCGGTGGCCCCAGGATCACCGTCGACGTGTCCACCATGACGTTGCCGTTCTCGATCTTGACCACGAAACGGTCCAAACCGCGGGGCGCCGGGCCCAGCTGGTACTCGCCGGCGAAGTTGTACTTGGAACCGTGGCACGGGCATTCGAACCACAACGACGACGCGCAGAACGGCACCCGGCATCCCAGATGCACGCATCGCTGATACAGGGGCATGATGCCTTCGGCGGTGACCAGCTCGCCCGGATAGTCGGCGTCGGACGTGACCTTCCCCTTCCACGGCACCACGTAGAAGCGGCCGGCGCCGTTGTAGACCGGCCCGTCGCCCAGCTGCGCCTTGATGTCGGCCAAGGGACCGGCGTTGATCACGGACCCGAACCCCCCCTTCAGGCTCGGCCAGAGGAACGCGATCGTCGCCCCGCCGAACTGCGCGCCGAAGACGAGCAGCGAGGTCAGGAGCGACTTGCGGAAGAAGTCGCGCCGCGACAAGGGGGCGGACGTCGGGCGCGCGGCCGCGGTGCCGTCGGCGGTTTCCCGTTGCGCCTTCGCGGCGCGCACGAACGACAGACCGAAAACGATGGCGAAGATGTCCAACGCGACGAAGACCACGATCGCCGCGACGACACCGGTGGAGATGGCGAGCGTCATAGGTCGAAGAACACCCCTTGCGCCCACGGCCAGATCCAGTTGTAGCCGGGGCCGCGGAAGAAGCAGCCGATGATGGTGAGCGTGGCGCCGAAGCAGAACAGGATGGTGAACATCGAGATCGCGATCTTGCGGTCGCCGGGCCTCGTGCTCGGGTTACGGTCGACGTACGGGACCGCTGCGAGCACCACCAGGATGAACGTGGGGATCACGATGCCGGCGACCATCGGGTGGAAGTAGCGCAGCAGCTCCTGCAGGCCAAGGAAGTACCACGGTGCCTTCGACGGGTTCGGTGTGAGGTTCGGGTTGGCAAGCTGGCGGAGCGGGGCCATCGCGAACGTCGAGAAGATCAGCAGACCCGCGGTGAGGATCAGCATGGCCACGAACTCCTCGATCAGCAGGTGCGGCCAGACGTTGACGCGATCGCCCTGTTCGCGCTCGACGCGCTGGATGCCCTCGGGCGGAACCAACGCGAGGAGGCGGTGCTTGTCCTGCGTGCCCTTCTTCGGCGTCGGGATGTTGCCGGTGGGGAGCGGCGCCGCGCGTACCGGAGTGGTGACCGGCACGGCGGCCGTGGCCACCGCGGCCGCGACCGGAGCGGCGGCGGCGGCGGCCGGCGCAGCTGCGGCAGCCGCGGGCGCGGGTGCAGCGGCCGCTGCGGGAGCGGCGGCATGACCGGAGGCGGCCTCCTCCTCGGGATGCGCAGCCTTGTACGCGCGGACCGCGGCCGAGCGAGCGCGGCCCTCGGCGACGCGTCGGTCGGACCCTTTCGCGAGCTCGGCGGCGAGCGTCGCGTCGAAGACGGCTTGGTCGAGCGGTGTGTCTTCTCTCGCCATCGCTCAGTCGCCTCCTACAGCGGTCCCGAGATGCCGCCGTCCTTGCGGATCCGCCAGAAGTGGACCGCAAGGAAGATCACCAGCACGAACGGCAGCGCCAACACATGGAGCACGTACCAGCGCAGCAAGGTCTGCGGGCCGACAACGACGCCACCCAGCAGGAGGAAGTTGGCCTGCTTGGCGATGAACGGGGCGTAGCCGCCGAGCGACGTGCCGACGGTGACGGCCCAGATCGCCAACTGGTCCCACGGCAGCAGGTAGCCGGTGAACGACAGGCCGAGCGTGAGGAACAGCAGGATCACGCCGACGACCCAGTTGAACTCGCGCGGCGGCTTGTACGCGCCCGTGTAGAACACGCGCGCCATGTGGAGCGTCACCGAGAACACCATCAGGTGCGCTCCCCATCGGTGGAGGTTGCGCACCAGGTCGCCGAAGAACACCGTCGTCCGGATGCTCTGCATGTCGGCGTACGCGACGGCGCCGCCGACGTCGGCCATGGGCCGGTAGAAGAACATCAGGAAGATGCCGGTGATCGTGAGCAGGACGAACAGGAAGAACGACAGGCCGCCGAGGCAGAACGTGTACGTCAGCTTCAACCCGTGTCGCTTCACCTTCACGGGGTGAAGGTGGTAGAGCACGTTGTTCATCGTGGCCAGCGCGCGGTCGCGCGACGTGTCCTTGTAGCCCTTCCGGAAGATCGAGCCCGGACGGAAGATGGACTTCCAGACCTCGGTGTCGCGCAGGCGGTCGCCGAGCTCGCTCGGCGACGGCGGTTTGAGCTTCACCCGGCCTTCCCTCCCCTTCTCAGCTCGATCGCGTTCCCGCCGGGCTCACTCCGCCGCCGCTTGCGACAGAGGGACCTCGGCCATCGGGCGCGTTCCACCGGTCGAACCCTCCGGCAGGCGCGCATAGTACAGCGTGTCGGTGGGGCACCGGTCGACGCACACGGAGCAGCGGGTGCATGCGATGTCGTCCACGACGAAGATCGCGGTCGCGCCGTGCACCTCGGCCTCGACGGACGACTCGTCGGCGCCCTCGACGATGTCCGTCGACAACATGTAGATGCAGTTCCACGGACAGACGTCTTCGCATGCGCGACACAGGATGCAGTTGTCGGGATCGAGCATCAGGTGCTTCGGTGACTTGACCCCCTGGGCGAGCCAGGCGGCATCGACGGCCTCCACGACGTAGTCATCGTGGATGTCGACCTCGGTCTTCGTGAACACCATCGTCGGCTCCTACCGGTATCCGCCCGTGGGACGCACGTCGCCCGACTGCCCGCGCAGCTTCCTCCGCCAGTTCTGCACGACCGCCGCCGCGACCAGGATCGTGATGATGGGTCCGGTCGCCAGGCCCATCGCGACCGCGTCGCGGAGCTCCTTCAACCAGAACCCGTGTGGCCCCGCGCCGCTCCACTTCAGCTTCTGGTCGGCGAAGTAGAGCCAGAACGACGGCACCACCGACGTGCTGACGACGATGAAGAACGTGAGCCCGACCGAGAAGACGACGGCCCTCGTCCACGTCCACTCGAACGTCTTGAGGATGCCTTCAACCTGCTGTTTGCGATGCGAGAGCCTCGCCCTGGTCTTGGCGAACCGAGGCGTGTCCGCAACCTCGATCTGGCTCATGCCTGCATCGTCTCCATGGGCGGGGCGATTATAGCCATGTGCCGTTTGGCCGGAACGGACGGTGCGCGCTTGTGAATCGCTTCACGAACCAGCACTATGCCGCTCGCGGGGGCCCGTCGCAACCCAGGAGGCCGACCGCCGCGCGCCGGGCCATACACTGAGCCCGCTCCCGGATCCGAGGCAATGATGATCGCCGATATCGTCCAGACCGGCCTCACCTCGTGGTGGGCGCCCGCGCTCGCGTTCGTGGCGGGCCTCGTCTCGTTCGCGTCGCCGTGCGTGTTCCCGCTCGTGCCCGGCTACGTCTCGTTCGTCTCGGGGGAACGGGCCGTTGACGGCGAGACACAGCGCCCGCTCCTGCCGATCCTGCTGTTCATCGCGGGGTTCACGATCGTGTTCACGCTCCTCGGCGCGTTCGCCAGGCGGTTCGTGCCGATCTTCAAGGGAGACGTGGGGCAGTGGGTCGGCGGCGGCGTCGTGATCGCGATCGGGGTGTTCATGATCGGCTACGCGCTCCGGCGCGGCTCGATCGTGCTCTATGCGGAGCGCCGGCCCTTCTTGTCGAAGGTCCGGCCGGGTGCGATCGGGGCGTTGCCGCTCGGCATGGCGTTCGCCGCGGGTTGGACGCCGTGCCTGGGACCCGTGTTGACCGGGATCTTGGCCATCGCGGTCACGGAGAGCACGTCTCGAGGCGTCCTGCTGCTCCTGGCGTATTCCCTGGGGCTGGGAGTGCCGTTCCTGTTGGTGGGGCTCGGCGTGCAGCGGTTCATGGGCGCGTTCGGCTGGGTCCGCCGTCGCTACGCATGGATCGCCGGCGTCTCGGGGGCGCTCCTGGTCGTCGTCGGCGTGCTCCTGGTGACCGGGCAGTTCACCAGGCTGGTCGCTCCGCTCACCCGGTTCGCGCCAGGGCTGTGAGACACCCGGGCGTCGCGGCCGCGTGCTTCGGCGTCCGACCGTAGAATCCTCGCGAGCCCCATGTCCTCCACCAGCGGCATCACCTTGCGACGCTCGACGGCTCTGGTGTGGCGCACCCTGCGCTCGATGCGAACGGCGCTCATCCTGCTGCTGATGCTGGCGCTCGCCTCGGTGGCGGGATCCCTGGTGCCGCAGTGGCCCAACTCGCCCGAGCGCGTGATCCGCTACCAGCTCGATCACCCGCTGGTGGGTGCGTTCTACGGACGTGCGGGGCTGTTCGATGTGTACGGATCGTGGTGGTTCGTGCTGATCACGTCCCTGCTGTTCGTCTCGCTCGTCGCCTGCCTGTTCCCGCGGACCCGCGCGCTGGTGCGCACCCTGCGCCAGCGACCCATCCAGGCGCGCGAGATCGACGCGTTCCGGCTCTATGAGGAACGGGTGGTCCCGGCGGATCCCGCGCAGGTGATCGACGGTTCGCGCCGGGTGCTGCGGCGTCGCATGTTCCGCGTGGCGCGCGACGTGGACGGCCGGCCGGCGCTCGCCGCCGAGAAGGGCGCGCTCCGTGAGGTCGGGAGCCTGCTCTTCCATTGGGCGTTCCTGCTGATCGTCATCGGCGTCATCTACGGCAAGGGGACCGGGTTCACCGGCCGCGCCGTCGTGGTGGAGGGCACGACGTGGGTCGACGCCCGGGCGAACTACGACGGCCAGCTGCGGACCGGCCGCTTCTTCCACGGCGATTTCACGGGGATCGGCGTTCACCTCCGAGGGTTCGAGGACACCTACCGACAGAGCGGGCAGCCGATGGACTTCGTCTCGCACGTGGACCTGTTGGATCCGCAGGGCGACCTGGTGCGGCAGGCCGACATCCGCGTCAACCATCCGGCCTCGATCGAGGGTGTGGAGCTCTTCCAGTACGGGTTCGGGTGGGCGCCGGTCGTCGAGGTGCGCCGGGACGGCGAGCTCCTCGCGTCCGAGCCCATCACGTTCGTTCAGGACACGGCTCCGGAGGGCGTGCCGCAGCTCGCGATGCCGTGGCACGGCATCCTGAAGCTCCCGTCGCTCCACCCGCAGGTGGGCCTGACGCTCGAGCTGTGGCCCGACAGCCGTGCGTGGCTCCAGGTGCGGACGACCGGCGAGCCCGTTGCGATGACGCAGGAGTTCCAGCCGCTGATGTTCTACAAGGTGTTCCGCGGCGAGTTGACCGATCCATCGTTGGTCTCGCTGGACACGAGCGTGATGCGCAAGGCGGGCCAGGGCGTCGTCGGCGCCGGGCAGACGGTCGACCTGCGCACCGGCGAAGCGCTCGGGGCCGGAGCGCCGCCGGTGGGCCTCACGATCTCGTTCCCCGAGCTCCGTCAGTACAGCGTCCTGCAGGTGAGCCGCGACCGTGGGGTGCCCTTGGTGTTGCTTGCCGCTATCCTCGTGCTGCTCGGGCTCCTGCCCGCCCTCTACACGTCACGACGCAAGGTCTGGGTGCGGGCGGAGCCGAACGGGAACGGGACCGTGCTGAAGGTCGGGGGATTCGCACTGCAACGCAAGCCGCAGTTCGATGAGGAGTTCTCGAGGCTGGTGGATGCCATGGCCCGCGCCGCGGGCGACGCGCCCGCCGTCGAGGAGAAGGAGCGGGTGAGCTCGCGATGACCGACCTGCAGTGGGGACGTCTCTCCAACGACGCGTTCAACCTCACGCTGTTCTCCTACATCGCCGCGATGGTCGGCTACTTCGCGTTCCTGGCGTTCCGGCGAACCTCGTTCTGGGCGGTCGCCCGCACCGTCGCTTCCTTCGGGCTGGTCGCGAACGTCGTCTGCGTGGCGACGCGCGGCCTCGCGGCGCACCGCGTGCCCTGGGGCAACATGTACGAGTACTCGGTCCTGCTCGCGCTCCTGGTCGTCGCCGGGTACCTGCTGATCGTCGAGGGCTACTACAAGATCCACACCCTCGGCGGGTTCGCGTTGATGTTCGCCATCTTCACGTTGGCCATCGCCGTCTCGTTCCTGTACGTGGGTCCGGGCCCGCTCGTGCCGGCGCTCAACTCGTACTGGATCAAGATCCACGTGGTCGCGGCGATCTCCGGATCCTCGCTCTTCGCGCTCGGAGGAGGCGTCCTCACGATCTTGTTCCTGGTGCAGGACCGCCGCGAGCGCCGGCAGGTGGCGACGCTGCGGGCGCAGGAGCCGCCGCCGATCATGGGCGGGTCGGTCGACGTGGACGCTCCGCCGGACTTCGTGCCGGATGCCGACGAGCCCGGGACGGAGGCGGTCGCTCGCGCGGGCGTGTTGCCGACGGCCGCCAGCCTCGACCGCATGGCGTACCGGGTGATCGCGTTCGCCTTCCCGGTCTGGACGTTCGCGGTGATCGCCGGAGCGATCTGGGCGCAGGAAGCCTGGGGACGCTATTGGGGATGGGACCCGAAGGAGACGTGGTCGTTCGTCACGTGGGTGATCTACGCCGGGTACCTCCATGCACGTTCGACGTCCGGGTGGAAAGGGCGACCGGCGGCCGTCATCGCGTTGGTCGGCTTCGTCTCGCTGTTGATCACGTATTACGCGGTGAACCTCTGGATCGTCGGTCTGCACTCGTACAAGGGGTTCTGACAACCCTTCGCCCGCCGATCGAGCGGCGGAAGGGACGGTGGTACAGTGCGCGCGGCCCGGTGCCCGCACCGGCGTCGCAGGCCTGTACCGGGGGAGGCAAGGGAGACTTGCGCAAGCGGCTGCTCTGGGTCTTGGGCCTCATGGCTCTCGGCCTGATGCTGGCGTCGTGCGCTCCCCATGCCAGCCAGGATTCGTTGAAGCCGGCCGGGCCGTACGCCAAAGAGATCAAAGATCTCTTCGTCCCGGTGTTCTGGGTCGCGGCCCTCGTCTTCGTGATCGTCGAGGGCGGGATCGTCCTGATCGTGGTCAAGTACCGCCATCGCAAGGGACGCGACCGGATGCCGCCCCAATTGCACGGCAACACGCGGCTGGAGATCGGATGGACCATCCTGCCCGCCGTGATCCTCGCGTTCGTCACGGTGCCGACCGTGGCGACCATCTGGGACCTGGCGCGCAAACCGCCCGCGAACGCCCTCCACATCACGGTCCAGGGACACCAATGGTGGTGGGGCTTCGTGTACACCGACAGCGACATGAAGACCACGTACGACGACAAGGGGCCCATCACCGTCGCCGATGTCATGGTGATCCCCGCGGGCAGGACCGTGTACCTGGACCTCGAATCGGTGGGTGGGCTCATCGGCGGAGCGACGAAGGCTGAGGCGGACTACGCCGTGATCCATTCGTTCTGGATCCCCGAGCTCGCGGGCAAGCAGGACGTGGTCCCCAATCGCACGAACCACATCCTGATGCAGGCCGACGAGCCCGGAACGTATTACGGGCAATGCGCGGAGTTCTGCGGCCTCCAGCACGGCAAGATGAAGGTCCGTGTGGTGGCGTTGTCGCAGGGTGATTGGGACGCTTGGGTTGCGAACCACAAGCAGCCGGGCGTGCAGCCGACGGATCCGCTCGCCACGCAGGGGATGGATCTGTTCATGAACCCGCTGTCGGGCGACCGCGGCACGTGCATCGCCTGTCACACGATCGGCGGGGTCAACTCCGGTGTGAACGCCGCTCCGAACCTGACCCACTTCGCCGATCCGACACACCAATGCTTCGCCGGCTGCGATTGGGAGACGACCGATACGCAGGCCCTGAGGGCCTGGCTCCACGATCCGAACGCCGTGAAGCTCGGGTCGAAGATGCCCAACTACCACCTGACCGATGACGAGATCTCCGCCTTGGTGGCGTACCTCGGGAGCCTGACGTGAGGGAGATCGGGTAGATGGCGAGCGTCTCCATGTCGGCCGAACGGGCGCGGGGCATCCGCCGGCCGTCGGCACTGACCGGCTTCTGGAGCTGGTTCACCACGATCGACCACAAGAAGATCGGCCTGATGTACGGCGGGACCGCGTTCGCGTTCTTCATCGTCGGTGGGCTCGAGGCGTTGCTGATCCGCTCGCAGCTTGCCCGCCCGGACCAGACGCTCCTGAACGCGGATCAATACAACCAGGTCTTCACGATGCACGGTCTCACCATGATCTTCCTGTTCGTGATGCCGATGTCGGCGGCGTTCTTCAACTACCTGATCCCATTGATGATCGGGGCCCGCGACGTGGCGTTCCCGCGCATCAACGCGTTCAGCTATTGGCTGTTCCTGTTCGGAGGATTGTTCCTGTATTCCAGCTGGTTCCTGGGTGGCGCTCCCAACGGCGGATGGTTCGGGTACGCGCCGAACTCCACCACCGACCCGACGAGCGGCATGACGTTCTACGCGCTCGGGCTCCTGCTCACGGGGATCGCGTCCACGGCCGGCGCCGTCAACCTGGGCGTCACGATCATCAACATGCGGGCCCCCGGCATGTCGTTCTTCCGGCTCCCCGTGTTCGTCTGGATGGGACTCGTGACGCAGCTCCTGCTGGTGTTCTCGCTGCCGATCATCACCGTCGGGCTGTTCGAGATGCTCTTCGACCGCCGCTGGGGAACGCACTTCTTCGATCCGACGCAGGGCGCGGATCCGATCCTGTGGCAGCACCTGTTCTGGCTGTTCGGCCACCCCGAGGTGTACATCCTGATCCTGCCGGCCTTCGGCATCTTCTCGGAAGTGCTGCCGGTCTTCAGCCGCAAGCCGCTGTTCGGGTACCAGTTCGTCGTGTTCTCGGGCATCTCCATCGGCTTCATCGGTTTCGGCGTGTGGGCGCATCACATGTTCGCCGCGGGGCTCGGCCCGGTCGCGAACACAGCGTTCGGCATCTCGACGGCCATCATCGCCATCCCGACGGGCGTGAAGATCTTCAACTGGATGGCGACGATGTACGGAGGCGACCTCCGCTTCACCTCGGCGATGATGTTCTCCGTCGGCGGTGTGGCGATGTTCGTCATCGGCGGGCTGTCCGGCGTGACGCACGCGGTCGTCCCGGCCGACTACCAGCAGACGGACACGTACTACATCGTGGCGCACTTCCACTACGTGCTCTTCGGGGGTGCGATCTTCGGGTTGTTCTCCGCGGCGTACTACTGGTGGCCCAAGGTCTTCGGTCAGCTGCTCTCCGAAGGACTCGGCAAGCTGCATTTCTGGATCATGATCGTCGGGTTCAACCTGGCATTCGGGCCCATGCACATCCTGGGACTGCAAGGCATGATCCGTCGCGAATACACGTACCCGGCGTCGCTCGGTCTCACGTTCTGGAACGAGATATCCACGCTGGGAGCGTTCCTGATCGCGCTGTCCATCCTGGTGTTCATCGCGAACGTGGTCATGACGCGGCTGCGGCACCGGCCGCTCGAGACGAACGATCCATGGGATGGGCGCACGCTCGAGTGGACGACGTCTTCGCCGCCGCCGGTCCACAACTTCGACGAGATCCCGATCGTCCACTCGCTCGACGAGTTCTGGCATCGGAAGTACGCCGAGGACAAGAGCGGGAGGCTCGTGCCCGTGCAGGCGGGTGCCGCCGACGGTGTCGAGCCCGCGCACGGCCCGTCCTACGCGATCCATCTCCCCAGCCCCTCGTACTGGCCGTTCGTGGCGGCGCTCGGCCTGCCGATCGTGGCGTACGGCGTGATCTATTCGTGGTGGGTGGTCGGCGCCGGCGTCGCCATCGCGCTCGTCGGCTTCTACGGGTGGGCACTCGAGCCCTCGGTGGCGGAGTGACGATGGCCGACGTCGCGATCGCCAAGGGCCACGACGAGCACGAGACCACCACCGGTCTCCCGCACACGAAGCTCGCGATGTGGCTCTTCCTGTCCTCCGAATGCCTGCTGTTCGGCGCGCTCATCACGACCTACGTGCTCTACCGAGGGGCGAGCACGAAGGGGCCCTATCCGTCCGACGTGTTCGACATCGCGTACACGTCCGTTTCGTCGTTCGTGCTCCTTGCAAGCTCGCTCACCATGGTGCTCGCCTTGGGGGCGGCGCAGAAGCGGGACTTCATGCGGATGCGACTGTGGCTCGTCACGACGGCGATGCTCGGCATGACATTCGTCGGCGGCCAGGTGTTCGAGTTCACCGCGTTCTACCGCGAGGGCCTGTCGATCACCACCAACCTGTTCGGCACGACGTTCTTCGTCCTCACCGGCTTCCACGGCGTGCACGTCACGGTCGGGATCTTGATGCTGCTGTCGCTCACGGGGATGTCGTTCGCGGACCGGCTCCCCGACGACCCGGCGTTCCCCGTGGAGATGGTGGGTCTGTACTGGCACTTCGTCGACATCGTGTGGATCATCATCTTCACGGTCGTCTATCTCATCCCCACGGGTCCGGTCGGGAAGTAGGAGCCATGTCGGACATCCGCGTCGAAGGCACCGGCACCGAGACCCCGGAGCACGTCTCCCACGCAGGGCATCCGGGTTCACGGGAATACGTACGGATCTTCTTCATCCTGGGGGCGATCACCGGCATCGAGGTGGCGCTCTACTACGTGCGCGAGCAGCTGGGCGGATGGTTCCTCCCGATGCTGTTCGTCCTGATGATCTCGAAGTTCGCGATCGTGGTGCTGTGGTACATGCACCTCAAGTTCGACGACCGGCGATTCTCGCGGTTCTTCGTCATGGGCCTTGCCGGCGCCGCCACCCTCTACCTCGTGGTCCTGCTCTCGCTCAGGGTCTTCTTGAACTAGTGCGATGAGGCTACCGCCCTGGCACGTGCATCCCGAGGTCTGGCTCCTCTTCGGCTCGATCATCGCGGCCTACCTGATCGCCGCGTCGCGCCATGCGCGGGAGTCCGGCGAGTCGGTCGACCGGCGGAGGGCCCGATTCTTCCTCGCCGGCATGGGGGTGCTCTGGATCGGGGCGGACTGGCCGATCCACGACCTCGCCGAGGGCTACCTGTACCTCATGCACATGACGCAGCATCTCCTCTTCGCGTTGATCGCTCCGCCCCTGCTGATCGCGGGGATGCCGGTGTGGCTCCTGCGCCGGTACCTCCGGTCGAGGCCGGTCGCGACCGCGTTCGGGTTCCTGACGAAGCCGCTCGTGGCGCTGATCCTGTTCAACGCTGCGCTGTTGTTCGTGCACTGGCCGGCCGCCGTCGAGCTCTCGGTCCGTTCGGGGTTGGCGCACTTCGGGATGCATGTGCTGCTGGTGGGCACCGCGCTCCTCATGTGGTGGCCCGTGATGTCGCCGCTGCCCGAGTACCCGGGGCTCCCGGCGCCCGGGCAGATGCTCTACCTGTTCCTGCAATCGCTGGCCCCGACCATCCCCGCTTCGTTCCTCACCTTCGGGAACCACGTGCTGTACCCGGTGTACAGCACCTTCCCCAGGATCTGGGGGATCAGCGCGCTGACGGACCAGCTGATCGCCGGCTTGATCATGAAGCTGATCGGCGGCGCCATCCTGTGGGTGTTCATCACGGCGATCTTCTTCCGATGGCACCGGCAGGAGGGTCGCGATGAGGGCTGGGATGCGTCCCGGTACCGTGACGTCGAGCACGACATCCATCTGGAGCTGACCCGATGACCGACCAGATCACCGACGAAAAGCCCGCGTCCGCTCCGGGGCCGGACATGCGTTCGGAGAGCCGGCAGGGGCTGCTGCTGCCTATCGCGATCCCGATCGGCGCCTTCCTCATCATCGCGCTGGTGCTCTTCGGGTTCTCGCGGGTTCTGCTGTCTGTGTCGCCCCACGCCGCGACCGCGGTGGCTCTCACTGTCGCGATCTCGATCATGGCGGCGGCGACGATCGTCGCATCGCGCAAGCGCCTGTCCAACGGCGCGCTCTTCTCCATGGTCGGGGCGGTGGCGGGTGTCGCCATGTTGGCGGGTGGTCTTGCGATCGTTGCCATCGGCACCGGCGAGGGGGCCGGAGGGGGGCCACAGGTCGTGGCGCTGGCGGCCCCGAAGGGCGCCGCCGCCACCGGCTTCCAGCCGACCATGCTGTCCGTGGCTGCCAACCAACCGATCGAGCTCGACTTCAGCAACCAGGATCCGGGCATCCAGCACAACGTGGTGATCTTCGACGTGGACCCGGCCAAGAATGCGGATGCGAAGCCGCTCTTCTCCGGAACACTGGTCAGCGGTCCGAGCGAGACCCCGTACGCCGTACCGGCCCTGCCGCCCGGCACGTTCTACTTCCATTGCCAGGTCCACCCGACGACGATGGTCGGCACCATCGAGTCCACCGAGGGAGGCGGAGGTGGAGGTGGAGGGCTCACCGTCACCGCCAAGTCGCTGGCGTTCGACACGAAGGAGATCGACCTGCCGGCCGGTCAGCCGACCACCCTCACGTTCGATAACCAGGACGCCGGCGTCCTGCACAACATCGCCATCTACACCGATGACACCGCCTCGAAGGCGCTGTTCCAGGGTGAGCAGTTCCCGGGCGTCGACAGCCGGGACTACGCGATCCCGGCGCTCGATCCGGGGACGTACTACTTCCGCTGCGACGTCCACAACACGATGAACGGCACCGTCGTAGTCGGTGCTCCGGGCGGAGGGTCCGGGTCCACGGGCGCGACGCCCTCAGGCGCCACCGGTCCGTCCCCTTCTGGCTGAGCTGTTCCTCCCACCCCTGCTAGCGTGGTCGGCATGGGTCGTCGACGCGTCATCGTCCGTGCCGCGGTCGCGTTCATGCTCTTCGCCACGGCGTGCACGGGCTCGTCCGGCGCTGACGATCCGCTCGGAGCGAAGGCGGTGGACCAGCCGGCCCCGGCGCTGGCCGGCAAGACCGTGCGGGGCGGAACAGCCGCCCTCGCCGATCTCCGGGGAAAGGTCGTCGTCGTCAACTTCTGGGCGACCTGGTGCGGCCCATGCCGCAACGAACAGCCGCAGCTCGTCCAACTCGCGCACGAGTACCGCGGCCGGGGGGTCCAGTTCCTCGGCGTGACCGAGCGGGACGACACCGCCAAGGCCCGGGCGTGGGTCAAGGAGTTCGCCGTGCCGTATCCGAGCATCGTGGACGGGTCCGGCGCCTGGGCAGATGACTTCGCGTTCTTCGGGCTGCCGGACACCTACGTCATCGATCGCGTCGGCGTGATCCGGTGGTCGGTGTTCGGGCAGACCGACGCGGCGCAGCTGCGACCGCTGATCGATGGGGTGCTGGCGCAGTCGGCGTGATCGCTCAGCGACCGAGCGGGGAGAGCGCGTCCAGGGCGACGGCGCCGAAGAGCGCGGCAAGGTACACGATCGAGTACTTGAATACTCCCCAGGCGCGATCCGAGGAGGGCTCGCGCCACAGACGGAGCGCCCGGTAGACGAAGGCACCCCCCAGCACGATCGCCGTCGAGAGATAGACGGGCCCCATGCCCCCGATCGGATAGAGCAGCAGCGTCGTGCCGAACAGCACGAGCGAGTACAGGAAGATCTGCCGACGGGTCTCGTCCTCACCCTTCACGACCGGCAGCATCGGGACGCCCGCGGCCGCGTAGTCGCCCTGGAACCGGATGGAGAGCGCCCAGAAGTGCGGCGGGGTCCACACGAAGATGATCGCGAACAAGATCCATGCCGGGGCGGCGAGCGCTCCGGTCACGGCCGCCCATCCGACGAGTGCGGGCACCGCGCCGGCCGCGCCGCCGATCACGATGTTCTGCGTCGTCGTTCGTTTCAACCACATGGTGTAGACGAAGACGTAGAACGCGATCGCCGAGAGCGCAAGCGTCGCCGCCAGCACGTTCACCGCGATCGACAAGAAGAAATAGGAGGCGGCGCCCAGCACGAACCCGAACCGCAACGCTCGGTCGGGCGTCACGGCGTGCGCGGGGAGCGGACGCCTCCTGGTCCGTCGCATGAGTTCGTCGATGTCGCGGTCGAGGTACATGTTGATCGCGTTGGCCGAGCCGGCGGCCACGGTGCCGCCGAACAGCGTCGCGAGCATCAGCCCGAGCGGCGGGATCCCCTGTGCGGCAAGGATCATGGCCGGCACCGTGGTGATGAGCAGCAGCACGATGATCCGTGGCTTCGTCAGGCGGACATACGCGGTGATCGTGTCGCGGAGCGATCCGCCGTCGGGCTGCGTCGTGTCGCCGTCGGGATCCACCGACGTCGCCCCCGGATCGGCGGCATCGACGGCGGGCCGCCTCGAGACGGTCGCCAAGGCGACGAGCGCCGCCCAGATCAACACCGACAGCGCCACGTGAAGGACCACGGCCCACGGCCGCAGGCGCGACCATACGTTCAGCGCGCCCGAGACGATCTGCCCCAAGAACAGACAGAGCGTCAAGGTGGACAGCACCACCAGATCCTTCGAGCGTGTCGCCATCGTGCGTGCACGGATCGCCCCCCAGAGCACCAGGAGGAACACGCTCGCAGCTAGGAGGCGGTGCGCGAACATCGCGGTCGCCGCGCCTCCGAGGGCGGGAACCAATCGGCCGTTCATCAACGGCCAGTCGACGAAGGCGAGTCCGGCCGAACGCGCGCGGACGTACGTGCCGACGAGGAGCAACGCGCCGGTCGCGGCGGTGGAGAGCAACGCGAGCTGGGCGAACCCCCGCCCGCCCCCACGCACCTCGCGGCCGCCCCGGGGAGGATCGACGGCGCACACCGCATAGGTCGCCACGAAGATGACGTCGGCCACGAACGCCAACGCGACGGCGAAGTGGGTGGTGACCCACCATGGGTTCAGATCCGTGTGGACCACGATGCCACCCAGGACCGCCTGGCCGAAGACCAGAGGGATCGCGGCCACGGCCGGCCACAGGAGCGTGCGCACGTCCCGGTGCCGGCGCCACGCGAGCACCGCGGTCGCGACGACCAGCACGGACACGACGAAGACCATGAACCGGTGGGAGAACTCGATCAACGAATGCACGGTGCCGGCGGGGAAGAGCCTCCCGGGTGTGCACTCGGGCCACGTGGAGCATCCGAGCCCCGAGCCGGTACCGCGAACCAGGCCGCCGACGGCGAACAGCACGATGGTCGCGGCGGCGGTGGTGAGCGCGAGCTTCTGGAAGCGGTTCATGGAGTCGGGCCGAGCCCGGCACATGATAGCCACCGGGCAACGGACGGCGCTTGCGATACTGATGTCGATGTCTGCCGACCCGACCGTGCCTGCCCCGCTCGAGCTCGCCGGGTTCAGGGCTCGGATCGATGGAACGCTCGACGCCTTCCTTGCCGGCGCTCGCGCGGAGATGGCGACCGTGGCACCGGACGCGCTACTTCCGATCGACGAGGTGATCAGGCTCACGGCGGCCGGCGGCAAGCGCCTCCGTCCGATGTTCTGCTACTGGGGGTTCCGAGCGGCGGGAGGCGTCGACGGCGAGCCCGTCGAACGCGCGTCGGCCGCCCTCGAGCTTCTCCACACGATGGCCCTGATCCACGACGACCTCATGGACCGGAGCCCTGAGCGACGCGGCGAGCCCGCGAGCGCGTTCCAGCTGGCCGACCGGGCACGGCTGGCGGGATCCTCGGATCCCGAGCGCGCCGGCGCGTCCCTGGCGCTGCTGGCCGGGGATCTCGCCACGGTCCTCGCCGACCAACTGCTCCTGACCTCGGGGTTCGGGCCGGAGCGCCTGGTCGCCGCGCTCGACCGCTACCACCGGATGCGAACGGAGATGGCGCTCGGGCAAGCACTCGATGTGGCGGGCGGGGCCGCCGACCCGGCGTTGGCTTCGAGGCTCAAGGGCGGCTCCTACACCGTGGAGGGACCGTTGCTGATGGGCGTCGCGCTCGCCGGCGGCGGTCCGCGCGTCGCGGAGGCGCTGACCGCGTACGGGCGTCCGCTCGGTCTGGCGTTCCAGCTCCTGGACGACGAGCGGGACGGCGAGGCAACGCTCGCTGAGGACCGGGTTCCCGGGCTGGTCGCACAGGCGCGTTCAGGGCTGGACGTCCCCGGTCTCGACCCGGAGGCGGTCCGGATGCTCCTCGCGCTGGCCGATCTGGTGGCGACGGGATGACGGGAGATCTGGAGTTCCTTCGGCGCGGGTTCCGCGACGTGCCGGACTGCCACCTCTCGACGCTCGATCCGTCGGGCGCGCCGCACGTCGTGCCCCGCTGGTTCGTCTGGCTGGACGACGGCGTGTTCGTCTCCACGCGGCGAGAGGACGCCAGCTGGGGGAACGTGCTTCGCGATCCGCGCGTCTCGGTGGTCATCGATCGGGGCCGGGACTGGGGGGAGCTCACGGGCGTCCGACTGGACGGCGCCGCCGAAGCGATGCCGGCCGAGCACCCGGACATCCGCGAGGTGATGTCGGCCTGGCACGAGAAGTACCGGTCGATGTTCGCGGGCGACGGGTTCGAGCGGATGACGCGACAGGTGCCGGGTCTCGGCTTCCTCCGGGTGAAGGTCGCCGCCGCCGATGCCTGGGATCACCGAACCTCCATCGGTCGGGGATGACGGCGTCCCCCAGCGTTGGTTTGGCCTTCCGCGAGCAGCGGCGTAGGCTCCTTTGTGAACCTCTTCACATGCCGGTAGCCTGCAGCTTGTGAAGCCTTTCACAAGCTCGCCGAGAGGGAGCGCGTGAACCGATTGGAGACGGACGTCCTGGTCGTCGGGGCGGGCCCCGGTGGGTCCGCCACCGCGTATCACCTCGCGCGCCACGGCGTCGACGTCACCGTCGTCGAACGCTCGGCGTTCCCGCGGGAGAAGGTCTGTGGTGACGGTCTGACGCCTCGCGGGGTGGCGGCGCTCATCAAGATGGGCGTCGATCCGAGCGAACCCGGGTTCGAACGGGTGAAGGGGCTGCGGGTCCACTCCCGCGACGCCATGATCGAGCTGCCGTTCCCGCAGCTACGGACGTTCCCCGACTACGGCCTGGTGCGGACGCGTCACGATCTGGACGCGCTGCTCATCCAGCGGGCGCAGAAGGCCGGCGCTCGCTTGATGGAGCGGACCGAAGCGCTCGGTCCCATCATCAGCGACGGTTGGGTCCGCGGGGCCACGATCCGCTCGGTCGAGGACAAGGATGCCGAGCCCACCGAGATCAGGGCACGTTTCGTGATCGCGTCCGACGGCGCCGCGTCCCGCTTCGGCAAGCCCGCCGGGATCCTTCGCGATGAGAGCCGTCCGTTGGGGATCGCCGCTCGCCGCTACTACCGTACGGACTACCACCCGGGTCCCTGGCTCGAATCGTGGCTGGACCTGTGGGAGGGCGACCTCCTCCTTCCGGGGTACGGCTGGCTGTTCCCGGTCGCCGGCGGGACGATCAACCTGGGCGCCGGGCTGCTGAACACGTTCAAGAACTTCAAGGACGTCTCGGCACAGCGCCTGTTCAACGCGTTCGCCACGATGTTGCCGCCGTCGTTCGGCGTGTCCGAAGAGACCGCGGAGGGCCGTCTGCTCTCCGGGCCTCTGCCCATGAGCTTCAACCGTTCGCCGCAGGCGGTGCCGGGGATGTTGCTCGTCGGCGACGCCGCGGGCGCCGTGAACCCGTTCAACGGAGAGGGCATCGCCTACGCCATGGAAACCGGCGAGATGGCGGCGGACCTGGTGCACGAGGCGCTGGTGCAGCATCGCCCCGGCCTCACCATGATGTACCCGACGGCGCTCCGCGAGCGCTACGGGCGGTACTTCACGATCGGACGGGGGTTCGCCCGTGCCGTGGGCAAGCCGACGATCATGGGACTTGCGACCCGGTTCATGCTCCCGCGACCGCTGGTGATGAACTTCGCGCTGCGCGTGATGGGCAACCTGAGCGACGGACGCGACGGCGACGCGCAGGACCGGCTGTTCTATCTCTTGGAACAGGTCGCGAGGGCGCGTTCGTGACCGTGGAAGTAGGATGCCGCCCGTGCTGACCGCGTACCTTCCGATCCTGCTCCTGGCTGCACTGGCGCTCGTGTTCGCGGTCGCATCGCTGTCGGTGTCGTCGACCCTGCGGCCGAACCGCCCGAACGCCGTGAAGCTCTCGGCCTACGAGTGCGGGAACGATCCGGTACGCCTCCCCGGCGGGGAACGGTTCTCGGTCAAGTTCTACGTCGTCGCGATGCTCTTCATCATCTTCGACATCGAAACGATCTTCCTCTTCCCGTGGGCCATCGCGTTCCGCGACCTCGGGCTCTTCGGTCTGGGAGAGATGGTCGTGTTCATCGCGCTCGTGTTCGTCGCCTACGTCTACGTCTGGCGGAAGGGCGGCTTGGACTGGTCCGTCGTGACCCCCGTGGAAGAGGATCTCGGGATCGGTGTCGAACAGGAGCCTTCCCTGGAGGCCGTCGGTGCCCGTTGAGCGCCTGGAGGGCGTCCACCTCGGCGCGACCCCGGAGGAGGTAGAGGAAGAGGTCGAGCGCGGCATCTTGCTCACCACCATGGATCGCGCGGTGGGGTGGGCGCGGAAGCAGTCGATGTGGCCGGCCACGTTCGGTCTGGCCTGCTGCGCGATCGAGATGATGTCGACCGGCGCCGGCCAGTACGACCTGTCCCGATGGGGGATGGAGCTGTTCCGCGGCTCGCCGCGTCAAGCCGATCTGATGATCGTCGCGGGCCGCGTCTCGCAGAAGATGGCGCCCGTGCTCCGTCGCATCTACGACCAGATGCCCGAACCTCGATGGGTGATCTCGATGGGGGTCTGCGCCTCCGCGGGGGGCATGTTCACGAACTACGCGATCGTCCAGGGCGTGGACACGATCGTCCCGGTCGACGTCTACGTGCCCGGCTGCCCGCCCAAGCCCGAGATGTTGATGCACGGGATCTTGAAGCTGCAGGAGAAGGTGCGGACGACGGAGCCGTTCAAGTGATGACCGCCGAGCTCGCGGAGCGCGTCCGCGACCGCTTCGACGACGTGCTCGTGGCTCGCGAGGAGGTCACGATCGTCGTGGGCCGCGACGACCTTCATGGAGCGCTCGCCACGCTCCGCGAAGACCCCGAGCTGTCGTTCGACTTCCTCTCGTGCGTCACGGCCGCTGACTGGCCGGACCAGGACCCGCGCTTCTGGGTCGCGTACGAGCTCCGTTCGATGGCGGCGAAGCATCGGATCCGGCTCAAGGTCGGTGTGCCCGAGTCCGACGCACACGTCCCGTCGGTCACCGCGCTGTTCCCCACGGCGAACTGGCACGAGCGCGAGGTGTTCGACTTCTTCGGGATCGTGTTCGACGGTCATCCGGACCTCACGCGGATCCTCCTGCCCGACGACTGGGAAGGGTTCCCGTTGCGGAAGGACGAGGAGCTCGGAGGCGTGAACACGCGCTACCACGGCGCGTTCATCCCGCCCGTCGATCAGCGCACGACGACCTGACCCATGACGGGAACGCCGACCGACGCCCCGCTCCGCGATCCTTCCGGAGAGATCCGGCAGGAAACCATGATCATCAACATGGGCCCGCAACACCCGTCGACCCACGGCGTCCTGCGGCTGCTGTTGGAGCTCGACGGCGAGACCGTGATCGCGTGCAAGCCGATCATCGGGTACCTGCACACGGGCATCGAGAAGAACACCGAGTACCGGACGTGGATGCAGGGCGTCGCATACGTGACGCGCGCAGACTACCTTTCGCCGTTCTTCAACGAGCTCGGTTATTGCCTGGCGGTCGAGCGCTTGCTTGGGATCGAAGCGCCGGTGCGCGCGCAGGTCATCCGTGTGTTGTTCTGCGAGCTGAACCGTATCTCGTCGCACCTGGTGTACCTCGCGACCGGCGGGCTCGAGTTGGGCGCGGTGAGCGTGATGCTCTACGGCTTCCGCGAGCGCGAGGTCTTGATGGACGTGTTCGAGTCGGTCACCGGGTTGCGCATGAACCACGCGTACATCCGGATCGGCGGCGTGATCATGGATATCCACGAAGAGGGTATGGGGAAGATCCGCGAGTTCCTTCGGGTGATGCCGGGGCGGATCGATGAATTCGAGTCGCTGTTGTCCGAGAACCCGATCTGGGTGCAGCGCAACCGTGGTGTCGGTGTGCTCTCGGCCGCCGACGCTCTCTCGCTCGGCGTCACGGGCCCCATGCTCCGGGCCGCGGGCGTGCCGGCCGATCTGCGCAAGGACATGCCGTACGGGGGATACGAGACCTACGACTTCGACGTGCCGGTCCGCATCGAAGCCGACGCGTACGCGCGATACGCGGTTCGGATGGATGAGATGCGTCAGTCGATGCGCATCGTCGAACAGTGCTTGGAGCGGCTCGAGGAGCCGGGCCCGGTGATGGTCGAAGATCCGAAGGTCCGCTGGCCGGCGCAGCTCGAGGTCGGCCCGGACGGGATCGGCAACTCCAACGCCTACATCCACCACATCATGGAGGAGTCGATGGAGGCGCTGATCCATCACTTCAAGATGGTGACGCAGGGTGTGGAGGTCCCGCCGGGCGAGGTCTATCAAGGTGTGGAGTCGCCCCGTGGAGAACTCGGCTTCTACGTCGTGTCGGACGGAGAGCACAAGCCGTACCGGGTGAAGATCCGCGACCCGTCCTTCGTGAACCTGCAGGCGACCCCGGTCATGGTCCAGGGGCACTTCATCGCCGACGCCATCGCGTCGATCGCGAGCATCGACCCCGTGATGGGAGGGGTCGACCGCTGATGACCGTCTTCGATGACACGACGCTCGCCGAAGCACGGGCGATCATCGCGCGATACCCCGCCGGCCGCGAGCGCTCCGCCGTCATGCCGCTGCTGTACCTGGCTCAGTCGATCGAGGGCCGCGTGACGCGACCCGCCCTGAAGGAGGTGGCGGCGCTGCTGGGCGTGACCACCGCCGAGGTCGAGGCGGTGGCGAGCTTCTACACGATGCTCCGGCTCCGTCCGACCGGCCGTCACGTCGTGTCGGTGTGCACCAACCTGTCGTGCCTCTTGCGCGGCGCCAACGAGGTCTTCGCCGCGGCACGCGATGCGGCGGGCGTCCCCCACGGTCAGGAGACGTCGGAGGACGAGCTGTTCACGTTGCATGAGGAGGAATGCCTGGGCGCCTGCGAGAAGGCGCCGGTCGTGTCGATCGACTTCGTCTACCACGACGACGTGAGCCCCGAAGGGATGCGCGAGCTGATCGGGGTGCTCAAGTCGGGTGAGGTTCCCGCGCCGTCACGGGGCGAGCCGATGCGGGACTTCCGTGCCGCCTCGCGATTGCTCGCCGGCCTCCCGCCACAGCAGGAGGTGGACGCGTGAGCCTGGAGTTCGAACGCGTCATCACGGCGAACTGGGGCGACGACAGCGTCCGGTCGCTCGAGGGCTACGAGGCGAAGGGCGGCTACTCAGGGCTCCGCAAGGCGCTCGGGATGCCGCCCGATGACGTGATCGCCCTCGTGAAGGACTCCGGGCTTCGCGGCCGCGGCGGTGCCGGCTTCCCCACCGGCATGAAGTGGTCGTTCGTGCCGCAGGACACCGGCAAGCCCACGTACGTCACGGTGAACTTCGACGAATCCGAGCCCGGAACCTGCAACAACCGCGAATTGATGGAACGCGAGCCGCACCAGATGCTCGAGGGCGCGATGATCGCGGCGTACGCCATCCGCTGCCATACGGTGTTCGTCTACTGTCGCGGCGAGTTCCTGTGGCCCGGCACGGTCGTCCAGCGAGCCATCGCCGAGCTGTACGCGAAAGGCTATGCGGGCAAGGGCATCTTGGGGTCCGACTACGATCTGGATATCGTGATGCACCGCGGCGCCGGCGCGTACATCTGCGGCGAGGAGACGGCGCTGTTGTCCTCGCTCGAGGGGTTCCGCGGTCAGCCGCGGCTGCGCCCGCCGTTCCCGGCCGTCGAGGGGCTGTACGAGTCGCCGACCGTGATCAACAACGTGGAGACGCTCTGCAACGTTCCGCACATCGTGAACAGGGGCGCCGACTGGTTCAAGAGCCAGGGCACCGAGAAGGCGCCGGGCACGAAGATGTTCACGATCTCCGGCAAGGTCGAACGGCCCGGCAACTACGAGCTACCGCTCGGCACGCCGTTCCGCGTGCTGCTCGAGGACTACGGCGGCGGCATGCTCGGCGGCGGGACGTTGAAAGCGTGGACACCGGGCGGGTCCTCCACGCCGATGCTCACCGCCGAGCACCTGGACGTGGGGTTGGACTTCGAGTCGATCTCGGCCGTGGGTTCGTTGCTCGGCACCGGCGCCTGCATGGTGATGGACCAGACCGACTGCATCGTCGGGGCGGCGCGCCGGCTGGTCGAGTTCTATGCGCACGAATCCTGCGGCAAGTGCACGCCTTGCCGCGAGGGCACGTGGTGGGCCGAGCGCGTGCTCGGAAGGATCGAAGAGGGATACGGGCGCTCGGAGGACATGCCGCTGCTATCCGATGTCGGAGGCAACATCTTGTTCCGTGCGTTCTGTGCGCTGGCCGACGGCGCGGTGTCTCCCATCTCGTCGACGCTGAAGTACTTCATGGACGAGTACGAGGCGCACGTTGCGCTCGGCCGGTGTCCGTTCGCGGCGCAACCGGCTGCGGAGGTGGTCGCCTCGTGAGCGCGCAACCGGTGACGCTCACGATCGACGGCAAGGAGGTCACCGTTCCCGCCGGCACGCTGATCATCCGCGCGGCGGAGCAACTCGGGATCGAGATCCCGCGGTTCTGCGACCACCCGCTGCTCGATCCGGTCGGCGCGTGCCGTCAGTGCTACGTCGAGATCGAAGGCCAGCGCAAGCTCTTCACCTCGTGCACGACGACCGTTGCACCGGGCATGGTCGTGATGACGCAGAACACCAGCCCGCAGGTCGAGGAAGCTCAGGTGGCGAACCTGGAGTTCCTGCTCCTCAACCACCCGCTCGACTGTCCGATCTGCGATCGCGGCGGCGAGTGCCCGCTGCAGGACCAGGCGCTCGCCTTCGGGCCGGGTGAGAGCCGCTACATCGAGGCCAAGCGGACGTACCCGAAGCCGCTGGCGCTCTCGCCCCTGGTCGGTCTGGATCGCGAGCGATGCGTCCTCTGCGCGCGCTGCACGCGGTTCTGCGATCAGATCTCCGGCGACCGGTTCATCGAGCTGTTCGAGCGCGGCGCCGCCGAGCAGGTGTCGATCGCGCTGGGCGAGGACCTCCGTTCTCCGTTCAGTGGGAACACGATCCAGATCTGCCCGGTGGGAGCGCTCACCGCGACGCCGTATCGCTTCGTCGCGCGTCCGTTCGACCTGTCGTCCGTCGACACCGTGTGTCCTCACTGCAGTGCCGGCTGCAACATCAAGCTCGACATGCGCCGCGGTCAGGTCGTGAGGCAGCTCGCTCGCGACAACCTCGACGTGAACGACGCCTGGCTCTGCGACAAGGGCCGGTTCGCGTTCCGCTTCCCGGACTCGCCCGACCGCGTCACGACCCCACTCATCCGCGACCGCGGACTGGAGCCGGCGTCGTTCGGCGAGGTGCTGACGAAGGTCGCCGAGTGGTGTGCCGGCAAGCGGGTGGCGTTCCTCACGGGCGGCCGTTTGATGGACGAGGACTACTACGCGCTGTCCAAGCTCGCGCGGACGGTATTCGGCACGAACGATCTGGACCACCGCAGGGACGACGGAGCGGGCGCCGTCGAGAGCGCCGTCGCGGCCGGGGCCGGCTCCGTGACCTATCCCGATGTCGAGCGCGCCAAGGTCATCCTCGTCGCGGGGCTGGACGCGGAGCAGGAGGTTCCGATCCTGCATCTGCGACTGCGGAAGGCCGCGCGCCGCGGAGCCAGGATCTTCGTCCTCCATCCTCGCCGGACCCGCCTCTGGGACGTCGCGGAGCACATCCTGTGTCGGCAGGCTGATCAGGGCTTCGTCCTATCTCTGAACGACTCCGCCACGCCGCGCCTGGCGGCGGTCGCGGATGCGCTTCGCGAGGCGGGGGATGCGGGCCTGGTGCTCGCAGGACCCCGGCTCACCGCCTCTTCTTCCGGAGGCGTCGAAATCGCCGAGGCGTTCGCCCGCAACGTCGGAGCTCGATTCGCCTATGTCTCGCGTCGCGCGAACGACCGCGGCGCTCTCCAAGCGGGTGTGCATCCCGCGCTGTTGCCCGGCGGTCGGCGGTTCGGCGTCGCGGGGGAGCGGACCGAGATCGAGAGCATCTGGGGTCCGATCATCGTCGGCGATGAGGGCCGGAACTGGCGCAGCATCCTCCAGGCGTGCGCCGACCGGGAGGTCGACGTGCTGTACCTGATCGGCGTCGACCCCTTGCGGGACTACCCCGATGCCGAGTTGGCGCGACGGGCTCTACAGAACGTCGAGCACAAGATCGTGCAATCCCTCGAGCTCGGCTCGCTCGAGCCCTACGCCGACGCCTTCCTCCCGGCTGCCGCGTTCCTGGAGAAGGACGGGCATGTCACCACGTGGGAAGGTCGGAGCCAGCGGATCAAGCCCATCCGTGGGGCGATGGGCATCTCGTTGCCGGACTGGGAGATCTTCGCGAGCCTGGCGCTCGCGTCGGGGGGCGACCTCGGCTTCGAGACGCTCGACGAGCTTCACGAGGAGATGGGTCCCCTGGTCGCGCCACACGAGCTGCCGACCGTGACGGACGCCGACGTGTTCGCGCGTGCGGCTCCGAACGCGGCGAACGAGCTCGATCTCTTCACGTACCCGTTGCTGGTGGACGAGGGCCGGCTGTCGGAGGGCTCCGACGAGCTGAAGGCCGCGCTGGAGGACGAGGCGTTCCTGGAGATCCATCCGAACGACGCGAAGACGCGCGGCATCGCCGACGGGCGCCGGGTGACGGTGCGAACCGCGGCCGGCGAAGCCGAGTTGCTCGTTCGCGTGACCGAGCAGGTCGCCGAGGGTGCGGTCTTCGTGCCGTTCAACCAGCCGGGGTTCGCCGCGAACACGATCCTCGCAGGGTCGTTCTCGATCGGCGCCATCGTCGAGGCGGTCGACGCGCCTGAGGGCGCGCTCGAGACGGCGGAAGCGACGGCGGGAGGCGAGGGCTGATGGACTGGCTCGACTGGATCTTGCTCCTCGCCCGGATCGTGGTGGTCTTCTTCGGGCTGTTGATCGTGGTGATGCTCTACATCTGGATGGAGCGCAAGGTGATCGCCGACTTCCAAACGCGGATGGGGCCGATGCGCGCCGGGCCGCGAGGCATCCTCATCACGCTGGCCGACGGCATCAAGCTCTTCTTCAAGGAAGGCATCACGCCCACCAACGCGGACAAGCCGGTGTATGCCCTCGCGCCGGTGATCGCGATGGTGCCGGCGTTCCTGGCCTTCGCGGTGATCCCGTTCGGCACGTCCGTCACGCTGTTCGGCCGCGCCGTGCCCTTCCAGATCACGGACCTGGATATCGGCATCCTCTGGGTGCTGGCGATGACGTCGATCGGCATCTACGCGATCGTGCTGGCCGGCTGGTCGAGCGGCTCCAACTATCCGTTGCTCGGTTCGATCCGGTCGACGGCGCAGATGGTCTCGTACGAGGTGGCCATGGGGCTGGCGCTCGTCGCGGTCCTGCTGTACTCGGGCCACCTGCGGATGTCCGAGATCGTCGCGCAGCAGGACAAGGTCTGGAACGTCATCCCGCAGTTCCCGGCGTTCGTCGTCTACCTGATCTGCGGGCTGGCCGAGACGAACCGCCCGCCGTTCGATCTCGCGGAGGCGGAGACCGAGCTGGTCGCCGGGTTCCATACGGAGTACTCGGGGATCAAGTTCGCCTTGTTCTACATCGGGGAGTACGTGAACACGGTGACGGTCTCGTCCATCGCCGTGACGTTGTTCCTCGGCGGCTGGCGGGGCCCGCACCCGCACTTCCTCCTGTGGCTCTGGCCGCTCCTGTGGTTCCTGCTCAAGCTCACCGCGGTCGTCTACGTCTACATCCTGGTGCGTGGAACCCTTCCGCGCATGCGCTACGACCGCTTGATGAACTTCGGCTGGAAGCGGTTGATCCCGTTCGGCCTGGTGTGGGTGCTCGTGACGGGATTCGTCGTGGTCGCGCCCGACGAGTTCAGTCGCAAGGCGCTCTTCACGGGCGCCGCCGTCGTGTTCGGCATCCTGGTGCTCGCCATGGTGGTCGCGCCGTTGTTCGCACCCAAACCCGCGCAGGAGGTGACGTCGTGACCCCGGAGACCGGTACCGGAGCGGACCCGCAGGGCCAGCCGGGCGGGATCATCGACGGCGCCATCGCGATCGCCAAGGGCATGGGCACGGTCTGGAAGCAGACGTTCCGTCGCGACAACACGGAGCAGTACCCGATCGAGATCGTGCAGCCGGCGGAGCGTTCGCACATCGGACGCCACCGGCTCAACACGTATGACAACGGATTGGAGAAGTGCATCGGCTGCGAGCTGTGCGCGTTCGCCTGCCCGGCCGACGCCATCTGGGTGGAGGGTGCCGACAACGACCCGGACAACCCCACGTCTCCGGGTGAGCGGTACGCGAAGGACTATCAGATCAACTACCTGCGCTGCATCATGTGCGGCCTCTGCGTGGAGGCATGTCCCACCCGCGCCCTGACGCTCACCAGCTACTACGACCTCGCGTTCACGACCCGCGAAGAGGCGATCTGGACGAAGGAACAACTGCTCGAGCCGCCCCCCGAGCTCGGCTCCGACCCGGTCGACCGGGAGGGCCGGTAGTGCAGCCGGATCTGATCCTGTTCTGGGTGTTCGCGCCGATCTCGGTCGCGAGCGGCATCGCGATGCTCCTGATGCGCAACGCGGTGCACTCCGCGCTCTTCCTGGTGGTCAACTTCTTCTGTCTGGCGGTCTTCTACCTCGTCCTCGGCGCGCCGTTCCTGTTCGCCGTTCAGATCATCGTGTACGCCGGGGCGATCATGGTGCTGTTCCTGTTCGTGATCATGCTGCTCGGCGTCGAGGCTCGTGAGGATCTGCACGAACGCCGCTTGATCGCGCAGCGTCCGCTCGCGGTCGTGTTGGGTATCGGATTCGTGCTGGAGGTGTTCTTCGCGGTGCGCGCCGCCGTCGGGTTCTCGCGCCACGCGCCTGCGGGGTTCGACAAGATCAACGCCGGCGGCAACGCACGGGCGCTCGCTCGCGTGCTGTTCCACAGGTACTTCTTCCCGTTCGAGGTGACCTCGATCCTGCTGATCATCGCGGCCATCGCCGCGATGGTGCTGGCGCAACGCAAGTCACGCGCGATCACGCAGGCCGAGATGGAGGCGCACAACGCCGCTCTGGCACCGGCGTCCGCGCCGAGGCCCGTCGCATGAGCACGCCGATCGCCTACTTCCTCGTGCTGTCGTCGATCCTTTTCGCGATCGGCACGGTCGGCGTGCTGGTCCGCAAGAACGCCTTGATCATCTTCATGTCGGTCGAGCTCCAGTTGAACGCCGTGAACCTCACGCTCGTCGCGTTCTCGCGGATGCACAACAGCCTCGACGGTCAGGTCCTTGCGTTCTTCTCGATGGTCGTCGCGGCCGCTGAGGTCGTCGTCGGTCTCGCGATCATCGTCTCCGTCTACCGGCGCATCCGTTCCGTGAACGTGGACGACGCCGAGGCCTTGCGCGGATGAGTGCGCGAGGTTCGCTCTGGCTGATCCCGGCGCTGCCGCTCCTGGGCGCCGCGATCGATCTCCTTATCGGCAAGCGGCTGGGCCGGTGGGCGGGGATCCTTGCGTCGATCCTGGTCTGCGCGTCGTTCGCCGTGTCGGTCGCCGTCGTGGGGAGCCTCCTCGGCCTCGGGGTGCAGGAGCGCCTCCAGGTGCAGCACCTGTTCGAGTGGATCCACGTGGGGTCGTTCTCGGTGGGCGCCGATCTACGGCTGGATGCGCTGTCCGCGGTGATGATCTTGGTGGTGACGGGGATCGGGGCGCTGATCCACGTGTACGCGATCGGCTACATGCACGGCGACCCCCGGTACGGACGGTTCTTCGCGTACATGAACCTGTTCGTGTTCTTCATGCTGGTGTTGGTGCTCGGGCAGAACCTGTTGCTCCTCTACGTGGGTTGGGAGGGCGTGGGACTCTGCTCGTACCTGTTGATCGGGTTCTGGTTCGAGAAGACGGAGAACGCCAACGCGGCGAAGAAGGCGTTCGTCACGACGAGGATCGGCGACACCGCGATGATGATCGGGCTCGCGCTCCTCGTGGTGCGGTTCGGCACGCTCGACTTCACGTCGATCTTCGGATCCGCCGCGGGAACGCTGACGAAGGGCGCCGCGACCACGATCGCGCTGCTCCTGTTCGCCGGTGCGGTCGGGAAGTCCGCCCAGGTGCCGTTGCACGTCTGGCTCCCCGACGCCATGGCGGGCCCGACGCCGGTCTCCGCCTTGATCCACGCGGCAACCATGGTCACCGCCGGTGTGTACCTGGTGCTTCGGATGCACGTCATCTTCGAGATCTCGGGGGTCGCGCTCACGGTGGTTGCGATCACGGGATTGGTCACGATGCTCTTCGCCGGCACGTGTGCGTTCGGGCAGGACGACATCAAACGGGTGCTCGCTTACTCGACGATCAGTCAGCTCGGCTACATGTTCATGGCGGCCGGGATGCGCGCCTACTCGATCGCGCTCTTCATGCTGGCGGCGCACGCGTTCTACAAGGCTCTGATGTTCCTTGCCGCCGGTTCGGTGATGCACGGCATGCACGAAGAGACGGACATGAAGAGGATGGGAGGCCTGATCCGGCGGATGCCGGTGACCGGTGTCACGTTCATCGTCGGCGCGCTCGCGCTGTCGGGCATCTTCCCGCTGTCCGGGTTCTTCGCGAAGGACGAGATCCTCGAGGTGGCGAACGCGACCGGTCGCTCGTGGATGTATGCGCTCGGCACCGTCGGGGCGCTGCTCTCCGCGTTGTACATGGGTCGCCTGGTGTTCCTGGCCTTCTTCGGGGCGCCGCGGTCCGAGGAGGCGGAACACGCGCACGAGTCGTCGCCGGTGATGACCGCCCCGCTCGTCCTGCTGGCCGTCGGCGCCGCCGTCGCCGGGGTCCTCGACACATCGACGAACGGCCTCATCTCGCGGTTCGTCGGTCCCGTCGTCGGGCTGGTGCCGGAGGGCGCCGCCGGCATCGCCAGGTCCGCGCTGGTCGCGCTCTCGATCTCCCTTGCCGTCGGTGGCCTGCTCGTCACGTGGGTGGTCTACGCCTCCGGCAAGATCGACTGGCTGGCGCTCCGAGTCCGGATGCAGCCCGCCCAACGCGTGCTCGAACACGGTTGGTACGTGGACAACTACTACTCCGCGCTCCTGGTCACTCCGGGGAAGGCGGTGGCGGCATGGCTCGCCTACGTCTTCGACACCCGGGTCATCGACGGCATCGTGAACGGCATCGGGGCGGTGGTGCGGGCCCTCGCACGCATCGGACGCCGGTGGCAGACCGGCCTGGTTCGCACGTATGCGCTCGCGTTCCTGGCGGGCGCGATCGGCCTCCTCGTCTACGTGGGGTTCCGGCTGTGACCGATCACCTGCTGAGCATCGTGACGTTCATCCCGCTCGCGGGCGCGGTGGTGCTGCTGCTCTGGCGTGGCGCCCCCGACAACTCGGCACGATCGACCGCCATGCTCGTCACGGTGGTCACGTTCATCGTCTCCCTGAGCGTGCTCGGCAAGTTCGAGCGAGCCGACACCGGGTTCCAGATGGTGGAGCGTGCCACGTGGGTGAAGAGCATCGGGCTGCAGTACCTGATCGGTATCGACGGCGTCAGCCTATGGATGCTGCTCCTGACCACGTTCCTGTTCCCGCTGTCGGTGTTGGCCTCGTGGACGGTGGAGAAGAACGTCCGGCTGTACATGGCGTCGATGCTGGCCCTCGAGACCGCGGTGATCGGTTCGTTCGTCGCCCTCGACCTCCTGCTCTTCTTCATGTTCTTCGAGGCGTTGCTCGTTCCGATGTACCTGATCATCGGTGGGTGGGGAGGCGAACGGCGCATCTACGCGGCCGTCAAGTTCTTCCTCTACACGATGGCGGGTTCGGCGTTCCTGTTGGTCGGCATCTTGTTCCTGTTCTCTCGGTCCGCGGGGCCCGTGGGCCATGGAACGTTCGACGTGCAACAGCTCATGACCGTGGCGGGGTCGCTCCCGGCCAGCACCGCCCGCTGGCTCTTCCTGGCGTTCTTCGTGGCGTTCGCGGTCAAGGTGCCGCTGTTCCCTCTCCACACCTGGCTCCCCGACGCGCACACCGAAGCTCCTACGGCCGGCTCGGTCCTGCTGGCGGGGGTGCTGCTGAAGGTTGGCGCGTACGGGCTGATCCGCTTCAACCTGCTGCTGTTCCCCGAGGCGTCGAAGTACTTCGCCCCGGTCGTCTCGATCCTGGCAGTGATCGGCATCATCTACGGCGCCGTCGTGGCGTTGATCCAGACCGATATCAAACGGCTGGTCGCCTACTCCTCCGTCTCGCACCTGGGGTTCGTCGTCCTGGGCATCTTCGCGTTCACGAACCAAGGTGTGACGGGCGGCATCCTGCAGATGGTCAACCACGGCCTGTCGACCGGCGCGCTGTTCTTGCTGGTCGGGATGGTCTACGAGCGAACGCACACGCGCGACCTGGGGAGGATGGGCGGCCTCGCCGTGGTCATGCCGTGGCTCACCGGGGCATTCCTGTTCGCGGTCGTGGCCTCCGTCGGCCTGCCGGGGCTCAACAACTTCGTGGGTGAGTTCCTGGTGATCCTGGGGTCGTTCGCCGTGAATCGGTGGTTCGGCGCGCTGGCCGCGGTCGCGGTCGTCCTCGCCGCGATCTACCTGCTCTGGTCCTACCAGCGCATGGCGTACGGACCGATCCACGAGGAGCATTCGCTGCTTCCCGACGTGAGCCTGCGCGAGGTGCTGGTCTTGGCCCCGATCCTTTCGTTGTTGCTCGTGTTCGGCGTGTTCCCGAGGCTCCTGACCGACCGCATCGACCCGACGGCGAAGGCCATCGTCGCTCACGTCGCACCCGACCACCTCACCGATGTCACGGACAAGGCCGTCCTGCAGGCGAACGGGACGCTGCCATGATGCCGACGCCGAACCTCCAGTTCGCGCCGATCCTTCCGGAGCTCTTCCTCTGTGGTGTCGCCATCGTCGGGTTGCTCTACGAGGCGGTGGCTCCGACGTCCGACCGCCGGTGGCACCTCGTCCTCGCGATCGCCGGCCTGATCTCGGCGGCGCTCGCGACGTTCCCGCTCTGGCACTGGGCGGGGGAACGCACGGTGATGGGACAGATGGTCTCGGTCGACCGCTTCTCGGTGGTCTCGCGCCTCCTCCTTCTCGGTATCGCAGCGACGGGCCTGCTGCTCGGCACGCACTACTTCGCTCGTTCCGGCGACACCTATCGCGGCGAGTTCTACCCGCTCGTCCTGTTCGCCACGGCGGGCATGACGCTGATCACGGCGGCGGCCGATCTGATCGTCGTGTTCCTCGCCCTCGAGATCCTGTCGCTGTCGCTCTACGTCTTGACGGGCATCACAGGCCGAAGAGCCTCGAACGAGGCGGCCATGAAGTACTTCCTGCTGGGAGCGTTCTCCTCCGCGTTCTTCCTGTTCGGCGTCGCCTGGGCCTACGGCGCCACGGGGTCGACGAACATCACGACACTCGCGAACACGCTTGCCGGCCAGACCGGTGACCAGGGGCTCGCGTTGCTCGCGTTCGTCTTCCTGACCATCGGGTTCGCGTTCAAGGTTTCGGCGGTTCCGTTCCACCAATGGACGCCCGACGTCTACCAGGGCGCGCCCACGCCGGTGACCGCGTTCATGTCAGCGGCGACGAAGGTGGCGGCGTTCATGGCCCTGATCCGGGTGCTGGACGTGGCGTTCCAGCCCCTCACGTGGGACTGGACCCCGGTGATCTGGGTGCTGGCTGCCGCGTCGGTGGTCGTCGGCAGCGTGCTCGCGATCGCCCAATCGGACATCAAGCGGATGCTCGCGTACTCGAGCATCGCGCACGCGGGCTTCATCCTGACGGGCCTGACGTCCCCGAACCAGACGGGTATCCGCGCGGCCTTGTTCTATCTGGTGTCGTACGCCCTGATGACGCTGGGGTCGTTCGGCGTGGTCATGCTGGTCTCGGCCAGAGGGGAGGAACAGACGTCCCTCACGTCGTACGCGGGCCTGTCCAAGCGGAGCCCGCTGTTGGCCGGCCTCATGACGCTGTTCCTCCTCTCGCTCGCGGGCATCCCGCCCACGGTCGGGTTCGTGGCCAAGGTGGGCGTCTTCAGCGCGGCGATCCGCGCCGGGCACACACCGCTCGCTCTGATCGGCGTGGTCTCGAGCGTCGTCGCGGCGTTCTTCTACCTCCGCGTCATCGTCTTGATGTACATGCAGGAGCCGCAGGGGAGCTTCGAGGAGGATCGCTCCCTCCTGCCAAGGGTGGCGATCGCGATCCCGGCTATCCTCACGCTGGCCCTCGGGGTCTTCCCCGGCCTCATCGCCGGGATCCTGGAGAGGGCTTCGATCCTCAGGTGGTGAGCAGATGAGCCGAAGGGTGATCCCGGGGTTGGAGCCGCCGGATGCGGCTCTGGAGGCCGATATCCGCGCCCGCCTGGACCGGGTCGAGCAGGCGTTGGAGAAATCCGTGCGGGTGGAATCGTCGGGGCTGCTGTCCGAGACGTCGTCGTACCTGATCGCCGCGGGCGGCAAGCGCTTCCGCGCGATGCTGGTGCTGCTGTCCGGCTACTTCGGCGACCCGTCGGACCCGCGGCTGATCGGCGGCTCCGTGTCCATCGAGCTCGTGCACCTGGCCACGCTGTATCACGACGATGTGATCGACGAAGCCGAGGCCCGTCGCGGCGCCCCGTCGGCCAACGTGCGCTGGAACAACACCGTCGCCATCCTCTCCGGTGACTTCCTGTTCGCCAGGGCATCCGAGATCTCCACGGAGCTCGGCGCCGACGTGTGCCGGCTGCTGGCCCGCACTATCGCGATCCTGTGTGACGGGCAGATCCGCGAGGTCGACAGCTCGGCCAAGGTGGACCAGCCTGAGAGCAACTACCTGGAGATCATCCGCCGGAAGACCGCCTCGCTGATCGGGACATCGTGCCGGCTCGGAGGCATGCTCTCGGACGCCACGCCCGAGCACACGGACGTGCTGGAGGAGTTCGGCGATGCCCTGGGGATGGCCTTCCAGCTCTCCGACGACATCATGGACATCACGGCGACCCAGCTCGAGCTGGGCAAGGAGCCGGGCTCGGACCTGCGCCTCGGCGTCTACACGGCACCGGTCCTGCACGCCCTTGCCCACGATGAGCATCGAGAGGAGCTGGCGCGGATCCTGAGCCACGGGCCGCCCGACGGCGAGTTCCTGGATCGGGCTCTGGAGATCGTGCGCGGAGGGGGATCGATCGACCACGCTCGCCGGGCCGTGACGGCCGAGGTCGGGAGGGCGATCGGCCTGGCCAGGAGGCTGCCGCCGGGTCCCGCGCAGCACGCCTTGGAGCAACTCGCGCGGTTCTTGGCGGTCCGCTGCGGCGCGGAGCAAACGCCGTGAGTGATCCTGCTAGGATCCGCGCTCGGGAAACCGTTCACAAACGTGCCTAACTACTATGAGTCCTACGCGGTAGTACTCGCGGTCGCCGTCGCGGGCGTCGCGCTCGTCGTCGTCGCGTTCGGGACCGCACGGCTGATCGCCCCCCACCGGCCACTGCCCGCGAAGCTCACGACCTACGAATGCGGCATCGATCCGGTGGGGGCCGGTTGGGCTCAAAGCGAGGTCCGCTACTACATCTACGGGTTCCTGTTCGTGATCTTCGACGTCGAGAGCGTGTTCCTCTTCCCCTGGGCCCGGGTCTTCGAACGGCTCGGCTACACGGCGGTCGGCGAGATGGGTGTGTTCATCGGGATCTTGGCCGTGGGCCTGCTCTATGCCTGGCGAAAGGGAGTGCTCAAGTGGGCCTGATCACCGAGCGGACGCCGATCCCGCAGATCCAACCGGTCAAGTTCATCCTCAACTGGGGTCGCCGTTACTCGCTCTGGGTCATGAACTTCGGCTTGGCGTGCTGCGCCATCGAGCTCATCGCCACGTCGACCTCGAAGCACGACTTCATCCGGTTGGGCGTGATCCCGTTCGCGCACGGCCCTCGGCAAGCCGACCTGCTCATCGTGGCGGGCACGCTGACCGACAAGATGGCCCCGGCGTTGCAGCGCGTCTACGACCAGATCCCCGATCCCAAGTACGTGATCTCGTTCGGGTCGTGCTCCAACTGTGGCGGACCCTACTGGGACTCCTACTCCGTGACGAAGGGGGTCGACCAGATCCTCCCCGTCGACGTCTACGTCCCGGGCTGCCCTCCGCGGCCCGAGGCGCTCCTGCACGGCATCATCAAGCTGCAGGAGAAGATCAAGGACGAGAACATCGAGGAGAAGTTCAGTGGCCGGGACCCCGCACCCGCTCTCTCCTGACGAGACGGCCTCCCGGCTCCGAGCCCGGTTCGGGGAGGACATCGTCGACGCCGTGGAGCAGCACGGCCACGCCGTCGCCACCGTCACGGTCGACCGGTACCACGATGTCTGCCGCTTCCTCCGCGACGAGCCGGAGTTCGCGTGCGACTACTGCGACTTCACGAGCGCCGTGGACTTCGGTCCCGACTCCGGTTTCGAGGTCGTCACGCATCTGTATTCCACCTCGCATCACCACAACGTGCGCGTCAAGGTGAAGCTCCCGCACCAGGATCCTGTGTGTCCGACGATCTCCGACCTCTACCCGGCGGCGAACTGGCACGAGCGGGAGACGATCGAGATGTTCGGGATCGCGTTCGAAGGTCATCCGCAACCGGTGAAGCTGCTGCTATCCGAACCGTTCGAGGGCCACCCGTTGCGCAAGGATTTCCCTCTCATGAGCCGCGAGGCGAAGCCCTGGCCGGGTGCCGTCGAAGGCGAGGAGGAGGAAGAGGAGTGAGCTTCCTGCTCGGGGCCGCAACGACGGGCAACTCCCTGTTCGACGCGTGGTTCGGTAACTTCTGGCTGGCGCTGATCGCGAAGACGATCGTCGTCATGTTGTTCTTCCTGGTCGTGCCGCTGGTGGTCGGCTACATCGAGCACAAGGTGCTCGCGCACATGCAGGCACGCTACGGACCCATGGAGGCCGGCATGTTCCACGGCTGGGCCCAGCTGGTCGCCGACGGCGTGAAGTTCGTGCAGAAGGAAGACGTGATCCCCTTGGCCGCCGACCGCGGCGTGTTCTCGTTGGCGCCGGCGGTTGCGATGATCCCCTACATCGTCATCCTCGTGGTGCTGCCTTTCAGCCCCACGCTGTTCGCGCTCAACCTGGACATCGGGATCTTCTTCGTCATGGCGATGTCGTCCGTCTCGGTGATCGGCGTGCTCATGGCGGGCTGGTCGTCCGCCAACAAGTTCTCGCTGATCGGCGCGCTCCGCGCCGCGGCACAGCTGATCGCCTATGAGCTCCCTCTCGTGCTGGCGGCGGCCGCCGTCGTGATGCAGGCGGGAACGCTCTCGCTCGTCGGCATCGTGGAGTCGCAACGGAGCATGTGGAACATCGTGCGACCCTGGCAGCTCGTCGGTTTCTTGATCTTCGTGGTGGCATCGCTCGCAGAGCTCACACGACCCCCGTTCGACATGCCGGTCGCGGACTCGGAGATCATCTTCGGGGCCTTCACCGAATACACGGGCTTGAAGTTCGCGTTCTTCCTGCTGGCGGAGTACGGAGGCATCGTGGCGTTGGCCGGCATCGCCGCCACGCTGTATCTGGGTGGCTATCTGGGCATCCCGGGGATCCCGTTGCCGGGGCCTGTCTGGATGCTCGGCAAGATCATTGCGCTATCGTTCGTCGTCATCTGGCTCCGCGCGACCTATCCGAGGTTGCGTGAGGACCAGCTGCAGCGGTTCTCATGGCTGGCGCTCATCCCGCTGTCGCTGGTGATGATCATGGTCGTGGCGGTCGTCAAGGTCGCGACGAGGTAGGGGAGAGGGGACCGTGGCGTCGGACGTATCTGAGAAGAAGGACCAGCCGGAATCCGGCATGGGTCTTGGTCTGCTCAAGGGCCTGGGCGTCACCCTGAAGACGATGATGCGGCCGGCGGTGACGCAGCCTTATCCGCACGTCAAGCCGAACCTGCCGGCCCGCACTCGAGGCGTCATCGCGCTCAAGCAGGAGAACTGCACGGTCTGCTACAAGTGCTCACGTGAATGCCCCGACTGGTGCATCTACATCGATGCGCACAAAGAGCAGCACGACCCCGCCGGCGGTGGTCGCGCACGTTCGGCCAAGATCCTCGACCGTTTCGCGATCGATTACGCGCTCTGCATGTACTGCGGAATCTGTGTCGAGGTGTGCCCCTTCGACGCGCTCTTCTGGAGTCCGGAGTTCGAGTACGCGGAGTACGACCTCGGCAACATGGTCCACGAGAAGGAACGTTTGGAGGAATGGACCTACACCGTCCTCCCGCCGCCCCCGCTCGAGGCGGGCGCCGAGCCTGCACCGAAGCCCATGGAGGACGCGTCTTAGATGTCGGCGCAGGAGTATGCCTTCGTCGTCCTGGCGGTCGTGGGCGGCGTCAGCGCGATCTCGGTCGTCCTGGCGCGCAACGTCGTGCACGCCGCGCTGTACCTGGTCGTCACGCTGCTCGCCGTCGGCGGCGTGTACCTGCTGCTCGGTGCCGAGTTCGTCGCCTGGGTCCAGATCCTGATCTACGTGGGCGCCATCGTGATCTTGTTCCTGTTCGGTCTCATGCTCACGAAGGCGCCGATCGGGCGAGACATGCTCGACAACCAGAACCGCTGGATCGGGGGGCTCGTCGGGCTCGGGGTGTTCCTCGGCCTCGTGTTCCTGATCCAGGACGCGTTCAAGGTTCAGGATTCCGTGGCCAACCCGACGTTCCGCACCACGACCGCTGCGGTGGGTCTCTCGATGTTCCGCGACTACGTGCTGCCGTTCGAAGCCGTGTCCTTCCTACTCCTCGCGGCCTTGATCGGCGCCGTGGTCCTGGCGCGCAAGGACGAGGAGGCCAAGTGATCCGCTTGCCGTTCGTCCTGTTCTTCGGGGCTCTGCTGTTCTCGGCCGGCGTGTACGGCGTTTTGGCTCGACGGAACGCCGTCATGGTGCTCATGGCCATCGAGCTCATGCTGAACGCGGTGAACGTCAACCTGGTGGCGTTCGGATCGGATCGACAGGACGTCGGCGGACAGATGTTCGCCCTGTTCGTGATCGCCGTGGCGGCCGCTGAGGTGGGGATCGGTCTCGCGATCGTCATCCTGCTTTACCGCAACCGCGAATCGATCAACGTCGACGAGGTGAACCTCCTCAAGTGGTAGCGGAAGCCACCGTCGCCGCGTCGGGAGTCATCAGGTCCTCGTGGATCGTCGTGCTGTTGCCCGTCGTGTCAGCCGTGCTCACGCTCTTCTTCGGCAGGCGCACTCCGGGCAAGGGCGCGGTCTACGGCATCGTGGCCGTGGGGGCGGCGTTCGTCATGGCGCTCTTGATCCTCTGGCACTTCGTGCAAGGGGGTGGGACGTACGCGAGCCAGGTGAACTGGTTCAACGTCGGTCCGCTGCACGTCGAGGTGGGGCAGTACATCGATGGGCTGGCGGCGGTCATGCTCGTGGTCGTCACGACGATCTCGCTCTGCGTGCACGTCTACTCCCTCGGCTACATGGACGGCGACTCGCGTTTCACGTGGTTCTACGTCGTCTTGTCCGTCTTCACGGCTGCGATGTTGAACGTGGTCATCGCCCCGAACCTGATCCAGCTGCTGGTGGGCTGGGAGGTCATGGGTGTCTGCTCGTACCTGCTGATCGGCCACTGGTACGAGGTCAAGGAGAACTCGAACGCGGCCATCAAGGCCTTCATCACGACTCGGATCGGCGACGTGCCGTTCATGTTCGGGGTCTTCGCCTTGATCTTCGCGACCGGGTTCACCACGTCGAACATCGCGCAGGTCGGCGACCTGGTGAAGAGCCACGAGCTGTCGAGCGGTCTGGTCGCTGCGGCGGCGCTGCTGATCTTCGGCGGCGCGATCGGCAAGTCCGCGCAGTTCCCGCTCCACGTGTGGCTCCCCGACGCCATGGCCGGCCCCACCCCCGTCTCGGCGCTGATCCATGCGGCCACCATGGTTGCGGCGGGCGTCTATCTGGTCGGCCGGATGTACGAGGTGTTCATCAACGCCGATGCGTGGGTGCTCCAGGTGATCGGCATCATCGGCGCGATCACCATGCTCGGCTCCGCTCTCATGGCGCTCGTCCAGGACGACATCAAGCGGGTGCTGGCGTATTCGACGCTTTCCCAGCTCGCGTACATGGTCGCGGCCATGTCGCTCGGGCCGGCCGGCCGCAACGCGTCCTTCTTCCACCTGTTCACGCACGCTTTCTTCAAGGCGCTGCTCTTCCTGGGCGCCGGGTCGGTGATCCACGCGGTTCACTCCAACAACATGAGCGACATGGGAGGCTTGAGGAAGCCCATGCCGGTCACGTTCTGGACGTTCCTGATCGGATCGGCCGCGCTCGCCGGCGTCGTGCCGCTCGCGGGGTTCTGGTCGAAAGACGAGCTTCTCGTCTCGGCCTCCCACGGCCACGAGCTGGTGTTCGCTTTCATGCTCGCCACCGCGGCGCTGACCGCGTTCTACACGACGCGGATGGTGGCGATGACGTTCTTCGGGACGTACGAAGGACATGGTCACCCACACGAGTCGCCACCCAGCATGGCCGGGACGCTCGTCTTCCTGGCGGCCGCCACGGTCGTCGTCGGGTTCCTCGGATCGCCCCAACTGCACGCGCCGTTCTTCAAGTGGGTCTTCTTCGAGGAACCGGAGGCCGTGAAGTTCGTTCCGTGGATCGCGCTCGTCGGCACGGTCGCCGCGCTCGTCGGGATCGTGTTCGCGTGGATGCTGTACACGCCGCGGAAAGAGCGAGACCCGCTGCGGGTGCTCGGCCCCGCGTGGACCCTGCTGGAGCGCCGCTTCTACATCGACGACTTCTATATGGCAGCCATCATCTACCCGGTGCGCGACAAGCTTTCGGCGGCGGTGTACTGGTTCAACCAGCACATCCTCGACGGCGTCGTCAACGGTGCGGGCGTCGCGACGCGCGGCCTGGGCCAGCTCGTGAACCTCTTCGACCGAGGGGTGATCGACCGCGGCGTGAACGGCATCGCCGGTACGGCTGGGGCCACCGGCGGCCTCTTGAAGTACATCCAATCCGGCAACGTCCAGCGCTACATGGCGTTCCTGTTCGTGGGCGTCCTCGTGCTGGCGATCGTTTTCGCGAAGCTGGTCTGACAAGGAGAGTGAGGGGTCGATGAGCGGGTGGGACAAGACGGCCATCACGGTCACGACGCTGCTGCCGGTGGCGGGTGCGCTCGTGATCATCATGGTCCCCAAGGAGAAGGACCGGTTGGTCCGGGCACTCGGGATCCTGTTCACCGGCGCGGCGCTCGTCATGGCGATCGCGATCGCGATCGGCTTCGACTACGGCAAGGGCGGTCTGCAGTACGTCCTGGACACCAGCTGGATCTCGGCGATCGGCGCCCGGTACCACGTGGGGATCGATGGCATCAGCATGCCGCTCTACGTGCTCACTTTCGTCCTGTCGTTCCTCTGCGCGATCTACACCTGGCACTACGTTCCCGAACCCGGACGGACCAAGGCGTTCCTGGCGTTGATGCTCCTGCTCGAGACGGGGATGGCCGGCACGTTCATCGCGTTCGACCTGATCTTGTTCTTCGTCTTCTGGGAGATGGTCCTGGTCCCCATGTACTTCCTGATCGGGATCTGGGGTTCCGCCAACCGGCAGTACGCCTCGATCAAGTTCTTCCTCTACACGTTGTTCGGGTCGGTGTTCATGCTGCTGGGGTTCCTCGCCATGTACTTCCGCAGCCCGGCTCCGCACACGTTCGACATGGTGCAGCTGCAGCGGTTCGCGGCCGGAGGCGGCTTCACCCACGCGTTCCAGCTGGTGGCCTTCGGCGCCGTGGCGCTCGGGTTCGCGGTCAAGGTGCCGATGTGGCCGTTCCACACGTGGCTCCCCGATGCGCATACGGAGGCGCCGACGATCGGATCGGTGCTCCTGGCCGGCGTCATGCTGAAGATGGGCACGTACGGGTTCATCCGGATCGCGTTGCCCATACTGCCGTACGGCGCCCAGAAGTACGCCCCATGGATCGGGCTCCTCGCGGTGATCGGCATCGTGTACGCGGCGCTCGCGTGCCTCGCGCAGAAAGACCTGAAACGGCTGATCGCCTTCTCGTCGGTGGGCCACATGGGATTCGTGATGCTCGGCATCGCCACGCTCACCACGATCGGGATCCAGGCCGCGATCTTCGGGATGGTCGCCCACGGCGTGATAACGGGCATGCTCTTCTTCTGCGTGGGTTCGATCTACGACCGGTACCACACGCGCCAGATCGCCGAGATCGGAGGCGGCATGGCGGAGCAACTGCCGAAGCTCGCCGGCATCTTCGCGTTCGTGTCGATCGCATCGCTCGGCCTTCCTGGCCTCGCGGGCTTCTGGGGTGAGGTCATGGCGTTGCTGTCGTCCTTCAGCCCGAACACCGGCCTCGGGCTGTCCACCGGCCTCTTCCGGGGGTTCATGATCGCCGGGGGGATCGGGACCATCCTCACCGCGGGCTACTTCCTCTGGATGCTCCAGCGGGTGAACATGGGCAACATGCCCGAGCGCTGGAAGCAGCACTCGCTCAGCGACGTGCTCACCGTGGAATGGGTGGCCTGGCTCCCGTTGCTGATCGGGATCGTGGCCCTCGGGCTCTACCCCCGGCTGATCTTCGGCGTGACCGACGAGGCCGTGCGTGGGCTGATGTCGGTGCTCGGCGGGGGTTGATCCGACAGCGATGAACCAGACGATCGACTACCACGCGATCCTGCCCGAGCTGATCCTGTCCGGCACGGTGTTGTTGGTCCTCGTGGTCGACGTCTTCTTGCCCGCCAAGCGGAAGTCGTGGTCGATGATCGTGGGGCTCATGGGCACGATCGCGGCGCTCGTCGGTACGCTCACGTTGTTGGGCGACACGCGCAGTACGTTCGGCGGCTCGTTCGTCGTGGACAACTTCGCGATCCTCTTCAAGCTCTTCTTCCTGTCCGTGGCGATCCTGGTGCTCGGCATCTCGTTCCGGTACTTCCGCGAAGGCGGTTTCTACCAGGGGGAGTACTACTTCCTGTTGCTCACGTCGTTCCTCGGCTGCGTGATGATGCCGTCATCGCGCGACCTGCTGCTGCTCTTCATCGCCCTGGAGCTGGTCTCCGCTCCGGGATTCCTGATGGCGGCCTTCCGCAAGGGCGACCCCAAGTCCAACGAGGCCGGACTGAAGTTCTTCCTGATCGGCGTCCTGTCGACCGCGGTGATGCTTTACGGCATGAGCCTGATCTACGGGCTCACGGGCACCACTCGACTGGGCGCGATCGCGCAGAGCCTGTCGAACATCGACCCCGGCAAGGAAACGCTGGCGTTCTCGGCGATCCTGTTCGTCGTCATCGGTTTCGCGTTCAAGGTCTCCGCCGTGCCGTTCCAGTTCTGGGCTCCCGACACGTACGAGGGCGCGCCTGTGCCGGTGGCGGCGTTCCTCGCGGTCGCATCCAGCGCGGCGGGGTTCGCGGGACTCCTGCAGCTGATGTTCGTCGCGTTCATCCACCAGCACGCGTTCTGGACGCCGATCTTCGCGGCGCTCTCGATCGCCACCATGACGCTCGGCAACCTCGTCGCGCTGAAGCAGACCCAGGTGGTGCGATTGCTGGCCTATTCGGGGATCGCGCAGGCGGGGTACATCCTGCTGCCGTTCGCCCTCGTCTCCGGCGACGTGACGGTGAACCACTCGGCGTTCTCCGCGTCCGTCACCTACATCCTGATCTACGCGATCATGAACCTCGGCGCGTTCGCCGTGACGATCGCGGTCAGCCGCCGTGAGCCCACGCTCCTGCTCTCGGACTTCGCGGGACTCGTCCGACGGGCGCCGCTCCTCGCCGTGGGGATGACGGCGTTCATGATCTCGCTGGCCGGCGTCCCGCCCACCGGCGGGTTCTGGGCGAAGATCCTGATCTTCAAGGCGGCGATCGAGCGCGGCGGCGTCGGTCCGTGGCTCGCGGTCGTGATGTTGGCGAACTCCGTGATCAGCGTGGTGTATTACTTCGCTGTGCCGAGGCAGATGATCTTCGAGCCGGCCCGCGACGAGTCGCGGATGCGGTCGCCGGCGCTGGTGAACGCGGTGGTCGTCTTGACCCTGGTCGCGATCGTGGCGGTGTTCGTCTTCCCCAACCCCCTGGCTCGCGCGGCCGAGATCTCGACCCTCATCGGCGGCTGATCGGGGGGCCGCACCGGTTCCTGAGAACCTCCTGTGCGTTCGGCCCCGGAGAACCCTCTCGCCCTTCATATCGAACGCCCCGTGAGAGCATGGCTCTTATAGGAGGGATGCACGATGCACGCAGGGATCAACCGGATGAAGACCTGGATCCTGATCGCCGCGCTCGGCGGCCTGTTCGTCCTGATCGGGCAGTGGCTCGGAGGCACGAGCGGCGCCGTGGTCGCGCTCGGATTCGCGCTCATCTTCAACTTCTCCATGTACTGGTTCTCCGACAAGATCGCCATCGCGACCACCCGGTCGAAGCCCGTGACCGAGCAGGAGTACCCGGATCTCTATCGGATCGTTCGCGAGCTGTCACAGCTCGAGCAGATGCCCATGCCGAAGATCTTCGTCTCGGACATGATGCAACCGAACGCCTTCGCGACCGGTCGTAACCCCCAGCACGCCTCCGTTGCCGTGACGAAGGGCATCTTGCAGATCGTGGACGAACGAGAGCTCCGCGGTGTACTGGCGCACGAGCTTTCCCACGTGCGGAACCACGACATCCTCATCGGGTCCGTGGCGGCCGCGATCGGCATGAGCATCACGCTCCTGTCGCGTTTCGCGTTCTTCTTCGGCGGCGGAGACAACGATCGCGGCGGCGGGCTCGGCCTCTTGTTCGCGTGGATCCTGGCGCCGATCGCCGCGGCGATCATCCAGATGGCCGTCTCGCGGTCGCGCGAGTACCAGGCCGACGAGTCGGGCGCCTATCTCTCGCGCGATCCGGCCGCCCTCGCCAGCGCGCTCCGCAAGCTCGATGTGGCGACGAAGCAGGTACCGGCTCCGTCGACGCTCAGCCCCGCCGAAGCGCACCTGTTCATCATGAACCCGCTTGCGGGACGCCGTGGGGCGGGGTTCGGCAACCTGTTCTCGACGCACCCGCCGACCGAACAGCGCATCGAGCGTCTTCAGGCGATCGCCCGGGACCTCGGCACGCAGATCGCGTAGTCGACGGTCAAGCCATCTCGTCGAGCACGGCCCGGACGTGTTCGATCGTGGTGCGCGGGTTGACGAAGCAGAGCCTGGCGACCTTCTCGCCCATCCACGTCGTGGGTTGGACGAAGCCGATCTGATCCTCGAGCGTGCGACGCCACCAGGTCTCGTAGTCGTCTGGCTCCCACCCGTGGCGACGGAAGAGCACGACCGAGAGCTCGGGCTCCATCAGGAGCTCGAGCTCGTTGCGTCGATCGATCTCCGCGGCGGCATCCCTCGTGGTCGAGAGCACGCGTTCGACCGCCTCCCGGTACGCGTCTGTGCCGTAGGTGGCGAGCGAGAACCACAGAGGGAGGCCCCTCGCGCGGCGGGTGAGGTGGTGCGCGTAGTCGCTCGGGTTCCAATCCGAGCCGACGTTCAAGGAGTCCAGGTACGAGGCGTCCTGTCGATGCGCGGCTCGCGCCACGGCGGGGTCGCGATAGAGCAGCGCGCAGGCGTCGAAGGGCGCGAAGAGCCATTTGTGGGGGTCGACGATGAACGAATCCGCCCGGTCGATGCCCCGGAAGCGATCACGGACGGAGGGCGCGACGAGCGCGGCGCCTCCGTACGCGCCGTCCACGTGAAGCCAGACGCCGCGCTCCCGGCAGACGTCGGCCACGCCCGCGAGGTCGTCCACGATCCCCGCGTTCGTCGATCCGGCGCTCGCGACGACCGCGAAGAGCCCGTCGGCGTCGGTGTCATCGAGCGATCCGGCAAGGCGCCCGCCCGTCAGCCGTCCTCGCTCATCGTGAGGGATCTGGATCAGATCCACGTCCATCACGGCCGCCGCCGAGGCGATCGACGAGTGGGCGGTGTCCGCGGCCGCGACCTTCCAGCGCGCCGGGCGTCCTGCGCGGAGGGACGCGGCGCGGTGCCGGGCGGCGACGAGCGCGGACAGGTTCCCGGCGGTCCCACCGGAGACGAAGCATCCGCCGGCGGCCGCGGGAAGCCCGACGAGATCGGCGAGCCACCGAAGCGTCTCGTTCTCCGCCCACACCGCGCCCGCTCCTTCGATCCAGCTCCCCCCGTACGTCGACGAAGCGCTCAGCACCAGGTCGAACAGGACGCTCGCTCTGGTCGGCGCGCCGGGGACGAACGCGAGGTATGCGGGATGATCCGTCGAGATCGTGGCAGGCGCGAGCACGTCGGCCCAGATGCGCAACGCCCGTTCGCCTCCGATCCCCCCAGCCGTGATCGTCTCGCCGGCGCGATCCGACAGCTCTTCGGGCGACGCCGGGCCGTCGAGCGGCGGGATATCCGCGATGCGGGTTCGCGTGTAGTCCTCGAGCGCTCGCGCGAGCTCCTCGGTCTCTTGGGTGAATCGGTGCATCTCTTGCATCGAGGGCCTCCACGGTGCCGGACGAGCCGCGGGCCGGCCCGAAGGGCCGGCCCGGACGCTGTGCGACGTTCGTGCGTTAGCCGGCGAGCTCCTTGCAGAAGCCGTCGAACGCTTCGACGTACTTCTGGACGTCATCCTCGGTGTGCTGCACCGAGATGGTCCACTGCTCCTCGTCGCCGGGGGTCATGAAGATCCCGCGGTTGATCATCCACGAGAACGACGCGTAGAAGAACTCGGGCTCGGTCTCCAAGAAGTCCCGGTAGTTCGTCAGCGGCTCCTTGCGGTAAGACACACAGCCCTTCGCCCCCAGGTCCATCGTGTGGCCCGGGATGTCGTTGTCGTCCATCGCGCGTTTGCACCCTTCCGCGAGAAGCGTGCCGAGCTTGCCCAGGTGGTCGTACGCGTCCTTCGTGAGCACCTGGGTGAGGGCGGCGAGGCCGGCCGCCGCCGAGAGGGGGTTGCCGTTGAACGTGCCCTGCTGGGCGGCGCCCTTCGTGACCCACTCCATATAGCGAGCCTCGCCGCCGAACGCGCCGATCGTAGCGCCGCCGCCGACGGCCTTCGCGTACGCGGCCAGGTGCGGCCGGACGCCGAAGCGCTCGGTCGTTCCGCCGTACGCGATCGTCCCGCCGCACTTCACCTCGTCGTAGATGAGGACCGCGCCGTGCTTCTCGCACGCGTCACGGAGCGCCTGCAGGTAGCCCGGCTTGGGTACGACGAGCCCGATGTTCATCATCACGGGCTCGAGGATCACCGCGGCGATCTCGCCCGGGTTGTCCCGGAACGCCTCCTCGACGGCCTCGGCGTCGTTGAACGGCACGATGATGACGGTCTCCCACAGCGCCTTCGGGACACCCTTCGACGTGGGCTCGGTCGTGTACCAGGCCTTGTCGTGTTCGACGCCGTGGCGGAGGCCCAGCACGTCGGCCTCGGGGACGACGGAGAACAGCACCGAGTCGTGATGACCGTGGTACGAGCCCTCCATCTTGATGATCTTGTCGCGGCCGGTCGCGGCGCGGGCCACCCGCAGGGCGTCCATGGTCGCCTCGGTGCCCGAGTTCACGAAGCGCATCTGTTCCAGCTGGAACCGTGAGCAGATCTCCTCCGCCAACGCCACCGTCGTCTCGGTCGTGACCGCGAAGTGGATGCCCTGATCGGCGACCTTGCGGATCGCCTCGACGATCTTCGGGTGCGCATGGCCGACCACGTTCACGCCGAACCCACCGTGGAAATCGGTGTACTCGGTGCCGTCCACGTCCCACACGCTCGAGCCCGACCCTCGCTTCAGGTACACCGGATAGGGATCTCCCGCCTGGAAGTTCGACGCGACGCCGGCCGGCAGGCTCTTCAGAGCGCGCTCGTGCAGCGCCTTGGATCCGGGTGTCCGGTCGAGCAGGATCTTCGTCTCGCGCTCGGCGATCTCGGCCGCGCGAGCCATGAGTCGGTCCAGGTCAGCCATGCGTTACCACCTCCTAAAGGACGGTCAGCGTACCCGGGGCACTGTGCCCGAAGCAATCCGGGAGCCCGGCCGCCTGCGGGTTACGGGCGGTAGTTCGTGAACTGCAGGGCGATGCCGAAGTCGTGCGCCTTGACGGCGGCGATGGCCTTCTGCAGGTCGTCCTTGCTCTTGCCCAGCACGCGGACCTGATCGCCCTGGATCTGCGTCTGGACCTTGACGCCACTCGACTTCACGAACTTCGTGATCTCCTTGGTCTTGTCCTCGGCGATGCCGGTCATCACCGTGACGGCCTGCCGGACATGACCCTTGGCGGCGGGATGAACCTCCCCTTCGGACAGCGCCTTCAACGGGACGTTGCGTTTGATGGCCTTCTCCTTGAGGACCTGCAGGGCGGCCTTCAGCCGATCCTCGGTCGAGGACCGGAGCTCGATCGTCGTGTGATCCTGGGAGATGCCGGTCTCGGTGTCCTTGAAGTCGAACCGTTGTGAGATCTCGCGCTGCGCCTGGTCGACGGCGTTGCGCACCTCCTGCAGGTCCACCTCGGAGACGATGTCGAAGGAGAACTGGTCTTTCGCCATGCGCGTGAGGATACCGCTCCGCGTTCTCGGCCACCGTCCGGTGGCGCGGTTCGCTACCATGTCTCGTCCCGGGAGGATGCCCGAGTGGCCAAAGGGAGCGGTCTGTAAAATCGCCGGCGTAGCCTACGGAGGTTCGAATCCTCCTCCTCCCACCAACCAAACCAACCAACCCAACCTCGGTGTATCTCAAGACTGAGGCCTTTACACCTCAGAACTCCGCTGGGCGCGACAAGAACTCCATGACCCAGGCGTGTTCCGTGACCAGGCCGTTCGCTACGGTAGGCACCGCTCACGCAAGGGAGGCGCGACGTCACCTACTTCCAAGCGATCTTCATAGGCATCCTTCAGGGCATCACGGAGCTTTTCCCTGTATCGAGTCTCGGCCATAGCGTGCTCCTCCCGGCGCTGTTCGGCTGGGATCAGGTCGTCACGCAGCAATCGGCGAGCGAGTCTTCCTTCCTTGCGTTCATCGTGGGCCTGCACGTCGCGACCGCGATCGCGCTGATCGTGTATTTCCGCGAGGATTGGGCGCGGATCCTGCGAGCATTCTTCCGCACGCTTTCCATCCGGCGCGCCGAGACGCCCGACGAGCGTCTGGCGTGGCTGTTGATCATCGGCACGATCCCGGTGGGCATCACCGGCCTGCTGCTTGAACATGTGCTGCGTGTGCTCTTCGCGAAACCGCTCGCCGCCTCGGTGTTCTTGACCCTGAACGGTGCGATCCTGTTCGCGGGGGAGCGACTCAGACGCCGCTCGGAGGTGCGCGCGCTCGCCGTCGAGCACGGGGGGGAGGGCAGGGAGCCTTCCCGGAAGCTCGAGACGCTCGAGCACCGCGAGGCGGGGATCGTCGGCGTGTTCCAGACCCTCGCACTTCTCGCGGGGATCAGTCGCTCGGGCATCACCATGGTTGCCGGGCTCCTTCGTGGGCTCGACCATGAGGATGCGGCGAGGTTCTCGTTCCTGCTTGCGACCCCCGTGATCCTCGCTGCCGGCGTCTACAAGCTCCCGGATCTCGCGGGCCCACTCGGGAACGGGATCAGGGGACAGGTGCTGGCGGGAAGCACGGTGGCGGGGCTCTCGGCGTACTTCTCGGTGCGGTTCTTGATGCATTGGTTCGAGACGAGGACCCTGAAGCCGTTCGCGATCTACTGCGCGGTCGCCGGCACGCTCGCGATGCTGCACTTCGGCGTGATCCGCTAAGGAGAGGACCGGATGTTGGCGAGCATCACCGACTGGATCCTCTCGCTCAACGGCTGGGTCGCTCTCGCGATCGTCTTCCTCGCTCCAGCGCTCGAGGCATCGGCCTTCTTGGGGTTCCTGTTCCCCGGCGAGATCGCGGTGATCCTCGGTGGGGTGCTCGCCTACAACGGTCGTGTGCCGCTGCCTGCGGTGATCGTCGCGGCCGTCGCCGGCGCGATCGTCGGGGATACGGCCGGATACTTCGTCGGTCGACACTGGGGCCGCCAGATCCTTCGGGGCGCGGGCCGGCGCGTGCCGTTCCTTCGCCACCGGATCGATGAGCACCTCGAACGTGCGCAGGCCTACCTGCGCCGTCGCGGAGGCGCCGCCGTCTTCTTCGGTCGGTTCACCGCCGCACTCCGCGTCATGGTGCCCGGTCTCGCCGGCATGGCCGAGGTCCCCTACGGCCGGTTCGCGTTATACAACGCGACGGGCGGGCTGTTGTGGGGGACGGGGTTCGTTCTCCTCGGCTATTTCGCCGGTGTGGCCTGGCAACGCGTCGCTAAGGATGCCAGCAAGGTCGGTTTGGGTCTCTTGGTCCTGGTCCTCGTGGGTCTCGTCGCGGGCCGGGTACTTCGTAACGTGCGTGAGCACGATGAGCGGCTCCCCGACCGCCTCGCCAGGATCGCTCCGATCGCGTGGGCGCGTCGGAGGTTCCCACGACAGTCGGCCTGGCTCGCTCATCGGATCGACACCAACTCACCGCGAGGCTTCCTGTTGAGCGTGGTCGTCGTGACGGGCGCGGTCTGCACCTGGATCTTCCTAGGACTCACGCAAGACGTCATCGCCCACGAGGAGGTGGTCCTGTCAGACCCGCGTGTCACCCGGTTCGTCGTGGACCACAGGGTGGCGTGGGCTACGACGCTCATGCGAGGCGTCACCTGGCTCGGGTCGAACGCCGTGCTGATCCCTCTCGTAGCGGTGCTCGGGGGCTACCTACTGCTTCGGAGGCGCGACTGGCAGGCCGGAGCGCTGTTGGTTTCGGCCCTGGCCGGTGCCAACGCCTGGTACCACGTCGCCAAGCCCTTGGTCGCGCGGGAGCGGCCGCCCGAGACGCTCCATCTGGTCAGCGTCTCCGGGTTCGCGTTCCCCTCGGGGCATGCCGCGGCGGCGATCGCGGTCTGGGGTGCCGCGGCGTTCGTGCTCGCCACCGGACGACCGAGGAGGGATCAAGTGGCCATCTGGGTCGGCGTGGGTCTCATCGCCGTGCTCGTGGCGTTCTCGCGTGTGTACCTGGGTGTTCACTGGTGGACGGACGTCGTCGCGGGAGCGGCTTTGGGCGGAGTGTGGCTCTGCTTGCTTGGTTCGTGGTTCCTCCGCCGGAGGACCGAGGGTCACGAAGAGCTGGCCCACGAGGTCGAGGCCACGTTGGAGGCCGCGGTGGGCCGGTTCGCCCATCAGATCACACGGGTGGAAGTCCACCTCAGCGACCTCAACAGCCAGAAGTTCGGCGCCGACGACAAGCGCTGCCTGTTGGAGGCCCGCCTTGCGGGTCGCCGGCCGACAGCGGTAAGCCATGAGGCGGCCACCGTGCAGGAAGCCATCGAAGGAGCGGCCAAGAAGCTGCAGAGCTCCCTCGAGAGCACCCTCGGTCGTCTAGGGAGACGCTGAGGAGCTGGGCACCGAGGGCGGCCGTGGGAGAACCCTCCTAGTTCGTGGTGTCGTTCCGGGCGAGGATCCAAACCTGGCGAACGTTCGAGACCGGCTGCCGGGCGGCCTCGGTTCAGGGAGGTGACGTGACGACGTCTCGGCTCCGGCTCACACGGTAGCGCTTGATCCCGAGGCGGGTGCCTACCATGTCGGTCAGATGGCACCCTGGCCGGTCTTCGTCGTCGCGGGGGCTGCGATCGGCACCCTGACGGGGCTGTTCGGGGTCGGTGGCTCCTCGATCGCAACTCCGTTGCTCGCGGTTCTTGGGGTACCCGGGCTCCTCGCCGTCGCCTCGCCGCTCCCCGCGACCATCCCCGCCGCCCTCGGTGCGGCCGAACCCTACGTCCGAGGAGGGGAGGCCAGGCCGCGAGCGGCTGCGTGGACGCTGGCGGGCGCGTTGCCTGCCGCCGTGGTCGGGGCCTTGCTGTCGGAACTGGTCGGAGGTCCGATCCTGCTCGTCGCCTCCGGACTCGTCCTGATCGTGGTCGGACAACGGGTGCTCCGCCCGATCGAGCAGTCGAAACGTGTGGCGGGCACCGTCCGACGCAAGAACCGCCTGCTGCTGGTTGCGGCGTCCGCCGGCGTCGGGCTGTTCACCGGACTACTCGCGAACGGCGGAGGCTTCTTGCTCGTGCCGATGTATCTGTTGGTCTTCGGACTCCGGATGCGCGAAGCGGCCGGCACGAGCCTGTTGGTCATCGCTGCCCTCGCCGTCCCGACGCTCGCCACGCACTGGGCGCTCGGCCACATCGACTGGGCCGTGGCCGGCGCGTTCGCCTTGGGCGCGATACCGACCAGCATCGTGAGCGGTCGGTTGGCGCAACGAGTCACCGGAACGCGCCTGCGTCACGCGTTCGGCTGGTTCCTGATCGGCTCAGGTATCGCTTTCGTCGTGTACCGGATCCTTGCGGCCACAGGTTGAGCCGTAGACCCCTGGGGCGTGTGCGAGGATCCGCTCGCCACAGGTCACTAGCGGGAGAACCAGGACTTGCGCTTGACCTTCGTCGTCTCATCGATGTGGCCGTGGCACCGTTCAGCGGGGGGGACGCCTCGAAGCACCTGATCGACATGGGCGCCGCATCCCTTCCAGGTCGGCCGGCCGCATCTCCTGCACGTCACCGCTCTACACACGATTCCTCCGAAGGGTCGAGCCGCTCACGCCAGGGACAGGAACAACCGCTCCAGCTCGTCGGTGCTGCGGTCCGAGTCCGGATCCGCGAGGCAGTCGCGCAACCCGGACGCGATGATGGCGAAGCCCGCCTTGTCCAACGCCCGAGAGACCGCGGCCACCTGCAGCACGACATCCCGGCAGTCCCGGCCCTGCTCCAACATGCGGATCACGCCGGCGATCTGCCCCTCGGCTCGCCGCAGCCGACGCACGGCCGACGCGACGTCGGCGGGGTCGAGCCCCGACGTTGCTCCCGCAGGAGCCGTTCCGGAGGCGGTCACGAGAGGGCCCCCGCCGACCGGGTCTGCTCGGCTTCGGCGACCTGGCGGTGCACATCGGCCATGTCGAGCGAGCCGATGGCCTCGATGAGTTGGTCAAGAGCAGGGCCCGGGAGCGCCCCTGGCTGCTCGTACACGAGCACGCCTTCCCGGAACGCCATCAACGTCGGGATGGAGCGGATCTGGAACCCGGCCGCGAGTCCTTGCTCCGCCTCGGTGTCCACCTTGCCGAAGACGACGTCGGGGTGCTGCAGGGACGCCTCCTCGAAGATCGGCCCGAAGTGCTTGCAAGGCCCGCACCACTCAGCCCAGAAGTCGACCAGAACGATCCCGTCGCCGGAGACCGTCTCCTCGAACGTGTCAGCCGTCAGATCAATCGTCGCCATCCACATGTCCTCTCGATCGCACCCACTATACCCGGGGGGGTATATACGAAGTCCACAACGTCCCGCGGGCCTTCAACATTCCCGCTTCGTGCCCGGCGGGCGAGGAACCGTCCGAACACGGCTCGCCGGTCCGGTCACTCGTAGAGAGCGGCGACCTCGCGGGCGCACCGCTCGACGGCTTGGAACAGGTGCTGGCGCTCCTCCGGCTCGAGGTTGGCGTCCAAGAGCGGCTGGATCTCCTCTTCCGCCTCCGCCAGGTGAGCGTTCAGGATGGCCTGGACGCTGTAAAGCACCTTCCGAAGCCTCCGTTCGATCCTCATCGAGGGATCCTCGCGCATCGAGATGAGGATCTCCTCCAACTGGTCGACGAGGCCACTGAGCTGGACGTGGCACTGCGTCATCCGAACGCCGATCGTCAGTTCCCCGCTCTCCTTGCGGACGACCGGGAACAACACGGCCCCCTCGGCGACCGCGTGGGGCATCACCGTGTGCGCGAGGAACTCGTGCACGTCCGTCGCGCGCGCCAGCACCTCCTCGGCCGGCAGATCCCCGATCGAGTCCGCGAGTTGGTTGATCGTCTCCAACTGCACGCGGAACGACCCATGCTCTTCGTGGATCGTCCGAGCTTCCGATCTCATGTTCCGGCCTCCCTCTAGAGATGAGCTTCGGCCCGAACCGCATGGGGCCTATGGATGTCGAGCCCGCCGACGGACGTTGCCAGGCGGTACCGGGCCTCGAACTCGCCGATCAGTCGGGCCCTCTCGGCCATGACCGCGGCCCACTCTCCGAGCGCGACACGACCCGCGTCCGTCAGGTCGTAGTCGCGATGCGGCTGCCCCGTGATCTCGGTCGACCAGCTCGAGTGCACGTGGCCCAGCGTCTCGAGGCATCGCAAGGTCTTGTAGACCTGTCCGACGTCGATCTTTTGGGACATGACCCCCATCGCCTGCAGCCGCCGGATCAGCGCATAACCGTGCGTGGGTTCCTCCGCGAGGAGGGCCAGGATGAACGGCGCCATCCACCGCCGCCGGCCCCCGCAGGCCGCCCAGCCGCGATGCGCCGGCCTGCCGTGCTCGTCTTTGCCCGATGCGATATCTCCGGGGAACGTGGTGCGCGCGTCGTCGCAGACGTCGTTCATCAAGAGCCAGCTCCGCTCCGCACGCGCAGGATGGCGAGGGCTATGGGCCGGTAGATCGCGTGGGCGAACTTCCCGAACGGGGCCAACAGGATCAGCGTCATCGACGTCGCGATGTGGAGCAGCAACACCGGGTATCCCCAGCCGGGGGCATGGGGGAGGTAGAGCGCCGTCTCGAGGACGAACCCGCTCACTCCGGCCACCCAGAGCACCCACAAGAACCACCAGTCGGCGACCGTGGAGTGGGCCGAGGAGCTGTCGGCGCCCCGGAGCCGTCGAGCGATGGACACCGTCGTGCCGTAGACGAGCATCAGCCCGGCGACGGTCCCGAGCAGCCGAACCGGGTACCAGATCGGCACGGCGGTCCCGGTGGTCTTCACCCCGGTGAGCTCGAGCGCGTAGTCGAGGAGGGTCGCGGCCAAGAGCCCGAGGAACCCCCACATCGTGGCCGCGTGGATGAACCACCGTTGCCGGTACCACGGACGCCCCGCGGTCTCGGGGTCGTCGGCGCACTCCTGCCGGAAGCGGACCTGCCCCACGGACTCCACGGCAGTCGCGTGCCAGACGGCGTCACCGAGGGTCGTCAACGATGGGCGCGTTCGGCCCTCCCTCCGCGCCCGTCCCACGAGCCGTCGACCCATGTCCACGACTCCGCCGATCGCTCCGATCGCGAAGACGGCCATGACGATCAGACCCATGTCGTGCACGAACCATGCTGGGACGTACTCGAAGGGGGCGAAGGCCTGCGTGGCGACGGGACGGTGCTGTTGGTACAGGAAGGCAGCCAGCACGACGACGAGTGTCCCGATCGCACCCGCGGCGAAGATCGCGGACGTCGCGAGGCGCCGGGCGAAGCCACTGCGGTCGTAGCTCGCGACCGCATACCGGCGCGCGGCCGCCATGAACCCCGCCGGGTCGGCTCCGCGCGGGCACGTCTGCGTGCACTCACCACACCCGTAGCACGCCCAAAGCTCGTGGCTGGAGAGCAGTTCGTCGCGCATCCCGAGCTGCGCGAAGCGGATCACGCGGCGGGGGAACGCGCCGTCGTTCGACAAGAGCGGACACACCGCGGTGCAGTTGCCGCAGTTGAAGCATGCGGCAACGTCGGTCGCGCCGAAGCGCGCCAGCTCCGGGATGAGGCTTGCCTCGATCCGGATCGGTGACCGCTCCTCCACCATCGAGCTCATGTTCTCGGGTCCTTCCCGCTGAGGGCATAGCGGACGTAGCCGTCGCTCTCGCCGTCCTCGATGACCGTGCCGTACTTGCGCAGCGCCATCAGCGTCCAGAAGGCTTCTCGTGATGGGATCCCGGCGATCTCCGCGATCTCCGGAGGGGTGGCCGGCCCGCCCGCGAGGGCCCGGCGGACGGCGGCCTTGACGTGGTTCTGAACACGCACCCGTTCCAGCAACTCTGCCGGTGCCTGACCCGCGCGCTCCTTGTAAGCGGCGATCGACCGGGGTCGAGCTTGCGCGACCGGCTTCGCCGTCATACCGGCACCACCTCCCGCGATCCGGCAGACCGAGGCTCGGGAGTGGGCTCCGCCACGATCGCGTCGACCATCGCGAGATACTGCGAGATCTCCCAACCCTGGACGTCGATCGCTCCGCTCGGACACACGGCCACGCAGGCACCACAGCCCTTGCATGCAACGGGGTTCACGTAGGCTCGCTTCACGACGAGACCGTCGTCCAACTCGACGTCCTGGAGGCCGATCGCCCCCGCGTAGCGGCAAGCGTCCAGGCACTCTCCCGTCCCCGTGCAGCGGGCCGGATCGACCTTCGCGACGAACGGATCCATCTCGACCTGGTCGTGAGCCAGCAACGTCGCCACCTTTGCCGCAGCCGCCGAGGCCGAGGTCGTGCTCTCGGCGATGTCCATCGGGCCTCGAGCGGTACCGGCGAGCAGGATCCCGGGGATCGCGCTCTCGACGGGCCTGAGCTTCGGGTGGACCTCCAGGAGGAAGCCGTCCGCGCCGGTCGGCACTTTCGTCATCGAAACGACGTCGGCGACCCCTCCCGGCTTCATCCCGGTGGCGAGCACCACGAGATCGACGGGCAGCTCGAGTTCGGAGCCGAATGTGAGCGCATCGCGCGTGCGCACAAGCAGTGGATACGGATCTCCGGGCACGCTCGTTTCGACCCGGGCCCGTTCGTCATCGGGCACACGTACGAACAGCACGCCGGCGTCCGACGCGGCCCGGTACACCTCTTCTTGATCCCGAGCGTAGGTCCTGAGGTCGCGGTAGACATCGACGACCCGCACGTCGGGGAAGCGTCGACGTGTCTCGGCCGCGGCACGCAGGGTGGCGGTGCAGCAGACGCGTGAGCAGTACGTGTTGAGCTCCCCGTTCGGTTCGTCGACGCCTTGCACCTGTCGGCTGCCGACGCAGTGCAGGAACGCGACGGAGCGGATAGGACCGTCGAGCGCGAGCGCAGAGGCGAGATCGGTTCCCGATCCCGTGCCGGAGAGCCGATCCTGGTACGCCGCGAGCGTCACGACCCGGGGACCTCCGAACCCGTACTCGCCGCAAGCCGGCTCGTAGTCGGTGAAACCGGTTGCGAGCACGATCGCGCCGACCTCCTCATCGTGGGTTCCGTCATCCGGGTCGGGTGTCGGGTCGGTCGAGCGCAACGTGACGTGGAAGTCGCCAACGAAGCCCGAGACGTCGATGACCTCGGTGCGGAGCCGGAGATCGACCAGCGGCTCGGCCCGGACATCCGCAACGAGCCGTTCGATCAGCGCACGACCGGACTCATCGGTCGGATAGGTGCTCCGGAGGCGCAGGACGTTGCCACCGAGCTCCGCGGAGCGCTCGACGAGCACCACCGGCATGCCCCAGCGGGCGAGGTCGAGTGCGGCGCGCAGTCCCGCGACGCCGCCGCCGAGCACGAGCGCCCTGTGGACGGCGTCGACCTGCACCTTGTCGAGCGGGCGGAGCGAGGCCGCTTTCGCGATGGCGGCGCGGACGATCCGATAGGCCTTGTCCGTCGCAGCGGCATGATCGTGGACGTGGGCCCAGCTCACCTGCTCGCGGATGTTCGCGTGCTGGTACAGGAACGGGTTCAGACCGGCGCGAGCGACCGCTCGCCGGAACGTGGTCTCGTGCAGGCTCGGCGTGCATGCCGCGATGACGACTCGATCCAGGCCGAGCTCGGCGATGTCACGCTCGATCGCGGTCTGGCCCTCGTCCGAGCAAAGGAATGGAACATGACGCGCGACGACGACATCTCCTTCGGCGCCGACCTGGTCGGTCACGGCCTCGACGTCGACGACGTCGCTGATGTTGCCGCCGCAGTGGCAGACATAGACGCCGATGCGTGGGTCCGCCGGTCGCTCGGGCGCGTCAGACATGCGCCACCTCCCGAACGGCGATCTCATCCGATGTCGTCCGCCGAAGGTAGGTTGCGACCCGGATCGCGACCGCGCTCGCTTCTGCCACCGTGTCGACGATGTCCTTGGGCGCAAGCGCGGTGCCTGCGGCGAACAGCCCGGGCACGTCGGTCGCCGTCACGTCGAGGGCGGGATCGACGGAGCGAACGAACCCGTACCTATCCGTGGCGACCGGTGCGAAGCGCCGCACGTCGGCGCCGGGTTGCAGGCCGACCGAGAGCACGACGAGGTCGTGTCTGGCCTCAACGCTCCGTCCGTCCTCCGGCAGCTCCAACCGAAGGCCGAGGTCTCCGTCCGTGACCTCGGAGATCCTCGCGACCTTCGCCTTCACGAAGTTGATCCCCATCGACCGGGCGGTTTGGTAGAACTCCTCGTACCCCTTGCCGAACGCGCGGATGTCCATGTAATAGATGGTGATGTCCGCGATCGGGAGTGCGCCGGAGAGCAGCATCGCCTGCTTGATCGCGTACATGCAGCACACGCGCGAGCAATAGGGCACGCCGAGCGTCTCGTCGCGGGAACCCGCGCACTGCACATAGGCGATGTTGTCGGGGATCTTCCCGTCTGACGGTCGGAGGACGCGTCCGTACGGGCCGTTGGGGGACAGCAGGCGTTCCATATCGAGCCCGCTGATCACGTTCGTGACCCGACCCGCTCCGTACTCGCGTTTCGCGTTGGTCGGGGTCGGCCGGAAGCCGGTCGTGAGGACGGCGGCGCGTGCGTGGACCTCGATCGTCTCCGGGAGCTGGGAGAAGTCGATCGCATCCGTCGGGCAGGCTTTCTCGCACTTGCCGCACAGGATGCAGTTGGGAAGATCGAGGACGGCCGTCTGCGGGATCGCAGTACCGAACGGCATGTAGACGGCCCGCCGCGCCCCCAATCCGCCGTCGAACTCATGGGGGACGTCGACGGGACACGCGTACTCACAGAGTCGGCACCCGATGCACGCGTCCTCATCGATATAGCGAGGACGCCTCACGATCGTCGCGTCGAACCCGTCGTCCACAGCGACGATGGAGCTCACGTCGGTGTAGGTGAACGTCGTTACCAGGTCGTTGTGCGCGACAGAGGACATCTTCGGTGTGGTGATGCAACTCGAGCAGTCCATCGTCGGGAATACCTTCGACAGCCCGATCATGTGCCCGCCGATGCTCGCCTCACGCTCCACGAGCAGCACCCGGTACCCCTGTTCCGCAAGATCGAGCGACGCCTGGAGCCCGGCGATGCCGGCACCGATCACCAGCACGTCAGTTTCGATCCGGCGGGAGCCCTTCGCGGAGACGGGGTCATCGAGTACGAGGCTCACGAGGCGACCTCCATGAGGTCGGAAGCGGGTCCGAGTTCGGACACGACCTGCGCGAGGTCGCTCGCTTCCTTGACGAACGCCTTCGTGCACACGCTGCAGATCGCGGTCAGCCGCAGCCGCCCGATCTCGAGGCCGCGTTCCTTCATCTTCGTGTAGACGCGGTTGATCCGAGCCGCGAGCTGCTCGTACGAGCCCTCATACGGACTATCCGTTCCGCAGGAGGCGATCAGGATGCCGTCGATCCCATGCTCGAAGCAGTACAGGTAGAACGACTCGGGGAACATCACCGGGTCTGGCGTCGGCAGGACGTAGGTGTTGGCCGGGTAGTCCAGGTGCGCCTGTCCGGTGGAGTCGATCCCGGGGTAGGCGCACAGCAAAGACGCCAGCACGAGGATCCTGGTCGGCCTCGCTTCGGAACCGGGCATCGCGATATCGCCTCCCTTAGGCCGGGCACGCCGTAGGCAGCGCCTACTTCGTCCGTCGGATGAACACCCGGTCGTAGCCGTCCGCGGTCACGTAGCCGAGGAAGTCATGTCCAACCTTGGCCGCCCACGCACCGACGTCGTCCTTCGTCTTGGGGTCGCCCGACCAGATCTCGAGAACGCTGCCGACGGCAACGGATCCGATGCCCTTCTTCGCCTCGAGGAGCGGACCCGGGCAAGCGGACCCGCGGGCATCCACGATCTTCTCCGGAGTGAGGCCCTCGACCTCGCTCGCTTCGAGTGTGGTGATCATCAAGCGACTCCTTCCGTGTGGGGCCATCGCCCGGGCGTCGAGACGCTCCGTCGTGGGGAGCGCTTCAGGCACCCGGGCTCCGGCGGTCTGCTAGTAGACGAGGCTCTGCGTCGCCGATGTGATCTCGGCGATGAACCGCCCCGCGGAGACGACCTCGGCTCCCTCCACGAGCGCCTCTTCGGGGATCTGCCGACTCTTGATGCAGGGGTTGCACACCAGCAGGCTCCCGCCGAGCTCTCGGATCGTGGGGAGCAGTTCGCGCAGCGGCGCGAACTCCGGCGCCTCCACCTTCTCCGCGATCCCCTCCTGTACCAGCCGGACGCCCTCGGCCTGGAAGCCCATGACGACCCCCACGTCCGAGGCCAGCGCCGCGCCGGCCATCACGAACGGGATCGTCGCCAACTCGGCGTCTTCCGGTCCGTGAGTGACCATGATGACGAGCTTCTCGCCTTCCATCGGTGATGCCTCCTCTCGATGCTGTATATGCCTAAGGTCAACGTAGGGCCGTGTGCCTGGCTCGTCTGGTGCCATGTGGCCCTGAACCGACCGGACTTGTCGAGCTAGCACCACATACGTCCCCTCTGATCCGGGTCGTGTGGCCCATCGGTACCCATGCCTTCGCGCCGACACTTGAGGTATGAACCGTTCAAGGATCGTTGAACGATCGCCGACGATGAAGGCTCGCCGCTTCGCCGCGCTGGGAGAGCCCGCTCGTCTGGCGATCCTCGAGCACCTGGGTCAGGGCACCCGCTGCCTGTGCGAGCTGCAGGACGACTTCGGGATGGCTCCGAGCCTGCTCTCCTACCACATGCGCATCCTGCGGGAGGCGGGCCTCGTCACCGGCGAGAAGAACGGGCGTCGTATCGACTACCGGATCGTTCCGGGGGGCTTCGAGGAGCTTCGCGCGGAGCTCGCCGCATACACCGGGGTGGCGCGGCCGTGAACAGCAAGGTGACCGAACGACGCTCATCGGTCGACCGGCCGCTCCTCGCGTGGGTCGCCGGCGCCGGAGCGCTATGGTTCTTGCTCTACCGCGTGAACGGCCCGTTCTGGGACTGGCTGGTCTACCGGGCGTCCGGTCTCGCGCGCGATGGGCGGCTCGGCGAGACGATCCACTTCTTCGTGTTCGACACGACGAAGATCCTGCTCTTGCTGTCGGGCATCATCTTCCTCGTCACCGTCCTGCGCTCGTTCATGAGCCTCGAGCGGACGCGGGCGCTGCTGGGTGGCAAGCGCGAGGGGCTCGCGAACGTGGTCGCTGCCGGGCTCGGCGTCGCCACCCCGTTCTGCTCGTGCAGCGCGGTGCCGGCGTTCATGGGGTTCGTGGCGGCCGGCGTTCCGATCGGGGTGACGCTCTCGTTCCTGATCGCGAGCCCGCTCGTGAACGAGATCGCGCTCGGGATGCTGTTCTCGCTCTTCGGATGGCGCATCGCCCTCCTGTACGTCACCGCTGGGCTGACGATCGCGGTCGTCGCCGGGTTGGTCCTGGGGCGGATGCATGTCGAGCGATGGGTCGAACCCTTCGTGTTCGACACCAAGGTCGGTGCCGCCTTGCGCTCGGGTGTGCGGCTCACCTGGCGCGACCGCGTCGCGCTCGGCCGTGAGGAGGTCGGCACGATCGTCCGCAAGGTGCTGCCGTACATCCTGATCGGGATCGCCCTCGGTGCCCTGATCCACGGGTGGGTGCCGACGAGCTTCTTCGAGACTTATGCGGGGCCCGGGAACCCGTTCGCCGTGCCTGCCGCCGTGCTGCTCGGGATCCCGCTGTACTCCAACGCCGCGGGCGTGTTGCCCCTGGTGGAGGTGCTCCACGCGAAAGGGCTGGGGATGGGGACGCTGCTCGCCTTCATGATGGCCGTCGTCGCCCTGTCTCTTCCGGAGATGGTCCTGCTCCGTCGCGTGCTCAAGCCGAAGCTGATCGCGGCGTTCGTCGGCGTCGTCGGCCTCGGGATCGTGTTCGTCGGCTACCTATTCAACGCCGTACTCGGATGAGGAGGACATAGATGACGATGCAGATCCGCGTGTTCGGTTCGGGATGTGCACGATGCGCCACGCTCACCGGCAACGCGAAGGAGGCCGTGCAGCTCTCCGGGGCCGACGCGACCGTCGAGGAGGTCCACGACCCGATGGAGATAGCGGCGCTGGGGATCCTGACCACTCCGGCTCTCGTGATCGACGGCGAGATCGTCCTCGCCGGTCGCGTGGCAACCGTGCCGCAGCTCCGGGAAGTGCTTGCCGGACGGCCCTAGCAACGGGGCCCTCGTCGACATGGCGGCGTAGGCTTCTGTTCCACCGCGCTCCAGAGGACGCCAGAGGACGGATGGATGGAAGCTGACGGATCGATCTGCGACGAGATGCGAGCGGCATGCGCGAACATCTGGGACGGGTTGCACGCACACCCGTTCCTCCGCGAGCTCGCCGGGGGCACGCTGGCCCTCGAGAAGTTCCGTTTCTTCCTGGAGCAGGACAACTACTACCTCGTGGACTACGCACGCTGTCTGGCCATGGGCGCGGCGAAGTCGCGCGACGAGACCGAGCTCCGCTTCTTCACCCTCGACCTCAACCAGGTGCTCGACGACGAGCTCCCCAGCAATCGCGCTCTGCTCACGCGTGTCACCGAGATGGGGGCCGCCGATCGGGGCGGTGCCCTGACGATGGCGCCGGCTAACGTCGCCTACACCAGCTACATGCAGGCACTGGCGCTGCGGGGAGGGACGCTCGAGATCATGGCCGCGCTCCTGCCCTGTGCGTGGAGCTACGTGGAGATCGCCGGACGGTTGGCCGACGAGGGGACCGCGCATCACGACGTGTTCGCGGACTGGATCGCGTATTTCACGCTCCCGGCCAACGTCGACATGGTCGCATCGATGCGACGAGACTTCGACAGGCTCGTCCTCGAAGACGGCACGAGTACCGCCAAGCGCGAGGAGCTGCGACAGATCTTCGCGACGAGTTCCCGGCTGGAGCGTGGCTTCTGGGAGATGGCCTACACCCTGGAGCAGTGGCCCGACATCCGGGTCCGTTAGGGGAAGTGTGGATCACGGCGTGGCTCAGGATCCGTCGATCGCTCCCAACCCCGCGGACGTGTCGGTCGGCATCTCGTTCCAGTCGATCCGCAAGTCGTTCGGAGCGGTCGTCGCACTCGACGGAGTGACGTTCGAGGTCGAACGTCACTCCCGGATCGGCATCGTGGGTCCGAGCGGCGGCGGCAAGTCGACGCTCCTCCAACTTGTCGCCGGTCTACTCGAGCCCGACAGCGGCGTCGTGAACGTTGAGGGTGCGACCGACCCGAAGGGGCGCCTGTCGCGCTGCGCCATGATGCCGCAGCGCGATCTCCTGCTCCCATGGCGAACCGCGCTCGACAACGCCATCATCGCTCTGCTGAACCGCGGGGTCTCCCGTGACGAGGCCCGCGCGAAGACCCGTCCGTACTTCGAGCACTTCGGATTGGCAGAGTTCGAGAACGTGCGGCCGACGCAGCTGTCCGGCGGGATGCGTCAACGCGTCAGCTTCCTGCGCACGCTGATGGCCGAGAAAGACGTTCTCCTCCTCGACGAACCGTTCGGCGCGCTGGACTCGATCACGCGCGCGCAGATGCAGGAGTGGTTGCTCGGGGCGCTCGCGGACGTGCCTCGCACGGTGCTCCTCGTGACGCACGATGTCGAGGAAGCGCTCCTGCTGAGCAAGACCGTCGTGGTCATGTCGGCGAGGCCCGGCCGGGTGTTGAAGGTGCTCGAGACGGACCTCGAAACCACCGGCGAGTCGCGGCGCGAGATCGTGACGAGCCCCGGGTTCGTGGCGTTGAAAGAACAGGCGTTGGAGGCGATCGGATGAGGGCCGAGGCGCCGGTGGAACCGGGTTTGGAGGTTCCTCACGCAGCGGCGACGTCGGCGGCCGGGCCGGGCGGCCTCAAGCGACTGTGGCATCGATACGGACCGGCCGCGTTGCTCACGCTGGTCATGATCGGGCTGTGGGAGGCTATCGTCCGCGGCTTCGACGTCCCCAAGTACCTGTTCCCGGCCCCCTCGCAGGTGGCGTTGTCCCTTCGCGACGACTGGTCGACGATCCTCGCTCCGGCGATGTGGGTCTCGCTCCGCGAGGTGATCATCGGATTCGTGATCGCCGCGGTCGCCGGCGTGGGAATCGCGATCGTCTTGCATCTGTTCGGACACCTGAGACGGGCGGTCTATCCACTCCTGATCGCATCGCAAACGGTGCCGATCGTGGTGCTCGCGCCGATCCTCGTCATCGCGCTCGGCTACGGGATCATGCCGAAGCTCGTGATCGTGGCGCTGATCTGTTTCTTCCCCATCGTGGTGAACGGTCTCGACGGCCTCCGCTCGGTCGACGATGACTACATCCACATGATGCGGACGCTCGACGCGAGCCGATGGGCGATCTTCAAGCGCATCGAGTTCCCGGGCGCCCTTCCGTTGATCTTCTCCGGCATGCGGATCGCGGCGACGTTCGCGGCGATCGGGGCGGTGTTCGGTGAGTGGGCGGGCGCCAGCGCCGGACTCGGCTACGTGATGTTGCAGGCGACGCCGAACCTGCAGACGGCCCGCATCTTCGCCGCCATCTTCATCCTCACGCTGATCGCGCTCGCGCTGTTCGCGTTCGTGTCGTTGATGGAACGCATCTTCGTCCCCTGGGCTTCGAAGGGCAGCGCGATGTAGGGCTCGGGGGCCAGGGCCATCGGAGGAGGCGCGTGGGTTCCACGGGCCGAAGCGGAGGATAGGACGGGTCGAGATGGACCGATCCGCAAGAGGGAAGCTCGCGGTGCTCGTGGCGTGCATGAGCCTCGCGCTCGTCGCTGCGGCGTGCAGCAACGACGACAACAACAACGGTGGCTCTTCACCCTCGACGGTTGGATCGTCGCCGAGCGAGTCGGCCGCCACGAGCGCTCCGGCCGACCTCACCGTCGAGCTCGACTGGGTGCCCAATCCCGATCACGTGGGCCTCTACTACGCCCAGGAGAAGGGCTACTTCTCCGACGCGAACCTCACCGTCGACTTCCACGCGCCGTCCAACGCCGCCGACCCGATCAAGCTCGTGGGGCTCGACAAGGTCGACCTCGCGATCTCGTACGAACCGGAGATGTTCTACGGACAGCAGAACGATCTGCCCGTCGTGGCCGTGGCAACCGTCGTCCCGGTGCCGTTGAACTCGCTGATCGTCTCGCCGGACTCCACCGTGACCCAGTTGTCCGACCTCTCGGGCAAGTCGGTCGGCGTCACCGGTATCCCGAGCGACGACGCGTTCTATCTGACGACGCTGAAGACCGCCGGCCTGACCGAGGGCGACGTGACCAAGGTCAACGTCGGCTTCAACCTCGTTCCCTCGCTCCTGTCGCACAAGGTCGACGGCGTCATCGGTGGCTACCGCAACGTGGAGGCGATCCAGGTCGAGCAGGAGACCGGCAACAAGCCCACGGTCTTCCCCGCGGATCAACTCGGGGTGCCCACGTACGCGGAGCTGGTCGTGGTGGCCAACTCCGATCGCCTGGCGAGCGACTCGGCGTACGCCGACGCCGTCGAGCGGTTCGTCGCCTCGTTGGTGCAGGGCACGGACACGGCGATCGCGGACCCCACCGGCGCGACCGCCGTGATGAAGACCGTCACGCAGTACGACCCCAAGTTCCTCGACGAGAGCGTCCCGTACACGTTGAGCCTGCTGGCACCCGCTTCGGGAACGAAGACGGGATGCATCGACGCGGCCGCGTGGCAGAGCTACGGCGACTGGATGAAGACCAACGATCTGATCACGTCCACGCCGGACGCGGCGGCGATCGCCACCGATCGGTACATGCCTTACAGCTGCTAACTGGATACCAGCGCCCGAGAAGGGGATCGCCTTCGGCACCGGCGAGATCTGGTGGAGCTCTACGTGGTCGAGTTCTATCGGCGCTGGTACGACACGCCCGTGGAGCCCGCCCATCTGCACGACCCGCGGAGGCCCCCGACCGAGGACGTGTCTCCCGGGTCGGTGAGCCAGCTGCCGATGCCGGGGTCCTCTGGCGAGCGCGGATCGCGCGCGAGGAGTAGGCACCTCCTGCGCGACGTGGCACGATATCGCGGGTGACCAGCAGACCCGCCGAGGCGCAGCACCTGTCCGACCTCGCACGGCTGCGCCGCGTCCGCGACCGTATCGATCGAGAGTATGCGCAGCCGCTGGACGTCGAAGCGCTCGCCCACGCCGCGCACATGTCGGCCGGGCACCTCAGCCGACAGTTCAAGCTCGCCTACGGCGAGTCGCCGTACAGCTACCTCATGACGCGGCGTATCGAGCGCGCGATGGCGCTGCTACGTCGTGGCGACCTCAGCGTCACCGAGGTCTGTTTCGCGGTCGGCTGCTCGTCCCTGGGCACCTTCAGTAGTCGCTTCACCGACCTGGTCGGGATGCCACCCAGCGCCTACCGGCGCCAAGAGGCGGGCGCGACGGCGGGGATGCCGTCCTGCGTGGCGAAACAGGTCACCAGACCGGTCAGGAATCGAGAAGCGCCGGTCACCGAGCCGCACGTAGCATGACCGCCATGGACATCACCATCCACGCGAGCGTCCTCCCGCACGACGAGCCAGAGGTCTCCCTCGCCTTCTACCGCGACACCCTCGGCTTCGAGGTTCGGAGCGACGTCGGGAAGGGCAGGATGCGCTGGATCACGGTCGGCCCCCCCGGCCAGCCGGGCACGTCGATCCTCCTGGCGCCGCCGGCCCTCGACCCCGGCATCACCGACGACGAGCGCCGCACGATCGTCGAGATGATGGCCAAGGGCACCTACGGCTGGATCCTGCTGGCGACCCCCGACCTCGACGGCGTCTTCGCGCGGGTGTCGGCGCGCGACGCCGAGGTCGTCCAGGAGCCGACCGACCAGCCGTACGGCGTTCGCGACTGCGCGTTCCGCGATCCCGCCGGCAACCTGATCCGCATCCAGGAGGTGCGAAACGATGGCTGAGAGCAAGACGGCGAAGAAGAGCACACGGACCACCGCCAAGGCTTCAACAGCGAAGCGCACACCGGCGACCGGATTGACGGCCGAGGAGCGCGCCGCGATGAAGGCCTACCTCAAGGAGCAGAAGGCGGCTGCGCAGGGGGCGGACATGTTGCGCGAGCTTCTCGACCGGATCGCGGAGATGCAGGCGGAGGACCGTTCCATGGCGAAGCGGATCCACGAGATCGTCACCACCGCCGCTCCCTCCCTCGAGCCGAGGACGTGGTACGGCATGCCCGCCTACGCGAAGGACGGCAAGGTCATCTGCTTCTTCCAGAGCGCGGGGAAGTTCAAGGCGCGGTACGCGACGTTCGGCTTCAACGACGGGGCGAAGCTCGATAGCGGCGCCATGTGGCCGACCTCCTTCGCGCTGACGAAGCTCTCTTCGGCGGATGAGAAGAAGATCGCCGCACTCGTGAAGAAGGCGGTGCGCTGACCCGCCCAGCGTGCGGGATGGACACGATGAGCGCGACCCCGAGGAGGGACGTGCGGTCGCCCACGCAGCATCTTGCCGACAGCCACGATCTGATCCGCGTGCAGGGCGCGCGGGTGAACAACCTCAAGGACGTCAGCGTCGAGATCCCGAAGCGCCGGCTGACGGTGTTCACGGGCATCTCCGGTTCCGGCAAGAGCTCGCTGGTGTTCGGCACGATCGCCGCGGAGTCGCAGCGCCTGATCAACGAGACCTACAGCGCCTTCGTGCAGGGCTTCATGCCGACGCTGTCCCGCCCGGAGGTCGACCTGCTGGAGGGGCTCACCACGGCGATCCTCGTCGACCAGGAGCGGATGGGCTCCAATCCCCGCTCCACCGTCGGCACCGTCACCGACACCAACGCGATGCTGCGTATCCTCTTCAGTCGGCTCGGCAAGCCGCGCATCGGTCCGTCCAACGCGTACTCGTTCAACGTCCCGTCGGTGAGGGCCAGCGGTGCGATAACCGTCGAGCGCGGCGCCGGCAAGACGAAGACCGAGAAGGCGACGTTCACCCGTCTCGGCGGTATGTGTCCGCGCTGCGAGGGCATGGGCTCGGTCACCGACTTCGACCTGTCCGCGCTGTACGACGACAGCTTGTCGCTCAGCGAGGGCGCGCTCGTCATCCCCGGCTACAGCATGGACGGCTGGTACGGGCGCATCTTCCGCGGCTCCGGCTTCTTCGACCCGGACAAGCCCATCGGCAAGTACACCAAGAGGGAACTGCACGACCTGCTCTACCGGGAGCCGACCAAGATCAAGGTCGACGGGATCAACCTGACGTATGAAGGTCTGATCCCGAAGATCCAGAAGTCGATGCTGTCCAAGGACGTCGAGGCGATGCAGCCGCACGTCCGCGCATTCGTGGAGCGGGCGGTGACGTTCCAGACCTGTCCCGAGTGCGACGGCACCCGGCTCAGCAAGGAGGCACGGTCATCGAGGATCGGGGGGAAGAACATCGCCGACGTCTGCTCGATGCAGATCAGCGACCTGGCCCACTGGCTCCGGGGTCTCGACGAGCCGTCGGTGGCCCCGCTGCTCATCGGGCTCCAACACCTCCTCGACTCGTTCGCCGAGATCGGCTTGGGATACCTCTCCCTGGAGCGGCCGACCGGCACGCTCTCGGGCGGCGAGGCGCAGCGCACCAAGATGATCCGCCACCTCGGATCCTCGCTGACCGACGTCACCTATGTCTTCGACGAGCCGACGATCGGGTTGCATCCCCACGACATCCAGCGGATGAACGACCTGCTGCTGCAGCTGCGAGACAAGGGCAACACGGTTCTCGTCGTGGAGCACAAACCGGAGACGATCGCGATCGCCGAGCACATCGTCGACCTTGGTCCCGGCGCCGGCACCGATGGTGGCGAGGTGGTGTTCGAGGGCACCGTCGACGGGCTGCGGGCCAGCGACACCATCACCGGGCGGCATCTGGACGACCGGGCCTCCTTGAAGCCGTCGGTGAGAACACCGTCGGGAGTGCTGAAGGTCCGCGGCGCCAGCGCCCACAACCTGCGGGACGTCGACGTCGACATCCCGCTTGGCGTGCTGGTGGTGGTGACCGGGGTGGCCGGGTCGGGGAAGAGCTCGCTGATCCACGGCTCGGTGTCGGGCCGGGATGGGGTGCTGTCGGTCGACCAGGCAGCGATCAAGGGCTCGCGGCGCAGCAACCCGGCGACGTATACGGGATTGCTCGACCCGATCCGCAAGGCGTACGCGAAGGCCAACGGCGTGAAGCCGGCGCTGTTCAGCGCTAACTCCGAGGGCGCCTGCCGTAGCTGCAACGGCATCGGTGTCATCTACACCGACCTGGCGATGATGGCCGGCGTGGCAACCATCTGCGAGGAGTGCGAGGGGAAGCGGTTCCAAGCCGAAGTCTTGGAGTACGAACTCGGCGGGAAGGACATCAGCGAGGTGCTCGCGATGTCGGTGACGGAGGCCCGGGAGTTCTTCGGCGCAGGCGATGCTCGCTCACCGGCCGCGCACACGATCCTTGACCGGCTGGCCGACGTCGGGCTCGGCTACCTCAGCCTCGGTCAGCCGCTCACGACGCTGTCCGGCGGCGAGCGGCAGCGGCTCAAGCTGGCCACCCACCTGACCGACAAGGCCGACGTCTACGTCCTCGACGAGCCGACCAGCGGCCTTCACCTCGCCGATGTCGGGCGGCTGCTCGGCCTGCTCGACCGGCTCGTCGACTCCGGCAAGTCGGTCATCGTCATCAATCATCACCAGGCGGTCATGGCGCACGCCGACTGGATCATCGACCTGGGCCCCGGCGCCGGTCATGACGGCGGCCGGATCGTCTTCGAGGGCACACCCGCCGACCTCGTCGCCGCCCGCTCCACCCTCACCGGTGAGCACCTCGCGGCCTACGTCGGCACCTGACCGAGGCCGTCGGGGACATCTGACCCGTGAAGCGGGGGGCCTTCGGCACCCCCCGGCAGGAGGGCCAGCCCCCATGCTTGGCATTGGGGACCCGTTCGCCGAAGGACGAAGTTGGAGGTTGATGACATGCCAGTGGACACGGACATCGCCAGGCTGTGCAGGGAGGCTCTGGATGCGGAAAGCGGTTGGCGAGGGATGGGGGCCGAAGGGCGCAAAGGGGCGTTCGACCGGTTCCAACGTCTTCTCCACGACATCGCAGAACTCACCGGCCGCACCTACGAAGACGTCCTGAACGACGCGGTGGAGGAATGGCTGACACTCCACTTCTGCGCGATCCCCAGCGATAGCGAGCCGTCGGCGGAGTGGAAGGCGGCCGGGCAGGCAGACGCTGGCTGATCCGCAACGACGACCTCTTCGAGGTCAGCCCCCCAACGCCCGTGCCTCACCGCACCAGGAGCACCGGACAGTGGGCGTGTTGCACGACCTTGTTGGCGACGCCACCGAGCATCAGGCTCTTCCATTCGCTCATGCCCCGGGACCCCAGGACGATGAGCTCCGCCTCGACCGCCTCCGCGACCTCGACGATCTGTTCAGGGGTGTTCCCCGAGCTCACGCGGCGGATCTCTCCGTCCGCCTCGATGCCGTTGTCGCGGAACCGCGCCAACACGTCGTTCACGAGATCCTCGGCTGTGATGGGCGGGCCGAGGTCGACGTCGGACCCCTCGTACCGTTCGTACTCACGGACGTGGACGATCGTAACCTTCGAGCCGTAGCGTCCGGCCATGTCGAGCGAGATGAGGATGGTCTTCTCGCTCTTGGGCGACCCGTCCACCGCGAGGAGGATCCTGTCGAACACGGCTATGCTCGCCCTTCGCTCTGCCCGGGGGCGAGGGTAGCGGGTGATGAGGCGATGCTCGCCGCGTCGATCGACCGGGTTGTCGCGGCGACGAGCTTCGGCCTCGCCTTCGCGAAGTACGCCACGCCGATGGGGAAGCCAACGAGGACCGGCGCCCCGAACGCCTGCCATCTGAGCCAGCCTCGCCGGTTGAGACCCGCCGAGTCCCACAGATGCTGCGGATGCGCCGCCCCGTCCACCGCACCCCAGACCGGGAGGCCGATAAGGACGACGGCGAGCAGGATGCCCCCCACGGCACCGTTCGGCACGTCGAGCAGCTTCAGGGCCGAGGCGAGCAACACGACGACCAGCGCCGGACGGATGATGCCGTCCGGCGCCTTCGACGAGAGTCGCGCGCCCACGTAGACGGCCGGAAGCGCTCCGATCAGGATCGACGCGGTGAGGCCGAGATGGAGATCTCCGACCAGGATGTGCGCGAGCGCCGCGGACGTCACCAACGGCACCGCCTGCACCAGGTCGGTCCCCACCAGCTGCGCACCCCGCAGCTCCGGGTAGGTCAGCATCAAGCAGACGATGATGATCGATCCGGAGCCGACCGACGTGAGCCCGACGAGCATGCCGCCGACCGCCCCGATGAGGACGGTCAACGGCACGCGGACGTGGATCTTCCCTTCGGTCGCCAGCGTCACCCGCCGGCCCGCCCTGGCGAGCGCGCTTCGACGACCCTGCAACCATGCCTTGAAGACCATGGCGGCCGCCGCAAGGGTGAGCGTGATGCCCAGCAGGACCTTCGTGGTGTTCTCGATCGCGACGCTGTCGCCGCTCGCGTGAAGCAGCAAGACACCCGCGAACGCCGTCGGGATCGAGCCCACGCACAGCCATCGCACGAGCTCCCACCGGACCGTGCGCCGGCGCACGTGGACCCCGCCGCCGACCGGCTTCATCACCATCGCGGCAACGAGGTCGGAGGAGACCGCCGCAGTCGGGCTGATCCCGAAGAAGATCAGCAGGATCGGTGTCATCAGGGCGCCGCCGCCCATGCCGGTCAGCCCCACCGTGAAGCCGACGAGCAATGAGGCGAACGCGATCGCCCAATCGATATGCACGTTGTTCTCCCGAACGTTCGTGGCCAGCTACGGCCGTGTGCCGGAAGCGTACCGGGTCGAGGGAGCCGCGCGAACCGGCTGTTCGCCTCGGCCGCATGGGATCGTCCGACCTAGGTCGAGCGCTCCGGACGAACCGCAAGGTTCGCAGCATGCCGATCGACCTAGCGCCGGCCGAACAGCTCACTCGTCGGATCGAAGAAGCCGCCGGCCGGACGCGCGTGGGCATGCCAGTGATCCGGGATCCGCCGGCGCTCGGGGTCGACGTAGAACCCCTCCTCGCCGTACCGAGCCGCGGCGATGCGCTCCAGATGGCTCAGCAGCCGTGCCTCCATCTCGGCATCCGGCATCCCGTGGACGCGCCACACCACCATGGGCGTCCGACACACGAGGCAGTCCGCAACCCAACAGTCGGCGTCCTGGTGATGCCATTCGGTCACAGGCTCCGCGATGCAGAGCATGCACCCTTCACCCGACGAGTTCGATCCTGTCACCTGTCTTCACCCCATGTTCCGTGAAGAAGCCGTCGTTCACCTCGAGCGCGCCGACGTAGGGCTCCGGGGAGCCGTACGTCGGGCAGGGATCTTCCGTGCAGGGGTCCATGTTCTGGATCCCCACGATCCGTCCGTCCTCATCCCAGAACGCAACCGACAGCGGGATGAGCGTGTCCTTCATCCAGAACTGGGACGTCACCGGGCCGTCGGCCACGTCGTCGAACAAGAAGATCATGCCCTCGTTCGCGCCGAGCGACGTCCGGCCCATGAGTCCCCGTTCACGCTCGGCTGGGGAATCGGCCTCTTCGACGGAAACGTGCACCGGTCCCCGCTCCCCGTGCAGGACCACGGACGTGATCGGGGCGACCGCGACCGACGGAGCCGCCTTCGCGCACGACGCGACAGACAGCATCGCCGCGAGGGCAAGGAGGGTGAAGCGCACCTGGCCATGGTCGCACGACGGGTCCGATCCGGACGAGCATCGTGCTCACGCATGAGCCGGCGTTGTTCCGGTCGATAACGTCCGAAAGGACTAGCTGAACTCACACTCAGGTTGCAAGTCCTGCTGCCGATGTGTTTGTGGACAACGAATATCAAGCGTTCCTCAAGATTCCACGACTTCCTAGGGAGGCTCTGAAATGCCGGAAGCAGCAGTGGACCTTGCCGACACCCTCGATGCCAAGGTCCTGCTGAGCTTCCTGGCCCAGGTCAAGGCAGGCGACTTCACGGCTCGCATGCCTCTGGAATGGACGGGTGTGGCCGGGAAGGTCGCCGACGCCCTCAACGACGTCATCATCTCCAATCAGGTCTTGGGGGCGGAGCTGGCGAGGGTCAGCCAGGCGGTCGGCAAGGAAGGCAGGCTATCGCAGCGTGTCGTGCTCGGAAAGGTGGCCCAGAGATGGGCCGGATCCATCGACTCGGTCAACAGCCTCATCGACGACCTCGTTCGCCCCACGATCGAGATGCAGCGGGTCATCGGCGCGGTCGCCGACGGCGACCTGAGCCAGAAGGTGTCCGCGGATGTGCGCGGCGAGATGCTGGAGCTGAAGAACACCATCAACGCGATGGTCGACCAGCTCAACGGGTTCATCTCTGAAGTGACGCGTGTCGCCCGCGAGGTCGGAACCGAGGGCAAGCTCGGTCAGGCGGAAGCGGTCACCATCGAGGTCGGGGGCGTGTGGAAGGACCTGACCGACAACGTCAACCTGATGGCCGGCAACTTGACGGGGCAGCTCCGAAACATCGCGGAGGTCACCACGGCAGTGGCCAAAGGCGATCTGAGCAAGAAGATCTCGATCGACGTCAAAGGCGAGTTCCTGGAACTGAAGAACACCGTGAACGCCATGGTCGACCAGCTCAACGCGTTCGCCAGCGAGGTCACGAGGGTGGCCCGTGAGGTCGGCGTGGAGGGCAAGCTGGGCGGCCAGGCGCAATCGACGGAGGTCAGCGGGATCTGGAAGGACCTGACCGACAACGTCAACCAGCTGGCCGCCAACCTCACCAACCAGGTACGGACCATCGCCGAGGTGGCCACGGCGGTCACCGAGGGCGACCTCACCCGGCAGGTCTCCGTGGAGGCGAGCGGCGAGGTGGCCGCCCTGAAGGACAAGCTCAACGAGATGATCCGCAACCTCCGCGAGACGACCAGGCAGAACATCGAACAGGACTGGTTGAAGACGAACCGGGAACGGTTCACCCGCATGCTCCAGGGCCAGGACGATCTCACCGCGGTGTCGAGCATGATCCTGTCCGAGCTCGCGACGCTGGTCTCAGCCCAACACGGGGTCTTCTACTCGATGAACAGTCGGACCGACGGCAGCGATCCCGTGTTGGAGCTCCAGGCCGGATACGGCTACGAAGAGCGGAAGCGCCTCTCGACCTCGTTCCGGCTGGGCGAGGGTCTCGTCGGGCAATGCGCCAAGGAGAAGAAGCGCATCCTGCTCACGGAGGTTCCCGGCGACTACGTGCGGATCAGCTCGGGACTCGGCGAATCCCCTCCGCTCAACATCATCGTCATGCCGGTCCTGTTCGAGGGCTCGGTGCGAGCCGTGGTCGAGCTCGCTTCCTTCTCACCGTTCAGCATCACGCATCAGGCGTTCCTCGATTCGATCACGGAGAGCATCGGCATCACGCTCAGCTCCATCGAAGCCAGCGCATTGACCGAGTCTCTGCTGAAGCAGTCCCAGTCCCAGGCCGAAGAGCTCCGCACGCAGCAGGAAGAGCTCCGCGAGTCCAATGAGGACCTCGGGCGTCAGACCAAGCTGCTCGCCGAGCAGAACATCGAGGCCGAGAAGAAGAACCAAGAGGTCGAGCAGTCCAAGCGCCTCGTCGAGGAGAAGGTCAACCAGCTCGCGGTCTCGTCGAAGTACAAGTCCGAGTTCATCGCCAACATGTCGCACGAGCTGCGCACGCCGCTGAACAGCCTCCTGATCTTGGCTCAGCAGCTAGAAGACAATCCGGACCACAACCTGACCGACACCCAGGTCGAGTACGCGAGCGTCATCCACTCTTCGGGCAAGGATCTCCTGGAGCTGCTCAACGGCATCCTGGACCTGGCCAAGGTCGAGTCGGGGACCGTCACCGCCCAGATGTCGGACGTGTCGTTGGCCGAGCTACGCAGTGCCCTCCAGCGGGAGTTCGAGCACGTCGCCCAGGGGAGGGGCATCGATTTCTCGATCGATCTCGCGCCGGACGGTCTCCAGCACCTCGTCACCGATGCCCAACGCCTACGTCAGATCCTGAAGAACCTGCTCTCCAACGCGTTCAAGTTCACCGAGCACGGCCAGGTGAAGATGCGGATCGGTGTTGCCGACCACGGCTGGAGCCCGGGGATGCAACTGCTCGTCGATGCTCCTTCCGTCATCGCCTTCTCGGTCAGCGACAGCGGCATCGGGATCGAGCGAGCCCAGCAACAGCGCATCTTCGAAGCGTTCGCGCAAGGCGACGGCACCACCGCTCGGCTCTACGGCGGAACCGGCCTCGGGCTTTCGATCAGCCGCGAGCTGGTCAGCTTGCTCGGTGGCGAGATCACGGTGGCGAGCACACCGGGCCAGGGCAGCACGTTCACCGTCTACCTCCCATCCATCGGGCACGCGAAGTCGACGACCGCCGTCCGCGCTCAGGAGACGACCGCTCAGGAGCTCCCGAGCGAGTTCGCCGCTCCGTACGCATCGTCCCCCGGGGACACCGTCATGCTCGATGAGCTCCGACCTAGCGGACGCGGGGACAGCCCGATCGACGGAGTGAACGTCCTCGTGGTCGACGACGACGTCCGCACCCTCGTCGCTCTGACGGCGCTCCTGGAACGGGGCCACGCGAACGTCACCATCGCCGAAGGCGGCGCCGACGCGCTCGTCGCACTCGAGCAGATCCCCGGCATCGACGTCGTCTTGATGGACATCATGATGCCGGTCATGGACGGCTACGAGACCATCCGCGCCATCCGAGCGATCGATGGGTACAAGTCCCTCCCCATCATCGCCCTCACCGCCAAGGCCGCGGCCAACGAGCGTCAGCGGTGTATCGAGGCCGGCGCGAGCGACTACGTCCCGAAGCCGGTCGACACCGCGGGCGTGATCGCGGTCCTCAGGTCGTGGCTGCCGACCTTGCTGCAGCATCCAGCTCCTCTCGTCGAGCAGGTCGAAGCGGCAGCAGAGCCCGTCACCGCCTTGCCGAGGTCGAACGGCCATGGGGACGGTGGGATCGAAGGACGTGAAGACAGTGCGATCGAAGGATTGAAGATCCTCGTGGTCGACGACGCGTTCCGCAACATCTTCGCGATGACCGCGCTCCTCGAACGCAAGCGAGCCGATGTCATCGTGGCCGAGAGCGGCGCCGACGCCCTCGCCACGCTCGAGCGGATACCGAACATCGACATCGTCTTGATGGACATCATGATGCCGGTCATGGATGGCTACGAAACCATCCGTGTGATCCGTACGATGGATCGGTTCAAGTCCCTCCCGATCATCGCCGTCACGGGCAAGGCGGGGGCGGGAGAGCGTCAGCGATGCATCGATGCCGGAGCGAATGACTACCTCCCCAAGCCGGTTGAGAGTGCCAAGCTCCTCGCCGCCCTCGAACCCTGGCTTCCGACCCCCGTGGTGCCGACCGCATGAACGGATCCGTCCGTCCCGTGGGGGTGCGAGCCGCCGGCAGAGCTGACGAGGCGATCGCTGTGCCGCTCGTCCCCGTACTCGTGGTCGACGACGATCCCGCGAAACGCCTGGCACTGAGAGCCGTGTTGTCGCCGCTCGGATACTCCATCGTCGAGGCCGACTCCGGACTCGCCGCTCTGCGCTGCGTCCTGGCCCAGGACTTCGCGGTGATCCTCCTCGACGTCCGGATGCCGATCATGGACGGGATCGAGACGGCGATGCTCATCCGGCAGCGGTATCAGTCCGAGATGACCCCGATCATCTTCATCACCGCGCATGTGAACGACGAGCTCGCCGACGCCGATCGCTACGCGCAAGGCGCGGTCGACTTCATCTTCGCCCCGGTCCCCCCCGACGAGCTTCGCGCCAAGGTCTCGGTGTTCGCGAACCTGTTCATCAAGGCGGAGGGACTCGCGAGGCAGGCTCGGGACCTGCAAGCGTCCGCCGACCAATTGCGGCTCCTCACCGACGCCGCGCCCATCGGCATCTTCCAGACGGACACCCAGAACCGGTACGTGTACACGAATCCGCGCTGGAGCGAGATCACCGGCATCCCGCCCGAGGAAGCTGCCGGGCGCGAGTGGGACACGATCATGGGCTCGGAGGCACGAGCCGGTCTCATCGCCGAGCTCCCCGACGATGCCGTCTACCGGGCGGAGCTGTGTCACCGATTCGAGATCCGAACCCCGGGTTCGGCTTCACGGATCGCCCTCGTGACCTCGAAGGCGATCCCGGACGGCGCCGGCGGTGTCGCCGGCTGGGTCGGGACCCTCGCCGATGTCACCGCGGAAGCCGGGGCAGAGGTCGCCATGTCGGTCGCCCGCGACAAGGCGACGGAAGCGTCACGGCAGAAGTCGGACTTCCTGGCCAACATGAGCCATGAGATCCGCACGCCGATGAACGGGGTCATCGGGATGACCGACCTCCTGCTCGAGACCGAGCTCGACCCTCATCAGCGCGACTACGCACAGACGGTGCGGAACTCGGGCGAAGCGCTGCTGACGATCATCAACGACATCCTCGACTTCTCCAAGGTCGAAGCCGGGAAGCTCGAGATCGAGGACATCGGCTTCAACGTACGGACCGTCGTCGACGACGTCGTCGACCTGCTCGCCGGTCCCGCGCAGTCCAAGGAGCTCGAACTCGTCGCGGTGATCGAGAGCTCGGTGCCGGCGTTGGTCAGCGGTGATCCGGGCCGGGTGCGCCAGGTCCTGACCAACCTCATCGGCAACGCGATCAAGTTCACGCGGGCAGGCGAGATCGTGGTCCGGGTGACCGAGGCGGACCTGGTGGGCGCCGACCACGCACCGGAGGGTTGGTGTTCGAGGTCCGGATGCGAAACCCGTTGTAGCGCAACGGTCATCCGCTTCGAGGTCTCCGACACCGGCGACGGGATCGCGCCCGACAAGCTGGATCTCGTCTTCCAGCCGTTCGTCCAGGCCGACACGTCCACGTCCCGGAAGTACGGCGGCACGGGGCTCGGGCTGGCGATCAGCGGCCAATTGATCGCGCTCATGGGGGGCGACTGCGGCCTGTGGAGCCGGCTGGGGGTGGGAAGCAACTTCTGGTTCACGATCTGCGTCCATGCCGACGCCGGGCAGGAGCCGGACGATCTGCTCACACCCGACGCCGGCTTGGCCGGCGTCGCCGCGTTGATCGTCGACGACAACGCGGCGCAACGCAGCGTCCTGTCCGAGTACCTGACCGACTGGGGCATGATCGTCAGCACCGCCGACTCCGGCGAGTCCGCACTCGCGACGATGCGGACCGCGGTGAACGATGGTCGCCCGTTCGCCGTGGCGGTCCTGGACCGGTTCATGCCCGGCATGGACGGCGTGGAGCTGCGAGATGCCATCGTGGCCGATCCCGCTCTCACGTCTCGACTCGTGCTCATGACGGGACTGAGCCAGGAACGTGACCTCGACGTCTCACCAGGATCGGAGGTCTGCCCCTCGTTGTCCAAGCCGGTCCACCGGGATGACCTCCGGGCATGCCTGCGTGTCGCGCTGGGGTTGCAGGCGGCGGAGGTGGCCCCGACGAGGGTGACGACGAAGCACCATCCGTCGCCGAGCGAGCACGACGCCGGCCGGTTGCTCTTGGCCGAGGACAATCTGATCAACCAGAAGGTTGCGGTCGCGATGCTCTCCAAGGCCGGCTACCTCGTGGACACGGTGCTCAACGGTGCGGCGGCGGTGTCGGCGGCCACTGCCCGGCCCTACGACGCCATCCTGATGGACTGCCAGATGCCGGAACTGAACGGGTACGAGGCGACCGCGGCGATCCGAGCGCAGGAAGGCGCGCGCCGTCACACGCCGATCATCGCCATGACCGCCGGAGCGCGGCGGGAAGATCGTGAACGCTGCCTGGCCGAGGGGATGGACAGCTATCTCGCGAAACCGTTCAGCAAGGACGCCCTGCTCTCCCTGGTGGCCCGATCCGTGAACGAGGGACCGGCCACGGCCGAGCCGCCGCAACGGATCGGCCTTGCCTCGGCTGCGGAGATGACGGTCGACCCGGCGGTCTTCGACGAGCTGTGCGTTCTCGATGAGGCCGATGAGCACGACTTCCTCGCCGAGCTGATCGATGAGTTCACCCACGAGACGGAACCGCTGCTCGTCCAGCTCCGCGAAGCCCTCGAGGTCGGCGACACCCTCACCGTGGGGAACATCGCCCACGCCATCAAAGGCAGCTGCAGCCAGCTGGGTGGTCGTCGACTCGCGTCTGTCCTGCGGTCGCTTGGAGAGCAAGGCGACCGCCAGATCCCTGTCCGACGGCCAGAACCATCTGCTCGAGGTGGAGATCGACTACCAGGACCTGCGCCGGACGCTCGCGCAGCAGCTGTCCTCCATCGATCGAGAACGTCCTCGGAGCCTCCGTGCTTGACGTCGTCTCCGCTTCAGGAGACCTCCGGCCGCATCCTGCTGGCCGAGGACCAGCCGGTCAACCAGCGGGTAGCGACGGCGATGCTCGAGAACCTCGGCTTCCTGGTCGACATCGCCGCCGACGGAGCGGGGGCCGTGAGAGCGGCGATCCTCACGCCGTATCGAGCCATCCTCATGGATTGTCAGATCCCCGTCCTGGACGGCTACCGCGCGACCGGGGAGATCCGGAGGCTGCAGGGAGCATCGAGTCGCACGCCCATCATCGCCGTCACGGGATCCGCCACGCCGGCCGACCGGGAACGCTGCCTGGCAGCCGGCATGGACGACTACCTCACGAAGCCGCTCAGCGTGAAGGCGCTGGCGGCCACGTTGGCCCGCTGGGCGCCCGGGGGATCGGTCCCAGACGGTGCCGTTCGCCCGATCGCGGCCTTCCCGTCGGACCGCGTCGACCCTGCCGCCGCCGATCCCGACCCCGCGGTGTTGGATGCGCAGGTCGTCGGCCGGTTGGAGCGCCTGGGGGAGGCGGCGGGGGAGGATCTCATGGGTCAGCTGACGACGATGTTCCTTGCCGACGCGGACGCGTGGGTCGTCTCGATGCGTGAAGGGCTCGCGCAGGGAGACGCCGTCGCGGTCCACCGATCCGCGCACACGCTCAGCGGCGCGAGCGCCAACCTCGGGGCGACCGATCTGGCCCGGCTGTGCGCCGCGTTGGCGACGGACGGGGCTGCCGGCGACCTGGACCACGGCACGGCGCTGCTCGGAGCGGTCGAAACCGAGCTCGGCCGGGTCGGTTCGGCTCTCGGCTCGCGGAGACCCGGGCGATGAACATCCTCATCGCCGACGACGACCCCACGTCCAGGCTCATCGCCCAGACGGCGCTTCGGAACCTCGGCCACGAATGCCACACGGTGAGCGACGGTACGCAAGCCTGGGACGCGTTCCGATCCCGGCGACCCGATGTGGTCATCAGCGACTGGATGATGCCGGGACTCACCGGGCTTCAACTTTGCCGGAACATCCGGGGCTACGCCCCCGGCAGCTACACCTACATCATCATGGTCACGAGCCAAGGCGGTCGCGACGAGATCCTCGAAGGCATGAACGCCGGCGCCGACGACTACCTCATCAAGCCGCTCGACCCGGACGACCTCCAGGCCCGTCTCATCGCCGCCGCCAGGGTCACGGCGCTGCACCTCGAGCTCGCAGCCCAGCGGACGCAGCTCGAAGGGTTCAACCAAGAGCTTTCAGTCATCGCGAGGCGCGATCCGTTGACCGGTCTGCGCAACCGTAGAGCTCTCGAAGAGGATCTCGATCTGCTGGAGGCACGGGTGACCCGGTACGGGCATCGCTACTGCATGGCGCTGATCGACGTCGACCTTTTCAAGTCCTACAACGACACCTACGGTCATCCGGCGGGTGACCGGATCCTGCAGACCGTCGCGGTCCAACTCGAGAACTACGCTCGCGGAGGAGACGCGGTTTACCGGTACGGCGGCGAAGAGTTCCTGTGCATCTTCCCCGAGCAGTCTTTGGCCAACGGCACCCTCGCGGTCCAGCGGATGCGGATCGGTCTGGAACAGCTCGCGATCCCGCATGCCGATAACCCCGTCGGAGTGCTCACCATCAGCGCCGGCATGGCCATGCTGGATCCCGGCCACACCAAAGCCGCGAGTGACGTGCTCAAAGAGGCAGACGACGCTCTTTACCGGGCCAAGCAATGCGGTCGCAATCGCGTCGAGCAGCCGACCGCGGAGACCGCCTGAGGTCGCTCCTGTTCTTTGGGTCGCCTCTAGTAGAGTTCACGCCGCCGTGCGGACTGGCAGTGACCGGTCGACCCCGATCCCTGCGGCACCCGCCGGAGTAGCTCAGTCGGCAGAGCGCCTCCATGGTAAGGAGGAGGTCCGGGGTTCGATTCCCCGCTCCGGCTCCAACCGGTCTCCCGTCGGTGCTCGCGAGGGCGGGGGGTGGCTGGGGATGCTGCCGTTGCGGTATCGCCGCAGGTAGACTCCGATGCCGAACACGGCGGCGTAGCTCAGAGGCAGAGCAAGCGGCTCATAATCGCTGTGTCGGTGGTTCGATTCCACCCGCCGCTACCGATCGTCCGTCGAACCGTTGTACCTCGGAGGAAGGACCATGTCGAAGAAGAAGTTCGAGCGCACGAAGCCCCACGTGAACATCGGCACGATGGGCCACATCGACCACGGCAAGACCACGCTCACGGCCGCGATCACCAAGCGCCAGGCCGAGAAGGGCCTGGCCGAGTTCACGCCGTTCGATCAGATCGACAAGGCCCCCGAGGAGCGTGAGCGCGGCATCACGATCGCGATCGCCCACGTGGAGTACGAGACGGCCAACCGCCACTACGCCCACGTCGACATGCCCGGGCACGCCGACTACATCAAGAACATGATCACCGGCGCCGCCCAGATCGACGGCGCGATCCTGGTCGTCTCGGCGGCCGACGGCCCCATGCCCCAGACGCGTGAGCACGTGCTGTTGGCCCGTCAGGTGGGCGTGCCCTACATCGTCGTGGCCTTGAACAAGTGCGACGCCGTGGATGACCCCGAGCTGCTGGAGCTCGTCGAGCTCGAGGTCCGCGAGCTGCTCACCTCCTACGAGTTCCCGGGCGATGACACCCCGATCATCCAGGTCTCGGCCCTGAAGGCCCTGGAGGGCGACGAGGAGTGGAACCTCAAGATCGACGAGCTGCTCGAGGCGTGCGATTCCTACATCATCGAGCCGGTGCGCGACACCGAGAAGCCGTTCCTGATGCCGATCGAAGACGTGTTCTCGATCACCGGACGCGGCACGGTCGTCACCGGCAAGGTCGAACAAGGCAAGCTCGCCAAGATGAGCGAGGTCGAGATCGTCGGGATCCACGACACCCGCAAGACCGTCGCGACCGACCTCGAGATGTTCCGCAAGCTCCTGGACGAGGTCCAGGCCGGCGACAACGTCGGGGTGCTGCTGCGCGGCATCGACAAGGAAGAGGTCGAGCGCGGCCAGGTGCTCGCCAAGCCCGGCTCGATCACCCCGCACACCGACTTCGAGGCCAAGGTCTACATCTTGTCCAAGGACGAGGGAGGCCGCCACACGCCGTTCTTCAACGGCTACCGCCCCCAGTTCTACTTCCGCACGACCGACGTCACCGGCACCGCGCACCTGCCCGAGGGCGTGGAGATGGTCATGCCCGGTGACAACGTGGAGATGACGGTCGAGATGATCGCCCCCATCGCCATGGAGGAAGGCCTGCGCTTCGCCATCCGTGAGGGCGGACGCACCGTCGGCGCCGGCCGCGTGACGAAGATCCTGAAATGAGCTGCTACACACGCCATCTCGAGGAGTTCCTTCCTCCGGCCCCGACGTCGGCGGACAGGCGGGCGCTGGATGGCGCGGTTCGCGTGTACCTTGGGATGCCGGATGCCCACTGCCCGGAGGTCTGGGCGGCGGTGAAGGAACGACGTGTCGAGCCCGCGTTCGCGTATGGGGCTCGGGCGGCGATGAGGGAGAACGACTGATGGCGAAGGGTGACAACCGCCCGAAGATCACGCTCGCATGTACGGAGTGCAAGCGGCGCAACTACAACACGGTCAAGAACCGCGTGAACGATCGCGACCGGCTCGAGCTGAAGAAGTACTGCCGGTGGGATCGCAAGCACACGCTCCACCGCGAGACGCGCTAGCTTGGCTTCTCTCCGTTATCCGACACGGGCGTCTGTTCGGAAGTCGCCTCGTCGTGGCTCGAGATGTCCACGGTGTCGACCCGACCGTGGCGGATCGCCGCAACGATCGCATCCAGCTTGGAGTGCACCCCGAGCTTCATCAAGGTGTTCTGGATGTGCGTCCGAAGCGTGTTCCGGCTGACCTCAAGCTGTGTCGCGATGTCGTCGGGCGCCTTGCCGTTCGCTAGAAGCTGAAGGATCTGCAGCTCGCGAGGAGTCAGCCGGTCGAACCGCTGTGCGATGTCATCGTCACCCGCCCGCAGGCGCCGGAGTCGGCGTAGCGCGAACTCGATCTCGTCGTGGGCGTTGAGGGGTTCGCCTCGGTGGGCGGCTCGCACGGCCTCGGCCAGCTCTTGGACGGCGGCGGTCTTGCGGAGGAAACCGCGGGCTCCCGCCTGTATCGCACGCCCGAGCGCCAGCTCGTCGTCGGAGCCGGTGAGGACGACGACGACGGTCTCCTTCGACATGGCGCGGATCCGACGAGAGGTCTCCAAGCCGTCGATGCCGGGCATCTGCAGGTCAACAAGCGCCACATCCGGCCGTCGTGCCTCGGCGGCTTCCACCGCACTCTCGCCGTCCGCGGTCACCGCGACGACATCCAGGTCCGCCTCAGTGCCGAGTGCAACCCCGAGCGCTTCTCCGAAGGCTCGGTGGTCATCGACGATGAGGACGGAGATGCGAGTTCCGCCAGCATCCATCGCTTCGAATCCTAGGTCCGGAGGTGGACCGAAGCACGGACCCTCGTCGGTTGTCGGGTGCGAGCCTCCTCGGTAGCGTTCGCGCGTGAAGCCGGCGGCCGAAGGCAAGGAGTACGATCCGGTCGCGTTCGACGTCACCGAAGGGCGCGTCCGCGCCTTCCACCACCTGTTCGGCGGACCGCCCGGCGTGCCGCCCACCTTCCTCACCGCCGCGGAATTCATGGTGTTCCCACATGTCATCGGCGATCCGGAACTGGCGATCGATTTCCGAAAGGTCGTGCACGGCTCGCAGGAGTTCGAGTACCGACGCCCGCTACGCGTCGGCGAGACGTTGACCGTCCACGCGCGGATCGCCTCGATCCGGCAGAAGGGCGGCAACGGATTCCTGGTCGTCGAGATGCGGATGTGTGGCGTCGACGGGCAGACGGCGGCCGTCGCCCGCTCCACCATGATCGAACGAGCCGAGTCGGCATGACCGTCCGATTCGAGGAGATCCGCGTCGGCGACCCACTGCCGTCCCTCGCGCGCACGGTGACCCGCGAAGACGTGCGCGCGTATGCCGATGTGAGCGGCGATCAGAACCCGCTGCACCAAGACGACGAGGTCGCCCGGATGGTCGGCTTCCCCGGCATCATCGCCCACGGCATGTTCACCATGGGACACCTGGGCGCGTGCGTGGTGGAGTGGGCCGGAGACCCGGCGAACGTGACGCGATTGACCGCACAGTTCCGCGCGCCCGTGTTCATGGGCGAGGAGATCGTTGCCGGAGGCCGTGTCCGATCGGTTGACGCGGAGACCCGCACCGCGGTCGCTGAGCTCTGGGTGACGGTGGAACGCGACGGCGTGACCGAGTTCGCCATCCGCAAAGGCGAAGCGACGGTGGGCTTCCCGGGCTAGGCGTGCTAGTCCCGGCGGCGCTGCCCGGACATCGCCTGGATCGCGTCGCTCATGCGATCGATCACGATCTGCAGGTCGCCCCCTACGCCTTCGTCCACCCGAACCGACAGCCGGTCCATCTTCTCGCCGAGGACCTCGGCGACCTTGACCATGGCCTCGGCGGTGGATTGCGTCTCTTTGTGGAGCTGCTCGGACATCGTCTGGAACCTGCGCTCCACCGACCCGACCACGTCCGTGCCCATCCCGGCCTGGAGCTCCTTGACGGCCCGGAGCGTCTGCCTGGCGATGTCCGCGTCGATCCCTGTAGACGATGCGGGGGTCCCCGTCATGCGCTCCGCGATCACCCGATTGTCGGACCTGATCATCTTGGCGAGCGCCGTGAGACGGTCGTCCACGTGCTCGGACATGCGTTCCTCGGTCTGTGCGCGCGACGAGACGAGCGTCTCGACGAGCGTGACCCCCATCGAGTCGATCGAATCTGCCGAGGCATTGAGCCGCTCGAGTGTCTGCTCGAACGTGGACGCCACGGCGATGTCTGCCGCTTCGCCCGCGCGCTGTGCGACCGTTTCTGCGACGGCGCCGAGCTGGGCGTCGACGCGCTCGGTCAGCGCCGCCATGTTGCGTTCGACCGCGCCACTCAGCGCGAGCGTCAACGCCGACATCCGTTCATCGATCGTGTCGCGCAGGCGTTCCGCCTGTTCGACGGCGTTGCGTTCCATCAGTTCGCGCAGGGCTTGGGAATCCGAGCGGGTCAGCTGAGCCAGTCCCATGACGCGCGTTTCGACCAGGCGTTCCATCGCGACCTGGTGCTCCTGGCTCGTCCTCGCCTGGATCCCGATGCGTTCTCCGAGCATCTGAACCTGCTCCGCGGTCTCGCGCGTCTCTTCGGCGATGGTGGCGCGAACCTTGTCTGCGAGCGTCTCGTCGTGCGTGGCGAACGCGGTCGCGTGCTGTTCGATCCGCTGGGCGAGTCGTCCCATGGCCTCGGCGCCGCCCTGTACGTAGCTCTCCATCGCCTCGACGATGCGCGCCGTCTCGTGCGCGATGAGGTCACCGTGCTCGACGATCCGCTGCTGGATGGCGCCAGTGAGGTTCTTGTCCCGCTCATCGAGATGCGCGAACGTCGAGGAGATGTGCGCCTCGACCTGCTCCAGCTGTGTGCGGATCATCTCGACGCCCTGAAGCGTGGGCGAGTTCGCGATCTCGTGGACCGAGCTCGCGGACAGTTGGATCGCCTCGCGAACCAGACGGCCGTTCTCGGCCAGCTCAGCGAGGGCATCCTCCAGACGTGCGGTACGGAGCGCCAGCGCCTGGAACCGGTCGTCGCTCGCCGCGATCAGGCTCCGGATGGCCTGGTCTCGAGAGATGAAACTGAGGATGCGGTCCTGCTCGGGAGCGGTGTCTCCGCTACCCGCTCGCCACATCTCCGTGGCGATCTCGCGCATCAGCGTGGCCGCGTGGTCCTCGATGGTCCGCAGCCCCTCTTCCAGACGTTGCTCGACGGCCGCGTCGAGCGCACCCGTCCGGGAAGCGGTCGGATGGGAGTCGGGGGAGTCGGGACGACGGGCGAACAATCCACGCCGGGGGCCGCCGGGACCTTCCGGCGAGTACGTGGTATCCGTATCCATGACGAAGCCTCGCGATCCGGGGCCGGCGCGATGCGTCGGGCGAAGCATAGGTCAGGTACGGGGCCCGAACACGCACCTGGCCACGAAAGATGGAGGCGGACGGTTCCACCGGCGCCTCCTTTGCCGAGGCGTAGGGTCGTACCTATACTGAGGACTCCGAAGTCCCCAACGTACCTGGGCACCGGAGCCGAGGGGCGTAGCTCAATTTGGTAGAGCACCGGTCTCCAAAACCGAAGGTTGGGGGTTCAAGTCCCTCCGCCCCTGCAAGGGAGATCCATGAACAGGCAGATGAAGCGGATGCAGGAGCGCCAAGAGCGGCGCGCGAAAGGCTCGGTCTCCGAGCGTCGCGAAGCCGCCACGACTTCGGCACGCCGCGCTGCCGCTCCCACCGAGAAGAAGAAGCGCACCGGCGTTCGTCAGTTCCTCAAGGAGGTTCGCCAGGAGCTCCGCAAGGTCGACTGGCCTTCGCGTCGTGAGCTCATCTCCTACACGATCGTCGTGCTGGTGACCGTCATCGTGATGATGAGTCTGGTGTTCGGCCTCGACTTCGTGTTCTCCAAGCTGATCTTCAACGTGCTCACCAACAATTGATCCCTGAGGACCTCCGTGACCCACGATCCCGATCCCGACGGCGCACGCGACGATGACGCGACCGGATCCGGACCGGAGACAGTGACCGAGATGCCGACCGACACCACCGAGACACAGGCCGAGACACAGGCCGAGACACAGGCCGAGACACAGGCCGAGACACAGGCAAGGAACCGACGACGATATGACCGAGACGACAGAGACCATCGAGGACGAAACGAACGGGGCCGCGTCGATCGACGTGCCAGAGACCTCGGAGCCGGTGGCTCCGATCGATGCCGAGCTCCCGGCCGAGGCTGCCGTCGAGTCGCCCGAGATCGAAGCCTCCCAGGACGCGCCCGAGGACGCGGCCCCAGAGGGCGCCGGCGTGGAGGCCGAACCCATCGGTGCCCCCGTCATCGACGAGCCGCCCGAGCCGCCGGCAGAGGTCGTCGCCGAGGAGCCCGTCCCGGTCGTGGTCACCGAGGCCGAGCCTGACGAGCCGGCCGAGCATGATCCGTACGCCGGCCCGGGTGATTGGTACGTCGTCCACACCTACGCGGGCTACGAGAACAAGGTGAAGACCAACCTGGAGTCTCGGATCCACACCATGCAGATGGAGGGGAAGATCTTCAACGTCCACATCCCCATGGAAGACGTCATGGAGATCAAGGGCGGCAAGAAGCAGGTCGTGCAGAAGAAGGTCTTCCCCGGATACCTGCTGGTGAAGATGCTCTACGACAACGACTCGTGGTACGTCGTGCGCAACACCCCGGGCGTCACGGGCTTCGTGTCGGCGGGAACCGGCTCCAAGCCGACGCCGCTGTCGCGCCGTGAGGTCGAGAAGATCCTCGTGGTGAAGAAGGAAGAGGTGAAGCCCCAGTTCCGCCTCGGGTTCGAGGAGGGCGACGTGGTGCGCATCATCTCGGGGCCGTTCGCCGACTTCAACGGCACGATCAGCGAGATCAACGTGGACCAGAGCAAGCTCAAGGTCCTCGTCAACATCTTCGACCGGGAGACGCCGGTCGAGTTGGGCTTCGACCAGGTGTCGAAGGTCTAGTTCACTCGAGACAACCGAGAGTGCGGGAGGCCGTTCCGGCGGCCGTTAGGCACCGCAGGAGGTGAAGCACCACATGGCGAAGAAGAAGATCCTTGCTCTCGTGAAGCTCCAGATCAAGGCCGGCGCGGCCACACCGGCGCCGCCGGTCGGCACGGCGCTGGGCCAACACGGGGTCAACATCATGGACTTCTGCAGGCAGTACAACGAGGCCACGCAGCAGTTCGCAGGACAGATCATCCCCGCCGAGCTGACGATCTACGAGGATCGTTCGTTCTCGTTCGTGACAAAGCAACCGCCGGCGGCGGAGCTGATCAAAGCAGCCGCCGGGATCGAGAAGGGCTCGGACGTCCCGAACCGGAACAAGGTCGGGCGCCTTTCGAAGGATCAGGTGCGCAAGATCGCGGAGCAGAAGATGGACGACCTGAACGCGAACGACATCGATCAGGGGATGCGCATCATCGCCGGCACCGCGCGGAGCATGGGCGTGGAGGTCGACGCATGAGCGCGTCACACGGCAAGCGTTACCGCGAGGCCGAGACCAAGGTCGATCGGGAGAAGGAGTACGCGCCCGGCGAGGCGTTCTCGGTCCTGAAGTCCCTGCCCGACGCCAAGTTCGACGAAACGGTCGAGGTCGCGTTCAACCTCGGGATCGATCCCCGCAAGGCCGACCAGATGGTCCGCGGCACCGTGTCGCTGCCGAACGGCACCGGCCGGTCGGTTCGCGTCGGCGTGTTCGCCGTGGGCGACAAGGCGCGTGAGGCGACCGAGGCCGGCGCCGACGTCGTCGGAGGTGAGGAGCTCGTCGAGGAGGTCATCAAGGGCAACATCGACTTCGACGCCGCGGTGGCGACACCGGACATGATGGCCGCGGTCGGCAAGGCCGGTCGCGTGCTGGGTCCGCGTGGGCTCATGCCGAACCCGAAGACCGGCACCGTCACGATGGACATCGCCAAGGCCGTCTCGGATATCAAGGGCGGCAAGGTCGAGTATCGCTCCGATCGCACCGGCAACGTCCACGTGATCGTCGGCAAGAAGTCGTTCGACGAGCGCGCGCTGGTCGAGAACTACCTGGCGATCGTCGACGAGCTCCTCCGGGCGAAGCCCACGGGAGCCAAGGGTCGCTACATCAAGAGCCTCGCGGTCTCCACGACCATGGGACCCAGTGTCCGGATCGACACCGCGCACCCCAAGGGCGTCGATCTGAGCGTGTCCGCCTAGCGCGAAGCGGCCGGCCGCGGCATGGCCGAGTCGTCGAAGCGGTCGCGGCGCCTGCCGCTCCTGCTGGTCGGCGTCGCCGTCGGCTTCAACCTCTGGACGCTCCGGGCCGAGGCCCTGAACGTCTGGTACCTGAACGACTCCGGCATCCACCAGTCGATGGTCCGATGGGCCGCGATGCGGATGCGCGAGGGACATCTCCCGTTCGACGGGTGGTACCCGTATCTGTCGCTCGGGGCCTCGCGCTTCCACCACTACCAGAGCCTGCCGCACATCTTGACGGGAGCGTTGTCCACGATCGCGGGCGCGGGGACGTTCCGATGGTCGCTTTACCTCATGCTGAGCACGTGGCCGATCGCCGTCTACTGCGGCGGCCGGCTGTTCGACCTCGAGCCCTGGGCGGCGGGCGTGGCGGCGCTCGTCTCGCCGCTCATCGTCAGCGCGCCGGCCTTGGGGTTCGAATGGTCGAGCTACGTGTGGCGTGGTTCGGGCACGTGGGCCCAGCTCTGGGGGATGTGGGCGCTTCCGTTCGCCTGGGGGCTGTCATGGCGAGCCGTCTCGAAGGGCCGGACGATCGCTCTCGCGGCCGTCGTGCTCGGCGCCACGGTCTGCCTCCATCTCCTGATCGGGTACCTCGCGCTGTTGAGCCTGGCCGTGTGGGTGCTGCTCGCGCCGAGTGACCTCTGGCGCCGCCTCGGGCGCGCGACGCTCGTGGGTATCGGCGCGCTGGCTACCGCGGCCTGGATGCTCGTGCCGCTCATCACCGACGCGAAGTGGATGACGCAGGACGAGTTCTCGCGCGGAACGTTCTACTACGACTCGTTCGGGGCGCGTCGCGTGATGGGCTGGCTGGTCACCGGACGGATCTTCGACAACGGCCGGGTGCCCGTGGTGAGCGCGCTCGTGCTGATCGGTCTTGCCGTGTGCGCGTGGAGGTTCCGCCGGAGCGAGCCCGTGCGCGCCGTCGTCGCGGTCGGGCTGCTGAGTCTCGTGCTGTTCTTCGGACGTCCGACGCTCGGAGCCGTGATCGACGTCCTCCCCGGCGGGACCGACCTCTTCCTCCGGCGATACGTCACCGGCGTGCACCTGGCCGGCATCTACCTCGCGGGGATCGGTGGAGCGTGGGTCGGGGCCAAGGCGATGCACCTGGTTCGCACCCGGGCCACGTGGCTGAGGCCGGCGTACGCGGCCGCGGTGCTCGCGATCGCCCTCACCGTGGCGGTGGCGCCGGCCGCCGCCGAGCGCTACTCGTACGAACGCACCGGATCGGAGTGGATATCCGAACAGCGGGCGGCCCAGTCGGGCGAGGGGGCCGACTACGCGTCGCTCGTCGCCACGGCGACGGCCACCGCTCCCGGCCGGATCTACAGCGGGATGCGAGCGAACCGCGCGTCACCCAGGATCGACTTCGTGCCGGCGTTCGCGGCCCTGTTGAACCTGGACGCGGACGCCGTCGGCTTCACCCGCCCCACGTGGTCGCTCATGGCGAACGTGGAGAATCGGTTCGCGGCGCACGTCGCCGCTCAGGTCGACATGTTCGGCGTGCGTTGGGCGATCCTTCCGCGAGGAGACACGCCACCCGCAGGCTCGCTGCAGGCCGGAGCCGCCGGCCGCTGGGTGCTGTGGTCGACCGGGAACATCGGATACCTGTCGGTGGTCGACACGGTGGCGCCGGTCGCCGTCGACCGCACGGACATGGGCCTGCGCATGGCGGCGTTCCTCAGCTCCAACCTGCCCCTGCAGGGTCGATACCCGACGCTCGCGTTCGCCGGCGCCCCCGCCGCCGACCAGACCCTCGGACCCGGGGACGACCCGACGACCCCGCCCGGGAGCGTGGACTCGGAGGTGCCGGAGCCCGCCGACGGCAGGTTCGCAGGCGAGGTCCAGGCCGATCGAACCGCGGTCGTCCAGTTGAAGGCCTCCTTCGATCCACGCTGGACCGTGACGGTCGACGACGTCGAAGCCCGCCCGGAGATGATCGCACCGGGGTTCGTGGGGGTCCGGGTCTCCCCGGGCCACCATCGGGTGCTCTTCGTCTATCACGCCTATCCCTTCTACTGGATACTGTTCGCGTTCGGCGTGATCGTGATGATCGGGCTCCTATTCTTCGAACGGCGCTTCCTGCGACGGCCCGAGTCGGAAGACACGCCGATGCCCGGGCCGGGCATCGAGGAGGCGTCCTGCTAACCTTCTTGCGCCGCAGACAGCAGGGGCGCGAGAGCGCGTAATCCCGACCGGGTACCCGCCGAGGCGATCGAAGATGTCGCGCCCCGCGCGTCTCCGCCGTCTGCGGAGGCGCGTTTATTCATTTCCCTTCAGGAGGCGCGATGCCCAAAGCAGAGAAGATCGAGCGGGTCGCTGAGCTGAAGGCGGGGATCGAAGGATCCGACGCCTTGCTGCTCACCGAGTACCGGGGCCTCACGGTGTCCGATATCGGCGAGCTTCGCCGGTCCCTCGCCGAAGGCGGCACCAGGTTCGCCGTGGTGAAGAACACCCTCATGCAGCGGGCGGCGGTCGCCGCGTCGATCGACGAGCTCGAGTCCCTACTGGAGGGACCGACCGCGGTCGCGTTCATCGCCGGGGACCCGGTCGCGGCCGCGAAGAAGGTGGTCGAGGCCGCGAAGAAGTTCCCCTCCCTGATCCTCAAGGGCGGCTACATGGACGGCAAGGTGTTGTCGGCGGATGAGGCGAAGGGCCTCGCGGACCTGGAGTCCCGTGAGGTCATGCTCTCGAAGATCGCAGGATTGCTGAAGGGCGAGATGTCCCGCGCCGCGTCCATGTTCGTCTCCGCGCAGTCGAAGTTCCTGTCGCTGCTCGAGGCCTACAAGGAGAAGGTGCCCGACGACTCGGTCCCCGACGCGGCCGAGCCTGCCGCGGAGCCCGAGACGGTGGCGGAGGCCGCTCCCGCTGCTGAGACTCCCGAGGAGGAGGCGGTCCCCGACGTGGCGCAGGAAGCTGCGCCCACCGAGGTCGTGGCGGACGGGCCGCCCGCCGTCGATGACACGAACGAAGCCCCGACCCCCGACGCTGACGCCGGGACCGACCCAGAAAGAGAGGAGTAACCGATGGCGAAGATGAGCACGGACGAGTTGCTCGGTCAGTTCAAGGAGATGACGCTCCTCGAGCTGTCGGAGTTCATCAAGCAGTTCGAGGAAGCCTTCGACGTGAAGGCGGCCGCGGCCGGTCCCGTGATGATGGCCGCGCCGGGCGGCGGCGGCGCCGTCGAAGCCGAGGAGGAGCAGTCGGAGTTCGACCTGGTGCTCACCGGCGCCGGCGACAAGAAGATCCAGGTCATCAAGGAGGTGCGCGCCCTCACGAGCCTGGGCCTGAAGGAGGCCAAGGACCTCGTCGACGGTGCCCCGCAGGTCGTGCTGGAGAAGGTCACCAAGGAGGCGGCCGACAAGGGGAAAGAGACCCTCGAAGCTGCCGGAGCCTCGGCCGAGATCAAGTAGCCCGTCCACCGGTCCGTGGGGTCGGAAACCGCCCCGCGGACCGGTGTGCACGCGGCCTCGACGCTTCCGCTCTGATTTCGGGGAAGCGATACCGTTTCTCTCCCAGAGCGTGTGCTAACAAAGTGTAGGGATCGACTGATGGATGCCCGTAGAGGCAACGACCTACCGGGATCCTGACCGAAGGTTCGCACTTCACGGCCGACATGAAGGAAACCTTCCAACTGCCCTAGTGGCTGTGCTAAGGTCCGGCGCGTGGGAGGGGTCTTCTCCACACGCCCGCTGGCTGAGGAGGCGCGTCAGATGACAACCATGGACGGCAGGCACTTCGGTAATCGGTTGCGCGAAGCTCGGGTCCGAGCCGGGTTCAGCCAATCGGAGCTCGAGGAGCTGTCCGGGATCCCCAAGGCCCGGCTCTCTCGATACGAGAACGGTCACGTAGAGCCCTCGATCCAGACGCTTGCCCGCCTGGCACGGGCGCTCAACGTGTCCGAGGCGTCGCTGCTGGGAGATCAGCGTGCGATCCTCGAGGGGTTCTTCAACGTCTTGACCTCCCGCGGTGTGCACATCGCCTCAGCCGAGCAGGGCGCGCGACTCGCCAACGCCGTCGCCGACATGGTCCGTGCCCTCGGAGGGATGGGGACGTTCGGATCCGACGCCGCCGTCATCGAGGAGCCGGCACCGATCGTCGACACGGATACATCGCCGTCCTGGGCCGATGCCGCCGTCGCGGTTCCGGCGGGCCCGGCCACCGGCGGCATCATCTCCTGAAGGGTCCGGGGAGCCGGACATCGAGCCCTTCCTTCAGATGGGTGTGAACATCGACGGCGTGACGCTCGTCGACCTCGAGGCCCACTCCGACGCACGTGGCTCGTTCGTCGAGTTCTACCGCGAGTCCTGGCTGCCGACGGATCACTCTGCCTTGCAGGGCAATATCTCTCGGTCCGTGGTCGGCACGCTGCGGGCGATGCACTTCCATCGGAGGCAGTGGGACTACTGGTTCGTGCTGTCCGGCGACATGTTCGTCGCGCTGTTCGACCTGCGGGCTGGGTCGCCCTCCGAGCGCGTCTCGACGACGATGCGGCTGTCTGGAGAGACCCCGCGGGGATTGTTCATCCCCCACGGGGTCGCCCACGGGTTCTTCGCGGAGACCGATCTCGTCTTCGCGTATCTGGTCGATCGGTACTTCGACGGCACCGACGAATGGGAGATCGCCTGGAACGATCCAGCGCTCGGGATCGAATGGCCGATCGCCGATCCCATCTTGTCCGACCGGGACCAGAGCAGCCGGAGCCTCGCCGAAGCACTGCGGGACCCGGTCCCGTTCACGGCTCCGATGGGTTGACCTCGCTCGCCGGAGGGCGTACCCTTCCGCCCGTCCCTGCCAGGGAGCCTCGCAGGCACGGTTGACTGTGCCTGCCTTCGCGCGTACACTACCCGATTGCCGTGCCGTCCACGCCGTCCACCGCGCTCTGCTGTGCGCCAGCTAGCTTCCCCGGGAGGGATCCCATTTGCCTGAGCAGCTTGTCCCTGTCCGTGAACGTGTCAGTTTCGCCAAGCTCGACGAGGTTCTACCGCTTCCCGACCTCGTGGGCATCCAACGGGAGTCGTTCGACTGGCTCCTGTCCGAGGGTCTGAAAGAGGTCCTCGAGGAAGTCTCTCCGATCGAGGACTTCACCGAGCAGTTCCAGCTCTACTTCGGCAAGCATCAGTTCAAAGACGTCAAGGCCTCAGAAGAGGAGTGCCGCGACAAGGACATCACCTACAGCCAGCCGCTGTTCGTCGAGGCCACCTTCGTCAACAAGGTGACCGGCGAGATCAAGGAACAGGAAGTCTTCATGGGGGACTTCCCGATCATGACCGGTCGGGGGACCTTCATCATCAACGGCACCGAGCGCGTCGTGGTGTCGCAGCTCGTGCGTTCCCCGGGTACCTACTTCTCCAAGGATCTCGACAAGACCTCCGACAAGGACGTCTACGTCGCCAAGATCATCCCCGGCCGAGGCGCCTGGCTCGAGTTCGACGTCGACAAGAAGGACACCGTCGGCGTGCGCATCGACCGCAAGCGCCGGCAGAACGTCACGGTGCTCCTGAAGGCGCTCGGCTGGACGGCCGACGAGATCCTGGCGCTCTTCGACAACGCTCCCTCGATCCAGCTGACGCTGGAGAAGGACCATGTCGAGACGCAGGAGGAGGCACTCGAGGACATCTATCGCAAGCTCCGTCCCGGCGAGCCGCCGACGGCTGAGTCCGCGCGCACGCTCCTCGAGAACCTGTTCTTCAACCCGAAGCGCTACGACCTCGCCCGCGTCGGCCGCCACAAGGTCGACAAGAAGCTGGGCAGCCCCGACGGCGCCCTGTTGAAGCAGCTCCGTCAGCATTCGAAGGCGCTGGGCGAGCTCGACAACCCGGACAAGAAGGCCTGGGAGCAGGTGCGCTACCGCGTGTTCTCCGACCTGCAGAAGGACGAGACCGGGGCGGGAGCGCCGAAGTACAAGGCGGTCCTCACCTACGAGGACATCCTCAAGACGGTCCGCTACCTGGTGCGACTGCACGCCGGCCAGGAAGGCTACGACCCCGACGACATCGACCACTTCGGCAACCGACGGCTGCGCAGCGTCGGTGAGCTGATCCAGAACCAGATCCGGATCGGCCTGTCGCGCATGGAGCGCGTGGTGAAGGAGCGGATGACGACGCAAGACGTCGAGGCGATCACGCCGCAGACGTTGATCAACATCCGCCCGGTCGTCGCCTCCATAAAGGAGTTCTTCGGGACGTCGCAGCTGTCGCAGTTCATGGACCAGACCAACACGCTCGCGGGGCTGACCCACAAGCGCCGCCTCTCCGCGCTGGGACCCGGCGGCCTCTCGCGTGAGCGCGCGGGCTTCGAGGTCCGCGACGTCCACCCGTCGCACTACGGGCGCATGTGTCCCATCGAGACGCCCGAGGGCCCGAACATCGGCCTGATCGGTTCGCTCTCGTCGTACGGACGCATCAATGAGTTCGGGTTCATCGAGACCCCCTACCGGCGCGCCACGGGCGGCAAGGTGACCGACAAGATCGACTACCTGTCCGCCGACGAGGAGGACAAGCACGTCATCGCCCAGGCGAACGCCGCGGTCGACAAGACGGGCAAGTTCACCGAGTCGCTGGTGCTGGTCCGGAAGAAGGGCGGCGAGGTCGACTCGGTGCCGCCCGACGAGGTCGACTACATGGACGTGTCGCCGAAGCAGCTGGTGTCGGTGGCCGCCGCGTTGATCCCGTTCCTGGAGCACGACGACGCGAACCGCGCCCTGATGGGCGCCAACATGCAGCGTCAGGCCGTGCCGCTTCTCCGCTCCGAGGCGCCGCTCATCGGCACCGGGGTGGAGTTCCGTGCCGCGGTCGACGCCGGCGACGTGGTCATCACGCTCGAGGCCGGCACCGTCGAGGACGTCTCCGCCGACGAGATCATCGTCAAGGAGCGCACCGGGGAGTTGCACAGCTACAAGCTGCTGAAGTACCGGCGCTCCAACCAGGGGACCTGCCAGAACCAGAAGCCGATCGTGGAGGCCGGCGACAAGGTCGTGAAGGGCCAGGTCATCGCCGACGGCCCGTCGACCGAGGCCGGCGAGATCGCGTTGGGCAAGAACCTGGTCGTCGCGTACATGCCCTGGGAGGGCCACAACTACGAGGACGCCATCATCCTGTCCGAGCGCTTGGTCAAGCAGGACATCCTGACCTCGATCCACATCGAGGAGCACGAGGTCGATGCCCGCGACACCAAGCTCGGGGCCGAGGAGATCACGCGCGACATCCCGAACGTCTCGGAGGAGATCCTGAAGGACCTCGACGAGCGCGGCATCGTCCGCATCGGTGCGGAGGTGACCACCGGCGATTACTTGGTCGGCAAGGTCACGCCCAAGGGCGAGACGGAGCTCACGCCGGAGGAGCGCCTGTTGCGCGCGATCTTCGGGGAGAAGGCACGCGAGGTCCGCGACACGTCGCTCAAGGTGCCGCACGGTGAGTCGGGCAAGGTCATCGGCGTCCGGGTCTTCAGCCGCGACGACGGCGACGAGCTGCCCCCCGGCGTGAACCAACTGGTCCGCGTGTACGTGGCCCAGAAGCGGAAGATCTCCGACGGCGACAAGCTGGCCGGTCGCCACGGGAACAAGGGCGTCATCTCGACGATCCTTCCCGAGGAGGACATGCCGTTCCTCGAGGACGGCACGCCGGTCGACATCATCCTGAACCCGCTCGGTGTCCCGTCCCGGATGAACCTGGGGCAGGTCCTCGAGGCGCACCTGGGCTACGCCGCCATGGTGGGGTTCAAGAAGGACGGGATCGACCATCCGGGTCCGGCGCACATCGCGACGCCGGTGTTCGACGGAGCGCGCGAGGATGAGATCCTCGCCGCGATCCGCAGCTCCCACGGCAATGCCGATGGGGTCCGGTTGATCGACGACGTCGGCAAGTCGCGGCTGTTCGACGGGCGCTCCGGCGAGCCGTTCGAGGAGCCGGTGACCGTCGGTGTCGCCTATATCCTGAAGCTGCTCCACCTGGTCGACGACAAGATCCACGCGCGCTCGACAGGCCCCTACTCCATGATCACGCAGCAGCCGCTGGGCGGGAAGGCCCAGTTCGGCGGACAGCGGTTCGGCGAGATGGAGGTCTGGGCGCTGGAGGCGTACGGCGCCGCCTACGCCTTGCAGGAGCTGCTCACGATCAAGTCGGACGACGTGCTCGGTCGCGTCAAGGTCTACGAGGCCATCGTGAAGGGCGAGAACATCCCCGAACCGGGGATCCCCGAGTCCTTCAAGGTCCTCATCAAGGAGATGCAGTCCCTCTGCCTGAACGTCGAGGTTCGCTCGTCCTCCGGCGAGGAGATCGAGCTCCGCGAGACCGACGAGGACGTGTTCCGCGCGGCCGAGGAGCTCGGCATCGACCTGTCCCGGCGCGAGCCGGCGGGAGCTGATTTCGACTGACCGGGAACACGCGAACGTTGAACCAAGTGAAGAGCGAGCCACGCCCAAGAGGCGAAAGGGAGGCGAGCGCTTAAGTGCTGGACGTTAACTATTTCGATGAACTCCGCATCGGCCTGGCGCAGGCAGATCAGATCCGCGCCTGGTCAAACGGCGAGGTGAAGAAACCGGAGACCATCAACTACCGAACCTTGAAGCCCGAGAAGGACGGCCTGTTCTGCGAGCGGATCTTCGGTCCCACCCGGGACTGGGAGTGCCACTGCGGCAAGTACAAGCGCGTCCGGTTCAAGGGCATCATCTGCGAGCGCTGCGGCGTGGAGATCACGCGGTCCAAGGTCCGTCGTGACCGCATGGGCCACATCGAGCTCGCCGCCCCCGTCACCCATATCTGGTACTTCAAGGGCGTTCCTTCCCGGCTGGGCTATCTGCTGGACCTGGCCCCGAAGGATCTCGAGCGGATCATCTACTTCGCCGCGTACGTCGTCACGCGCGTCGACGTGGACCGCCGCCACAAAGACCTGCCGGAGGTCGAGTCGGGTCTCGAAGAGGAGAAGCGCGAGATCGAGACGCTTCGCGACGACGACGTCAAGAAGCGCCTGAACGAGCTCGAGGACCGGCTGAAGGAGCTCGAGGGTGAAGGCGCCAAGGGCGCCCAGCTCTCGGCCGCCAAGCGCGAGGCGCAGCGCGACATCGAGCGGCTGACCGAGCAGGCCAAGCGCGAGACCGACCACCTCGACGAGGTGCTCTCGGCGTTCAAGGGCCTGAACGTGAAGCAGCTGGTGGCCGACGACTCCGTGTACCGATCGCTCCGCGAGCGCTTCGGCGATTACTTCGAGGGCGGCATGGGCGCCGAGGCGATCAAGCGCCTGCTCTCGGACTACGACGTCGAGACCGAGGCGGCGGCGCTCCGTGACCAGATCGAGAACGGCAAGGGCACGCGTCGCCTCAAGGCGATCAAGCGCCTGAAGGTCGTCTCCAACTTCGTCGACGGTCGCTCGAACCCGATGGGCATGGTGCTTGACGCCATCCCGGTCATCCCGCCGGACCTGCGCCCCATGGTGCAGCTCGACGGCGGCCGGTTCGCCACGTCGGACCTGAACGACCTGTACCGGCGCGTGATCAACCGGAACAACCGGTTGAAGCGACTGCTGGACCTGCAGGCGCCCGAGATCATCGTCAACAACGAGAAGCGGATGCTGCAGGAGGCCGTCGACGCGCTGTTCGACAACGGCCGCCGCGGCCGCCCGGTCACGGGTCCCGGCAACCGTCCGCTGAAGTCGCTCAGCGACATGTTGAAGGGCAAGCAGGGCCGGTTCCGCCAGAACCTGCTGGGCAAGCGCGTGGACTACTCGGGCCGTTCGGTCATCGTGGTCGGCCCGGAGCTCCGCCTGCACCAATGCGGCTTGCCCAAGCAGATGGCCCTCGAGCTGTTCAAGCCGTTCGTGATGAAGCGGCTGGTCGACCAAGCGCTGGCGCAGAACATCAAGAGCGCCAAGCGCATGGTCGAGCGCGCCCGTCCGCAGGTCTGGGACGTGCTCGAAGAGGTCATCCGCGAGCACCCGGTCATGCTGAACCGGGCACCGACGCTCCACCGTCTGGGCATCCAGGCGTTCGAGCCGGTGCTCGTGGAGGGCAAGGCGATCAAGATCCACCCGCTCGTGTGCGCGGCGTTCAACGCCGACTTCGACGGGGACCAGATGGCGGTGCACGTGCCGCTGTCGGCCGAGGCGCAGGCCGAGGCTCGGATCCTGATGCTCTCGACCAACAACATCCTGTCGCCGGCGCACGGTCGTCCGATCGCCACGCCGACCCAGGACATGGTGCTCGGTCTCTACTACTTGACCATCGCGATCGAAGAGGACGCCAAGGACAAGGACACGCCGGCGTTCTCCTCGCTCAACGAGGCGATCCTGGCGCTCGACCGCGGCTACTCGCTGCAGCGTCCGATCAGGATCCGGCTCGAGGGCAAGAAGCTCCCGGACGACATGCTGCCCGAGGGTTGGGATCCGAAGACCGCGAACGGCCGGACCCCGACGATCCGCACGACGATCGGCCGGGTGCTGTTCAACGACGCGTTCCCCGACGACTTCGAGTACCGCAACCAGCCGGTGCTGAAGGGCGACATCGCGCGGTTCGTGGACCAGACGGTGCACGACTACGACCGGGCGATGGTCGAGGAGACGCTCGACAACCTGAAGAACCTCGGGTTCCACTACGCGACCCGCGCCGGTGTGACCATCGGCGTCGAGGACGTCACGGTGCCGCCGTCCAAGCAGAAGATCTTGGACGAGCACGAGAAGATGGCGCAGAAGGTCGAAGGCCAGTACCGCAAGGGGATCATCACCGACGACGAGCGTCGTCAGGAGCTGATCGAGATCTGGACCAAAGCGACCGACGAAGTGAAGGACGCCATGGAGGAAGGGTTCACCGTTACGAACCCGATCTTCATGATGGCCAACTCGGGCGCGCGAGGGAACATCATGCAGATCCGGCAGCTGGCCGGCATGCGTGGCCTGGTGGCCAACCCGAAGGGCGAGATCATCCCGCGGCCGATCAAGTCGAACTTCCGCGAGGGTCTGTCCGTGCTGGAGTACTTCATCTCGACGCACGGCGCCCGCAAGGGCCTGGCCGACACCGCACTGCGTACCGCCGACTCGGGATACCTGACGCGGCGCCTGGTGGACGTGGCGCAGGAGCTCATCATCCGCGAGGACGATTGCGGCTCCGACCGCAGCATCCCCGTCCAGGTGAACGTCATGCGCCCCGACGGCACGGCCGTGAAGGCAGCGCACATCGAGACCAGCATCTTCGGTCGCGTCTTGGCCGAAGACGTCAAGGTCGGCAGCAAGAAGGTAGCGCTCGCAGGTGAAGAGCTCACCGACGAGCTGTGCGCGGTCGTCGTGGCTTCCGGTGTCGAGTCGGTCCGCGTCCGGTCGGTCATCACGTGCGAGGCCGAGGTCGGCGTCTGCCGCCTCTGCTACGGACGGAACCTGGCCTCCGGCCGGGTCGTGGAGATCGGCGAGGCGGTCGGCATCATCGCCGCCCAGTCGATCGGCGAGCCGGGCACACAGCTCACCATGCGGACGTTCCACACAGGCGGCGTCGCCGGCGAGGACATCACGCACGGTCTGCCGCGTGTCGTCGAGCTGTTCGAGGCTCGCAAGCCCAAGGGCGAGGCGCAGATCACCGAGCTGTCCGGCACCGTCTCGATCGAGGACGACGACGAGAAGCATGTGCGTCGCATCCGCGTGACGGACGAGACGGGCGACATGGTCGAGTACCCGGTTTCGTTCCGGGCGCGGCTCACGGTGTCCGACGGCGAGACCGTCGAGGTCGGGCAGCGACTGACCGAGGGTTCGGTGAACCCGCACGAGAAGCTGCGGGTCGAAGGCGTGCAGGCCCTCCAGATGCACATGGTCGAAGAGGTCCAGCAGGTCTACCGCAGCCAGGGCGTCACGATCCACGACAAGCACATCGAGTTGATCGTTCGCCAGATGCTCCGCAAGGTGCACATCATCGAGCCGGGGGACACGACGTTCCTGCCCGGCGACATGGTGGCGCGCCGGTACTTCGAGGAGACGAACGCGGAGGTGGTCGAGAACGGCGGCACGCCGGCCTCGGCCCGGCCCGTCCTGCTCGGCATCACGAAGGCGTCGCTCGCGACGGACTCGTGGTTGTCGGCGGCGTCCTTCCAGGAGACCACGCGGGTGCTCACGGACGCGGCGATCGGCGCTCGTTCGGACCCGCTGCTCGGTCTGAAGGAGAACGTGATCATCGGCAAGCTGATCCCTGCGGGGACCGGCATGCCCCGCTACCGCAACGTGCAGGTCCGGGTCAAGCCCGAGGCGATCCCGGAGTACTGGCTCGCTCGCCAGCGCGAGATCCTCGAAGCTGTCGAGAGTGGCACCGGGGAGCCGGCGTTGGTCGGCCTCACCCGGGAGCAGGCAGAGGCCATGCTCGGGGGGCCGGCTTCAGCGTCGGACGAGTAACGGTTGCAGAACCGGCCGGGCTGCGCGTGAGCGTGGAGGGCCGGGGGCGCGCCGCGAGGGGAGAGCGAAGCCCCTCGCGGCGACCCCCGGCCCTCTTTGCCGTCAGGCGGTTGTCGCTTCGGCCTCGTATCCGCTGACGCAGACGGCGAGGGGCTTGCCGGTGTACCGGCGGAAGGCGTCCGGGCTGTAGCTGTCGTCCATCAGGGCTTGGGCGAGGCGTTTGACGGTGCCGGGGTGCGTACGTTCCAGGTACCGGAGGAAGTGCGCGGTGGTTTGGTAGCCGGCGGTGGCCTTGCCGGGCTCGAAGTGTGCTTGGGTCCATTGGGCGTCGTGGCCGAGTTGGTCGCGGACGTAGTCGGCGAGGCCCTCGATGAGCCAGATCGTGGTCTCGTCGTACGTCGGGGCTCGCATGATCGCGTGCGTGAACTCGTGGAGCACGCCGCCGATGTCGTCGGGGTGTTGGGCGAACCACTGCTTGGAGAGGTAGACATCGGTCCCGTTGGTCCATGCCGCTCCGGGGCCGTGAGGCTCGACGTGGACGGCGATGCTCGGGATCTCCTCGGCGCCGATCGAGGCGGCGATGTCGGCGGCGTGCTGCTCGTAGAGGTTCGTTCGCCCACTTCCTGAGCTTGGACGCGCGTGCTCATGCCTCGGCGGCGATCCGCAGGAGCTCGGCGTGGACATCGGGCGGGCCGGCCAGGATGTCGCCGGATAAGACGTCGTCGCCGCCGGCCCAGTCGGTGACGGTGCCGCCGGCTTCTCGGATCAGGACGGCTCCGGCGGCAACGTCCCAGGGACCCAGCGCCAGCTCGAAGAACCCGTCGAACACGCCGGCCGCCACCCACGCCAGGTCGAGCGCGGCGGCGCCGGGCCGGCGGAGGTCTTCGAAACGCTCGAGCGCCGCGTACAGCGCGCGGTAGTACCGGGGGAGCACGTCCTTGTGACGGAACGGGAAGCCGGTGCCGACCACTGCTCGCTCGACCGTGCGTCGGCCCACCTGGAGGCGCTCGACGGTGCCGTCGGCACGTTCGACCCTGGCTCCGGAGCCAGCCGCAGCCGCATACGTCTCGCGCAGGAACGGCGCGTGGACGACCCCGATGGTCGGCCGCCCCTCCTCGACCAACGCGACCGACACGCCGACGATCGGGAACCCATGCAGGAAGTTCGTGGTGCCGTCCAGGGGATCGACCAGCCAGTAGCGGTCGGACGTGATCCCACCTCGTTCCTCGCCCACGAGCGGGATGTCCGAGGTGGCTTCGGCCAGGAAGCTCGCGATCGCCCGTTCGCTCGCCCCGTCGACGGCCGTCACGTAATCGCCGGCGCTCTTCTCTTCCGCCTCGCGCGTCCGGCCCGCAGCGAGGATCGTCGCGCCTCCGACGCGGGCGGCCTCGGAAGCGACGGTCAGGAGCTCGTCCGGCGTCATCCCGCGACGCTACCAAGCGCAGGAGCGTTGAAGTTCCGGCCGAGGGGGTAGTGGGTCAGAAACTGAGCCACTACCCCGAGGGGGCGAAAGTTGACACTTCGTGTGTGTGACCGGTAGCTTTATCGGTCGCGCCCCGGTACGGCGGGCATCCGGGCGCGCCTCGCTTCCGGACCCCGGAGGAGGAACCCCGATGCGACGCGGTTTCGCGCTGCGCGGGGAGATCTGGGCTCGCGGACCGAGCGATTGCGCGGTTCCGGTGTTTGACAACGAAAGAGTGCAGACGAGAGATCTATGCCTACGATCCAACAGCTTGTCCGGAACGGGCGTGAGCGCCCGAAGACCAAGACCAAGAGCCCTGCGCTCAAGGGGTCTCCGCAGCGCCGTGGCGTCTGCACGCGTGTCTACACCACCACCCCCAAGAAGCCGAACTCCGCTCTGCGGAAGGTCGCGCGCGTCCGTCTGACCTCGGGATACGAGGTCACCGCCTACATCCCGGGTGTCGGACACAACCTCCAGGAGCACTCGATCGTGCTCGTTCGAGGCGGCCGGGTGAAGGATCTCCCGGGTGTCCGCTACAAGATCGTCCGCGGCACGCTCGACACGGCCGGCGTGAAGGACCGTAAGCAGGCCCGCTCGCGGTACGGAGCGAAGAAGGGCGGCGACTGATGCCCCGCAAAGGCCCTGCCGTACGTCGCGAAGTCCTGCCGGATCCCGTCTATCAGAATCCGCTGGTCACACAGTTGATCAATAAGGTGTTGTTGCACGGGAAGAAGACCGTTGCCGAATCCACTGTCTATAAGGCGCTCGAGATCATCTCGGAGCGCACGGCCAACGATCCCGTCATCACGCTCAAGAAGGCGGTCGAGAACGTCCGCCCGATGCTCGAAGTGAAGTCGCGACGGGTCGGAGGGGCTTCCTACCAGGTCCCGGTCGAGGTCAAGCCGCAGCGTGGCACCACGCTCGCGCTCCGCTGGCTGGTCAACTACAGCCGGGCGCGCCGCGAGAACTCGATGGCCGAGCGACTGGTCGCCGAGATCATGGACGCCTCGAGCGGCACCGGAACCTCCGTGAAGCGCCGCGAGGACATGCACAAGATGGCAGAGGCCAACAAGGCATTCGCGCATTACCGATGGTGATCGAAGGGCAACGTCGAGCCGGCCTTCAGGGGCCGGTTTCCCATGAGAGGGGGTTCGTCTAGATGGCGAGCCCCGCGGAGAAGATGCCGGAGAACCTGCAAGTGGCACAGACCGAACAAGACGTCAAAGGGAAGGCCGGGAAGGTCTTGGAGATCCGTGAGTACCCCCTTGCCCTTACCCGCAACATCGGGATCATGGCCCACATCGATGCGGGCAAGACGACCACGACCGAGCGCATCCTGTACTACACCGGCAAGTCCTACAAGGTCGGCGAGGTCCACGAGGGCACCGCACAGATGGACTGGATGGTCCAGGAGCGCGAGCGCGGCATCACCATCACGTCCGCAGCCACCACGTGCTCGTGGAAGGGCCACTGGATCAACATCATCGACACCCCCGGACACGTGGACTTCACGGTCGAGGTCGAGCGTTCGCTCCGCGTGCTCGACGGCGCCGTCGCGGTCTTCGACGCGGTAGCCGGCGTCGAGCCGCAGACCGAGACCGTCTGGCGTCAGGCCGACCGGTACGCCGTCCCCCGGATCTGCTTCGTCAACAAGATGGACCGTACCGGCGCCGACTTCGGTCGAACGGTCGACATGATGGTCGACCGCCTCCAGGCGCTCCCGCTCGTCCTGCAGCTGCCCTGGGGCATCGAGGGGGACTTCAAGGGCGTCATCGACATCGTGGAGATGAAGGCGCACGTCTGGGAAGGCGAGATGGGCGAGGAGTGGCGGGACGAGGACATCCCCGACGAATACAAAGACGCGGCCGCCGAGGCGAGACACATCCTGTTCGAGCGGCTGGCCGACCACGACGAATCCGTCATGGAGAAGTTCGTCCATGAGGAGGAGCCCACGATCGACGAGCTCCGGCGGGCGATCCGCCGTGCGACGCTCGCGAACGAGGGCGTACCGGTCCTCTGTGGCTCGGCGTTCAAGAACAAGGGCGTGCAGCCGCTGCTGGACGCGATCATCTGGTACCTGCCCTCGCCGCTGGATGTGCCCCCGATGGTTGCCCACGACCTGAAGGGCGAAGAGGTCACCAGGGCTGCCAGCGACGACGAGCCGTTCTCCGCGCTCGCGTTCAAGATCATGTCCGATCCGTACGTCGGGCGGCTGACCTACCTGCGCGTCTACTCAGGCGTGCTCAAGGCCGGCTCGCATGTCCTGAACTCGACGAAGGACCGCAAGGAGCGGATCGGCCGGATCCTCCAGATGCACGCGAACCACCGGGAGGACAAGGACGCGGCGTACACGGGCGACATCATGGCCGTGGTCGGTCTCAAGCACTCCACGACTGGAGACACCATCTCCGACCCGGATCAACCGGTCGTCCTGGAGTCGATCACGTTCCCCATCCCCGTCATCTCCGTCGCCGTCGAGCCGAAGACGAAGGCCGACCAGGACAAGCTGGGCAACGGCCTCGCGAAGCTCTCCGACGAGGACCCCACGTTCGTCGTGAAGTTCGACGACGAAACCGGTCAGACGGTCATCTCGGGCATGGGCGAGCTCCACCTGGACATCCTGGTGGACCGGCTCAAGCGCGAGTTCAACGTGGACGCGAACGTCGGCAAGCCGCAGGTCGCCTACCGCGAGACCATCCGCAAGGAGGTCCACAAGGTCGTCTTGCGGTTCGTCCGCCAGACCGGTGGCCGCGGACAGTTCGCGCACGTCGTGATCGACCTGGAGCCCACGGGTCCCGGCGGCGGGTACGAGTTCATCAACAAGGTCACCGGTGGTTCGATCCCCCGGGAGTACATCCCGTCGGTGGACCAAGGCATCCAGGAGGCGCTCGACAACGGCGTCCTGGCCGGCTACCCCATGGTCGACGTCCGCGCGACGCTCACCGACGGGTCGTATCACGAGGTGGACTCATCGGAGATGGCGTTCAAGATCGCCGGCTCCATGGCCCTCAAGGAAGCGGCTCGCAAGGCCGACCCGGCCTTGCTCGAGCCCGTGATGGAGTTCGAGGTCACGACGCCGGAGGAGTTCATGGGCGACGTGATGGGCGACGTCACCGCGCGCCGCGGCCGCATCGAGCGGATCGAGGAGCGCGGCGGCATGAAGACGATCCTGGTGCTCGTGCCGCTCGCGGAGCTGTTCGGCTACGCGACCGAGCTGCGGTCCCGTTCACAGGGCCGCGCCGCGCACAGCCCGATGCAGCTCCACGCGTACAGCGAGGTTCCGGTTCAGGTTGCGAAAGAGATCATCGCCCGGGTGACCGGCGAGTAACGACGAAGAGGCGAGGGAAGGAAGGACCATGTCGAAGAAGAAGTTCGAGCGCACGAAGCCCCACGTGAACATCGGCACGATGGGCCACATCGACCACGGCAAGACCACGCTCACGGCCGCGATCACCAAGCGCCAGGCCGAGAAGGGCCTGGCCGAGTTCACGCCGTTCGATCAGATCGACAAGGCCCCCGAGGAGCGTGAGCGCGGCATCACGATCGCGATCGCCCACGTGGAGTACGAGACGGCCAACCGCCACTACGCCCACGTCGACATGCCCGGGCACGCCGACTACATCAAGAACATGATCACCGGCGCCGCCCAGATCGACGGCGCGATCCTGGTCGTCTCGGCGGCCGACGGCCCCATGCCCCAGACGCGTGAGCACGTGCTGTTGGCCCGTCAGGTGGGCGTGCCCTACATCGTCGTGGCCTTGAACAAGTGCGACGCCGTGGATGACCCCGAGCTGCTGGAGCTCGTCGAGCTCGAGGTCCGCGAGCTGCTCACCTCCTACGAGTTCCCGGGCGATGACACCCCGATCATCCAGGTCTCGGCCCTGAAGGCCCTGGAGGGCGACGAGGAGTGGAACCTCAAGATCGACGAGCTGCTCGAGGCGTGCGATTCCTACATCATCGAGCCGGTGCGCGACACCGAGAAGCCGTTCCTGATGCCGATCGAAGACGTGTTCTCGATCACCGGACGCGGCACGGTCGTCACCGGCAAGGTCGAACAAGGCAAGCTCGCCAAGATGAGCGAGGTCGAGATCGTCGGGATCCACGACACCCGCAAGACCGTCGCGACCGACCTCGAGATGTTCCGCAAGCTCCTGGACGAGGTCCAGGCCGGCGACAACGTCGGGGTGCTGCTGCGCGGCATCGACAAGGAAGAGGTCGAGCGCGGCCAGGTGCTCGCCAAGCCCGGCTCGATCACCCCGCACACCGACTTCGAGGCCAAGGTCTACATCTTGTCCAAGGACGAGGGAGGCCGCCACACGCCGTTCTTCAACGGCTACCGCCCCCAGTTCTACTTCCGCACGACCGACGTCACCGGCACCGCGCACCTGCCCGAGGGCGTGGAGATGGTCATGCCCGGTGACAACGTGGAGATGACGGTCGAGATGATCGCCCCCATCGCCATGGAGGAAGGCCTGCGCTTCGCCATCCGTGAGGGCGGACGCACCGTCGGCGCCGGCCGCGTGACGAAGATCCTGAAGTAGCCGAGCGAACAGTAGTCTGCGACAGACTAGTAGAGAGGCGCGACAGTGGCAGGACCGAAGATCCGGATCAAGCTCCGGGCCTACGACCACCGGATGCTCGACGTGGCGGCGCGTGACATCGTCGAACACGTCACCCGCACCGGGGCGAAGGTCGTCGGACCCGTGCCGTTGCCGACCGAGCGCGCGATCTACACGGTCATCCGTTCGCCGCACAAGTACAAGGACTCGCGCGAGCACTTCCAGATGCTCACGCACAAACGCATCATCGACATCGTCGACGCGACGTCCAAGACGGTCCAGGAGCTCCAGCGCCTGAACCTCTCGGCGGGAGTGGACATCGAGATCAAGCTATGAGCCAGATCAAAGGCATCCTGGGCGAGAAGCTGGGCATGACCCAGATCTTCGAGGAGACCCGCGCGATCCCGGTCACGGTCATCAAGGCCGGGCCTTGCTTCGTCGCGCAGGTCAAGACGAAGGAGACCGACGGCTACGACGCCGTGCAGCTCGCGTTCGCGGAGGCCGCACCGAACAAACCGATGCAAGGGCACTTCGACGCGAACGGCGGCCAGCCGGGCCGGCACCTGGTCGAGCTCCGCACGGACGACGCGTCGAGCTACACGCCCGGCCAGGAGCTGCGTGCCGACGTCTTCGCGGCGGGGGAGCGCGCCGACGTGGTCGGCGTCTCGCGCGGTAAAGGGTTCTCGGGCGTCATGCGACGCCACGGGTTCTCCGGCCTGGGTTCGAGCCACGGCACCGAGAAGAAGCACCGTTCGCCGGGCTCGATCGGCGCGTGCGCGACACCGTCGCGGGTCTTCAAGGGGATGCGGATGGCCGGCCAGCACGGGAACCAGCGCATCACCGTGTTGAACCTCGAGGTGGTGCAGGCGGACCCCCAGCGCAACCTGCTCCTGGTCAAGGGCGCGGTCCCCGGTCCGAACGGCGGCCTCGTCATGGTCCGGTCCGCCGTCAAGGCGCCCGCCAAGGCAGGGAAGGGCGCTGCCTGATGGCCTCCATCGATCTCCATGACGCGCAGGGCAAGAAGGTCGGATCGCGTGACCTGCCCGCCGACGTGTTCGAGTCCAAGGTGAGCGTGCCGCTGATGCACCAGGTCGTGACGGCGGGGCTCGCCGGTATCCGTGCCGGAACGCACTCGACCAAGACCCGCGGGGACGTCTCCGGCGGCGGGAAGAAGCCCTGGCGCCAGAAGGGAACCGGCCGCGCCCGCCAGGGCTCGATCCGCTCGCCACAGTGGGTGGGCGGCGGCGTTGCGCACGGACCGCACCCGCACTCCCACGAGATGCGTGTGAACAAGAAGATGCGTCGAGGTGCGTTGCGCTCCGCGCTGACCGACGCGTTGCAGAGCGGCAAGCTCGCGGTCCTGAGCGACTTCGCCTTCGACGAGCCGAAGACTCGCGACGCCGTCGACCTGCTGAGCGCTCTGGAGCTCGACGGCAAGGTGCTGGTGGTGCTGCCCGAGCCGCACGAGGTCGTGGAGAAGTCGTTCCGCAACCTGCGCCACGTCCGGATCACGTACGCGAAGAGCCTCGGCACCTACGAGATCATCCGCGCCGACCGGGTGCTGTTCACCGAAGCGGCGCTCGGCGTGCTCGAAGGCTCCGCGGGGGTGGCGGAATGAAATCGCCCCGCGACGTGATCATCCGGCCGATCGTCTCCGAGAAGTCGTACGCGGGGATCGAGCAGAACACGTACACGTTCCTGGTCGATCCGCGCGCGAACAAGACCGAGATCAAGCAGGCGGTCCAGGTCATCTGGGACGTCACCGTGACCTCGGTGAACACGCTGAACCGTCGCGGCAAGATCAAGCGCCGCGGCTACACCAAGGGCAAGCGCGCCGACGAGAAGCGCGCGATCGTCACGCTCGCCGAGGGTGACTCCATCGAGATCTTCGAGGGTGGGTTGGGATAGATGGCCGTTCGCAAGTACAAGCCGACCACTCCCGGGCGCCGCGGAGCGAGCGTCTCGTCCTTCGACGAGATCACGCGCTCCACGCCCGAGAAGTCGCTCGTCGTCAAGGGGCGCAAGAAGGCCGGGCGCAACGTACACGGCCGGATCACCGCGCGCCACCAGGGCGGCGGGAACAAGCGGCGCTACCGGATCGTGGACTTCCGGCGGAACAAGGACGGTGTCCCGGCCAAGGTTGCCCACATCGAGTACGACCCCAACCGGAGCGCGCGGATCGCGCTGCTGCACTACGCCGACGGCGAGAAGCGCTACATCCTTGCGCCGCAGGGCGTCATGCAGGGCGACACGCTGATGTCGGGCCCCGACGCGGAGATCCGCCCTGGCAACTCGCTGCCGCTCCGCAACATCCCGGTCGGCACGGTGATCCACGCGATCGAGCTGAAGCCGGGCGCGGGAGCCAAGATGGCGCGGTCGGCGGGAACGAGCGTCCAGCTGATGGCGAAGGAAGGCAAGTACGCTACCCTTCGGCTTCCCTCCGGCGAGACGCGTCTCGTCGACGCCACGTGCAAGGGGACCGTGGGCGTGGTGGGCAACCCCGAGCACGAGTTGATCTCGCTCGGCAAAGCCGGCCGCAACCGCTGGAAGAACAAGCGTCCGTCCGTCCGTGGTGTGGCGATGAACCCCGTCGACCATCCGCTCGGCGGCGGTGAGGGCAAGTCCTCCGGTGGCCGTCACCCGACGTCGCCGTGGGGCAAGAAGGAAGGCCGTACGCGGAAGAAGAACAAGGCGTCGAGCAAGTACATCGTTCGCCGCCGTGGGAAGGGTCGTGGCTGATGCCGAGGTCGGTGAAGAAGGGTCCGTTCGTCGACGAGCACCTGATGGTGAAGATCGACGACATGAACAAGCGTGGCGACAAGCGGGTCGTGAAGACCTGGTCCCGCCGCTCCACGGTGGTGCCGGACATGGTCGGGCACACGATCGCCGTGCACGACGGGCGCAAGCACGTGCCGATCTTCATCTCGGAGTCGATGGTCGGCCACAAGCTCGGCGAGTTCGCACCCACGCGCACGTTCCGTTCGCATGCCAGGGACGAGCGCAGGACCGGAGTGAGGTAGCGCGTTGCAGGCACAAGCCACCGTCAAGCACATCCGGACGTCGCCGCGGAAGATGAGGCGCGTGGTGGACATGATCCGCGGGCAGCACGTCGCGGAGGCGCGACGCATCCTGCGGTTCTCGCCGCTCGGCGCGACGCGCGATGTGGAGAAGCTCCTGGACTCCGCCATCGCGAACGCCGAGCAGCATCCCGGCGTGATCAGCGAGAACCTGGTGGTGGCCAAGGCGTGGGTCGACGAGGGCCCCACGCTCAAGCGATTCCGGCCGCGCGCGTACGGTCGTGCGACGAAGGTCCGGAAACGGACCTCGCACGTGACGTTGGTCGTGCAGACGATGGGAGATGAACGCTAAGTGGGTCACAAGGTCAACCCGTACGGGTTCCGGCTGGGGGTCATCTACCCCTGGAAGTCCAACTGGTACGCCCGTCGCGAATACGCCGACCAACTGCACGAGGACGTGTGGATCCGCAAGCACATCCGCGGCCGGCTCTCGCGTGCGGGTATCTCCAGCATCGACATCGAGCGCAAGGGCGACCAGATCTGGGTCTTCATCCGTACGGCTCGCCCCGGCATCGTGATCGGGCGCAAGGGCGCGGAGGTCGACCGCCTGCGCAAGGACGTCGAGCGCTTCACCAAGAAGCGCGTCGACGTGAAGGTCGAGGACATGAACCAGGCGGCGAGCGAGTCGCGCCCGGAGACCGATGCCGCGTTGCTCGCGCAGGGCGTTGCAGAGCAGCTCGTCGGCCGTGTCGCCTTCCGCCGCGCGATGCGGCGCGCCGTCCAGACCGCCATGCGCGCCGGCGCCATGGGCGTCAGGGTGCAGGCAGGCGGGCGCCTCGGCGGCACCGAGATGTCGCGTCGCGAGTGGTACCGCGAGGGTCGTGTGCCGCTGCACACGCTCCGCGCCAAGGTCGACTACGGCACGGCGGAGGCCAAGACCACGTTCGGCGAGATCGGCGTGAAGGTGTGGGTCTACCACGGCGACCAGATCCCCGACCGCGAGCAGGCCACCGAGCGCGCGCTCGCGCGCGCTCGGGTCGGAACGCCCGGTCGTGGCACCGCGCCTCAGCGGACCACCCCAGCCACGGCCGCACCCGCGGCGGCAGCGCCGGCATCGGCCGTTGCCGTGGCCGAGCCGCCCGCCGTCGAGGAGCCCGTGGTGGAGGTTCCCGTCGCCGAGACGCCTGCGGCTGCGGACGCTGCGGTCGTCGAGACGCCGACCCCCGAGGCCGCCGTCGAGGCCCCCGACGAGGCCCCCGCCGTCGAAGCCGCGGAGGCTCCCACTCCCGAGGCCGCACCCGAGACGACGTCGGGAGATGACGCCTGATGCTCGCGCCGAAGAAGGTCAAGCACCGCAAACAGCATCGCGGCAATCGCCGTGGCATGGCCAAGGGCGGGACCGAGATCCAGTTCGGGGACTTCGGTCTGATGGCGCTCGAGCCCGCGTGGATCACGAACCGCCAGATCGAGGCGGCCCGTGTCGCGATCACGCGTCACATCCGTCGTGGGGGGAAGGTGTGGATCAACATCTTCCCCGACAAGCCCGTCACGAAGAAGCCGGCCGAGACGCGCATGGGCTCGGGCAAGGGCAACCCGGAGGGTTGGGTCGCCGTGGTGAAGCCGGGCCGCGTGATGTTCGAGCTGGCCGGGGTCCCGGAGGGCCTCGCGCGCGAGGCCATGAGCCGCGCCCAGCACAAGCTTCCGATCAAGACCAAGTTCATCTCGCGGGTGGGTGACTAGCCGATGGCCACCACTAGCAAGGCCGCCGAGCTGCGTGAGCTCCCCGAGGACGAGCTGATCGCGCGGATGGAGGCGGCGAAGGAAGAGCTGTTCAACCTGCGGTTCCAGCTCGCCACCGGGCAGCTGGACAACCCGGCGCGGATGAAGCAGGTCCGCCACGATGTGGCGCGGATCGCCACGGTGCTCCGCGAGCGTGAGATCGAGGAAGAGCTCGACGCGATCGTGGACGAGGAGGAGGACGCCGAGTGAGCGACGAACACACGACGCTCGAGCGCGGCGCCCGGAAGACCCGGACAGGCGTGGTCGTGTCCGACAAGATGGACAAGACCGTCCTGGTCCGCATCGACCGGCAGATGCGACACGCGCTGTACGGCAAGATCGTGCGGCGTTCGTCGAAGCTCGCCGCGCACGACGAGAACAACGAGGCGCACGTGGGCGACACCGTCCGTGTGACGGAGACCCGCCCGACGTCCAAGACCAAGCGCTGGCGCGTGGTCGAGATCGTCGAACGGGCCCAGTAGGCAACAGACAGGCCAGAGGAACAAGGCAGGAGACCGGTGATCCAGCAGGAGACGCGCTGCAAGGTGGCGGACAACACGGGGGCCAAAGAGGTCCTGTGCATCCGCGTGCTCGGCGGCTCGGCTCGCCGGTACGCGGGGGTCGGCGACGTGATCGTCGGCACCGTCAAGGACGCCCTGCCGGGCGGCGCCGTGAAGAAGGGCGACGTCGTGCGGGCCGTGGTCGTTCGCACCGCGAAGGAGCGCCGCCGTCCCGACGGTTCCTACATCCGGTTCGACGACAACGCGGTCGTCATCATCAACGAGCAGAAGAACCCGCGCGGCACGCGCATCTTCGGGCCGGTGGCCCGCGAGCTGCGCGAGAAGCGCTTCATGAAGATCATCTCGCTGGCACCGGAGGTGCTGTAGATGCCCGGCGTCGACATCAAGAAGGACGACATGGTGAAAGTGCTGCAGGGCAAGGACCGCGGCAAGGAAGGCCGCGTGGTCCGTGTGCTGCCGAGCGAGGGGCGCGTCATGGTCGACGGCGTCGCGCTCGCGAAGAAGCACATGCGCGCGAGCGGCAAGCGTTCGACCGGTGGCCAGCAGCTCCAGCAGGGCGGCATCATCGACGCCGAGACGTACATCGACATCTCGAACGTCCAGCTCGTGTGCAAGTCCTGCGGCAGGCCCGCGCGCGTCGGCCACCGGATGGAGGGCGACACGAAGATCCGCTTCTGTCGTCGATGCGAGTCGGAGCTCTGAGGACGATGGCCGACTACGCGCCCAGGATGAAGGTGAAGTTCCGGGAGGAGCTCGTTCCGCGGCTGATGGAAGAGCTCGGCCTGACCAACGTCATGCAGGTGCCTCGGTTCGAGAAGGTCGTCATCAACATGGGCGTGGGTGACGCGGTCAAGGACGGTCGTATGCTTGAGGCCGCGCTCGCGGACCTCACGGTGATCACCGGCCAGAAGCCGGTCGTGACCAAGGCCCGCAAGTCGATCGCCGGGTTCAAGCTCCGTGAAGGCATGCCCATCGGGGCGAAGGTGACGTTGCGGGGCGACCGGATGTGGGAGTTCCTCGACCGCCTCGTCACGCTGGCGCTCCCGAGGATCCGCGACTTCCGGGGACTGGATCCGAACGGGTTCGACGGGCGCGGGAACTTCACACTCGGCGTGACCGAGCAGCTGATCTTCCCGGAGGTCGACTACGACAAAGTGCTGCAGGTGAGAGGCATGGACATCACGGTGGTGACCACCGCGAAGAGCGACGACGATGGGCGCGCGCTGCTGATGGCGCTGGGGTTCCCGTTCCCGGGACTCGCGGCGGCGGCGCAGGCGAGTGAGAAGGACTGACGGATGGCGAAGAAGGCGTTGATCAACAAGCAACAGCGGCAGCCGAAGTTCCGGGTGCGCGCGTATACGCGCTGCCGCCGGTGCGGCCGGCCCCGCGCCGTCTACAAGAAGCTGCTCCTGTGCCGGATCTGCTTCCGTGAGCTGGCGCACGCCGGCGAGCTTCCGGGGGTGACCAAAGCGTCATGGTGAGCACCGATCTGGTCAAGAGCACGAAGAGCCGCAAGCGGAAGTTCTCCTCGAACATCTCCGATCCGGTCGCGGACCTGCTCACGCGGATCCGCAACGCGAACCTCGCCTACAAGGACGAGTTGATCGCGCCGATCTCCAAGCTGGCCGGATCGATCCTGAAGATCCTCGAACAGGAGGGCTACATCGACGGGTTCGACCGCGAAGGCGAAGGGGTGGAGCAGGCGTTCCGTATCCGCCTCAAGTACGGGAAGCAGCGCCAACGCACCATCTCCGGGATCAAGCGCATCTCCACGCCGGGCCGCAGGGTCTACGCGCAGCGCAACAAGCTGCCACGGGTCCTCGGTGGGCTGGGCGTCGCCATCGTGTCGACGTCCCAGGGAGTCATGACGGATCGCGACGCATCCAAGAAAGGCATCGGCGGCGAGGTTCTCGCCTTCGTGTGGTGATGAGCGCATGAGTCGTATCGGAAAGCAGCCGATCGAGGTCCCGAGCGGTGTCGAGATCGACATCGCGGACGGGAACGTCGTCACGGTCAAGGGTCCTCGCGGGTCCCTGACCTCGACGATGCACGCCGACATGAAGATCGTCGTCGACGACGGCCTCATCACCGTGCAGCGGCCCGACAACGAGGGGTTCCACCGGAGCCTGCACGGCCTCACGCGTTCGCTCCTGGCGAACATGGTCGACGGCGTAACGAAGGGGTTCGAGAAGCGGCTGCAGATCGTGGGCGTGGGTTACCGCGCGGCGATGAAGGGAAGCGACCTCGAGATCGCGGCCGGCTACTCGCATCCCGTCGTCGTCAGCCAACCGACGGGCATCGAGTTCGAGGTGCCCACACCGACCCAGATCGTGGTGCGAGGCAACGACAAGCAGCAGGTGGGGGAGATCGCCGCGAACATCCGGAAGGTGCGCAAGCCCGAGCCGTACAAGGGCAAGGGCATCCGGTACGAGGGCGAGTACGTGCGGAAGAAGGCCGGCAAGGCCGCGAAGACGGGTGCCGCCTGATGGACGCGAAGCGTGCCGCGCGCATCCGCCGCCATGGCCGTGTGCGCAAGAAGGTGTCGGGCGACGCGACTCGGCCGCGGCTGGCCGTGTTCCGCTCGAACAAGTACATCTACGCGCAGCTGATCGACGACCGCACCGCGGCGACGATCGCGCAGGCGTCGGACCGCGAGGTGTCCGGCGAGGGCAAGACGGCACGTGCGAAGGCGGTCGGGGAACTGATCGCGAAGCGAGCGAAGGATGCCGGTATCGAGCGCGTGGTGTTCGACCGCGGGGGCCGCCAGTACCACGGCCGTGTCGCGGCGCTCGCCGAGGGCGCCCGAGAGGGAGGACTGCAGATCTGACATGAGGCGATACGACGCGACTTCCCAGGACAAGAGCCCGTTCGAAGAGCGGGTCATCTCGATCAACCGTGTGGCGAAGGTCGTCAAGGGCGGCCGCCGGTTCTCGTTCGCCGCGTTGGTGGTCGTGGGTGACGGCGCGGGCCGCGTCGGCGTCGGCTACGGCAAGGCCAAGGAGGTGCCCGCGGCCATAGCCAAGGGTGTCGAGGAGGCTCGCCGCCGGATGTTCGAGGTCCCCATGATGGGGACCACGATCCCCCACACGGTGATCGGTCAGGCGGGCGCGGGGCGGGTGCTCCTGAAGCCGGCCGCGCCCGGGACGGGCGTCATCGCGGGCGGCGCCGTCCGCGCGCTCATCGAGTGCGCGGGCATCAAGGACGTGCTGTCCAAGTCGCTCGGTTCCTCCAACCAGATCAACATCGTGAAGGCCGCCGTGCAGGGGCTGCAGTCGCTCCGCAGGCCTCGCGACATCGCGCAGCTGCGCGGACGCGAGATGGTCGATATCGCCCCCAAGCCGATGCTCGAGGCGGTCGCGGCCGCCGAGGCGCGCCTGCTGGCCGCGAGGACGACCGCGCTCGAAGAGGCCTACAGCGACGAGCCGCGAAACCCGTCGGGGCCGCGTGGTGGTCGTCGATGAGCAAACTCAAGGTGACGCAGCGCCGCAGCGTGATCGATCGCCCGAAGGACCAGAAGGTCACGGTCCGCCGCCTCGGGCTGCACCGCATCCGGGATTCGGTCATCAAGGACGACACACCCGACGTCCGCGGCATGATCGCGAAGGTCCAGCACCTGGTCGAGGTCGAGGAGGTGGAGGGATGAAGCTCCATCACCTGCGTCCCGCCGATGGCTCGACCAAGGACCGCAAGCGGGTCGGGCGCGGTCGCGCCGGCGTCCGGGGCAAGACGGCCGGTCGCGGAACGAAGGGCACGGGCGCGCGCAAGAACGTCCCCGCCGGCTTCGAGGGCGGTCAGATGCCCCTGCAGCGGCGTGTACCCAAGCTCAAGGGCTTCACCAACCCCAACCGCGAAGCGTTCTCGGTGGTGAACGTCGAGCTGCTGGGCAAACACTACGCCGACGGCGAGGTGACTCCCGAGACGTTGTACGAACACGGGCTGGTTCGAAAAGGCAGCCCGGTGAAGGTCCTCGCGCGCGGCGAGATCGACCACGCGCTCATCGTGAAAGCCCACGCCTTCTCGGACGCCGCCAAGGCGAAGATCGAGGCGGCCGGGGGCCGAGCCGAGGTTCTCGGCTAGGCCGGGGTACGATAAGCCACCGTGCTGAAGGCCTTCCTCAACGCGTTCCGCGTTCCGGACCTCCGGAACAAGATCCTCTTCACCGTGCTCATCGTCGCCGTGTACCGGTTCGGATCGCACGTCCCGGTGCCGGTCGTCGACGTCGGCGCGCTCCAGAAGCAGCTCGCCCAGCAGGGGCAGACCGGGTTCCTTTCCCTCATCAACCTGTTCTCGGGGGGCGCGCTCGGGCGCATGGCGGTGTTCGGGCTGGGCATCATGCCGTACATCACCAGCTCGATCATCATGCAGCTCCTCACCGTCGTCATCCCCAAGCTCCAGCAGTGGCAGGACGAGGGCGAGACCGGCACCAAGAAGATCAACCAGTGGACCCGCTACATCACGGTCGTCTTGGCGCTCATGCAATCCACCGGCTTGGTGTTCCTGTTCCACAACCAGTCGCAGAGCGGGATCGACGTCTTCACCGGCAACACGTTCACGCCACCCAACATCGCACTCGTGATCCTCACGTTCACCGCCGGCACCGCGATGGTCATGTGGCTCGGCGAGCTGATCACGCAGCGTGGTGTCGGCAACGGCATGTCGATCCTGATCTTCGTCAGCGTGATCTCCCGGATGCCCTCCGAGGGTCACGCGATCTTGCTGCAGAGCGGGACGGCGAAGTTCGTCGTGATCATGCTGATCGGTGTGGTGATCATCCTCGCGGTGGTCTTCATGGAGCAGGGCCAGCGCCGGATCCCGATCCAGTACGCGAAACGGGTGGTCGGCAGGCGCATGACTTCCGGGGGGAGCACGTACCTGCCGCTCAAGGTGAACCAGGCGGGCGTCATCCCGATCATCTTCGCGACGTCGGTGCTGTACTTCCCGACGTTGCTCGCGAGCGTGATCCACGCGGCGTGGTTCCAGAACTTCGTGACCAAGTACGTGAACAATCAGAGGAGCTTGGTCTACATGGCGATGCTCACGCTGCTGATCGTGTTCTTCTGCTACTTCTACACGGCGATCCAGTTCGATCCGGTCCGCACAGCGGACCAGATCCGCAAGCAGGGCGGGTTCATCCCGGGGATCCGGCCCGGTCCGCCGACGGCGAACTTCCTGAACTACGTGCTGGTCCGTATCACGCTTCCGGGGTCGTTGTTCCTGGCCGCCATCGCGCTGGTCCCCTCGATCGTGCTCGCCTTCTGGACGTTGAACCAGTTCCCGTTCGGAGGCACGTCCGTGTTGATCGCGGTCGGCGTCGCCCTCGAGACGATGAAGCAGATCGAGTCGCAGCTGATGATGCGCCACTACGAGGGCTTCCTGAAGTAGCCATGCGTCTCGTGCTCCTCGGCCCTCCGGGCGCTGGGAAGGGAACGCAGGCGGCGAAGCTCGCGGATCGTTTCGCCATCCCGCAGATCTCGACCGGCGACATCCTGCGCGAGCACGTGCAGGACAGCACGCGTCTCGGGGTCAGGGCCCGGACCTACATGGACCGGGGTGAGTACGTGCCCGACGATCTGGTCGTCGAGATGGTGATGCAACGGCTGCACGATCCCGACGCCGAGAAGGGATTCATCCTCGACGGGTTCCCCAGGACGTTGCCCCAGGCGAAGGCGCTCGACGCGGCGTTGGCGCAGGCCGGGAGGCCGCTGTCGGCGGTCCTCAGGTTCACGATCGCCGACGACATGGCCATCCGGCGTCTCACCGCGCGATGGACGTGCCCCAACTGCAAGCGGACGTACAACCTCGAGTTCAAACCCCCTGTGAAGGAAGGCATCTGCGATACGTGTGGCCACGAGTTGGTGCGTCGATCCGACGACGACGAACTGACGGTTCGCCGGCGGATCGAGGTCTACCGGAGCCAGACCGAGCCGCTGGAGCGCTTCTACGTCGAGCGCGGCTTGCTCCGCGAGGTCGACGCGCAAGCGCGCGAGGACGACGTGACGGAGCGAACGTTGGCCGTCCTAGCGGACATCGAGGACTGATCTGCCGTGATCATCTACAAGTCGAAGGACGAGATCGCCAAGATGCGGGTCGCGGGACGCATCACGGCGGACGCGATCCAGGCGATGCTCCAACAGGTCGCACCCGGCATGACCACGGCCGATCTGGACGCCATCGCGGAGCGCTCGATCCGCGGCGCGGGCGGCACGCCGTCGTTCCTTCACTACAAGGGGACGTACCCGGGCACCATCTGCGCCTCGGTCAACGACGAGATCGTCCACGGGATCCCGTCCGCCACGCGGGTCCTGAAGACCGGCGACGTGCTCTCGCTCGACTGTGGGGCCATCTGGGAGGGCTTCCAGGGTGATTCCGCCGTCACGGTGATCGTGGGAGACCAGCCCACATCGCCGGAGGCCGACAAGCTGGTCCGCGTGACGCAGGACGCGCTCGAGGCCGCCATCGAAGCGGTCCGCCCGGGCGGGAGGCTCTCCGACATCGGCGCCGCCATCCAGGAGGTCGCGGAGGGCGCCGGGTTCACGCTCGTCCGCGAGTACGGGGGCCACGGCATCGGACGGGCGATGCACGAGGACCCGTTCATCCAGAACTTCGGCTCCCCGGGCCGCGGTCCCGAGCTGAAGCCGGGTCTCGTGATCGCCGTCGAGCCCATGGTCATGCTGGGGAAGCACGAGACCAAGGTCCTGGCCGACGGTTGGACCGTGGTCACGGCCGACGGCTCGCTCGCCGCCCATTTCGAGCACACGATCGCCGTGACCCAGGACGGTCATGAGGTGCTGACGTCGCGCGCCGCGTGAAGCTCTCACACGGGCACCGCCGCCGCTCGTGGACGTACGTGGTGACCTGCACGTATACTGACCGTTCGCCCCGCCCGGAGGCGAGTTCGGGCTGGTCCGCGGCCCGGGGCGAGGATCCGGAACAGACAGGAACACCTGGAGCGTGCCGAAGAAAGATGCGATCGAGGTCGAGGGAACGGTCATCGAGCCGTTGCCCAATGCCATGTTCCGGGTCGAATTGGAGAACGGGCACAAGGTCTTGGCCCACATCTCGGGGAAGATGCGGATGCACTACATCCGGATCCTGCCGGGGGACCGGGTCCTGGTGGAGCTCTCGCCGTACGACCTCACGCGGGGCCGTGTGGTGTACCGCTACAAGTAGGAGCGAGCGATGAAGGTTCGGCCGTCGGTGAAGCGGATGTGCGACAAGTGTCGTGTCATCCGCCGGCGCGGCCGCATCCTCGTCATCTGCTCGAACCCGCGGCACAAGCAGCGGCAAGGGTAGATCGGGCCACAAGGTTAGGCTCGAAGCAAAGAGGAGGGGTACCGGATGGCACGGATCGCAGGCGTCGATCTTCCCCGCGACAAGCGGCTGGACATCGCGTTGACCTACATCTACGGGGTCGGCACCACCAGCGCCGGCAAGATCGTCGCCGGCTCCGGCGTGGATGCGGCCACCAAGGTTCGCGATCTGTCGGAGGACGAGGTGCTCAAGATCCGCGCCTTCATCGACCAGAACCTGAAGGTCGAGGGAGACCTGCGCCGCGAGGTGGCGCAGGACATCAAGCGGAAGATCGAGATCGGGTGCTACCAGGGCATCCGCCACCGTCGCAGCCTCCCGGTACGCGGGCAGCGCACGCACACCAACGCTCGCACGCGCAAGGGACCGAAGAAGACGATCGCCGGCAAGAAGAAGGCCGCCCGCAAGAAGTAGTTCGACGCACGGAGCGAGGGAGCTCACGACATGGCGAAGCCCAAAGCGAAGAAAGCCCGCAAGCGCGAGAAGAAGAACGTCGTCCACGGGCAGGCCCACATCAAGTCGACGTTCAACAACACCATCGTGACCATCACCGACCTGCAGGGCAACACGCTCAGCTGGGCGAGCGCGGGCAACGTGGGCTTCAAGGGCTCCCGTAAGTCGACGCCGTTCGCCGCACAGCTTGCCGCCGAGAAGGCGGCTCGCCAAGCCCAGGAGCACGGCCTGCAGAAGGTGGATGTGTTCGTGAAGGGCCCGGGTTCGGGCCGCGAGACCGCGATCCGCTCCCTCGCGGCCGCGGGTCTCGAGGTCTCGGGCATCCAAGACGTGACGCCGGTGCCGCACAACGGCTGCCGGCCGCGCAAGCGCCGCCGCGTCTGACACGCGGCGGCACCCCGGCGCCCCAAGGCGTCCGGGAACCGAACGGGTGGGGTAGCAGTGGTTGATCCCCCGCCGAAGGAGGCTGCAAGTTGTTCATCGTCGCCAGACCCCAGATCACCGAAGACGTCCTATCGCCTATCCGCTCGAAGTTCGCGATCGAGCCGCTCGAGCCAGGTTTCGGCTACACGATCGGGAACTCGCTCCGGCGGACGCTCCTGTCGTCCATCCCCGGCGCGGCGATCTCGTCGGTCCGAATCGACGGCGTGTTGCACGAGTTCTCGACCATCCCCAAGGTCACCGAAGACGTCACCGACATCATCCTGAACCTCAAGGAGCTGGTGGTGCGCTCGGAGCTCGAAGAGCCGACCACCGTCTACCTGAAGGCCAAGGGTCCCGCCGAGGTCACGGCCGGCGACATCGCGCCGCCCGCGGGGGTCGAAGTGCTCAACCCCGACCTGCACTTCGCATCCCTCGGCAAGGGCGCGAGCCTGGAGATGGAGATGACGGTCGAGCGCGGTGTCGGCTACCGCATGGCCGACAAGAACAAGAAGGCGCGCGACCCGATCGGCGTGATCCCCGTCGACTCGATCTTCTCGCCCGTTCGGAAGGTCTCCTACGCCGTCGAGAACACGCGAGTCGAACAGATGACCGACCGTGACCGGTTGATCCTCGACGTCGAGACGGACGGCTCCATCACGCCGCGCGAAGCGGTCGCCTCGGCCGGCGGAACCCTGCTCGAGCTCGTCAGCTTGTTCGCCGAGCTGGCGGAGGCGGCGAGCGTGACCGTCGGTCCCGCCGAGGATGAGCAGCTCCCGAGCGACTACCAGATCACGATCGAGGAGCTGAACCTGTCGGTCCGCTCCTACAACTGCCTGAAGCGTGAGGGCATCAACGCCGTCGGCGACCTGGTCCAGAAGTCGGAGTCCGAGCTCATGGACATCCGGAACTTCGGGCAGAAGTCGATCGACGAGGTCAAGGCCAAGCTCGAAGAGCTGGGTCTGGGCCTGCGGGAGGAGTAACGCGTGCCGAAGCCCAAGAAGGGTGCGCGGCTGGGTTCGAACCCGGCCCACCAGAAGCTGTTGCTCTCCACGCTCGCGAAGCAGCTGTTCGTGAACGAGGCGATCAACACCACCGAGGCCAAGGCCAAGATGTTGCGCCCCTATGCAGAGAAGTTGATCACGTACGCGAAGCGCGGCGACCTCGCCGCGCGACGCGAGGTGTTGAAGGACATCCCCGACCGGGACATCGTTGCTCGGCTGTTCCACGAGATCGGCCCTCGGTTCGCCGATCGACAGGGTGGCTACACCCGGATCCTGAAGCTGGGTCCGCGCAAGGGGGACGCGGCGCCGATGGCGCGGATCGAGCTCGTCGAACGCGAGAGCGCGTAGCCCGATCCGTCCCGCGGAGATCCGGTCGATGCGCGTGATCCGGCTCACGCTCGCGTACGACGGCACGGACTTCCGCGGCTGGGCCGAGCAGCGGGATCCCGCCATCCGTACCGTCGAGGGGTCGCTCGCGGAGGTCGTGACCCGCGTCGTTCGACACGACGTCCGGCTCTCCGTCGCGGGACGGACCGACGCCGGTGTGCATGCCCGGGGACAGGTGGCGTCGTTCCTCACATCGAGCCACCTTGCGGCGGAACGCATGCAGAGGGCGATCAACGGCCCCTTGTCTCCGGAGATCGTCGTGGTTGAGGCGCGTGATGCTCGTGAAGCGTTCGATGCCCGTTTCTCCGCTACCGCGCGCGAGTACCGGTACGTGATCGATACCTCTCCCACCGCGGACCCGTTCATGGCTCGATACGTCTGGCATCGACCGACGGAGCTCTCGATCGGCCGGATGCGCGAGGGGGCTCGTCATCTGATCGGAGAGCACGACTTCACGTCGTTCTGCCGGCATCCCGGCCCGGGGAAACCGACCGTGCGCGACCTTCAGCAGGTCTCGGTGACACGCGAGGGCATGCGCGTGATCCTTCGCTTCCGTGCCAACGCCTTCCTCCACCAGATGGTCCGGACCCTCGTGGGAACGCTGGTTCGCGTGGGCGAGGGCACGTTCGAGCCGCAGGACGTTCGAACGATGCTGGAGGCGCGGAAGCGGGCCGTGATCTCGCAGCCGGCGCCCGCGCGGGGCCTGACCCTCGAGCACGTGTCGTACGGCACGCGAACGCGAACGAGGGTTGGGCGATGAGGGTCGCCAACTTTGACGGTCTCGTGTTCCCGCAGGTAGCATTGCCTATCGGCCGGGATGCCCGGCCGATTTCCCACGTATGAAGACTTACTCTCCGAAGCCCGAGCACATCGTGCGCCGCTGGTACGTGATCGATGCCAGCGGCCATGTTCTCGGACGTCTGGCCTCGGAGGTCGCGGCCATCCTGCGCGGCAAGCACAAGCCGATCTTCGCGCCTCACATGGATGTCGGCGACAACGTCATCGTCGTCAACGCGTCGCAGATCGAGATGACCGGCGGCAAGGAGACGAAGAAGATCTCCTATCGCCACTCGGGCTATCCCGGCGGCATCAAGGGCACCCGGTACGACTCGCTCCTCGCCAGCAAGCCGGAGTTCGTGATCGAGAAGGCCGTCCGGGGGATGCTTCCCAAGAACAGCCTCGGTCGCTCGATGATCAAGAAGTTGCACGTCGTGGCCGGTCCCGAGCATCAGCACCAGGCGCAGCAACCGGTCCCGTACACGCTCGGGCAGCCGCCCGTCTGGGAGGGCCTCCCCGAGAAGCAGGCCCGGCCGACCAAGAGGGCGACGACCGCGCCGACACCCGAGAAGCCCGCCGCGAAGAAGCCCGCCGCCAAGCCGAAGACCACGGCCAAGAGCGCGGCCAAGTCGCCCTCGAAGAAGTCCGCGGCGAAGAAGCCGACGACGCGCAAGACGACGGCGTCGGCCGCGAAGACGACGGCGAAGAAGTCAACCGCCCGCAAGTCAACCGCCCGCAAGTCCACCGCCCAGAAACCCACCGGCAAGAAGGACCAAGAGGAGTCGTAAGTGACCACGACCGCTGCGAAGATCATCACCGGACGCCGTAAGGAAGCCGTTGCTCGGGTGCGCCTCATCCCCGGTACGGGGAACTTCGACATCAACGGCCGGTCCCTGGACGACTATTTCCCCACGAGGGTGCATCGGATGGTCGCCGTCTCGGCGCTCCGCCTCGTCGGGCGTGAGAAGGACTTCGATGTGATCGCGACCATCCGCGGCGGGGGCATCGCGGGCCAGGCCGGTGCCATCCGACTCGGGATCGCCCGGGCGTTGCTCGAACTGGACCCTGAGCTCCGACCGCAGCTGAAGGCCGAGGGGTACCTCCGTCGCGACGCTCGCGAGAAGGAGCGCCGCAAGTACGGCCTCAAGAAGGCGCGCAAGGCGCCGCAGTACTCGAAGCGGTAGGCCCCCGCTCAGCGCTGCGGTTGCTCGTCCGGGACGTTCCCGATGGGTGGTTGGATGTCCTGGTCGGCCGTCCGCACGTCGTCGTCCGACGTCGCGTACGCCCCCGACTCGATCGCTCGGATGATCTCCCGAGCATGGTCCTCTTCCTCGGGCATCACCCAGAGGTAGACCGCCCCCGCCGGGTACGGGCCTTCGCCCTCGCCCTTCAGCAGCACCTTGATGCCCTCGGCCTCCAGGTGTCCCTTCGTCAGCAGCCCGTCGAAGGCGTTGCCGCTGACGTACACGCGCACGGGCGAATCGCTCATGAGCCGATGCTCCCACATGTGCGTCGTTCCGGGGGCGGTGGGGTTCCGGTCGCCGGGCTCCGGTAGCCTTGCTGCTGTGGGACGTCTCTTCGGCACCGATGGCGTTCGCGGCGTCGCCGGCACGGAGCTGACGCGGGACTTGGCCTACGGTCTCGGCCGCGCGGCCGTCGTCGTCCTGGGACGGCACGGCACGGAACGGCCGACGTTCCTGGTCGGACGCGACACGCGCCGCTCGGGCGTCTGGCTGGAGGAGGCCCTGGCTGACGGTATCCGCTCTGCGGGAGGCGACGTGATCCTGGCCGGCGTGGAGCCCACCCCCGCGATCGCGTTCCTCACGACCGCGCTGGGGGCGTCCTCCGGGGTCGTGATCTCCGCCTCGCACAACCCTCCGGAGGACAACGGCATCAAGTTCTTCTCCCGCGACGGCATGAAGCTGTCCGACGATCTCGAGGACGAGATCGAAACGCTGCTGGCCGAGCCGTCCGCGCCCGCGCCGGAGCCGGGGCGGGTGAGCCAGAACGGTATCGGACGAGAGCGCTACCTGGAGCACGTCGTGGAGTCGTCGGAAGGCTCGCTCGACGGTATGTCCGTCGTGATCGACTGCGCGAACGGCGCGGCGTCGGCGCTCGCACCGCAGATCCTGCGGCAACTGGGTGCCGTGGTCCACCCGGTCTTCGACCGGCCCGACGGCGACAACATCAACGTCGGGTGCGGCGCGTTGCATCCGGACGTCGTCGCCGCCGAGGTCGTCCGGTTGGGGGCGGACGCCGGCGTGGCGCTCGACGGAGACGCGGACCGGGCGTTGTTCGCCGACGCACGCGGCAGCGTGATCGACGGGGATCAGGTGTTGGCGGCGTGCGCGATCGAGATGCACGAGCGGGGGACGCTTGCAGGCGATCAGGTCGTGACGACCGTGATGGCGAACCTGGGATTCCATCGGGCCATGCGCGAGGCCGGCGTCGAGGTGGTCGCGACGCAGGTCGGGGACCGATACGTGCTGGAGGAGATGCTTCGCAGGGGTGCCGTGCTGGGCGGGGAGCAGTCCGGCCACGTGATCTTCCGCGACCGGTCGACGACCGGTGACGGGCTGCTGACGGCCGTGCGCTTCCTCTCCCTCGCCGCCCGGCGGGGGGTGAGCGTCGAGGAGCTGGCGTCGTGCATGCGGCGGTACCCGCAGGTGCTCCTGAACGTCCCGGTCGCCGACCCCGGCGGCCTGGCGGGAGCCGAGGCGGTCTGGGACGCGGTCAGGCGGGCGGAGGATGCCCTGGGGGACGGCGGCCGCGTTCTCGTCCGCGCCTCGGGGACGGAGCCGCTCGTTCGCGTCATGGTTGAGGCTGAGGCGGCCGAAGACGCCACGCGCCACGCCGATGAGCTCGCCGGGGTGGTCGGCTCCAGTCTCGGAGGCTCCTGACCCCGCGGATCGCGGCTGACGTGGAGGCCGCTGCTAGGGTTGCTGCATGTGCGGCATCGTGGGCTACGTCGGCCCCGACCAGGCGCTTCCCATCGTGCTCGAGGGGCTCCGGCGTCTCGAGTACCGCGGGTACGACTCCGCCGGCGTCGCCGTGCTGGCGGACGGGCTGACCGTCGTCAGACGCGCCGGGAAGCTCGGAGAGCTCGAGGCGGCGCTCGCCGGAGCGGATCAGATGGCCGGCCGAACCGCGATGGGCCATACGCGTTGGGCCACCCACGGCGCTCCCACCGACCGCAACGCCCATCCGCATCAAGACTGCCACGGTCGGATCGCGGTGATCCACAACGGCATCATCGAGAACTTCCAGACGCTCCGTGCCCGTCTGGAGAAGGACGGACACGTGTTGACGTCCGATACCGACACCGAGTGCATCGCTCACCTGATCGAGGAGCACGCGCGAGACGAGGCCGGATTGGCGGACGCGGTCCGCGCGACGGTCCGTGAGCTACAGGGCGCCTACGCCCTCGTCGTGGTGTCATCGGATGAACCCGGTCTCCTCGTCGGGGTGAAGGTTTCCTCGCCGCTCGTGGTGGGCCTGGGGGACGGCGAGACGCTCCTGGCCTCTGACATCCCCGCGCTGCTGGACCGGACGACCACCGTGATCCCGGTCGAGGAAGGGCAGGTCGTCGAGGCCCGTCGCGAGGGCGTGGCGTTCACCGACTTCGACGGGAACGCGCTTCACCCGACGCCCATCGTGGTGGAGCGGGATGTCGCTCGTGCCCAGAAGGGCGGGTTCGAGGACTTCATGTTGAAGGAGATCCACGAACAGCCGGGCGCCATCCGCGACACACTCGTGGGGCGCGTCGTGAACGGCCGCCTCGTGATGGACGAGCTGCGGATCGCCGATGACGTCCTTCGCGAGGTCGACAAGGTCTTCGTGGTCGCGTGCGGGACGGCGTTCCACTCGGGGCTGGTAGCGAAGTACGCGATCGAGCACTGGACGCGGCTGCCGGTCGAGATCGAGATCGCGAGCGAGTTCCGGTACCGCGACCCGGTCCTCGGCGCCGACACCTTGACGCTGGCGGTGAGCCAGTCGGGCGAGACGATCGACACGCTCGAGGCGGCGCGCCACGCTCGCAGGCAGGGCTCGCACGTGATCGCGGTGACGAACACGGTCGGTTCCTCGCTCGCGCGCGAGGCGGACGGCGTGCTGTACACGCACGCCGGCCCCGAGATCGCGGTGGCGGGCACGAAGACGTTCGCCACGCAGATGGTGTCGCAGTACCTGGTCGCGCTCTACCTCGCACAGGTGCGCGGCTCGATGTTCCCTGCGGAGATCGCCGAGATCCTCGGCCGGATGGACGAGCTGCCCGACGACGTGCAACGCGCCATCGGCTTGGACGCCCAGGTGCGCGAGCTGGCCGAGCGGTACCGGGACGTGCGGGACGTGTTGTTCATCGGGCGACACACCGGGTACCCCGCCGCCCTCGAGGGCGCGCTGAAGCTCAAGGAGCTCAGCTACGTCCATGCGGAGGGGTTCCCCGCCGCGGAGCTGAAGCACGGCCCGATCGCCCTGATCGAGGACGGGATGCTCGTCGTCGCGATCGCGACCGAATGCCACGTGTACCCGAAGATGCTCTCGAACATCCAGGAGGTTCGCGCGCGCGGCGCCGAGGTGATCGCGATCGCGACCGAAGGCGACGAGCAGATCCGTGGCATGGCCGACCACGTGCTGGAGGTGCCGGCCACGCCGGAGTTGCTCTCGCCCGTCGTCGTTACCGTGCCGCTACAGCTGTTCGCATACCACATGGCGAAGCTCCGGGGCTGCGACGTGGATCAGCCCCGGAACCTGGCGAAGAGCGTCACGGTCGAGTAGGCCTCCGGCATCGAGACCCTCGGCCGAGCGCCGGGCCGGACTGCCTCCGCGTGGTCTAGCCTCTCCACGTGGAGATCCTCGGACTGGGCGTCGACATCTGCGAGATCGCCCGGATGGAGCGTGCGCTGGCCCGCCATCCGACCATGCGGGAGCGGGTGTTCACGCCCGAGGAGCGCGCGTATTGCGACGGGAAGGCGAGGCCCGCGGAGTCCTACGCGGGCCGCTTCGCTGCTCGCGAGGCGACGATCAAGGCGCTCGGTGGCTACCGGGGCAAACGATGGCAGGACATCCATGTGAGCCGCCATCCGAGTGGCGCACCGTCCATCGTGTTGGAAGGCAACGCGAAGCGCCGCGCTGACATGCTCGGCGTCACGAGCGTGCTGGTGACGTTCACGCACGAGAAGACCAACGCGGTGGCGTTCGCGGTGGCGGTCGGCGCATGAGGCCCGTCCTCACACCCGATCAGGCTTCGGCGCTCGACCGCGCGGCCCAGTCCCGCGGCATCTCCGCCGACCTGCTGATGGAGCGGGCGGGACGTGCCGTCGCTCGCGCGGCTCTCGACTTCATGGGCGGGTCGTACGGGCGGCGCGCCGTCGTCGTGTGCGGCAAGGGGAACAACGGCGGGGACGGGTTGGTCGCCGCCCGTCACCTGGCGCGCTGGGGCGTCAGGGTCGCGGTCGTCGCCGTCGAAGCCCTCGACGACCTGCGAGAGCCCGCGGCGAGCAACGCAGCGCGCGTGCGCGAGGTCCCCTCGATCCGCGTGCTGCGGTTCGCTCAGGCGACGCTGGATCGCGAGCTGCGCCGCGCCGATGTCGCCGTCGACGCCGTGTTCGGAACGGGGTTCCGCGGCATCCCGGAGGACGACTGGGCCGAGGCCGTCGCCGGGCTCAACGCCTCGTCCGCGCCGGTCGTGGCCGTGGACATCCCGTCGGGGGTCAACGGTGCCACCGGCGCGGTGGAAGGCGAAGCGGTCCGCGCCGATCTCACCGTGACGTTCGGCGCTCCCAAGGTTGGCATCGTGGTGCTTCCCGGAGCCGAACTGGCCGGGGCGGTTCGCGTCGCCGACATCGGCTTCCCCCAAGACCTGGTGCTCGCGGACGCGTTCGTGACCGATCCTGCCGACGTGGCCGCGGTCTTGCCCCAACGTGAGATCGACACCCACAAGCGCGCGACCGGCGTCCTGGTGGTCGTCGCCGGCTCGCGGGAGATGACCGGAGCCGCCGGCCTGGTGGCGCGCGGAGCGGGACGGATCGGCACGGGGCTGATCCAGCTGGCGGTGCCCGAAGGCATCCTGCCGATCGTGCAGACGGGGCTCGCGGAGACGACCTTCCTGTCGCTGCCGGAGACGTCCGCGGGCACGCTGTCGGTCGCCGCGCTCGGCCCGCTCCTCGATCGTCTCGAGGACGCCGACGCCCTCGCGATCGGTCCCGGGCTCTCGGGGAACGAGGAGACGGCGGAGTTGGTTCGACGGCTGGTCCGCGACTGCCCCGTGCCGTTCGTCCTCGACGCCGATGGGTTGAACGCGTTCACGGGTCGGGCCGCCGAGCTCGCGGACCGCAAGTCGGAGGCGATCCTCACGCCGCACGTGGGAGAGTTCGTTCGCCTGTCCGGTGTGTCGGCACGCGCGCTGGCCGAGGATCGCCTGACGCACGCCCGCGCGCTGGCCGAGCGGACCGGGGCGGTGACGTTGCTGAAGGGCAGCCGCACGCTGGTGACGACACCCGACGGTGTGGTCAGGATCAACCTCACCGGTGGTCCGGTCCTCGCCACCGCCGGCTCGGGCGACGTGCTGACCGGGATCATCGGCGGTCTGGCGGCTCGCGGGCTCGATCCGGTGGATGCGGCGTCGGCCGGCGCCTACGTCCACGGTCTGGCCGGCATCCTCGCGGGCAGGTCGACCGGGGAAGGGACGCTCGCTTCCGACGTCGCACGCTGCGTGCCGGAGGCCGTGAACCGGATCCGGGAGGAAGCGTGAGCGCCTTGCGCCCCACGCGGGTCGAGATCGATCTGGCCGCGATCCGCCACAACGTGCGCACCCTGAAGCCCGAAGGTGTCCAGCTGATGGCCGTCGTGAAGGCCGACGCCTACGGACACGGAGACGTGGAGGTCGCGCGGGCCGCGCTCGATGCGGGCGCCACGTGGATCGGCGTCGCGCTCGTCGAAGAAGGGCTCCGGCTCCGCGATGCGGGGATCGAGGCGCCGATCCTGGTCCTCTCGGAGTTCCCGCCGGGATCGGAGCGGGCTGCGGTCGGGGCCGAGCTGATACCCAGCCTGTATTCCGACCCGGCGCTCGAGCGGTTGTCGGAGGCCGCCGCGGGACGCGCGATCGGCGTGCACGTGAAGGTCGATACGGGGATGCACCGGGCCGGGGTGTATCCGCCCGAGGCGACGAAGCCGTTCGTCGATCGCGTGACTGCGCGAGGGCTACGTGTCGAGGCCCTGTGGACGCACTACGCGAGCTCCTGCGAGGACGAAAAGACCACGCTGGTGCAGCTGGAACGGTTCCTGGCGGTCGTCCAGGAGGTGCGAGCGGCCGGGCACGCCCCGACGCTCCTGCACACCGCGAACAGCGGCGCCACCATCCTGTACCCGGAGACCCACCTCGACCTCGTCCGGACGGGGATCGCGATGTACGGCCTCGAGCCCGGCCCTGGGACCGCGGACGGCCTGGGTCTTCGACCGGCGCTCACCTGGCGCTCCGAGGTGACGATGACCCGTCGGCTCCCGGCCGGGGAACCCGTGTCGTACGGACACCGCTACCACGTGGAACGCGAGGCGAACGTCGCCACGGTGCCGGTGGGCTACGCCGACGGCTACCCTCGTTTCCTGTCCTCCCGGGCCGACGTCTTGATCCGGGGGCAACGGTGCCGGGTGGCGGGGAGCGTGACGATGGATCAGCTGATCGTGGACTGCGGCGACGTGCCGGTCGAGCCCGGCGACGACGTCGTCCTGCTCGGCCGCCAAGGTGAGGAGACGGTCACCGCGGAGGAGCTCGCCGGCCTGGCCGAGACGATCGGCTACGAGATCGTCGCCCGGATCGGCGCCCGCGTCCCTCGGGAGCACACGGGATGAACACGAAACGCACCGCGGCCATCGCGACCGCCGTCGCCGCCGGCACCGTGGCCACCGGGGCAGCCGTGCGGGTCCTGATCGGCCGTCGCCATCGAGCGACCGAGGGGATGTCGCCGATCGGCGACCTGCCGCCCGAGGCGCTCGACCCGGTCGTGTCGTTCGACGGCACCGAGATCGCCGTCAGGGTCGCGGGGGGGCCGGACTCGCCGACGCTGCTCTTCGCCCACGGGTTCAGCCTGGACATGTCGGTCTGGCACGAGCAGTGGATGGATCTTGCCGACGACTTCCGGTGCGTGCTGATGGATCACCGCTCGCACGGGGCGAGCGGGGAGGCGGCCCACGGAGACCTGACCATCCGTGCGATGGGGCGCGACATCGCGGCGGTGCTCGACGTCCTTCCCCCTGATCGGCCGGTGGTGGTGATCGGTCACAGCATGGGCGCCATGGCGATCATCGCCATGGCTGAGCAGCGGCCGGAGCTGTTCGGCCCGCGGGTCGCCGGTGTCGCCCTCATCGGCGCGTCGTCCTCCGACCTCTTCCGTGGAGCGATGGGATCCGTCGCGGGGTTCCTGCGCCTGCGCTTGGGAACGTTCGCGACCGCGGCTCGTCGGATCGATCTCCTCCGCCGCGCGGTGCTTGCCAGCCCCGCCGACGTGGGAGGCGTGTTCGCGAGGATGACGCAGTTCGGCCCGGAGGCTCCACCGCACCTCGTCGATCACGTCGTGGGCCTGGCGGAGCGGGCGCGACCCGAGGTGTGGACCGACGGCCTCGCCGAGCTGATGGAGATGGACCTGCGACACGCGCTGCCTCGGGTGCGGGTTCCCGCGATCGTGATCGTCGGCCAGCACGACCGGGTGACGCCGCCGGCGACGGCCGTCGAGCTGGTCGGCGGCCTTCCCGATGCCACGCTCGTCGTGGTCGAGCACGCGGGCCATATGGCCATGCTCGAGCGGCCGGTGGAGGTCAACCACGACATCCGCGTGTTCGCACGGAGGTGTCTGACCGCCGGCGACACGAACGCGAACGGCCAGAAGCGCCCGAAGCAGACCCCGAAACCGATCGAGAAGAAGGCGACATGATCACCGACATCGCGGGCGTGCGCGTCGGACATTGGACGGACCCCGTCGGCTTGACCGGGTGCACGGTGATCCTGTGTCCCGACGGCTCCGTGGCCGCGGCCGACGTTCGGGGAGGGGCGCCCGGCACACTCGGGACGGATTCGCTGCGACCCGGCACGTTGATCCCGGGCGCGAACGCGTTCCTGCTGACGGGTGGCAGCGCGTTCGGCCTGACGGCCGCGGGCGGCGTCCTTCGCTGGCTGGAGGAGCGCGGTATCGGGTTCGAGACGGGCCTCGCCCGTGTGCCCATCGTCGCGGGGGCCGTCCTGTTCGACCTGGGAGCGGGCGACCCGAGCGCGCGCCCCGACGCCGACTCCGGATACGCGGCGTGTGAGGACGCCTCCGATGGGCCGGTCGTGGAGGGATCCGTCGGCGCGGGGACCGGCGCCTCGGTCGGCAAGCTGCCGGATCCGGGCGCCGGGATGAAAGGCGGGGTCGGGTCTGCGTCGCAGCGGCACGGGGACCTGGTGGTCGGGGCCGTCGCGGCCGCCAACTCCCTGGGTCGGATCGTCGACGAGGACGGTTCGGCCATCGCATGGAACCGGGGCGATCCGGAGGCGCGCGCGTCCATGTGGCCGATCGAGAACACCACGCTCGTCTGCGTCGGCACGAACGCTCGTCTCACCCGGGAGAGCGCGCTCCGGCTGGCCTACGCGGCGCACGACGGCATCGCGCTCGCCGTCCGTCCCGCCCACACCCACTGGGACGGCGACGTCGCGTTCGCGTTCGGCACGGGGACCGTCGAGCCGGACTGGGTCCGGCTCCCCGAGATGGCGTCGAACGTCGTGGCCGAGGCGATCCGGCGGGGTGTGCGAGCGGCGACGGGATCGCCCGGCCATCCGGCGGCGAGCGAGATCGCCTCGTGACGCGGACCCTGGAGGACGCCGCGGCGGACGCCGCCACGTGTCCGAGGTGCCGCCTGGCCGAGACCCGGACCCAGGTCGTGTTCGGCGTGGGCGCTTCCGACGCCGACCTGCTGTTCATCGGTGAGGCACCCGGGTTCCACGAGGACAAGCAGGGCGAGCCGTTCGTCGGGGCCGCCGGGCAGCTGCTGACGCGGATGCTGGAAGAGATCGGATTGCGTCGCGAGGACGTCTACATCGCCAACGTGTTGAAGTGCCGGCCGCCGGCGAACCGCGACCCGTTGCCGGACGAGATCGAAGCGTGCACGCCGTGGCTGGTCGAGCAGATCTCGATCATCCAGCCGATGCTCGTGAGCACGCTCGGGAACTTCGCCACGAAGTTCGTGTTGAACACCTCGCAGGGCATCACACGGCTCCGAGGTCAGACGTTCCCGTGGCACGGTCGCACGGTGATCCCCACGTTCCATCCGGCGGCGATCCTCCGCAGCGGCGGAGACGGATCGAAGCAGTTCGAGCAGTTCCGCGAAGACTTCAACCTGATCGGTCGCACGTTGCAGGAACTGCGCGAGCCCGTGCCCCCTCCCGCGGATCCGGCGGCGGACGCGGGCGAAGGTGCGTCGTCGGCCGGCCAGGAGCAGCTGGAGCTCTTCTGATGATGCTCGAGCTGCGGGCTGCGACAGCCGACGATACGCGAGCGGTCGGCGAAGCGTTCGCCGGACTGTTGCGGCCGTGTGACGCCGTGATCCTCACGGGGGAGCTCGGAGCCGGCAAGACCACGCTCGTGCAGGGGATCGCCCGCGGACTAGGCGTGGCCGACAGGGTGGTCTCACCGACGTTCACCCTGGTGCGCGAGTATCACGGCCGGCTCGAGGTCGCGCACGTCGACGTCTACCGACTGGAGCGTATGCAGGACGTGATGGACCTGGGCCTGGAGGAGCTGGGGGGCGGCGAGGCAGTCTTGCTGGTCGAGTGGGGCGACGCGGTCGAAGAAGTCCTGCCCGCCGACCACGTCACGATCGAGCTGACCACCGGCATGGACGACGAGGTGCGCCGGATGGTGATCACACCGGGCGGGCTCTCATGGGTCGAACGGTGGGAGCCGCTCGAGCACGCGTTGGCGGCGTGGAGCACGGGTCGATGATCGTCGTGGGTATCGATACGTCGACCCCGCAGACGAGTGTGGCCATCGGCAGCGACGTCGAGGTGCTGGCCAGCGTGTCGATCGCGGGCACGGCCCGGCAGGAGTCGGTGACCCCCGCGCTGGAACAGCTGCTCGCCTGGACGGGCGTGGACCTCCACCATGTCGGAGGCATCGCCGTCGGCATCGGGCCCGGACTCTTCACCGGCCTCCGGGTCGGGGTCGAGACCGCGAAGACCCTCGCGCAGGTGCTGGGCGTGCCCCTGGTGGGTATCACGAGCCTCGATGCCCTCGCGTTCACGGTCCGCTACACCTCTCGCCGGATCGCGGCCGTGATCGACGCGCGGAGGGGTGAGGTCTTCGCCGCCGTCTATCGGGCGGTGCCGGGGGGCGTGGTCAGGGAGACCGAGTACCTGGTTCTCAAGCCCGACCATCTGGTCGCCGAGCTCCAAGCTGTGCCCGGGGAGGTGCTGTGCGTCGGCAACGGTGCCATCCTGTATCGGCGAGAGATCGAAGAGCTCGGGAGCCGGGTAGAGTTCGCCTCACCGGCAGCGGCGCACCCCGACGCCGCCGCCCTGGTGGAGCTCGCCGCGCCTCGGTTCTTGCGCGAAGAGCACGACCGGTTGTTCGATGTCGTCCCGATGTACATGAGGAAGTCGGATGCGGAGATCGCTTGGGATCAGCGAGCCAGAGGCGCCCAGGGTTGAGGTGACCCCGATGCGCCGCCGCCACCTGCGCGGCGTGATGGCGATCGAACGGCAGGTCTACTCGCGTCCCTGGAGCCCGAACCTCTTCCTGGCCGAGATGACCGAGCCGAACAACCGCCGCTACCTGGTGGCGAAGATCGAGCGGGACATCGTCGGCTATGCGGGGCTGATCTGCTACGGCGAGGAAGGGCACGTGACGAACATCGCCGTGGATCCGATGCATCACCGGCGCAAGGTGGCGTCGCGCCTGCTCTACGAGCTGCTCGTGGACTCGATCGAGATGGGCGCGCACGCGGTCTCGCTCGAGGTGCGGGTCTCGAACTGGGGTGCGCAGCGGCTCTACGGGCGCTACGGGTTCCACCCGGTGGGGATACGCCGGAACTACTACCAGGAGCTGAACGAGGACGCGTTGATCATGTGGACGGATGACGTCCGGTCCAAGGAGTTCGCCGCCCGTCTCGCTGAGATCGCGGCTGAGCTCCCGGAGGGCGTGCGCCCGGCGTGATCACCCTTGGGATCGAAACCTCGTGCGACGAGACGGCCGTCGCGTTGGTCGAGGACGGCTTCACGGTGCGCGCCAACCTCATCGCCACCCAGGTCCACCTGCACGAACGCTTCGGGGGAGTGGTGCCGGAGGTGGCGGCTCGGGCCCACGTGGAGGCGTTGAACCCGCTCATGGCCGAGGCCCTCCAGGCGGCCGGTCTCTCCGGCTTCTCCGACATCGACGGGGTGGCGGTCACGGTCGGCCCGGGCCTGGTCGGAGCGCTCCTCGTGGGGATGGCGGCGGCCAAGAGCGTCTCCCTCGCCACCGGCGCCGCGTTGATCGGGATCAACCACCTCGAGGGCCACATCTGGGCGAACTTCCTGACGCACGGGCCGCCAGAACCACCGTACGTCGCGCTGGTGGTGAGCGGCGGTCACACGATGGTCGTGCACATGCCCGAGCTCTTCCGATACGAGGTCTTGGGGCAGACGCTCGACGACGCGGCGGGTGAGGCGTTCGACAAGATCGCGCGGCTGATCGGGCTCGGGTTCCCCGGCGGTCCCGCGCTCGACGCGATGGCGCGCGATGGTGATCCGGACGCGATCCGGTTCCCTCGGTCCATGGAACGATCGGGCGACTTCGACTTCTCGATGAGCGGGTTGAAGACCGCGGTGCTCCGCCACGTGAAGGGGGAACGCGCCGCCGGCCGCGACATCGACCTCCCCGACCTCGCGGCGAGCTTTCAGGAGGCGATCGTCGACGTCCAGGTCGCCAAGACGATCGAGGCGGCGAGGCAACTCGGCGTGGGAACGGTGCTGTTGGGCGGCGGCGTCGTCGCGAACACGCGCCTGCGGGCACGGATGGAGCGTGACGGAGGCGACGCGGGGCTCCGCGTGTTGTTCCCGCCCCTCGAGCTCTGCACCGACAACGCGGCGATGATCGCGTGCGTCGGAGCGGCCAGACTCGCTCGCGGGGAACGCACGTCGCTCGACATCGGCGCCGATCCGAACTTAGGGTTAGCGTCGTGACGACCGTCCTGGTGACCGGGGGCGCCGGGTTCATCGGCTCGCATCTCGCCGATCGACTGCTGGCCGAGGGCTATCGCGTCATCAGCGTGGACGACCTGACGACGGGGCACATCGCGAACCTCGCTGAAGGTCGGAACTACGGCAAGGAGTTCACGTTCTTCAACATGGACGTGCGCTCCGAGGGCGTGCAGCAACTCTTCGAACGGCATCGCCCCGAGATCGTCTTCCACCTGGCGGCGCAGGCGGGCGTCCGTCCCTCGCTCGACGATCCGGGGCGCGACGCGAGCATCAACATCATGGGCACGCTCAACGTTCTCGAGAACGCGGTGAAGGCCGGCGTCCGCAAGGTGATCTACGCGGCGAGCGGCGGCACGATCTACGGCGAGCCGAAGCGTGTGCCGGCGAAGGAGACCAGCGCGCAGGGCAGCCACCCCACGTCGCCGTACGGCATCTCGAAGAAGGTCGTGGTGGACTACCTGGGGTTCTATCAGCGGTACCGCGGTCTCGATTTCACCGCGCTCGCGCTCGGCAACGTGTACGGCCCGCGTCAGGATCCCCACGGCGAGGCGGGTGTCATCGCGATCTTCGCCTCGAAGATGCTGGCGGGCGAGACGCCGTCCATCTACGGCGACGGGAACCAGACCCGCGACTACGTGTTCATCGACGACACCGTGCATGCGTTCGTCCAGGCCGTGGAGAAAGGCTCGGGCAAGCTCGTCAACATCGGCACCGGCCTGGAGTCGAGCGTGAACCACATCTATCAGCTGCTCGCCGGCATCATCGGCTTCACGGCGGAGCCGGGACACGGGCCGCTGCCTCCCGGTGAGCTCAGGCGGATCGCGTTGGACATCTCGAGCGCGCCGAACGCGATCGGCTGGAAGCCCTGGACCCACCTCGAGGACGGTCTCGCCGAGACGGTCGCGTTCCTGAAGGGGATCTGAGGCCGCGGTTCGAGGGATCGGACACTCGGAGAACCGGAGTGTCCGGTCAATTCGCATCTGACATCGGGGATTGGGTTGCCGACCATCGGTGGAAGACTGCGGCCGTCGTGGCAGCCGCTGGGTGTGAAGTGCCAGTCGTTGGATTCGCAGGATGCGCCGCGATCCTGATCACGTACGTGGGAGCCCAGACGGCTGTGTTGTACGAGGACTACGATGAGGAACTGAGGTTCGGCCCCCTTATCAATGCGCTTTGCGGGATCGGCAAATCATCGCTGACGTTGGGAAGGAACCCCATCTTGGTGCTCCAGGCGGTCACTGACACGGTCGGCAGTCCGATTGGGCGCTGGTTCTCTTCTCCCGGGTGCTGGACGCATAGCCCAAAGTAGGGATCGTTCACATGGATTCCTCGTTCCTAGCGGAGTTCGTCGACGGCCCATTCGTGCTCATCCGTGTTGGTTCACCGGCCCGTCCCGGGGACTTCGAAATGCATTCCCTGCATAACGAGCTCCTGGCGCGGTTCCGACAGGAACGGCCTTCAGGCGGTGTCGCGATCTTCACCAGCTTCGGGTTGTGGGGCCTCTTCCGCTACGAGGATGCGCTCGAGGATCGCAGTGGCCGAGCGGTGTTGAGCCTGGTCCGGCCCAAGCGACGTGCCTTCGTCCAAGTAAGCGAAGCTGGCGGGCCGCCCCTGGGTCGGATCGTGCTCGGCCGGAGAGTCGATGGGCACGTCGTGGAAGCCTTGGACCCCGAAGGTAGGAAACTCTGTTCGGCCTACCAGAAGATGGGCCCCATCTTCCATGAGGTGACGCACACGATCATCGACGAGAGTGGCCGGTCGATAGCAGAGGTAGTACCGGACGTCACTCCACGTCGTCACGGGCATGTGTCGCGCTACAACGTGCTTCCATCAGCACTTGTAGGACCGGCGAACGTCTGGGTCGTTCTGTCGTGGCTTCCCGCTCTGGCGTTGATCGATCCGAAGCACCACTAGGTGCTCTGGATCTCTGTCACCCTCCCGCGTTGACCCTCTGGCACTCTCCTGGTTATCCTGTTAGCACTCACCGACCAAGAGTGCTAAGGCACCAGCCAAGGCACAAGCAAGAGGCACAAGGAGGAACGGGCATGGCGAAGGACTTCAGTTTGCGGCCCCTCGAGGACCGGATCGTCGTGAAGGCGAGCGAGGGCGAAGAGATGACCTCTTCGGGACTCGTGATCCCCGACACGGCCAAGGAGAAGCCCGTGGAGGGCACCGTCGTGGCCGTGGGCCCGGGCCGGTTCGAGGACGGGACCCGCGTCCCGCTCGACGTCGCGGTCGGCGACAAGGTCATCTACTCCAAGTACGGCGGCACCGAGGTCAAGGTCAAGGGCGAGGAGTACCTCATCCTGTCCGCCCGCGACGTCCTGGCCGTCGTCGGCGCCGCCGGCAAGTAGCCACTCAGACTTCGGAGCGGGGGCTCGCGCGCGACGAGCGCCGGGCCCCGTTCCATCTCTCTCGCAGAAGGAGGCACCATGGCAGCCAAGCTGCTCAGGTTCGGTGAGGAGGCGCGGCGCTCGCTCGAGGCCGGCGTCGACAAGCTCGCCGACGCGGTCGCCATCACGCTCGGGCCCAAGGGCCAGAACGTGGTGCTCGACAAGAAGTGGGGAGCGCCCACCATCACGAACGACGGTGTGACGATCGCCAAGGAAGTGGAGCTGGAGGACCCGTGGGAGAACATGGGCGCCCAGCTCTGCAAGGAAGTGGCCACCAAGACGAACGACGTCGCCGGTGACGGGACCACCACCGCGACGGTCCTGGCACGCGCCATGGTGAAGGGCGGCATGAAGAACGTCGCCGCCGGCGCCAACCCGATGGCGCTGAAGCGCGGCATCGAGAAGGCCGTCGACGCCGTCGTGAAGTCGATCGAGAAGCAGGCCAAGGACGTCGAGACCAAGGACGAGATCGCGCAGGTCGCGTCGATCTCGGCGGCCGACCCGGCGATCGGCGAGCTGATCGCCGAGGCCATCGACAAGGTCGGCAAGGACGGCGTGATCACGGTCGAGGAGTCCAACACGTTCGGCATGGAGCTCGAGTTCGTCGAGGGGATGCAGTTCGACAAGGGCTACATCTCGCCGTACTTCGTGACCGACCAGGAGCGGATGGAAGCCTCGCTCGAGGACCCCTACGTCCTGATCGTGAACAAGAAGATCTCGAGCGTGCAGGAGCTGCTGCCGCTGCTGGAGAAGATCATGCAGTCCGGCAAGCCGCTCGCGATCATCGCCGAGGACATCGAGGGCGAGGCCCTCGCGACGCTCGTGGTGAACAAGATCCGCGGTACGTTCAACGCCGTGGCGGTCAAGGCTCCCGGGTTCGGCGATCGTCGCAAGGCGATGCTGCAGGACATCGCGGTCCTCACCGGCGGCCAGGTGGTCTCCGAGGAGGTCGGCCTCAAGCTCGAGAACGCGACGCTCGACCTGCTGGGCTCCGCGCGCAAGGTGGTCGTGACGAAGGACGACACCACGATCATCGAGGGCGCGGGCGCCGAGGACGAGGTCAAGGGCCGCGTCAACCAGATCAAGGCCGAGATCGAGAACACGGACTCGGACTGGGACAAGGAGAAGCTGCAGGAGCGGCTGGCCAAGCTCTCCGGCGGCGTCGCGGTGATCAAGGTCGGCGCGGCCACCGAGGTCGAGCTGAAGGAGAAGAAGCACCGCATCGAGGACGCCGTATCGGCGACGCGTGCGGCGGTCGAAGAGGGGATCGTTCCCGGCGGCGGCGTGACGCTCGTCCGTGCTGAGAGCGCGCTCCTCAAGCTCAAGCTGAAGGACGATGAGGCGACAGGAGCGAACATCGTCCGGGACGCCCTCTCCGAGCCGGCACGGCGTATCGCAGTCGAACGCCGGGTACGAAGGCGCGGTCATCGTCTCTCAGCTCCGCGGCGAGGGGGACGGCGGCAACGGCTTCAACGCCGCCACCGGCGAATGGGTCGACATGGTGAAGGCGGGGATCGTGGACCCGGCTAAGGTCACGCGATCGGCGCTGCAGAACGCGGCCTCGATCGCCGCGCTCGTGCTCACCACCGAGGCGTCGGTCGTTGAGAAGCCCGAGGACGAGGACGAGGCAGCGGCCGCAGGCGGCCACGGCCACATGCACTGAGCTCGTCCGTCACGGACGAGTGGTACCGCCGCGAGGGCGGGGCGCGAAGCGCCCCGCCCTTCGTGTTGGCCGTTCCTTACAAAGGTTGACAGGCTAACGATGTTCTCCTACGCTGCGCTAACGCTGTTAGCCAACCCGAAGGAGGACAGAACGATGACGCACAGGAACGAACTGCGAGCGGAGATCGAGATCGATGCCGAGCCGGCTCGGGTCTGGGCGGTCCTGATGGACTTCGAGACCTACCCGGACTGGAACCCGTTCATCACGTCGATCCAGGGCGAGCGGACGGTGGGGGCCAGGCTGCGGGCCCGTCTACAGCCGGCGGGGGGTCGTGGCATCACGATGAACCCCTCGGTGACGGTGAACGAGCCGGGCAGCACGTTCGGATGGCTCGGCAAGCTCGGCGGGGTGCCGCACCTGTTCGACGGCGCGCACCGGTTCGAGCTGCAGCCCATCGACGGCGGTGCCAGGGCCCGGTTCGTGCAGTCGGAGCGGTTTCGGGGAATCCTGCTGCCGCTCGTGCGTCGGAGCATCCTGCCGGCCACGCTGCGTGGATTCGAAGCCATGAACCAGGCGCTTTCCGAGCGGGTGGTCGCGGTCGAGGCGTCCGCCGCGTGAGCGCTATCGGGACGGAGACCCGGCTGAGCCCACGACGGCGCGAGATCGTCGAGGCGGCCCGTCAGATCCTCGAACGCGACGGCGAGTCGGCGCTCACGATGCGCCGGCTCGCCGCCGACCTCGGCATGAAGGCGCCATCGCTCTACAAGCACTTCCCGGACAAGGAGGCGTTGGAGCTCGAGCTGATCGTGCTCGGGTTCGAGGAGTCGGCCGCCGCGTTCGAGACGGCCCTGGCGAAGCAGCCGCGGTCGCAGATCGCGGCGCTGGGGGCGGCCTACCGGGACTACGCACGAGCGCATCCGCACATCTATCGGCTGATGACGGATCGTCCCCTGCCTCGCGAACGGCTCCCGGTGGGACTCGAGTACCGGGCCTCGGCGCCGCTCGCACAGGCCATGGGCTCCATCGCGGGAGCAAGGGCGGCATGGGCTCTCGCGCACGGCCTGGTGATGTTGGAGATCAACGGGCGGTTCCCGGCCGACGCCGACATCGATGCGGCGTGGGAGGCCGGCATGACGGCGATGGAGCGCATCCGGCAGACGTGACCTAGACTGCCGCGGGATGTTCGAGGAGCTCATCCGGGGCTGGGACGGCGAGTTCGTTGCCACACGCTTCGACGCGGAGTCATCGACCTGGATGTTCGTCGGTGTCCACTCCACAGCACTCGGGCCGGGGTTCGGCGGCACGCGGATGAAGGTGTTTGGCACCCCCGAAGAGGCCCTCGGCGACGTGCTCCGGCTCTCGGCGGCGATGACGTTCAAGAACGCGATGGCCGACCTCGCGTTCGGAGGGGGGAAGTCGGTGCTCGCGGTGCCCGTGATCCCGCGGGGCGACGCGCGGACCCAGATGCTCCGGCACTACGCGGACCTCGTGGCGTCGCTGGGCGGGAGCTACGTCACCGCGTGCGACATGAACACCACGGAGGGCGACATGGACGTGCTGGGGGAGCGATGCACGCACGTGATGGGCCGCAGCGCCGCCGCTGGAGGTTCGGGCACGTCGGCGCCGGACACGGCGATCGGCGTGTTCCACGGGATCCGCGCCAGCCTCGCGCGCGCGTTCGGCTCGGGCGACCCTTCCGGCAGGACGATCGTGGTGGAGGGGACGGGCGCGGTGGGTGGCACGCTCTGCGATCTCCTGGCCGGCGCCGGCGCGAAGCTCGTCGTGTCCGACATCGACGCGGATCGGGCGCGGACGGTCGCCGAGAGGGTCGGCGCCGGCATCGTCGACCCGCAGGACGCGTTCGACACACGGTGCGATCTCTTCTCACCGTGCGCGACCGGCGCAGTGCTGAACGCCGACACGATCCCCCGCCTGCGGTGCCGGGTGGTGGCCGGGGCGGCGAACAACCAGCTGTCGAGCCCCGAAGATGGGGATCGGCTGGCCGCGGCGGGCATCCTCTACGCCCCGGACTTCGTGGTGAACGCCGGCGGGGTGCTCCACCTGGCCGGCTACGAACGGCTCGGATGGACTCCGGAGCAGATGGAGACGCGGCTCGCGGGGATCGGAGACACCCTCGCCAAGGTGTTCGCTTCGGCCGATCGCGACGGGGTCACGCCCGAGGCGGCGGCGGTCCGGATGGCGACCGAGCGGCTCGCCGCTGCTCGCGGCACCCCGTAGACACGGTCGTCAGGCCTGCACCCGCTTGATGAACCCGGTGACGCCGAGCCATGTGAGCACGGTCGCGAAGCCGATCAGCCCGCCGTAGATCGCCCAGAGCGGCATGTGGCCGATGTCGGGTGTGAGCGAGACCCGCATGGCCTCGCTCATGTACACGAGCGGGTTCAGCAACACGACGTCCTGCAACCAACGGATCTTCACGAGGGCGGCCCACGGGTAATACGTGGCACCCAGGAACGTGATCGGGATGACCACGATGCCGAAGATCAGCGGCACCTGTCGCGGGCTCACCCGCGTGCCGATGAGCAGGCCCAGCGCGGCGCCCGTGACGCACGCGAGCGGCAGGAGCGTCACGAGCTCCAGCGGCCGGACGCTCAGTTGGACCGGCGTCGAGGGAACGAACAGCGCCAACGGGAACACGATGAGCGCGGCGACGAGCCCTTGAAGGGCTCCTGCAAGGAGTTTCTCCACCGCGACCGCCCAGACCGGCAACGGTGCCATCACGCGGTCCTCGATCTCGCGGCTGTAGCCGAAGTCCTGCACCAGAGGAAGCGCGACGGCTTGGATCCCCTGGAAGATGCACGCGATCGCGATCACGCCGGGCACCAGCAGACTGGCGAACGTCTTCTCCCCGCCCGCGCCTCCGATGCCCTGCCCGATCTTCGGGAAGACGTACGTGAACACGAACACGAACAGCAGCGGCTGCATGATGGTTCGCAGCGCGAACTGGATGAACGTCTTCCGCAGGACGGCGACGTCGCGCAGGAGCATCGTGCCGAACGCGATCATCGGCGTGCTGCGATGGGGGCCGACGTGCGGAAGCGCGACCGGTGGTCCCGAAAGCTCGACGCTCATTCCCTCAGATCCTTCCCCGTGAGGTTGATGAAGACGGTCTCCAGCGTGGGCTCGTCGATCGAGACGTCGTGGACCTCGTACCCACCGCTCTCCGCATGGGCGATGGCCCGTGGGAGCAATCCTGCCGCTCGCCGGGCGGTGAGTTGCACGACCCCGTCGACAGCCTTGGCGTCGGTGACCTCCGGGAGTTCCCGCATAGAGGCGACGAGCTGCTCCGGGTCACCGTTCGCCGTCATCTTGACGACGGTGTCACCGCCCACGGTGCGCCTCAGCGCTTCGGGCGCGTCCAGCGCCAGGAGCTTCCCGTGGTCCATGATGGCGAGCCGCTCACACAGCCGGTCCGCCTCCTCCATGTAGTGGGTGGTCAGCACGACCGTCTGGCCCTCGGCGTGGACCTGATGGATGATCTCCCAGAGCGCGATCCGCGACTGTGGATCGAGCCCTGATGTGGGTTCGTCCAGGAACAGGATCCGGGGCCGGTGCACGATGCTCCGCGCGACCATGAGCCGTTGCGCCATGCCGCCGGAGAGGGTCGCGACGTCGGCCTTCGCACGGTCGGAAAGGCGGAAGATCTCGAGCATCTCGGTGGCGATGCGCTTGGACTCTCGCGCGCCCATGCCGAAGTACCGACCGTGGAAGTAGAGGTTCTCCCACACGCTCAGGCTGCGGTCGAGCGTGTTGGTCTGGGAGACGACTCCCATCAGTCGCTTGGCCTCCGAGGGATGTGCCACCACGTCGACGCCGGCGAGGGTCGCGTGTCCCTCCGTTGGGGTGACACGGGTCGTAAGCATGCCGACCGTGGTCGTCTTGCCCGCTCCATTCGGTCCCAGGAGCCCGAAGATCTCGCCCTCGCGGACCTCGAGGTCCAACCGATCGACGGCCGTGACGCCCGTTGGGTAGATCTTCGTGAGCCCATGCGTTCGGATCACGTTCGCGGGGTTCACGGTGGTCGTCCCGCTGCCTGACTCAACGCTCGTCGGCATCGCCGTCTCCGAGGTTGTCCCTCAGCTGGGCGAGCACCCGCCGGACGATCAGTTCGTCGCGTTCGTTGATCCCGGCGGTCGCCCCTGAGCCCACGGCTTCGGCCTTCGTGCGGAGCTTGCGATGGGCCGCACGGCCTTCCGCCGTCAGCTCCACGCGGATCTGCCGACGATCGTCATCGTCCCTTGTTCTCACGATCAAACCCTCGCGCTCCATACGATCCAGATGTCGTGTGAGGGTGGCTCCTTCGATCCGTATCTGCTTCGCCAGGCCGCGCTGGCTGCTCCACGTCCCGCGTTCGATCTCGTTCAGCACCACCCAGGTGACCAGAGAGGCTCCCGCCTCACCGAGCTGTCTCTCGAAGTGCTCGCGGATCGCCTTGCCCGTCGTGACGACGAGGCGGGTCAGCGGCTCGTCCTTCGATGATTGCATGGCTAATCGTTAGAAGCCTAATGGTCTAGGATCTGGGCGTCAACCGGACGTCAGGAGAATGGCTTCTCTTGCGCGGCGAGGCCCAGGCCCACAAGGTCAAGCGCTCCCACGGCCCCGTTCACGGACGCGAGCAACCACCACGACCAGGTGGACGCGCCTTCGGGCAGGCCGAAGAGCGCGTGGAGCACGAACACCGTGGCCGTTCCCGCCTCCAGGGCCACGAAGGCCCATGCCCACCACCAGACATCTTCGAGCCGCTGTGCGACGAGCACCATCAGGAGGGCGAGGACGACCGCGATCACGCCCAGCGCGCGGAACCAGGCATCGTCTGTGAGCGCGGGCTGTCGGGCGACCGTCTCGAGGAGCCAATCCGGCGCGATCCCCACGACGAAGCCGAACACTGCCCAGAGGGCGGCTTGGGCGTTCAGCACTCGTCGCAAGAACGTCATGGACGGCTATCTCCGCAGCTGGGTCGGGGTTCGGGCGGCTTGGTAGGATACGTGAACCGCGGAAGCGCCCCCGTGAGCAGTCACGTCCGCTTCCGCCTCGAGACCCCGGAACCGTAAAGGACATTCGGCATGCAGCAAGGTCCCAGGGTCGCGGTGATCGGGCTCGACTGCGTAGCGCCGCAGCTCCTGTTCCGCGACCTCATCGACGACATCCCCAACATCCGGAAGTTGATGGACGCCGGGATGCACGGCGATCTCGCGAGCATCACGCCGCCCATCACGGTTCCCGCGTGGGCGTGCGCCATGACGGGCAAGACGCCGGGCCAGTTGGGGATCTACGGCTTCCGCAACCGCAAGGACCACACGTACGACGGGCTATCGATCACGACCTCACTCTCCGTGAAGGAACCGGCGGTCTGGGACAAGCTGGGCGAGAAGGGGATGCGATCGCTCCTGATCGGCGTGCCGCCCGGCTACCCGCCCCCGAAGGAGTTCCCCGGCTGGCGCGTCGCGTGCTTCCTCACGCCGCCGAGCGCCGAGCGCTTCGCGTTCCCGCAGGAGCTGGAGGTCGAGATCGCCGATGAGCTCGGAGGTCCGGGCAACTACATCTTCGACATCCCGAACTTCCGCGAGCAGGACATCGCGTTCGTGCTGGACCAGGTCTTCAAGATGACGGAGCGACGGTTCGCCGTGGCTCGTAGGCTGGTCAAGACCAAGCCATGGGACTACTTCATGATGGTCGAGATGGGGCCGGACCGTCTCCATCACGTGTTCTGGAAGTACGTCGATCCACGCCACCCCCTGTACGAGCCCGGCAACCGGTTCGAGACGTCGTTCCAGGACTACTACCGGTTCCTGGACCGTGAGGTCGGCTCGCTTCTCGAGCTCCTACCCGACGACGTCATCACCATCGTCATGTCCGATCACGGCGCGCGCCCGATGATGGGCGGCCTCTGCTTCAACGACTGGTTGATGCAGGAGGGCTATCTCGCCATGTCTGAGACCCTCTCCGGGCCGATGCCGATCGCCAAAGCGCCGATCGATTGGGATCGCACGGTGGCGTGGGGCGACGGCGGCTACTACGGCCGGTGCTTCCTGAACGTGAAGGGACGAGAGCCGAACGGGGTCGTCGAGCCTTCGCAGTACGAGGCGGTCCGCGACGAGCTCGTGGCGAAGCTGGAGTCGGCGCCCGGGCCCGATGGTCAGTCGCTCGGCACCAAAGTGCTGAAGCCGCAGGACGTGTACCCGGAAGTACGTGGTGTGGCCCCGGATCTCATCGTGTACTTCGGCGACCTGGCTTGGCGCTCGGTCGGCACGGTCGGCAACCCCAGCCTGTTCACCTACGACAACGACACCGGCCCCGACGGGGCCAACCACGATCGGATGGCCGTGTTCGCCATGAAAGGCCTGCCCGGGCAGCCGATGGGCCGCGTCGAGGGGATGAACCTGGTCGACGTCGGTCCCACCATCCTCAAGCTGTATGACATCGAGGCGCCCGAGGGCGTCGTCGGAAGGAGCTTCCTGTGACGCAAGGCGACAAGGGATTCACCGTGTGGTTCACCGGGCTCTCGGGCTCGGGGAAGTCCACGATCGCGGAGATGCTGTACCACGAGCTGCAAGCACGAGGCCTGAAGACCGAGATCCTGGACGGCGACGAGGTCCGCAAGAACCTGTCGAAAGGCCTCGGGTTCTCCAAGGAGGACCGCGACACGAACATCCTGCGTATCGCGTTCGTCGCGAACCTGTTGACCCGCAACGGCGTGGCGACGATCTGCTGTCCGATCTCGCCCTACAAGGAGACGCGGGACGCCGCTCGCGCGCAGATCGGGGAGTTCGTCGAGGTGCATGTGGACGCCACGGTCGCCGAGATCGCCGAGCACCGTGACCCGAAGGGTCTCTACAAGAAGGCGCTCGCTGGCGAGATCACCGGGTTCACCGGTGTCGACGACCCGTACGAGGCGCCGGAGAACCCCGAGCTGCGGATCGACACCGAGTCCGAGGACCCCGAGGCGTCGCTGGGGCACGTCCTGGACACGCTGAAGTCGCACGGCTACGTCGACGATGCGACCCCGATGATCGAGGGCGACCGGGTCCACTCAGGCTTGACGGATCTTCGGGTCACCGACACGGGACACGTGGCCAAGGAAGCCTGAACCGCGGGGCCTGCTAGGCTTCGTCCATGCAGCGATGACGCCCATCCGGGAACGGGTGGGCGTCTTGCGTTTCCGAGGCGCCGACGAGCGAGGCGGGGGTAACGGGCATGGAGTACGAGATCGGGATCGGCAAGACGGGCCGTCGAGCCTACGGACTCGACGAGGTCGCGATCGTTCCGTCCAGGCGGACGCGCGACCCCGACGACGTGGATATCAGCTGGGAGATCGACGCGTACACGTTCCCCCTGCCCATGATGGCCTCGGCCATGGACGCGGGGGTCTCGCCAGCGACCGCGATCGAGGTCGGGCGGCTCGGCGGGCTGGCGTGCCTGAACCTCGAAGGCCTGCAGACGCGATACGAGGACCCGGAGCCGATCTTCGATGAGATCGCGTCGCTCCCGGACGAGAAGGCGACGCGCCGGATGCAGGAGCTCTACAAGGAGCCGGTCAAGCCCGAGCTGATCGTGAAGCGGATCCGGGAGATCAAGGACGCCGGGTACGTCACTAGCGCCTCGATCACGCCGCAACGGGTGATCGAATACACGCCGCTCGTGCTCGAGGCAGAGCTGGACATCCTGGTCATCCAAGGCACGGTCGTGTCGGCGGAGCACGTGTCCACGCGGACCGAGCCGCTCAACCTCAAGGAGTTCATCGCTTCGTTCGACCTGCCGGTGATCGTCGGTGGGTGCGCGTCGTATTCGACGGCGCTCCACCTGATGCGGACCGGCGCGGTCGGCGTGCTGGTCGGCGTGGGGCCGGGGAACGCCTGCACGACCCGCGGAGTGATCGGCGTCGGCGTCCCGCAGGCGACGGCGATCGCGGACGCGGCCGCCGCCCGTCGTGAGCATCAGCACGAGACCGGCCGTTACTGCCACGTGATCGCGGACGGTGGGATGCGGACCGGCGGCGACATCGCCAAGGCGATCGCCTGCGGCGCCGACGCGGTGATGATCGGCTCGCCGTTGACCAGGGCGTACGAGGCCCCGGGCCGCGGCTACCACTGGGGGATGGCGACGTTCCATCCGTCCCTCCCGAGGGGCGCTCGCGTCAAGACGCAGCAGGTCGCGTCGCTCGAGGAGATCCTGGTCGGTCCCGCGCACGAGAACGACGGAACGTTCAACCTCTTCGGTGCGCTCGCCACGAGCATGGCGACGACCGGCTACGCGAACGTGAAGGAGTTCCAGAAGGCCGAACTGGTGATCGCACCGGCGATCAAGACCGAGGGCAAGATGTATCAGACCCAGCAGCGCGTCGGGATGGGTCACTGAGGAGCGTTGTGATGCAAGGGGAGCCGCGCCCCGTCCTGGTGGTCGACCTCGGGGCGCAGTACGCGCAGCTGATCGCGAGACGGGTGCGCGAATGTCACGTGTACTCCGAGATCGTTCCGCACGACATCCCGATCGCCGCCCTACGCAAGATGCGGCCCGCCGGCATCATCCTGTCGGGCGGACCCGCGTCGGTGTACGAAGAGGGCGCGCCGCACCTGGACCCGAGGGTGTTCGACCTCGGCATCCCGGTGCTGGGGATCTGTTACGGGCACCAGCTGATGGCCCAGGCGCTCGGCGGGGAAGTGGCGGCGACGGGCCAGCGTGAATACGGGCGGACCACACTCGCCGTCGACCGTCCCGGCTTGCTGCTGGCCGACATGCAGGCGTCGGAACAGGTGTGGATGAGCCACGGCGACGCGGTCGTCCGCGAACCGGATGGTTTCTGGGTCGGGGCGCATACCGGCGCCATCCCGATCGCCGCGATGGAGGACCCCGAACGCGGCCTGTACGCGGTGCAGTTCCACCCGGAGGTGACCCACACGCTCAGCGGCGTCGCGGTCCTGAAGCGGTTCCTCTACGACGGGTGCGGACTGCTGCCCGATTGGACACCGGTCAACGTGATCGAGCGAGCCGTTCACTCGATCCGCGAGCAGGTGGGGAAGGACCGCGTCCTGTGCGCGCTCTCGGGCGGCGTCGACTCGGCGGTGGCGGCGCTCCTGGTGCATCGTGCGGTCGGCGATCAGCTCACATGCGTGTTCGTGGATCACGGGTTGAATCGCGAGGATGAGCCGGCGCAGGTCGAGGAGACGTTCGGCCGCCACTTCCGGATCCCGCTCGTCCACGTGAAGGCGGCCGACCGCTTCCTCGGCAAGCTCGCGGGCGTGACCGATCCCGAGCAGAAGCGCAAGGCGATCGGCGAGGAGTTCATCCGGGTCTTCGAGGAGGTCGCTCGCGATCACTCGGACGCCCGGTTCCTGGTGCAGGGCACGCTCTATCCGGACGTGATCGAGTCCGGCTCGTCGACGGCCGCGAACATCAAGAGCCATCACAACGTGGGAGGGCTCCCGGAGGACATGGCGTTCGACCTGGTCGAACCGCTCCGCGACCTGTTCAAGGACGAGGTCCGGCTGGTAGGCGCCGAGCTCGGGTTGCCTGAGGAGATCGTGTGGCGTCAGCCGTTCCCCGGTCCGGGTCTCGCCGTGCGGATCGTCGGCGAGGTCACGGCCGATCGCCTTTCGATGCTCCGTGGCGCCGACGGGATCGTGCGTGAGGAGATCCGGCGCGCCGGCCTGGAGCGCGAGACGTGGCAGGCGTTCGTGGTGCTCCTTGCCGATGTGCAATCCGTGGGCGTGATGGGCGACGGGCGCACGTACGAGCACCCCGTGATCCTGCGGGTCGTGACCAGCGAGGACGCGATGACCGCCGACTGGGCCAGGCTGCCGTACGAGCTCCTCGATCGGATCTCGAGCCGGATCGTCGCCGAGGTTCCCGGCGTGAACCGCGTCGCGTACGACATCACGTCCAAGCCGCCCGGCACGATCGAGTGGGAGTGACTCGATCCAGCCTCAGACGCGGTCGGCGGTGACGATCAATCGTTCGCTGGACGAGTAGCGAGGGTTGCACGTCGTGAGGACCAACGTGGGGTTCGGTGTCTGGGCGAGCACGACCCCCGAGCCCGCTTCCGGGATCGCGTAGACCCTCGTCACGATGTAGTGGAACGTCCCGTACTCCGTCCGGATCGTGATCGGATCGCCGACCCGCATCGAGTCGAGGCTGTAGAACGGCGCCAGGTACGTGGTCCGGTGGCCGGCGATGCCGACCCGCCCGGTGGGATCCCAGGGGTCCGCGGTATCGGGGTAGTGGCCCGGTCCCTTCTTGAGCGACTCCGTGTCGGTTCCTTCCACGACGATGAAGTCGAGATCGATCCTCGGGATGATGAGCTCGGCGTAGGCCGAGCCTCGCAACGGCGCCGCTGCGCCGGGAGCCGGCGCCTGCGCGATGGGTTTGGAGTCGACGATCTTGACGAACGCCGGCTTCTGTTGATGTTGGTAGGCGCTCGTCGTGAGACCCGTGCCCCAGAGCAGCCAGCCGATGTAGCCGCCCAGGACGGACGCGATCATCAGGCAGAGGACGCCGAACCACTTGAGGATCAGCGCGGGCAGGGGGCGCCGGGGCGGAGGCACCGTCCGGGCACGGGGAAGGGTGGCCTCGGCGTTCACGATGCGGCCAGGGTACCCTCGGCCGGCGGTCCGCTCAACGCATCGTGACCAGGGCGGTCGCCCGGGCCACCTACAATCGGCTCGTGAGCGTCCGCTCCCCCCTGCTCGAAGGCCTGAACGACATCCAGGCCGAGGCCGTCCTCCACACGGAGGGGCCCGTCCTCATCGTGGCCGGGGCCGGCTCGGGGAAGACGCGCGCCCTGACGCACAGGGTCGCGTACCTGATCCGCGAGATGCGCGTGAACCCGGGGGCGATCCTGTCGATCACGTTCACGAACAAGGCGGCGCGCGAGATGGCGGACCGGGTCGAAGGTCTGGTCGGCGGCCGCGTCGCCAGGGGGATGTGGATCCTCACGTTCCACTCGACCTGCGCGCGGATCCTGCGTCGCGAGCACGACCACCTGGGCATCCCTTCGAGCTTCACGATCTACGACGACGGCGACACCGAGCGCCTGATCGCGGGCGTGCTGAAGGATCTCGACCTCGATCCCAAACGGTTCCCACCGAAGGCGATGGCGGCCGCGATCGGCCGGGCGAAGGATCAGGTCGTGGACGCGGACCAGTTCGCGCGGAGCGCAGACAACTTCTACGAAGAGACCGTCGCGAGGGTCTACTCGGAGTACGAGCGTCGCAAGCATGCCGCCGGAGCCCTGGACTTCGACGACCTGATCACCGAGACCGTCCAGCTGTTCAAGCTCCACCCGGAGGTCCTGGAGCACTACCACGAGCGGTTCCGCTACATCCTCGTCGACGAGTATCAGGACACGAACCGGGCGCAGTACCAGCTCGTCAACCTGCTGGCGTCCAGGTATCGCAACGTCTGCGTCGTGGGCGACGCGGACCAGGGCGTCTACTCGTGGCGCGGCGCGACCATCAAGAACATCCTCGACTTCGAGCGCGACTATCCCGACGCGGCCGTCTTCCTGATGGAGCAGAACTACCGCTCCACGCAGAACATCCTGGGCATCGCGAACGCGCTGATCGAGCACAACGTGCACCGCAAGCCGAAGAGCCTGTGGACCGAGGCCGGCAACGGCGATCTGGCGGTCCTGTACCGGGCGGAGGACGAGCACGACGAGGCGTTCTTCGTGGCCGACGAGATCGAGCGGCTCCGGCAGAGCGAAGGGTTCCGCTACGGCGACGTGGCCGTCTTCTACCGCACGAACGCCCAGAGCCGCGTGATCGAGGACGTGATGATGCGCGTCGGCGCGCCGTACCGGGTATTCGGCGGCGTTCGCTTCTACCAGCGCAAGGAGATCAAGGACGTCCTGGGCTACCTCCGGCTCCTGCTGAACCCCCAGGACGTCATCTCGTTCCGTCGGGTGGTCAACATGCCGAAGCGCGGGATCGGTGACGCGACGGTGTCCGCCGTCGAGTCGTTCGCACGCGAAGAAGGCATCAGCGTGATCGAGGCCGCCCACCGCGTGGATGAGATCGTCACGCTGGCCGCGCGCGCGAAGGGTGCCGTCGCGGGGTTCGTGCAGGTGATGGACGCGCTGCAGGCGCACCTCGACGACGGCGCCGGTCCTCCGCGGATGGTCGAGTTCGCCGCCCAGGAGTCGGGATACATGGCCGAGCTCGAGGAGGATCGCACGGTCGAGGCACAGGGCCGGATCGAGAACCTGCAGGAGATGGCGGGGGTCGCGGCCGAGATCGTGGCCCATGAGCCCGACACGGATCTCGCCGGCTTCCTGGAGCAGATCTCGCTCGTCGGCGAACAGGACGAGTACGACGAGGAGGAATCCGTCATCACGCTGATGACGCTCCACATCGCGAAGGGCCTGGAGTTCCCGGTGGTGTTCATCGTGGGGCTGGAGGACGGGATCTTCCCGCACTACCGGTCGATGACCGACGCCGCGGCGCTGGAGGAGGAGCGTCGCTTGGCGTACGTCGGCATCACCCGCGCGCAGCGCCGCCTCTACCTGTGCCACGCGTGGAGCCGCACGCTGTTCGGGCAGACGCAGTACAACCCGGCGTCGCGTTTCCTCGCGGAGCTCCCCGAGCACCTGCTGGAGCTGAAGGAGCACGAGTCCCGGAGCCGTCCACGCCGCGACGGCCGTCCGCCCGCTCGAACGCGGGCCGAGCGCGGCTACTCGGTCGTCGGTCTCCCCGGAACGTCGGGGCAGACGGACGTCGAGCCCGGGTGGACGCCGCCGAAACCGGCCGGCGTTCCGAAGCGCGATGCCGCGGCCATCTCGGCCGGCGACACCGTGATCCACGAGCGCTGGGGCGAAGGCGTCGTCACGTCGGTGAGCGGCATGGGCGACGACGCTGAGGCGTCGATCGTGTTCTCCGACGTGGGGGAGAAGCGCGTGCTCCTCGCCTACGCGCCGCTCAAGAAGGTGGGGTGAAGCGCCGGGTCGCTATCCGAGCGGCAACCGGCGGAGCCCTGCTGCTGGGTCCCACGCCAGCGCGCGGTGCTCGTCCCCGAAGATCGCGAAGCCGGCGGATTCCACGTCGAGCGAGAACAGATGGAACTCCGGCTCGTCGGGTTGCCAGTCGATCCGGGCCTTGATCGCGGCCTGGTAGGTGCGACGCAGCTCGGGTTCCTGGACGTCGATGGCGCGGCCGTAGACCTTCAGGTCGCCGTCGGAGCCCATGCGATCGCACGTGACGCTGTGGACGACGCACCGCGGATCGCGCAGCAGGTCGAGCACCTTCTTCGACCGCCACATCATGCCGAAGAACAGATGGCCCTCGGCGACATCGAGCTCGCACGGACTGATCCGGGGCGACCCGTCGGCCCGGAGCGTCCCGAGCATCACGAGCTCGTCCTTGCGGAAGCGTTGCTCGGCCATCGAGCCGATCTCGGGGCAGGCCGCGACGAACGCCTCCCAGCGCACGGTCAGCGGAAGAGCGCGAAGTAGGCGGCGACGACGATCACTCCGCCTACCACGATGGGCGCGATGACCCACGCGAAGCCCAACCGGCCCCGGTAAGGACCGAGCGTGCCGACCTTCGTCGTGGGCTTGAGGCCCGGCGGGCGGATCGGGAACCGTTTGGGCATCGCAGGTGAGTATAGGAGCGGGCGGGCGCACGGTAGCCGTCTCCTCGGTTCTCGGGTAGCGTTCCGCGCGACGTCGGGAGAAGGGGGAGAGGCGTGTCCACGATCGTCCGGAAGACCGCGCTCGCTGCGAGCGTCCTGGTCCTGGTTCCGTTGGTGCAGCTCGTTCCCGGAAGTGCGGCGGGCCGGACATACGTGCGCGTCGACCAGGTCGGCTACGTGCAGGATCGCGCGAAGCAGGCGTTCCTCCTTTCCACCGAGGATCACGCGGGCGAGCCGTTCGACCTGGTCGGGGATGGCGGCGCGGTGGCGTTCTCCGGCACGATCGGTGTGGACCGAGGTGCGTGGAACGACCGGTTCGGACACGTGAACCAGATCGACTTCGATGCGTTCGCGGCCCCCGGCGTCTACGTGTTGAAGGCCGCGGGTGCGACGTCGCCGCCGTTCGAGATCGGCACCGGATCCGCGGTCTTCGGACACCTGCTCGACAACGCCCTCGCGTTCTTCCAGGAGCAGCACGACGGTCGCCATGTCGAACCCGGCCTGCTGGACCGGCAACCCTCACACCTGAACGACGCGCACGCGACCGTCTACGAGACGCCGGACTACGTGAACGGGCACCTCGCCTCCCCCCTGGACGCGGTCGGTACGACGAACGTGGAAGGCGGATGGTTCGACGCCGGGGACTACATCAAGTTCGTGCACACGGCGTCGTTCGTCGAGGTGCCGATGCAGCTCGCGCTGCGTGACGACTCGAGCCTCTTCGCGGGCGGCGGTCCGGGATTCCGCGCCGAGGCGCGGTTCGGCCTGCGGTGGCTGCTGAAGATGATCGACGTGCCCCGGAAGGTCGTCTACTACCAGGTCGGGATCGGGAACGGCGGCCTCGGCTACAACTCCGACCACGACGTCTGGCGGCTTCCCGAGGTGGACGACGCGTTGAAGGGCCGCGCGAACCGGTACCTCGCGCACCGGCCGGTCTTCCGCGTGGGACCGCCCGGGACCCTGATCCCACCGTCGATCGCCGGCCGGATGGCGGCCGCGTTCGGACTCTGCTTCCAGGTCTTCGCGGGCACCGATCGGACGTTCGCGGATCGCTGTCTTCGCGCGGGTGAGGCCGCATTCGCGCTGGCAGACACGCACCACACCACGAACCACACCACGGCCCCGAGCGGCTACTACCCGGAGGGGCCGATGTGGCGGGACGACATGGAGCTCGGCGCCGTCGAGCTGCATCTCGCGTTGCGGGACGCGCCCGCGCTGCCTTCCGATCTGCCCGTGATCGATCCGGCCACGTACCTCAGCGACGCCGCCCGGTGGGCGCGCGCGTACCTCCACCAGTCCGCCGAGCAGCACGACACGTTCAACCTCTACGACGTCTCGGGCCTCGGACACGTGGAGCTGGTCCGAGCGCTGCGCGCGGCGGGGGATCCGACGGACCTGCCGGTGTCGACGAGCGATCTGGTCGACGGCCTCGCGACGCAGCTCGACGAGGCTGCCGCCCACAGCGCGGCCGATCCGTTCGGGTTCGGGTCGGGGCACGGCGATCCGTCACCGCACGCGTTCGGATTGTCGGCGGAGGCGGCCTGGTACGACGAGGTCACGGGAACGGACCGCTACGCGGACCTGCAGGCGTCGCAACTGTCGTGGCCCCTCGGCGCGAACGCGTGGGGCTCGACGTTCGTGATCGGGGCGGGTTCGACGTTCCCGCACTGCCCGCAGGATCAGCCCGCGAACATCGTCGGCTCGCTCGACGGGACGGGCAACATCATGCTCGGCGGCGGCGTCGACGGGCCCTCCGACTACATCCCGACGGGGTTCTTCGGGCCCGCGTCGGCGCCGCCCTGCCCGCCCGACAGGAAGAACCCCTTCCGGCCGTTCGATCAGACGGATTGGCGATACGTGGACCGGGTCGCGTCGTGGGCCACGGTCGAGCCGGCGGACGACTACTCGATCCTGCCGTTCATCGCGTTCGTGGAGCAGATGGCGCCGTAGGGAGTCCGGCGCAGGCTACGGAGGGTTCCCGTTCGCATAGGTCACCCGGAAGAACGCGTAGACGGGGCCGCTGGACGGCGACGTGGTGATCGGGGTGAAGCGCGACGGATCGGCGATGCTCATCGACAGCGTCACGTCGTCGCGCCCGGGTTGGTTCGGGTCGTACAACCGGATCCTCAGGGTCGCGCCATCCAGCTCGTAGCCGTACGCCAGCACCTGATGGTCCTGCTTGAGCTGTCGCGGATCCGACGAGATGACCCTGACGAGGCCGAGCGTCGACGGATGCCCGGCGTCGATGTCGGCGCGAACCTTGGGCCACTCATCGCGCACCGTTTGCCACGCACGCCCGTGCGGGGCGATCCCGATGCGACTCCAGAGCGTCTCAGCATCCGGGAGCAGCGGGCTCATCAGCGCGAGGTACCGAGCGGGACCGAGAGGGAGGTCGAAGCTATCGAACAGCCGGGCGCACAGGTAGTCGAACAGGGGTCCATCCCCCGGAGCGGTCGTGTCATCCGGAGGTAGCCGCTCGGCCTCGAAGTAGTCGCGGGCCGCGAAAGCCATGCCGCCGCACAGTCCGTTCGACGCATCCCCGATGGGGACGCTGATCACGCCCGGGATGCCGATGTGCCGGACCGGGACGTGGGGGAAATCGTTCGCGAATCGGAAGCCCGACGTGCTGGGCAGGAACCCGGGGACCGAACCCCTCGCGGTCGCAGCCATCGCGGACATCTTCCCACCCGATCACGCTCCAGCCGCAACCTGGGCGTTCGTTAGACTGGCCGCTCGATGGCAGAAACCTACCGTGTGATCGTCGCGAAGCCGGGGCTCGATGGACACGACCGGGGCGCGAAGGTGGTCGCCCGTGCGCTGCGCGACGCGGGCTTCGAGGTCATCTACACGGGACTGCATCAGACGCCCGAGCAGATCGCCGAGACCGCGATCCAGGAGGACGCCGACGCGGTCGGGCTCTCATGTCATTCGGGCGCACACATGACGCTGTTCCCGCGGGTCGTCGAACAGCTCCGCGAGCGCGGCGCGGGCGAGATCTTGGTGTTCGGCGGCGGGATCATCCCCGTCGACGACATCCCGAAGCTCGAGAGCGCCGGCATCGAGAAGATCTTCACGCCCGGCGCTTCTACCGTCGACATCGGCGGATGGCTCCGAGAGCGGCTCGACCGCACCGCATCGAACTGACATCCGAGGAGGAACGTGGATCTCTACGAGCATCAAGGCAAGGACGTCTTCCGCGCGCAGGGGATCCCGACGCCTCGCGGCATCGTCGCGACGACACCGGAGGAGGCCGCGGATGCGACGCGCGAGCTCGGTGGGAGGTCGGTCGTGAAGGTGCAGGTGCAGATCGGCGGTCGCGGCAAGGGTGGCGGCGTCGTGCTGGTCGATTCACCCGAGCGGGCGGCCGAGGAGGCCGAGCGCATGCTCCGCGACGGCTTCAAGGACATGACCGTGAATCGCGTCCTGGTCGAGGAGCTCCTCCCGATCGCGAAGGAGTTCTACACGTCGTTCGTGCTGGACCGCTCGACGGGCGATCACCTCGCGATGATGACGGCCGAGGGCGGCGTCGATATCGAGGAGCTCGCCCGGACGCGTCCCGAGGCGATCCGTCGTGCGCACGTCGACCCGATGCTCGGGTTGCGGATGTATCACGTGCGCGAGCTGACCGGAACGCTCCCGCTCGAGGCGCGCGAAGGTGCCGGCGATATCTTGCGGAAGCTCCACTCGATCCTCGGCGAACAGGACGCCACCCTCGTCGAGGTCAACCCGCTGGTCCTGCTGGAAGATGGGAAGGTCCTGGCCCTCGACGCCAAAGTCACGATCGACGACAACGCCCTGTGGCGCCACCCGGAGCTCGACGGGCTGAGGGCCGCGTTCCCGATCGACCCGGTGGAGGCCCGCGCGAAGGACGCCGGTCTGCAGTACGTGAAGCTCGAGGGCGACGTCGGGATCATCGGCAACGGCGCCGGCCTGGTGATGTCGACGCTCGATGTCGTGGCGCAGGCAGGCGCGAAGGCGGCGAACTTCCTGGACATCGGCGGCGGCGCGAGCGTCGACACCATGTCGACGTCGCTCGAGGTCATCCTCTCGGATCCAGCGGTGAAAGCCGTGCTGATCAACATCTTCGGCGGTATCACGCGTTGTGACCTTGTGGCGCAGGGCATCCTGGAGGCACTGCTGCGGATCGAGGCAGCCGTCCCCATCGTCGTCCGGTTGGACGGGACGAACGCCCGTCTGGGACGCGAGATCTTGAACGAGGCGGCGCATCCGCGGATCGTCTCGGCGACGACCATGCTCGAGGCCGCGCGCAAGGCTGCCGATCTCGCCAATTCCGGGGAGGCGGCGTGAGCGTCTTCGTCGGCGCCGATACCAAGCTCGTGGTGCAGGGGATCACCGGCCGTGAGGGCACGTTCCACACACTCCGCAACCGCGCGTACGGGACCCAGGTCGTCGCCGGCGTCACGCCCGGGAAGGCGGGCGCCGACGTCGAGGGGATCCCGGTATTCGACACCGTCGTCGACGCGGTCCGGGAGACAGGGGCGAACACGTCGATGATCTTCGTGCCGCCGCGGTTCGCCGCCGAGGCCATCTTGGAGGCGGCCGACGCCGGTATCGAACTGGTCGTGTGCATCACGGAAGGGATCCCGGTGCTGGACATGGCGAACGTCCACAGCTACCTGAAGGGAGTGCGGACCACGCTCGTGGGACCGAACTGCCCGGGCGTGATCTCACCGGGCGCGGCCAACGTGGGCATCATCCCCGGTGAGATCTGCTCGCCGGGGCGGGTCGGTCTGGTGAGCCGCTCGGGCACGCTCGTGTATCAGATCGTGCACGAGCTGACGGAGCTGGGGCTCGGCCAATCCACGTGCATCGGCATGGGCGGCGACCCGGTCCACGGGATCGGGTTCATCGAGTCGCTGGCGGCGTTCCAGGACGACGCCGGCACCGACCTGGTGGTCATGGTGGGGGAGATCGGCGGCGACGACGAGGAGCGAGCGGCCGCGTACGTCGCCGATCGCGTCACGAAGCCCGTCGTCGGCTACATCGCCGGGTTCGAGGCGCCGCCGGGCAAGCGCATGGGGCACGCGGGCGCCATCGTCACCGGCTCCAAGGGCACGGCGGCCGCGAAAGCTGAAGCGCTGGAGGCAGCCGGGGTCCGCGTCGGCCGCACGCCGACCCAGGTGGCGGAGCTGGTGCAGGCGGCCGCGGGGTGAACCCCTCGGTGCCGCCGGCTTCCCCGGAGGCGCACACGGATCGCGGCCCGAACGTGCGAACCATGTCGCTGCGGGTGATCAGGAGCGGGCTCATCGCGTTCGCCGCGACCGCCCTGGCCGCGCAGGTCGTCCCCGCCTCGATCGAGTTCTTCGGCGGCGGGCTGGCGATCTCCACCGCGCTCAAGCTCGGATGGTTCTACGAGCTCGCGTTCCATCGCGTCGCGATCGACGTCACCGGTTCCGGCGGCGTGAGCGGGCGGCTCTCCGTCGCATTCCTGTCGGGAACGGGGCTGGTGGTGTGGGTGCTCTTCCGCGCCGGTCGAGCGGCGGCCCGGCGTGCCGGTCCGTCGCTCCGGGCACGCGCCCTCGCAGGGGCGATGATCGGGCCCGTCTACGCGCTGCCGATCGCGGTGATCACGACGTCCGTGCGGCTGCGGCTGCACACGGGAGGTGGCGTACTTCCCGAGACGGTGGGGTTCCACGGCCTGGGGTGGCAGGCGTTCGCGTTCCCGGCCGTCCTCGGCATCGCCGCCGGCGGAGCCGGGGGAGCCGTTGGCTCGTTGCCTCGCGGATCGCGCGTACGCGCGTGGCTGGTGGGTGGATGGCGGGCGACGCTCGGGGCCCTCGGCCTTGCCTTCGTCGGGGTATTGCTCGTGGCGGCCCTCCGGCCCGACGGGACGGCGGCCTATGCCCGGGGCGTGTCGTCGAATGGTCCGCGGACCGCGCTGTTGCTCCTCGGACACCATGCGTTGTTGCTGCCGAACCAGTCGTTGTTCGTGCTCGGACCGTCGATGGGCGGATGCGTCGAGCTGACGGGATCGGACGCCACGTCGCCGGTGCTCTGCCCCGGCCGGTTGCCGAGGCTGGACCCGTCCACCGTCCTCGACGATATCGCGCGCGTCGGCGGCGCCGGTCCGACCACCGTGACCGCGATCACGGACCGACCGATGCCTTCCGGCTACTGGGCGTTCGTTCTGGTCCCCGCGGTCGCCACGCTCGCTGCGGGTCGTTACGCCCGCTCGACGGTGCCGGGGTCGGTCCGTTCGCGTGAGGCGTGGGTGCGTGGCGCCGGCGCGGGTGCGGTGTTCGGCGTCCTGGTCGGCATCGGAGCCTGGATGGCGACCGCGACGCTCAGCGTGCGTTCCGCGACCGGGTCCATTCCCACGTCGCTCGCGCTCGGACCCCGGCCGCTGCCGACGGCTCTGCTCGCGCTCGCGTGGGGGGTCGTGGGGGGAGCCTTCGGGGCGACGATCCGGCGTCAGGACGAGGGGACGCCGGTACCCGCCGAACCCGAGGCACCGGTCCCCCCCAGCCCGACCTCGGTGTAGTGCGTCTCGAGTTGGGTGAATCGGCGCCACGCCGCCGCCCACCCGGCGTCGTCGCGCGCGAAGCGCTCGAGCGGGGAGTTCGGCATCTGACGGTCCCAGATCCCGAAGAACGATCGTCCGTACCCCAACAGGTATCGCTGGCCCGAGTGGGTGTATTGCATCACGTCGCTGTCGGTGGGGTCGGCGGCCGCGGCGGCCTGGCCCGCCTGCGGAACGGCGACGTTGTTCGGCTCAAGGGAGACGAACCGGGTCCACGCTTGACGCCAGCCGTCGTCCGTCCGCGGGAAGCGCTCCGCGGGAGTCGAAGGTGACTGCCGGTCCCAGATGCCGAAATGGTCCGGGTCATACCCGAGGACGTATCGGTAGCCCGAATGCGTGTAGCGGATGGACGGCTCGGTCGAGGGAGGTGCAGCGGCAGGAACGGGGGCTGTTGCCGCAGGAGCGGCGTCGCTCGACGCGGACGCCGCCACCGGCTCCGGAGCGCCGGCCGGCTCGGGCGTGGCAGCCGGCCGACCCATGCTCGGAGCCGCAGTCACCGATGGCGGGGGCACCGTCAGGTCGCTGTGGCAGTAGCGACACTTGATGGCCTCGTCCTGGATCTCTTCCGCGCAGTAGGGGCACTTCTTCACGCCGACCCTCCTTCAGGTGGCCATAAGGCTACCCCAGGCGAGGTCAAGGGAACGAGGAGCCCGGTCGCCTTCGGCGACCAGGCTCCGTCGAGCGGTGAGGAGATCAGGCGGTGAAGCCGCCGTCGCTACCCGTTGGGGCCGCAGGCGGGGGCGCGATCTCGGGCTCTTGGAACTTCATCCATGCGCCGTACCCGAGGGCGAGGATAAGGATCAGACCGACCCAACCGAAGAGCGACGGCTTCACGTCGCTCGTCAGGACGAGGATGAGCTTGAGGATGCCGAACACGACGACCCCGAAGCCGAGATAGGCGCCGGCCTTCGAGGCGGAGATCGGAAGGTTGATGTTCCCTCCCGCGCCCGCGATCTGCAAGGCCTCCCATATGAGCAGGACGATGAGGCAGAGACCCATCAGAAGTCCGAAGGCGCTCCCACTCCCAGACCATGCATTCACGCCGCCGCACGACTTGCCGAGCCCCGCGACGCCTCCGAAATCGAAGCAGACCCTCTGCCAGTCGAGGAAGCTGTCGATCAGCAGCAGGATCCCCGCCCCCATGATGAGCTTGCTGGCCAACGACATCTTCGACATGTCGAAGCCTCCAGACTTCTCCATCCTGTCTCCTTTCGAGCACACATGACCCGAGGCGCACAGAGCGCCCCGTGACCTGGTCGATTGAAGCCCCTGCCCGGGTGCGAGTCAAACATGCGGGGCAGTAGACCTGAACCGCGCATACCCCCCGGCGATCGCCGCTCCGAGGCCTGCCGCGAGGGCGAACCAGGGTGCGAGCGCCGGTTTCGTGAACGGCGGAGGGTTCAAGGCGGCGAGCATCGAGCCCGCGACCACCACCGTGCCGGCGAGGATCGCCGCCGTCCGTGCCACCGAGGAGCGACGGCGGAACCCGAACCATGCACCGAGGCCGATCACGGCGGCGCAGGCGGCAAGCATCGACCAGCGCACGCCGAACGTCCATGCGCCGGCGAACCCGGAGCCGGTGCTGAAGCGCGTCCAAGGAAGGAGCGTCGCCAGCGCTGCGGCCGCGAGCAACGCGCCCGCGACGCGGTCGGCCGGCGATCGGAGCCGCCGCCATTGGCGCGGCGGGGGCGACGCAGGGATGTCGCTCCCCAGGACCTCGGAGAGGCATTCCGCGCCGAGCACCCGGCCCCTGACGGGGACCGCGCACTCGATACAGAGCGGGCGACCGCAGACCTCGCACGCCCCCACGGTGGCGCGAGAGGGGTGGGTGGCGCAGCGCTCGGCGCCCTTCGTGGTGCGCTCCTCCGTGGGCATCGCCGAAGCTTACGTCTCGCCCCCGGGTCCTCGGACGCGTGATAGCTTCCGAACGATGGAGGCGCGCATCGCGGTGCTGGTCTCGGGGTCGGGGACGAACCTGCAGGCGTTGTTGGACGATCCGGTCATCCGGCCGCACATCGCCCTCGTCCTGGCGGACCGACCCGGCATCCGGTCGATCGATCGCGCCCACGACGCCGGCGTCGAGAGCGCGGTGATCGAACCGGCGGACTTCCCCGACCGGTCCGACTTCGATCTCGCAGTGCTGGAGCTCCTCGAAGGCCGGGGGATCGACACGCTGGTGAGCGCGGGCTACATGCGGCTGCTCGGCAAGCCGGTGCTCGACGTGTACGAGGGTCGCTGGCTGAACATCCACCCGGCGCTCCTTCCGTCGTTCCCCGGGATGCACGGCGTTCGCGACGCGCTCGCGTACGGTGTGAAGGTTGCCGGGGTCACGGTCTTCCTGGTCGATGAGGGCATCGACACGGGGCCGATCGTCGCGCAAGAGGTGGTCGAGGTGTTGCCCGGCGACGACTGGGGCTCGCTGGAGACCCGGATCCACGCGGCCGAGCATCGCCAGCTCCCGGCCGCGGTCCGAGCGCTGATCCAGGGTCGGGTCCACGTCGACGGTCGTCACGTACGGGTGCGGGAGGCCTCACGTGAGTGACGTCCGTCCCGTCCGACGGGCCCTGCTCGCGGTCTACGACAAGACGGGCGTCGTCGAGCTCGGCAGTGCACTCGTCGAGCTGGGGGCGACCCTCGTCTCCTCGGGGGGTACGGCGCGGACGCTCGCCGGCGCCGGTCTGCCCGTCACACCCGTCGAAGAGGTCACCGCGTTCCCCGAGATGCTCGGCGGGCGCGTGAAGACGTTGCATCCGAAGATCCACGGAGGACTGCTCGCGGACCGCCGCAGGCCCTCGCACGTGGAGGAGCTGGCCGAGCACGGCATCGAGCCGTTCGATCTGCTGGTTGCCAACCTCTACCCGTTCCGCGAGACGGTTGCGAGCGGCGCCGGCCTCGAGGACGTGATCGAGAACATCGACATCGGGGGCCCGGCCATGGTGCGGGCCGCTGCGAAGAACTTCGCGTCCGTCGGGGTGGTGGTCGAGCCCGGCCGGTACGACGAGATCGTGGACGAGCTCAGACGTGAGGGGGGCTTGACGCTCGAGACGCGGCGCGCGTCGGCCGCCGTCGCGTTCGCGCACACCGCCGCGTACGACGCCGCGGTGGCCGGGTGGTTCGCCCAGCAGGACAACGACACGCTGCCCGGGTTCGTCGGCCTCGCCTACGAGAAGGTCGGCGACCTCCGCTACGGCGAGAACCCCCATCAGCGAGGGGCGTTGTATGCGGAGGCCGGGGGCCCGGGCGTGCTCGGTGGCGCGGAAGTGTTGCAAGGCAAGGAGATGTCGTTCAACAACTGGCTGGACGTCGATGCCGCCTATGCGCTGGCCTCGGCGTTGCCCGTGAACTCCGCGGTGGTCGTCAAGCACAACAACCCATGTGGCGCGGCGTTGGGGTCCACCCCTTCGGAGGCCTACACGAAGGCGTTCTCCTGCGACACGGTCTCGGCGTTCGGCGGGATCGTCGCGTTCCACGCTCCGTGCGACGGGCCGGCCGCCGCCGCGATGGCCGATGTGTTCACCGAGGTCGTCGTCGCTCCGTCGTTCACCCACGAGGCGTTGGCGGCGTTCGCGACGCGGCAGAACCTGCGTGTCGTGCGGGCGCCGCTCGCGACCGGCGCCGGGCTGGACGTGCGCCCGGTCCCCGGGGGCGCGGTCATCCAGGACAGGGACCTCGCCGAGCCGACGGGCGATCGGCCGAAGGATTGGGAGGTCGTCTCGGCGCGTGAGCCCACGGAGCAGGAGTGGCGCGACCTGGCCTTCGCATGGACCGTCGCCTGGCGCGTGAAGTCGAACGCCATCGTGTTCGTGAAGGACGGCGCGACGGTGGGCGTCGGGGCGGGGCAGATGTCTCGCGTCGACGCGGCCTGGATCGCCGTCCGCAAGGCGGATGGGCGCGCCGAGGGTGCGGTCATGGCGAGCGATGCGTTCTTCCCGTTCCCCGATGCGATCGAGGTCGCGGCCGACGCGGGGGTCACAGCGGTTGCGCATCCCGGAGGTTCCAAGCGCGACGACGTCACGCTCGCGGCAGCCGAGGCGAGGGGGATGGCCGTGGTGATCACGGGTCGGCGTCACTTCCGTCACTGACGCTGGGTCGCAGGTAGGATTCCGCTCCGTGACGGCTCGCATCCTGGATGGGAAGGCGGTCGCCGGCCAGGTCCGCTCCGAGGTCGCCGATCGCGTGCGCGCGCTCTCCGAGCGCGGGGTCATACCGGGTTTGGCGGCCGTGCTCGTCGGCGACGACCAGGCCTCCCGCATCTACGTCGGTTCCAAACACAAGGCGTGCGCCGACGTCGGGATCCGCTCGGAACAGGTGGACATGCCCGTCTACGTGACCGAGGGCGAGCTGCACGCCACGATCCGCCGCCTGAATCGCGACCCCGAGATCCACGGGATCATCGTGCAGCTGCCTATGCCCCAGCACATCCATGAGCTCGCGGTCCAGCAGACGATCGACCCATCGAAGGACGTCGACGGCCTCCACCCCACGAACGTCGGCCTCATGGTTCGCGGAGAGCCGGCCTTCCCGCCCGCCACGCCGTACGGCATCGTCGAGCTCTTGCTGCGGTCCGGCGTGGAGCTGGAAGGGGCCGAGGTCGTCGTCGTCGGATACGGTGAGCTGGTCGGTGCGCCACTCTCGATCATGCTGGCGCAGGATTCGATCCGTGGGAATGCGACCGTGACCTGTTGTCACGTGAAGACCCACGATCTGGCCGCACACACCCGGCGGGCCGACATCCTCGTCGCTGCGGCCGGCGTGCCGGAGATGATCGTCGGCGACATGATCAAACCGGGAGCGACCGTCATCGACGTGGGCGTGCATAGGACGGCCGACGGTTTGGTTGGGGACGTGCGCTTCGACGAAGCGCTCGAAGTCGCGGGAGCGATCACGCCTGTGCCCGGCGGGGTCGGGCCCATGACCACCTCGATGTTGCTGGTGAACACCGTCGCCGCCGCCGAAGCGCAGGCGTTCGCGAAGTGAGCACCGGGGGCCGGTTGGCTGCCATCCTCTCGTCGGGCCGATTCTGCGTCACCGGAGAGGTCGTTCCGCCACGATCCGGCGACGCCGGTGCCGTGACCGAGCACGCGCGCGCGTTGGTCGGCTACGTCGACGCCGCCAACGTCACGGACAACCCGACGGCGAGCGCCCACATGTCGCCGCTCGCAGGCGTGCGGTTCGTCGCGGAGGCGGGCGTCGAACCGACGGTGCAGCTCACGTGTCGAGACCGCAACCGGCTGGGCATCACTGCGGACCTTCTGGGCGCCTGGGCGTTGGGTGCGCGCAATCTCCTCTGCCTGACTGGGGACCCGCTGAAGATCGGCGACCATCCGAACGCGGTGGTCGTGAACGACCTCTCCGTCATGGACCTGGTGTCACTCGCCAAGCGGATGCGCGAAGAAGGCACGACGCTCTCCGGCGCGGAGATCGCCGAACCGCCCCGATACCTGATCGGCGTGGCCGACATGCCGCTCGCCGACCCGTACGACCCGCAGCGTCTGGAGGTGAAGCTCGACGCCGGTGCCGACGTCGTGATGACCCAGATCGCCTATGACATCGAGGCGCTGGCCGCTTGGGCAGACCTCATGCGCGGGCGGGGCCTGTTCGAGCGCGTCAAGGTGATCGTAGGGGTGGTGCCCCTCCGGAGCGCGAAGGCGGCTCGGTTCATGGACGAGCGTCTGCCCGGCGTTCGTGTTCCTGCGTACATGCTCGCCGACCTCGAGCGGGCGGGCGACGATGCCGAGGAGGTCGGGATCGGCTACACGATCGACGTCGTGCAGGGCATCCGAGGGATCGACGGCGTTGCGGGCGTCCATCTGATGGGCATGGGGCGCGATGACATCGTGGCTCGGGTCGTGGAGGGCGCGGGGCTCTTCCCACGGCCGACGGGCATCTCGTCCGCGCCGAACTAGTCTGCGACGGACGAGTCGCGGTCCTCGATCGGCGTGTAGGTCCGATCGCGCGGTCCCACGTATTCCGAGCCCGGCCGGATGACCTTGTTGTCCTCGTACTGCTCGCGGACATGCGCGGTCCAGCCCGCCATGCGCGCCGCGGCGAAGATCGGCGTCATCAGATCCGTCGGGATGCCGAGCACGTGATAGACGCTCGCGGCGTAGAAGTCGACGTTCGGGTTCAGGCCCTTCTGCTCGAACACGGTCTCCTCCACCGCCTCGGAGATCTCGTACCAGCGGAGGTCGTCGTGGCGCTCGCCCGTCTCTCGGGACAGCCTCTTGAGCACCTTGGCCCGCGGATCCATCACCTTGTACACCGCGTGCCCGAAACCCATGATCTTCTCGTGGCGCTCGAGCCGGTCGTGCACGTAGGCCTCGGCCCGATCGGGTGAGCCGATCTCCTCGAGCATCTTCATGGCCTCTTCGTTGGCGCCGCCGTGCAACGGGCCCTTGAGCGCGGCTACGGCGCCGGTGATCGCGCTGAACATGTCGGCGAGCGTGGATGCGATGATCCGCGCCGTGAACGTGGATGCGTTCATGGTGTGATCGGCGTAGAGGACGAACGTGGTATCGAGCGTGTCCGCGTCCTCGGCGCTCGGCTCCTCACCCAGCAGCATCCACAGGAAGTTGGCTGTGTGCGGGAGCTTCGGGTTGGTGGGAAGGACGTCTTGACCCGTCCGGAGCCGGTGGTAGTGGGCGATCAGCGACGGGGTCTTCGCGATCAGGCGGAGCGCCTTCCGGAGCTGTGCGTCGGCCGATCCGTCCCACCCGTCGGGGTCGTAGGCCGAGGCGGCGGAGATGCTCGTCCGCAGCATGGACATCGGAGAGGTCTGCTGCGCCAGCTCGTGCATCAGGTGCGCCAGGAACGGCGAGATGTCGCGCTCGTCGATCAGGAACTCGTTCGACTCGTCGAGCTGGTCCCGTGTCGGCAGGTCCAGGTGATGCAGGAGGTAGACGATCTCCTCGTAGCTGGCGTGGAGCGCGAGGTCGGCGATGTCGTATCCGACGTACCACAGGCGCCCCAGATCTCCGTCGACGTCGGAGATCTGCGTATCCGCGGCGACGACCTCGCGGAGCCCTTTGTCGGTCACGTCACCAGCTTTCCCCGGACGATCGCCGCCCTTCGCGGGACGCGAGGTCCTCGCGTCGCTTGTGCCAGGATAGACGGCGAGAAGGGCTCGGGCCAAAGCGGCTGTTCGATGGCCCCATCTCAGGAGGATCGGGGGAGGGACGGCGTGACCTATCGGATCACCCTGATCCCCGGCGACGGGATCGGTCCCGAGGTCGTGGAGGCTGCGCGGCGAGCCGTCGAAGCGACCGGCGTGGCGATCACCTGGGACCGTCAAGCGATGGGTGCGGGCATCTACGCCAGGACCGGCGATCCGCTCCCGGCGGCCACGCTGGCGTCGATCCGCGCCAACGGCGTCGCCCTCAAGGGGCCGGTGGAGACACCGGTTACGAGCGGCATGCGGAGCGTGAACCTGGCGCTCCGTCGCGAGCTCGACCTCTACGCGTGCATCCGGCCGTGCCGTCTGTACCCGGGCGTGCCCGCGTACTACGACGACGTCGACCTGATCGTCGTCCGGGAGAACATCGAGGACATGTACACCGGGATCGAGTTCGAGGAAGGCACGTCCGCCACGACCGAGCTCATCGGGTTCGTCTCGGACACGACCGGGACCGAGATGCGCGCGGACACCGGCATCTCCGTCAAGACGATCTCGGAGTTCGGCAGCGAGCGGATCGTCCGGTTCGCGTTCGATCTGGCGATGGACCGAGGGCGGACCAACGTCACCGCCGGCCACAAGGCCAACATCATGAAGTTCACCGACGGGTTGTTCCTTGAGGTCGCACGGCGGATCGCGACGGAGTACCCGCTCGTAGCATTCGAGGACCGGATCATCGACGCGCTCTGCATGCAGCTCGTCCAGGCGCCCGAGCGCTTCGACGTGCTCGTGCTGCCGAACTTCTACGGCGACGTGGTGTCGGACGTGGCGGCAGGGCTGATCGGCGGGCTGGGAGTCGCCCCCGGAGGTCACGTGGGGGAGTCGGGGGCGGTGTTCGAGGCGACCCACGGGACGGCGCCGCGACTGGCGGGCACCAATCGAGCGAACCCCGTGGGGGTGACGTTGTCGGCGGCCATGATGCTCCGCCACATCGGCGAGACCGATGCCGGCGATCGGCTGGAGTCCGCGGTGGCCGCGGTGCTGGCCGAAGGTACCTATCTGACCGACGATCTCCGGTGGTCCAGTGACGATCGGCCGCCCGCGACGACGCTCGAGGTCGCCAACGCGATCATCGCGGAGCTGACCGTTTGATCAATGCCGGCAAAGGCCGACCGCGGCTGTCACGCCGACGGTCGGGGCATCCGGAACATCGAACGTCGATCCGCCACCCGCGCACAGGTCCGGCGACGTCAGCACATACGTGGTCCGGACGAACAGGAGGTTCCACGGGAAGGTCGCGGCGGTGGTCGCGGCTCGCGAGCCCGCCCGCATCGTGTCGCGGAACGAGTCGGTGAGCGTTCGGTACTCCGAGGATCTGTCTCCGATCCCGAAGTCGCCCGCGAGGACGACCGGGAGTCGCTCGTCCCGGGCGGCGTTCCGGAGGCGATCGACCCCGATCGGATCGTTCTGCGCCGCGTCGAGCGGGGACGTACCGTTGCGTACGGCGTAGACGATGAACGAGCCGTCCGGCCGGTCGACCTGCAGCCGAACGATGAGGTCCGATGGAAGACCCTTCTGCAGGGGAAGCTCGCTCACCGGGATCGACGAGAGCACGACGAACCGTCCGCTGGTCAGCGTGTACGGGAACCGATCCGCTCGGAGCAGCACGGTCCGCGCTTTCTTCGACGGCTCGACGAGGACCGCGATGTCGGCCCGTTGTCTCGCGAGCGATGCGACGATCGCGCTCGAGTTGATGGTCGAGCCGTCCAGCGTGATCGACGTGATGCGGATGGGGTCGACGGGCGGCGGGGCGGGCATGGCCGAACGCGGTCCGAGGATCGTCACCCAGCCGAACCCGGCGACCGACGCCGCCACGAGGAGCGAGGAGAGCTTGCGCTCGTCGAGCGCGGAGATGGCCAGTCCCACGAAGGCGGCCAGCACGAGGACCGGCAGAGCCAGCGCGACCAGCTGCACCACGGAGCCGAGATCGCGCACCAGGAACCACAGCCACGGGACCCCGGCAGCGAGCGCTGCCCACAGCAGGTTCACCATGCGAGCGCGCACACGCTTGAGCCGGGGGACGCGAGGCGTCTCCACGCGCGGCGGTAACGCCACGCGCGGCTTGCGTCGTTCCGCCTGAGGCTCCGCCGGTGGCCTCGGCTCCGGGTCGCGCTTCTCGGTCCCGGCCGGAACCCACGTCTCGGGATGTGTCTTCGGCTGAGAGGACATGGTCAACGTATCGGCATCTTGGGGCCTTCCAGCGCAGCGGTTCGGGCGAACTTCGGGCCACCTCGGCCGTCCCCCCGTAGCATGGTGAGCCGGTCCCGAGCACGAGGAGCTGTGAAACCTATGAAGATCACCGTCGTCGGCAGCGGGTTCGTCGGCCAGACAACCGCGATGCGGGTGTTGCAGAAGGGCTTGGCCGACGAGGTGGTGTTGACGGATATCGTCGAAGGCCTGCCGCAAGGTCTGGCGCTCGACCTCAAGGAATCGGCTCCTGTCGAGCGGTTCGAACCCCACATCGTCGGCACGAACGACTATGCCGAGGCTGCCGGCTCCGACGTGGTCGTGATCACGGCCGGTTTCCCGCGACAGCCGGGTATGAGCCGGATGGACCTACTCGGCAAGAACGCGGGCATCATGAAGGACGTGATCGGCAAGATCGCGCCCGACTCACCCGACGCCATCATCATCGTCGTGACGAATCCGCTGGACGAGATGACGTTCCTGGCCGCGGACGCGAGCGGGTTCCCGAAGGAACGTGTGATGGGGATGGCGGGCGTCCTCGACTCAGCCCGGCTGCGGTTCTTCATCGCCGAGGAGTTGGGGGTGTCGCCGCTCGTCGTCGAAGCCATCACGCTCGGATCCCACGGCGACGCGATGATCCCGCTGCCGCGTCATGCCACGGTGGACGGGAAGCCGCTGCCCGAGCTGGTCGACCCGCCGACGCTCGATCGGCTGTTCCAGCGCACGCGCGACGGCGGCGCCGAGATCGTCGAGCTGTTGAAGAAAGGGAGCGCCTACTACGCGCCCAGCGCGTCGATCACGCAGATGGTGGCGGCGGTCGCGAACGACTCGCATGAGGTGCTTCCGGTCTGCGCCTGGGCGACGGGGCAGTACGGGATCTCCGACGTGTACGTCGGTGTGCCGGCGAAGCTCGGACGAGGCGGCGTCGAGGAGATCGTCGAGCTCGAACTGAGCGACGAGGAGTCCTCCGCGTTGCGTGCGGCCGCCGAGGGCATCCGCGCGAAGTGCGCGGATCTCGACACGCTCTAGGTTTCCGGCTCGGTCTTCGCCGGAAGCGTGTCGGGGTCGATCGCGTCGCCGACGAGGCGCTTCTGCCGGACCCACGCCAGGTCGACGAGTCCGCCGGCCGTCGCCAGCACACCACCGGCGACCGACATGTACAGCCCGGTCTGGGCTTTCGTGGCAACTCCCACCGTGCCCATCGCCTGAAGGACCTGCTGACGGCCGTACACCTCGGCGAGTGCGTCGACGCCGGTGTCGCGCATGACCGACGTCAGCGCGAGGAGCACCCAGAGCCCGAGCGCGAGCGCGGCCAGGCCCGCCACGACGATCCCCACGGCCATCACGTTCCGGCGCTCCGGACGGACGAAACGAAGCGCGAGGATGCCGAGCACGATCACGACGCCGAGGATCAGCGAGGCTGCGCCCTGCCATACGTCGATCCCTTTGGTGGGGACGGCGTCCTTCACGCTGTTCCCCAGGCTGATCGCCGCCCAGCTCCCGATGGAGCCGAACGCCACCAGGGCCCCACCCAGCGCCGTCAGGAGGAATCCCCAGAGGCGGAGCGGGCTTGGTTTCACGACGGCGAGCATCGGGATCGAGTCTCCCACTGCCCGCGTTCGGGTTGAAGCACATCGGCGAAGTGCCGGCGCCGTAGCATGGCTTCATGCGCGATGACGGTTCCTGGTCGGCCGCGAGGGAGCACGCACGGAACTTCTTCACGAACTGGCGTGTGTACGACGCTCCGTTCTTGACGAAGCTCGGCTTGACGTTCCGCAACCGGCTGAGGGCGACGTTCTCCGTCCGGCAGTGCTGCGGGCATCACGGCCAGCCCGGCTGTTGACGGCTCCCCGAGGACCTCGGTCGAGGTCCGGATGGACACCACCACCACGACCCGCCGTGAGCGGCTAGGAAGGCATCGCTTCCGCGATCGCGCGTCCGACCTCCTGGGTACTCGACGTCCCACCGAGGTCCGGCGTTCGGATCGCCCCTTCACCCAGCACCTCGTCCACGGCCCGCTCCACCCGCTCGGCCGCCGCCGGCTCGCGCAGGTGGCGGAGCATCATCGCGCCCGACAAGATCATGGCGATGGGGTTGGCCAGACCCTTCCCTGCGATGTCCGGCGCGCTCCCGTGCACCGGCTCGAACACGGCGTACTCCCAACCGATGTTCGCTCCGGGGATCAGGCCGAGCCCGCCCACCAGCCCTGCGCAGAGATCGGAGAGGATGTCCCCGTAGAGGTTCGGCAGCAGCAGCACGTCGAACGCCTCGGGCTCCCACGCGAGCCGCATCGACAGGTGATCGATCTGGATCTCCTCGACCTCCACGCTGCCGCGGATCATCGGGTCTCGGGCGATGTCGAGGAACATCTTCAGGAAGAGGCCGTCCGAATAGCGCATCACGTTGGACTTGTGGCCGAGCGAGACCTTGCGACGGCCGTTCGCCCGTGCGTACTCGAACGCGAACCGCACGATCCGCCGCGTGCCGGCCACCGAGATCGGTTTCAACGTGATGCCGGCGTCCGCTCGCACGTCGAAGCCTGCGAGCTCGTGCAGCTTCCCTCGCAGTGCCGCGGCCTCCGGCGAGCCGCGTTCGAACTCGATGCCCTGGTAGAGGTCCTCGGTGTTCTCGCGGATCACGACGAGGTCCGTGTCTGGATGCCGGATCGGGACCCCGGGCAGCGCGCGGACGGGTCGGACGGACGCGAACAGGTCGAGCTCCTGTCGGAGCGCCACGTTCACGCTGCGGAACCCCGTCCCGACCGGGGTGGTGATGGGCCCCTTGATGGCGACACGGCAGTCACGGACGGCTTGCAGCGTCTCCTCGGGCAGCAGGGAGCCGTGACTCTCGAGCGCGCCCGCGCCGGCGACCGCGTCGACCCATTCGATGTCCCCGTGGGCGGCGTCGATGACCAGCCGTGTCGCCGCCGACACCTCCGGCCCGATGCCGTCCCCCGGGATGATCGTGACGAGATGAGCCATCGGGCGAGCTTAGCCGCCGGAGCCGCAGGCCCCCGCGAGCGGAGGGAGCGGCCGTGGCCGCTCCCTCCGCTGTGCCAGGTCGGAACTAGCCTCCGGGTTGGAGGACGCCGTTCACCGTGAGGGTGTACGGCGCGTACTGCGACACCTGCTCCGTGGAGTCGTGGTACGTCACGATCACCGAGACGACGTCGGCGCCGTCGCCGATCGCCTTTCGGAGCCACCCACCCCGCAGCGAGCCGTGGAACGCGTCGTCGAGCTTGAGCGTCGCGATCCATGCCTGCCGCCCGTGCCCGTGTCCGTGGCCATGTCCGCCAAACGACAGGTTCCCGTGTCCGTGGCTCTTGGTCTCGTACGCCACGATCCGGACGGTGTAGCCCTCGACGTCGATCGGGTTGAACTCGGTGAGTGAGCTCCACCCGTCCAACGTGGATCCGTCGGACAGGACCGTGCCATCGATGGCGACGTCGTCTACCCAGAAGCCGTCGAAGTGGACGCTGGCATCCGTGACCATCCGGAAGGCGATCACGACGGTTTGTCCCGCGAACGCCGACAGGTCGCAGGTCTCGGGGAGGAACGCGCCGGATTCGGCGTTGTACGCGGAGCCGAGCGGCCCGTCGACCTGGTCAGAGCAGGGGATCGTCTCGTAGCCGGCGCCGCCGTCGGTCGAGACCTGCACGTAGCCGTAGTCGTACCCCTCTTCCAGGCTCCAGTCCGCGTTGAACGTGAGCTGCGGCGAACCTGACGGAACCGCTACCTGCCGGACGATCGCCCGATCGAGGTTGTCTCCCGTCCCCGCATACAAGGCCGCATCGCCCGGTTGATCGGCGGGATCGGCGTCCACGGTCCACTCGAGCGGGATCGTCGGCAGTTCGGATGCCCCGTCGAACACGATGCTGTGGATGCGTTTCGCGCGCAGGTATCCATGTCCGTCGCGAACGCGAACGAAATCCGATCCGTTCGGCGGAGCTCCCGGGGAGCTGTACGTCTGGTCGTTGTCCCAGTTGATGCTCTCATCGAGCGTTGACACCTGGTAGTCCGATGCGCTTCCCCCGTGGAGCTTGGCGCCATCGGCCAGCACACCGTCGAGCGCGGCTGAGGCCGCCCACGTGTCGATCATCGCGCTGACGCTGGGTCCGCCTGCTGCCGTCATCAACGACTGAAGGCTCTCGAACCCGTGCAGGTCGTCGCGATGGAAGTCACCCATGAACTGGGTGCCGAACCGATCGGCGAGCAAGTGCATCATCGTCGCCGCCGCGCCGTAGTCGCAGAGGATCTCCGATTCGCTGTCGGTCTGATCACCCCACAGGTTCAGCGATTGCTCTGGACCTCCGACGGACGGCAAGGGATTGGCGTCCGTCACCGTCCCCAGCCATCCGAGGAAGCACTGCGTATGACTGTCGAATCCGATCTGGGTGATCGGAAGCGAGCGGTCCACGTACCCCACGTACGACATCACCCAGTCGGAGAGCCCTTCGTTCACCCAGGTGACCTCGCCGGGATCCTCGTAGGACTCGAGCAGGTGCTGATACTCGTGCGCGAAGACGCCTTCGTAGAGGAACGGCCGAGCCGGTGCGCTCGTGCAGGGATCCGCCGTCGGATCGTGCGGCGGGGTCGCTCCCGTACGGTGCAGCCAGTCCCACGCGTCGATCGTCATGACGTTGCGATCGACGAGGTCGTTGAACTGGGAGGAGAAGAACCCGGCGATGTACGAGAACGTGCTCTGGTTGTTCGTGTCGTAGAAGTTGTCGTCACGAACGTTGTCCACGAGCACGGCGATGTTGTTGCCATCCCCTTGGTAGTAGTCGCCCGGGAGCCCGACCAGACCAGGGAGCGGTGCAGCGCTGCCGTCCAGATCGGGCGGGACGCTGAAGAGGTCGGACTCCTTCGGGTAGATGTTGTTGTCGAACTGATCGACCAGGTAGTTGACCTGCGCGTCCGTGATCTGCGTCCGTAGTCCGTTGCGGCAGTCTCCGGCCGGGAAATCCGTCGCGGTCGAGGTGCCATCGTCGTCGGACGCCACCCACACCTCGATGTTGTTCCCGATCGCCCGGAGCGTGTAGAGCTTCAGGTACAGGAACTGGTTCGTGTCGTCGAGAGCGAGCCAATACTTCTGATCGCCGACGGCCGAGATGCCGGGCGCCGCGAGCGACGCTTTCGCCGACCGTACCGTGGCGCGCGATCGCTTGAGCGCGAGACGCTCGCTCTTCCCACCGGGCGTCAGCAGCCTCGCAGGAGCCTCAGCCGTCTTCCCCGAGCTCGCAGCCGCCCTCTGGGCCGCGGCGCTCGTCCCCGGGATCGACAGGAGAGCCGCCCCCAGCAGGATCGCTGCCGGGACGCACAACCGTCGTCGACGCAAGGTCCTCACCCCTCTCCACTCTTGCCCCGGGCTGAAATCTCCGGCCGAGGGCTCCGGTTGGACCGATCGGCGGATGCTAGCCCGTCTTGGTCAGGGGGGTGAAATCCGCAGTTAAGGGGGGGTGTGGGGGTGCCCCGGTCAGAAGCGATCGAACAGGATGGAGCGCTTGACCTCTTGGATCGCCTTCGTGACCTGGATGCCCCTGGGACAGGCGTCGGTGCAGTTGAACGTGGTCCGGCACCGGAAGACGCCGGTCTTCTCCGAGAGGATCTTCAGGCGTTCCCGGCCGCCCTCGTCCCTCGAGTCGAAGATGAAGCGGTGCGCGTTCACGATCGCTGCCGGGCCCACGTACTCGTCGTCGCCCCAGAAGATCGGACACGAGGTCGTGCAGGCCGCGCAGAGGATGCACTTGGTCGTGTCGTCGAACCGCGCGCGCTCCTCGGGGGACTGGCGTCGCTCCGTGTCGGGCTCGCCGCTGTCGTTGACCAGGAACGGCAGGACGCTCTTGTAGCCCTCGAAGAACGGATCCATGTCGACGATCAGGTCCTTCAGCACCGGCAGGCCGCGGATCGGCTCCACGGTGGCCTTCGGCGCGACGTCTTGCACCAGGACCTTGCATGCGAGCGCGTTCCGGCCGTTGATGAGCATGGCGTCCGAACCGCAGATGCCGTGGGCGCACGAGCGGCGGAGGGCAAGCGTGCCGTCCTGACGCCACTTCACCTCGTGGAGGGCGTCCAGCAGCCGGTCGGTCGGCTCCATCTTCACCGTGAACTCGTCCCACCACGGCTCGTCGGAGACCTCCCGGTTGTATCGGCGGATCTTGAGGGTCAGGGCCATCCGGCCGTCCTCCCGGCCGATCTGGCGCTCATCGGAGGTCTGGAGCACGTCGGCGGCGGTCGCCATCAGTACTTCCGTTCCATCGGGATGTAGGGACCCATCTTCACCGGCTTGTACTCCAGGTAGATCGTCCGATCGTCCTTACGGTACGCCAACGAGTGCCTGAGCCAGTTCGCGTCGTCGCGGAGGGGGTGGTCCTCGCGGAAGTGCGCTCCCCGGCTCTCGGTGCGCGCGCTGGCGGAGGCCACCAGGCTCTCCGCGCAATCCAGCAGGAACCCGAGCTCGACGGCCTCCATCAGGTCCGTGTTGTACACGCTGCCCTTGTCCTGGACGCCGACCTGCGCGTACCGGTCGTGGAGGCCCGCCAGCAATGCCTCCATCTGCTTCAGCCCGTCTGCGTCCCGCACGACGCAGGCCTTGTCGAACATCTCATCCTGCAGCTCCGTCCGGATGTCGGCGGGGTTGACGGTGCGGTCGCGCGAAAGGAGGCCGTTCAGCAGGTCGAGGGTCTGCCTCGCCGGCTCTTCCGGGAGTGGCGCGAGGTCGGTGTCGCTCGCGAACGCCGCCATGTGCGTGCCACCACGCCTGCCGAAGACCACGATGTCCAGGAGCGAGTTCGTGCCCAGGCGGTTGGCGCCGTGGACGCTCACACACGCGCACTCGCCCGCGGCGTACAGGCCCGGGACCGGGGTCTCGTCCGCCCCCGTCACCACACGGCCGTCGACATCGGTGGGGATCCCGCCCATCGCGTAGTGCGCCGTCGGCTGGATCGGGACCGGCTCCGTCGTCGGCTCGACGCGCAGGTAGACGCGTGCGAACTCCGTGATGTCGGGAAGCTTCTCCTCGATCACCTTCGGGTCGAGGTGCCGCAGGTCCAGGTAGACCATGTCCCCGTTCGGTCCCGCTCCGCGTCCCTCCTTGATCTCCTGGTAGATGGCTCGGGATACGACGTCGCGCGGGGCCAGGTCCTTGATCGTGGGCGCGTAGCGCTCCATGAACCGCTCGCCGTCCTTGTTCAGCACGATCGCGCCCTCGCCGCGCGCGGCCTCGCTCAGCAAGATCCCGAGCTTGTACAGGCCCGTCGGATGGAACTGGAAGAACTCCATGTCCTGGAGGGGGATGCCGCGACGGTACGCGACCGCCAGGCCGTCACCGGTGAGCGCGTGGGCGTTGGACGTGACGCGGAACATCCGACCGTAGCCCCCGGTCGCGAACATCACGGACTTCGCGCGGAAGATGTGGATCTCGCCCGTGGCGAGCTCGTACGCGACGATGCCCGCCGCGTGGCCGGCGTCGTCGCGGAGCAGGTCCAGGCAGTAGAACTCGTTGAAGAACCGCACGTCTCGCTTCACGCATTGTTGGTAGAGCGTCTGCAGGATCATGTGGCCGGTGCGGTCTGCCGCGTAGCACGCGCGCATCACGGGTCCCTCGCCGTGGTTCCGCGTGTGCCCCCCGAACCGGCGCTGCGCGATCTTGCCATCGGGGGTCCGGTTGAACGGCAGGCCCCAGTGCTCCAGCTGGTAGATGGCGTCGATGGCCTCGTTCGTCAGGAGCTCGGCGGCGGGCTGATCCGTCAGGTAGTCACCGCCCTTCACCGTGTCGAACGCGTGCCACTCCGGGTAGTCCTCCTCCATGTTCCCGAGCGCGGCGCATACGCCGCCCTGCGCCGCGCCCGTGTGCGAGCGGGTGGGATAGAGCTTGGAGATGACCGCGGTACGGACCCGGTCAGACGTCTCGATCGCCGCGCGGAGGCCGGCGCCGCCGGCCCCGACGATCACCGCGTCGTAGGTGTGGGTGGTCGTCATGTCAGCTCGTGTATCCCGGCCACTTGGACGGATCGAACGTGAAGACGATCACCGAGCCGAGAACGAAGAGCGTGAACCCCAGCGCGTAGAAGACCATGTTGATGGTCAGGCGGAGGCCGGGCTTGCGGACGTAGTCGAGCGTGATCACGCGCAGACCGTTTATCCCGTGGATCAGCGCCAGCACCAGGAGCATCCAGTCCCACGTCCGCCAGAGCGGGCTCGCCCATCGGGTCGCGACGAACCCGAAGTTCACGCGCCCGACCCCGTCGTCCTGCACGTGCATGATCAAGACGTGCCCGACCGCCAGCACCAGGAGCAGCAGGCCCGAGATCCGCATGAAGAGCCAGGTCCAGAGCTCGAACCCGCCGACGGGACGCTCGCGGCCCCCGCGGAAGTCGCGCTGGTGCGTCCGCTCCTGCGGCGGTGATCCGCGGCGAGGTTCGGTCTCGGTCGCCATCTCAGTTCCTGATCAGGTCGATGATCTGGCCGCCCATGATCCACGTGATGGGGACCATGGAGACCACGAACGCGACGAGGGTGATGATCCCCATGACTCGGATGTGCCTGGCGAGCCTCGGGAAGAAGTCGACCAGCAGGATCTTGATCCCGTTGTACGAGTGATAGAGCACGGCGGCCACGAGCCCCAGCTCGAGCAGCCGGACGATCGGGTTCTCGTAGACCCGGACCACGCGGTTGTAGGCGTTGGGTCCCCAGCCGACCACAGCGGTGTCGATCACGTGGGCGAACAGGAACAGGATGATCGCGACGCCGGTGATCCGATGGAGCAACCAGGAGTACTGACCTTCATGGCCCTTGTAGATAGGGCCATAGTCGCTCTTGCGCTTGCTCGCTCGGGTCGCCAATCGGGATCACTCCCAGCTTATATCGCGGGCGCGGCATCCTGGACGCCGGACCGGCCAACGGCCGCGCGGAGTCTACTCAGTTCCGGCGGGGAGGCGGGGTCCTCGTAGTCGGCCACGACCTCAGGCGATCCGGACGGCCACCATGACGCCGTCGCGGGTGGGGACGATCGTCGAGACGTACCGCTCGTCCTCGGCGATGAGGGCGTTGTGTTCGAGGATCGCTTGCGTTCGCTCGTCGGGCTCGTCGTCCAGCACGCGTCCCGACCACAGGACGTTGTCACAGATGTAGAGACCGCCGACGCGGATCCGTTCGCGGGCCGCGCGCCAGGCATCGGGGTAGCCCTCCTTGTCGATGTCGTCGTAGACGACGTCGAACTCCCCGTCGAGCGCGTTCAGCGACGTCACCGCGTCGCCGACGTGGTACGTCACCGGCTCCCACAGCCCGGCCCGACCCAGGTAGTCCTGCGCCTTCCGCTCGTTCTCCGGATCGCCGTCCGTCAGGTGGAGTTCGCCGCCCGGCCCGACCGCGCGCGAGTGCCAGTACCCCGAGTAGCCGAACCCCGAGCCCAGCTCGATCACGCGACGTGCGCCGGCCGAGCGGGCCAGGACCTCGAGCGTCACACCGACGTTCCGCCCCACGATCGGGAAGTTCCGTTCCGCTGCCTCCGCTTCCATCTCGAGGAGGACCGGTTCGTCGAAGCGAACCAGACGCGATGCCATGTACGACTCGATGGTGGGGTCGACGATATCCATGAGCGGAACTGTAGGTCATGTCGAAGACGCATGGCGCCGGCCGATGGGTGCCTATCGCTTCCGAACTATCCGTAGAATCCACCGAACGATGTCGGGTGTGAGATCAGGAGGACGACGGGCGAAGCTGCTGGCGATCCTGTGGAAGGCCGACCGGCCCATCACGGGATCCGAGCTTGCCGCGACGCTCGGCGTCTCCCGCCAGGCCATCGTCACCGACGTGGCCATCTTGCGCGCCGCCGGCGAGCGCATCGTCGGGGGCCTGCGCGGGTATCGCATGGAGGCTGCGCCCGAGGGGTTGACGGCGGTCATCGACTGCGTCCACCCGCCCGACCGGGGCCGGGAGGAGTTCGAGATCCTGCTCGACCGCGGCATCGCGGTGCTCGACGTCGGTGTCGACCATTCGATCTTCGGGGAGCTGCGCGCGCCGATCCTCATCGAGACGCGCGCGGACATCGACCGGTACAGCGAGCGGATCATGAAGGCGGGGGAGATGCCCCTTTCCGCCATCACTCGCGGCGTCCATTCCCACACGGTCCGAGCCCGCAACCCCGAGGCACTGGAAGCGGCGAAGCGGGATCTCTCGGATCGGGGGATCCTGCTCGACGACGATCTCTGACCGCGGCGCCCGTCGCCGGAGCTAGGCTGCATATCGATGGACGCGGACGACGAACGACGCACCGACTCGGGGATCGAGCTGCAGCCGGTGTACTCGGCGGATGACCTGGTCGGGTTCGATCCGGCCAAGCAACTCGGCGAACCGGGAGAGCCCCCGTTCACCCGGGGCATCTATCCCACCATGTACCGGGAGCGATTGTGGACCATGCGGCAGTACGCCGGCATGGGCACCGCCGCCGAGACGAACCGGCGGTTCCGCTACCTGTTGGATCAGGGGCAGACCGGCCTGTCGGTCGCGTTCGACCTGCCGACGCAGATGGGGTTGGACTCGGACCACCCCCGCTCCGAGGGCGAGGTGGGAAAGACGGGCGTCGCGATCGACTCCATCGACGACATGCGCCGGCTCTTCGAGGCGATCCCGCTCGACCGCGTGACCACGTCCATGACGATCAACGCGACGGCGGCGATCCTCCTGCTGCTCTACGAGTTGGTCGCCGAGGAGCAGGGCGTCGATGCTTCGCAGATCGGCGGCACCGTTCAGAACGACCTGCTGAAGGAGTACGCCGCTCGCGGCACGTACATCTACCCTCCGAAGCCGTCGATGCGGATCATCACCGACCTGTTCGCGTACTGCGGCGAGCGGATCCCCAAGTGGAACACGATCTCGATCAGCGGGTACCACATACGCGAGGCGGGATCGACGGCGGCGCAGGAGATCGCGTTCACGCTCGCGAACGGCATCGCCTACGTGCAGGCGGCCCTGGACGCCGGCCTGCGCATCGACGACTTCGCGCCTCGGCTGTCGTTCTTCTTCGCGTGTCACATGCACTTCTTCGAGGAGATCGCGAAGTTCCGCGCGGCCCGGCGCATGTGGGCGCGCATCATGTCCGAGCGGTTCGGCGCGGAAGACCCGCGGAGCGTGATGCTCCGGTTCCACACGCAGACCGGCGGGGCGACGCTCACCGCACAGCAGCCCGAGAACAACATCGTTCGGACGGCGCTCGAGGCGATGGCGGCCGTGCTCGGCGGCACGCAGTCGCTGCACACGAACTCGTTCGACGAGGCGCTCGCGCTGCCGACCGAGCGCGCCGTGAAGATCGCGTTGCGGACGCAGCAGGTGATCGGATACGAGACCGGCGTCGCGAACGTGGCGGACCCACTCGGCGGCTCGTACTACGTCGAGTCGCTCACCGACGAGCTCGAGCGGCTGGCGCAGGACTACCTGGAGCGGATCGAGGGGATGGGCGGCGCCGTCGCGGCGATCGAGGCCGGCTTCTATCAAGAGCAGATCGCCGACGCCGCGTTCCGCATCCAGCAGGGGATCGAGTCGGGGGAGCGGGTCGTCGTCGGCGTGAACCGGTTCGTCGACGCCGAGGAGCGGCCGGTGGAGCTCCAGCGTGTCTCGGAGGAGGACGTCCGGATGCAGATCGACCGGTTGCGGCAACTGCGAGCGGATCGCGATGCGGGCGCGGTCGCGCGAGGCCTCGAGGCCGTGGAGGTCGCGGCTCGAGGTACCGACAACCTGCTGCCGCCGATGAAGGAGGCGCTGCGGGCGCGCGCGACGCTCGGGGAGATCTCCGACGTATTGCGAGCGGTGTACGGGGAGTACCGGCCCTCGTTCTAGCCGAGCGAGATCAGCGCGTGGCCGACGGCCGCGAGCCCGGCTATGCCGAAGAGGATCGCGGCCCATCGCAGGCCCTCGCGTCGCCACGTGCCGGCGGAGGCGATCAGGCAGGCGATGCCTACCGCGATCTCGATGATCGTGTTGACGGCGCTCAGCGGATCACCGAACCAACGATCTCGGCCGCGGCCACGAGATCGGTTCCGAGGTACCTACCGGGCACGCCATCCCGGGATCGAGGCGTCGAGAACGCGTTGCCTGCATAGAAGACGCCGAGTCCCGAGATCCGATCGGCCGCCCGGAGGCTCTCGATCGCTCCCCGTCGTCCGACGCTGCGCTGGGCGGTGACGATCGTCCCGGCGGCTCGCGAGGACATGAGCGCGCTGATGAGAGCATCCGTGGGGGTGAGCGCGCCGAGTATGCGGATCGGCCAACCGCGCCTGCCGAGCAGGACCGCGAAGGCCTCCAGGCCGATCGTGTGGAGCTCTGTAGGCCCGGTGGCCAGGATCAACGGCCGCGAGCGGAATGGCGGCGGCGTCGCCGCGCTCAAGCGAGCGAACCATTGCCGGACGACGCCGGTCGCCGCATGTTCCGACGCGATGTCGCAGCGGCCACTCTGCCACTGATCGCCCAGCTCCCGCATCCCCGGCATGGCTACCTCGACGATCGCTCGCTCGACGCCGGCCAACTCGACGGCCTGATCGAGCGATCGCCGGACGCCGTCGACGTCGAGCGCATGGGCCGCGTCGGTGAACCTGTCGAGGAACTCGCTCCGAGCCACGTCGCCGCCGCCGGAGCGGATGAGTTCGACTGCCCTCCGCGCCGGGTGGCCCCGGGTGATCTCGTCCCGCAAAGAGCGCAAGCGGTCGATCTCGTCGGGCGAGTACCGGCGGTGCCTGCCCTCGGTTCGAGCGGGAGTGGGGAAGTCGTACCGGCGTTCCCACGAACGGATCGTGGGCACAGGGATACCGAGGCGCTCAGACACCTGGGAGATCGACAGTTGATCCTGATCCGCGCGCGTCGCCACGCGCAAAGGATATCTCTTCACCAGGCGGAGCTGAGAGGAAATCTATGCATCGGTTCACTCGCTTGGGATGCATACATCCATCCGAGGACGGTGCATCCACGGTTCTCCGCGCCCATCGAACCTATGCAAAATTGAGCGTCTTGTGGACAGTCAGTGCATGGGTTCCGCAGGATGCATGAGTACGCATCAACGGTCGAGGAGAAGGAGGAATCGATGCGGAGCACACTCATCGGAGTCGCGGTGGCAGGAGCCCTCGCGATGACCCTGGTCGGCGTCGGCACGGCCGGCGCGCGGGGCGGCAACGCCGTCCTGAACGTCGTTCACGGCATCCCCGGTGTCGACGTGAACGTGTGCGTGAATGGGGCGTCGGCGATCCCGGACTTCAAGCCCGGCGACGTCGCGACCGGCGTCGAACTGCCGGCGGGGTCGTACGACTTCAAGATCGTGGCCGCCGCCGATACCTGCGACGACGCGGCGATCTTGGAAGCGAACGGCGTCGCGCTGAAGGCCGGCAAGAACTACACGGCCGTGGCGAACCTGAACGCGCAGGGCGACCCGAACATCAAGCTCTTCACCAACAAGGTCGCGCCCGTCAAGGCTGGGAAGGCCCGGCTGACCGTGCGACACACGGCGGCTGCGCCTGCCGTGAACGTGCGGGCGAACGGTTCGGTGCTCATCGGCGGGAAGGACTTCGTCTGGGGCGAGTCGGCGACGATGGCTGTGCCGAAGGGTTCCTACCGTGTGAAGGTCACGTTGCCGGGTCAGACGGCACCGGTGATCGGACCCGCGACGCTGAAGCTGAAGGCCGGCTCCGCGTATCAGGTCTACGCCTGGGGGAACGGGACCGACGGCTACAGCGTCGCCGTCGTCGCCACGAAGGTCGGCAAGAGGTAGCCGGCTGCTTCCCGCCGATCTTCCTGCGACCCCGCCGGCTCCGCCGGCGGGGTCGTGGGCCGTCGGAGTCGAGACGGTGAGGCCGAGGCGTCGCCCCGGATACTGGAGGCAGGTCCGTCGAAACGGACCAGATCGAAGAGGAGAGGAACGATGAGGCTCGCGTTAGCGGAGATCCGCCGGGCGAAGCTCCGCTTCGGAGCCCTGACGGGAGCCGTCGCCCTGCTCGTGTTCTTGATCTTCTTCCAACAATCCCTCTCGGGGTCGCTGCTGTCACAGTTCACCGGCGGACTCGAGCATCAGTCGGCTTCCGTGTTGGTCTACAACGCGGACGCTCGCCGGAGCGTGGACGGCAGCCGCGTGACGCCCGATCAGCTGACCGCCGTCTCGAACGTCGACGGCGTGGCGGCGTCGGGGCCGATCGGTGAGGGCTCGTTCACGGTGAAGCTCGAGACCGGCGAGACCAAGGACACCACGCTGTTCGGATACGAGCTCAACGGGCCCGGCTTCCCGACGACCCTGTCGTCGGGGCGCCTGCCGCAGACCGACGGGGAGGCCGTGGCGAGCGCCGCCGACGCGAGGGCGGGCTACGCGATCGGTCAGCGGCTCACGGTGGTGCCGGGTGGCATGCGGGTGACGGTGGTCGGTCTCGCCGACGACACGCAGTTCAACGTGCAGCCGACGTTGTTCGTGTCCTGGACGACCTACGAGGACCTCGTGCGTTCGACCAACCCGGACGCGACCGCGGTGCTCCCCAATCTGTTGGGGGTCGAGCCGATGTCGGGGGTCGACCCCACGGACCTGGCGGCGTCGATCACGCAACAGGTCGACGGTGTCGAAGCACTCGATCGGGCGACCGCCGTCGCCTCGCTCCCCGGTGTTGCGTCGATCCAGCAGTCGTTCGCGATCATCCTGGGCCTCGCGTTCGTCGTGGTGATCCTCCTGACCGGTTTCTTCTTCCTGATCATCACGGTGCAGAAGACCGCGTCGCTGACGCTGCTGCGCGCGGTGGGGGCGGGGAGCTGGTTCCTGCTGCGGAACCTGCTCCTCCAGGTGCTCCTTGTGATCGGGGTCGCGCTCGTCATCGCGATCCCCCTGACGGTGTTCGCCGTATCAGCGGCGTCGAGCGCCGCCTTCTCCGCCACGACGGAGCCGTCGGTCTTGCTGATCACGTCGATCTCGATCCTGATCCTCGGCGTGTTGGCCTCGATCGGGGCGATGCGCCGGGTCACGAAGATCGATCCCGCGGCGGCAACGGCCCGCATGGCCGGCGGGGGGCTCGCATGAGGCTCGCATGGCGGGAGTTGATCCGGAGGCCTACGCGGTTCCTGACGGTGGGGGTCGCGCTCACGCTGATCGTGCTCCTGTTGCTCGTGCTCGGCGGCATCTTGGACGCGCTCGTGCAGTCGTCGACGGGCCTGCTGAAGGCGCAGTCCGCTCCGTTGATCGTCTACGGCGCCGGCAGCAAGGGCTCGCTCGACCGCTCGCGCGTGACCGGCTCGGAACGAGATGCGATCGCGCAGTTGCCCGGCGTCCACGAGGCCACGGGGTTGGGTCTGGCGCTCGTCGCCGGGCACGTGGAGGGTCGCACCGAACCCGCAGACGTGGCCGTCTTCGGCTATGAGGCACCGAACCGGAGGGTGCCCGCTCCGCCCGGGCCGGGCGAGGGCTTCGCGGATCGATCCCTCCAGGACGACGGGGTTTCGGTCGGACAGACGATCGAGCTCGGCACGGCGCGGATCCCCGTGCGGGTCGTCGGGTGGGTGAGCGACACCGACTACAACCTCCAGAAGGGGCTGTGGGTCGACGCGGCCACTTGGCGTCGCACGCTGAACGCGAACATCCCCGATGCGGCCGTCGCTCCGGGCACGTTCCAGGCGGTGCTCGTCACACCCGAGGAGGGAACGACGCCCGAGCGACTCGCCTCGCAGATCGAGGCGGCGGTGCCGACCGTCACCGCCCTCACCATCTCCGAGGCGATCGCGCTCGTGCCGGGCGTGTCCGAACAGGACAGCGTCTTCAGCGCGATCATCGGCGTGACGTTCGCGGTTGCCGGGATCGTCGTCGCCCTGTTCTTCGCGCTCCTCACGATCGAGCGGGTGGGCCTCCTGGGCATCTTGAAGGCGATCGGTGCCTCATCGAAGACGCTCGCGGCGGGATTGACGCTCCAAGCGGTCGTGATCGCCGTGGGGGCGTTGGTCCTGGGGAGCCTCCTGGCTGCCGGGCTGTCTCAGGTGATCCCGGCCACCGTCCCGCTCACGCTTTCCGCCGGACGGTTCGCGTTCACCGCCGTCGGGCTCGTGGTGACGGCGTTGGTCGGGAGCGCGATCTCGTTCCGCAGGATCGTTCGGATCGACCCGGCCTCTGCGGTCGGGGGAGCATAGGAGGGAACGATGATGGCTGCACTCGATATGGAGGACGTGCGCAAGGTCTATCGATCGGGCGACGACGAGGTCGTCGCGCTCGACCATGCCACGCTCACGATCGGCGACGACGAGATGGTCGCGCTCGTCGGGCCGTCCGGCTCCGGCAAGACCACGCTGCTCTCGATCGCCGGCGGTCTGCTGTCTCCGAGCGACGGCGTCGTGCAGGTGGGGCCGCATCGGATCACGGACTACGACCGGGGCGAGCTCACGAGGTTCCGCCGCGACTCCGTCGGCTTCGTGTTCCAGGGCGCGAACCTCGTGCCCTTCCTCACCGCGAGGGAGAACCTGCTCGTGGTGGCCGACGTGGCCGGGCGCCACGGGAAGGACGTCGAACGCCGCGCCGACACGCTGCTCGAGGAGCTCGGGCTCGGCCATCGGAAGAAGAACACACCACCGCAGCTCTCGGGCGGGGAACGGCAGCGGGTAGCGATCGGCCGCGCGTTGATGAACGAGCCCGAGTTGGTACTGTTCGACGAGCCGACGAGCGCCCTCGACACGAAGCTGGGCGAGCAGGTGATGGAGCTGATCCGCAACGAGGTGAAGGGTCGCGGGACGGCCGCGGTCGTCGTGACGCACGACACGCGGATGACGCCGTACGCGGACCGGACGGTCGAGATCCGCGACGGCCGGCTCGTCGCCTAGCGTCTTGCGTATGCGGGCGGATGATCGCTCCGCCCGGGATGGATCGTGATGCATCCCGAGACGGTCGTTGTCGGTGCGAGCGGCTACATCGGCGGCCGGCTCGTCGACTCGTTGGTCGCCGGCGGCGCCCTGCCGCGCGTGGCCGGGCGCCGACGGGAGACGCTCGTCCGGCGATGGCCGCAGGCGCAGTCGGTCGAGCTGGACGTCCTTCGCCCCGACACGATCGAACCCGCGCTCCGGGGTGCGGCGACCGTCTACTACCTGGTGCACTCGATGGCCGCCGGGGAATCGGGCTTCGAGGAACGGGACCGGGTCGCGGCGTCCAACTTCGGCCTCGCGGCTGCACGTGCGGGCGTCGAACGTGTGATCTACCTGGGCGGGTTGGGATCCCAGGCCGATCGACTGTCGTCGCACCTCGCGAGCCGTCAGGAGACGGGCCGGGTCCTCGCCGAGCAAGGGCCCCCGGTCCTCGAGTTCCGCGCCGGTATGGTCATCGGCGAGGGAAGCATCTCGTTCCGCATGCTGATCGACCTCGTGAAGCGCCTGCCGATCATGGTGACGCCGAGGTGGGTCCAGACCAGATCGCAACCGATCGCGGTCGCCGACGTCGTGACGTACCTCGAGCACGGTCGGGACGTCGACCTCGCCGAGCACCACACCATCGTGGAGATCGGCGGCGCCGACGTCCTGTCGTATCGGGAGATGATGCGGCGGACGGGGGCGTCCCGAGGCCGCGCTCCGGCGATCGTCACCGTCCCGCTTCTCACGCCGCGTCTCTCCTCCCTGTGGTGCGGTCTGGTCACCTCCGTGCCGGTTGCGATCGCCCGGCCGCTCATCGACGGCCTGCGGAACGAGACGATCGTGCGGGACGACGTCGCGGCCCGCCTGTTCCCCGACGTGCACCCGATGGGCTTCGACGAGGCCGTGGCGGAGGCGTCGCGCTAACGATCGCGCGGTGGCGATCCCGACATCCGCGCTCCGATAAGCTCGCCACGATGGATGTCGCGGTGATCGGCGGGACGGGTGCGGAGGGCTTCGGCCTGACGCTTCGCCTTGCCAAGGCGGGTCATCACGTGACGATCGGGTCGCGTTCGGCGGAGAAGGGCGCCGCCTCCGCTGCCGAGGCGCGCGAGATCCTGGGCGACGGCGCGGCCGTCGACGGGACGACGAACGAAGAGGCCGCCGGGATCGCCGGCGTCATCGCGGTGACGGTGCCGTTCGCGGGACAGGCCGAGATCTACCGCGCGATCAAGCCGGCCGTGCCGGTCGGCGCCATCGTCCTCGACGCGACCAGCCCGCTCGCAACCGCCGTCGGGGGCAAGGCGTGGCAGGTGGTCCGCCCCTGGCACGGATCCGCCGCCGAGCAGGCCGACGCGATCCTCTCCCAGGGTGTTCGGATGGTCGCTGCCTTCCACACCATCGCGGGTCATGCGCTCCGTGACCTGGACCACCCGCTCGACAGCGACGTGCTCGTGTGCGGCGACGACGCCGAGGCCAAGGCCGTCGTCGGCTTGCTCGTCCTGGACATCCCCAACCTCCGATGGGTGGATTGCGGCGCGCTCTCGATGGCGCGCATCGCCGAGACCATGACCGCACTCCTCGTGTCGGTGAATCGCACCTACAAGGTGAAGGACACCGGGTTCAGGATCACGGGCCGAGACTCGTGGGGAGCCCACTGAGCGCCGAAGGCGAGCTCGTCCGGATCGATGACACGAGCCTGTTCGTCGTCGAACGCGGGACCGGCCATCCCGTGATCGTGCTCCACGGTGGTCCGGGTCTGGACCATCACGAGTTCGCCGACTACCTGGATCCGCTCACCGACGAGTTCCGGCTGCTCCTGGTCGATCAACGGGCGAACGGCCGGTCGGAACGGCCGCCGGAGTCCACGTGGACGCTCGAGCGGATGGCGCAGGACGTCATCATGCTGGCGCGAGCGCTCGGTCTGGAGCGTTACGCGGTGCTCGGGCACTCTTACGGTGCATTCGTCGCGCTGCAGAACGCCGTCGACTATCCGGGGATGGCGTCGCAGACGATCGTCAGCGGGGGGGTTCCGTCCATGAGGTATCTCGAGGCGGTCGAGAAGCATCTGAACGCCTTCGAGCCGATCGAGCTTCGCGAGCAGGTGATGGCCTCGTGGGCGCGCGAGCCGTCCGTGCGAACATCTGAGGAGTTCGCGGAGCTCATGACCGACCAGTTCCCGTTCCATTTCGCGGACCCGCTCGATCCGCGGATCGCCGACTACCTGCAACGCACGAACGACACGGTGTACTCACCGGACGTGCTCCGCCTGTTCTCCGCGAACGGGTACGGCGGGATCGAGGTCGAGGACCGGCTGGGTGAGGTCTCGTCACCGGTATTGGTGATGGCGGGCCGGCACGACCGCACGTGCACGGTCGAAGCCTCCGAGGCGATCGCTGCCGGGATCCCGAACGCCGAACTGCGGATCTTCGAGCAGAGCGGTCACATGACGTTCGTCGAGGAGCAGGATCTGTACATCGCGATCGTGCGGAGCTTCCTCACCCGGACGATGTGAGCGCCGGCGCTCAGTCGTTGCCGAGCGGGAGATCCGCGAGGTCTCGCTCGGTCTGCTCGTCGAGCGTGGGGTCGTCGTCGGGGATCTGCACGGGTCCGCTCAATCGATGACGGCGAGGACCTGGCCAGTCTCGACGACCTGACCGGCGCGCATGGGGAGCTCGGTGACCTCGCCGTCGCGCGTCGAGGCGATGTGGTTCTCCATCTTCATCGCCTCGAGGATGCACACGACCTCGCCGGCGCGGATCTCCTGGCCCTTCTCCACCAGGACCTTGAGGATCGTTCCCTGCATCGGCGCTCGGATCTCACCGTGGACGTGCTCACCGTGGTGCGCCTCGGACGCCGATGGTGACCTGGGCGCGGTCGCTCGCCGTTCGTCGAAGATCCTGACCGGGACCCGCTGCCCGTCGACCTCGACCAGGATGTCGGCCGGCCGCGCGGGACTCGGTCCGCTGGCCGGCTGCTGCTTGTCCGCTTGGGCGGGGAAGTCGACGTCGGCGAGCGCCCGCTCGAGCCAGTTCGTCGTGTGTGTCGAGGCGCGGAAGTCCTTGGAGCCGAGGATCCACTCGTGGATCGGGATGGTGGTAGGCACGCCCTCCACCTTGAACTCCGACAGGGCTCCGAGCATGCGGAGCCGCGCGCGCTCCCGGTTCTCGCCCGAGACGATCAGCTTGGCGAACATCGAGTCGTAGTCCCCGGGGACGTCACGTCCGACCGTCACCCCCGAGTCCACTCGAACGAACGGCCCTCCGGGCTCCTCGTACCGCGTGATGCGACCGGGTCCGGGCAGGAAGTTCCGTCCGGGATCCTCCGCATTGATCCGGCACTGGATCGCCGCCCCCCTTGGCGCGTTGACGAGGTCGAGCTTTTCACCCATCGCCACCTGGAGTTGGAGCGCGACCATGTCGTACCCGGTCACCATCTCGGTCACGGTGTGCTCGACCTGCAGACGCGTGTTCATCTCCAGGAAGTAGAACGACCCGTCTTCGTCGACGATGCACTCGACCGTGCCGGCGTTGACGTAGCCCGACCGCTTCGTCAACGAGATCGCTGCTTCGGCGAACCTCGTGCGCATCTGCTCATCCATCACGGGCGAAGGTGTCTCCTCGATCAGCTTCTGATGACGGCGCTGGACCGTGCAGTCGCGCTCACCCAGGAAGAACACGTTGCCGCGGGTGTCGGCGATGACCTGCGCCTCGACGTGGCGGGCGCGGTCGACGTAACGTTCCAGGAAGACCTCGGGTCGCCCGAAGTACGACTGCGCTTCGCGGGCAGCGCGCCTGAGCGCTTCGTCGAGGTGCTCGGCGTCGCGCACGACGTGCATCCCCTTGCCGCCTCCACCGAACGCCGCCTTCACGAGGAGGGGGAACCCGACGCGCTCCGCCTGTTTCTTCGCGCGCCGGATGTCGACGGCCTCCGGCGTTCCCGGCACGATCGGCACGCCGCTGCTGTCGGCGACCAGGCGCGCGGCCGCCTTGTCGCCCATGTTCTCGATCGCCTCGGCGGACGGACCCACGAACGTGAACCCGGTTTCCTGCACGGCCTCCGCGAAATGCGCCCGCTCCGCGAGGAAGCCGTAGCCGGGGTGGATCAACGTCGCGCGAGCCTTGTGCGCCGCCTCGAGGATGGCGCCGATCGACAGATACGACTCGGAGGCGAGGGCCGGCCCGATGCGGAACGACTGATCCGCCATCTCCACGTGCAGGGCGTCGCGGTCCGCGTCGGAGTACACCGCGACGGTGGGGAGCCCCAGGTCCCGGCAGGTCCGGATGATGCGGACCGCGATCTCCCCTCGGTTGGCGATCAGGACCTTCTGTTTCGGCGCCACGGCTCCACCTACGATGGTTGAGATGCTCGACGGAGAATCAAACCATGCTGTCGACGAGTGAGCTCGAGCGCGCGCTCGCCGCCGCCGGACTCGTCGCACCGGTGCATTTCGAGGAGGTTACCGGTTCCACGAACCGGACGGCGTGGGACCTTGCCGTGGCCGGCGCTCCCGAGTGGACCCTGGTCGGCGCACACCATCAGACGGCCGGGCGCGGGCGCCTCGGCCGGACCTGGGAGGACGTTCCGGGTCGAGCCCTCCTGTTCTCGATCGTCCTTCGCCCAACGTGGCTGCCGACGGACAAGGCCGGCGTGCTCCCGCTCGCCGCCGGTATCGCGATGACGGAAGCGGCTCGCGAGGTCGCCGAGCTGGAGGTGAGGTGCAAGTGGCCCAACGACCTGATCCTCGGCGGGCACAAGGTCGGGGGCATCCTCGCGGAATCCCGAGTCTCCTCCGGGACGGATCGAGCACGCGATCGTGGGGATCGGGGTGAACCTGGACCCGCCGGAGAACGTGGATCTCGCGACCGGATTGGGTGACGTCGAGCCTCCGCGTTGCTGACGGCGTTCTTGCGGTCGTTCGTGCGCAGCTACGGTTCGAACGATGCGGCGTTCGTCAGATCGATCGTGGCTGTGTATCCGATCAGAACAGTGCCACGATCGGCCGGGACGTCGAGGCGATCACGACCGACGGTCGTCGGGTGCTCGGTAGAGCGGTCGGTGTGGACGACGCGGGGAACCTCGTCGTGGACACCCCGGCGGAACGGGTCTGGATCACGTCGGGCGAAGTGACGCATCTCCGCTGAGTCGGTTGCCTGCGCCCACGGCGCGCGATACGGTCCGGCCATGCCCTTCCCGAAGCGACTGCTGGTGCCCGGCGAAGAACTGGTGCTCGACCTCAGGCCGCACTGGATCGCGTTGTTCCTCCCGACGCTCGCGACGATCGCGATCGTGGTGGGCGGGTTCATCATCATCTCCAAGGTCGACGGCTTCGCGATCAACGTGATCCTCGTTGCCATGGCGATCCTGCTGGTGGCCTACCCCGTGCGGAGGCTCGTCTGGTGGCTGACGTCCTACTTCGTGGTGACGAGCGACCGGCTGATCCATCGTGAGGGCTGGATCGCGAAGCACTCCATGGAGATCCCGCTCGAAGCGATCAACGACGTCCGGTTCGCGCAGGGCGTCTTCGAGCGGATCATCGGTGCGGGGACGCTCGTCGTGCAGTCCGCGAGCGAGTCGGGTCGTGAGGAATTCAAAGCGATCCGTAACCCGGAGGACGTGCAGAAGACGATCTATCACCAGGGAGAGATGAACCAACAGCGGATGTTCCGCCCCGCGGGGACCATGCCTGTCGCCGAGCCGCCGCGCCCGCCGGCCACGCCGCTGGCACCGTCCACCGTGACCGAGCTCGAGCGTCTGGCCGACCTCCGCGCCAAGGGCGTCCTGACCGAGGCCGAGTTCCAAAACCAGAAGGCCAAGATCCTCGGCCAGCAGTAGGTCCGGCCTCCCGGCTCCGTATCCTTGCAAGGTGGACCGTTCGACGTGTGCCCGGTGCGCCGACCCGCTGCCCTCGCGCGCCAAGTTCTGCCCGAACTGCGGCGCGCCCGTCGCGATCGTCCCCGAGTCGGAGCGGCGATTGGTCACGATCCTCTTCCTGGATCTGGTGGGCTCGACGAAGCTCGCGTCCCAGCTGGATCCCGAGCGGTTCCGCGAGGTGCTCGCCGCGTTCCACGCCATGGTGACCGAGGAGGTCGAATGGCTCCGCGGCCGAGCGGAGTCGTTCATCGGAGACGCCGTGATGGCGGTGTTCGGGGTCCCCACCTCCCATGATGACGACGGTGTTCGCGCCATCCGCGCGGCGCTCTCCGTCGTGAACAGGGCTCCGCAGCTGGGCCGCGAGCTCGGCCTCCCGACCCCGCTGCACGTGCACGGGGGCATCAACACCGGCCTCGTGGCCGTGGGCACCGCCGCCGACCGGGGGATCGTCGTCGGCGGCGGGGTGAACATCGGGGCGCGGCTCCAGCAGGCGGCAGTACCCGGCGAGGTGCTGGTCGGTCCGACGACGCACCAGCTGGTGAAGGACGCGGTCGAGTTCGGTGAGATGCGGAAGATCGTTCCGAAGGAGTTCGACGGCGAGATCGCCGCGTGGCCCGTGATCCGGCTCGCGCCTCGCTCGACCCGGTCGACGATCCCGTTCGTCGATCGCCGGCGCGAGCTCGCGCTGTTGACCGACACGTCCGAGCGGGTGAGGGAGCGCGGCCGCGCGCACCTCGTGACGCTGCTCGGCGAGCCGGGGATCGGCAAGACACGTGTCGTGGACGAATTCCTGGACACGCTCGACGACGACCAGGTCACGGTACTGAGCGGCCGGCCCAGCCAATACGAGGAGCAGGTCACGTTCTGGCCGCTGGGGCAGATGATCTTGAACGCGATCGACGGCACCGAAGACACGCCGTCCGATCAACTGCGGGAACGTCTGCACGCCGCCGCGGTCGGGTGGGTCGGTCCCGAGGACGCCGATAAGGTCGCCTATCGATTGAGCCTCGCGCTCGGCCTGGGCGAGGACGCGAACAACGAGAACCGCTACTACAGCGTCGAGATCCGGCGCGGTGTGCTCGCCATGATCGAGGGCCTGACCGCGACGGGTCCGGTGGTGCTGGTGTTCGAGGACCTGCATGTCGCCGAGCCGCTGCTCCTCGACCTGATCGAGCGCCTGATGCGCGACGGCCGGCGGTTGCCCCTGCTGGTGATCTGTGTCGCACGCTGGGGGTTCCTGGACGAGCGGCCGGGCTGGGCCGGTGGTCTGGCGGACGCCGTGACCCTCTGGGTGGAGCCGCTCGCCATCGAAGACGCCGCACAGCTCGCGATGGAGTCGGGTGACCTCGGGCGGGAGGACGCGCTCCGCGTGGCCGAACACGCCGGGGGCAACCCCCTCTACATCGTCGAGATCACGGGCATGCTGCTCCGCGAAGAGGACGTGCTCCCGCCCACGGGCGTGGCCGCGCCGGCCACGGGGCCGCTCCCGCCCACCGTCCAGGCCGTGATCGCCTCGCGGATGGATTCGCTGTCTCCGGCGGCTCGTGATCTGGTCCGCAAGGCCTCCGTGTTCGCGCGCGGCGCGTTCGACGCCTCGGAATTGTCGCTGGTCGTCGACCCGCGGAAGGACGTGATGGCCGAGCTGGAGGACGTCGAGTTCCTGCTGCCCGAACCGGGTCGCAAGGATGCGTGGCGGTTCCGGAGCGAGGTGCTGCGCGACGTCGCGTACGAGAGCCTTGGCAAGCGCGAGCGCCAGCGGCTCCACCTTCGCGTGGCCAATCGCTTGTCCCGATCCGGCAGCGCCGAGCGGTATCCCCGCACGATCGCCTACCACCTGGAGCAGGCGGCGATCGCGGGGCTCGACCTGAACCCGCGCGACCGATCGATCGCCGATCGAGCGGTCGAGGCGCTCTCGCTCGCCGGCGACCTGGCTCGCAGGAGGATCGAGTCGAGGTCGGCGGCCGACCACTACGAGCACGCGCTCGCGTTGGCCGGCCCGGAGGAACACTGGGGAGATCGCGAGGCGACGATCCTGTCGAAGTTGGGCGAATCGCTCTATTGGCTCGGCGAGTACGAACGGGCCGAACATGTACTGGAACGCGCGCTGAGCGTCGAGGGCGATAGCGACTACGTCCTGTCGCACGCATCGCGGTTCCTCGCCGACATCATCCTCACGAGCCGCGGAGACGCGGACACGGCCGCAGCCATGTTCGACCGGTCCCTCGAGGCGGCGCGCAAGCTCGACGATCCGTCGATCCTGGCTCGCACGCTCCTGATGGCGGGCTGGGTGCCGTTCTCGCGCGATGATCTCGCGGGCGCGCGCACCATGTTCACGGAGGCGCTCCAGGCGGCGCGATCGAGCACGGACGGTCCGGATCGGTGGTCCGAGGTGCGCGCGCTCGTGAGCCTGTCCGCGATCACGTCCGAGGACGGCGACGAGGTCGATGCGCTCGCGCTCGCCGAGGAAGGCCTGGAGATCGGGCGCGGGTCCGGGCTGGAGTTCGCGCTCGCGACCGCCGAAGAGAAGGTCGCGCTCGCGCTCCGGCACTTGCTCCGCCTGGACGAGTCGCTCGAGCACTGCGCGTCGGCGATCGAGACCTATCGAGAGCTCGGCGCGCGGTGGGAGCTCGCCGGCGCGATCGGTGACCGCGGCGTGATCTACCGCCTGTCGGGGAGGCTCGAGGACGCGGAGGCGGAGCTCCGCGAGGCGTTCGCCCTGTGTCGCGGGCTCAACGAGCGCGGGCTGGTGACCTGGACCACGTCGGAGCTGATGAAGATCCAGGTCCTCCGCGGTGACCTGAGTGGCGCCGTGCAGACCATGGAGGATCCGGGATCGCGTCTCGCGGAGCTCGAGCCCGACTCCTCGACGGCGTTGCTGGTGAGCCAGGCGGTGCTTGCGCTGGCGACGGGGGACCGTGACGCGGCGCTCGATCGCGCCCTGGCGGCGGTCGCGCTGGAGGCGAGCACCCGTAAGGGCCGGAACTCCCATGCCGCCCAGGTCTGGTGGACGGCGAAGCTCTTCGGCGACGACGTGGTCGGGGGAGCCGACGTGGTCGCCGAGGCGAAGGACCTCCTGGAGGCGCACCACTGGGGGCAGGCCCTGCTCGAGCCCGAGCTGATCGAGACGGCGATCCTGTCGGGGGCCGACGCGGTCGCCTCCAGGGTGGACGACCGATAGACATCGAAAGGCGCTGGTCGGCGAGCTGCTCTCGCCTCCCGCTTGGCCCCGGTGGTTGCATCGGGCGCCTGCGGGCGTCAGGCTCGATACGAGCTCGCCGGTTGTCGTATCTTCGAGGACCGGTAAGCATCGACGAGACCTGATGACGAATCGGCTGAAGCGCTTCCCCGCGTCGTTCCGCTTCGTGGCTGTCACGCTCGCGCTGGTCGCGACGACGAGCCTCGCGACCTCGGCTGCCGCGGATCCGCCCAGCGCCCAGCAGGTGCAGAACGCGAAGGACCGCGTCACGCAGCTTGCCCAGGAGGCGCATGCCGCTCAGCGCCAGCTCGATGCCATCAGCGTGCGCGCGAACGCGGTCGCCGCCGAGCTCGACCGCGAGCAGAGCCGGCTGGAGAAGCTCACGGCCGAGCTCCTGCACACCCAGCTGACGCTGGCGCAGGCGCGCGCGAAGTACGACGCCATCGTCACGCAGCTGAACGATCGCGCCAGGACCATGTTCATGGAGGGCCCGGCGTCGGATCTGGAGTTCCTCCTGGGTGCCTCGTCGTTCTCGGACCTGACGGACCGGTTGGAGTACGTGAACGTGGTCGCCTCGAACGACGCCGATCTCGCCACCCAGGTCCAGAACACCAAGAACGTCTTGTCGGCGAAAGAGCAGAACCTCGAATCGCTCCAGGCCGCGCAGCAGGCCGTCGTCGCCTCGGTCCGGAAGAAGCGGCAGGAGGTCGCGGATCTGCTCCGCCAGGCCACGTCGAAGTACGACGAGATCGCCGCGAAGAAGGCGGAGGCCGAGAAACTGGCCAAGAAGCTCTCGGCGCAGCGGCAGGCATGGGTCAACGCGCGCTTCTCGTTCAGCGGCTCTCCGCACGCGTCCGTCGCGATGCCGCCGGGGTGGGAGGGGACGCTTCGATACTGCCCCGTCGGGCAACCGCGCGCGTTCGGGGACGGTTTCGGCGCCCCCCGTTACTCGGGCGGTTATCACCTCCACGCCGGGGTGGACATCCTGGCGCCCATGGGCACGCCGATCTACGCGACGTTCGACGGCTACGCGACGGAGAACCCGAACGGGCTGGGGGGTCTGGCGGTCGAGGTGCATGGCGCGCCCGGCTACACGTACAACGCGCACCTGTCGCAGTACTCAGACCATTCGACGGGAACCGTTCACGCGGGCGACGTCATCGGGTACGTGGGCGACACGGGCGACGCGCAAGGCGGTCCGCCCCACGACCACTTCGAGTTCCACCCGAACTCGTTCCCTGCGGAGTGGCCTTCGAGCTACTACGGGTACAGGGTGATCGGGAGCGCGCTTAACCCGTATCCGCTGCTGGTGGACGCCTGCGGCTAGTCCGGGACGGACTACCGACCCCCGCGTCCACGCACGATCAGGCCGAGGCCGATCAGGCCCACGCACGCCGCCAGCACGATCAGCACGACGGCTGTGCTCGACGAACCGCTGCCCGTTCCTCCGCTCGTCGTCGAGGGGGACGCGCCGGGTTCTCCCGCCACCAACACGAACCCGAGCACGGGCATGGGGCCTTCGGCCTGCTGCTGCGCGAGCGAGTCGGAACCCTCCTGGGCCGTCCAGGTCTTCCCGTCGCGAGACGTGTAGAGCGTGTGGACGGACGCGTGCAGGCTCGCGGTCGAGGGGTAGAGCAGGACCGCATCCAGTGGGAGCGCGAGGGGCGCCTTGTCGCCCGACGGCTGGTACGTCGCGCGCAGCCGGTACGCGTTGCCGAAGATCGTCAGACCGGTGCCGGGAGAGCCGAGCGCGGCCGGATCGAGCGGGTCGACCTTGAGCGTGACCTCGATCTGTCCGGGCGCCGCGTCGAACGCACCCTGCGGCACGACAACGGTCACCTGGTTGTCGGAGGTCACGAACACCTCCGGCCGGGACCCTTTCGGGTCGAGCGGGATGTGGAAGGCGCCCGAGGAGGGCGGCTGGTTGCCCGAGGCGAGGTCGGGCGGCGGGCTGACCCACCGGTAGGGCTGCGGCGGCCCGATCCCGTCGAGCAGGGGACCGCGCGCGAGCGGAGTGAGACGTCCGGACAGCCCGGCGAGCGCGACATAGGCCGTCACGATCGCCACGCCGGCGACGACGACCGAGCGCCTGCTCACCACGCGTCCGACGCGCTCGGATCCATGGGGTCGGTCGCGAACGCCGGCGGCCAGATGACGGCGGCCTCTCCGGGCGCCACCCACTTCCAGATCACGCTCGCTGCTTCGATGTTGTCGCCGGCGTTCGGGGTATCGGGTGCTCCGAACCGCAGCCCGCTCCCGTTCGGCAGGCTGCCACGCGGAAGATCGATCCCGCGCGCGGCGGCGGCGACGTCCGCGGGCGCGAGCGATGTCGCGGCCGGCAGGACGTCGGTGAAGAACGCCCACGCTGCGGAGAAGCCGGCGAGCGCGGCCGGGCTCATGTCCTCGTCCCACTTCGCGTGGTAGGCGTCGTTCGCGCGTCGCAGCAGCGAGCGAGCATCGGGGCGCAACCCCGAGGGGTTGATCGACGCGGCCGACGGCTTGTCCGACGCGTACACGCCTACCGCGTCCTCGCCCAACGTCGAACCGAACGCGGGCATGCAGTAGCTCGACGAAGTGCCGATGTTCGCCAGCAGCTCGACGTGTTGCGCGACCAATTGCCTGCGCAGCGAGATGGCGTCGTCGAGGTAGGCCGACACGAACAGCACATCGGGCCTCGCGGCGGCGATCCGATGGACGAACTTCGCCATGTCGACCGTGCGGAAGTCGTAGCCGAAGTCGCCGACGTCGTGCAGCCCGCGAGCCCGCAGCTCGGCCTCGGCGCCCGACGCGACGGAGCGGCCGTACGCGTCGTCGACGAAGGAGACGGCGAAACGCAGGGAGGCCGGGTCGCGGTGCCGCTCCGGTGCCACCTGATCGGCGATGTACGCGATCGCCGCGCGGCCCAGCACCTCGCCGGTGGGCGGGACGCGGAACGTCAGGCCGCCGCGGTCCGAATCGGGGGGAAGCATCCCGACCGCCCCGGTCTCCCAGAACAGCATGCCGTTCGACGCGGCCTCGGCCGACGCCGGCCCCGAGATCGTGCTGCCGTAGCTGCCGAGCACCAGGTCGATGCCGTCCGCGTGGAGCTGGTCGACGGCCGCCGCCGCCGCGTCGGAGCCGGGTGTATCGACCGATTCGATCCGGATCGTCCGGCCGTCGACGCCGCCGTCCTCGTTCGCGAGATCGGCGGCCAGCATGATGCCGCGGTGCTCGTCGATGCCGCCGGGTCCCTGCGAGCCCGACAGCGGATAGATCGCCCCGACCCGGATGCCGTCGGGAGCGCCGGTGCGGGTGCAGCCGACGGCCACGAGCGCCGTGCAGAACGCGAAGACCGCGAGCTTCCTGGTCATCGCAGGATCACCGCCAGCACGTTCGCCGCGCCGTGGGTCGCCGCGGGCACGGTCCAGGTTCCGGATGCCCATCGCTGCCACGACAGCAGCAAGCCCGCGCCGAGGTCGACCGGGAACGCCGGGGCTCCGTAGAGCGGCAGGTGGATCGCGGCGAACAGCAGCGCGGAACCAACGACGGCGATCGCCGGTCCGGAGCGTGCGAGCCATCCGTAGGCGGCCCGGCGGAACAACGCTTCCTCGGCGACGGCCGCGAGGAGCGCGAGGGGGAGCGCCGACGAGCCGAGCGGCGCGGCGACGGGTCGTCCGGCGGCGAGGGCGGCCAGACCGACGCCCGCCAGGCCGACGACGGCCACGGTCACGGGGTGGATGCGGGCGATGTCGCGCGTCACCGGCACGAGGAGCGAGGTCACGAGGATCGCCGCGAAGACCACGGCGAGGAGCGCGATCCGGGTCGCGTCCGGCGTCTGAAGGATCCGGGGGCGGAGCAGCAGCGTCGCGACCGCAACCACGACGGGGAGCGCGACCGTAGACGGGGTGTGGGTTCGCGTCTGCGCGGGGACGGCGCCGTTCACGCCTGAACCTCGAACGCGACCGCCGCGATGACCCGCGGATCGAACGGCGCGTGATCGGACGCGACGAACTCCACCTTCAGCAGGTGCTGCCCGGGCGTCAGGTTCGAGAGCAGTTGCGAAGTATCTCCCGTCATCGAGATCAGTTGATCGTCCAGGATGACATGGAGGTGGCCCTCGTCGGGAACGATGGTCGAGCTCGTCGCGGGAACGAGCTTCGCGTCCTTGAGCAACACCTTCATCTCGACCGTGGTTCCTTGGACCACCTGCCCGTTCTTCGGCGAGATGACCGTTAGCTTCGCGGGGCTGGCGGGCCGGTCGGCGCTGACGGTCGGGGTAGGGGAGCTGGGGCTCGGGCCCGGGGACTCGCCTCCGCCGCCCCCGCACGCCCCGAGAGCGAACACCAGCACCGCGGCCCCGACGAGGGCTCCACGCGTGCACCGGTCTCTCATCCGCGCTCCCGTCAGATCGTCTGCTCGAAGGATGCTACGAGGACGCGCCCGTCGCGGGCGGTCACCTGCACGAAGAACGTCCATCTCCCGGTCGTGAGCGTGACGTCGCCCACGAAATGGCCGGCGGAGAATCGCCGCGTTTGCAGCGACGATGTCACCCCGTCGGGCGCCACGGCGATCATGGTGGCGCGGGCGAGCGGCAGTTCGGTCCCGTCCGTGTCGAACGCCGTCAGGTGCAGCTCGTCCGTTCCCGGGGTTCCCGGGTCGTTGTACATCTGGATCTGCTCGCCGTCCGGGAAGGCGAACGTGTCGATGTCCGGCTGCCCGGCGGCGGTCGAGACCGTCACCTGCTGGTCGAGGAGGGACGTCACGAGCGTCATCGGGATCTCGGTACCCGACGATGCGGTCTGGACGACCGCCGTGATCGTCCACACCCCCGCGATCGAGACCTGGCCGCCGCTCGCCGTCCAGCGATCGCCGTGGTGCGTCAGGTCGAGCGTGCTGGCGCCCACGCCCGGTTGCCCGACGGGCTCGAACCGGAGCGACACATCGGTGGCATCCAGGGGAGCGCCGGAGTCGAAATCGGTGACGTCGGCGTCGAACCTGTTCGGACCGGCCGCACCGGGCGAGACGGCCAACGTGATCTTCATCGTCGTGGCGAAATCGCTGCCGCGGAGCGTGACGCTCGGGGCTTTCTGGGCCGGGGGCGTGACGGGTGGCCGGGGTTGGAGGCCGGTCAGCGTGCCGGTGAGCCCGAAGACCCCCAAGGCGCCCACCAGCTCGATCGTCATCACCCGCCGGAGCATCCCCGGACGCGTGCCCATCCGCGGGATCGAGCGGTAGCGGTTGAACCCGCCCAGTGCGATCAGCACCAGTACCACCGCAACCTTGAGGTCCAGCGTGCTGGCGTACGAACCGCGGAAGAGATGCAGCAGCTTGGAGAGACCGCCGACCTCTTCCGTCGCGCGGAGCACACCGGTGACGAGGACGACGGCGAGCGCGTACCCCGCCAGGGAGGAGTAGCGGCGGATCTCCGCGATCTGAGCGTCGTCTTGGGCTTCACGGCGCGCGCGTAGCGCCAGGAACGCGAGCAACAAGCCGCCGATCCACACGCTCGCGGCCATGAAGTGGAACCACTGCAGACCGATCTGGAGCGTCGGGGTCGCCGCGGCGGCGGCGTGACCTCCGATGGCGCGGATGAGCATGGCCGACGCCGCGGCGACCCCGGCCACGACGAGCGGGGTTCGCCCCGACCTCCTCGATGCATCGACGGCGGCGACCACGGCGAACGCGACCCCGCCCAGCAACCAGAGGAAGTCCGCTCCCGTCGACGACGACAGCAGGTCACCCATCGACACGCCCAACGCCGCTCGCTCCGACACGAGCATCCCCACGGCGCCGACCGCACCGGCGGCGGCTCCGGTCAGCAGCACCGGCCGCCGGGCGGGTACGTTCCCGCCGAAGGCGAGGATCCCCACGACCCCCGTCGCGAACAGCACGACGAGCCCGGCGTAGAGCAAGAACTTGCTCGCCACGCTCGCGACGGACGGCGACGGGGTTACCGGAACCGGGATGCTCGGGACGACTGCCGTCCCGACCGCGACGTTGACGCCGAAGCTGAAGGCCCCGGCGGTCTCGTGCCCGTCCGCCTCGGACACGACCCGCCAGCTGACCGTGTACACGCCGTCGGGCAGATCATCGGGAAGCGCGATGGCGAGCTCGTCGCTCTGCCCCGCTACGGCATCGACCGGTCCCGCTTCCACCGGAGTGCCGTTCACGTCCAGCACATGGACGATGGACAGCTTCGGGTCGGGCGGCTCGGTGAACGTCATCGTAACTGCGGCGGGAGCCTTGTCGAGCAGGGCGCTCGCGGCGGGATCCGAGCCGGCGAGGTTCGCGTGGGCCCCCGCCGGCCACGCGAGCGCGAGCGTGAACGATCCGGCGATGCCGAGGGCCAGCAGGGACCGCGCCAGGCGGCTCACGTCCCGCCCCCGACCGTGAACGTGGTCTGCGCGACCACCCGTGGGTCGAAGGGGCTGTGATCGGCCGCGACGAACTCCGCTTCGAGCGTGTGCTCGCCCGGTGAGAGACCGCTCAGGTCCACGAGCTGGACCAGGCCGTACGTCATCGAGACGAGCTTCCCGTCGAGCGAGAGGTGGATGTGCCCGGTGTCCGGCGTGAGCGTCGTGCTGGCCGAGTCCACGATGTGGCCGCCGGCGAGCGTCATCACCACTTCCACCTGCGTGCCCGACACCGTCTGCCCCGCCGTGGGTCGGTCGATCGCGAGCGTGGCGGTCGAAGCGATACGTGCCCCCGTCGGGGATGCGGTCGGGGTGGCGTTGGGTCGCATGAACTGCCGGGGGAGCGTGAGGCCCGCGATGACGACCACCCCTCCGATGACGGCCAGGCTCCACGCCCCGATGATCGGCAGACGGGGGAACCCCTTGTCCCGGATGCGCGACACGCCCGCCCATCCGATCCACAGGCCCGAGACGACCGTGATCAACGCGACCTGTTCGTCCGGGGTTCCCCCGTGTGCCAGCACCTGCGCTTACGCCTTCTTCCTCGCTGGCGGAGAGGGCGACGACGGCGACGGTCAAGCCCGATCGCGCCCACGACGATGCCGATGATGCCCACCATCTTCGCGCTGTCGGCGGAGTCGTTCGCGCTGTTGGCGGCGGCGCTCGCCGTCCGTCCCCGCAGTGGTCGCGTCGGCGAGTGCCGACGAGGTCCTATCCGACTCTGTCTGGATGCGCGACGCGAGATCCGCGTTCGTGGGACGCCTGGACCTGCGGGAACGTCACGCACGAGATGTCCTCGACCGTCGCGAACGTCTTCGGGCCGGACGTGAATGACTCGTCGACCTTCGTTCCGTGGATCGTTCCGGTGATGTGGAACGTGTAGTCACCCGGCCTGGGAGGGGACGAAGAACGCCCGGTAGTCGCCGGGGATCCCGATCTCTCCGATCTCGAAGAACGGCTCCAGCGCCATCGGGATCGCTCGTCACGTGCTCGCCGAATTCGACCACCACCTTCAGCGTGTCGCCGAGATCGACGACGGGCTTGTCGTCGTTGCTCAGGATGCAGCTGCACGCTGTTCGGCTGCCCGACATACGCGCGGGTTCGGTGCCGAAGCCGACCTCCAGCAGATACGGGCCGACCTCCTTCTCTTCGTGGGCCGAAGCGACCCCCGGGAGGAACAGGAGCACGGCGACCGCGAGGATGGCAGCGGCGACGAGTTTCGCGCGGATACGCACGGATAGATCTCCTTCCATTCGTCTGATGGTCGCGCATCGAAGCGCGAACGTGCGTCGATCAGACGGAGGAGGGTGGACCGCGGACGCCCGCCGCGGAGAGGTGACGCACGGCCGGGACCGGAAGACCGGCTCCGGCAGGAGCGTGCGGGGCACGTCACGGCGGGGAGCGATGCCGGCGCGTCCGAAGGTTGCGGCCACGCGATCGGCCGTTCGCAGGAGCCACCGGATCGCACGCGCGGCGAGATATCCGATCGCGATCTGCGCGGCGATGCCGACGGGCAGGATGCCCGTGTGGATCAACCCGGCGAGCGGGGATCCCGCCGTCACGCGCTCGAGCACCTCCAGGAGGACGAACGCGATCACCTGGAACCGAACGACCCGCGCCGTGAGCCCTCGGAGCTGCCCGGTCGGCTCCGGGTCGGTCAGCTGCCCGATGAACATGGTGGCCATCGCTGCGAGTGCGGCGACGAGCGCCAGGTCGTTGGCGAGCCCGAGGTACGCGTGTCCCGTCTGGCGCAGGATGGCCGCGCGCGAGCCCGCGACCGGCGCCACCGCGAGGTACGTGAGCCAATGACCCGCGAGCACGCCGCCGACGGCGACGCCCAACGTGGCGAGCCGGCGTCGAGCGCTCATGGGTTGGATTGTAGGCTGGCGGCCGACGAGCGTGAGGAGGAGGGTCGTGGATCCGCGAGAGGTTCGACACGTCGGGGTCGTCGGCTGCGGCCTGATGGGCTCCGGCATCGTCGAGGTCCTCGCTCGCGCCGGTGCGGACGTCACGTACGTGGAGGGCAGCGACGATCTCGTGTCCCGTGGCCGCGACGCGATCGAACGTTCGGTGGGCAAGGCGGTCGCCCGCGGCAAGCTCGAACCGGGCGATGCGGAGGCGCTGTTCGGCAGGGTCCGCGGGGTCACCGACCTCACCGCGCTCGGCGCGTCGGATCTGGTGATCGAGGCGGCGACGGAGGACGTCCAGGCGAAGCTCGCGATCTTCCGGACGCTGGGAGAGCTCACGCGGCCCGAGGTCGTGCTCGCCTCGAACACGTCGTCGATCCCGATCGTGGAGCTCGCCGTCGCGTCGGGGCGGCCGGATCGCGTGATCGGGATGCATTTCTTCAACCCGCCGCCCGTGATGGCGCTGCTCGAGCTCACGCCGGCCGTCACGACCTCGGACGAGACGCTGGCGTTCGCGCGGAGCTACGGAACGGACGTGCTGGGAAAGACCTGCGTACGATCGAAGGATCACGCCGGCTTCATCGTGAATCGGCTGTTGGTGCCCTACCTGTTCGATGCGATCCGTCTCTATGACGAGGGCTTCGCGACCCGCGAGGACATCGACGCCGCGATCCACCTGGGCCTGGCGCACCCGATGGGCCCGCTCGCGCTGATGGATCTGATCGGCCTGGACACCATGCTGAGCATCGGCGAGGTGCTCCATGCCGAGTTCCGCGAGGAGCGCTACGCGCCGCCGCCCCTGCTCCGGCGGATGGTCGCGGCGGGGAGGCTCGGCCGTAAGTCCGGCGGCGGCTTCTACGACGCCTGAGCGAGCCCTTTCGCTGCCGCCGAACGACCCGGTCGGTGCGGGTCGCTCGGCCCGGGGGCGGCGGCGAGGCAGCCCGTACGCTGGTCATCGAGGAGGCCTTGGATGAGTCCGTACGATCGGCAGGGACGATGACGAACCGGACGGCGCAGAAGCGCAAGGCAGCAGCGAGCGCGGCCAAGGGGCAGCGCTCGCGATCGAACGGGTCCGGATCGTCGCGCTCGAGGCGGTCGGGCATGAGCCGACGTCTGCCGCTGTTCGCGATCGGCGTCGTCGTCGCGATCGTGCTGGTCATGGTCGGGTTGAGCGTCGGCAAGAAGGGTGACACCCCGGCCGCGCCCGCGACGAGCGGAACGGCCAAGGTGGTTCGCGCGGTGACGTCGGTCCCGGCCTCCGCGCTCGACGCGGTCGGCGCCGGCCAGGGGATCAGCCAACCGGCCGCCATCGCCGCCGGTGCTCCTGCGGTCACGAGCGACGGGAAGCCGGAGGTCCTGTACATCGGAGCCGAGTACTGCCCGTTCTGCGCATCCGAGCGCTGGCCGACGGTCATCGCGCTCTCGCGGTTCGGGACGTTCTCCGGGCTCGGGCTCTCGACCTCGTCGGCGACCGACATCTTCCCGAACACCCCGACGCTCACGTTCCACGGCTCCACGTACTCGAGCGACCTGATCTCGTTCGTCGGGCTCGAGCTGAACACGAATCAGCTCACGGCCTCGGGTCTCGGCTACGAACCGCTCGACACGGTCACTGCCGAGCAGCAGAAGCTGATGCAGACGTTCGACGCTCCTCCGTACACCTCACAGGCCGGGAGCATCCCGTTCCTGCTGATCGGGAACCGGTTCGCCATCAGCGGTTCGAGCTATCCGCCCGACATCTTGCAGGGCAAGACCTGGCAGCAGGTCGCGTCCGCGCTGTCGGATCCGTCGAGCCCCATCGCGAAGCAGGTGCTCGCGGCCGCCAACATGCTGACAGCATCGATCTGCCGGCTCACGGACGGGGCGCCGACGGATGTGTGCACCGCTCCCGGGGTGTCGAGCGCCGCGGCGTCCTTGCCTTCGGCATGACGCGACCGGCGTGGGTGGTCCCCGCCACGTTCGCGATCACGATCGCGGGCACGGCGGTGTCCGCGTATCTGACCATCGCGCACTTCACCTCGCCGGATGTGTTGGCGTGCGCATCGGAGGGCGTCGTCAACTGCAAGCGCGTCACGACGAGTGCGCAATCGGAGGTGTTCGGCATCTCGGTGGCGCTGCTCGGTCTGTTGTGGTTCCTCGGGTTGTGCGTGCTCTTCTCTCCGTGGGTGTGGCGCTGGACGGCTCCGTGGCTCCGGACCGTCCGCGTGGCGACCGTCACGTTCGCCATGGCGTTCGTCCTCTGGCTGGTCTACGCGGAGCTGTTCATGATCCGAGCGATCTGTCTGTGGTGCACGGTCGTGCACGTCCTCGCGTTCGCCCTGTTCGTGATCGTGGTCATGTACGGGACGGAGACGGAAGAACCCGCCTAGCCGGCCGCGCCGGCCGCGGCTATCCGACGACGCGGAACGTTTCGGTCGTGGCCAGGCAGTCGTAGCCGTCATCGACGCAGAGCGTCACGCGATAGCGACCGGGTGGGAGGGGCCAGTTGCCCGTCGCCTCGGCCTTGAACGGCGCAGAACCGAAGACCCGGGCCCCGATGTAGCGCCAGAGCCAGATGCGGCCGGTCGTGGGCGTGGCGTCGGCCGCGTGCAGGTCCAACCAGTCGTAACGGTTCCCCGGCGCGTTCGTCCACGAGACCACGATCGGGTCGCCGACGGCGTAGCTCCGCTGAGCCACCGAGATGGTCGCGGGCGCCTTCTGGTCGACCGCGGCGAACGTCGTGCGGGAGAGCACCCCGGCCGATCCGACCAGGGCCAGGGCGTAGACGCCGGGCGCAAGATCGCCCGTGGGCAGGTCGAGCGTTCCATCGGCGGTGTCGTCGACCGGAGCGGAGATGAGCGGTTCGTCCGTCGCAGGGTCGGCATCGTCCGCCCAGACACCGACGACGCGCCCGGGTGCGGGCGTCGCGTGGAACACACCGTGTACGGGCCGTCCGATCGGCACGCGCACGTCCAAAGGCGCGACGAACGCCGGCGCGTCCGCAGGGTGCACACGGAACGTGCTGACCACCGCGCGGTGATCCGACGGCCACGGCTCGACGACGATGTCCGACATCGGGTCGTCATCGCCCACGACGCGGCTCGACAGGGTCTGCGTGGAGCCCGCCGCCCAGACGAAGTCGATGCGATCGAACACGTCCCACGGTGAGATGCCGGGATGGCCGGACGTCCACGTGAACCCGGGGTCCGCGATCGCGTCGGGGTGGACCGCGCGGAACGAGTCGCGGAAGCCCGCCTTCTCCATCACGATCGAGGTCGGCCAGCGGATCGAGAACCGGGGCGCCCGGTAGCGGAGGGTGGTCGGCTGCCATCCGAGCGCGGCGACCACCTCGGGCGTCCAGTCGCGCCACGACGGCGCGTTGAAGTCACCCGTGAAGAAGACGGGATCGCCCGCTTCGAGTTGCGGCGCGAGCGAATCCAGGAAGGGCTGCATCCACCGGATCCGTACGTGGCGCTCGATCTGCAGGATCTCGGCCTTCGTGGCGGTGCCCAACCGCATCATGTTGACGGTGTAGGGGTAGGAAGGGTTGTGGATGTTCGCGATCGTCACGACCTTGCCCGGCGCGACCAGGAGCCAGCCCCAGAACCCGTCGCTCCCCTCCGGCTGCAGGATCGGGAACCGCGAGATCGTGTGGAGGCGCGGAGCCGCGTACCACCCGAGTGCCCGCGCCAGCTTCCGCGTCCGGCCGAACGGCTCCTGTAGCCCGACGACGTCCGCTTCAGCCGCCTTGATCGCTTCGACCACCTTCGAGAACTGCCCGTGGACCCCACCCTCGCGGATGTTGAACGTCATGACCTTGAGCTTGATCGTGTCCTGGGCGCGAGCCGTGGCCGTCGGTCCGGGCGCCGCGATCACGCCGGCTGAAACGATGGCGATCGCGAGGACGACGATCGGTGTTCGACGCATGCCGCAGCCTAGCCCTCCCCGGTCGCCGTTGGGCAGGCTGCTCCGGTGACCTGCGGTCAGCCGCCCCGTCGTCCGCGATCGATCAGACCGACGACGTAGCCCGCCATCTTGGCCGTGTCGATCCACCCCATCAGCACGGGGACGACGACGGCTGCGGTGGCGCGCTCACGAGGGTCCGGCATGCGACGCCACGCCCTGCGCACGGGCTCCCGCGCGTACGCCACGGCTCCGGCGGCCGCCAACACCTTGGGCCAGCGTCGGCGTGAGGCGAGCACGGCGGTGGCCCCGACGTACACGCCGAACCGCAGCGCGTGACGCTCGGGGAACATCCCCGCCTGCGCGTCCCCTCGCGCGTACCGGAAGTACTGCGCCCAGGTCGCCCGCATCGTCGGCCGAAGGCGCCAGCGAACGACGGCGTCGGGGGCGAACCGCATGTCCACGCGGAGCTCGCGCCATCGACGGTTCACCCACATGTCCTCGCCGATGGCGAGCCACTCCGGGTAGCCGCCGGCCGCGTCGATCGAAGCGCGCCGGAACGCGACCGAACGCGCGCTCGGCATGAAGGACGCGGGCTCGATGTCGGAGGGATCGAGCGCCAGGTTCACCGACGCCATGCATTCCTGGAAGAAGCCGTCGGTGATCGGGACGTAGGAGCCCATGGACACGTCGGCGCCCGCTTCGATCGGTTCGAGGATCCGTTCGAGCCAGTGCGGATCGAGCACGCAGTCGGCGTCGGTCACGGCGATCACGTCGTGGGCCGCGGCGGCGATCGCCAGGTTCCGGCCGCGGGCGATGTTCGCGCCCCGTTCCTCGATCACGGTCACCGAGCCGGCGCCCGCACGGCGCAGCAGATCGGGCGTCCCGTCGGTCGAGCCGCCGTCGACGACGATGACCTCGTCCGGTGTTCGCGTCTGCGCGGCCACCGAGCCGGCGAACTCTTCGATGTGCGCCGAGGCGTCCTTCACGGTCGAGATCAGCGACACCTTCACGACGACGTCTCCGTCAGCTCGCGGTACACGTCGAGCGTAGCGCGAGCGGTGGCGGCCCAGGTGAACGTCGCCGCGCGCTGCAGGCCTCGCTGTCGGAGATCGTCGGCCAACGCGGGCTCGGTCAACAGGCGGGCGAGTCCCTCGGCGATCTCCGAGACGTCTGTCGGGTCCACGAGGAGCGCGGCATCGCCCGCGACCCGGGGGAGCGAGGAGGTGTCGGAGGCGAGCGTCGGCACGCCTCGGGCCATCGCCTCCACCACCGGCAGGCCGAACCCTTCGTACAACGACGGGTAGGCGAAGGCGTCGGCGCCCCGGTACAAGACGTCGAGGTCGTCGGCGGACACGGTCCCGGTTCGAACGATCGTCCCCGGACCCGGCCTCGCGAGCTCCGTGTCGAGCGCCTCCGACCGCCAGCCGGGCGCGCCGGCGAGCACGAGCGCGTGGGGCACGTCGGGAGCGACCTGCCGGTAGGCGCGGACCAGTCGCACAAGGTTCTTCCTCGGTTCGAGTGTTCCTACCGACAACACGTACGGCGGCGTGACGCCGAGACGACCGAACACCTCGGACGGAGCTTGCGGAGATGCGGCGAGCGACGGCGCGAGCGGCGTCACGTGTACGCGCGACGGCGGGACTGAGGTCGAGGTGACGAGGTCGTCTGCCGTGCTCTGCGACGGGACCAGGATGGCGTCGGCACGTCTCGCGGCGGCGCGGAGGCCCGCTCGGTAGAGCCAGCGCCAGGCGCGTGGGAACAGGTCCGGGAACCGCTGGAACGCCAGGTCGTGGACCGTCACGACCAGCCTTTGACCCGCATGGACCGGAGGGACGGCCGCGTGGTTCGTGGCATGGACGATGGCGGCGTCGGCCAACGAAGCGGGGAGCGCCGGCCGGCCGAGCAGGTCCCACGAGGGGTAGAGGGTGCGTATCGACCGTGACAGTTCCACGCCGGGGTATCTCCCATCGGTGGTGAGCGGCGCTTCGCGCGGGGGCTTCCGCCACTTCGAGTAGAACGGCGTCAGCTGCAGGGTCTCGTCTTGGGCGGGCAACGCCTCGAGCAGCTCGCCCACGTACGTCCCGATCCCTCCCGGTGCGCTGAACCAGAGTTGGTCGACGTGGAACGCAACCTTCACCTCGAGGCCTCGACACATCGGCACCCACCGGGCCCGACGGTCGCGGCGTGCGCCGTCCCCGGCTCCAGGTCCAGCCGATCGCCTGCGCGCAGCTCGATGTCCCCGTCGTCGGTGTGGAACACGATCGATCCCGCCAGGCAGAACAGCACCTTGTGGTAGGGGTGGTCGTGTCGCCCGTACGTGTCGCCGGCGTCGTTGCCCCATGCCTGAGGCGGCGAGCATCCTTCCGCCGAGAATGCCGCGGTCGCATCCGCGAGCGTTGCGTTCCCGGGCGTCTTCGTCGCCGTCATCTGATCGTGGTCCTTCGCGCCCATCTACCGGACGTCGCCGCGGCCGAGCACGGGCGCCACGCCGCGTCGCGCGAACAGTGCCCGGATCACCCACGGCTCCCTCGAAGACTTCCGCGCCTGCAGCGCGCCGAGCCCCGTCGCGTCGATCCGGCCCTGGAGAACCCACGGGGCCGGCTTCGGGCTCTCTTGCAGGAAGTACCGCTCGAGCGCCGTCAGGATCGCACGCTCCTCTTCGTTGGTGAGTCCTTGGGGCAGGTCGAACCTCCGCTCGGCGTCCATGGTCAAAGCGGGATGTTCCCGTGCTTGCGGGCGGGGATGCTCTCGCGTTTCGTCGCAAGCATCCGCAGCGACTGGATCAGACGTCTCCGCGTCTCTGCCGGCTCGATCACGTCGTCGATGAACCCACGCTCGGCCGCCGCGTACGGCGTGGAGAACTTGCGCTTGTACTCGTCGATCAGGTCGGCGCGCTTGGCCACCGGATCGTCCGCCTTGTCGATCTCCTTACGGAACACGATGCTCACCGCTCCCTCCGCGCCCATGACCGCGATCTCGGCGGTCGGCCACGCGAACGAGACGTCGGCCCGCAGGTGCTTCGAGTTCATCACGACGTACGCGCCCCCGTACGCCTTGCGCGTGATCACCGTCATCCGCGGCACGGTGGCCTCCGCGAACGAGTACAGGAGCTTCGCGCCGTGGCGGATGATGCCGCCGTACTCCTGCTCCTTGCCCGGCAGGAACCCCGGCACATCCACGAACGTGACGATCGGGATGTTGAACGCGTCGCAGAAGCGGACGAACCTTGATGCCTTCTCGCTCGCGTCGATGTCGAGCGTGCCGCCGAGCACCTTCGGTTGGTTCGCGATGATGCCCACCGAGCGCCCGTCCAGTCGCGTCAGTCCGATCACGATGTTCATCGCCCAGAACGGGAAGATCTCGAGAAACTCGCCGTCGTCGACCACGCGGCGGATCACCTCGTGCATGTCGTAGGGCTCCTTGGCACGGTCAGGGACGATGTGCGTGAGCCCCTCGTCCAGCCGGTCGGGGTCGTCGGTGGTGGCGTACGCCGGCGGATCCTCCAGGTTGTTCGACGGCAGGAACGACAGCAGGTAGCGGACCCGCTGCAGCACGTCCTCGTCGTCCTCGCCGACGAACGATGCGATGCCGGAGATGCTCGCGTGCGTCATGGCGCCGCCGAGCTCCTCGAACGTGACCTCCTCGCCCGTCACCGTCTTGATCACGTCGGGACCCGTGATGAACATGTGCGACGTTTCCTTCACCATGAACGTGAAGTCGGTGATGGCCGGCGAGTACACCGCGCCCCCCGCGCATGGACCCATGATCACGCTGATCTGCGGGATGACGCCGCTCGCGCGGACGTTCCGCTCGAAGATGAACCCGTAACCCGCGAGCGACGCCGCGCCCTCTTGGATGCGCGCGCCGCCGGAGTCGTTGATCTGGATGAACGGCGCGCCGGTCTGCATGGCCAGGTCCATCACCTTGCAGACCTTCTGCGCCATGACCTCGCCCATGGAACCGCCGAACACGCCGAAGTCCTGCGATGCCACGAAGACCTTGCGCCCGTCGATCGTGCCGAAGCCGGTGATCACTCCGTCGCCCGGAGGCCGCTTCTTGTCCATCCCGAAGTCGTGCGCCCGGTGGATCGCGAACGGGTCGGTCTCGACGAACGAACCCTTGTCCATCAGCGTGTCGAGGCGTTCGCGCGCGGTGAGCTTGCCCCCGTCGTGCTGCTTCTTGGCGGCGAGTGATCCACCCGGTGTGAGCGCCGCCTTCTTCTTGCGGCGGAGCTCCTCGATGCGTTCCTCGACGGTGGGGACGTGCTCGGCGTCGGCGCCTTCGCCCCCGGGAGGGGCCTTGCCTTTGTCTTTGGTCACCATCGGCCGAGTGTAGCCCTCACTCGGTCGGGGAGGCTGTGCTCAGCAGCCCGCGCCCGCCCAGGCGGCCCAACCCTCGGCGTTCGCGATCCGGATGGTGACGATCGCGTTCGTGCGGCCGTTATAGGGGTTCTCCTTGAGTCGCCAGACGCGCTTGGTCCATTCGGCGTACCGGCGGGGCCAATCGGCGGCGCTGTGCTGGAACAGGCCCACATACTTGCCGGTGGGCGAGCTCGCCGTCGGGATCAGTCCGCTCTCACGTCGCGCGATGCAGATCGCCTTGTCGGCGCCGCCTTCGACCGGCCAGCGTTTCGCCGCGCAAGTGATCAAGCGGATGGAGAAGTCCTGGATGGCCTCGCCGGCCCCGCGACCGAGCGCGCACGGCCCGGATACCGAGGGCGTCGTCGAACGGAGAGGGCTTGCGACGGCGGGTGTCGCGGCGAGCAGCGGCAGCACGAGGGCGCCGGTCGTCAAGGCGGCGGCGATCAGGCGGATCTTCCGGTTCCGTCCCATACCCATCTCTTTCGTATCGGGACGCGGCAGCATCAACTGCAGGGGAAGGGGGAAGGGGGCCGCGTCGCGGTGACCCCGAACGTAGCACCGGTCATACCCCAACGTCGAGCCCTGGCCGAACAGGTGTTCGCCAGGCGTTAGTCGTCCACCCGTCCGCCGGTTCGCCAGTACTCGCCGTGCTCGCGCGCGAGCAATCCGGCATCGATCAGGTAGCGGCGGAGGGACGCGTAGTCGTTGAAGAACCGCCCGACGATGGCGTTGACCTCTTTCTCGTCGTAGCGGACGCCCGGCTCGAACTCGACCGCGATCCGCTCGAGAACGATCCGGCGCTTCGCCTCCTTCGCGGGGATCTCGGTCAGGCGTCCGTCGCGGAAGAACGTGCGCAGAACCGTCTCCTCGTCGTCGTTCGCGGCGCCGAGCGCGAGTCCGGCATCGCGCGGCGGCCCTACCTGCTCGGCGGCCCACCGGAGCGTCTCGGGGTCGAGCCGGTACGTGCGACGGTCGGCCTCCAGACGCACGACGCCGGTGGTCGTCAGGCGGTTCAGGTGCTTGCGGACCCGCGTGAGCTGCAACTCGAGGTCCGTCGCGAGGGTCGCGGCCGTCCGCGGCTGCTGCGCCAGGGCACCGGCGATCGCCAGCCGCTCGGGGTCGGCCAATGCGCGGAGGATCTCGTCGGGGGTCTCGGCCATGTCGGTTCCTATCCCTACCATGCACGGGTGGAGCTCACCGACCCGCAGCGGCGCACGCTCGAGCAGCTGATCGGCACCGACCCCCGCCCCACGTTCCCCGCCGACCTCGCGCAGCGCCTGCGGGATCGCATCGAGGAAGCCGTCCGCGAGCTCGAGCTCCGCGACACCCTTTGGCTCGGCAAGGAGAAGCTCACCGATCACGGGCGATGCGAGGGCAAGTTCGCATCGGCGATCTCGGGCGAGGCACCGCCGTTCGAGCATTCGCCGAAGAGCGCCGCCGGCGTGCTGCTGCACCGGGCGGTGGAGGTCGAGGTTGGCGCGCGCGACGGGCTCGGCGCGCACGAGATCGCCGAGATCGCCGCCGACCGTCTGGTGGAGCGCGAGGAGCGGTTCGCCGAGTACTGGAACGGCCTGGCGCCGACCGACCGCGACGACGTGCTGATGGAGGTGACGCGGCGCATCACCATGTTCCAGGGATCCTTCCCGCCGCTGAAGGAGCTCCGCCGTGAGCTGACGCCGATCTCGGAGATGCCGGTGAGAGCCGAGCTGCTGGGCGGCGCGCTCATCCTCTCCGGCCGGATCGACCTGGTGCTCGGCGCGCCCGACCGGTTGGAGCCGACCCGCGCCACGCGCTTGGCGATCGATCTGAAGACGGGCAACGCCTACCCCGAGTACCCCGAGGATCTCCGCTACTACGCGTTGTTACTGACGCTTCGGTTCGGCGTCCCGCCTTATCGCGTGGCGTCGCTGTTCCTCGAGAGCGGTGAGTGGCAGTCGGAAGATGTCGGCGAGCAGGGCTTGCAGCACGCGGCCGATCGCGTGATCGCTGCCGCCCGGGCTGCGGCCGCCCTGTGGAACGGTCGCGAGGCGGAGCTCACCCCCGGCGTGTACTGCGGCTGGTGCCCACGGGCCGACGTCTGTCCGGTCGCGCAGATCTCGCCCGCATAGACGTGCACCCACGACCCGCCAGGTGTCGAATAGCCTTCGGTAGGCGGTTCGTCTCGAACGGAGGATCGGATGGGGTCTGTCTCGCGCGGGTTCCGCCTGGCGAAGGCCAGTTGGACGGTCGTCAAGCAGGATCGGGAGCTGCTGGTGCTCCCCGTCATCTCGTTCTTCTGCTCGCTGGTCGTGATGACGGTCTTCGGACTGGGCATGTGGGGGATCGGGCTGCCGGCGAAGGGCCAGTCATTGAGTCCCGGGATCTACGCGATCGGTTTCGTGATGTACGTGGTGCTCGCGTTCGTGACGATCTTCTTCAATGCGGCCGTGATCGGCACCGCGATGAAGCGCCTGCAAGGTCAGGACGCCAAGATCTCGGACGGTCTCGCGCTCGCCCGGCAGCACATCGGCAAGATCTTCGTCTGGGCGGTGGTCACCGCGACCGTCGGCATGATCCTGCGGACGATCCAGGAGCGCTCGGGGGTCGTCGGCCGCATCCTGCTCGGCATCGTCGGGATCGCGTGGAACGTGCTGACCTACTTCGTCGTTCCCGTCCTGCTCTTCGAGCCCGTCGGCGTCGGCGATTCGATCAGGCGCTCGGCGGCGATCTTCCGCCAGCGGTGGGGCGAGCAGTTCATCGGGCAGGCGACGATCGGGCTCGCCTTCTTCCTGGTCTCGATCCCCGTCGTGCTGGTCGGAGCGCTGATCACGGCGGCCGTTCCGGTCCTGGGCGTGCCGATCCTGGTCCTCGCGATCGGTGTGTTGATGGCGGCCGGGGCGGCGTGCTCCGGCGTGTTCAACGCGGCGCTGTACCGCTACGCGACCACGGGTGAGGCGTCCGGGGCGTTCAGCGTCGAGGACATGAACTCGTCGTTCCGTCCTCGCAGAGGCGGTCGAGGCTCAGGTCCCGCCGGCTTCACCGGTCGCGGCTTCGGGGGCGGCTCGGCGTTGCCTCCGGCCCCGGACGGCTCGCCCGATCGCCCCGATATGTAGGCGCCTGCCTAGCCCCTGTAGGGTGCATCCGACCGTCCGAGCAACGCGAAGGGTGATACCGCATGGGCAAGGAGCTGTACGAGATCGGCGAGCTTCCGCCGGTCGGCGAAGTCCCCGCGAAGATGCATGCGCAGACCGTCCGTCCCGACCGGTTCGGCGAACCCGAGCAGGCGATCCGAGACGAGGTCATCGACGTCCCCGAGCTGGGGCCGCTCGACGCCCTCGTGATGGTGATGGCCGGAGGCGTGAACTTCAACAATGTCTGGGCCGCAAGAGGTATGCCGGTCGACGTCACGAAGACCCAGGCGCGATGGGGAGAGCCGACCGATCTTCCACATCGTGGGCTCCGACGCGAGTGGCGTCGTGTACGCCGTCGGCTCCGACGTGACGAACGTGAAGGTCGGCGACCGCGTCGTGGTGCACGCCGGTCAGTGGGATCCGGAGGACCCGAAGGTGATGGCGGGGCGCGACCCCGGCCTCGCGGATTCGTTCCGCGTCTGGGGTTACGACACGTGTTGGGGATCGTTCGCGCAGTTCACCAAGGTGCAGGCACACCAGTGCCTGCCCAAGGCCGATCACCTGACGTGGGAAGAGGCCGCGGCGCCGACGCTCACCGGCAGCACGGCCTACCGGATGCTGTTCGGCTGGCCGCCGAACGTCGTCGAGCCGGGCGACGTGGTCCTGGTGTGGGGCGGTTCGGGTGGGCTCGGCTCGCTCGCGATCCAGCTCGTCGTGAACGCCGGCGGGCGCGCGGTCGCCGTCGTCGGCAGCGACGAGAAGGGCGAGTACTGCAAGACGCTCGGCGCGGAGGGCTACATCAACCGCAAGCGGTTCACGCACTGGGGCGTGCCGCCGGCCTGGGACTCGCCGGAGTGGAAGACGTGGTTCGACGGTGCGAAGGCGTTCGGGAAGGCGATCTGGGACGTGCTCGGCGAGCGCAAGAGCCCGCAGATCGTGTTCGAGCATCCGGCGCAGGACACGGTCCCCACGTCGAACTTCGTCTGCGATCGCGGCGGCATGATCGTGATCTGCGCGGGAACGAGCGGCTACGACACCATGATCGACGTCCGCTACCTCTGGTACATGCAGAAGCGCTATCAGGGCTCGCACCTGTTCAACGACGAACAGGCCGCGGCGTTCAACCAGATGGTGATCGACGGCACGGTCCGGACGACGCTCGGCGCCACCTATCCGTACGAACAGGTCGGCCATGTGCACCAGCTGATGGGTGACGGGGCGCTCCCTGAAGGCAACGTCGCGGTGTTGGTCCAAGCGCCGACGCCGGGGCTCACGGACCTTCCTTAGCGTTCCTCGACGAGCTCCACGAGCACGCCGCCCATCGACTTTGGATGCACGAACGCGATGAGCGTGTTGCGCGAGCCCGGCCGCGGGACCTCGTCGATCAGTCGCACCTGCTCGCGCCGCAGCTGATCGAGCGTCGAGGCGACGTCGGTCACGCGGTACGCGACGTGGTGGATGCCCGGGCCGTTCGTCGCGAGGAACCTGCCGACGGGTGTGTCGGGTGCGAGCGCACCGAGCAACTGGATGAAGGAGCCCCCGGCCGCGAACAACACCTCCTCGACCCCCTGGTCGGGCACGCGTTCGCGAAGGATGGGCTTCACGCCGAGCGTCCGCCGATAGTGCTCGACCGCTTCCTCGAGGTCGAGGACGGCGATGCCAACGTGGTCGATGGCCGTCAGCGAGCTCACGTCTTTCCCCCACCGTCGGGCTGCATGCGGGCGATCAGATCCCGCGCCTCGGTCACGTGATACGCCGGCAGCGTCAACGCCCGCGTGATCGCCGCGACGCCGTGTGCACGCAGGTCGGACTCGAGCTTGGCCCCGGGCGCCTGGGGTAACGGCGCCTCCAGCACGAAGAACTCGACCAGTTCGAGGAATTGCGCGAGCGAGGGCACGAGTCCTCCCCGTTCGTACGCATAGATCGTCTGCCTGGAGGCCGGGCAGTCCTTCGTGGCCGCCGCGGACTCGACCGAGCGGTAGCCGGCCGCCCGGCGGAGGTCCCGCAGGAGACCTCCGATGACCTTTCGGTCCCCGACGCTGACCGGCGATCCCTTCTTGCGAGCCACGAACTCACGACCCCTCCGCCGCTGGTCCGGACACCCTAGCGGCTCCCGATCACGCACGGTACCGGCCGTACGAGCCTCCGATGTCCATATGCCGCCGGTCATTCGGTCCCGCGTTGTGGACCGAAGGGCCGATTCCGGGTGATGTCTTTGGGTGTAGTTTTGGCGCCTAGTCTCGCGGATGCCACGGCGAGGGATCGAGGAGTGGGACGCGTGAACGAGACCCAGAAAGCGTCGGTCGAGGCGCATCTTGAAGGATCGTTGCTCCTCAAGCGAGGACGCGCAGACGTGTTCCGACAGCGCGAGCGGACGAGACGGCGCAAGGTCGTGCGGGCGTTCATCGCGATCGCGGTGTTCGATGCCTACCTGTGGTATCGGCTCGCGACGCACAACCCGCTGCGGCTCCCCACCATCCCGCCCGACATGGTGGCGTTCCTCCCGCTCTTCATCATCGTCGGTCTGCTCGGGGTGATGATGCTGATCCCGATGCTCTCGGGTCGCTCGCCGCACCTGATGATCCACCCGGAGCAGGTCGAGGTGGGTCTGACGGAGATCAGCGGCCTCGACGGTCAGGTCGATGAGGTCCTGCGCTCGCTCGACGTGTTCCTGGGGTACGCGACGTTCCGCGAGGAACTGGGCGGGACGCCGCGACGGGGCATCTTGTTCGAAGGGCCGCCGGGGACCGGCAAGACGTATCTCGCGAAAGCGATGGCCAAGCAGGCGGGCGTGCCGTTCCTGTTCATGTCGGCGTCGGCGACGCAGTCGATGTGGTTCGGTGGGACGGCTTCGCGCATCCGCGGGTTCTTCAAGGCCTTGCGGAAGGCGGCGCGCAAGGAAGGGGGCGCGATCGGCTTCATCGAGGAGATCGACGCGATCGGCGGGTCGCGTGACACCTTCGGGATGACGCCCGCTCCCGGCGGCATCTTCAACGGCCTCTCGCGTACGGTGTCGAACTCCATCTCGAGCGGCACCGGCGGCATGGTGAACGAGCTCCTCATCCAGATGCAGTCGTTCGATCAGCCGCCCCGGCTCGAGCGCGTCCGGAGCCGTGTGGTGGCGTGGATCAACACCTACCTGCCGCCGGAGAACCGGCTCAAGGCGGGGAAGCCCGCGTACAACAACATCCTGTTGATCGCGGCCACGAACCGCGCCGACACCCTCGACTCCGCGCTCCTGCGACCGGGACGGTTCGACCGTCGCCTCTACTTCGACCTGCCGAGCAAGCAGGGCAGGCTCGACCTGATCGAATTCTTCATGCGGCGCAAGGCGCATGAGCCCCAGATGGACGAGCCGTCCGTCCGGGACCGTCTGTCCCACGACACGTTCGGGTACACGCCAGTCATGCTCGAGCACCTCTTCGACGAGTCGTTGCTGATCGCGCTCCGGGACGGCCGGAAGTCGATGACGCTCGACGACGTGTACGAGGCCAAGCTCACCGACGAGATCGGCATCAAGCAGCCGGTGGTCTACACCGACGTCGATCGTGCGGCGGTCGCCACGCACGAGGCCGGGCACGCGACCGTGGCGCATTTCCTGGGCAAGGGGCGCCGGCTGGAGGTGCTGTCGATCATCAAGCGGAGGGACTCGCTCGGCCTGCTCGCGCACGGCGACGAGGAGGAGCACTTCACTCGCACGCGCTCCGAGGTCGAGTCCGGGATCGCGATCGCGCTGGGCGGGCTGGTGGCCGAGGAGCTCTGCCTGGGGGAGAGCGGCACCGGACCGGCGTCCGACCTCGCGTACGCGACCGGCCTCGCGGCACAGATGGTCGGCTCGTTCGGCATGGCCGGTTCGCTGATCAGCTACGAGGCGATCGCACAAGGCGCGGTCAGCCAGACGAACCTGGTCGCCAAGGTCCTGGGCGACGGCGACGGGAAACAACGTGTGGAAGACATCTTGGAGGCGCAGCGCGCCCTCGTCCGTGAGGTCCTCGAGGAGAACCTGGACGTGCACGCCGCGCTCCGCGACGCGCTGATCGAACGGGACGAACTCGTCCGCGACGAGATCGCGGACGTCATCGGGAAGGCGCTCGCCAACCGCAACTGATCCGGTCGTACCCTCAGCTCCGTGGACGCTGGGGATGAGCTGGTCGATATCGTCGACGAAGGCGATCGAGTGTTCGACGTCGTGACCCGTGCCGAGATGCGGAGGCGTAACCTCCGTCATCGGTGCGCCGAGATCGCGGTCCGCAACGATGCCGGCGAGATCTGGGTGCATCGCCGTACGGAGACGAAGGACGTCTATCCCGGCTTGTACGACATGGTCGTGGGAGGCGTGCTCGCGAGCGCGGAGTCGTGGACGGACGGCGCCCGCCGGGAGCTCGCCGAGGAGACCGGCATCAACGGCGTCGAGCTCCGCGAGCGTGCTCGACACACCTTCGACGGTCCGTTCGAGCGTGCCCTGATGCGCCTCTACGAGGTCACATGGAACGGACCGATCACCCCGCAGCCGGAGGAGATCGCGTGGGGTGGGTTCGTGACCGTCGGCGAGCTCGACCGGATGCTGCGGGATGAGGAATTCTGTCCCGACAGCGTCGCGATCTTCGAGCTGTGGCGCGACGGTAGACTCGACCCATGACGCGGTCGGTCATCATCGCCGGCGCCCGCACGCCGATCGGGAAGTTCCGCGGTTCGCTGGCGGGGTTCGATGCCGTGGACCTCGGAGCGATCGCCATCCGCGCGGCGCTCGATCGATCGGGTGTGTCGCCGGACCAGGTCGAGTACGTGATCATGGGGCACGTGATCCAGGCCGGCACGGGTCAGATCACGGCTCGCCAGGCGGCCGTCGGCGCGGGTATCCCCAAGGAGGTCCCCGCGATCACGGTGAACAAGGTCTGCCTGTCGGGGCTCTCCGCGATCGCGATGGCCGACCAGATGATCCGCGCGGGCGAGCTCGAGATCGCCGTGGCTGGCGGGATGGAGTCGATGACCAACGCGCCGTACCTGATCCCGAAGGCGCGCGACGGATCGCGCTTGGGCGATGCGGCGCTCGTCGACTCGATGATCCACGACGGACTCTGGTCGAGCTTCCACGATCACCACATGGGCGAGGGCACCGACATCGTGAGCCGCGAACTGGGCCTCGAGCGCGCTGACCAGGACGCGTGGTCGGAACGCTCGCACCGACGGGCGATCGATGCGTGGGACGCCGGGCGGCTGGCCGAGGAGGTCGTGGCGGTCGAGGTGCCAGATCGGAAGGGCGATCCCGTGATCTTCGACCGCGATGAAGGGATCAGGCCCGACACCAGCCTGGAGTCGCTGGCCGCGCTTCCACCGGCGTTCACGGCGGACGGGACGGCCACCGCGGGGAACGCGTCGCAGATCTCCGACGGCGCCGCCGCCGTCGTCGTCGCCAGCGAAGAGGCGGCCGCGCGACTCCAGCTCGAGCCGATCGCGTCGATCGAGGCATACGGCATGGCGGCCGGCGCCTACTCGTCCTTGCAGACGGTGCCCGCGCTCGCGATCGAGGCCGCGTTGAAGCGTGCCGGGCTGGACGTCGGCACGCTCGGCCTCGTCGAGATCAACGAGGCGTTCGCCGCGGTGGCGATCCACGCGTCCCGCACGCTCGGGATCGGAGACGACATCGTCAACGTGAACGGGGGAGCGATCGCGCTCGGTCACCCGATCGGGGCGAGCGGCGCCCGTCTGGTGCTGACGCTTGCCATGGAGATGCGCCGCCGGGGTATCGACGTCGGTACGGCGGCCCTCTGCGGGGGCGGGGGACAGGGCGACGCGCTGGTCATCCGGCGTGTAGTCTGAAACAGACTAGTGATGGACGACCGACGCTACGAGCTGCCGGAAGAGCTGGAGGAGTTCCGCTCGCTCGTCCGGCGCATCGCCGAGGAGAGGATCGGGCCTCGGGCCGCCGAGATCGACGAGACCGACGAATGGCCCGAGGACGTCTACCAGGTCCTCGTCGACAACGATCTGATGGGTGTCGGATACCCCGAGGCTGACGGCGGGTCTGGCGGCGGCGCGCTCGCGTTCGGCGTGTTCATCGAGGAGCTCTCGCGCGTGTCCGCCGGTGTGTCGCTGACGCCGATCGTTTCGAAGCTCGGCGTGATCCCGCTGATGCTGGCCGGCACCGACGAACAACGACGATCCATGACGCAGGGCATCTGCCGCGGCGACATCCTGATGTCGTACGCGCTCACCGAAGCCGGCGCGGGCTCCGACGCCGCCGCCATGACCACGCGGTACGAACGCGACGGCGACCATGTCGTGCTGAACGGGACCAAACGCTTCATCACGGGCGCCGGGGTGTCACATGCGTACCTGGTGTTCGCGACCCGGGATCCGGCGCTTCGCGCGAAAGGCGTCTCGGCGTTCCTCGTGATGCGCGAGGACCCCGGCGTCTCGTTCGGCAAGCCGGAGAAGAAGATGGGAATCAAGGGTTCGCCCACGCGTGAGGTGATCCTCGACGCGTGTCGCATCCCGATGGATCGGATGGTTGGCGAGGAAGGGGAAGGGTTCTCGATCGCGATGCGGACACTGGATCACTCTCGTCCGGTGATCGCGGCACAGGCCGTGGGGATCGCGCAAGGAGCGCTCGACCTCGCGCTCGCGTACGGGAGCGAACGCAAGCAGTTCGGCGAGCGGATCGTCGACTTCGAGGGGATCAAGTTCATGCTCGCGGACATGGCGATGAAGGTCGAGGCGGCGCGGGTGCTCACGTATCGGGCGCTCGCGGCGTGCGACGCGGGCGACCCGCGGATGCCGTTCCACTCGAGCGTCGCGAAGTGCTTCGCTTCGGATGCGGCCATGGCGGTCACGACGGATGCCGTGCAGGTCCTGGGGGGGTACGGCTACGTCCGGGAGTACCCCGCGGAACGGTTCATGCGCGACGCGAAGATCACCCAGATCTACGAAGGCACGAACCAGATCCAACGGCTGGTGATATCGCGGGAGCTCCTGAAGCTCTTGGACTAGCGACGTAAGGCGGGGTGTTCAGTCCTCCGCGTGCAGCCGGTGCAGCTCCTGCACGAACAGCTGCTCCTCCGAGCCGCTCCACGCGTCGGTGCTCTCCTGCTCCGGCTCGGCCACCACGATCTGCAGCGTGCCTGGGGCGGCCGGCTCGTCCTCCTCGACCGCGTCGTCCTCCACGGACGCGTTGGTCTCGCCGGACGGTCCGCCGTCGGGCAAGAACACGCGGAACGCCGAGCCACCACCGTCACGACTCTCGATCTTGGTCCATCCGCCCTGCATCTCGGCGAACCGTGTGATGACGGGGCTGAGCGTTCCGTCGGACGAGGGCTCAGGGTCCTCGACCGAGATCAACGCGCCGCCATCCATGGGCGACAGACGAACCGTGATGGCCTTGCCCGTCGCGGTGCGGTCGCCGCACGTGCGGAGCATCCCTCCGAGGACCTGTTCGACGCGGAGCGCGTCGACGCCGACGACCAGTGACTGGCTGTCGATGCGAACGTCGTGATCCGAGCCGATGCCGGACTCGTCCACGACGCGCTTCACGAGCGCTTCCAGGTCGGTCCGCTTGATCGTCAGGTCGACGACGCCGTGCGCGAGCGAGTCGGCCTCGGCCAGGTCTGCGACGGTGTGGTCCAAGCGTCGCGCCGCGGCCGTCAGCTGCTTGATCAACTGCGTCTGGTCCTTCGAGTCCTTCTTGTACTTCATGATCTGCGTGAGCCCCAAGATGTGTGAGAGCGACTTCTTCGCGTCGAGCGCGAGCTCCTTGGTGAAGGGGCTCGAAGCCCTTCGATCCTCGAGCGGCACGTTCGGGATGGTCGCGTCGACCGCGGTGGCGGATTCCAGGGCCGGGCGCTCGGACTGCAGGTCGTGCAACGCCTTCTCCATCTGGAGGTGACGCAGCTCGGCCTCTACCTCTTCGAGCCGGACGACCGAATCGGCGAACTGCCGCTCGGCGGAGTGCGCGCGCTCCTCGACCTCGATGAGCTTCTCGGTCTGGCTGGCCAGCCGTTCCTGGCTCGCTCGCAGGACCTCTTCGAGGTCGGGCTTCGCGGCCGCCGTGGCGATCTCGGCGGCATGACGAGCCTTGGCCTCTTCGAACGCTGCGGCAAGGCTCTCCTTCTCGGCGCGGACCGCTCGCAGGTCGTCCTCGGCACCGGACGCCGCCTCTCGTGCCGCCCGAAGCTCCTCCTCCGCGATCTCGGCCTTCGTCGACAGCTCGACGCCCCGCGCGAGCTCCGCCTGGACTTCCGCGCTGGCCGCCGCCAGCTCACGCTCGAGCGCCTCACGCTCGCGCGTCGCGTTCTGCAGCTTGGTCTCGGCCGCCTCACGACCGCGCTGGATCTCGGCGAGCTCCTGCTGGAGCGTCTCGATCTCGGTTCGGGACCGGACCAGTTCCTCGTTCGCCTTCGCGACCTGTTCGTTGCGGGATGACCCGTCGTGGGTGAACGCTTCGATCTCGTCCTTGGCGGCCTGCAGTTCGCCCCGCAACGTCTCGAGCTCGGCGTTGGCCGTCCCGAGCTGGTTCTTCGTCGTATCCGCCGCACCTTCGACCTCGGCGACGCGTGCCGTGAGCTCCGCTTCCCGCTGGGCGAGCCGCTGCTCGAGCAGTGCGGCCTGCTCGGAGATCTGTTCCTGCAGCTCGGACTCTCGCTCGGCGAGCCGATGTTGCAGCTCGGCCTCTCGCTCGGCGAGCTTGGTCTGCAGCTCTGCCTCGCGCTCGGCGGCCGCCTGGCGCAGCTCTCCGACGGCCGACGCGGCTTCCTTGGTCAACGCCTCTTCGCGATCCGCCAGCTCGCGCTGCGCCCTGGCTTCGGTCTGCCCCAGCTGCGCTTGGAACTCCTCCCGGGCCGTGCGGACGCGGGTCTCCAGCTCGGCCTCGCGTTCGATCAGGTCGGCGCTGTGCGACGCCTTGAGGCTCTCGATCTCGGCGCGCGCGGCACGGAGCTCCTCGCCGAAGACGCTCGCCTTCTGCTCCTCGGTCCGCAGCGCTCGGAGCTCGTTGTGGACGTCGCTAAGTTCGGCGGTTGCGCGCGCCAACTCACTCTCCGCGGTCTCCGCCGCCTCACGAGCATGGAGCGCCTCGACATGCGCGTTGTCGAGATCTTGCTGGATCTCCTGCGCATGAGCGGCCTGCGCCTTCAGCGCATCCAGCTCACGGCGCGTCACCGAGAGCTCCGTCTGCGCTCCCTCGAGCTCTGCCCGCAGCCCGATCGCCTCCTGCTCGACCTGACGGGTCTTGCGATCGAGCTCCGGGTCGGCCTTGTCGACCTTGGCCTTGGCCTGTTCGGCGATGTGTCGAGCGAGCCTGTCCCGTTCCGTGCTCATCGCATTCAACTGCGTCTCGAGCAGCGTGGCGTTGCCTTCGGCCTTCAGGAGCCGTGCCTCGATCTCCGGGTCGGTCCCGCTCGGGACCGGACGCTCCTGGAGGACGCGCTGCGTGACGTGCAGTTCCTCGAGGGTCTTGCGGTACTGATCCTGGATCACCTTCAAGCGCTCCTCGGCCGCGACGGCGCGGTCCTCCGCCTTCTTCCGCGCGTCGGCCTCCTCGCGGAGCCCGGGCGCGGACGCCTCGATCGAACGCTGGCCCACACCGATCGGGATGGGAGCGACGCGGTCCCGCGTGGAGGGCGTGAAGCTCAGGTTGGCGCTGGCCGACGCGGTGAGCCGCATCACCCGGTACAGGACGAGGAGCGTGATGATCAGGCCGGTCGTCATGAGGATCGCGTTGTAGCGCCAGGGCCGGCCGGCGGCGGCGATCAGGTCGTCGGGCCGCGCCATCTGGATCGCGGCACTGACGGGCCCGTCGGTCCGGAAGCGAAGGGGGATGAGGACCGAGAACATGCCGTCGTTCTGTTCGGAAGAGGTGATCCCGCGCTCGGTCGCGTCGCGCACGCTGGTGCGGGCTTCCTCCGGCCGTTGTCCGATCAGTGAGCGATCGGTCGAATAGACGATCTGGCCGTCGAGCGACCAGATCGCGACGTCATCCCACGCGCTGGGATCCAGGATGACCGGCGTGATCTTGGCGGTGATCAGATCAGCCTTCGCGTCGGTGGCGGGGGAGCCGACGTCGCCGGGTGACAACGTCAGCGGCAACGAGTTATCGACGATGGTTCGCGCTTGGTCGACCGCGGATGCTTTCGCCTGGCTGACCGCACGGGAACCGAGGAACATGGAGCCGACCGCGCCAACAGCCAAGAGCGCTGCCAACGCGAGCAGCAGCGTCCGGGCGATACGGTAGATGCTTCTCTGGCCGGCCATCGTTCCCCTTGTGCGAATGGGCCCTCCAGGGTTGTATCGGTCCCTATCGGGGCAACCCGTAGTCGGTCGCGGGAGGGATATGGTCGGAATCAGGTAGGTCTTTGGTCGTACCCCATACCTGGTAGTTCGAGACTGCGCGCGCGCAAACGCCGACCGGACCCCTCACGCAGCGGGGCCAACGCCGGATCGAACCACCGTGTCGCCCGTGACGTCGTCCTTCTCGAGGACGATGAGGTCTTCGATCGCCTCGCGCATCTCGGCCACATGGCTGACGACCACGACGAGGCGGCGTTCGTTCTCGGAGACCAGGCGCCCGATGCCATCCATCGCCCGGTCGAGGTGCTCGGGGTCGAGGCTCCCGAAGCCTTCGTCCAAGAAGAAGGAATCGAGCCGACCACCACCCCGCGCGACCATCTCCGCCAGCGCGAGGGCGAGCGCCAACGACGCCAGGAACGTCTCCCCACCAGAGAGTGAGTCGGCCTTCCGCTTCGTGCTCGCGGCGTTCAGGTCGAGGATGTCGAAGCGATCGTCGTCGGTGAACCGGTAGGCGCCGTCGCTCAGCTCTGCGAAGTGATCGCTCCCGAGCTCCGCAAGCTCTGCGCGTTCCTCCCGCAGGAGGAAGCCCAAGAAGCGCGACGGCTGAAGGTCGTCGGTGAGCCGCTTCGCGACGGCGCGGCGTGCCTCGCACACCATCACCTGGCGTTCGAGCTCGCTCGCGGATGCGATCCGCTCCTCCAGCTGCTGCACGTGGGCGGTCGCCGTCCCGTGGGCCATGGCGCTTTCCGCGAGCGCCCGCCGGAAATCGTCGGCGGGAGCGAGTCCGACCGTTGCCAGCAGGGCGGAGCGCGCCTCGTTCGCCTCGTCGACCCTGGCGCTCGCCGTCTCGCGCGTCGCGACCGCTTCGTCGTGGCGCGCGACGATCGTCGCTCGGAGCTCCGAGAACGACGCCGTGATCGCGTCGGGGTCCCGCGGGACGTCTCGATCCTCGTCGAGACGTCCCCAGAGTCCCGAGAACCGGTTGGCGATCGCGGCGATCGCCTCGCCCGCTCCCTCGGCGAGGTGCTCCGCCTCCTCGACTCCCGCGCGGGTCAGCTCGAGAGCCGTGCGAGCCTGCTCGAACGCGCGCTCCGCGGCCGTCAGCTCTGCTTGCCGGGCCTCGAAGAGGGAGCGGAAGTCACCCTCTCCGTGGAGTCCTTCGATCAGCTGGCTCTTGGTGGCGGCGAGGTCGGCCTCGACGGCTGCCCGCGCCGTGTCCGCCCGGGCTCGGTCGGCCTCCGCCTTCCCGATGCGGCTCTCCGCCTCCGCGATCGCGGTGCGCATCGACGCTCCGGTCGATGCGCACCGCTCCTTGTCGGCCCGAACGGTCGCCTCGACCTTCTCCGCCTTGGTGAGCGCCTTCCGCGCGGCCGCGACCTTGGGCGCGGCCCCGGCCCTGGGAACGGCATGGACCTCTTGCCGGCAGACCGGGCACGGCTCGCCGGCGATGAGCGTCGAACGGAGCTCGTGCGCCATCTCCGCATGCGCGGCGTCCATCAACGCCTTCCGCGCATCTTCGACGGCGACCAGGGCGCCGGCCAGGGCTCGGTCGGCGGCGTCGAGCGCGTCCTCGGCGTCTTTGCCCGCCGCCGACCGTTCTTCCAGCGAGGCGCGCGCGGAGGCGAGCTCCTCGTCCATGCGTTCCACCTCGACACCGGTGGCCTGCACCGCTTCGACCTGCCGCTCGTGGGTCTGCACCAGATGTTCGAACGAACGGAAGCGCTCGCGGTCGCCCAGACGCGATGCCACGTCGGCCAGCTCGGCCTCACGTGCCCGCCTGTCCCGCTCCGCGTCATCGGCGGCCGCTTTGGCTGCGGCGATCCTGGTTCCCGCCTCGAGCGCGGACTCGACCACGGAACGAACGTCCGCCTCCGACGGCAGCCCCCCCGCGATCTCGGTCAACGCGCCGATCCGAGCGGCCGAGGTCTCGGCCTCTCCCGCGGCGGCGTCGCGCTCCTTCTCGAGCCGCTCGACCTCGGGTCCAGCGGCTTCGAGCGCGGTCGATCGGGCGCGGGTGGTCTCCGCCGCCTCGCGAGCCTGGCCGAGCTCGATGCGCGCCTCGTCCACGCGCTCGCGCTCCTTCTGCAGGGACGCGAGCTCCAGATCGGCTCGCTCCAGGTGCCACCGGGCCACGCGGAGCGCGTCGTCGAGCCGCTCGAACCCGAACACCCCTTTCAGGACCGCGTCCCGCTGCGTGGGCGTCGCCTTGAGGAACTCGGCGAAGCGGTTCTGTGCCAGGAGCACGGAGCGGCAGAACGTCTTGAAGTCCATGCCGAGCAGCTGCTCGATGCGCTCGTTCATCGGACCTTCGAGCGTGACGACCTCGAGCGTCGCCGCATCCGGCGTGTCGTCTGCGAGCAGCGAAAGCTGATGGCCGGACGCGCCCTTGCGGCGGAGCGATCGCACCGCTCGCCAGACCTGGCCGTCCACTTGGAACCGCAGCTCGACGTGCGATTGCTCGGCCAGCTGGTGGATCAGTGACTTCGTGGCGCTCTCCACCTGCGGGGTCTTGCCGTAGAGCGCGAACGAGACCGCGTCCAGGATCGACGACTTCCCGGAGCCGATCGGGCCCACGATCCCCACCAGCCGCCGGCCGCGCCAGTCGAACGTCACCCGCTCGCGATACGAGCGGAACCCCTCCAGGGTCAGCTCAAGCGGTCGCATCGGTGGCCTCCTCGAGCACCTCGCGGAAGAGGGTCAACAGATCGCCGGGAGCGTCCTCGTCATGCTCGCGCCGGTAGTACTCCGCGTACAGCTCCTCCCACGAACGATGGCCCTTCGCGAGCCGCTCGCGATCGGCACCGAGGGGTCGTTGCGCGCGTACCCGGACCAGGAACGGGAACGTCTCGTGCGCCCGCTCCGCGAGCGACATATCCGTGCCACTCGTCTTCACGGTGAGATCGAGGAACGCCCCCGCGAGCTCGTCGGCGCGCGCCTCGATCGCGTCCCACGTGTCGTTGACCCGAACGAGCCGGCGCCCGCTCCGAAGAGGCACGCTCTCCGCGACCGCGAGCCGTCCCGGTTCGGCGTCGAGGAGCACGACCCGCTTCTGCTCCCCGGCCTCTCCGAAGTCGAGCGCCAACAACGAGCCCGCGTACTCCGCGGGCACCGGTGAGCCCGGCACCCGCTGCGGCGCGTGGATGTGTCCCATCGCCACGTACTGAGGACCTGCCGGGATGGCCTGCGGGGTCGCGGCGTACGCATCTCCCATGTGGAGCTCGCGCTCCCCGCGCGGGGCCTCGCGGTCGACCTTCACACCGTTCACGAGGAAATGCGCGACGAGGATCGGCACCAGGTCGGCGCCTGCGCGCTTGACGAGCTCCTCGTTGTAGTGGCCGGTGATCGCCGCGATGCGATCCGCGTACCCCCGGTACCACTCGCCGGCGTCCTTCATGAAGTCGACCACCCGTCCCTCCCGCAGGAACGGGAAACACGCGACGACCACCGGGAGACCACCGAGCTCGTCGGGTCCGATGATCCCACCGTCGTCGGGGCGATACACGTTGCCGACCAAGTGGACCCCGAGGGGGCGCAGCAGCGGCGCGAGCGCCTCGAAGAACTCCGGGGAGTCGTGGTTCCCGGCCACGGCGATCACCGGGCGGCGCACCGCCAGGCGCAGGAGCGTCTGGAGGCCGAGGGCGAGCGCATCCGTCGGTGGGACGGGCCGATCCCACACGTCGCCGGAGACGATGACCAGGTCCACGCGGTGCTCGTCGGCGATGCCTTCGACCTCTGCGAGGACATCGTGGAACTCGTCCATCCGCTCGTGACGGCCGAGCCTCTTGCCGATGTGCCAGTCCGACGTGTGGAGGATCTTCATCTCGGGGGAGAGCGGCGCACGGCTGCGTTCGCGCTCACAGCCCCGCGAACGGATCGCCGTCGGCGTCCGTCGCCACTTCCTCCTTCCTGGTGGCCCACGGCGGGAACGGGAACGTCACGACGAGCGGCACGGGGATCGCCGGCTGCGACACGACCATGGTTCCGGGCTTCAACAGCCGGGCTCGAGCGCGTGTGGAGGGAAGCATCCAGCCGTATTCGGCGCGCTCGGCCTCGGCGGCGTCCAGGCGGCCGCTCACGCGGATGGCGGCGTTCTCCAAGACCTCGGATGCCACGCGCGAGGCCGTCTGCTGCGCGCCGACGAGCAGGATCCCGAGCGACCGCCCGCGTTGCGCGATGTCGACGAGCATGTCCTTCAGGGGACCGGTGCCTTCGCGCGGGGCGTACTTGTTGAGCTCGTCCAGCACGACGACCGACAGGGGCAGGCGCTGCCCGGACTCGTCCTTCTCGCGGAACGCCTCGTTCAGCAGCGCACCGACCACGAACCGCTGTGCCTGATCGTGCAACGACTGGATCGCGACGACCGTCACGCTCGCCTTCGAACGATCGATGCGGCGGCTCTCGCCGGCCCTGACCAACTGGCCCATCCGTGCGGCGCCGGCGTGCAGCCTTCGCATGAACGCGGAGATCGTGCCGCCCATGACGCGCCCGCTCCACGCCCAGTCCGGCTCCGAGCCGTCCTCGGGCTCCAGGAACTCGCCGAGCGCGCCGACGAGCGTGAGCAGGTCGGTGACGATCCGCTCGCCGGGCTGCGCCTGGACCTGCTGACCACGCCAGCTCCCGTCGGGCGCGTCGCGCGGGTCGCGGAGCACGACCGCACCAGGCATCCCCACGACGTCGACGGAGAACCGCTTCAACTGCGACTGCACGCGTTCGCGGACGAACGGGATCTGGTTCTTCGAGTCGTTCGCATCGGTGAACAGGAACTGCAGGCAGTCTTCGTCGACGAACTCGCGAGGCGTCCAGCTGAAGACGTCGACACCCTCCTGCCGCCCGCCGGTGTCGGGCACGACGACGTCGCCGGAACGTCTCCTGGGCGGCGCCCAGAACCGCACAGACGGGAACGGTCCGGGCTCGACGCCGAGCACCGCCCAGCCGGCCGCGGCCTCGTCGTCGAAGGACCGGTTGGGCTTATCCAGCCACAGGAGGTCTTCGCCCTTCACGTTGAACACCAGCACGCGGAGGTTGGACGCGCCCTCGCCGACCACGCCCGGATGCCCGGTGAGCATCCGCAGGAAGAACAGGGCGAACGACGTCTTGGTCGCGACGCCGCTGATGCCGCTGATCGACATGTGGCCGCCCTTGCGGCCGTCGAAGAAGTCGAGGTCGACGGAGACCGGCTCGCCGTCGCGACCGATCCCGATCGGGAGCGGCCTGCCCATCTCGTCCAGGTACAGCGCCTTCGAGCGTTCCTCGCCGGTGGCGCGTTGCACGACCTCGCCCGGATCTGGCGAGACCCAGATCTCGGGATCGACGCGGGTCACGGCCACGCGCGCGGAACGGACCTTCGCGGCGGGCATGATGCCGAGCTCGGCGACCCGATGCGTGTCGGACTCATACGAGGCGCCCTCGTAGACCGATTCGGCCTCGGTCACGACGCCGTATGTGGCGACCTCGCCCGCTTTCGGGACCTGGGTCCGCACCACGATGAGGTCGTCGAGCTGGAGGTACTCGTCGTCGTCGAGCACCACGCGGAACTCGCTGGTGTTCGAGTGCTCCGAGCCGAGGACCCGTCCGACGCCGTCGCCGGTCATCGGTCGTCCTCGTCGATGAACCCCACGACGATCGTGCACCACCCCATGGGGCGTATCGTAGCCGCGCCGTCGGACGCCCCCGGGCTGCGGACCCGCGTTCGTCCGCAGAGCCCCGGGGAGCGCTCGACCGTGGACCGTCTAGGGCAGGAAGTAGTTCGGGTTGGGCATCTTGAACGTGCGGTCGCGAACCCGCCGACCAGGTCGCTGAACTGGTCGCCGAATTGGCCACGATGTCGTATCCCAACGACTCGATGTGAGCCCGGGTGGCCGACTTGTAGTGGACCGTCGTGCACGAGCCGTATGCACACCCGGACGATGCTGGGAAATCGGATGAGCGAGGGCCGAGGTGATCTCTACGATGCCTCGCGCTCACTGACTGCCTGACGGAGAGCGCGATAGACCAAGCCCTGGTCGCCCATGCGATGACGCAGCTCGCGCTCGAGCGCGCCGATCGGCACCAGGTTCTGCGGTGCGCGGGGATCGATGTGCGGCTCCGAGCCCACGATCGGCAGGAGCGCCGCGGTGCGGTCGGCGATCACGCGGACCTCGTCCGTCGGCAGGCGGCCCGAGGCCTCGCACCGGACGATGCCGGTCCACGAGTGGCCGCCGCGCAACATCGCGAGGCGCACGTACCACGAGTAGCGAGACACGTCGGGCCGATCGGCCGAGATCGTGAACAACGGCGTGCGTTGTCCACGGGCGAGCTCGGCGACGACGGCGTTCTGCTCGAGCGGCAGGTACGTCACGCGATGGCTCTTGATATAGCCGACGACCGGCAGCGGCGCGAGCGGCTTGTTGAGCGGACCGTCGGCGACCACGAACGCGCCGTCGGCGAGTTGCGTCGCCAGCTCGCCCTCCGCTCGGCGCATCCGGGTGTGGAGCTCCGTCATCAGATGCGAAGGATCGTCTGACGGCGTGGTCGTGGAGCGGTACGGCGGATCCAGGTCAACAGCCGGCAGCTCTTCGACGCGGCCGCCCGCCAGGACCGCCCACCGTTCGACCCGGACGCTCGTGATCTCGGACCGGCGCTGCGTCCGGTGCCAAAGGGTCGCGCCCACCGCGAACGTCCCGCAGATCCCGGGGATCGGGCCACCGGCTGGGTCGTCCATCAGGAGGCGGGCGTCCACGCGGCGCACGCCGTCGACGAACGCGATCCGATCGGCGCCGTCATCGGCGCCCTCGAGGGGCTCCCAGTCCATCAGCTCGACGGTCGCATCGATGGTTCCCTCGGCGGGCGCCAGCTGCTCGTCCGGATCGAACGGCGCCCCGTACTCGGGGGCCCATCCCTCGACGAACATGCGCGCCATGTCGCCCATGGTAGCCGCGGCGCCCGACGCGACCGTGAAGGCGGGATCGCGCACCGGCACTCCGTCCCTGTTCGCACCGGTCCCGGCTTAAGGGGACCCTCGACCCGGACGACGCGGGCCCCACGCCCGTGGTGATCCCAGACGCCCCGACCTACGGTGGGCTCGGAGCGAAGCGCTCCAGGGAGGTGGTCACGATGCGTGGCTACTGGGAGGAGATCGGCACGTTGGAGCGGCGGATGGATGAGGTGCTGCACAGCGTGTTCGGCAATCGCGCACGGCTCGCGTACCCCGCGTTGCCGCTGTTCGTGCAACGCCCGTTCGTACCGGCGGTCGACGTCTTGGTCCGCGACGAGCACTTCGTCGTGCGGGTCGAGCTCCCGGGGATCGACCCGGCGAAGGACGTTCGGGTCGCCGTCGAGAACGGCGAGCTCGTGATCAAGGGCGAGCGCCGTCACGAGGAAGAGGTCGAGGAAGGAACCTACTACCGGATGGAGGGCGCCTACGGTGCCTTCGAGCGGCGGATCCCGATCCCCGACGGGGTCGACGAGTCTACGATCACGGCCACCTACGAGGACGGGGTCCTTCAGGTCGTCGTCCCCGAGCCCATCACCAAGCTCGAGGCTCCACCCGTGAGAGAGATCGCGGTCACGACGCCGCACGTCGAGGCCGCATAGGACCGCGGGGGCTCCGCGGGCCGGCGGGCGTTACGGGTCCGCCGGCCCGCAGCAGATCCGGACCGCCCCTCGACGGGGGCGGTCCTGCGTTCCTCGTGCCGATCGACCCTGATCGGGTCACCGGCGGGCCCATAGTGTCGGATGTGGCGGGAGCCCTCTTCCGTGGGCTTCGCGCCCGAAAGGAGGGGAAGTCCTCATGGTCGACATGATCGAGAGGGAAACGGTCCTCCTTCCCGAGTCGACGAACCCCCCTAAGTTGAAGAGGGAGCTCGGACTTGGGATGACCACGGCGCTCGTGATCGGAAACATGATCGGTTCGGGTGTCTTCCTGTTGCCGGCTTCGCTCGCCGGTGTCGCGCTGGTCTACGGCTCGAGCGCCATGCTCGCATGGGCGATCACCGGGGCCGGAGCCATGCTCCTGGCCGGCGTGTTCGCCACCCTGGGTCGTGCCTACCCGCAGACCGGTGGTCCGTACGTCTATGCACGACGCGCGTTCGGCGAGTTCGTCGGCTTCCAAACCGCGTGGGGATACTGGATCGCGGCGTGGGTCGGCAACGCCGCCATCGCCACCGCGTTCGTGGGCTACACGACGGTCCTGTGGCCCGGCCTGGCCGATAGCAACCTCGCGATGGCGCTCCTCGCGGTCGGCGCCGTCTGGCTCCTCACGTTCGTGAACGTGCTCGGAGTCCGTCAAGGCGGCTGGGTCCAGTTGGTCACGACGGTGCTGAAGTTCGTGCCGCTGGCCCTGATCGGCATCATCGGCCTGTTCTACCTGAAAGCCGATCACTTCACGCCGTTCCTCCCCGCCGCGCAGGATGCCGGTCGCGCGACCCTCGGGTTCTTCGAGGGGATCACGGTGGCGATCGGGTTCACGCTCTGGGCCTTCATCGGACTCGAGTCGGCAACCGTGCCGGCCGAAGAGGTGAAGGATCCCGAGCGCACGATCCCGCGAGCCACGATGTTGGGCACGGGATTGACGACGTTGATCTACGTGATCGCGACGGTCGCGGTCATGGGGATCCTCCCGCTCGGCGCGCTCTCGCAGTCGAACGCGCCGTTCGCGGCGGCGGCCGCCGAGATCTTCGGTGGCAGCTGGGCCAAGGTGGTCGGGGCGATCGGGATGATCGCGGCGTTCGGCGCCCTGAACGGCTGGACCTTGCTCACGGCGAGGGTGTCCCTCGGTGCGGGCAAGGACGGGCTGTTCCCCAAGGCGTTCGGCCGGGTTTACGGCCGGCGCGGCACCCCGGTGTTCGGCTTGATCGCGGCAGCGGTGCTGGTCACGGGACTCACGTTCATGAACTACACGAAGAGCCTCGTCGATCAGTTCGGGTTCGTGATCCTGCTCGCCACCTTGACGACGGTCGTCCCCTACGCGTTCGCTGCTGCGGCCGAGCTGTTCCTGTTCATGAAGGAACCCGCTCGGTTCACCGGCCGCAAGCTCGCGCGCGACGCGACGATCGCGGCGCTGGGCTTCGGGTACGCCATCTGGGCCATGTATGCGACCGGCTCCGAGTCGATCGCGAAGGGCTACCTGCTGCTGATGGCGGGTGTGCCCGTCTACCTTTGGGTCCGGTGGCGCAAGGGGCGGGAAGGGGGGTCCGCGGGGCATGACGACCTCGCGATCCCGGCGCCCCATGAGCTCGCGGTCGCGCTTCGGCCCGAAGACGACCTGACCGAACTCGCACGAGCGACCCGATAGCAAGCTCGTCGGAGACCGGGCGTCGATCCTCGTCAGACGGCGCCCGGCCCGGCGAAGGAGGGAGACTGGATGAGACCTACGAAGAGCTTCATCCAGGCGATGGGGCGGAGGTTCTGGCCGGACCGTCGATGGGGCCAGCTGCCGAACCGGGTCCACCTGCGCCGAGGTGTCGCGCGTCGGGGCCACCTGCCGAATACCGTGCGCCGACGCCATGGCGGATGATGCCGGCGCAGGGTCGTGGGTCCCCTCGACCGCGGGTCCGAAGACCCGGGCCAGTCCGTCGTCCACGAGCGCACGCTGGTGTCGGAGGACGATGCATCGTCCTCGAAGGGGTGAACGGCATGGATACGGCCGGCAACTTCGAGCACTATCGTGGGTTCATCAACTCGCAGCTCCAGATGCCGCACACGCCGTCCTCGGAGCCACATGGTGATCCCCATCGGCGCGTGATCACGATCTCCCGGCAGGCCGGCGCGGGCGCACACACCGTCGCTGAGGAGCTCGTCGCGCGACTCCAGGGCCCGATCAGCGCAACCTCGCGCCCCTGGGCGATCTTCGATCGGAACCTGGTCGAGCGGGTGCTCAAGGATCACGACCTGCCTGAACGGCTCGAAAGGTTCATGCCGGAGGATCGCGTCTCGGAGATGTCCGACACGCTCGATGCGCTGTTCGGGCTGCATCCATCCCACTGGACGCTGGTGAGGAAGACCGCGGACACGATCCTGCACCTCGCGGAGCTCGGCAACATCATCGTGATCGGTCGCGGCGCGAACATCGTCACCAGCAAGTTGGACTACGCCTTCCATGTCCGTCTGGTGGGGTCGACCGCGAAGCGGATCGAGCATCTCTGCGAGTACAAGCACCTCAGCCTCGAGGAAGCGTCGGCCTACGTTCGCGACAATGATCTCGGGCGGATGCGATACGTGAAGAAGTACTTCGGCAAAGACATCGACGACCCGCTCCTCTACCACATGGTGATCAACACGGATCTGTTGTCGTACGAGGAGTCGGCCCGCCTGATCGCTGAGGCGGCGTCGGCCGACGGCCTGACACGAACACTCGCATCCTCGATCGGCTGAACCAGCCGTCGCGAACGGGGTTTCTCCTCTCGCAAGGACATGCGGCCCTCGAACGCAGGGTCGGACGCCTCATGCCGTGCGTAGCGCCCTCCGACAAGCTCACGGGGAGTGACTCAAGGAGGAACGCATGAGCGAGACCGACACGTTTTCCCTCGTCCTGTTCTCGGGGACGGACGACAAGCTCAGCGCCGCAGCCATCTTGGTGGCGGGCGCCGCGGCCATGGGTCGGGAGGTGCACATCCTCGTCCAGTACTGGGCGCTCGATGCATTCCGGGCCGACCGGATCCTGAAGGACCACGGCGCGGCTCCCGAGTCCGGTGACGAAGGGCGCGCGGCGATGGAGCGTCAGGGCGGCCAACACTGGAGCGAGACCCTCCAGCAGGCGAAGCAGATCGGCGAGGTGAGCATCCACGCATGTTCGCATTCGATGGAGATGCTCGGCCTCGTCACGGAGAACCTCGATCCGCTCATCGACGGGCAGGAGGGCGTTGCGTCGTTCTTCCTCGAAGCCGCCGGATCGCCGACGTTCATCTGACGAAGGAGGATCAACGATGACAACGACATCGGACATCACCCGGAGCATCGACGCGCGGGGGATGCCGTGCCCCGGCCCCCTGATGGCGCTGATCGGCGCGATCCGCGAAGGGACGGTTGGAGACATCATCGAGGTGATCTCCAGCGACGAGGGTTCGAAGACCGACATCCCCGCTTGGGTATCGAAGGCCGGCCATCGGCTCGCCGAGGTGGATCAGCAAGAGGGGTTCGCGCGGTTCGTCATCGAGAAGGCTCGGTGATCTGATGCCGGCGCGCGTCGTAGTCCTGGGGGGCGGGGTCGGTGGGACCCTTGCGGCGAACCTGGTGTCCAAGGCGCTCGGCCGTTCCGCCAAGGTGACGGTCGTCGATCCCAGCGGCATGCACATGTACCAGCCGGGGTTCCTGTACGTCGCGCTCGGTCAGGCGAACGGGCGGTGGCTCACGCGCGACGAGCGCACGCTGCTCCGCAAGGACGTCGAGCTCGTCGTCGAGCCGGCGGTCAGGATCCATCCGGACGCACGGACCGTCCAGCTCGAACGCGGAGGGAGCCTCGATTGGGACTACCTCGTCGTCGCGACGGGCGCCCGGCTCGTGCCGACGCAGGTTCCCGGGATGGTCGAGGGTGCGCAGGAGTTCTATTCGCTCGAAGGCGCGCAGCGGCTGCGCGAGGAGCTGCGGCGCTTCCGCGGCGGCCGGATCCTGGTCGGGATCGGCGGGATCCCGTACAAGTGCCCGCCGGCGCCCGTGGAGTTCGTGCTCATGCTCGATCAGGAGCTGCGCCGGCGCGGCATCCGGGAGCGCAGTGAGGTCACGCTGCTCTCGCCGTTGAACCGGGCGTTCACGATCGAATCCGCCTCGAAGCTGATCCAGCCGATCATGGAGCGGCGCGACATCGGACTCTCCACGTTCTTCAACGTCGAGTCGATCGACCCGAGCGCCGGGGTCGTGACCTCTCTCGAGGGGGAGAAGGCCGACTACGACCTGCTCGTCGTCGTCCCGCCGCACCGCGGTCAGCACGTGATCGAGGATTCCGGGATCGGCGACATGTCGGGATGGCTTCCGACCGATCGAGCCACCTTGCAGGTCGGTGGCAACGATCGGATCTTCGGGATCGGCGACGCGACCGACCTTCCGATCTCCAAGAGCGGCTCGACCGCGCATTTCGAGGCCCCGGTGGTCGCGAGCCGCATCGCTTCCCTCGTGCGCGGCACGGCACCGAAGGAGAACTACGGCGGCCGGGTCATGTGCTTCCTCGAGACAGGGGACGGACGGGCCACGGCGCTCCGGTTCGACTACGAGCATCCGCCGACCCCGCCTCAGCCCTCTCGGGCCTGGCACATGGCGAAATGGACGTTCAACCGCCTCTATTGGCAGACGATCCCGCAGGGCCGGATCCCGGAGCTGCCGTCGACCGGAAGGAGCAAGCGATGAGTGTCGCGATCGCGAAGTCATTGGACCTGAAGGGGCTGTCGTGCCCCATGCCGATCGTCAAGACCGCCCAGGCGATCAAGGAGCTGGCCTCGGGTGAGCTGATCGAGGCATACGCGACCGACCCCGGCTCCGTCCCGGATTTCACCGCATGGTGCAAGGCGACCGGTAATGAGCTCGTGGAGCAAACAGCGGAGGCGGACGTCTTCCGCTTCCTCATCCGGAAGAGGTGAGCAAGATGACCGAACTGACCGAGGAGACCACGGCCGCCGACGCGGTCGAAGAGGCGTTGCCCGACAAGCTGGTGATCTTCGCATGGAGCGGCGAGCTCGACCGCATGTGGCCGACGTTGATCCTCGCGACGAGCGGCGCCGCGATGGGGATGCAGACGACGGTGTTCTTCACGTTCTGGGGCCTGTTCCCGCTGGTGAAGAACGAGGTTCGCCTCACGGGTGAGAACTGGATGCAGAAGATGCTGTCGACGATGAACCGTGGCGGCACCGACCATCTGAAGCTCAGCAAGATGCAGTTCCTCGGTGCGGGGCCGGCGATGATGAAGAAGCTCGCGACCGATCACAAGGTCGCCAGCCCGACGGAGCTGCTCGAGACCGCCCGCGACATGGGCGTCCGGCTCATCCCGTGTCAGATGACGATGGACCTGCTCGGCCTGGCCCGCGAGGACCTCATCGAGGGACTCGAAGACCCAGCCGGCGCGACCAGCGCCCTCCTCGAGGCGAAGGACGCCATCACGCTCTTCATCTGAGCAAGGACGACAGGTCTAGCTCGCGCCCTCGTCGTCATGGCGGACGCATCCGCGCGGCCAGCCGTGGAACTGCGACGCGTTCACGGATCGGAATCGTGTCTCGACTTCAGGCTCTCGGCGAGATGCTCCGCCATCCGATCGAAGAAGATGAGCGAGCCGCGCATCGCCCGCGAGTACTCGTCGGCCGGGAGGTTTCCGCCGCGCTGGGTGAACGTCATCTCCGTCCGCCCATCGCCGAGGTCTCTGAAGTCGGCGGTGAGCACTTCGAAGGCGTCGTGGTCGGGATCGGATGGATCGACGAGCGACATCGAGACGTGCTCGGGCTCCACGACCTCCAGGAACGTGCCGGCGAACGGGAGCTCCACCTCGTCCGGGCCGTAGATCATCGTGGCGTGCCATGCGCCGCCCGGACGGGGGTCCATCGACACCTTGTCCAACGGGATGCTCGAACCGTGCTCGCCGAACCACTTCGCGAAGCGCTCGGCTTCTGTCCACGCTTTGAAGACCAGCTCGCGTGGCGCGTCGAACACCCGGACGATCAGGATCCCCTCCGCATCGCTGTGGGCGGAGACCACACCTTCGGCGGGTGTCGCATCACTCATGGCTCGCTCCTTCCTGGATCTGTCGTAGGTGGTCGTCGAGTCGGTCGAAGCTCGCTTCCCAGAACCGCCGGTAGTCCTGCAGCCAGTCGGTGGCGTCTCCGAGCGGCGCGGCGCGCAAACGGCACGGTCGCCATTGCGCGGTCTTGCCACGGGCGATCAGCCCGGCCCGTTCCAAGACCTTCAGATGCTTCGAAACCGCCTGGAGGCTTACCGGGAACGGCTCGGCCAGCTCGCCGACCGTCGCCTCACCCCGGGCGAGACGGGCGAGGATCGCCCGGCGCGTGGGGTCCGCGAGGGCGGAGAACGTCTCGCTGAGCTGATCGACCGCCATCCCATCCGCCCCTTGCTCCGGTATTCAACCGAGAGGTTGAATATATCGGACGGGCAACTTGACGGTCAACCCGGCCCGCCGACGAGCAGGCGCGGTCACGTGGGCTGTTCGAGGGTCGAATAGACGGCCCAGCCCGATGCGTCGTCGAACGTGAGCACCGAGATCCTCATGGTGCTCGGGCAGCAATGGGCGTCACCCGGCGCGAAGACCGCCTCCCGGACGACGAGCCCGACCGGCTCGGAGGAGAGATCGATCGTCGTGTCGCACGTCTCCTTCGTGAATACGCCGGCGTTCGCCGCCAGGTCGAGCACGCGCCATGTTCCGCACGCGCCCGATCCGCCGGTCTCTTCGAACGTGATCGCGTCGGGGGAGCCGTCGCCGGTCGCATCGCCGATCAGCGCGTGCACGGCCAACACGCCGGCACGGGCGGGATCGGACAGGCCGAGCACCGCCCGCCACGGTGGCCCGTCGTGGAACCGCCGCCACACGAGGAGACCGCGCGCCTGGCGCAACGGGTCGTCGCTCGGCGCGGCGAACGCGATCAGCGAGAACTGGGTTCCGTCGGGCGCGATCGCCGGCCACACGTCGGTCGGTCCCGTGCCGATCGGCACCAGCGCGTCCGCCGGGAGGTTGGCGACGTCGACGTCTTCGTCGTACGTGGGCGGCGTTCCCGCCGGGATCCCCACCGGCTCGATCATCGGATCGCTCGGGGACGGGCTCTCGCTGGGTGGGCCGGGCGAAGCCGTAGACGCGGACGGCCGTGTGGAGCTCGTTGCGGTCGGCGTTGTCGCCGTCTCGGCGCTGCACGCGGTCGCGAGCACGATGAGCGCCGCCAGCCAGATCGCACGCCGCATGACGGCAGCCTATCGGCGCCGACGTAGGATGCCGCCCATGACCGACCCCGGCCTCGCGGCCAAACCCGCCGCGCATTCCCGCGTGACGCTCACGCAGATGATGGAGGTCACCGACGCGAACGTGGCCGGCAACGTCCACGGCGGCGTGATCATGCGCCTGGTCGACACCGCCGCCGCGCTGGCCGCGATCCGTCACGCCGGCGGGCTTGCGGTGACGGTGTCATTGGATGAGATGTCGTTCCTGGAGCCGGTACACATCGGCGATGTGCTCACACTGCACGCCACCGTGAACGACGTGGGCACGACGTCCATGGAGTGCGGCGTCCGCGTGGAGGCCGAGAACCCGATCACCGGCAGGCGCGTCCACGCTGCCAGCGCGTATCTCGTCTACGTCGCGATCGATGACGACGGGCGGCCGCGTCCCGTTCCGCCGCTCCTGGCGGAGACCGACGAGGAGCTGCGCCGCCAGCGCGAGGCCAAGCTCCGCCGGCAGACCCGCATGGCCCACAAGGAAGCCGTGAAGGCTGCGCGCAAGACACCCCCTTGACGCGAGGGCGTCAGCGGCGGAACTCCGGTTGGTCCAGAACCCGGAGCCAGGTTCCGTCCGGCTGACGACGGACCACTTGCGCGCGGGCTCCCGCATCATCCTTGGGAGCCGTCGCGGTGAGCCCGAGGTCTCCGCTCAGCAGCGTCGGCAGGGGTTCTTCCTGTTCGAAGCGCGGTGCGTTGGCGAGGACTCGCTCCCAGAGGGCCTGGATCGCGGCGCGCCCAACGGTGATCTGTCCGGGCGGATACGCCATCACGGCCTCCGGCTCGTACAGCGCCGCGATCCCTTCGGCGTCTTTCTGGTTCGCTCGCTCGACGAAGAGACGCGTGAGGTCCTCGGGGGTTCGTGCTCGTTCACGATCCGGCATGGCTTCCACCTTCCTTCGTCCCCGGTAGCGTCTCATCTCCATACCGACCCCGCGTCCGTGACCCCTCGCGGCGACGAACGGCTGGCAGTCCGGCCGCAGTTGCCGCGCGTGGGAGGATGGAGGGAGTCCATGAGGAAGGAAGAGACGCAACGATGACATCCGATCTGGCCGGCGCCCGGGGTTCGCTCGAGACCGCCGACGGCGCCGTCGACATCTACCGGCTCGACTCGCTCGGTGACATCCATCAGCTCCCGAAGACCGTCAAGATCCTCCTGGAGAACCTGCTGCGGCGCGCGGGCACGCGCGACGTCTCGGACGAGGACGTCCACGCCCTTGCCGCGTGGCCGGGGCCGGCCAAGGACATCGCGTTCATGCCCGGTCGCGTGCTGATGCAGGACCTTACCGGCGTGCCCGCCGTGGTCGACCTCGCGGCGATGCGCTCGGCGATGGCCCGGAACGGGGGCGATCCGTCGAAGGTCGATCCACTCGTTCCCGCCGATCTGATCATCGACCATTCGGTGCAGGTGGATCTGTTCCGGAGCGAAGGCGCCTACGCGGCGAACATCGAGTGGGAGTACAAGCGCAACGCCGAGCGTTACACGCTCCTGCGCTGGGCGCAGCAGGCGTTCGACGGCCTGCGCGTCGTCCCGCCGGGAGCCGGCATCTGTCATCAGGTGAACCTGGAGCACCTCGGTCAGGTCGTCTCGGTGCGGGACGGTGTGGCGTTCCCCGACACGCTCGTCGGGACGGATTCGCACACGACCATGATCAACGGCCTCGGCGTGCTCGGTTGGGGGGTCGGGGGCATCGAGGCCGAGGCGGCCATGCTCGGCCAACCGATGTTCATGCCACAACCGCTCGTGATCGGCGTACGGATGACCGGGAGCCTTCCTCCCGGGACCACCGCGACCGACCTGGTGCTCACGCTCACACAGATGCTGCGGGAGCACGGCGTGGTCGGCCGCTTCATCGAGTTCTTCGGCGACGGACTGTCCACGCTCTCGACCGCCGACCGGGCGACGCTGTCCAACATGTGCCCCGAGTACGGGGCAACGGCCTCGTACTTCCCGGTCGATGCTGAGACGCTCCGGTACCTGATGTTCACCGGCCGCGGCGCCCTCGTCGATGTCGTCGAGCGCTACACCAAGGAACAGGGGCTGTTCCGGTCCGGCGGCGATCCGGACCCGGTGTTCACCGAGGTGCTCGACCTGCACCTGTCCTCGGTCGTGCCGTCGCTCGCAGGTCCGAAGCGCCCGCAGGACCGCGTCGCGCTTCCGGACGTCTGGTCGTCGTTCGCGTCGGCGTTCGGCGATCGCCGCGGGGAGCAGCCGAACGAGCTCCGTGACGGCTCGGTGGTGATCGCCGCCATCACCAGTTGCACGAACACGTCGAACCCCTCCGTGATGGTCGCCGCCGGCCTCCTCGCGAAGAAGGCGGTCGAGGCCGGGTTGCAGACCAAGCCGTGGGTCAAGACGAGCCTGGCGCCGGGCTCACGGGTGGTGACCGACTACCTGGATCAAGCCGGTCTCACGCCGTACCTCGAGAAGCTCGGGTTCGCGTTGGTCGGTTACGGCTGCACGACCTGTATCGGGAACTCGGGTCCGTTGCCCGACGAGGTGGCGGCGGCGGTGGATCAAGGGGGTCTGAACGTCGCCGCCGTCCTGTCGGGCAACCGGAACTTCGAGGGCCGGATCCACCCTCAGGTTCGAGCGAGCTACCTCGGCTCGCCGCCGCTCTGCGTCGCGTACGCACTCGCGGGCCGGGTCGACATCGACATGACCACGGAGCCGATCGGGGAAGGTGCCGACGGTCCCGTCTACCTGGCGGATATCTGGCCGAGTCCCGAGGAGGTCGCCGAGACGATCCGCACGTCGACCGACCGGGAGCAGTTCGAGAAGGAGTACGGCCGTATCTGGGACGGCGACGAGCACTGGGCGTCTCTGCCGTCGCCGACCGGGCCGATGTACGAGTGGGATCCGGTATCGACCTACGTGCAGGATCCGCCGTTCTTCGACGGTCTCGACGAGGCCGTCGTCGGGGGGAACATCGAGGGGGCGCGGGTCCTGGTGAAGGTCGGCGACTCGATCACGACCGACCACATCTCGCCGGCCGGATCGATCAAGGCCGATTCGCCCGCGGGTGAGTACCTGAAGTCGCGCGGCGTCGAGCCGAGCGAGTTCAACAGCTACGGATCGCGCCGCGGCAACCACGAGGTGATGATGCGTGGGACGTTCGCGAACATCCGACTCCGCAACGAGATGGCGCCCGGCACCGAAGGTCCGTGGACCACGTTCCTGCCGGACGGCGACGTGATGACGGTGTTCGACGCGGCCGCACGCTACCGGGAGGCCGGCGTGCCGCTCGCGGTCATCGCCGGCAAGGAATACGGCAGCGGCTCCAGCCGCGACTGGGCGGCGAAGGGTCCGTCACTCTTGGGCGTGCGGTTCGTGATCGCGGAGAGCTACGAGCGCATCCATCGGAGCAACCTGGTCGGCATGGGCGTCCTGCCGTTGCAGTTCGCACCGGGTGATTCCGCGGCTTCGCTCGGCCTCACCGGACGAGAGACGTTCTCCGTCCGCGGTCTCGAGGACGGCGTGTCGCCGGCACTGAAGGTCGCTGTCGAGGCGGTCGGCGAGGACGGCACAGCATGCGCGTTCTCCGCCACGGTTCGGATCGACGGCGCGGCGGAGGTTGCGTACTTCGCGAGCGGCGGTCTGCTCCGGATGGTCTTGCGGGAGTTGCTCGACCGCTAGGTCGAGGGCCGGCCGCTTCAGGGACCTTCGAGCTCCTCTGCGATCTCGTCCGCCCATCCGGCGATGGCGCTCCAGTCGCGGAAGTCGCCCTCGGGCGCTTTCACGGCCTTCATCATCATCCGCTCGCCGAACCCGAGGGCGCTGCGGTCGATCTTGCCGAAGAACATGCGATGGGCCCTCGGCCGGAGCGTCTCCCTGAGCTCCGCGAGCTGTCGCGGCTGCTCCTCCTCGTCCTCGATCTCCGTGCCCAGGGGCCCGCTGCTGAAGAGCCACACCGGCATGGCCGAAAGGGTCTCGGCGTGGGCCTTCGCGAACTCGGTTGCCTCCTTCATCCACGAACCGGCATAGATCGCGCTCCCGAGGACGATCGCCTGGATGCCGAGGAGGTCGGTGACGTCCGATACGCGCACCGCCACGGTCTCATGGCCGAGCTGATGCAACCGCTCCGCGATGGCCTGGGCGATCCCCTCGGTAGAACCGTGCTTGCTCGCGCACGCGACCATCACGCGCATAGCTCCATGCCCCTCTCAGCCGACACCGCGTCGATGGTGCCTCGACAACGGCGTGTTCGCGGCGCGATGTTCCATCTCTTCGAGCCGAGCGTAATAGTCAGGGAGTTCCCTGAGATGCGCCAGAGCGATCTTGCCCGTCAAGATCGGATCGTCATCGGAGCAAACCATCGGTGTCACCCCCTTCCCCTCCGGGCAGTGTGTTCCGACCGGACCCGGCTCGCTCGGTCCGAACGGCACCCACATCGCGGGTCCAAAGACCCTTCGGCTCGGCTCGTGGGTGGCGATCGTTCCTCCACGTTAGGCTCCCGATGTGGCCGACGGGTTGCAGGATCGCTATCGGGCCGATCTGTTGATCGAGGCCGGCTTGGCTCTGGCTCCGGAGCGGTCGCTCATCGCCATCCTGCATCGCATCGTCGAGTTGGCGGTCGGCATCACCGCGGCTCGGTACGGCGCGATCAGCGTGTTGGGCCCCGATGGGAGCATCGAGGAGTTCATCACCCAGGGGATCACCGATGAGGATCGAGCCAAGATCGGCGACCTTCCGACCGGCCACGGGATCTTGGGTCTGCTGATCTCCGAGGCTCGTCCGCTCAGGTTCAAGGACCTCTCCGCCCACCCCAAGTCGGTCGGGTTCCCACCCCATCACCCGCCGATGCACTCGCTCCTCGGATCGCCCATCGTCGCCCGGGGAAAGGTGTTCGGGAACATCTACGTCACCGACAAGCAAGGGGCGGATGAGTTCTCGATCGATGATGAGCGCGGGCTCCAGGTGCTGGCCACGCAGGCGGGGGTGGCGGTCGAGAACGCGCGCCTGTACGACGAGATGCTCCGGGCCCAAGACGAGATCCGCCGACTCGAGGTCATGGACGAGCGCGAGCGGATCGCGAAGGAGCTTCACGACGGCGTGATCCAGTCGCTCTTCGCCGTCGGCATGAGTCTGCAAGGCGCCGCCGCGATGGCACAGGACGAGGGGATCACAGGACGGATCGAGGGCGCGGTCGAGGACATCGACGACGCGATACGCGATCTGCGCAACTACATCTTCGGACTGCGGCCCGGGATCTTGGCCGATCGCCAGTTGGGTCAGGCGCTGCGTGAGCTCGGCGCCGAGTTCGAGGAGCGTTCGGGGGTGGTCACGGTGGTGGACATCGACCAAGCGGTCGCCGCCGAGCTCGCCTCGATCGCCTCTGATGTGGTGCAGGTCACGCGAGAAGCTCTTTCGAACGTCGGCCGGCACGCCGAGGCCACGACCTGTCGCGTGTCGCTCCGCAGGGGCGTGGAGGGGGCCATCCTGGAGATCGACGACGACGGCCGCGGTTTCGAGCCCGGAACCGGCGGGAAGGGCCTCGGTATCGGGAACCTCCGCGACCGAGTCGCGTCACTCGGCGGTTCGCTCGACATCACGAGCAGCCTGGGGGAGGGCACCACCGTTCGCGCGGTCCTGCCGCTGTGACGTCAGGCGGGGGCCGACCGTCCTGACGTGTCCGGGTCGAACGGCCCCGGCGAAGCGCACCGTGGCCTGCGACGATCGACACATGTTCGCGCGCTATTTCGTCGAGCTTCCCATCGGGCCGCAATCGATCGAACGCGCGCTGGCGCGTGCCCCGGCGGACTGGCTCCCAGGGCTGGCCAGCGAGGCCAACTACCGCGGTGACATGCTCCTCGCAGACGTCGGGTTCGGCGGACGGGTCCGCGTGGCGCGTCAGGTCGCGATCGAGCTCGGGGACCCCGTCCACACACGGGGCAAGACGGTGATGCCGCTCCGATGGGTGCCGACCGGTGCGGCAGGGCTCTTCCCCGCGCTGGAGGCCGATCTCGAAGTGGCGGCGCTGGGATCGAACCGGACGCAGCTCGCCATGAGCGCCCGCTACGTCCCTCCGCTCGGTCCGATCGGCCACGCGATCGACCGCACCGTCCTGTACCGGATCGCGGAGGCCACCCTCAAGGATTTCCTCGACCGGGTCGCCGACGCCCTCATGCTCGGCGCCGAGACGGATATGGACGAGGCGCGGGACGCCCCTGCAACCGCCGACTAGCATTGCCCCTATGAAGCAACCACCGCTGCGAGTGATGCTGGTCGACGACCATCAGATCGTGCGGGACGGCATCCGAGCGATGCTCCAATCGCAGGACGACATCGTCGTGACGGCCGAGGCCGGTTCCGTGCACGATGCGATCGATGAGGCGGACCGCACGCGCCCGGACGTGGTCGTGATGGACGTCCGCTTGATCGACGGTAGCGGGATCGAGGCGACCAGGGAGATCCGCGCGAAGCACCCCAAGACGCAGGTGTTGATGCTCACATCGTTCGCCGACGACGAGGCGCTGTTCGCTTCGATCATGGCGGGGGCTTCGGGCTACGTCTTGAAGCAGGTGCGATCGGACGACCTGCTGCGTGCGATCCGCGCCGTGGGCGCCGGGGAGAGCCTTCTGGATCCGGCGGTGACCAAGTCCGTCCTCGATCGGCTCCGCAAGGGCAAACATCTGATGAACGACGAGAAGCTCGCCCGTCTCTCGCCGCAGGAGGAGCGCATCCTGGCACTGGTCGCCGACGGCCGGACCAACAAGGAGATCGGGGAGGAGCTCAAGCTGGCGGAGAAGACGATCAAGAACTACGTCTCCAGCATCCTGTCCAAGCTCGAGGTCGCGCGCCGCGCGGAAGCCGCCGCGTACCTCGCCCGCCACACGACGACCCCCGGCAGTGTCGAGTAGTGACACCGTCATGAACGACATCCCCCCCGACTATCCGGCGCACCGAGCGGTCGATGTTGTCCTTCGCGACGGCGCGACGGTGCGCATCCGTCCCGCGCGCCTCGACGATCGAGAGCGGGTCGAGGACTATCTCATCGGTCTCTCGGATGAGACACGCTACCTGCGGTTCGGCGGTGTGTCCGTCGACGTGAGCGAGATGGCCCGCCGCGCCACGGAGATCGACTACCTCGATCACCTCACGTTGCTGGCGATCGCCGACGGCGAGGCCGGTGACGTGATCGGGGGCGCCCAGTACATCAGCGAGGGTAGTGCGGCGCGGGCGGAGGTCAGCGTGAGCGTCGCCGACGCGCTCCAGGGTCACGGACTCGGGTCGATCCTGGTCGCGCACCTGGCCGACGCCGCCAGGCACAACGGCATCACCACCTTCCACGCGCACGTGCTGCCCGAGAACCATCGGATGATCGACGTCTTCCGCGCGAGCGGCTTCGCCGTGCACCTCCGCGTGACTCCCGGCGCGGTGGATGTGGAGTTCCCGACCGCGCTGACCGAAGAGGCGCTCGAGGCCTATGAGAGTCGTGAACGGGTCGCTGCCGCGAACGCGATCCGTGCCATGATCCAGCCGTCGTCGGTCGCGGTCATCGGCGCCTCCCGGAACCCCGACTCGATCGGCGGGCGGCTCCTGCACAACCTGCTCGCCCCGCCGTTCGCGGGCGTGGTCCATGCCGTCAATCCGAAGACGGCCGTCGTGCAGGGCATCGCGGCCTACCCCAGCGTGCTGGACGTCCCCGGCCCCGTCGACGTGGCGTTCATCGCCGTCCCCGCCGCCTTCGTGATCCCGGTGGCGCGCCAGTGCGGAGACAAGGGCGTGCGCGGCTTGGTGGTGATCTCGTCCGGCTTCGGGGAGACGGGCCCGGAGGGGTTGTCCCTCCAGCACGAACTCGTCGAGGTGTGCCGCGCGTTCGGGATGCGCCTGATCGGACCCAACTGCATGGGTGTGGTGAACACGGATCCGGAGGTGCTGCTGAACGGCACGTTCGCGACCACCTGGCCGCCGCCGGGGCACGTCGGCTTCCTCTCGCAGAGTGGAGCCCTCGGCATCGCCGTGATGGGGCAGGCCGCGGAGCTCGGGCTGGGTCTGTCGACGTTCGTGTCCGTCGGGAACAAGGCCGACATCTCCGGGAATGATCTCCTCAGCTACTGGGACGAGGACCCCAACACGGATGTCGTGCTGATGTACCTCGAGTCGTTCGGGAACCCTCGACGCTTCGCCAAACTGGCCCGGCGGATCGGCAAGCGCAAGCCGATCGTCGCCGTGAAGAGCGGGCGCAGTCCGGCCGGAAGTCGTGCGGCGATGTCACACACGGGAGCGCTGCTCGCCGCGTCGGACTCCACCGTCGACGCGCTCTTCAGGCAGAGCGGTGTGATCCGCACGGACACGCTCGGACAGCTGTTCGACGTGGCGACGCTCCTCGCCGACCAGCCCATACCGGCCGGGAACCGCGCCGCCATCGTGACGAACGCCGGCGGACTGGGGATCCTCTGCGCGGACACGGCCGAATCACACGGTCTCCACGTCCCCGAGCTGAGCGCCGAGACGGTGACGGAGCTCCGTTCGTTCCTTCCGGCGGCTTCATCTGTCTCGAACCCCGTCGATCTGATCGCGTCGGCCGCACCCGAGGACTACGGGCGGGCCATCAAGGCCGTCGCGAGCGACGCGGGGATCGACGCGTTGATCGTGATCTACATCCCGCCGCTCGAAGCCGCGGCGCCCGAGGTCGCGCGTCAGCTCGTCGACGCCATCGCCGAGATCGACGGTCGTATCCCGGTGCTCTCCTGCTTCATGTCGGCACGAGGGCTCCCCGACGCGTTGCGCGCCCCGAGCGCCAGGATCCCCTCGTACCGCTACCCGGAGCAGGCGGCGATCGCGCTGGCGCGCGCCGCGCGATACGGCACGTGGCGTGCCCGCCCCGAGGGAACGGTTCCCGTCTTCGACGACCTCCGTGAGGACGAGGCGGCGGCGCTGATCGCCACCGCGCTCGCGCGAGGCGAGGGGTGGCTCCCCACGGAGGAGGCCGAACAGCTGCTCGCCTGTTACGGCATCAAGATGGCGCGCACGCGCAGGGTTTCTACCCCCGAGGAAGCCTCGGAGGCGGCGGCGACGTTCGAGGGCCGCGTCGTGTTGAAGGGGATCGGACCGCTCCACAAGACCGAGTCCGGTGCCGTGCGGATCGGCCTGTCGGCGCCAGACGTGCTCCACGAGGCCCGGGCGATGACCGACCGGGTGGCGGCTGCCGGAGAGCGGGTGGACGGCTTCACGCTCCAGGAACAGATCGACGGCGGCGTCGAGATGCTGGTCGGCGTCGTGGCCGATCCGGTGTTCGGGCCCGTGGTCGCGTGCGGGGGAGGGGGCGTCACCGTGGAGCTGCAGCGGGACGTGGCGGTCCGCGTGGCGCCGCTGACCGATCTCGACGCCGACGAGATGGTCCGTTCGCTGGCTTCGTTCCCGCTCCTCGACGGGTTCCGCGGGGCGCCGAAGGCGGATGTGGGATCGCTCCTCGACACGATCCTGCGTGTCGGTGCGCTCGCCGACGCGCATCCGGAGATCGCCGAGATGGACTGCAATCCCGTCATGGTCCTGCCGCACGGCGTGCGCGTCGTCGATACGCGGCTGCGCCTGCAGCTCTCACGTCCGGCGACGCCCTTCTCGAGCCGCGCCGCGAGCCAGACCCGGTAGGGAGCGAAAGACCCCCCTGGACCGGGCCCTTCGCCCGCTGTCCGCCCGCCCGATCTCGCTCAGCCTTACCCAAGGTAGAGACGGGAGGTGGGAGCGATGCAGAAGCAGGAAGTGACGTTCGAGGAGCCGAGGTTCGCGGTGTGGCTCCTCTCCTCTCCCGCGGCCGCATGGCTGTGGCTGGTGGCGCGCGTGTGGCTCGGTTACCAGTGGCTGCATGCAGGCTTCGAGAAGATCACCGGCACCGGAGGTGGGTTCTGGACCTGGCACTTCGCGTACACGAGCGACTCCTGGTTCAGGAGCACGAAGGGGCTGCAGGGGTTCGCCGCCTACGCGGCAGGCAACGCGGGCCAGGGCGCGAACTCGTCGGTCAACTACGGGTGGTACGCGGCGTTCCTGCGTTGGCTGGGGCACCCCGGCCCCGCGGGGGTCTTCTCCAAGGTCATCCCGATCGCCGAGGCGGCCATCGGTATCGCGTTGATCCTCGGCCTGTTCGTCGGGATCGCGGCGTTCTTCGGCGCCATGCTGAACTTCTCGTTCGGCCTGGCCGGTGTCGCCGGCGTGAACCCGGTGTTCCTTGTTGTCGAGGTCCTGTTGATCCTGGCCTGGCGGAACGCCGGCTACTACGGGCTCGACCGGTTCGCGCTCCCCGCGCTCGGGACGCCATGGCACAGGGGGACGAAGTTCCAGCACGGAGACGTCACCACGGTCCACGGTCAACTCGCCTGACCCACCTCAGGCGAGGAACACGAAGGCGGGGCCTTGCGGCCCCGCCTTCGTCATGTCCTCGATCCCTTGCAGGGGTTTCGGTCGACGCGATCAGGTCGTCGCGCCGCCGGTGGCGATCAGGTCGTCTCGTCCATGTGCCGCACGATCACGACCGGGCAGGTGGAGTGCTGCGCGCACTGCTGGCTCACGGAGCCGAGCACAAGCTCACGGAACCCGCCGAGGCCTCGCGATCCGATCACCAACAGGTCCGCTCCCTTCGAGACGTCCACGAGAACGTTCGCCGCCTGTCCCTCCACCGTGATGGTCTCGATCTCGACTTCGAGCGCCTCCGAGCGGGCTTCCGTGACCGCAGCCGCGAGGTACTCCTCGGCGTTGTCCACCAGGCCCTTCAACATCTCCTCCGACATCGCGGCGTAGCCCTGGTCGTATGCGAAGCCGTAGACCGGGATCTCCCACGCCGAGACGAGCTCGAGCTTCGATCCGCGGAGCTTGGCCTCCCTCGCGGCCCAGCGCACCGCCTTCTTCGCGGTGTCCGACCCGTCGACCCCAGCCACCACTCGTCCGCTCATCGGGACCTCCTTGCGCTCGCGATGAAGCTGTGATCTCTATGGTCGGGCTCCCCCGGCGGAATGGTGGGGCCATCCGGTCCGGATCCGGCGGGACGTTCGCTCGCCGCGCTGGCTCATCGCCCCTCGGATCGTCCGGGTGCGGCTTGCGCGGCCAGCCGGCGATCGGCGGTCGAGATGATCTGCTCGAGGGTGCTCGGCTGGTCCGGGTCGTACAGGGACGTCCCGACCGACAGGGAGAGGTGCCGCGGCTGGTCCTGACGAGCGTCGTTCACGGCGATCGACTCCACCAGGCGCGAGAGCACGAGCGCCTCGGCCCCGTGCGCCTCGCCCGTCAGCAGGACGCAGAACGTATCGGCGCTGATCCTTGCGGGGACGTCCGAGTCGCGGACGGCCTCGAGCACCAAGGCGCCCGCTTCGCGCGCCAGGGAGGCCGCTTCTTCTGCGTCCGCCGCATCCCGCAGTCCCTCCAGACGCACGAACAGGAAGACGGCCGGCGTGTGGGCGCGATCGGCCATCCGCAGGTGGTGCTCGGCGATCGGTGCGAACCCGCGGAGGTTGGGCAGGCCCGTTTCGTCATCTTGGGTCGTGAGCTCGCGACGCAGCCGCCGGACGGTGACGGCGTACCGGACGGCGCGTGGAAGCATCCCCGGTGGGATCGAGCCGCGAACCAGATGGTCGTCGGCTCCCGCATGCATCGCAACCGTGCCGTCGGCCGCGTTGGCCGGGTCCGTGATGACGACCACGGCCGCTGTGGGCGCCTTCGCGCGAACCGTTGCGAGCGCCTCGAGAGGTTCGCCCGACAGTGAGAGGATCACGGCGTTCACGTCGGGTGTTGCGTCGCCGTCGAGTCGCTCGACGCGATCGACGGTGAACCCCTCTTCATTCGTGAGCTCTCGGAGGAGCTCGTCGTCGATGCCGACGACGAGCGCCCGGATCGGATCCCTGATCATCTTCCCCCTCGCGCCCGGTGTGTCCGGCTCGCGGCCATCCTAATCGGCGGGCTCCCCCCCGTGGGTGCGCCCCGCGCTGCCACAGGAATGCCACGCACGTTCGGCGGGTCCGTTCGTGCGCCACAGGTACGCTTGGATGCGATGAGTTCCGAGCCGGATCACCAGCGGTCGCCCCACGCCGATCGCGCGTTCATGCGCGCACTGATCGGGATCACGGCGAGCCTCTCGCTCGTCGTCGCCGCGGTGTCGGCGTACGCGTACGTCGGCTATCTCCAAGCGCAAGGAGGCATCACGCGCATCCCACCGTCGCCGGCGCCGAGCGGTAGCCCCGAACAGCGAGACTTCGGTCCGTGCGTCGACAACGTCTGCAACTACTTGATCCTCGGGAGCGACTCACGGGCCGGGCTCACACCCGAGGAACAGGTGCAGTTCGGAACGAACGCGGACATCGGCGGATCCCAGCGATCCGACGTCATCATGCTCGTCCACACCGATCCGAAGCTGCAGAAGGCGATCGTGCTGTCGTTCCCGCGCGACCTCTGGGTGAACATCCCCGGGGTGGGGATGGACAAGATCAACGCAGCGTTCTCGGGTGGATTGGCGGGGTTCGGCGCCCAACGGGTCGCCAAGACGATCGAACAACTGACCGGCCTCAAGATCAACCACGTGCTGTACGTCGACCTCGCCGGGTTCCAGGGCATCGTCGACACGTTGGGTGGGGTCACGATGTGCATCCCTGCGGCGATGTCGGATCCGCTCACGGGGCTGAACGTCAAGGCCGGATGTCAGACGCTCAACGGCTACCAGTCGCTCGCCTACGTGCGCACCCGCCACCAGCCGTGCGACGTCGTTCCGGATTTCGCACGGATCGGACGGCAGCAGCAGTTCCTGCGCGCGGTGTTGAACCGGCTCCTCTCGCCGGGTGAGATCGCGAAAGCCCCGTCGCTCATCCGTCCGGTGGCCAGGAACCTGGTCGCTGACGGGGGGTTCGATCTCGCGGATGTCATCTATCTGGTGAAGCAACTCGAGGGCATCTCGACGGGCGCGGTGGAGTTCCGCGCGGTACCCGGGGTCGGCGGGTTCGAGGGAAGCCTGTCGGTGCTGTTCCCGGACCCGGTCGACCAGCAGATCTTCGCCAGGATCCGACAGGGCAAGCCGCTCGGCGACCTGGGTCAGAACCTGGCAGGAACAGCTCCGTCCGAGGCGAACATCGTCGTCCCGGTCGTCGACCACGACTCGGCGGGGACGGCCGCTGAGGTCGAGCAGATCCTCAACGACGCCGGATTCGATACATCTCCTGCGATCGTCGACTACGCGTCGTACGGCGCCGACGTCAAGGGATCCGTGATCGCGTACAAGCCGGGGCACCAGAGCGACGCCGAGGTGGTGCAGAAGTACTTCCCCAACCTGCCGCTGCTCGAGGTTGCGGACAAGGTGTTGCGGGGGAGCCCCGTCGCGATGTTCATCACGGGCAACTTCCACCTGCAGCCGGTCGGCAGCGGCGGCGGATCGACGCCCTGCATCCCGCCGGAGTCCTGATGCAGGCGGAGTCCTGATGCGCGCGCTGATCCTGGCCGGAGGCGAGGGGTCGCGACTTCGGCCCATCACGCACACCAACGCGAAGCAACTCATCCCGATCGCGGGCGCGCCGATCCTGTTCCACGCGCTCGAGGCGATCCGCGACGCCGGCATCTCGGAGGTCGGGATCGTGATCGGGCAGACCGGTGACGAGATCCGCGCCGCGGTCGGCGACGGCTCAACGTGGGGGCTCTCGGTCACCTACATCCCTCAGGACGAACCCCTCGGGCTGGCGCACGCGGTCATCACGGCCCGCGACTTCGTCGCGGGCCGGCCGTTCCTGATGTACCTGGGTGACAACATCCTGCTGGAGGGGCTGAAGCGATTCGTCGTCGAGTTCGAACGGACGCGGCCCGACGCGCAGATCTTCCTGGCGCGCGTGCCGGAGCCCGAGCGGTTCGGGGTCGCGGTGCTCGATGGGGAGCGCGTCGTCCGGCTGGTCGAGAAGCCGAAGTCGTTCGTGAGCGATCTGGCGCTCGTCGGCGTGTACCTGTTCGACGACTCGATCCTGGAGGCCGTCGACACCCTGGAGCCGTCGTGGCGGGGTGAGTACGAGATCACCGAAGCGATCCAATGGCTGATCGACCACGGCAAGACGGTTCGCGCGGAGATGGTGAGCGGGTGGTGGAAGGACACCGGCCGTCCATCCGACCTGCTCGAGGCGAACCGCGTGATGCTGTCGATCGCGCGCACGGATATCGGCGGCAAGGTCGACGAGCGCTCGTCGCTCGAGGGGATCGTCCGGGTCGCCCGCGGTGCCGAGATCATCCGTTCCGAGCTGCGAGGTCCCGTCACGATCGGGCCCGACGCGGTCATCGAGGATTCCGTGGTCGGTCCGAACGTGTCCGTCGAACGCGACGTGCGGATCCTGCGGAGCTCGGTGGAGGATTCGATCGTCATGGAGGGCTGCCGGATCGCAGACGTGCACGGTCTCGCCACGTCGATCCTCGGACGCAACGTCGAGGTGCTGCACTCCGGCACCGGAGGGGTGCATCGGCTCGTCGTCGGCGACCAGAGCCGCGTCGAGCTGTACTGAGTCTCCGCTAGCCTTCACGGGTGCGTGTCGCGATCGATGCTCGGCCGGCGCTCGACCCTCGGCGGACCGGCGTGGGCCAATACGCTCAACAGCTGATCCGTCACCTCCCGTTCGCCGATCTCGACGACCACTTCGTCGCGTGGTACCTGCACGCGCGTGGGCTCCTGCGCCCGCGCAGGTTCTTCGCCGACGTGCGTGCACGGAACCTGACCGAGAAGGCATCGCGGTTCCCCGCGCGGATCTTCCAACCCGCCTCGAACCGTCTCGGCGTTCCTCGGGTGGAGTGGCTCGTCGATTTCGACCTGTTCGTGGCGACGAACTTCTTGGCGCCCGCGACCCGTCACGCCGATAGGGTGGTGCCGATCGTCCACGACCTCGCGTTCCAGCACTTCCCGGAGTCGGCGCCACACATCGACCGCCGTTGGCGTCGGCGCTTCGCGGCAACGCTCGACGGATCGCCGGCGATCATCGTGCCTTCGACTTCGGCGGCAGACGATCTCCGCGACACCTTCGCGGTCCCCGACGATCGGGTGCACGTGGTGCGGCACGGCGTCGATGCGGAGGCGTTCGCCCCGGTTCCGGAGGCCGCGGTCGACGCCGTCCGGCGTCGCCACGGGATCTCCGGTCCCTACGTGTTGTTCGTCGGGGGCATCGAGCCCCGGAAGAACCTCGAACGCCTGGTGCGGGCGTTCGCCAAGAGTGACGCGCGCCACCTGTCGTTGGTGCTTGCCGGCGGCCCCGTCCGTTGGTTCCCGGAGGCGGCGGAGAGGCTCGACGCGACGATCGGGCTGCTGCCGGAGGGTGCGCGTGGCCGCATCGTGCGCACCGGCTACGTGAGCGAGCGCGACAAGCTCGCGCTCCTCTCGGGCGCCACGGTGCTCGCGTATCCATCGCTCTACGAAGGCTTCGGATTCCCCGTGCTCGAGGGGTTCGCGGCGGGAGTGCCCGTCCTCACGTCGAACGTGTCCTCGCTCCCCGAGGTGGCTGGCGAGGCGGCAGTGCTGGTCGACCCGTCCGACGTCGACGCCATCGCCACGGCGCTGTCCGAGATGGTCGCCGACGAGGACCTGCGGGCCGTGCTCTCCGCTGCGGGGGTGGCGAGGGCGTCGCGTTTCACGTGGGAGGCGACGGCCCGTGGCACGGCCGCGGTCCTGCGAGCCGCCGCTCCGGTCGCGACCTCGAGCCAAGGCTAGCGAGGGCGGGCCAGGGGCCCGCGTAGGGCGCCCAGGTAGACTCCTGTCGTCCCGGTCCCTCCTCGAGGTCCCACCATGGCTCCCGACACCAACGTCCTCGTTACCGGCGGGGCCGGATTCATCGGCTCCCACCTCGTCGACGCGTTGCTCGAGCGCCCGTCGACCACGGTCACCGTGCTCGACAGGCTCTCGACCGGCGGCAGCCGGGCGAACCTCGAGGCACACGAGGGCGATCCGCGCCTCCGGTTCGTCCTGGGTGACGTCGCCGATGCCGGGATCGTCGACGGGCTGGTCGCCGGCGCGCAGGCGGTGATCCATGCCGCCGCCGAGTCGCATGTCGACCGCAGTATCGACGACCCCGCCGCGTTCCTGCGGACGAACGTCATCGGCACGCAGGCCGTGCTCGAAGCGAGCCGCAGGTACGACGTCCGCATGCTCATGCTCTCGACCGATGAGGTCTACGGACCGGGTGATCCGGACGACAGCGTCTTCGATGAAACGCATCCGCTCCGGCCCATCAGTCCCTACGCGGCGAGCAAGGCGGCGGCGGATCTGTTGTGCACGGCGTACGTTGCGACGTACGGAGCACCGGTCGCGATCGTTCGCGGGACGAACGCGTTCGGGCCTCGCCAGATCGAGCGCGTGATGCCGACGTTCGCGATCTGTGCCCTCGAAGGACGATCGCTCCCCGTCTACGGCGAGGGCAGGCAGCGACGCGAGTTCCTGTACGTGACGGATTGGGTCAAGGCCGCCCTCACCGTGCTCGATGACGGCGGACCGGGCGGGGTCTACAACATCGGCGGCGGGCACGAGTTGGAGAACGTCGAGCTCGCGCGGCGGATCTGCGCGTTGGCGGGTGTGCCCGAGTCGCAGATCTCGTTCGTCACGGATCGCCCCGGCCACGACTTCCGGTACGGCCTGGGCTCCGATCGCCTGCGCGGGCTGGGTTGGGAGCCGCGGGTCCCGTTCGACGAGGGCCTGGCGCGTACCGTCGAGTGGTATCGCGATCATCTGGCCTGGCTGCGGCAGGCCCACGACGTGCCCATCGTGACGGAGCCTCGTGCGGCCGGGGCGGGTCTGTGAGGCTGGTTGTCACCGGGGCCGGCGGCGGGCTCGGACGGGCGTTCCTCCAACAAGCGCCGTCTCACCACCAGGTGCACGCGTTCACGCATGACGAGCTCGACGTGGGCGACCACGACGCGGTGATGCGGTCGATCCCGCTGCTGCGTCCGGATGCGATCGTGCACCTCGCGGCGTTCACCCAGGTGGATGCGTGCGAGACGGAGCCCGCTCGGGCAGCCCGCGACAATGCGCTCGGAGCACAGAACGTGGCGCTCGCGGCGCGAGCGTGCGGGGCTGCGATCCTGCACGTGTCGACCGACTACGTGTTCGACGGCATGAAGGGCACGCCGTACGACGAGATGGACGCGCCGCATCCGCTCTCCGTGTACGGGCGGTCGAAGCTCGCCGGGGAACGGTCCGTCCGGCAACTGGTGTCGGAGCACTTCATCGTGCGGACGAGCTACGTGTACGGCGCCGGAGACGACTACGCGAGCGGCGCGGTCGAGCGGTTGCGCAGGGGCGAGAGCGCCGGTGGCATCCTGGATAGGGTCGGCTCGCCGACGTTCGTGGGACATCTCGCGGATCGGCTGTTGCCGCTCTTGCTCACCGGGCGCTTCGGCACGTACCACGTGGCAGGCTCCGAGCCGGCATGCTGGTTCGACGTCTTGGAGCGAGCCCGCGCGATCGCCGGGCTCCCCGGGACGGTCGAGCCGCAGGAGTTCGCGTCGCTCGGGCTCGTCGCGCCGCGGCCGGCCAATTCCGCGATGGTGAGCGCCTACCTGGAGCACGTCGGCGTCGAGCCGCTCCCCGGCCTCGACGAAGCGGTCGAAGGATGGCTGGCGTCGACCGCACCCGGGGCCATCGGCGCAGGCGCCGGTTGAGCGGCCGGTGACCGGCCGGATGCTACGCTGACCTGCGCCGATGGCCGCGACCTCCGACCACGATCCCGCGATCGACGACCTCTCCCGTGAGCTCTACTGGGCCCAGGAGCGTGTGTCGCGCGCTCGCATGGACACTCCCGAGGTGCGCGACAGGCTCCACGACCTCTCGATGCAGCTCCGCGCCGATGAGAAGGTGATCATCCCGCAGGGCGAGGGCAACCTGGCGTCGACGTCGCGCTGGCGGCGCCAGCTGAAGTACCGGCTGTTCCGCGTGGCGAGGCCGATCTCATGGCGCTACGACCGGCTGCTCGCCGATCACGCCGAGCTGACCACGAGCCTCGCCGAGCGGCTCATGGCCGTCGAGGCGGAGCTCGCGCGGCTGCGCGCCGAGATCGAGCCCGACGACTCGGAACCCGAAGGGGACGTGCCCTCGTGAGGGTCGCCGTCCTGCACCCGCAGACCGCGTTCGTGCGCGGCGGCGCCGAGACGCACGCCGAGGGCCTGGTCCGCGCGCTGCGCGCGGCCGGCCACGACGCCGACCTGGTGCAGATCGCGGGGAAGTGGTACCCGGCCTCGCAGCTCGCGCACCAGATGGCGGTGTGGCGGAGCTTCGACATCACCGAGTCGAACGGCTTGAAGGTGGACGCGGTCGTCGGACTGAAGTTCCCCGCGTACCTCGTCGAGCACGAACGCAAGATCGTGTGGTTGATGCACCAGCATCGGACGGCTTACGAGTTGTGGAACCACCCCGTCTACGCGGATCTGTCCCGCCAAGAGGACGGTCCCGCGGTCAGGGACATGGTGTGGAACGCCGACCGGCTCGCGTTGAACGAGGCCAAACGCGTGTTCACCAACTCCAAGAACGTGAAGGACCGACTGTGGACGTCGCTCCGGATCCCGTCGGAGGTCCTGTATCACCCGTCGCCCGTGATGGAGCATCTGATGGACGAACCCTCCGGCCCGCTCGGCGAGTACGTCGTGTTCCCCAGCCGCATGGAGAGCCTGAAGCGTCAATCGCTCGCGGTCGACGCGATGCAGCACGTGAAGACCGCGGTCACGCTCGTCCTGGTCGGCAAGGGTCCGGACGAGCAGGCGCTCCGAGATCAGGTGGAGCGCTTGGGGATCCGGCAACGCGTGCGGTTCGAGATCGACGTGACCGACGAGCGCTTGTTCCAGCTGTACGAGGGTGCGCTCGCCGTGTACTACGGTCCGTTCGACGAGGACTACGGCTACGTGACGCTCGAGGGGTTCGCGGCCGACCGTCCGGTGGTGACGCTCGCCGACAGCGGCGGCCCGCTCGAGTTCGTGGTGGACGGCGAGACCGGCCTCGTCACGGAGCCCGAGCCCAAGGCGATCGCCGATGCGTTCGATCGGTTGCACGCCGATCGTGAGTTGGCGTCCAAGCTGGGCGCCGCGGGGAACGCCTTCGTCCGCGCCGAGGTGCCCCGCTGGCCGGACGTCGTGGCGCGGTTGCTCGACTGATGCTCCGCGACGTCGTTCGAACGCTCATGCGCCGCGCCGGGAAGCCCGCGGCCCCCGGTTCCGTGGGGGAGTTGGTGTTCTCGGGACCCCTGCCCCCGGCCCGGACCGGCGTCGCGACGTACGACCGAGCCGTACTGGACGGGCTGCGCCGGATCGGGTTCTTCGACCGGCACCGTATGGACGTGCTCTGGCCGATCGATCCGAAAGATGCGACGCGGCTGCCCGGATACCGCCTCGGCGTGTTCGAGCTGGGCAACAACGTGGAGTTCCATCTGGAGGCCTACCGGGCCGCGTTCCTCGCCCAGGCTTCGCTGATCGTCCTGCACGACCTGGCTCTGGACGACTTCGTGCGTGGATTGCGAACGCTCGGCGATCCGCTCGGGTTCATGGCGACGCGCGAGGCCGCCGCGCTCCGCCTGAACCTCCGTTCGCCGGACATCGTCCGCAACGAGCCGTTGCGCGAGCCCTGGTGCGCACACATCGCTCGCCGGGCGCGCGGCATCATCGTGCACTCCGAGTTCTGCAAGGACTACCTGGGGGAAGCCGGTTGCCGGACGCCGGTCTTCGTGGTCCCGCACCCGGTCGTGGAGTCCGATGCGGACATGCGCCGGGCGGTCGATCGCGGTCGCGAGCTCCGCGCGGAGCTGCAGGCGAAGGGCGCGCGATCGTTGGTCGTGGCGCCCGGCGACCTGAACGAGGCGAAGCGTCTGGACGCCGTGCTCGGCGCTGCCCGCGAGCTCGACGACACCGTGTACGTCGCCCTTGTCGGCAGGCGGATCGAGGGCTACGACGTCGATGGGATCGTCGACGCGGCCCGGCTGGGCGATCGCGTCACGCTGGCGCCGGACGTCTCCGACGACGACTTCCGTGGGTGGCTCGCTGCGGCGGACGTGATCGTCGATCTCCGCTTCCCGCACCGGGGGGAGGTGAGCGGGTCGTTGATCCGCGCTATGCATTCGGGGAAGCCATCCGTCGTCAGTGCCACGGGGACGTACCTCGATGTCCCCGACGATGCGGTGCTCCGCGTGGCGCCCGGTCCGACCAGCCCCTCCGAGCTCGCCGGGAGGATCCGCGTGTTGCTGGACGACCCCGACCTGCGGGCGCGGATGGGCGACGCCGCACGAGCCCACGTCGAAGCCGTCCGCACGTCGGAGGCGACCGCGAAAGGCTATGAGCAAGCGATCGAGGAGACCCTGCGGCTCGTCCGCGACCCGGCCCACAAGGCCCTGGCCATCTGGGGCAAGGCGCTCGCCGACCTCGGAGCCGATGAGGAGGATCTGCACGAGGGACTCGGTGTGGGCTACGCGCGAGCGCTCGCCACCTTCCGCGGAACGTCATAGAACCTCCGAAGTCGCGGCGTCACCCGTTGCTAGACTCGAACGCACCGCGTCTGACCTGCGCATCCACCCGAGGAGTCACATCATCACCACCGCACTGAGCGTCACCGAACGCACGTCCGAGTCGCTTTCCCTGCGGCCGATCCCGCGTGTCCGTGAGCTGTACGCCTACCGCGAGATCCTGCTGAACCTCGTCCGCAAGGAGCTGAAGGTCAAGTACACGGCCTCGGTCCTGGGCGCCGTCTGGTCTGTCTTGAACCCCATCGTCTTCCTGGCGGTCTTCACGTTCGTGGTGAAGGTCTTGGGCAACTCGACACCGCACTATCCCGTGTTCCTCCTGTCGGGCTTGCTCGCCTGGAACCTCTTCTCGGTGGCGGTCGGCAACGGCACACGGTCCGTGATCGACAACGGCAACCTCGTGAAGAAGGTGGCGTTCCCGCGCGAGATCCTGCCGCTCTCCGTCGTGGGCGTCGCGCTCGTCGACTTCGTGCTGCAGTCCGCCGTGCTGCTCGTGTTCATGCTCGCCACGGGCTACGGCTTCCACGTGGAGGCGCTGGTGCTCTACCCCCTGTCGTTCGTCACGCTGGTCGTGTTCACAACGGCGATGACGTTCTGGGTCTCGGCACTGAACGTCCGGTACCGCGACGTCCAGCACTTGATCGGCCTGGCGCTCCTCGTATGGTTCTGGATGACGCCGATCGTGTACCCGGGGGGCACGGTTCAGGACAAGCTGGTCGCGGCGACGGCGCCGTGGTCGCCGCACCTGTGGACCGTCTATCTGCTCAACCCGCTCACGCCGATCGTCTCGGGGTTCCAGCGGGCGCTGTATGCGACGGTCTCCTACGTCCCCTCGGTCGGGTCCGCGCCGACCAACGTGCTTCCGGACGTGAGCATCGCGTGGATCCTCGGCGTGGTGGCGTTAGTGCTCGTCGCCTCGTCGCTGCTGCTCCTCTACACGTGGCGGCTCTTCTTCCGCCTGTCGGGCGACTTCGCGGAGGAGCTGTGACCGCGGCGCTCGAGATCGAGGACCTCTCCAAGGTCTTCCGGCTGTTCCGCGAGCGCCCGAGCTCGCTCAAGCAGCGCCTGCTGTCCGGCCGGATGCGGGCGGAGGACTTCTGGGCGCTCCGCGACATCGCGTTCCAGGTCGAGGAGGGCTCGTCGCTCGGGTTGATCGGCCATAACGGGTCGGGCAAGACGACGCTCCTGAAGTGCATCGCGGGCATCCTGCGTCCGACCTCGGGCGTGATCCGCTATCGGGGCAGGGTGGCGGCCCTGCTCGAGCTGGGGGCCGGGTTCCACCCGGAGCTCACGGGGCGCGAGAACGTCTACCTGAACGCCTCGTTCCTTGGACTGTCGCGCAAGGACACCGATCAGGTCTACGGCGACATCGTCGCGTTCGCCGAGCTCCAGGACTTCATGGACAACCAAGTGAAGTTCTTCTCGTCGGGCATGTTGGTGCGGCTGGGGTTCGCGGTGGCGGTGCACGTCGAGCCAGACATCCTGTTGATCGACGAGGTGCTCGCCGTCGGCGACGAGGCGTTCCAGGCGAAGTGCCTCGACCGCGTTCGGAGCTTCCAGGCCGAGGGCCGAACCATCGTCCTCGTGACCCACGCCCTCGATACCGTCCGCGAGGTGTGCGACCGCGCCGTGATGTTGGACCACGGCCGCATCCATGCGATCGGCCAGCCGGACGACGTCGTCCGTGAGATGCGGTACGTGCTCCTGGGTGGCACCGACCCGGGGTTCGTGGCGGAGCAGGGGAGCCGTGAGGCCGAGATCGCTGCGGTGGAGCTGATCCGGGCGTCCGGTGCGGGAGAGGGTCCCGTGCTCCGCGACGATCCGCTCACGATCCAGATCGACGTCCGGACCAACGAACCCGTGGACGACCTCGACGTGGATTTCGCGGTGCTGGACGGCGCCACGAACCACCCGGTGATCGAAGAGCGGACCTCGGCTCGGGGCATCGTGATCGATCGCTTCGACGGGAAGAAGCGCGTGCGGTTCCGGATCCCGTCGTTCCCGTACACGGCCGGCAAGTACTGGGTCACGATCGGTCTGTCGTCGAGCAAGACCGGCCATCTCTTCCACGTGCAGACGCAGCGCTACCTGTTCGAGGTGATCGAGGTGCCCCGCGTGCAAGAGCGCATCGAAGTCGTCGTCGAAGCCGAGGTCGAGGACCTGTGAGTGCCACCGCCCCGCCCGAGGGCGCCACCAGAGCGAAAGGGAAGCGACCCGCCATGTTGATCGGATTGATCCTGTTCTCCGTGCTCCTCGCCGCCGGTGCACAGCTCACGCTGAAGCACGGCATGAACCTGGTCTCCGACCGCTCCGGCGCGCTCGAGTTGTCGGCGTCATCGATCAAGACCGTCGTGTCCACGCCCGCGGTTTGGGGCGGATTGTTCCTCTTCGGGCTGTCCGCGATCGTGTGGCTCGCCGTGCTTTCGCGGACCTCGCTTTCGTTCGCATACCCGTTCGCCTCGCTCTCGTACGTGTTGATCCTGCTTGCCGACAAGTTCGTGCTGGACGAGACGATCCCGGGGCTGCGCTGGGCGGGTGTCTTCTGCATCATGGTCGGTATCGTGCTCGTCGCGCAGACACCTCATCGATGACGGGAGCCGAGCTCGCGGTCGTCATCGTCAACTTCAACACCGGGGACTACCTGGAGAGGTGCCTGGCATCCCTCCGGGCGCATCGTGGCGACATCGACGCCGACGTGTTGGTGATCGACAACGCATCGCACGACGGGAGCCACTCGAAGGCGATCGCCGCGCATCCGTGGGCGCGCCTGATCGAGAACCGAGAGAACGTGTACCTCTCGCCGGCGTGGAACCAGGGGATACGGGCGACCGACGCGCCCTACGTGTTGCTCCTCAACCCCGACACGGAGTGGTGGGTCGGAACGCTCGCCGACTACGTCGAGATCGCTCGTGCTCACCCTCGCGTCGGGATCGTGGGCCCGATGGTTCGCAACACGGATGGCACGGTGTATCCGAGCGGGAGGCCGCTCCCGAGCGTGGTCGACGCCGTAGGGCACGCGTTCCTCGGTCCGTTCGCGCCCCGCAATCGTTTCAGCCGGCGCTACCACATGGAGGGGTGGGACCGATCCACCGAACGCGAGGTGGACTGGGTCTCTGGATGCTGCATGCTCCTGCCTCGCAAGGTATTCGATGAGGTGGGGCTGCTCGACGAAGCGTTCCCCCTCTACGGTGAGGAGCTCGACCTCGCCACACGGCTCCGCGATGCGGGGTGGTCGGTCCTCTTCACCCCGAAGGTCGAGATCCTCCACGCGCTGGGCGTGTCGACCGGTCGGTCCCGTCGGATGACAGTGATGCACTCGGCGAGCATCTATCGGTACTACCGCAAGCACCGTGCCGCCGGATGGCGGAGACTGACGTTGCCGCTCGCGTGGACGGCGCTGCGCGCGAGGGCTGAGATCGCCTGGCTGCGAGGGAGGTTCGCCGGATGAGGGCTGTCGTACTGGTGGGAGGAGAGGGCACGCGGCTGCGTCCGTTGACCGAGACGGTTCCGAAGCCGCTGGTGCCGTTGATGGACCGACCCTCGCTCGATCACGTCTTGGACCATCTCGCCCGCCACGGCGTCCACAGGGTGGTCTTGTCCTCTCCGTACCTGGAGGAGATGTTCGACCCATTCATCGAGTCGCGCCATGGCGATCCCGCGATCACGTGGATCACCGAGACCGCGCCGCTCGGCACCGGCGGAGCGATCGTGAACGCGCTCGCTGCTCTGGGGGACGAACCGTTCTTCGCGTTGAACGGCGACATCCTCACGGACCTGGATCTGACCGCGATGCTCGCGCGTCACCGTGAACGTGGCGCGGAGGTGACGATCGCCCTGCATCACGTCGAGGACGCGCGTGCGTTCGGTCTGGTCGTGACCGACGAGGATGGCCGGGTGCGGGAGTTCCGCGAGAAGCCCGAGCTCCCCGTCCCCGGCGATATCAACGCGGGGACCTACCTGTTGGATCCGAAGGTCCTCACCGGGTGGACCGCGGGGGAGGAGGCCTCGATCGAACGCGACGTGTTCCCCGCCGTGATCGCCGCGGGTCACGACGTGTTCGGCTTCCTATCGGATCCGTATTGGCTCGATCTCGGCACGCCGGCGCAATACCTTCAGGCGCACTTCGATCTGTTCGCCGGCAAGGTGCGGGACGTCTCCTATCCGTCTCCCTGGGTCCATCCGACGGCCGACGTGGACCTGCGGGCGCATCTCGGACGGTGGGTGGCGGTGGGGCCGGGAGCGGTCATCGCCGCCGGCGCCCAGATCGACGATTCGGTGATCCATGGTGGCGCGACGGTCGGCGTGGAGTCGCACATCGTGGCATCCGTGCTCGGACCCGGCTCGCGAGTGGGCTCCGGCGTCGCCCTCATGGGAAGCGTTCTGGGCGAAGGGTCCTGGGTTCCCGACGGTTTGGAGTTGGACGGCGCGCGTGTGTCCGCCGGCACCGAGGCAGTTCCGGAGTAGCTCACCGGCCCGGCCCGATCCGTGTGTTACGGTGCCGGCTCCGACCGGGAAACCCTTCCATGCGACGCATCCGTTCACTCGCGCTCGTCGTGGCCGTCTCGGCGGCCTTGTTCCCCGCCGTCTCCGCGCGCGCGGGCGACCCCACGACGTTCTACGGCAGCGGCTGGGGACACGGGCTCGGGCTCTCCCAATGGGGGGCGTACGGGCTGGCGACACAGGGCTGGTCGTCGACCCAGATCGTCACCCACTTCTACAGCGGAACGAGGGTGTCGAAGATCGCGGATCCGCCCGGGGATATCCGGATCGCGTTGGCCGCAGCCCAAGACGTCCTCCATCTGACCGCGCAGGGGGGGCCGGTGCGACTGTCGGTGAAGAAGCCGGTCGGTGGCACGCTGGTGGGCAAGATCCCCGACGGCGAGACGTGGGTGGTCCGATCGGCAGACGGGGCGTACGAGGTTCACGATGCCTCTGGCGACGTGGTCGGTGGCAGGACCTGGGGAAGCGCGTCGTCCGACCTGTTCGCGATGTATGCCGATCACGGCGCGAGGGTGACCGTGCCCGAGGGCGGCGCCACGTACAACCGCGGCATCCTCGAGTTCAACCTCACCACGTGCGCGAACGGGTGCTCCTTGCGATTGATCCTGCAGGTGCCGTTCGAGGAATACCTCTTGGGGATCGGCGAAGTGCCGAGCAGCTGGCCCGCCGAGGCGCTCCGCGCGCAAGCGATCGCGGCTCGGAGCTTCGCGCTGTATAAGGTCGAGAACTACGGCCTGCAGGCCTCCTGTAACTGCGATCTCACCGACGGCTCCACCGACCAGGTCTACATCGGCTACGACAAGGAAGGCGGTGTCGACGGCAAGCGCTGGGTCAAGGCGGTTCGGTCGACGGCCGGCGCCGTCGTCACCTACAAGGGAGCGGTCGCGCTCGCCGTCTTCACGGCGTCCGACGGCGGGCATACCGAGGACCTGAACGTGCAATGGGGGACGCCGCTCTCGTCGTATCCCTACCTGGCGGGGGTCTGCGATCCGGGCGACTACACGGCAGCCAACCCCTGGACGGACTGGTCCAGGCGGTTCGCGAGCGGTGCGCTCACCTCCGCCCTCGCCCCCTTCACCGGAGATATCGGGGCCGTCTCGGGGTTCGGCAAGATCGATCGCGGCGTCTCCGGGCGGATCGAGGACGCCGTCATCCACGGCGCGAGCGGGGATGCCACCGTCACCGGGAGCGAGCTCCGCTCCGCGCTCGCGCTGCCCGACGACCGCGTGTGGATCGACGTCGACAAGAACGTGGTGGGCGCCATCCGCTCGAAGTACGACGCGTTGATGTGCGAGCCCGGTCTGCCCACCTCCACCTCGAAGACGCTTCCGGGAGGAGCCCGTCAGCGCTTCCAGTCCGGAGCGATCTATCACGACGGCTCGCTCGGAGTGACCGTGTGGCTGAAGGGCCCCCTTTACGCCGAGTACCTTGCCTCGGGAGGCGCCACGGGTCCGCTCGGGATGCCCATCGCGGATCCGCTCAACCTGGGGAAGCTGCGCGGCGTCGACTGTCCGGACGGGTGCTCGCGCGCAACGTTCGAGCACGGGCGCATCTATTGGAGCGGCGGACTGGGAGCGTTCGCTCTATGGGGGAACGTCCTCGCGTTCTACCTCGACCACGACGGAGCGGCCGGATCGCTCGGCTTCCCCACATCCCGCGTGCAGCCGGGTCAACACGGCGCCACGTCGGCGACGTTCGAACACGGCTCTATCCGTTGTTCGAAGTCCGGCGCGTGCAAGGTGAAGCCGGCATAGCTCGGAGCGAACGTCGAGCTAGCAGCCCTCTCCCAGGTTCCCTTCCGGCGCGTTGCTCGAGCACAGGTACGCCTCGATGAACCCTCGAGCGATGTCCCTGGCTGCTGGCCCGGTGACGCTGTCGGGGCAGGTCTGGAGCTTGTTCCACGCGGTCAGCGCGAGGGCGGTCCCATCCGGCAATCCTGTGTACGGCGCCAGGATCACGTTGTGCCCGTCGTTCGCGATCGTCGTCAGCCGGTCGACGATCGCCTGGGGGAGCGCGCCGTCACCCGACTGGCGGTAGTACATGATCACGGCGCCGTGCTCCAGATTGTGGACGGCGTTCGTCTCTTGGACCGGCGCCGGGTACACGCGCGGAGGGATCGAGAGCGGCGAAGGGTCGTGGAGCCCGGACGTGGCCGGATGCTCGGTGTAGGTGTGGCTCTGGCCGGGGTCCAGATGCTGGCCGCCGGGTGCGCTGGCGGCTGGGGTCAGCACCGTGCTGCAGTCCGCCGCCTGCGCGGCGTCGACGGCGTACTGCGGAACCGGACGGGGGCTCGCCGTGCGCTGGACGAAGTACACGATCCCGACGCCGATCACCGAGGCCACGGCGAACGTGGTGAGGCGGCGGATGCGTGCCGACCGGTCCGCGCGCTTGCGCGCCGCATCCCTCGCCTGGCGGGCGAGCTCTTTGCGATCCCGGCGTTCGGTGTTCCCCCCGCCGGGCCGCGTCGCCGCTGCCGGCGCCGCCGCCGGGGTGGTTGCCGGACGCCGTGGCTTGCGCTTCCTCTTGTTCGCCATGGGCTACATCGTGGCGCCGGGCTCGCGGGCGACGCCCTGGTAGGTCCTCCCCGCGTATCCCGGAACCTCGTACTGCGACGAGAAGTCGAACGCGACCGGCAGGCTCACGCTGGCGCACGTCTGGAGCCGATGCCATGCGACGAGCACCATCTGCGCTCCGGCGGGGAGCTGCCCGGCGGCGCCCTGGTCCGGGAAGTCGAAAGGCGCGACGATGACCTTCGCCTGACCGATGTCCGCGTCTGACTGCGGTTGCCCGTAGAAGGCGAGCAGGTCGTCCAGGGCTTTGCCGGTCGCGCCCGGCGCGTACCAGATGATCACCCCACCGTGCTCGAGCGAGTGGATCGTCCGGTAGACATCCGGGGGAGTGCCGTAGATGCCGGCGGGCATCGGCGACGGATCGTGGGGTCCGGAAGCGGGCGGGACCGTCGGGTAGGTCGACAGGTCCGGTGCGCTGGCGACGTCGGGAGCCGAGCCGATGTGCTCATGGTCGATCGGGGGGTCGGCACCCGGTGCGTTCGCGTAGTTCGCCGTCTCCTGGACGGTGTCGCAGCCTGCCGAGTCCTTGGCCGCGGCCGCCTGTGAAAGGAGCGTGTCCGCCGACGGGATACCGCCGGCGGAGGCGTTGCCCCCACCGGTGGTCAGGAACACCGCGACCACCACGATGACCAGGGCGACGACCACGAGCACGAGGCCGATCGTCCGGTTGCGACGCCGGCCGGCGATCTTGCGCTGGATCTCCTCGCGCTGGAGCCTGGCCGCCTCCCGTCGCTCGGCCTTCGTCTGACGGCGTTCCTCGTCGCTCGAGCCGCGTCCACCTTGGTTGGTTCCGGCCACGCGTGCACCCTCTCGTCGTGTGTTGGGTGCGCAAGCTTACCGACAGGCACCCGTTTGCGCCGTGTGAGGCCGCTGCTTATGCTCGATCGGCCTTCCCCGCGAGACCGCCGGCGTTGCTCGAGCCGGCACGGTTGTTTGGGGGGGCCATGGCCACGACAGATCACGATCGGCTGATCAGGGTGGAAGACCCGCGGATGAGCGGGCTCGATCGATTCTTCAAGATCTCGGAACGCGGATCGTCGGTTCGGACGGAGATCATCGCCGGGTTCGCAACGTGGCTGACCATGGCCTACATCCTGTTCGTGAACCCGACGATCCTCGGCGGGGTCGCCGACAGCGCCGGAACCACGCTCCCGTTCCCGCAGGTGCTCACCGTGACGGCCCTGGTCGCGGGCCTCATGACGCTCGCGATGGGCATCTACGCGAACTACCCGTTCGCGATCGCGGCCGGACTCGGGTTGAACGCCTTCGTCGCGTTCACGCTCGTGGCGACGCTCGGGCTCACGTGGCCGCAGGCGATGGGCGTCATCGCGATCGAGGGCGCGATCATCTCGCTGCTGGTGCTCACCGGCTTCCGCGAGGCAGTCCTGAACGCCATCCCGATGGACCTGAAACGAGCGATCGGGATCGGGATCGGCCTGTTCCTGGCGATCATCGGGCTGGTGAATGGCGGGATCGTTGTCGGAAGCCCGGCCACGCTGATCACCTTGAACCCGAACCTGTCGAACCTCCACGTACTCACGTTCGTCGTGGGTCTTGCGATCACCGCCGCGCTCGTCACCCGCAAGATGAGGGGGGGCCTGCTGATCGGCATCCTCGCCACCACCGTCTTCGCGATCATCCTGAACCAAGGGTTCGGGCACTCGGCGATCTGGGTGAACGGGGTCGCACATGTCCCGGACAAGCTCGTCGCGTCGCCCGACTTCGGCTTGCTCGGCAAGGTCAACTTCGGCGTCTTCGACGTGCTGGGACTGGCCACGGCCGCCGCTGCGATCCTCGCGGTGATGCTGTCGGACTTCTTCGACACCATGGGCACCGTCGTGGGGTTGGCCGACGAAGCCGGCCTGCTGGACGAAGAGGGAAAGCTCCCAGGCATCAACCGGGTGCTGTTCGTCGACTCCGTGGCTGCGGCCGCGGGTGGTCTCGCGTCGTCGTCCTCCAACACCACGTACATCGAGAGCGCGGCCGGCATCAGCGAGGGCGGGCGAACGGGTTTGACCTCGGTCGTCGTCGGGGTGCTGTTCCTCCTCGCGATCTTCCTCTCACCGATCGCGGGCGTGATCCCTTCAGAGGCCACCGCGCCCATCCTGGTGATCGTGGGCTACTTCATGATGCAGGCGGTGGGCGAGATCGCCTGGCGCGACCCTGCCATCGGCATCCCTGCACTGCTGACGATCGTGATGATGCCGTTCACGTACTCGATCACGAACGGCGTCGGAGCCGGGTTCATCGCGTACGTCGTGATCCGGGTGCTCCAAGGCAAGTTCCGTGAGGTGCACCCGCTCCTCTACGTCGTGGCGGCGATCTTCGCCTGGTACTTCTTCCACGGACTGCTCGCATAGCGTCGGTCGCAGGGCTCGTCGCAGAGGGCGGGGCCTCGGCCCCCGCCCTCTGCGTGTTCACGGTTCGAGGGTTCCCTCGCGGAACAGGTCTTCGTCCGGGGACCGGATCAGTTCGGCGGCACGACCGGGCGCGGCCGCTCCGATGTCGACACCGCGAAGCAGTGCAGCCGGCACCCGGGCACTCTTGCCCATCACGAGGCCGCTCGCGGCAGCCACCTCGTCGGCGAGGGCGACGACCGTGACCTCCAGCTCGCGGCCGTGATGGTCGGCCTGCCCGCGGAGATCGACGATCGCCGGGAGCCCGGCGCAGCCGATCGCGACGTTCACCAACCCGTTGCGCCACGGACGTCCGAACGTGTCGGTCATCACCACACCGAGTCGTGAGAGCCCGAGCCGTTCGAGGAGGGACGCTCTGATGGCCTTCGACGACGCGTCGGGGTCGACGGGGAGCAGCGAGACGAACCCCGCCTCGACGTTGGATGCGTCCACTCCCGCGTTCGCGCAGACGAACCCGTGATGCGTCTCGGCGATGATCAGCTCGCCACGCCGCGCGACGATCCGGCGCGTCTCGCGTTCGATCCACGCCGACCGACCGTCGCCTTCGTCGGGGACGACGCGCCCCTCGGCCTTCGACACGATCTTCTGCGTGATCGCGACGACGTCGCCGTTCCGGACGCCGAGCGAACGCAGCGGCTCGGCGAGCATCGTGGGGAGGTCGTCGCCCTCGCGGATCTCGGGGAGCCCCTCGATGGGCCAGATCTCGATCGTCACGACGCCAGCCCGACGGTGGTCCGCGCCAGGGCCGCGGCGACGTCGTCGTCGCGCATCACCGTGTCGGTGACGGCGACGGGGATACCGAGCTCGTCCGCGATCGAAGACGCGGCATCGCGATCGCGTTCGTCGATCACCCATGCGGAGAGCACGTCGCGATATGCCCGTGCCGCGCCGAGCGCCGAGACCTCCAGACCGGCCACGGGCATCAGCTTGTCGGCCATGCCGGTGAGCGGCGCTCCGCCGACGATCGGCGAGACGCCGACGACGGCCCCCGATCTGGCGGCGACCGAGTCGCTGACGCCGGGGACCGCCAGGATCGGCCCGATCGACACCACCGGGTTGGACGGACAGATGAGCAGGACGTCGGCGGCCACGATCGCGTCGATGACCCCGGGAGAGGGTGCCGCGAGCTCGATGCCGTCGAAGCGGACCCCTTTCACCGGGTCCTCCGCGTGTCGTTTGACCCAGTACTCCTGGAAGTGGAGGTCGAGGGGGTTGCCCGTGGCGTCGATCACGTCGATCCGTGTCGTCACGCGGTCATCGGTCATCGGGAGCACGTCGATCGAGAGACCGAACAGGTCCGAGCGAAGTGTGGACGTCGCTTCGGACAGCGTCCGCCCCTCGTGCAGGCGCTGCGTCCGCAAGATATGCGTCGCCAGGTCGCGGTCGCCCAGGTTGAACCACGCGTCGATGTCGCCAGACGCTCGCAGCGCCTCCATCGCGTTGAACGTTTCGTCGGCGCGTCCCCAGCCCCGCTCACGGTCCATCAACCCCGCGAGCCAGTAGCAGACGGAGTCGAGATCCGGCGATATGTGCAGGCCGTGGACGACGATGTCGTCGCCGGTGTTCACGACGACCGTGACCAGCTCGCCGGGGAAGGCGCGGTCCACCCCGCGGAGGAACTTCCCCGCACCGACCCCGCCGGCGAGCGCCACGATCTGCATCGCGGCATAGCGTAGTAGGCTCGCCCAGATGGCCCCGGCGACCTCCCAGCAGCTGCGGCGCGCCGTCGCTCGCGCCGGGTCGGGTAAGGCGCTGTCGCTCGACGAGACCGAGGCGTTGCTGTCGGCTCGGGAAGACGATCTCGAGCGGATCATGGCGGTCGCGTCCGGGCTCCGCGATCTCGGCCACGGCGCGGTGGTGACCTACTCGCGGAAGGTCTTCATCCCGCTCACGATGCTCTGCCGCGATCACTGCCACTACTGCACGTTCGCCAAGCCGCCGGCCAAGCTGGATCACCCGTTCCTCACACCTGATGAGGTCGTCGTGATCGCGGAAGCAGGGCGGAAGATGGGCTGCAAGGAGGCGCTCTTCACGTTGGGCGACCGCCCGGAGGAACGCTACGACGTCGCGCGTCGGTGGCTCGACGAGCGCGGCTTCGGTTCGACGCTGGAGTACCTCCGCGGCGTCGCGATCCGCGTGATCGAGGAGACCGGTCTGCTCCCGCACCTCAATCCCGGCGTGATGAGCTACGAGGAGCTCGCGCGGTTGAAGCACGTGAGCGCGTCGATGGGCATGATGCTGGAGACCTCGTCCGCCCGATTGTCCGAACGCGGCGGTCCGCATTTCGGGTCGCCGGACAAGGTTCCCGCGGTCCGGTTGCGCACGATCGAGGACGCCGGTCGGCTCGCGATCCCGTTCACGACCGGGATCCTGATCGGCATCGGTGAGACTGCGCGCGAGCGTGCGGAGTCCTTGTTCGCGATCCGCGACATCCATCGGCGGTACCGGCACGTCCAAGAGGTGATCGTCCAGAACTTCCGGGCGAAGCCCGGCACCGCCATGCGCGGCGCACCCGAACCGTCGGACGAGGAGTTCCTGGCGGCCGTCGCTACCGCGAGGATCGTCTTCGGACCGCACATGAGCGTGCAGGCTCCGCCCAACCTCTCCGACCCCGCGCAGCGGCTACGGCTCCTCGACGCCGGGATCAACGACTGGGGAGGCGTGTCGCCGCTCACGCCGGACCATGTGAATCCGGAGAAGCCGTGGCCGACGATCGAGGCACTGTCCGCCACCACGGCCGAGCGTGGGTTCACGCTCCGGGAACGGCTCACCGTGTACGGCCGATATGCGCGACGGCCCGACCCTTACCTCGCATCGAAGATGCGCGCGCCGATATCGGCGCTCCTCGGAGCCGACGGTCTGGCGGTCGAGGGTCAGGTGCCGGAGCCCGTCGCGTGGCAGGACCCCGACGTCCAGTGGAAGCCGCGGACGATCGAGCTGACGTTCGCGAAAGGGCCGGATGCCGGGCTCCGGGAGGACGCGATGGCGGTCTACGGTGACTTCGACGCCCTCGAGGTCACTCGCGACTGGTCCTCGCGAGCCGTCCGGCCGGAACGGATCGAGCTGGATGTCAAGGTCGCACTCTCGAAGGCCGTCGCCCATCGCCCGATCACCGACGAGGACGCGCTCGCGTTGTTCAGAGCGGAGGGGGCGTCGCTCGACGCGCTCTGCCGGGTCGCCGACGACCTCCGCTCCGAGGCGGTGGGCGACGACGTCACCTACGTCGTCAACCGGAACATCAACTTCACCAACGTCTGCTACGTCGGTTGCCGCTTCTGCGCGTTCGCTCAGCGGGAGGTCGACGCCGAGTCCTACACGCTCACCCTCGAACAGGTGGCGGATCGAGCGGAGGAGGCGTGGACGCAAGGTGCGACGGAGGTGTGCATGCAGGGAGGGATCCACCCCGATCTCCCCGGCACGTTCTACTTCGACCTGCTCGACGTTATCCGGGCCCGGACGCCGGGCATGCACATCCACGCGTTCAGTCCCATGGAGATCCTGAACGGCGCCACGAAACTCGGCATCTCGTTCAGGGAGTTCCTGCAGGAATGCAGGGCGCACGGTCTGGGGACGATCCCCGGGACCGCGGCGGAGATCCTCGACGACGACGTCCGGTGGCTGCTCACCAAAGGCAAGTTGCCGGCCGACACGTGGGAGGAGATCGTCCGCACCGCACACGGTCTGGGCATCCGCAGCAGCTCGACCATCATGTTCGGCCACGTCGACGCGCCGCCCCACTGGGTCGCGCACATCCGCCGCCTGGGTCGCATCCAGCAGGAGACCGGCGGGTTCACGGAGTTCGTGCCGCTGCCGTTCGTGCACCAGAACGCGCCCATCTACCTGGCGGGCAAAGCGCGCCCCGGTGCGACCTCCGAGGAGAACCTGCGGATGCACGCCGTGGCCCGGATCCTGCTGGACGGGTGGATCCCCAACGTCCAGGTGTCGTGGGTGAAGCTCGGGGTCGACGCGTGTCAGGCGATCCTGCAAGCGGGCGCGAACGACTTCGGCGGAACGCTCATGGAGGAGACGATCAGCCGGATGGCCGGCGCGGAGTGGGGCATCCGCATGACGCCCGATCAGTTCGATGAGGCGATCCTCGCGATCGGTCGCATCCCTGCGGTGCGAACCACGACCTACGAGCGGGTCGACAGCGCCCGAAACAGTCAATCTGCTTGACCGTTACGGTCAACATGCTTGACCATCACATTTCTACCCCCGCGCTCTTGCACCGGGCGCATCCGCCCGACACCATGGACCTAGACAAGAGATGAAGAGGGAACGCGAGGCAGGAACTTTCTCGGATTACCCCTTGTCACCGAGGACGTTCTTCCCTCAGAATCACATGGATGTGATTTCGGGGGGAGACGAGAGGTGCACCACTACATCCCTTGGCAAGAGCGAGCACGGTGTCGTGATTACGACCCAGAGGTTTTCTTCCCCGAGAAGGGAGGCTCATCGAGGGAGGCCAAACGGATCTGCAGCGAATGCCCCGTTCGGATCGAATGCCTCAACTACGCCCTCCGTCGCGATGAACGTTACGGCGTGTGGGGCGGGATGAGTGAACGGGAGCGTCGGCGCCTGAAACGTATGGCGTCTTAGATCCTCGGGAAACGCGAAGGGAGGCAGCATGGCAGCCAAGAAGACAACGGCTCGCAGGCCTGCGGCTCGCAAGAAGACCGCGGCGCGCAAGCCGGCCGCTCGCAAGAAGACCGCGGCTCGCAAGCCTGCGGCTCGTAAGAAGACCGCGGCGCGCAAGCCGGCCGCCCGTAAGAAGACGGCGGCACGTAAGAAGACGGCCGCCCGCAAGAAGACGGCGGCCCGCAAGAAGACCGCGGCGCGCAAGCCGGCCGCCCGTAAGAAGACGGCCGCTCGCAAGAAGACCGCGGCTCGCAAGCCTGCAGCTCGTAAGAAGACGGGGGCTCGCAGGCCCGCCGCTCGCAAGAAGACCGCGGCGCGCAAGCCGGCCGCCCGTAAGAAGACGGCCGCTCGCAAGAAGACCGCGGCTCGCAAGCCCGCGGCGCGCAAACGCTGAGCGCTCGTCGGACCGACGTGTGAAGGGGGGCGGTGAGCCCCCCTTCCGCTTTTCCCGGTCCGGGCCTGCTAGGCTCCGCGCCGCGCGGGAGCGCATCGCATGACTGGATCGTCCACCGACACTCCTTCTGAGTACACGCCCTCGGTTCTCGTCGTCCTCGTGGTCCGGGACGCCGCCGCATGGCTCCGCGGATGCCTCTCGGCCCTCGGCGCGCAGACCTATCCGCGGATGGGCGTGATCGCCGTCGACAACGCGTCGAGCGACGGTTCGCGCGACATCCTCATGCACGCGCTCGGCGAACGGCGGGTCATCGGCTCTGAGCGCGACGGCGGTCTCGCTGGATCGGTTCGGAGCGTGCTCGAGGTCCCCGCCGCACGTGAGGCCGATTACCTCCTGGTGCTGCACGACGACACGGCCCTCGACCCCGACGCCGTGACACGTCTGGTCGAGGCAGCGATCGGCATGCGCGTCGAGAACGTCGGGGTCGTGGGTCCGAAGGTCGTCGACTGGGAAGAACCTCGACTCCTCCGCGATGTCGGTAGATCCGCCGATCGCTTCGCGCACCCCTCCACGCCACTGCAGCCCGGCGAGATCGATCAAGGGCAGTTCGATCGCGTGATCGAGGTCTTGTGCGTCCCCACGTGCGCCATGCTGATCTCGCGGGAGGCGTGGCAGCGAACGGGGTTGTTCGACGAGCGCCTCGACACCCGGCACGAGGAGCTCGACTTCTGCTGGCGTGCGCGCCTGGCCGGGTTCCACGTGCTGATGACGCCGCTCGCCCGTGCCCGCCATCGCGGTGCGACCGGCACCGGAGAACGCGCGGTTCAGCGGCAGCGACGTAGCGATCGGTACTACGAGGAACGGGCGGCCAACGTTGCGATGCTCAAGAACTACTCGCTGCCGTCGCTGCTTTGGGTGTTGCCGCTCGCCATCGTGATCGGATCCCTGCGGTTGGTCTACCTGCTGCTCACCAGACGGTTCGAGGACGCCCTCGATCTGTTGGCCGCGTGGGGATGGAACGTCGTGCACCTCCCCGGAACGATCGCCCGGCGCGTCCGGGCGCAGAGCGTCCGGAAGGTTCCCGATCGCCAGTTGCGCCGGTTCATGGAGTCCGCCGGCGTGCGACTGCCGCGATGGTTCACCGCCGCGGGGCAGATCTTCGAGGAGCAGCGGGAGGTCGAGGAGCAGGACGAGGATGCGTCCGCCTCCAGGCGGCTGCGCGATCGAACCTCCTCGCTCGTGAGCTCTCACCCCGTCGTCGTCGCGTCGTTCGTCGCGGCGCTCGTCGGTGCGATGGCCCTGCGAGGCTTGTTCGGCCCCGAGCCCTTGCACGGCGGCGCCCTGCCGGTCTTCCCTGGCTCGTGGCGCGGGTTCTTCGCCGAGCTGGCGTCCGGCTACCGGACGACCGGGCTCGGCGGGACGTTCGCGGCGAGTCCTGCGCTCGGCGCGATGGGCGCTCTCTCGTGGCTCACGTTCGGAAGCACGGCGCTCGCGCAGAAGCTCCTGCTGGCCGGCGGACCACTCCTCGCTTCGATCATGCTCTACCGCGCGCTGGCGCGGATCACCGGGCGTCCGGACGCGTCCGTCCTGGGCGCGGTGTCCTATGGGCTCTCCGCCATGGTGCTCTGGGGGTTCTCAGAGGGCCGCATCGGACTCCTGGTCGCGTTGTGCGTGCTGCCGGCGATGTTCGAGCGGCTCGAGGTCGCCTTCGGGCGAGTCGAGGTGCCGGATGAACGATGGAGGTTCATCGCAGGCGTTGCGGTGACGCTCGCGGTCGGGATCGCCTTCCTGCCCGGTGTGGCGCTCGCCGTCGGGGTGCTCGTCGCCGTGCAGGTCCTCTTCGGGCAAGCACGCGGGCGAGGGTTGGGGATCGCGGCCGCGGCGTTCGCTGCGGCCGCGTTGCTCCTGTTCCCGTTCGTCCCCACCGTCGTGTTCGGAGACGCGGTGGGTCTCGGCTCTCGGATCGGCACCACGGATCTCGGCGCGCTCGGACGGCTCGCCCTCGGCGGCGGCCCCGGCACATGGTCGATCGCCGCGTTCCTCCCGATCGCCGCCGTGCTCGCGTTCTCGCTCGTCGGCCCCGAGCACCGAGGGATCGCGAGTCGTGCCGTGGTGACGGTGATCGCCGGGCTCGCGCTCGCCTGGTGCGCCTCGGCGGGCTACCTTCCCGCGTGGGCCGCGAACGCTCCCGTCTATCTCGCGCTCGTCACGGTCGGGGAGGCGGCGGTCGTCGGCTTGGGCCTTTCGTCGGTGCTGTCGGGACTCGGACGCGAGTCGTTCGGGCTCCGACAGATCGGCACCGCCTTGTTGGCGGTGGTGCTCGGTGGCGGGATCGTGCTGCAGTCGGCCACCGCGATGGTCGGGGGGTGGGCCGTCGGGGGCCCGGCGGCGTTGCCACCGGCGTGGGCCGTCGTATCGAGCAGCTCGAAAGGGGACTTCCGCGTCCTGTGGGTGGGGGCGGACACGGGGGAGCGGTTCGTATCGCCGGGCGGCGATCCCGAGGGTGTCGTCGCGAACGGGGCGTCGTCGGTCCGGTTCGGGCTGACGGGGCGCGAAGGTATCTCCGTTTCGGATATGGGTCGCGCGCTCACGGGGCCGGGCGCACGCTACCTGGAGCGGGCGCTGTCCGAGATCGTCTCAGGCTCGACGACCCACGCCGGCGCCCTGCTCGCAGCGCTCGGGGTGCGCTTCGTGGTGGCCCGGTCGGATGATCTCCCCTCCGACGTCGCATCGATCCTCGGCGCGCAGGTCGACCTCGACCGGGAGGGAACGTCGGGGTTGGTCATCTATCGGAACGCCGCGACGCTGCCACCGGCGGCGATCCTTCCCGCGGACGAGGCCGTCGCCCGGTCCGTGCGGTCGGCCGAACTGGGGGCGATCGAGCAGCTGCCGTCGGTCCATCCGGCGGCCCTGGTCGCTACCTCCGGAGGATGGGCGGGGGATGCGGCGGCGCCGGGACTGGTGGTGGTGTCGACGGCCTTCGATCCCCACTGGATGCTCGACGTCGCGAACGGCGGCGTCGTCCGTCCGGATGAGGCGTTCGGATGGTCGACGGCCTTCAACGCGCCGGCGGGGGAGCTGCGTATCCGATACATGGGGCAATGGGTGCGCACGCTGGAGACCATCGTGCTGGGCGTGTTGTGGCTGGCGGCGTTGTGGATCACGCGGAAGCCGGTGACCCGATGAGATCGGAGCGACACGCGGTCTCGACCACGCGCGGCAGGGGGCAGGGACTGTTCGCCGTCGCCGTCCTCGCCGTGGTGGTGGGCGGTGGGTTCGCGTTGCAGCGAGGCGTGGGCGTTCGCACCCCCGATGAGGCCGCGGTGGGGTCATCCGCATCGGGAGCATGGTTCTGTCCCCACGGCGGCGGGCCCAAGCGATGGAAGGCCACGTTGTTCCTCGCGAATCCCGGCGACGTATCCGTGACAGCGCGGGTCACATCGATCTCGGCGAAGAAGCCTCGGAAGCCGAGGTCCGTCACGGTCCCGGCGCAGTCCACGGTATCCGTGCCGGTACCGGCGAAGGGGCGCGAGGCGTCGGCGTACGTCGAGTACTTCGGCGGATGGGTTGCGGCGTCGTGGGTCACGCAGGGCGGAGGCGGCGAGATCGGCGTCGGTGCGGAGCCGTGCGCGCCGGCCACGTCGCCGACGTGGTTCGCTCCCGACGGAACGACGGAGCAGAGGGAGGACGCCTATCTGGTGGTGATGAACCCGTTCGCGGTCGACGCCGTCTTCGACGTCGTGTTGCTCACGCCGAAACGGGCACCCATCAGGAGCACGGAACTGACCGACCGGGTGTTGCGGCCCGGCAAGAGCATCGCGTTCCGATTGAATGCGTTCGACGAAGGTGATCCCGCGGTGGGCGCCGAGGTGGACGTGTCGTTGGGTCGTGTGGCCGTCTCCTCCTTGGGTATCACGCGAGACGGAGGGATCCGTAGCGTGATCGGTGCGGCTCAGACCGGTCCGCAGGCGGTCCTCCCGTTGGGAGGAGGTGTCGGCCAGTCGACGATCAACCTCATGGTTCCCGGCGGGGACCAGGTCGACTTCGGCGCGACCCTGCTGTCGGGCGGCGCACCGGTGCCCGCAGGAGGCTTGGCCGAGGCGAACCAGAACCCGACGTCGGCCAAGCCTTATCCGGTGACCTTCTCCGGCCCCTCGTCGGTCGATCTCGTGGCGCAAGGCGCCGGCGCGTTCTCCGCCACCCTGCGGAGCGTCGGCGTCGGGCACGACGACGGTGCGACCGGCGGGGCCCAGGCGCCGGCGTCGGATTGGCTGGTGATGCCGGCGATCGCGGGTGAGCCCGCGAGGCCGCGTATCGTGCTCGTGAACCCAGGTGACACGTCGGCCTCGATCACGCTCCACGCGCTGGTGTCGGACGGCGACTCTCCGATCGCCGACACCGTGGTGACCATCCCGGCCGGGTCGGTGGGTCAGGTGCCGCCGGGGTTCCTCGAAGGCCTGCACGACTCGGCGGTCGAGATCCGCTCGTCGGGCGGCGATATCTTCGCCGTCGCCGCATCGACGTCGCTCGGCGTGAAAGGGCTTTCCACGTATGCTCTGGCCTTGGGAGTGGCGATCCCGAGCGCCTAGAGGATCGGCTCTGTCCTTAGAAGCGCCGTGCGTTCACGGGCGAACGGGAAGTTCCTCGTTATCATCAAGGTTGTTCTTGGCATCATCGGAACCGACGACTCCTGAACACCGTCTGGAGACCCAATGGCTCGAGGAAGGCATAAGCGCGCTCGCAGCGTCGCCGTCGTCGTGGCGATCGCCGTGGGTATCGTGCTCCTCGCCTTGGGCGGCGTGTCCTACGCGGCCTATCGTTACGACCGCGCGAGCTCCGACCGGATCCTGCCCGGAGTGACGGTGGGGGGGACCGAGGTCGGCGGCATGACGCGGGTCGAAGCGCTGGAAGCGGTGCAACGCCGCGTGCAGGAACAGCTCTCGCAGCCGTTGACGGTCCGGGCCGCGGTTGGGTCGTGGACGACCACGCCGGCCGAGCTCGGTCGTTCCGCCGATGTCGGCGCCGCGGTGGATCAGGCGCTTCGCGTATCGGACTCCGTGGGATTCATCACGCGGGTCTGGCATCGACTCCGTGAGGAACCCGTCGGCGTCTCCATCGATCTTCCATTCCAGGACGGCGGCGCGGGCGTCTCGGCGCTGGTGTCGAGCATCGCCGACGACGTTGCCCAGACGCCGAGAGACGCATCCGTGTCCGTGGTCGACGGGAAGGTGACGTTCGTGCACTCGAGGCCCGGACACGCGGTCGGTACCAACGTCGCGACCAGGCGTCTTCAGGGGGCCCTGGAAGAGGGCGCGACCTCCGTTCGGCTGCCGGTCAAGACGGTCAAGCCCAAGGTTCCGGACGCGAAGATCGGGAAGACCATCGTCGTGGACCGGACCACCAACCAGCTCACCCTCTACGACGGATTCGACCTCGAGAAGACGTATCCCGTCGCCACGGCGGCCGCGGGTTACGTCACACCTCCCGGCCAGTGGACGATCATCGACAAGCGGGAGAACCCGACCTGGACGAATCCCGCACCGACCACGTGGGGTGCGGACCTGCCCGCGTTCATCCCACCCGGTCCGGGCAACCCGCTCGGGACACGTGCGCTGTACCTGGACGCCTCCGGGATCAGGATCCATGGGACGAGTGACGTGAGTTCGATCGGCACGCACGCTTCGCATGGGTGCATCCGCATGCTGATGTCCGACGTCGAAGAGATCTACCCGCTCGTACCGATCGGCACGCGCGTGATCGTCTTCTAGGGTCGCCACGGCGATCCTTCGGGGACGGTACTTGAAGATCACACGCATGTGATCTAGCCTGCGCCCGTGCGGACATGTGCCAAGATGCGCTGCAACGCGGAACCGGCGGCCACCGTGTCGCTCCTCTACGCGGATCGCCAGGTCGTGATCGGCGACCTGATCACCGAGCGGGACCCGAACCTGCTCGACCTGTGCGATGAGCACGTCTCTCGGATGACACCTCCGGTGGGTTGGACGGTTCGGGACGCACGGACGTCCTCGCCGGCGCTGACCCACTGAGCCCTAGGGCGTACGCCTTCCGGCCGACAGGGTCGCTCCGCTGGGGGATTTCGGCGTCCCCCGGTGTCGGGCGGAAGCGTCGTCGGCACCCCACCTCCCCCAGGCCCTGCGCGCCCGCAGGAATGGGAGCCGGGTGCTATGGCAGCGGGGGCCGCGCTCCGTCAAGCTGAACGCATCATGGCTGAACTCAACGGAACGTGCCCCAGTTGCAGATCAGGCGACCTCATCTCGATCACCATGACCGTCGCCGGCCGCGAACTCGCGTTCACCACATGTCACCTCTGCGAGGCGAAATGGTGGTACCGCGACGGGAAGGTCGTGCCGCTCCAGTCGGTGATCGGGCTCGTCGTCCAGCAGTAGATCCCCGTCCTGCCTGACGGTCGGCCGTCCTCATCCGTAGGATGCGGTTCGTGACCGTCGGCGATCTGGACCGCATCTTCAAGGCGTACGACGTCCGCGGGGTCGTCCCCGACGACCTCGACGAAGACCTCGCCCGTAGGATCGGCGCGGCGTTCGCGGAGTTCGCCGGTGGGACGAGGGTCGTGATCGGGCGAGACTGTCGGATCTCGTCCCCCGATCTCGCAGCCGCGATCTCCGAAGGCATCACCTCGAGAGGCGCGGACGTGGTCGATCTCGGGCTGGCCTCGACGGACCTCCTGTACTTCGCGTCGGGATCGCTCGACCTTCCGGCCGTGATGATCACGGCCAGCCACAACCCGAAGCAGTACAACGGGCTGAAGTTCTGCTTGTCGGGAGCGCGTCCGGTCGGAGAGGAGAGCGGTCTCCTCGAGATCCGCGCGTTGACCGAGCAGGGACTCCCGTCGACCGGTGAGCCGGGGGTCGTCGAACACCGGGACATGTTGCCCGCGTTCACCGAGCACGTGCTGACGTTCTGTGATGCGGAGCGGATGCGGCCGCTCACCGTTGCCATGGACACCGGGAACGGGATGGGTGGCCTCGTCGCTCCGGCGGTCTTCGAACGACTCCCGCTCGAGGTTCACCACCTCTACCCGGAGCTCGACGGGACGTTCCCGAATCACCCTGCCGACCCGATCGACCCGGAGAACCAGCGCGAGCTGCGAGCGGCGGTCCTGCGGCAGGGAGCCGACATCGGCCTCGCGTTCGACGGCGACGCCGACCGGGTGTTCCTGATCGACGAGAAGGGCCACGACGTGAGTGGCTCGATCGTGACGGCGCTCGTGGCCAAGGCGATGCTCCGACGCGAGCCGGGCGCGAGCATCATCTTCAACGTCATCTGCTCGTGGACCGTGCGAGAGGTGATCGACGAGAACGGCGGTGTGCCGGTCCGGACGCGGGTCGGCCACTCGTTCATCAAGCAGGTCATGGCGGAGACCGGTGCGATCTTCGGCGGCGAGCACTCGGGTCACTACTACTTCCGAGAGAACTATCGTGCGGACTCGGGTCTGATCGCCGCCGTGGTGGTGCTCGCGCAACTCTCGGAGGCGAACGTTCCTCTGTCCGAACTGCTCGCGCCGTTCAGGCGTTACGCGGCGTCCGGCGAGATCAACACCAAGGTGAAGGATCCCCACGCCACGATCGAACATGTCGCGGAGGCGCTGAAGGACGGGAAGCAGGACCGTCTCGACGGCCTCACGGTAGAGTTCGACGACTGGTGGTGCAACGTGCGGCCCTCCAACACGGAGCCGCTCCTGCGCCTGAACGCCGAGGCCCGGACCGATGAGCTCCTGCGGGAGAAGACGGCTATGGTCCTCGAGCTGATCCGAGGAGAACGGGAGGGATCGTGACGATCGACGCCGACTTGCTCGAGATCCTCGTGTGTCCGAACGACCGTGGCGAGATCGACTATCTCGAGGACCAGCAGGTCATCGTGTGTCGTACGTGCGGCTATCGGTACCCGATCCGAGACGACATCCCCGTCATGCTGATCGACGAAGCTGAGAAGCCCGCCGAGAAACGTGGTGGCAAGCGGTGACCGATCTCGACGACCCCCAGGCGCTACGGCTGGCGGATCCGCAGAGCATGCTCGAAGCCGTGCTCGACATGCCGAACGATTGCCGTGCGGCGTATGACTCCGCGCGTGCGACGGAGGTTCTTCCGTCCGCCGAAGGCGTGACCTCCCTGACGTTCTGCGGGATGGGCGGGTCGGCGGTCTCCGGAGACGTCGTGCGGTCCGTGTTCCTGGAGCGTCTCGGCATCCCCGTGGAGGTGAATCGCTCGCCGGTCCTGCCCGGCCATTGTGGCTCGCAGACGCTCGTCGTGTGCTCGTCCTACTCCGGGAACACCGCCGAGACGCTCGCGGCGTTCCGTGCGGCGAACGAGCGCGGCTGCCGGGTGTTGGTCGTGACCTCGGGAGGCACGATCGCCGATGAGGCTGCCGAGCTCGGCGTGGCGATCGTGCGGGTCCCCGACGGCTATCAGCCTCGAGCCGCGCTCGGGCACTTGGGGTTCGCTTCGCTCGGGGCGCTCGAGGCCATGGGGATCCTGCCACAGCTCCGGACAGACGTCGACGAGGCGATCGCCGAAGTGGGGGCCGTGGTCGCCGCCATGGGACCCGATGTCCCGAGCGCGGACAACGCTGCGAAGATGCTCGCGACGAAGATCGGTGATCGATCCCCGGTCATCTGGGGTGCCGACGGCATCGGTTCGGTGGCCGCCGCCCGTTGGAAGACGCAGATGAACGAGAACGGGAAGCTCCCCGCGTTCTGGTCCTCGATGTCGGAGCTGGATCACAACGAGGTCGTCGGCTGGACGGCGCCGTTCGGCGAGCGATTCTTCGTGGTGGGGCTACGCCACGACGGCGAGGACCCACAGCTGCCCCCGCGCTTCCCGCTCTCCTTCGACATCGTGCGCGCGGCGGGCGGCGAGGTCGAGGAGGTCCACGCTCGGGGAGCATCGGCGCTCGCGCGGCTGATGTCGCTCATCATCGTCGGCGACCTGACCAGCGTGTACCTCGCGATCGGTCGCGGCGTCGACCCGACGCCGGTCCCGGTGATCGAGCGTCTGAAGGCCACGCTCGCGGGATCGTGACGGCGTGAGCGGAGGCCTGCCGGGCCCGGGCGACGATCTGCCCCAGCGCGCCGCGAAGGTCGTTCGCGCTGCGTCCGCTCTGGTCCCCAGCGTCGGCCTCATCCTCGGTTCCGGGCTCGGGGCCGCCCTTGGCGACGCGTTCCAGGAAGAGGCGGGGTTCGCGTTCACGGACCTGCCCGGTTTCCCGCCCCCCGGCGTCCCGGGTCACGCGGGGAGGTTCGCGCTGGGTCATCTCGCCGGCGTGCCGGTGGCGTCCTTCTTCGGCCGCGTCCACTTCTACGAGGGTCACGGGATGGACGTGCCGGCGCTGTTGCCGCGCTTGGCGCGGGAGCTCGGCGCCGAGACCGTCGTCCTCACGGCCGCCGTCGGGGGGGTGGAGGCCGGCCTGGTGGGGGGAACCGTCGCCGTGATCACCGATCATGTGAACCTGATGGGTACGGCGCCGCTTCGGGGCTGGCGTGATCCCGATGGCATGCCGGCGTTCATCCCGATGGGTCAGGCGTACGATCCCTCGCTGGCGGACCTCGCCTTGGCGCGCGCCCGGGCGCTCGGGATCGCCGTCGCGTCGGGCGTCTACGCAGCCATGTCCGGCCCCGCGTACGAGACCCCCTCCGAGATCAGGCTGGTCGGTCAGGCGGGGGCGACGGTCGTGGGGATGTCGATGGTGCCGGAGGTGCTTCCGGCGCGCGCGCTCGGGATGCGGGTATTGGGTCTGGCCATGGTGACGAACGCGCTCGGTGAGCCGGTGAGTCACGAAGAGGTCGTGCGGGTGTCGAACGAGACCGCGAAAGCGGTCGGCAGGCTCCTGGTGGACCTGCTGCCGCGCATCGATGAAGGAGCATGAGCATGGGATGTGACGTGAAGGATCTGGCGCTCGCGCCGAAAGGGCGGGAGCGCATCGAATGGGCGGCGGGAGAGATGCCGGTCCTGGCGTTGATCCGCGAACGCTTCGAGAAGGAGCGCCCCCTGGACGGCGTGCGGATCGCGGCGTGCCTGCACGTGACGACCGAGACCGCGAACCTCATGGAGACCCTGGCGGCCGGCGGTGCGGAGGTGGCGCTCTGCGCCTCGAACCCGTTGTCGACGCAGGACGACGTGGCAGCGGCCCTGTGTGACGAGAGCGGCATCGCGACGTTCGCGGTGAAGGGCGAGGACACCGAGACGTTCTTCCGGCACATCAACGAGGTGCTCGACACGCATCCGCACATCACGATGGACGACGGCGCCGACATGGTGAGCGTGCTGCACAAGGAACGAGCCGATCAGATCACCGAGATCATCGGCGGGACGGAGGAGACAACGACCGGCGTGATCCGTCTGCGAGCGATGGCGGTGGACGGCGCACTGAAGTACGCGATCGTCTCCGTGAACGACGCCGACACGAAGCACCTGTTCGACAACCGATTCGGGACCGGGCAGTCGACCATCGACGCGATCATGCGGTCCACGAACCGCCTGCTGGCGGGACGGACGATCGTCGTGTGCGGGTACGGGATGTGCGGGCGCGGCGTCGCCTCGCGGGCCAGTGGGATGGGCGCGCACGTGATCGTCACCGAGGTCGACCCGACGAACGCGCTCGAGGCCGTGATGGAGGGGTACCGCGTGATGCCGATCCGTGAGGCCGCGCGGGTGGGTGACATCTTCGTCACCGTCACGGGTGACACCAGCGTGATCCGTCGCGAGCACATGGAGCTCATGAAGGACGGCGCCATCCTCGCGAACTCCGGCCACTTCGACGTGGAGATCGACAAGTCCGCGCTGGCGGACCTGGCGGTGCGGACCCGTCGCATCCGGGAGTTCGTCGACGAGTACACGATGGCCGACGGGCGGCGCCTCCATCTGCTGGGGGAGGGGCGACTGGTGAACCTCTCGGCCGCGGAGGGGCATCCCGCGGCGGTCATGGACATGTCGTTCGCCAACCAGGCGCTCGCCGTGGAGTGGGTCGTCAAGCATCAGGCCGAGCTCGGTCCCGAGGTCTACCCGGTCCCGGTCGACATCGACAAGGAAGTCGCGCGCCTCAAGCTCCACGCGATGGGCGTCGAGATCGACACGCTGACGGCCGAACAGGACTCATACCTGCACTCGTGGCAGCAGGGCACCTGATCGGGTGAGCGGCATGAGCCAGGCAGGCGAACGGGTCTCGATCCGCGCGAGCTTCGAGCGGTTCCCCGCCACCGTGAAGGGCGCGTTCGTGCTCCGAGGGGCCGATCGCGATCCACATCAGGTGCGGATCGACGCTGCGCGTGTGCGCGAGATCTCGGGGCGCGGTGCGCTCTCCATCGGCCTGGACCCGGTCACGCTCGACGTGGCTCCCAACCTGGACCTGTTCGTGCCGTTCGAGTTCGCCATCACCGAGCTCGCGGCGGGTTGGTACGGGTTGGAGTGCGACGTGGCGATCGACGGCGATCCGGAGAACGTTCGTCCTTCGAAGCGTTTCGCGGTGCCGTGGCCTCGGGCCACCGTGCGACGCGGGAACGTGAACGTGAACAAGACCGCGCGCCTCGAGAACGGGCCGAGGGTGCACGTGGAGCAGGTCGAGTGCGGCGGGGAATCCATCCGGGTCAGCTACTCGGTCTCGCCGCCCGAAGCGGTGCCGGTTCGTCTGGCCGCCGACGGCGCCTCGCTCACGATCCTCGAGCGTGAGTTCGACGAAGACAGCGGTCACGGCCGGGTGACGGCGTACCCGATCATGCGGTCGCATTCTCGGCTGAGTATCGACGTCCGCGGCCTCCCGGCACCCATCGAGCTCGAACTGCCCTAGCGCGCCCGGAGTGTCGGCGGGGCCCGATAGCGTTCCGTCGTGCGCTCCTGGGGCCTCGACGTCGTGTTCCCGCCGCGATGCGCGGGCTGCGGAACCGGACGCTGGCCATTCTGCGAGGCGTGCCGCGCGGCACTCGAGGTGCTGGGCCCACCATGGTGCGAACGGTGTGGCAGTCCCGAGCCCGTCAGCGTCGAGCGATGCCGCGACTGTCCGCCTCCGCCGGTGAGCGTCGCCCGGTCGCCGTTCCTGTACGCCGGGCCGGCACGCGCCGCCATCCATCGGTTGAAGTTCTCGGGTTGGCGAAGCGTGGCGAAGGCGCTCGCCGGTGCCATGGTCGCCATCGATCCACCGGCAGCCGACGCGGTCACCTGGGTGCCGCTCGCGCGGCGCCGGCTGGCCGAGCGCGGATACGACCAGGCGCGGGCGCTCGCAGACGCGGTGGGCGGCACGCTGGGCTTGCCGGTTCGCCGGCTCGCGCGACGCTCGGTGGGGACCGCTCCGCAGGCACGACGTCCCGGTGACGAGCGGCGGATGGCGATGCGCGGCGCGTTCGAGCCGGTCCGTCGCAACGCCGCCGATGTCCCGCGTCGCGTCATCTTGGTGGACGACGTCCTGACGACCGGCGCAACCGTGGCTGCGTGCGCGGACGTGCTCGCGAGCGCCGGTGTCCACGACATCATCGTGCTCACCGCGGCGCGCGCGTTCGCCGCGCAGGGTCGTGGCTATACTCGAACGGGCTCTCAACCGGGTCTGTGGTTGCCCGGGGATCTTCCTCGGTAGTCGACGCCAGCCGCGGGCGAAACGACCCACGTAAGGCGACCGTTGGTCGGCCGAGCATGGCGCGGTTTAGATGTAAGTCCTGCCTCGGGACGGGCAACCGCTCCGGGAGAAGGCGCTAAGCCGTCCCTTCGGGGGCGGCGACCCCCTCCGCAGGCGGGTGTGGGGGCAAAGACCAGGTCAGCCGGTTGAGGGCCCACTCGGACCGCAAGGCCGAGACGCAAGCCAGGACGCAGGAGGACACGACACATGGATGTCACGTTCACCGGTCGCGGGCTCGGAGTGTCCGACGCGGTTCGCGAGACGGCGGAGCACAAGCTGGCGGCCATCTCCCGACTCGAACCCCGCATCACCCGCATCGATCTCGAGTTCATCTCCGAGCACCACCCCCGGCACGACGGCACGACGCGCATCGAGGCGGCGGTGCACGTCCCCCGTAAGACGTTCCGTGCCGAAGCCGAGGCCGTCGACGTCCCGACGGCGCTCGACCGCGTGGTGGACCGGCTCGAACGGCAGATCCGCGACCACCACGGGAAACGAAGGAAGCGGATGGCCAGGCCGGATGCACTAGACTCCGCAGCGCTGGCTTCTGACGCCGTCGACACTGCGGGGGACCAGCCCTGAGGAGAGTTGGGGGGCACGTGTGGCGGTGAAAGGCGAGAGCGGAACGGCGGAGCGGCTGCGTGTGATGGTCGTCGACGACCACGCGCTCTTCCGCCGCGGACTGGAGATGGTCCTGCAGGGCGAGGACGACCTCGAGCTCGTCGGCGAGGCGTCCGACGGCGCCGAGGCCGTGGACAAGGCAGCCGAGCTCATGCCCGACGTGGTGCTCATGGATGTGCGGATGCCCAAACGGTCGGGCATCGAGGCCGCCGGGCAGATCAAGGATCTGCTGCCCCACGTGAAGATCCTCATGCTCACGATCAGCGACGAAGAGGCCGACCTTTACGACGCCATCAAGGCCGGTGCGTCGGGCTACCTGCTGAAGGAGATCCCGATCGAAGAGGTGGCCGACGCGATCCGCAGTGTGTGGGCGGGCCAGTCGCGGATCTCACCGTCCATGGCGTCCAAGCTGCTGACCGAGTTCGCCGCGATGTCGAAGGCATCGGAGGAGCGGCCACAGATGCCGGCTCCCCGTCTCACCGATCGCGAGATGGAGGTCCTGAAGCTCGTCGCGCAGGGCCTCAACAATCGCGACATCGCCAAAGAGCTCTTCATCTCGGAGAACACGGTGAAGAACCACATCCGCAACATCCTGGAGAAGCTGCACCTGCACTCGCGGATGGAGGCGGTCGTCTACGCCGTGCGCGAGAAGATGATCGAGATCAGCTGAGCGGGAGGCAGGGGTGGCCGCAAGCGATCCCACGATCGAGGCCGCTCGCGGTTTCGTCAAGGGGTCGCTCGACTCGATGCGAGCGGCGATCGTCGGAGCGCCGGCCGAAGGGCTGAACACGCGTCCGGCCGGTGACGATACGAACCCGGTCGCCGTCCTGGTGGTGCACGCGGTGAACAGCACCCGCTGGTGGCTGAGCTTGGCCCTCGGTTTCCCGCTTCCTGAGCGCGATCGTCCTTCCGAGTTCCTCACGACCGTCTCCGGCGCCGACGAGCTGCTCGCGTTGTTCGATCCGGTCGCGGCCGGATGCCGAGCGCTGTTGGACACCGACGCCACGTTCGAAGCGGGCGCGGTCCGCGAGGACCCTCGCGGGGGCGAACAGGTGACGGCCGTCTGGGCGCTGATGCACGCGGTGGAGCACCTGCGCGAGCACGTCGCCCACGCGGAGCTGACGCGGCAGCTCTGGCAGGACCGCCATGTCTGACCCGGTCCCTCACCGGCGGGCGTCGCGCACGTCCCCGAGCCAGCCGTCGACGGCTCTCGCCGCTCGGTCCAACCTGTCGCGACGTTCCTCGATGTCCGCGCGCACCGAGCGCAGCACCGCCTCCGCGCGCCGGAGACGAGCGTCATGGGAGCCGCCGCGCCGCTTGACCGCGAGCACGCGCCGGATGGGATCGATCCCCAACCCGGCGTCGCGCAGCATCCGGATGACCTCGAGCGCGGCGACGTCCGCGGCCCCGTAGCGACGCCGCCCCGCGGGGTCGCGCGCGGGCGTGACCAACCCTTCCTTCTCGTAGTACCGAAGGGTGTCGACGCTCACACCGAGTCGTTGCGCGACGTCGCCGATGGACAGGGTGCGAGCGTCCGAGGGGACCGGGCGCCTCACCAGATCACCAGCGAGGAGGCGACGAGGCCGACGCCGATCGCGGCGCGTATGACGTGATGCCACGGGCGGATCCGCTCGAGGATCACGGCGCCGTACCGCAGCGACGCGGCCGAGGCAGCGATGACCCCGAGAGCCAACGTGGATGGGTCGCTCCTCGCCACCGCGACGGCGAGCGCTGAGGCTGCCGCCAGGAAGCAGAGCGCCGTCGACCGTGAGCATCGCCACGCCTGGATCACGCCGAGCACGTTCACCACCGCATACGTCGAGACCGCCGCCGTCAGGAGCACGAGCATCGTGACGCACCTCCGCCCCGGAGGCTAGGACCTGGTGTGCACTCCATGTCAAGCGTGTCCGCGAGGCGGTCTTCAGCCGCTACCCTGGCCCGCATGACCACGGGGACCAGGACCGTCGCCCGGTTGATCGTCGAGTGCCTCGAGAACGAGGGCGTGGAGTTCGTGTTCGGGCTGCCGGGCGAGGAGAACCTCCACATGGTCGACGCGCTCGTCGACTCGTCGATCCGTTTCGTCACCACCCGCGACGAGCGGGGGGCAGCGTTCATGGCCGACACGTACGGTGCGCTCACGGGCAAACCCGGCGTGTGCCTGGCGACGCTGGGTCCTGGGGCGATCAACCTCATGCTCGGGATCGCGAACGCGCAGCTCGACTCACATCCGCTCGTGGCGATCACCGCGCAGGCCGGGCTCGGTCGGATCTACAAGGAGTCGCACCAGTTCGTCGACCTGGTGTCCCTGTACCGGCCCATCACCAAGTGGGGAGACATGGTCACGCTGCCGCTCGCGGCGCCGGAGATGATCCGAAAGGCGTTCAAGCAGGCCACGACCGAACGGCCCGGCGCGACGTTCGTCATCGTGCCCGAGGACGTCGCGGAGCTGCCGGGTGAGGGCGAGCCGCTTCCCGTGAACGTCCCTCGCGATCCGGCGCCTTCGGAAGAACAGGTGCACCGGGCGGCGCACGTCCTTCGAACGGCCGAGCATCCCGTGGTGCTCGCCGGCCCGGGCATCGCGCGGGACGGCGCGATCGGCGCGTTGGTTCGGTTCTCCGAGCGTCTGAACGTGCCGGTCGCGACCACGTTCCTGGGCAAGGGGGTGTTCCCCGACGATCACCCGAACGCTCTCGGGACGATCGGGTTCATGGTCAGGGACTACGCGAACTTCGGGTTCGACCGGGCCGACGTCGTGGTGGCGGTGGGGTACGACCTCGTGGAGTACTCGCCGGCGCGATGGAACCCGAACCGCGACAAGCGGATCGTGCACATCCACCGCACCGTCGCCGAGGTCGACGCCCACTACTCGCTCGACGTGGGGCTCCAGGGCTCGATCGGGGAGGCGCTCGATGCGATCGCCGAGTCGTCCGACCTCCATGCGATCGCGGGCGCCGTTCCTCCGGTCCGGGGACTGGTGCGCGAGGAGTTGGATCGCGGCGCGGCCGACGACGCGTTCCCGCTCAAGCCGCAGCGCTTGGTGGCAGACATCCGGTCCGCCATGGACGAGGAGGACATCGTCCTGTGTGACACAGGGGCGGCGAAGATGTGGATGGCGCGCCTCTACCCGACGTATCGGCCCAACACCTGCCTCATCTCCAACGGTCTGGCCACGATGGCGTTCTCGCTGCCCGGGGCGTTCGCGGCCAAGCTCGTCCATCCGGAGCGAAGGGTGCTCGCCGTCATGGGCGACGGAGCGTTCTTGATGAGCGCGGCAGAGATCGAGACCGCGGTTCGGGAGCACGTGCCGTTCGTGATCCTGGTGTGGGTCGACGGCGGGTACGGGCTGATCGGCTGGAAGCAGGACATCCATTTCGGGCGGCAGGCCGCCGTCTCGTTCGGGAACCCGGACTTCGTACAGCTGGCCGAGAGCTTCGGAGCTCGCGGTTACCGCATCGGAGCGGCACACGAGCTGCTGCCCACATTGCGGAAAGCGCTCGACGACGACGTCGTCTCGGTGATCGCCTGCGACGTCGACTACCGTGAGAACGCCCGGTTGATCGAACGTCTCGGCGCACTGACCGAGCCCATCTGATCCGCGACGGGATCCAAGCCCTCCCCGGGCTAGCGACGGCGGCCGGTAGAATCGATGGACCGACCCGAACCATCCTCCATCCCCCGGAAGGCTTGATCAGGTGGTACTGGACAAGATCGCGAACCTCGGCGAGGGGCGCAAGCGGAAGAACCTGGAGTCGATCTCCCAGCTCGTATTGACGTACGAGCCGGAGTTCGAGGAGCTCTCCGACGCCGATCTCTTGGCGAAGACGACCGAGTTCCGTCAACGGATAGAGAACGGGGAGTCGCTCGACGACCTGCTGCCTGAAGCGTTCGCCGTGGTCCGCGAGGCGTCAGTGCGATCGACCGGCAAGCGGCACTTCGACGTCCAAGTGATGGGCGCCACCGCGCTGCACGAGGGCAACATCGCCGAGATGAAGACCGGTGAGGGCAAGACGCTCGTCGCCACGATGCCGGCGTACCTCAACTCGCTCACCGGCAGGGGCGTCCATCTGGTGACCGTGAACGACTACCTGGCCAAGCGAGACTCCGAGTGGATGGGCCCGATCTACCGGGCGCTCGGCGTCCACGTCGGCCTGATCCAGTCGGCGATGACGCCGGCCGAACGCAGGCCCGCCTACGGCGCTCCGATCACGTACGGCACGAACAACGAGTTCGGGTTCGACTACCTGCGCGACAACATGGCGATGCGGATCGAAGACTGCGTGCAGCACGGGTATCAGTACGCGATCGTCGACGAGGTGGACTCGATCCTCATCGACGAGGCGCGGACCCCACTGATCATCTCCGGCATGGTGGCCGACAGCGCGAAGTGGTACCAGACGTTCGCGCGGATCGCGCCGCGGCTCAAGCGCGACGAGGACTACGAGGTCGAGGAGTCGAAGTTCCAGGTCGCCGTGACGGAGTCGGGCGTCGCGAAGGTCGAGGAGATGCTCGGCATCGAGAACCTCTACGAGCAGGTGAACACACCGCTCGTCCATCACATGCAGAACGCGTTGCGTGCGAAGGAGCTCTACAAGCGCGACGTCGAGTACGTGGTGGTCGACGGCGAGGTGAAGATCGTCGACGAGTTCACCGGACGGGTGCTGGAGGGCCGGCGCTATTCGGAGGGTCTGCACCAGGCGATCGAGGCGAAGGAGGGCGTCCGCATCAAGGAAGAGAACCAGACGCTCGCCACGATCACGATCCAGAACTACTTCAAGATGTACGAGAAGTTGTCGGGCATGACCGGTACGGCGAAGACGCAACAGACCGAGTTCGAAGCGACGTACGACATCGGCGTCATCGAGATCCCGACGAACCGCCCCATGGTCCGCGCCGACAATCAGGATCAGATCTACAAGAACGAGGACGCGAAGTGGAACGCGCTCCTCGAGGACATCATCGAGCGGCACGACCAGGGCCAGCCCATCCTGGTCGGCACGGTCTCCATCGAGAAGTCGGAGTTGCTCTCCGGCAAACTCAATCGCCGGGGCGTCCCCCATCACGTCTTGAACGCGAAGAACCACGAGAAGGAGGCCATGATCGTGGCCCAGGCGGGCCGCAAGGGCGCCGTCGTGGTCGCGACCAACATGGCCGGTCGAGGCGTGGACATCCTGCTCGGAGGGAACCCTGAATTCCTGGCGCGGCAGGAGATGGCCGCGCGGGATTGGGACAACGACCGGTACCTCCTGTTCGAGATGGACGACGACGAGCGCGCCGCCTACGAGGCCGACTACGAGTCCCTCCTGCAGAAGTTCCAGGGGCAGACGGACGCCGAGCATGAAGAGGTCGTGGCGCTCGGGGGCCTTTACGTGCTGGGCACGGAGCGCCACGAGTCCCGGCGGATCGACAATCAGCTCCGTGGTCGTTCCGGGCGTCAGGGCGACCCCGGCGAGTCGGCGTTCTACCTCTCACTCGGGGACGACCTCATGCGGCTGTTCGCGAGCGACCGCGTCGCGTCGATCATGGATCGGCTGAAGTGGCCCGACGACGAGGCCATCACGGCGAAGATGGTCACCCGCGCCGTCGAGAACGCCCAGAAGCAGATCGAGGAACTCAACTACGAACGCCGCAAGAACGTCCTGAAGTACGACGACGTGATGAACCACCAGCGTGAGGTCATCTACGGCGAGCGCCGCAGGATCCTCGAAGGGGTGGACTTCGGGGAACAGGCGCGAGAGATGGTCGAGCAGGTCGTCGGCAGGACGGTGCAGCAGTACTGCTCCGCCGACGTGTTCTCAGAGGATTGGGATCTCGACGCGCTGTTGGTCGCGATCGGCGAGATCTATCCGGTGACCTCGACCAAGGAAGCCCTCGCCGACGTCCATGACGTCCACGAACTCCAGGCCGTCCTCATCGAGGAGGCGTTGGCTGCGTACGACGCGAAGGAAGAGGTGGTCACGCCGGCGATCATGCGTGACCTCGAGCGGATCGTGCTGTTGAACATCACCGACACGAAATGGCGCGAGCACCTCTACGAGATGGACTATCTCCAGGAGGGGATCCACCTCCGGTCGTATGCGCAGAAGGACCCGCTCACCGAGTACCAGCGTGAGGCGTTCGATATGTTCTCCGAGCTGACCGACTCGATACGGGAAGACTTCGTGCGCTACATCTACCGCGTGGAGTTCGTCCGGCCGGAAGCGCAACAGTCCAGGCCGCAACGCGTCTCGGACAACCGCGCCGCGGTGGAGAGCGGCGGAGACGAAGCGGCGGCGGCGCAGGGTGGCAACCCCAACCAGGTGATCAGCGACAAGGTGCCGCGCAATGCGCCGTGCCCGTGCGGCTCGGGCAAGAAGTACAAGAAGTGCCACGGCGCCGCCGTGTAGCGGCGCGCGCGATGTGAAGTTGTGACGGAGGCCGGCCCGAAGGGCCGGCCTCCGTCGTGCGGAGAGGGGGGTACCTCACCGGCATTGGTGGCAGACCCGGCCGTTGATCACGACCGGCTGCCACGCAGCTCCTAGCTTCGGGGATGCGTCACGGTTCACGGTGCTCGGTCCGCCGGCGAGCTGGTCGCCCACCGAGAACGCCGGGGCCGCCGGGGCGCGCTCCACGCTCTTCCCGGGACCGGTGGTCGCGATCAGCGAGACCGCGAACAGCACCGCCAGCATCAGCGCGAGGACCCAGCCCGCGGTCCGGCCGACGCCCGACTTCGTTCCTTGGATGGTTCCGAGTTCCGTCGTGCTCATGGTGCCCCTCCTTCGGTCCGACCGCTCCGTCGCGGTCCACAAACGCACCGTAGGCTTCCCCCGGTGCAGGTTCTGTGGCGCGGCACACCGGATGGCCGTGACGTTCGTCACCGGCCTCATCCGTTCGGCCGCGAACCGATGAGGCCGGTCCTTTCGGGCCGGCCTCATCCTGCGGAGAAGCGGTGCGTCATCGACACTGGTGGCAGATCTGGCCGTTGACCACGATCGGCTCAGGCTCGGTGCTCGTATGGGGCGACGTTCCCTCGCGGGCGACCATCGTGTCCGGGCGCATGACACCCGACGTCTCCAGCGCTCCGGGGAACAACACGGCTGCGGAAGAACCGACCGCCGCGGCGCGCATGACGCCGGAGGTCTCCAGTCCGCCCCGGAACACCGGTGCCAGGACCGTCGCCGGGAACACGGCTCCTCCCTCGCGGGCGGCGACCTGCGTGTCCGGGATGGTCGTCACGGCCGACGTGGCGACCGCTCCCCGACCCTGGTACTGCTCGACGGTGTACCCGATCGCGATCGCCAGCATGCCCACCACGAGCGCGACGATCAGCCACATCGGCACCTGCACCGTCTTGTGGTGACTGAGCGTTCCGGTCTGCGTGCTCATGACACCCTCCCTTCCTCGTTGGCCTTCTGCGGCCTCCTTCGAGCTTGCAAGCGACCCTAGGGGCCGGGGTGCATGTGGTCGGTGCCGGGCGACACCGGGCCGTCGTGCCGTTCGACCCGCGGTCGCTGCTACGATGCCGATCCGATGAGCGATCACACCGAACGTCTCGCGAAGATCTCCGAGCGGGTCTCAGCCGCGAAGGAGTTCCTTTGACGTCGACGGCAAGCGCACACAGGTAGCCGAACTCGAGCGACAAGCGTCCGAGCCGTCGCTCTGGGACGATCCCGCTCGCGCCACCCAGATCACCTCGAAGCTCTCCCGGCTGAAGAGCGAGGTCGATCTCCACGAAGCGATGCAGCGCAAGGTGGACGACACGCGTGCGCTCGACGAGTTGCTCAGTGAGGAAGGAGCCGACGCCGAGCTCCAGCAGGAGCTGGCCTCCTCGGTGGATGCACTCGAGCAGGATCTGGAGAAGCTCGAGCTCGCCGCGCTGCTGTCCGGCGAATACGACTCCGCCGACGCGATCGGCACGCTCAACGCGGGGGCCGGCGGAACGGAGTCCCAGGATTGGGCCGAGATGCTGCTGCGGATGTACACGAGGTGGGCGGAGCAACATGGGTTCGACCTCGATCTCGACGAGATCCATCATGGCGAGGAGGCGGGCATCAAGTCCGCGACGTTCACGCTGCGAGGGCCGAACGCATACGGGTTGCTCTCGGCCGAGCGCGGGGTGCATCGACTGGTGCGGATCAGCCCGTTCGACGCGCAGAAGCGTCGCCACACGTCGTTCGCGAACCTCGACGTGATCCCCCTGATGGAAGACGTGGACGAGGAGGACGTCGAGATCGACCCGGATGACCTGCGGATCGACGTCTACCGCTCATCGGGTCCCGGCGGCCAGTCCGTCAACACGACCGACTCGGCGGTGCGGATCACACACCTGCCGACGGGCATCACGGCCGCCTGTCAGAACGAGCGCTCGCAGTTGCAGAACCGCGCGGTCGCGATGCAGATCCTCAAGGCTCGCCTGGCGGAGCTCGCGAGGCGTGCGCGTGAGGAGAAGATCGACACCCTGCGAGGCGAACGCAAGGCTGTGGATTTCGGGTCCCAGATCCGTTCGTACGTCCTGGCGCCGTACCAGATGGTCAAGGACCACCGGACGGAGATGGAGGTCGGCGATCCGTCGCGCGTGCTCGACGGCGACCTCGACCGGTTCATCGAGGCCGAGCTTCGACGCCGCGCGTCCGACCGAACCTAGGCGCCGTTCGCCCTATGCTCCTCGGTGATGTCGAGCCTTGCCGACCGGACGTCCGAGCAGAAGCGCCGGTCCTTCGTGATCCTCGTCGCCGTTCTCGTCGTGGCCGCCGCCGTCGTGGCGTTCGTGCTCTCCCGCGGTGGCGAGGATGGAGCAGCGGGCTCGCCCCCGACTTCGGGGGTGACGGCGTCGGCAGGAGTCGTGACCCTGGGGACCGCGTGCGGGGAGATCGCCCCCGACATGCCGCTGCGTGTCGACGCGCTCACCCGCACGGCTCAGGCCGTCCGCGCGGACATCGCCGCCATGGAGTCGCAGGGCGATCCGGCGGGTGCGGAACAAGCGACGCAGGTCGCCGTCGCGCTCGAGAACATGGCCGAGGCCGAGCGGACCCAGCAAGGTGTCGCTCGCGCGACCCGAGCGTTGGGAGACGCGGTCACGTCTATCTGCTGACGGGCCGGTCGCCGGATAGCGAGGGAGCACGTGACCGTTCGCCCGAGGAGCGCTCGATCCGTCCCGAAGCTGGTCGCGACCCGAGCCGCGATCGTCGCCGTGCTCGCATCGGCGGTCGCCATCCCCGCCGTCGCTCTTTCGGCGAACCCGGCGGTCATCACGAGACGGCCTTCGGCGGCTGCGCCGAGCGTCCTGTTGATCGTCACGGATGATCAGCGGTGGGACACGCTGTGGGCGATGCCGCACGTTCAGCAACTGATCGCGGACGAAGGCGTGACGTTCTCCGACGCCTTCGTGGTGAACTCGCTCTGCTGCCCGAGCAGGTCGAGCATCCTGACCGGCGACTACTCGCACACGACGGGCGTGTACCGCGAGACGCCACCGTTCGGGGCCTTCCCGTCCTTCCACGACGGCTCGACGATCGCCACGTGGCTCCACGACGACGGATACGCGACGGGGCTGTTCGGTAAGTACATCGACGCGTATCAACACGCGGCTCTCAGCGGCTACGTGCCGCCCGGCTGGGACCGGTGGGCGGCGTTCGTCCGCTCGAGGTACCAGGACTACAAGCTGACGATCGACGGAGACGTCCACGCGTACGGATCCCAACCCTCGGACTATTCGACCAACGTGCTCGGGTCGCTCGCGGACCGCTTCATCCGCGACACGCCCGGTCCCATCTTCGTCGAGTACGCCCCGGCGGCACCGCACGCGCCGGCGATCCCGGAGCCGCGGTTCCGGGCTGCGTTCGACGGTCTGGCTCCGTGGCGGCCGCCCAGCTACGACGAAGCCGACGTCTCGGACAAGCCGTCGTACGTCCGCGATCTCCCACGACTCGACCCGCGGGCTCGCGCGGCGGTCGACACGTTCCGGCAGGATCAGTACCGGACGCTCCTCAGCGTGGATCGGCAGGTCGAGGTGCTCATCGACGCGCTGCGGGACACCGGCCGTTTGGCGAACACGTTGATCGTCTTCACCTCGGACAACGGCCTGTCGTGGGGCGAGCACCGGTGGGTGAAGAAGGAGGTCCCGTACGAGGAGAGCATCAGGGTGCCCCTCGTCGTCCGCTACGACCCGCTCACCTCCGCCGGGGCGGCCGCGACGTCGTCGGCGCTGGCGCTCAACATCGACATCGCGCCCACGATCGCCGACGCGGCCGGCGTGCCGGCGTCCACCGACGGACGGAGCCTCCTGCCGATCCTCGATGGGACGGGAGCCGGCGGATGGCGAACGCGCTTCCTGATAGAGCACATGGAGGGCGCCAACCGCGTTCCCACGTACTGCGCGCTGCGAACCGATCGCTACCTCTTCTCCCACTACGTGACGGGAGAGCAAGAGTTGTACGACCTGCTGTCGGATCCGTTCGAGATGACGAACGTGGCGAGCGCGCAGCCGGCGCTTGCGAAGGAGCTGCTCGGCCAGCTGAACGACCTCTGTGACCCCGCGCCTCCCGGCTATCACCCTCGCGAGGGCGCCGCCGCCGCGGCATCGCTCGCGGTCGTGGTGCTCTGCTTCGCGATAGCCGTCCGTCGCAAGACCCTCGCCCGAGCGAGATGAACCTACGCGTTCGCGTTCCTCACGGGCCGGCGCTCTCTCGGCGGGCGCCGTCCGGTCCGTCGGCTCGACGACGCGCTCGGCGTTCCAGGAGCAGCGCCGCAGGGATCGACGCCAGGAGGATCAGCCAGACGACGATGCCGGCCGTGGCGCCTCGGATGACGGCGTCGTCCCGGTAGACCAGCCTGATCTCGTGTCTCCCGGCCGAGACCGGGACCCCTTGCACCAGGTAGTCGGTCGCGAGCAACGGCGCGGGCTGCCCGTCCACCGTCGCCGACCACCCCGTGTCGTAGCTGTTCCTCACGACCACCAGCGCCGGCCTGGACGTGTCGACGGTGATGCGGACGTCTTCGGGGGTGACCTCTCGGTACGCGGCCGAGCCCGGAGCCGCATCGGGCGTCGCCGGGACGCCGGGATCGCGTTCCACGTAGGCGAGCCTGGCCGGGTCGAAGTTCGGGTCCAGCACGCCGTTGAGCGCATCCGACGGCCGGTCGACCTGCGTCCAGCTGTGCACGAGCGAGACGCGCGGCTCCCAGCCGTACACCTGAACGAGGTCGTAATCGTCTGCGCTCGCCACGACCCGTGCCTCCGGCACCGCTCGGACCCCCGCCGGCACCACCAGGTAGCGGACGCCCATCAGCCGGACGTTCTGCAGCGTCGGGAACCCGATCACCGAGGCGTTGTAGAAGACCGGGTTCGAGTTGGTCGCGCGGATGTACGTCCAGTAGCGCGGGAGCTGCACCGGGTTGTAGCCCAGCACATCGGAGATGCCGAACAGGGTGCCGCGCTCCATCGCGAGCGCGGGCCAGTCCTGCGGTCGCTGGGTGAACAGGTAGCCCTTGTCGAAGCTCGCGGCCGGAGGCGCGTACGTCAGGTACCGGTCCGGCTGACCACGGATGATGTCGACGAGCCGGGTGGGTCGCAGGAAATCGGCCTCGGAGAGTTCGGGGTATCGAAGGACCTGGGGGACCAGGTTCGGACGCTCGCCCACCTCGAGCCCGGTGTAGATCGTGCCGCCGTGGTACATGCCCGAGTAGACGGCGCTCGCGAGGAGCTCGAGCCCCGCGATGACGACGACGAGCGTCATCGCCCATCGCCTGCGCGCCGTGGCGAGCCAGAAGAGGGCCGGAACGGCGGCGAGCATCGCGACGGCGAGCAGGATGAACCGGTACGGCTTCCCACCCAGGACGAGCGGCAACCCGAGCAGGAGCGCGACGCCACCCCCGAGGAGCTGCCGGGCGTGCCGCGGCGTCATCGGCCGGTCGAGGAGCCCCTGCAGGCCCACGGCGCCCAGGACCGGGATCGCGATCATCGACAGGTACCGCATCCGTCCGGGGTTGTGGAGGTACACATCGCCGAACGGCAGCTTGAGCAGGAGCGTCTGGAACCACCCGGCGGTGACGATCACGTTCAGCATGAGGAGCCATGTGAGCAGCAGGCAACCCCCGAACGCCCACACGAGTGCCCTGCGTGCGCGGTCGCGCCACGCGAACGGGACCGCCAGCAGCGCGACCGCGCCCATGTACGCACCCGGTGCCGAGCCGAACGCCAGTGGCCATGTCGCCCAGACACCGTTCGTCGCGAGCGGGCGATCCTGGATGCCTGCGGCCGACCTGACGGACTGTCCCAGCGCGTCGTAGCCGCGATGCAAGCTGGACGATCCGATGAACGCGAGACGGGGGAGCAGGATCGCCAGGCTGGCGAGCGGCATGGCGGTGAGGAAGATGACCGTGCGAACAGCCGCGGTCCACGGTTCGATATCGCCGCGGCGGACGTCCGCGATCGCCGTCGCGATGAGATACGCGGCTTGGAGCAGCGAGCACATGACCAGGCCGTGGCTCATGTGCGCGCTCGCGACCTGCGACCACGCGAACGCCGCGAGCGCGAGCCACCCCAGCCGGCGGGACCATCGATCGGCCCGGCGGTATCCGCACGTCCCGACCAGTACGATCGTCGTCCAGGCCAGGAACCCCGCGAACGGCATCCCGATCGCCATGTCCGAGGTCGACATCAGCATGCCGAGGCACAGGCCGCCGACCGTCGCGACCGGCCTCGACATGGACTCCTTGCGCAGGAACCAGAACAGGCCGAGCCCCGCGAGCAGCGGGTTGAACACGATCAACGCTCGCATCGCGGCGCCGGGAGAGAGCGTCGAGAACAGCACCATCGGCGGCACGTACAGCCAGCCGCTCTGCGGGTCGGCCGCGAACCGGTAGCCGAGCATCTCGTACGGGTTCCATAGCGGGATGTGGCCCGCCGACAGCTCTCGGCCCAGGAACGCGAACCGGGGGAGCCAGAACGCCAGGATGTCGGGGTGTTCGTTCGTGAGCAGCGGGTGGAACGCGAACCCACGGAGCGTGAACAGCACGCCGGCGACGATGACGACGGGGCCGGCGCAGGCGGCGCCGATGCGCCGAAGCCGATCGTTGCGCTCCGATGCCGCGGCTTCGCGCGGCGGGGCCTGGATCCCCGCGACGGTGCTGCTCATGGCGTCTGAGCCTACGGGAACGTCCCCGTCTTCGAGGGTTCCTTTGGTAGGGTGAACCGGTCGCTCGACCCCCTCGCACACCCTTAAGGAAGTCACCGCATGATCAGCCTGCAAACGGTCACCAAGGTGTATCGCAACGGCGTCACGGCCCTCGAAGACGTCTCCGTCGAGGTCGAGAAAGGCGAGTTCGTCTTCGTCGTGGGGCAGTCAGGCAGCGGCAAGTCGACGCTGATCCGACTGCTCATGAAGGAGGAGGAGGCGACCAAGGGGACCGTCTACGTCGCCGGCAAGAACCTCGCCAAGATCACCTCGTGGAAGGTGCCGTACCTGCGCCGGAACATCGGGACGGTCTTCCAGGACTACAAGCTGTTGACCGACAAGACGGTCTTCGAGAACGTGGCGTTCGGGCTGGAGGTCATCGGCAAGCCGAAGCACGTGATCGACCAGCGTGTGCCCGAGATCCTGGAGTACGTCGGCCTGGGAGACAAGCTCAACAGCTACCCCGATGAGCTCTCGGGCGGCGAGCAACAGCGCGTGTCGATCGCACGGGCGTGCGTGAACCGTCCGCTGGTGCTGCTCGCCGACGAGCCCACCGGCAACCTCGACCCGAACACCAGCGTGGACATCATGCGGCTGCTCGACAAGGTGAACCGCATCGGCACCACGGTCGTGATGGCCACCCACGACCAGGCGATCGTCGACGCCATGCGCAAGCGCGTGGTGGAGCTGGACAAGGGTCACGTGATCCGCGATCAGGCGCGCGGGGTGTACAGCTGATGGCGCTGGGTGTGCAGGGGTACTTCCGCGAGACCGCGTCGGGTCTGCGGCGCAACGGCATCGTGGCTTTCGCCGCGATGTCCACCGCGTTCATCGCGCTGTTCCTGTTCGGGCTGGCGCTGCTGATCGCCCGCGAGTTCAACCTGGTGATCGACGCCTGGACCGGCAACGTCGAGGTGGGCGTCTACCTGAATGACTCGGCCAACGCGGACACCGTGAGGCTCCTCACGTCCAAGCTCGACGCCCTCCCGGCGGTGGGGAACGTCTCGTACGAGAGCAAGGCGGAGGCATGTTCGCGGTTCCAGCAGCTGTTCGCCAACCAGCCGGTCTTCGTCGAGGGGATCGACTGCCAGAAGAACAACCCGCTGCCCGCCTCTCTCCGGGTGAATCTGGTCGACACGAAACAGTTCCAGCAGATCGCCGTCGCGATGGGATGCAGCACCGACGCCGCCGGCAAGCAATCGTGCGGGCCCGGGGTCGAGACGGTCCAGGACTATCACGATCTGCTGACGCGGCTCGTCGCGATCACGCGTGTCCTGTCGATAGGCATCCTGTCGATCGCCGCGATCATGCTCGCGTCCGCGGTCGCCTTGATCGCGAACACGCTCCGCATGGGGATGTTCGCGCGACGCAAGGAGATCGGCATCATGCGTCTGGTGGGCGCCACGAACTGGCGGATCCGCGTGCCGTTCCTGATCGAGGGGTTGGTGGAGAGCCTCCTGGGGGCCGCGGCGGCGACGTTCGCCCTGTTCCTCGTCAAGGTGGTCTTCATCGATCGGCTGCGTGGAGAGATCAAGTTCTTCCCCTTGATCCAGAACCACGACGTGCTGGCGATCGCGCCGTGGATCCTGATCGCCGCCACCCTCATCGCGGTGATCGCCGGGACGATCGGGATGCGCCGGTTCCTCGACGTCTGAGGCGAGCGCGATGAGTCCACAACCCGACGCAGAGAAGAACGTCGCCACCAACCGCCGAGCGCGCCACGACTACGACATCCAGGAGCGCTTCGAGGCCGGCATCGTCTTGACCGGCTCGGAGGTGAAGTCCCTGCGACAGGGACGCGCGTCGGTCTCCGAGGCCTACGCCCGTGTGCAAGGTGGCGAGCTCTGGCTCGAACAGATGCACATCCCGCCGTACGAGCAGGGTGAGAAGCGCGGCTACGACCCGCTGCGCGCCCGGAAGCTGTTGCTGCACCGCAAGGAGATCGACCGGTTGATCGGCAAGCAGAAGGAGCAGAGCCTGGCGCTGGTGCCGATGCGGGTGTACTTCTCCCACGGCCTGGCCAAGGTGGAGCTCGGTCTCGGGCGCGGCAAGCGGGAGTACGAGAAGCGTCAGACGACGCTGAAGCGTCTGGCCGAGCGCGAGATGGAGCGCGCCGCCGGCCGCCGTCGATGACTCGATGACTCGATGACCGAACCTCTCCCAGACGGGGTCACCGTTCGGTTGGGACGAACGTCCGACGTGGAGGACGTGCTGGTGTTCTGGCGGCATGCCACGTCCGTCGAGACCTCGACCGACGATCCGTCCGCGCTGCACACGCTGCTCGATCGCGATCCCGAAGCACTGCTCGTGACCGAGCTCGACGGAAGGATCGTCGCAACGGTGATCGTGGGGTGGGACGGATGGCGCGCGGGTCTGTACCGGTTGGCGGTGGCTCCATCGCTCCGACGGCGCGGGATCGGCGAGACGCTGGTCCGTGAGGCCGAGCGGCGACTGCGCGGGCTCGGTGCGCGGAGGCTCGCCGTCGTCGTGATCGGCGAGCACGATCACGCGGTCGGATTCTGGCGCGCGATGGGCTACGAGCACGACGCGGGGGTCGGCCGGTTCGTCCGCACCCTTCCGGCGGACTAGCCGTTCGGCGCGTCCTCGGATCCGACGACCCGCTGCTGAACGCGGTGCAGCAGTCCGATCAGCCTGCGGAGCTCCGCGTCGGACAGCACGGACATCCAAGCCTTCTCCTGACGATGGACCGAAACCCGGATCTGCGCCAACACCTTCAGGCCGTCGGGCGTGATCTCCACGATGAGACTCCGGCGATCGCTCGGGTGGGGCGTCCGCCGGACGAGGCCACGGCGCTCGAGCGAATCGACGAGCCCGGTCACCGTCGCGCGGGTGACGATGAGTCGGTCGCCGATCTCGCTCGGGGCCATGGGCCCGTGGTCGCGCAGGAGTCCCAGGACCAGGCCGCCGGGCGAGCTCACGCCGAGCGGACGAAGGAGCCGACCGATCTGGTCGAGCAGGAGCTCGCCGGTCCGCACGATGTTCATCACCGTCTCCGTCGCGAGGACGTTGCCGTCGGGTGTCTGGTCGTAGAAGTCGTCGGGCATCCGGATCGGATCCATGGAGAAGATGATACGGGACTTGACAGTCAGGTCCAGAACCATATAGTAAGGCCCCTAACGGTCCACGTCGGGTGGGCCATAGGAAGGAGGAACCTCCGATGGCGAAGGCGATCGTGCAGCACCGCGTCGCGGACTACGACCGCTGGTATCCGGTGTTCAAGGAGCACGGTGAGGTCCGGCGCTCGCACGGCGCGACGGGACATGCGATCCTCCGCGTCGCGGACGATCCGAACACCCTCGTGGTCGTGAACGACTTCTCGACCGTCGAGGGCGCGCGTGCGTTCGCGACGGATCCGTCATTGCCCGACGCCATGCAGCGGGCCGGAGTCGATGGCGCACCGCAGGTGTGGATCTGCGAGGAAGCAGAGTCCGAGACGTACTGACGTCGGTCGAAGCGGTTCAAGTCCTGTCCGGGGCCGGCCGTATACTCGATGAGACAACTGCATATGGGGGTGTACTGGCTTCGACTTGGACGTTCATCGACTGGGAGAAGCGGGCCGAGATCCCGGATGTCTCGTTAAACGCCGGATCAACACAAGCGCCGATAACTACGCGCTCGCTGCTTAATTAGTTAAGTAGCCGTCCCCTCCGGGCCGCCTGCGACCGGAGGTAGGGCGTCGTAAGCAGGCTCACGGCAGCGGTTCCGCCTGGGGGCCGCAGTCGAACATCGAACCCGGGCTGGCCTCGAGGTCCTCTGCCGGTGGGAGCCTCGGGGTGAGACTTACCACCTGGCTGCGCCCGGAGAAGATCCAGTCGGTCGCTCAAGGACAGGGGTTCGAATCCCCTCACCTCCACCAGAACACCGGGCGTCTGCCGGTGTCGCTTGACGACGCCCTCAACCTTTGGGTTCCGCTGTCGAATGGTCATGTATCGCCCGAAGGGAGAAGTGCACACCATGCGTCGAACGATCACGATCGTCGTCGCGGCAGGCCTCCTTGCAGCGTGCGGCCGAAGCGGCGGGACCACTTCCGCGGCAGGTGCGGCGGGCACCGGTTCCAGCGCATCCGCATCTGCTTCGACGTCCTATTCGTATCTCAACAACGGCCTCGAGGCCTCCCTCACGATGACCGGCATATCGGGCGACCTCGAGATCACGAACGCGAGCCGCAAGGACGTCGGGATGCCGGCCATCTATTCGGTCGACCCCACGACCGGTGATCGTGTCGATGCCGGTGTGGACGGCGCCGCACCTCTCGCGAAGGGCGCCTCCGGCAGGTACGTGGTGACGTTCCCGGATGGGTTCGATCTCGTGGCTGCGGGGTTCATCGGCTTGGAATTCGGCGGGATGGACTTCGGCGGCTTCAACGAACGCTGAACCAACCGTTCACTCATGCCCGTGTAGCAGGCGCACGGCGTCCACCGTATCCGCCTCGTCGGCGCGTTTGTCTCCTCGGTAGCGGATCACCCGGGCGAACCGCAGGGCCATGCCGGCGGGGTACCGAGGGCTCGACTGGATGCCGTCGAACGCGATCTCCACCACGAGCTCCGGTCGCACGAACACCGTGATGCCCTCCCGGTGCGTTTCGAGCTGGAGGAGCCGCTCCGTCTGCCAGCGCAGGAGCTCGTCGGTCAACCCCTTGAACGTCTTGCCGAGCATCACGAAGCCGCCGGTGTCGGGATCGCGTGCGCCCAGGTGGAGGTTCGACAGCCAGCCGTTGCGCCGGCCGTGGCCCCATTCGGCGGCGAGCACCACCAGGTCCAGCGTGTGGACGGGCTTGACCTTGAGCCATGCCCCTCCTCGCCTCCCGGCTTCGTACGGCGCGTCCAAGGCCTTCACCACCACCCCTTCGTGACCCCGCGCGACGGCTGCGTCGTAGAACGCTTGCGCTTCGCCGACGTCTCGTGTCACCAGCCTCGGTACCCACAGGTCCGCCGGGACGACGCGCTCGGCGGCTGCCCGTCGCTCGGCCGCGGAGCGGTCGATCAGGTCGGCGCGGTCGACGCGCAAGACGTCGAAGAAGAACGGCGTGAGCGGGACCTCGCGCCGGAGCGCGTCGACGTCGCCCCGGCTCGCCGCCCGGCTCGCGGTCTCCTGGAACGGCCTCGGTCGCCCGCCGGGGCGAAGCGCGATCGCCTCGCCGTCGAGCACGATCGAGCGAACGGGCAGGCCGATCACCGCCTCCACGACCTCCGGTACGCGGTCCGTGATCGGATCCAGCGACCGCGTGAACACCGCGACCTCATCGCCGTCGCGATGCACCTGGATCCGAACGCCGTCGAGCTTCCACTCCACCGCAGCCACGTCGCCGATCTGCTCCATGGCGGCTGCGACCGACGTCGCCGTCTTGGCGAGCATCGGCTGGAGCGGACGGCCGACCTCCAGTCGGAACCGCTCGAGGCCCGTGGCACCTTCGACCAGCGCCGCCTCGGCCACGGCCGGAAGGTCGCCCGCCAGCATGGCGGCCCTCCGCACCGCGGTCGCGTCGACCTCGGCGGCGCGCGCCACGGCGTCCACCATGATCCCCGCGAGCGCGCCCTGCCGGATCTCGCCGCCGGCGAGCATCGCGAGGAACCGTTGCTCTTGCGAGGTGGCGCGGGCGAAGAGCGAGGCGAGGGCCTCACGCCTGACGGCGACGGACCCCGGCCCGCTCGCCTCGGCGGCACGAGCGAAGGCCCCATCCGCCTCGGCGACGGTGAGCGTCGGATGTGGAGCCGGCGGGGGCAGGTCTCGCAACGAGGCCCATCCCACCCCCGTCCTGCGTTGTCGCAGCTCGCCGGACAGGTAGCTCACGACGATCGGGGTCTCCTTCGGCCCGGCTCGCCGGAGTCGCTCGGCGATCGCCTCGACCTTCGCCAGACGCGAGCGGGTGGACGCCACGGTGGCGGACGTCTCCACGAGGTCGGCGAGCAGCATCGGCTCAGGACGCCGTGGCGAGTGGCGGGATCCCGAGGGAGGCGAAGAGCTTGGCAGCCTCGTCGCGCGCATCCGCGCACCCTTCGACGCGGCCGAGCTTCTCGAGACAGCGCGCCCAGCCGTCGAGGGCGTGCGCGCGCTCGAACGGGTCGCCGTAGGAGGCCCACGCCTCCGCTGCGTCGCCGAAGAGCCGGGCCGCGCCCTCCAGATCGCCGTTCGCTTCGGCGAGGAGCGCGTTGCCGGTGACGACGGCGTGCTGGGTTCGAGCGACGTGCACGGGTCGATCGCCGAGCACCTGCGCGGCGAGCTCGACCTCGCCGTACGCCAGACACAGGCGGATGACCTCGGGTGACTGGAGTTCCCGGTACTCCGTGGGGCCGTCGCGCGTGGTCTCCTCGAACTCGCGAACGTGCTCCACGGCCTGCGCGCCGCTGCCCTCCGCATGCTCCACGATCGCCGCCGCGACGAAGACCGGTGCCTGCACCTGGAGGTCGCCGACCTGCCGCGCGATCGGGATCGCGCGCTTCATCGACTCCCTCAGCCCGTCCAGGAGCCCGCGGTTGGCCAAGACCCGGGCGCGATAACAGAGTCCGATCGACTCGACGATCGTGTCGCCGTGCTCGAGTGCCCACGGCAACACTGTCGCCACCACGTCGAGCAGGTCGTCCCAGCGGCCCGAGTCGTAGAGCAGCCACAGCGATTCGGCCCGGCCCCACATGCCCTGGCCCTGGATCCCCCGACGGTCGCAGATGTCGACGGAGGCGTCGTTCATCTCGAGACCGCGGACCGGTCCGTCGATCGCGCCGACCCATTCGCTGAGGTAGGAGAAGGACGTGGCTTGGTCGAGCGCCGTCCCGGAGGCCTCCGCCCGGCGCAGCGCTTCCCAGAGGTCGTCCATCCCTCCCAGGTCGCCCAGCTCGAGACGGTCGTTACCTCTGATGTGCAGCGTCATGACCGCGATGCTGTCCGAGTGGGGGATCTCCAGCGCGCGCGTGGCCCAGCGGAGCGACTCCTCGGAACGACCCGCGAACATCTCGTCTTCGGCGAGCGCCGCGTAGAGCTCGGCCAGCACCGGCGAGGGCTCCCGGCCCTCGAGCAGGTCGATCCCACGCTCCAGTGCGGCCCGCGCTGCCTCGCTGTCGCCTCGGAACGCCAGTTGGAAGTACAGACGGCGGAGGGCGAACGCCGCCGACTCCCGGTCGTCGTTCGCCAGGGCGAGGTTCACCGCCTCTTCGTACGCGGTGACCGCGTCGTCGACGCTCAGTCGGCCGGCTCGCCAACGGAACCCGGTCGCCTCGCGGAGGATCCTCGAGCGCTCCGGATGGTCGGCGGGGGTCAGCTCCAGCGCGCGCTCGTAGTAGACGGCCCCTTGCGCGACGTCGAGCGAGGTCTGCCGCTTGCCCGCCATCAGGAGGAACCCGCGCGCCTCGTCTTGCAGTTCCGGCGTGTCTTCGGGCAGATGGGCTGCACGCGCCAACGAGAGGGCCTCGGTCGTGTGGTACGCGAGCGGCTCGGCTCGGTCCTCGAGCCGATCGCCCGCGGTCTCTTCGAGCCATCGAGCGACCGCGAGGTGTCGGTGCGCACGGCCGGCGCGCGGGATCTGCTTGTACGCGACATCGCGCACCAGCCCGTGGGAGAAGGAGAGCTCGTCCTGGCCTTCGATCGTCTGCGTCGACGAATGCCGGATCATGCCGCGGCGTTGGAGCTCGCGCAGCCGCTGTGCGACGTCGGCGTCGCCCGTGTTCATGAAGGCCACGGCGCCGGACCAGAAGTGATCGCCCACCACGGCCGCATCGTGCAGGAGCGAGCGTTGGCCGGGCGTCAGCGCGTCCAGACGCGCCGCGATCAAGGCTTGGATCGAATCCGGCAGCGCGATCGAGCCGGCGTCGTCCACGACGCCGCGATCGGCGAGCATCCGGACGAACTCCAGCGCGTAGAGCGGGTTCCCTCCGGCGCTCGCGACGAGCGGCGCCTGTGACTCAGGCGGGAGCACGGTCCGCACCAGGAGCTCGGCGAGCAACCGCTGCATGTCGTCCTCGGTGAGCGGCGACAGCGTGATCGTCGAGGAGTTCGGCTTGCCCGCGCCCCAATCGCGACGGGCGTCGAAGAGCTCGGGCCGCGCGGTCGCCACGAGCAGCAGCGGCACGTCGTGCAGGTCGCCTAGTTGATCGAGGAAGTCGAGCATCGCCGGGTCGGCCCAGTGAAGATCCTCGATCACCAGCACGGTCGGCGCGAGCGTCGCCTCGTCCCCGAGGAAGCGCGTCCACGCGGCGAACGATTCCTCGCGGTCGGCGGCGGCTTGGCCCTCGACGTCGACGAGCCCCAACAGCGGTGCCAGCCTGGCGCGCAGCCAATCCACATCCTCCGCGCGTGGCTCCAGCTCCCGGAGATGCCGGTCGAGCTTCTCGGAGGCTCCTTCGCGGTTGTCCGATCGTCTGACCCCGGTCGCCTCGCGCACGACCTCCTCCAGCGGAGCGAACGTGACCGACTCGCCGTAAGGAAGGCAGCGCCCTCGGTACCACCTGATGGGCTCCTCGCGCGCCAGCACGTCGTCGCGGAGATCGCCGACGAGTCTCGTCTTGCCGATCCCCGGGTCGCCCACGACCGTGACCAGCTGCAGCGAACGCTCGTGGATCGCTCGGGCGAAGAGCTCTCGAAGCAACGTGCGTTCCTGCTCGCGGCCCACGAACGGGGTCGCATCCTCGTCCGCTCGGCCGGGCGTCTCCTCGCGGACCGCCTCGACCACCCACACGCGGAGCGGTTCGGCCTTCCCCTTCACCGTGACCGGTTCGAGCTCCCGGTAGTCGACCGCGTCGCGAGTGGTCCGATACGTGATCTCGCCGACGGCGACGCCGCCGTGCGGCGCCACCGACTGGAGCCGGGATGCCGTGTTCACGACGTCGCCCGCGACGTTCTCGCCGACCTGCGGCCCGGTGGCGAACGTGACGACCGCCTCGCCGGTGTTGACGGCGGCACGGACCGCCACGGCCATCTCCGACGCGCGGGCCTGGATCGCAAGCGCCGCCCGGACGGCACGTTCGGCATCGTCCTCGTGGGCGACCGGGGCGCCGAACACGCCCATCGCCGCATCGCCGATGAACTTGTCGAGGGTGCCCCCGAACCGCTCGATCTCCTCCTTGGCGATCGAGTGGAAGGGCATCAGCGTTCGGCGGACGTCTTCGGGGTCGGCGTGGTCCGAGCTCGACGTGAATCCGGCCAGATCGGCGAACAGGATCGACACGACACGGCGTTCTTCGACCGGCGGCTCGGGTGTGAGGGCGTTCTCCAGGGGAGCGCCGCAGCTGGGACAGAACCGCCCACCGGCAGGGACCGGTGTGCCGCACGCCTCGCAGGTCGCTCCGAGCGCCGCCCCGCAGCCGGCGCAGAACCGTGCGTCGTCGTTGTTCTCGTACGCGCAGGACGGGCAGGTCACAGCCATCGAGCGAGTCTATCGACGTCGATCGTTCGGTCGGCTCGCCCAGCGCCGCGAGCGTGGACGGGCGCTAAGCTCGGCCGCATGGGAAGCCTGGACGGCAAGGCTGCGCTCGTGACCGGAGGAACCTCAGGGCTCGGGCTGGCGATCGCGGAGCGATTCCTGGCCGAGGGAGCTTCGGTCGTCGTCACCGGGCGCGACGAGGTGCTGGGAGCTCAAGCGCTGGAACGGCTCCGGATCGACGGCCGCGGATCGTGGTTCTGCCGGGCCGACGCCGCCGACCCGGACGAGGTCGACGCCTCGGTCGCGTTCTCGGTCGAACGCCTCGGGCGGCTCGACACCCTGGTCAACAACGCGGGGATCGGGGTGGACGCGCGCTTGATCGACACGCCGGTGGCCGAGTTCGATCGCGTGATGGCCGTCAACCTGCGTGGACCGTTCCTGTATGCCCGGGCGTGCTACCCGCATCTGGCTGCGCGAGCGGGGTGCATGATCCACATCGCCTCCGATGCCGGCGTGACCGGAGAGCCGGAGATCGGCGCGTACTCCATCTCGAAGGCCGCGCTGATCATGCTCTCGAAGATGTTCGCGCTCGACGGGGGTCGAGACGGTGTGCGTTCGAACTGCATCTGCCCCGGGGACATCGAGCCCGGCATGCGCCACTTCGCGTCACCGGGCGGAGACGAGGGCTGGCCGTACGACTCGTCCACGTGGCGCACACCCCCGATCGGAAGGATCGGGCGGGCGACCGACGTGGCCGACGCCGCGGCGTTCTTCGCGAGCGAGGAGTCGTCGTTCTGCACCGGCTCCGTGCTGCTCGTGGACGGCGGCATGAAGGCGGGGATCCTCCGAGACTGAACCGGTCGGGTCAGCGGGAGGGTCGCACGGTCGCCCCGTCATCGCCCGCGGCCACCTCCACCGAAGCACCGTCGGCGATCGCGTCGAACGCATCGGGATCCAGCACGACCACGGGGGTCGCGGAGCCGTACAGCTCGCGGGCGACGATCGCGCCCAGTGCGACGATGCCGTCTTCTTCCCGCAGGACGATCGCCGCGGGAGCCGTTCCGGCGCGGATCGCCTCCGCCAGGACGTACGAGCTGGAGCTGGAGCCTCGCCCGGCCGGCATCAACAGGATGCGATCCGTGAGGACCGCTCCCCGTTGTGGGTGATGGGTGTCGATCAGCTCTCCCGTCTCGGGATCGAGGCCTCCCCAGAAGCTGAGCGGTTCGTCGAGCACGAGCACGAGCCCCGACGCGCGACCGGCCACGAGCGTTCGGCTCTCAGACATCCTCGCCCCAGAGTCCGGGATCGCGCCACACCCTGCCGAGCGACGCCGAGCGAACGCACTCCTCCAACGATCCGAACACCACGTCGAACCCGAGGTTCGCCGGCGCGTACCAGGCCCACTTCGCCGAGTTGGTCATCACGGGTCCGGCGACGTCATGAAGGATCGGCGTGACGTAGGTGCAGGTATCGGTCACGACCGTCACACCCGCGCCGGCAAGAGCGCCGACCGCATCCGACCTCGCGAGGACGTCGCGGCCGGTGTTCGCGTAGAAGGGGACCCTCGGCGGGAGCCGCCGGACGAGCGTGGCGAGCGCGTCGATCTCCGCCACCGAGAGATGCGGCGTGCCGACGCTGACGGCGGCGATCGGCTCGGTCCGAACGGTCGTGAGCTCGTCGCGGGCGGCGCGGAGCGCGTCGAGCGTGATGACGATCTCGCGCTCTGCATCGTTGCCACCGAGCGCATCCTCGAGCGTCGGTGCCTCGGGCGTGATGCCCACAGCGTGGAACATCGCCACCGCGCCCGAGGACGCCGCCGCCGCTCCCAGCGCCTTCGCTCGATCCTCGTCGGTGTCGCGGGGGAGTCCGACGATGACGGGGACGTCGGTTCCGGACTCCTTCCCGACGATGTGCCCCACACAGGTCGGCGTGACCTCGTCGTGGAGGAGGCGGGCGGGGATGTCGTCCGACAGCCGGAAGACGATGCGAGCCTGCCGGTGCTCGTCCAGGTGCAAGCCGGCCTCCGGTACCCGTCCGGTGATCGCCGCGCAGATGTCGATGAAGTCGCCGTAACGGTTCGTCCGCGCACCCAGCACCGAATTGGCGAACACGATCGCGTTCGATTCCGCCCAGGCCACGTGCTCGCCGAACGCGGGACGACGTTCCAGCTGGTAGGGGGCACAGGTCCACGTCGGCCGGCAACCCATCGCGACGTACGCATCCATCAGCTTGCGAGCGAGCGACGCGGTGTCGGCGTCGAGGCGGACGAGCTCGGGGTGGAGCAGATCGAGTGAGGAGACGTTCAGGGTGGTCGGCACGGCGACACGGGCTCCTCCCGATGCCAGCCTCTCCGCGAAGTCCAACCCCGCCCGGCCGTGGTACAGACAGCTGTCCACGTGGGCGGAGGTCACGTCGATCAGCCGCTCCGCCTGCCAGACCCGCGCCATCTCGACCACGATCCGCATGGCGAGCGCTGTACCCTCGCCCCGACCGCCGTCAAGCATCTCTCGGTCCTGCCGGGTCAGCTCGATGGCCATCGGTCGGGAATGATGGCACGCTCGGGAGGGGCTCGCCGACCGCAGCTAAGACTCGCCGCGGAGTTGCCGATAAGAGGAACGTGGCGAAACGGCTGTGGTTCAGGACGTACCTCGCCGGCGGAGCGCTGGCGATCGCCGCGTATTTCCTGACCTCGGCCGGGACCGCCGGGCTCGTCGTGTGGGACCTGATCGTCGTCTCAATGCCCGTGGCGATCGTGATCGGGGTGTGGCGTTTCCGACCCGATCGCCGGGTCCCCTGGCTCCTCCTCGCCGCCGGACTCGGGATCTTCGCGTTCGGCGATGTGATCTGGGCTCTCTCCTTCGGCGCAGCGGTGATCGTGCCCAGCGACGTCGCGTACCTGGTGGGCTATCCGCTGATCGCGATCGGTTGCCTCCAACTGATGCGAGGCGACAGGCGGGCGTCGGTCCTCGCGTTGGTCGACGCGTCGATCGGCGCCATCGGGTTGGCGGTGATGGTATGGATCGTCGTGCTCAGCGGGGGAGTCGCAGGAACGGGTCCGACGGTCGCCGCGCTGGTCAACGCGTCCTATCCCGTGTTCGACATCTTGATCGTCACGTTGCTGGTCAGGCTCGCTATCGCTGATCGATCCCGCGAGCCGGCCTACTGGTGGCTCGTCGGCGGATTCTCGCTCATGCTGGCGACGGACCTGGCCTGGGCCTGGCTCCTGCGAGGCTCGCCGGATGCGTACTCGCCGTTCCTCGACCTCGGGTGGTCGTTGAGCTACGTCGCCATCGGAGCCGCGGCCCTGCACCCCAGCATGGTCCACCTCACGCGCCGAGAGGCACCGGACGGGGTGCTCTCACCGATCGATGTCCTCTGGCTGGGGATCCCGCTGTTCGCCGTGCCCGTCCTCATGCTCATCCCCGGACACGATCAGCCGATAGACCAGATCTTCCTTGCCGTCGCCGCCATGATGCTCTCATCCCTGGTCATGGTGCGGATCGTCTCGTCTGCGAAGGATCGTGACCGTGCGCATCGCGAGGCCCGGATCTCTGAGCTCGAGTATCGATCCGTCTTCGACGGCTCCCCCGTCGCAGTGCTGAAGGTGAAGGAGGGTGGGGAGATCCTGGATGCGAACCCCGTGGCCGAACGGCTATTGGAGTACGACGGAGGGGTTCGTGGCCGAACGCTCAGGAGCCTGCTGGTCGACCCGGCCGTCGACGGACCTCGGATCCGGATGTCGGTGACCGCGCTGATCGATGGGCCGCCCGGCGCCAACGCCACGTGGATGATGCGTGTGCGCAGGGGAGACGGATCGTCGTTCTGGTCCTCCATGAATACATCCATCGCGAAGGACCTCGACGGCGGCACATCGTTCGGCATCACCACGATCGAGGATGTGACCGCCGAACGAGCGGAAGAGGATCGGTTGCGGTTCCGCGCGTTGCACGATCCCTTGACCGGGCTTCCGAACCGCGACCTCTTGGACGAAGGACTACGGAGGGCGCTCGCCCGGGCCGGTCGCGGCGGGACCAAGGTGGGCGTGATGTTCATGGACCTGGACGGGTTCAAGGACGTGAACGACCGGATGGGACACGCCGTCGGCGACGAGCTGCTCCGCGCGCTCGCCCAGCGGCTCGAGTCCTCGGCACGCGGCGGCGACATCGTGGCTCGCCTCGGTGGCGATGAGTTCGTGATCGTGGTCGAGGGTGTGCGCAACGACGAACAGGCAGAGGCCAGCGTGGCCCGGTTCCTGGAAGAGGTCCGCCGACCCGTGGTCCTGGGCGGTGCCAAGGTGACGCTCGATGCAAGCGTCGGGCTCGTCGTCGCCGGAAAAGGCGACACACCGGATGAGATCCTGCGGCGCGCGGACTCCGCGATGTACGAGGCGAAACGAGCGGGTCGAGGCGGATGGCACCGGTTCGGCGCTGAGGCGTCGGCGGGTCTGGGCGCTTAGGCGATCTCTGGGATCCCGTCCGGATCGCCGTCGGGGAACGCGCTCTCGCCGAACACCGAAAGATCGGCGTGCTCGAGCGATGCGAGGTACGTCGTCGAGAACACCGCCGAGAACTCCCTCGCATCGAGCAGATCCTGCTCGATCGCGCTCTGCGGCACGTAGGGCCCGATGTTCTGCCGGTAGCGGTAGTCGCGGAGGGCGACGGCGACGTCGTCGATCGAAGCGCCGTTCACCCTGAGCACGCCCTCGTGGAGGTAGATCTCGGACGGCACCACGCTCTGCACGGTGGTGACCAGCTCCCCGCCGAAGCGCTGGTCGATCGCCTCGCCGAGCTGCACGGGGTCGAGGCGCACGCCGTCCACGTCGTCGGGCATGGGGCACTGTCCGTGGTCGGCGGTCACGACAAGTGCGTAGTCGCCCGGGAAGAGCTCGTCAAGCGTGGCGACCAGCCGTCCGAGCTGCGCGTCTACCTCCTGAAGGATCAAGCTCTCCCACTCCGACTTCATGTTGTAGATGTGTCCCGTGTAGTCCGGTGTCTTGTAGTTGATGTAGAGCAGATCCGTGACGCCGCTCGTGCCGATGGGTTCGCGGCGGAGGGTCTCCTCGATCAGGTCCCCTTGGTACCTCACGACCGGCGGGGCGCAGCACGGTGTCTTGCGGCCTCGCGGGTCGAAACTCCGATCCCATCCCGGCGCCGTGAACGCCTGTAGGTGCTCGTCGTACACGTCGAGTCCGGGCGCTGCGAGCGGCATTCGGAAGAGGTCGGGGTTGTGCGGCGCCCATCCGCCGACGCCGTTGTGCTTGTAGGCCCCCTCGTCCCAGAACACGCCGACGGGCAGCTGATCGCCGCTCCGCGAGGGGCCGCCGTGACCGATCATCCCCATGTGCCAGACCTGGTAGCCGATCTCGCCCACCCACGCGCGGTTGTCGGTCTGGTCACTCCACAGGTCGGCGAGCGTCGGGATCAGGATGTCGCCGGGGTTCGCGTGCCCCGCGTCGCCGTAGGCCTTGCGGACCTTGTTGCCGTCGCGGATGTTGTGGCCCGTGATGCCGTGCTGGCTGGGGAACGTGCCGGTGCCGATGGTCGCGTGCGCGCACGCGGTCACCGCGGGGAACGAACCGGTGATCGCGTTGCGGTAGTTGGCGCCCTGTCCCATCATCCGCTTGAGGTTGGGCCAGCTGTCGGGCCAGTGCTTCAACACGTTCCACCCGCCGCCGTCGATCACGAACGTGACGATGACCTTCGGAGGCGACGCCGTGGCGCGGATACCCGGCAGCATCGCCCCGGCGCGGTCGGCGGGCCAATCGGCGAGGCCCATCAACGTGGCGGTGGTCGGGGCGAGGTCGGCGAGCGAGACGCGCGTTACGTCGTCGCGGGGGTCGACGCGGCCCGGCGCATACACGAGCAACGGGACGCGCTCCAGGTACATCCACACCGCCGCGTGGCTGGTCGCGCGGTAGAACCTCACGAGGTCGCGCGACTCGGGCGCGTAGTTCGAACTGTTGTACGGCGCGAGCACCAGTTGCAGCTCACCCGACCGTCCCGGGTGGAACGCCCGCCGGAGCAGCTCCATGTACTCGGCACCGAGGTCGCTCGCCATCGCATCCTGGATGGGGCCTGGGTCGGGGAGCGACAGCGATCGCGTGGCACGGCCGAGCGCACCGCCGACGAAGAGCCAGGCGAAGCTGCCGAGCCCCGCGAGGGTGAGGAACCGCCTGCGTCCCGGATCGGGTGGTCCCTCGTGCGACGGCGACCGGGTGCGCCACACCAACATGGCCAGCCCGACCGCGAAGCACGCGAGCCCTGCCGCCAACGCCAGCTGTGTGCTGCCGAGGGCGGCCACCGTGAACGCGACCACGCCGCCGAGCAGGGCGAGCAGGACCAACGAACGTAGGGTTCCCGTTCTCATCACCCTTCGATTCTGTCAGAGCTCGGCCTTTCGTCCGGGGGTAGGTACTCCCAGATGACCTCGCCCTCGTGGTGGCGTTCGGTCGGGCGCATGGCGATCCGTTGCGCGACGGTCTGCGAGGCAACGTTGTCCGGGTGGATCGAGCCGACGATCGACCGAACCCCCAGGATGTCGTGGAGCCACGCGATCAGCGCCCGCCCGGCCTCGGTCGCGAAGCCCTGTCGAGATCCGCACCTCGTCGTCGGCGGGAAGGTCGGGGAGCACGGCTCGGATGCTATCGGCGGGCACGCTCACCGAGGCTCTAGTCTCTCGTCCGAGGAGGCGCACATGACGATGACGCCGCGCGAACGCGTGTTGGCGGCCGTGAACCACGAGGAGCCCGACCGCGTGCCGATCGTGCTCGGCGCGAGCAATGCCACGGGCATCAAGATGAAGCCGTATCGCGAGCTCAAGCGGCTGCTCGGCATCGAAGCCGGCGACGACTACCTGTACCGATGGCCGGAGCTGGGGACGGCGGCGGTCGACGAGGGAACGCTGGTTCGCCTCGGGTCCGATGTCAGAGGTGTGCTCGATCTCGAGCCGGCTGGGGTGATGGAGCAGAACGCCGCGCGCCCGCCACACGCCGACTACCTCAACTCGTGGGGTTCGGGCGCCACCGAGATCCGTCCCGACGAGTGGTTCCCGATGGTGTGCCCGATGGCGTCCGCAACGACCATCGACGAGATCGAGGACTACCCCTGGCCGGATATGGACGATCCCACCAGGGTCGCCCACGTGGCGGCGGACGCAGCCCGGCTCGCCGCGGACAACCGGTTCGCCATCATGGCTACGCCGTGGCTGCTCTTCCCGCTCGAGCGAGCGTTCGCGATGCAGGGTATGGACGCGTTCCTGATGAATCTCGCCCTGCACCCGGACTTCGCCGAAGCCCTGTTGTGGAGGATCGAGGAGCTGTGCAAGGTGCTGATGGGTCACTTCCTCGACGCCCTGGGCGACAACGTGGACATCATCAAGATCGGTGACGATCTCGGAACGCAGGAGAGCCTGCTGATGTCGCCCGACATGTACCGCCGGATCCTCAAGCCCATCCACGCCGACTACATCCGGTTCATCCGTGAGCGGACGTCCGCCAAGGTGTTCTTCCACACCGACGGTGATGTGTTCCCGCTCATCGACGACCTCGTCGAGATCGGCGTGGACATCCTCAACCCGATCCAGACCACCGCCGGCAAGATGTCCGACCTGGAGCAGCTGAAGACCCGATGGGGCGACCGGCTGACGTTCTGCGGCGGCGTCGACACCCACCGCATCCTGCCCACCGGGACGCCGGATGAGGTGCGGGCGGAGGTCCGGCGGGTCATCGAGATCCTCGGTCCCGGCGGGGGATACATGGTCAGCTCCGTCCACACGGTGATGGACGACGTGCCCGCCGAGAACATCCTCGCGATGGTCGATGCGGTCGAGGAGTACGGGACGTATCCGATCGGTCGAAAGGCGTCCGCATGACCGATCCGGAAGAGCTGCTCGACCGGCTGTACGGGTTCGTGCTCTCCGGCGACGTCGAACGGGCGGTGGCGGCGGCGCAGGAGGGTGTGCAGGGCGACATCGAGCCCACCGTCCTCCTGTTCGACGCGATGATCCCGGCGCTGGAGGAAGTGGGTCGGCGCTTCGAGACGGGCGAGGTGTTCCTGCCCGAGATGTTGATCGCCGCCAATGCCATGCAGGGGGCCATGACGATCATCCGCCCCCTGATCGTGGCCGCCGGGGTCGAGACGATCGGGCGGTTCGTCATGGGCACGGTGGCCGGCGACATCCACGACGTCGGCAAGAAGCTCTGCGACGTGATGTTGGAAGGCGCCGGATTCGAAGTGATCGACCTGGGCATCAACGTGCCGGGCGAGCGGTTCGTCGATGTGATCCGAGAGTTCCACCCCGACGTGGTGGGCATGAGCGCGTTCCTGACGACCACCGCCCTGGAGTTCTCGCGGAACATCGAGCTCATCGAGGAGGCGGGCCTGCGCGATCAGGTGAAGATCCTGATCGGTGGAGCGCCGGTCGATCAGGCGATGGTCGAGAGCGTCGGCGCCGATGGCTTCGCGCCGGACGCCAGCTCCGCGGTCCGTCTGACGAAGACGGTGATGGGCATCTCGTAGCGCGGGCTACGTGCGCTTGCGCTCGAGGTCGAGGAACGGCATGGGAACGACGGTCGCGGCGACCTTGCCGCGCTCGCCCTCGACGCTCCACTCGACCGAGAGCCGGGTGCCGACCTCTTCGAACCGCTGGTCGACCGACCCGAACCCGACCATCTTCTTGATCGTCGGCCCCCACGTGATGCTCGTGGCGCGCCCCACCTGCTTCCCCTCCCTGTAGACGGGAACGGGATCGCGATGCACCAGCGGTGAGACGGCCGGCGCCAGGTCGTGCTTGGCGAACAGACCCTCGATGCCCGCCCATTCGAGCTCGAGGCCGACCAGGCGGCGCGCCGGTCCGCCCGACGCCTGCTCCGCGAGCAGCGCCCGCCTGCCGTTGAACGGGGACGCCTTCTGAAGGTCGACCAGCCGGCCGAGGCCGAGCTCGAACGGCGAGTAGTGCTGTTCGGCCGCGATCGCACGATGGGAGCTGGAGTACTCGACCTCGATCAGGATCAGACCGGCCTCGACGCGCGCGACGTCCATCGCTCGGATACCCACGGGGTGGATCCCGTACCGCTGCCCGACGTCGAAGATCCGGTCCCACACCGCGACCGCGCCGTCGAGGGGCATCCACAGCTCGTAGCCTCGGTCGCCGGTGTAGCCCGTGCGCGTCACGTCCACGTCCACGTCGGCGATCCGCGTGCGGCGCCGGCGGAAGTACCGCACGTCCTTCCAATCCTGGCCGCTCGCCTCCTCCAGGACCTCCCGCGAGAGCCGGCCCTGGAGCGCGAGCCCGGCCGTCTGATCGCTGACGTCCTCGACCTCGGCGTCGAGGCCCGTCGCGTTCATACGGAACCAGCGCTCGGTTGGGTCGGCGGCGGTGATCCGGTACGAGTCCTCCGACAGGCGGGTGATCGTGCCGTCGTCGATCACCTTGCCGTCCTCGTCGCACCACGGCGTGTAGAAGACCTGGTCGACCTGGAGCTTCGAGATGTCGCGGGTCATCACGCGGTCCAGCAACCGTCCCGCGTCGCGGCCGCGAACGACGTACTTGTAGAGCGGGGTGACGTCCACGACCCCCGCCGCCTCGCGGATCGCGTTGTACTCGATGTCGTGGAAGTCGGCGTAGACGGCAGCGCTGTGGTAGCCCGACCATTCACCCCACGCCAGGTGCGAGTTCAGCTCCGACTCACGCGGGTAGAACACGGTGCCGACGCTCACGACATCCCCTTCTCCATCAGGCTCGCTAGCGTAGCCGACGCCCGCGGCGCGCCGTCGCGACGGGCACTGACTCCTGGTCAGCCGAGATGCCGCGCCGAGCGTCCCGTTCGCTCCGGGACCTCCGACCGGTGGAGCCTCCGCTCGCCCCTGCGACGCTTGCATCGAGATGTGATGGAAGGAGGCGGCTTTCGATGAAGCTGACCTGGAGGGACGGTGCGACGACGATCCTGGCCGGTCTTGCGGTGGTGGCCGTGGTCGCGGCCATGCAGGGTTGGGGCTGGCCGTTGCTCGGCAGCATCGCTGCAGCTGTGGGCGTGGTCGGCGCGATCGGCTGGGCGATGTGCATGCTGGGAGGCGCGACCGGCTCGGTGCCTTCGATGAAGGACCCCTTCACGGTCGCGATGTCGGTGCTCGGCTCGGTAGCGCTGGTCCTTATCATCGCCGGTGTGATCACCGCGAGCGAGGGGGTGCTCGTCGCCCTGGCCGCGGTCATCGTCTTGATGTGGGTGGCGTCGACGTCGGCGCATCTGATGCGACGGCAGCCGGCCGTGCAGATCCACACGGTTCAGCCGAGGCAGGGGAGCGGGTCGATCGCCGCGTGAGTCAGCGGTCTGCCACGCTAGTGTTGCCGGAGGATGAAGGGAGGGCGTTATGGTCGAAAGTCTCGGGATGCTCGCCGCGAAGGGCGGTAACTTGGCCACCATCCTGTGGATCGTGGCTGTCGTGTGCGTGATCGCCGGCATCGTGGCGCTGTTCAGGGGAGCGATCGTCGGCGGGGTCGTCCTCATCGTGATCGGGCTCCTCGTGGGACCGGGTGGGGTGAGCATCTTCAAGTAGCCGGGAACGCACGCGTCATTGACTTGAGGTCAGGGGCCCTTTGGTGCGGGTCCATCCTCCCGGATAGCATGGGCAGCTGGCGCAACCGCGCCTTCGCATCAGGCGCAGCTTGACCTTAGGTCAGCGCCCCGCCCAGGGAGGTTCCGTGGCCAAGCGGTACGACGCGGTCGTGATCGGCGGGGGCCACAACGGCCTCACGAGCGCCGCATACCTGGCGAAGGCCGGCAAGAGCGTCGTGGTGCTCGAGCGCCGCCACGTGCTGGGCGGCGCCGCGGTCACCGAGGAGATCTTCCCGGGGTTCAGGTTCTCGGTGTACTCCTACGTCGTCTCGCTGCTCCGGCCGGAGATCATCCGCGAGCTGGAGCTGCCGAAGCACGGCCTGGAGATCCTGCCGCTCGACGGCACGATCACGCCGCTCGACGACGACTACCTGTGGCGCGTGAACGACCACGGCACCACGATCCGCGAGCTGCGCCGCTGGTCGAAGAATGACGCCGAGGCCTACGAGGAGTACGGCCAGCTGATGGCCGAGATGGCGCGGTTCATCAAGCCGATCCTGTCGATCGTGCCGCCCGATCCGGGCAAGCTGCACCCGATGGACTGGCTGCCGCTGGCCGGTCTGGCCAAGGGCTTCAAGGACCTCCCGACGCGCCTGCAGACGACGTTCATCCAGCTGATGACGATGAGCGCGGCCGACTTCTTGGACCAGTGGTTCGAGACCGAGCCGTTGAAGGCCACCATGAGCGCGTCCGGCATCATCGGCACGTTCCAGGGGCCGCGCTCGCCCGGCACGGCGTACGTGTTGCTCCACCACTACATGGGCGAGATCGACGGCGCGTTCCGCGCGTGGGGGATCCCGAAGGGCGGAACCGGCGGCATCTCGACCGCGATCGCGAACGCGGCGCTCTCGCTCGGCGCCGAGATCCGCACGGAAGCACCGGTCGCCCGCATCGACGTGAGCGGCGGCCGCACGACCGGGGTGACGCTGGAGAGCGGCGAGACGATCCAGGCCGACGCAGTGCTGTCGTCCGTCGACTCGAACCTCACGTTCCTCAAGCTGCTGGAGCCGGGCACGCTCGACCCGGACTTCGAGGCCGAGGTTCGCCGATACAAGTACCGCGGCTCGAGCGGCAAGGTGAACCTGGCGCTCGACGGCCTCCCCGAGCTCGCGTGCAAGCCGGGCGTGGGACCGTGGCTCCGCGGCGCGATCAGCTTCAGCCCGAACCTCGACTACATGGAGCGCGCGTACGACGACGCGAAGTTCGGCCGCTTCTCGCGGCGACCGTACGTCGACTGCATCATGCCGACGCTCGTCGACCCGTCGATGGCGCCCCCCGGCCAGCACATCATGAGCTGCTTCGTGCAGTACGCCCCGTACAAGCTGGAGCCCGGCAAGGAGTGGGACGACACTGAACGGGAAGCGTTCGGGCAGAACGTGATCGACACGCTCGAGGAGCGGTTCCCGGACATCCGCAGCAAGATCCTGCACACGATGTTCATCACGCCGAAGGACATCGAGGACGTGACCGGCTTGACCGAGGGCAACATCTTCCAGGGCGAGCTCTCGCTGGAGCAGCTGTTCTTCAACCGGCCCGTGCCGGGATGGGCGCGCTACCGCACGCCGGTCCAGGATCTCTGGATGTGCGGTTCGGCCACGCACCCGGGCGGCGGCATCATGGGCGCTCCGGGCCGCATCGCCGCGCTCGAGTACCTGAAGGAGAAGAAGCGCGGCGGGAGGCAGGTGGCCTGATGGCGAAGGAGCGCGTGCTCGTCGTCGGCGGCGGCCACAACGGCTTGGTCGCCGCGGCGTACCTGGCGAAGTCCGGCAGGAACGTCACGCTCTTGGAGCGGAGCGACCCGGTCGGGGGCATCCTGCGGAACAGCGAGATCGCGCCCGGGTTCACGGCCCCCGGCATCGCGCACACGGTCGGCCGCCTCCGGAAGTCCGTGATCGAAGACCTCAAGCTGGCCGCGTTCGGCCTGGAGCTGATCGAGCCCGACGTCCGGGTGTTCGCGCCGCAGCCCGATGGGTCCGCCGTGACGTTCTGGGGCGACCCCGCACAGACGGCCGAGGGCCTGAAGCCGCGGCACGTGCACGACGCCGCGGCGTATCCCGCGTTCGACAAGAAGGTGCGAGCGCTCGCGAGCTTCCTCGCGTACATCAACGCGATCACGCCTCCCGACGCGAAGTCCCCGTCGATCGCGGACGCGATCGCCGGATTGAAGCTCGGCAAGGCGTTCCGCGACCTGGGAGCCAAGACCGGGCGCGAGGCGATCCGCGCGTTGCCGATGGCCGTGGCGGACCTGGTCGCCGAGGTGTTCGAGGACGAGGCGATCCGCGGACCGCTCGCCACGCGTGGGGTGCTGTACACGGCCACCGGACCGTGGGCGGCGGGGTCGGCGGCCGTGTTCCTGATGGACTCCGCCGGCAACGACGGCGGCGCGCCGGGACAGAGCACCACGGCGAGGGGAGGAACCGGCGCCCTGGCGGCCGCGCTCGAGGCCAGCGCGAAAGCGTTCGGCGTCAAGGTTCGGACCAACGCCGAGGTGGCGGAGATCCGTTCGCGAGACGGCCGGGTGCTCGGTGTCACGCTGGCCGACGGCGAGACGCTCGACGCCTCCACGGTGGTCTCGGCCGCCGATCCGAAGCGCACGCTCTCGCTGTGCGACCCGGTCGAGCTGGGGCCGACCATGGTGTGGCGGGCCGGCAACATCCGCCAGCCGGGCGTGACGGCGAAGGTGAACCTCGCGCTCTCCGGCGTCCCGTCGTTCAACGGCGCCGACGACGTCGAGCGGCTCAAGGGCCGGATCGTGATCGGCACCAGCATCGACCACGTGGAGAAGGCGAAGGACGCGTGGAAGTTCGGCCACATCGCGGAGGAGCCGTGGCTCGAGGCGACGATCCCGACGCTCTCGGACCCGTCGCTCGCTCCCGAGGGCAAGCACGTCATGAGCGTGCTGGTCGAGGCCGCGCCCCGGCACCTGCGCGACGGCGATTGGTCCACCGAACGCGACCGTCTGGGCGAGATCACCGTGAAGACGTTGGAGCAGTACGCGCCGGGTCTCGGCGAGCTGATCGAGGCCCGGCAGGTCATCACCCCCGAGGACTTCGAGGTCGAGTACGGCCTGTCGGGCGGACACGTCTATCACGCGGAGCCCGGCCTGGATCAGTTCTTCATGTGGCGGCCGCTGAACGGCCAGGCGCGCTACCGGTTCGTGCTCGACGGGTTGTACCTCGCGGGCTCCGGCGCCCACCCCGGCGGCGGCATCACGGGTGGTCCCGGCGCGAACGCGGCGCGGCAGATCCTGAAGGGGTAAACGGAGGGAGCGCTAGTCTGCCTTGGACTAGCTTGGCTCCGAGCGCCGGCCCTGCACGGCCCACGCGCGCGCGGTGAGCCGGATCGTCCCGTCGGTCTTCGCGGGCAGCCGGACGCGCAGGAGCTCACGCAGTTCGGCCCGCTTGCCGTCGTCGAGCGACGCGCAATACGCCGGCGCCGGCCCTTCACCCGCCTCGAAGGGTCCCCAGTAGTCGTCGAAGTCCCGGAAGATCGTCGGGACGTCGATCGCCCTCGAGCGAACGTCTTCGAGGCCCGCGAGGTCGAACAGGCCGCCGAGGCCCTTCAGCGAGGAGATCTCCGCGAACCGCTCACCCTCGTCCTGCTCGCGCGCCCCCTTGTCCAGGTCCTTCGCCGCGTCCCAGAAGTACCGCATCATCTGCATGCCGCCGGCGTAGTCCCACAGGTACACGCCGACGGTGCCGCCGGGAGCCGCGACGCGCGCGAACTCGCTCGCCACGCCGCCCTGGTCGGCGATGAAGTTCAGCGTCAATCCCGAGACCACGACGTCGAACGATCCGTCCTCGTACGGCAGCGATCGGGCGTCGCCGACCTGCGCCTCGAACCGCGGGTCGTCCAGGTGCTTCTTGGCGTACTTCACGTACCCCTCGGACCGATCGATGCCGCGGACCTCGGTGGGCTCGGCGCGCACGAGGATCGACTCGGAGAGCGGTCCCGTGCCGCATCCGACGTCGAGCCAGCGCCGTCCCGTGGGGACCTCGAGCCAATCCAGGAACGTCGCGGCGACCTCTCTGCTCCACCGGCCGACGTACTGTTCGTACAGGTCACCGTCCTGCCAGGGCTCGGTTTGCATGGGTGCATCTTCCCACTCCAACCTCGAGGTTGGCCCGCGCCTCGATGAGACCGACCGCGCCCCTCACGCGGCGTCCGGCCCGGCCCGCGATCCCGCGTCCTCCGGCCGCACCCAGGTGAGCTCACCGTCGGCCTCGCGCGTGAGCGCCCAGCCGTGCTCGTGCACGAGCCGGTGGTGGAAGGCGCATACCAGCACGAGGTTGTCGAGGTCGGTTCCCCCTCCTCGAGACCACCATCGGACGTGGTGCGCCTGCGTGAAGCGCCTGGCATCGCACCCCGGGAATCGGCAGGTACCGTCGCGGTGGCGGAGCTGGCGCATCATCCACGGGGCCGGCTCCCGCGAGACCTGACCGATCCCGCGGACGGTGCCGTCGGGGTGCTCGATCACGACCTGCATCCGTGCGTTGCACAGCAGCCGGTGCAGGGTGGTGCCGCCGATGACGGGCCCGTCCTCGATGAGAGCGTTGGTCTCGGGGTCGAGCAGGGCGTCCAGCTCGGCATGGACGACGACGGTCGCCCGATCCTGGTCGGCGGCGTCGGCGAGCTGGACCGAGCACAGCGCGACGAGCGCGTCGGCGCGCCGGGCACCCAGGAGTCGCCCGAACCCTTCGTCGGGCATGACCGGGATCTGGTCCCCCAAGCGGTCGAGCGCACGGGCGACGACGGCTCCCGCGGCGCCGGGCAGCTCGGCGTCGAGCCGGAACCGGCGTCCGCCGTCCGCGTAGCGGTACTCGAGCCATCGGTCACGCTCGGCAGCGATCGTGTCCTCCCGCATCCCTTCACGCGCCCGCAGGTCGCCGATGCGGCGGATCGCCCCCGAGGAGACGCCCTGCGCCCAACGCACGAGGGCATCCTCATCGTCGAACTGGGCGAACCGGGTGAGCTCGACCACCTTGTCGATGCCGAGCAGACCCCGCTCGAGGGCGTCGGCGGTGGCGGGAAGCGTCTGCAACGTTCGTCCCGAGGCCAGCCAGCGCTCGGCCTTCCAGCGCGAGATGCCCAGGCGCATCGTGGTCCAGTGCGCCATGTCGTACGCACCGTCCTCGATCCAGGCCTCGGCCTCCTCGAGCTCGGTCAGCGTGTCGAGCAGTTCCCGCTGGAGACGCGAGATGTCGCGGTGAAGTTCGTGCACATGAGAAGTGAGCGCTTCGACGCTGCGGAGGTCCCGCGCCACGAGCCGGCTCCGTTCCGGGGGAGGATCGGGTTCGGCGGTATCAACGACCCATCGTATCGAACATATGTTCGGGCGTCAAGAGGCACTCCGGACTTCGGACCGGCTTCCTCGCATCGTCGGGCCTGTGGGAAGCTGTCCCGCCATGACCGACGAGCGCGACTTCCGGATCGAGCAGAGCGAGCTTCGGGCAGACGACGAGTTCACCGAGTTCAGCTCCGAGGACCTGCCGTACTACTCGGATTGGCACGGGTCGTTCGACAAGTTGCCGTGGGCGACCGACGACGAGACCCTGCGGGCCGCGGCCGCCGACGTGGCGATCGTCGGCGCGCCCCTCGACGACGCCGTGTCCTCGAGGCCCGGCGCGCGGTTCGGACCCCGGGCGATCCGCATGGCCCCGACCGTGTGGAGCAACAACTCCGCGTGGTCGATCCAGCAAGACGTCGACCCGTACGCGCGGTTGAAGGTGGTCGACGCCGGTGACGCCCCGGTCGTCCCGGCCCGGCTGGATCGTGGCCTGCGGGTGATCCACGAGAAGGTGTTCCGCGTGGCCGGCGCCGGGACCCTCCCGATCGTCCTTGGCGGCGACCACTCGATCACGTATCCGAGCGCCGCCGCGGTCTCCCGCGCGCAACATCCGCGGAGCGTCGGGATCGTGCACTTCGACGCCCACGCCGACACCGGCGCCGAGCAGTGGGGATCGCTCGTCGGGCACGGAACGCCCATGCGGCGCCTGATCGAGGAAGGGTGGATCGCGGGTCCCAACTTCGTCCAGGTGGGGCTCCGCGGCTATTGGCCGGAGCAGGAGACGTTCGACTGGATGCGCGAGCAGGGTCTGCGGTGGCACACCATGGTCGAGATCGAAGATCGCGGGTCCGAGGCGGTGATCGCCGACGCGATCGCCGAGGCGCTCGATGGCCCCGACTGCATCTACCTGTCCGTGGACATCGACGTCGTCGACCCCGGGATGGCGCCCGGCACCGGTACGCCCGAGCCGGGTGGGATGCTCGCGCGGGAGCTGCTCCGGGCCGTGCGGCAGATCGTGTCGCAGGTCGACCTCGTCGGGATGGACGTGGTGGAGGTCTCGCCGCCCTACGACAGCGCGGAGGTCACGGCGTTGCTCGCGCACCGCGTCGTGATGGAGGCCATCAGCTCCCTCGCCGCCAAGCAAGAGCGGGGCCCAACCCGGCCACCGTAGGCTAGCCGCGTGATCACGTGTCCCAGCTGCGGCGAGCAGAATCCCGAACGGGCCAAGTTCTGTCTGAACTGCGCGGCGCCGCTCGGCGTCCAGGATCAAGCGCGCCCCGAGCTGAAGTTCGCGACAGCACTCTTCGCCGATCTCGTGGGATCGACGACGCTCGCCGAGCAGGAGGACCCGGAGGTCGTGCAGTCGGTGGTCGGACGCTCGTTCGACCGCCTGAGTGTCGAGATCGAGCGCTACGGCGGATTGCTCGAGAAGTTCATGGGCGACGCGATGCTCGCCGTGTTCGGCGTTCCGAGGTCGCACGAGGATGACCCGGAACGAGCGGTGCGCGCCGCCCTGGAGATGCAGGCGGTGCTGTCGGAGCTGAACCGGGCGTTCGCGTTGGAAGGCAAGCCGCAACTGGCGATGCGGATCGGCATCGAGGCGGGGGATGTCCTGGTCGACATGGAGCGGGCTGCCGGGCCGCGCGACCGGATGCTGACCGGCGATGCCGTGAACACGGCTGCGCGGCTGGAGTCCGCCGCCGATCCCGGACATGTGCTCGTGGGTCCCGCGGTGTACGCATCGACGAAGGACGTGATCGACTTCGCGGAGATCGCCCCGCTCGCGCTGAAGGGCAAAGCCGAGCCCGTCCCTGCATGGGACGCGCTGCGGGTGAAAGCGAAGAGGCGCGGCGAGCGTCCATCCCTCGGACTCGAAGCACGGTTGATCGGCCGCGACGAAGAGATGACGGTCCTCAAACAGACGTTGCACCGCGTCGAGACCGAGGGGCGACCTGCCCTGGTGACGATCGTGGGCCCGGCGGGTGTCGGCAAGTCGCGAGTGACCGCCGAGCTCGTCCGATACGTCGAAGGACTGCCGCAGTTCATCTACTGGAGGAGCGGGCGATGCCTGGCCTACGGCAACACGCCGTACTCGGCCCTGGCGGACGCGATCAAGGCGCAGTGCGAGATCCTGGAGGACGACACCGCCGATGCCGTTGCCGGCAAGGTTGAGGCGACGGTCGAGGAGCTGTTCGGCGACACGGCGGTCGCACCACGGATCCGCGCGCTCGTCGGGGGCGGCGGCGAGACCACCGCGTTCACCCGCGAGGACCTGTTCGAAGCGTGGCGACGCTTCCTGGAACGGATGGCGGCGCGGTACCCCTTGGTGCTGGCGCTCGACGACCTGCACTGGGCCGACGAGGGTCTGCTCGACCTCGTGGAGCACGTGGCGGACTGGGCCCAGGGGCCGATCCTCCTGCTCGTCCAGGCGCGCCCAGACCTGTTCGACGTCCGTCCGGCCTGGGGCGGTGGCAAGCGCAACGCGGCGTCGATCTACCTCGACCCGCTCACGCCCGACGAGGATGCCGCCATGATCGATGACCTCCTGCCCGGGGAGATCACCGACGAGCTCCGGAAGTTGATCGTCGAGCGGAGCGAGGGCAACCCGCTCTACACGGAGGAGATCATCCGGATGCTGATCGACCGAGGGGTCCTCCGCGCGACCAAGGCATCTCGGTGGGAGGTGGCATCTTCGGTCGCCGACGTCGACGTTCCTCGCTCGATCCAGGGACTGATCTCGGCGCGCCTGGACGGATTGCCGGACGAGGAGAAGAGCGCGCTGCAAGACGCGGCCGTGGTCGGGAGGGAGTTCTGGCTCGGTGCGGTGGTCCGACTCTCGGGGCAACCGGTCGGCGTGATCCGTGAGGTGCTGGGCCGCCTCCGCATCAAGGAACTCATCGTTCCGCACGAGCCGTCGAGCTTCTCCGAAGAGCCGGAGTTCTCGTTCCGGCATCTGCTGATCCGCGACGGGGCGTACGACTCGCTCCCCAAGGCCTTGAGGGCGAGCAAACACACCAAGATCGCCGAATGGGCGGCCGAACGAGCGGGTGATCGCGCGGAGGAGGTGGCGCTGCTGGTCGCCTCACACCACCGCCAGGCGCTGGGCTACCTCGAGGAGCTCGGCGAGACGGGACAGGCGAGGAGCGAGGCCGAGCAGGCGGCCTACCGATGGTCGCGAGCCGCGGGGGATCGGGCACTCCAGTTGTGGCTGCGCACGGATGCCGTGGAGTGGTACGGCGAAGCGCTCCGACTGGCGGAGGTGATCGACGCGCCGCTCGCGGAACGGCTGGCGACCGCGCGTCTCCACACCGAGGCATCGTTCGCGACGGCACCGAGCGCCGACGTCGAGGTCGCGGCGCGACGGTACCTGGCGTTGGCCGAGGAAGCGGGCGACGAGAAGGCAGCGGGATGGGCCGAGGCCGAGTTGGCGCGCGCAGCGTTCCATCTCGGACGCGATCAGGAGACCCAGGAGCTCACCGCATCGGCGATCGCCAGGCTGGAGCCGTTCGGCGACAGCCGCGAGCTGGTGTTTGCGCTGAACGTCGCCGGTTGGTATCGGTGGCGTCGCGGCCGGAACGAGGAGGCGGAGCCCGTGCTCAGGCGTGCGGTCGAGATGGCCGGTCGGATCGGAGCGCGCCGCGAGCTGGCCGAGGCGACGATGGATCTCGCGGTCACGCTCGCCAACCTCGGACGGACAGAGGTCGCGGTCCGGACCATCGAAGAGGCCTACGGTCTCGCCAAGGAGGTCGGGGATCTGGCGATCCTCGGGCGCGCGTACAACAACTACGGGACGATCGTCGGGAACACCGACTACCCACGGGCCGTCGAGGTGCTCCGCGAAGGGCTGGAGGTCACACGGAGGGCGGGAGCGGCCGGATACGTCGCGTGGATCACCGGGACGCTCGCGGACTACGAGTTCATCATCGGCGACCTGGCGGAGGCCGAAGCGCTCACGCGTGACTCGATACGGATGGCGACCGCGAACGGAGACGGGCCCCTGCGCGCGATGCGGACCGTGGCGCTGGGGACGATCCATATCGCTCGGGGTCGCATCGACGAAGCGCAGGCGAGCTACGACGAGGCAGAACGGGTCTTCGCCGAGAATCCGGAACCCCAGATGGAGCTCTACACACTGGATCTCGCGGCCCAGATCGCCGGGGCTCGAGGCGACGGAGGGACCGAGCTGGCTCTGATGCATCGGTTGGCGGGCTACGCCGTGACGAGGAGCGCCGTCGACATCACGTCCGAGATCTATCCCGGTCTGGTTCGACGCGCGACCTATCTGGGGCTGACGGAGTTCGCACACGATCTGCGTCAACTGTTAGGAACGTCGAGATCCCCGACCGCGATCGCCGCCGCCCGAACGCTCGACGGGCTGCTGGCGACCGATCCCGACGAGAAGGTTCGCCTCCTGAGCGAGGCCGTCGAGCTGTACGAGCAGATCGGCACGAAGGTTGAGCTGGCTCGTGCCCTCCACGAACTCGGCCAAGCGGAGGCGCAGATCGGATCGCGACCCCAGGCGCACGTTCGAACGGGCCCGCGACCTGCTCATCCGGTGTGATGCGCAGCTCTACATCCCTGCCGTCGAGGCCTCGATCGCGTCGCTCGACGATTCCGCCTGATCTCCGGTTCTCCGGGCGGCCTCAAGCGGGCGTTCCGTGCCGTCGAAACCATCATGGTGAGCCTTCCCGAGCCCTTGGTGGGTGAGACCACCGCTGCCTTCCGTCGACTCGTCGAGAACGTCGAGCGGGTCATCTCGGGCAACCCGGCAGTCGTGGAGACCGCGGCCATCTGCCTGTTCGCCGAGGGCAACCTGCTCCTTGAGGGCGTCCCCGGCGTGGGCAAGACGATGCTGGCGCGGGCATTGGCCCGCTCGATCGGTGGGGATTTCAGCCGGATCCAGGCCACGCCGGACCTGCTGCCCTCAGACGTCACGGGGATCAGCGTCTACGACCAGGGGCGGCATGAGTTCCGCTTCCAGCCCGGTCCGATCTTCGCGAACGTGGTCCTGGTCGACGAGATCAACCGCACGACCCCGCGGACGCAGTCGGCGCTCCTGGAGCCGATGGAGGAGCGCCAGGTGACCGTGGAAGGCGTGACGCACCCGCTGCCGACGCCGTTCGTCGTCATCGCGACCGAGAACCCGATCGACCAGCACGGGACGTACCCGCTCCCCGAGGGCCAGCTCGACCGGTTCTCGCTCACCGTGGCGGTGGGCTATCCGGAGCGTTCCCGCGCGGCCGAGATCGTCAGGCGTCAGCTGCTCAGGCATCCGATCGAGGACCTCGAGGCCGTGCTGGGATCCGAGGACATCGTCCGGTGCCAGCACGCGGTCCGCGAGGTCCACGTGGACCAGAACGTCATCGACTACGTCGTGGCGGTCGTGCAGGCGACGCGGACGGCCCCCGAGATCGCACTCGGCGCCTCGCCCCGAGCGACGATCGCACTCACCCGATGCGCGCAGGCTCGCGCGATCAGCGAGGGGCGGGACTTCGTGCTGCCGGACGACGTGAAGGCGCTGGCGCCGGCGGCGCTCGCGCACAGGCTGATCCCGCGCCAAGGTCGGAGCAGCGCCGGCGTGGGACGAGAGGTGGTCCGCCGGGTGCTGGACGAGGTCGCGGTCCCGCTCGGCGTCGTCGGGAGGTCCTGACCGTGCGCCTGCGCAAGCGGGCCGCCGGTCTCGCCCTGGGAGCAGGTGTCCTCTTCCTGCTCGGAACGAACGTCCAAGCCGGGTGGCTGTTCGTCCTCTGCGCGTTGTTGTTGGGCACGCTCGTTGCCGGCCTGATCCTTCCGGGCCGCATGCTCCGCGGGATCGAGATCGAGCGACGAGCCCCCGCCGAGGTCGTGCAAGGCGAGGAGGCGTTCGTCGATCTGATCGTCACGAACCGCGCCCGCGGGGTGCGCTTGGGCCTGTTGCTCGATGACCCCCACGTATCGCGGACCACCCTGTACGTCACGAAGGTGTCGCCGGGCGAACGCGTCGAGCTGGTCACGGCGCGCCCGGCCCGCAAGCGGGGTGTGCAGGAGGATTCCGTGGTCGCGCTCCGGTCGGCGGCGCCGTTCGGCGTCGCCGAACGGCGCCGGCTGCTCGCGGTGGCCGGCAGCACGATCGTGCTGCCGGCCGTTCTCCCGCTGGGTCCGCTCCCGTTCCTGAGCGCGGCCTCCGATCCCAGCCGTCACTCGCACTCCGATCCGCACCGAGGCTCCGGGCCGGAGTACCTGGGGATCCGCGACTACCGCCCGGGAGACAGCCCGCGCCACGTGCACTGGCCCTCGACCGCCCGCACGGGAACGGTCATGGTGCGCGAGCTCGAGGAGGAGCGCTCGCGGCGCCTGGCGATCGTCGTCGACACGCTCACCGACGTCGGCGACGAAGGCTCGCCGCTCGACGCCTGTTGCACGGCGGCCGCCTCCATCGCTCGCGTCGCCCTCGCCGACGGGCACAGCATGCGCATGATCGCCAAGCGTTCGGGACGAGCCGTCGACGTGGCTGACGACGTGGACGAGGGCTCGGTCCGTCGCCGCCTCGCCGCGATCGTGCCCGACGGGGTTCCGCTCGCCGAGCTCGTGGACATGGGCGCCGAAGCGTTCCGCGACGTCGACGCGGTCGTCCTCATCTTCCCCACCTGGCGGACGAACGGCGACGGGGCGCTCGCTCGTGCGATCGAGGCGCTCGCGGCGGCGCACGCGCGTGTCGTCGCGGTTCCCGTGGAGGTCGGGCCCGACGACGCCAGACGGATGGCGGCGATGCGACCCGAGGAGATCGACACGTTCGCGGCCGCGCTCGTCCGTGCCGGCGCCGACGTCTACCCGTGGCGGTACGGGTCGCCGCTCGACGAAGCGCTCGCGCCGAAACGGGTGGAGGCGCCATGAACGCGGCCTCGCTCCGCGCGCGGATGCTCCGCGGCCTGGGAACGCCCGAGGATTCCGTGGCCATGCGCCTGTTCGTCGCCGGCGCGGTGGAGGTGGCCATCCTCGCCGTGGTCGCGCAGGGCGGGGTGAACGGCGCCGCCGCCATCCTGCCGCTCGTGCTGGCCCCGGTCGGCTACCTGTTCTCCTACAAGCAGCGACACCACTCGAACATCACCACCAAGGTCTTGCTCTCCGTGGGGCTCCTGGCGGCGTTCGCCGCGTTCCTGCAGAGCGTCCAGCTGGCCGGCTCCGTGGACCAGGCGCGCGTGCCGCTCGCATCGCTGTTCCTGTGGGTGCAGGTGCTCCACGCGTTCGACGTCCCGAGGAGGCGCGACCTGGCGTTCTCCATGGTCTCCAGCGTGATCTTGATGGCGGAGGCCGGCGCGCTCTCGCTCTCGTCGTCGTTCGTGCTGTTCATCGCGCCGTGGGCGGCGCTTTGCGGCGGGTGGCTGTTCCTGTCGAGCCGGCCGCGACCGGCACGGACCACGGAACCGGTCTCGGTGCGGCGCCACGGACCAGCGGGCGGCGGCGTGGCCGCGTCGGTCCGGGGGGCGGCGTGGGCGGGATCGTCGGTCGTGCTCGCGACCGTCCTCGTGTTCATGGGCATCCCGAGGCTCCCCGGGACGCTCGTCCGGTCGCTCCCGTTCTCGCTCGGCGGCGCGGCGGCGACGGTGGCGAACTTCGCCGGGGGCGTCGACAACCCGTCGCTGCCGGCGCGATCGGGGAACGGTGTCGTGAACTTCGCCCCCGACGCGTACCCGGGATTCAGCGACACGGTCGACCTCCGCGCACGTGGCCATCTCTCGAACGAGATCGCGTTCCGGGTGCGAGCGCCTCAGGCGGCGCTCTGGCGGGCGGAGGCCTTCGACACGTTCGACGGGACGACGTGGACGATCTCCAACCGAACGACGGTGCCGCTGCAGGCGGGCGACGCGCCGAACGCCGCCGTCCTGCCGGACGGGCTCGGGGGCGCGATCGGTCCGGTGCCGACCGAGCGCGTGACGCAGACGTTCTACATCGAGACGCCGCAGCCCAACGTACTGTTCGCCGCCGCCGTGCCCGAGCAGGTCTACTTCCCGTCCGGGGGCTTGCAGGTCGACGCCTACGGCTCCGTCCGTTCGCCGATCCTCCTCGACGAGGGCATGGTCTACTCCGTCGTGTCCAACGTGCCCGTGACGGAGCCACGCACGTTGCGCCTGACCCACCCGCCCGGACCGATCGTGAGCGAGCCGATCTACGTGCAGCTCCCGGCCGACCTCCCCGAGCGGGTCGGCGCACTCGCACGCACCATCACCGCCGGCGCCGACACCGAGTACGACCGGGTGCAGGCCGTCCAGTCGTGGATACGGTCCAACACCACGTACGACCTCGACGTGCCGAGTGACCCGGCCGGCGTCGACTCCGTCGACCACTTCCTGTTCGTCACCAAGACGGGCTTCTGCGAACAGATCGCCAGCTCGCTCGCCATCATGCTCAGGACGCTCGGGATCCCGACGCGTCTGGTGACCGGGTACGGACCGGGAGAGCGCAACCCCTTGACCGGCTACTTCGAGGTCAAGCAGTCGGACGCGCACGCGTGGGTCGAGGTGCTGTATCCGGGCATCGGGTGGGTTCCCTACGACCCGACGTTCGGCGTTCCTGAGGCCGCGCCGCACGCGAGCAGCCGGTTCATCGGCGGCGAGGTCCTCGCGGCCGTGGGACGCTTCGTGTCGAGCGCGGTCCCGGAACCCGTGAAGAAGCTCGTGCGCGACGCCGGCCGCGGGATGGGGATCGTGTGGGACGGGTTGGTCCGCGCCTGGCCCGTGGTGCTCGTCGTGCTCGCCCTCGCGGTGATGCTGCTCGCGGCCCGGCGTCGCCGGCGATCGCGCGCGCCGGTGCAGGCGGCCGCCCTCGGCGCCTATCTCGATCTGACCGAGGTGCTCGCGCCGCGTGGACATCCGCTCGTGGAGCACGCGACGCCGCGCGAGTACTTGAGAGGCGTGTCGGCCGATCCGGCGATCGAGCGCAAGGTGGTGGCCGAGGCGGAGCTGGTGGTCGCCACGCTCGAGCGGGACCGGTTCTCCGGTCGTCCGGCGCCCGACGCCGACCTCGACCGGGCGCGCGCTGCGGTGAAGACCGTCCGTGACCTCGTGGCTCGGCGCTAGCGCCCGGGCGCGGTACGGTTCCCGGCATGTGCCGAAGCATCAAGACGCTCCGCAGGCCCGACGAGGCCGCAACCGAAGAAGAGGTCCGTGCCGCCGCGCTGCAGTTCGTGCGGAAGGTGAGCGGGTACCGCGCGCCGTCGCGCAAGAACGAGGAGGCGTTCAACGCCGCCGTCGACGAGGTCGCCTCGGCGTCCCGGCGTCTCCTCGATCGCGTGTCCGCCGGCTGACGAACGTCGCCGGTACGATGGGCGCCATGTACCCGCTCGACCCCAAGCCGGAGGACATGCGTGCCATGGGCGAGGCCGTGGTCGACTACCTCGTCGACTTCGTCCAGGGTCTCGACGACGCTCCCGCAGAGGCGACCGCCGGAGGCATCGACGACGCGCGCGCACTCCGCGGAAGCCCGCCGGAGCTGGGTGGGGATTTCGACGAGCTGTTCGGCCAGATGCAGCTCGCGGCGACGAAGACGTACGAGTTCGCCGGCCCCGGCTACCTGGCCTACATCCCGGGCGGCGGTCTCTACACGGCGGCGCTCGCCGAGTTCTTCGCCCAGGGCGTGAACCGCTACATCAACCTGTGGGGGCCGTCCCCCGCGATGGTGCAGATCGAGCAGAACGTCGTGCGCTGGCTCTGCGACCTGTTCGAGTACCCGGACGCCGCCCGAGGCCTGCTCACGTCCGGCGGCTCCATGGCGAACTTCTCCGCCATCGTGACCGCGCGCCACAGCAAGCTCGGCGAGGACTTCTGGGACGGCACGTACTACGTGAGCGAGCAGGTCCACGCGAGCGTGTCGAAGGCCGCGAACCTGGCGGGCTTCTCCAAGCGGAACCTGCGGATCGTTCCCACGGACGCCGAGCTGCGGATGGACGCCGACGCGTTGCGCGACATGGTCCGGGCCGATCGCGCGGCGGGGCTCCGGCCGTTCCTGGTCGTCCCGTCCGCCGGCACGACAAACACCGGCGCGATCGACCCGTTGGACGACGTCGCCGACGTCGCCGCCGAGGCGGGCATGTGGATGCACGTCGACGCGGCCTACGGCGGGTTCTTCCAGCTCACGGAACGCGGGCGCGAGCGGTTCGCGGGGATCACGCGAGCCGACTCGGTGACGCTTGACCCCCACAAGGGCCTGTTCCTGCCGTACGGGATCGGTTCGCTCGTGGTGCGCGACGGTGCCGCGCTCCGCGACGCGCACTACGAGGGCGCCGCATACCTCCAGGATCTGGCGCCGGAGGGCGAGCTGCCGAACTTCACGGAGTATTCGCCCGAGCTCTCGCGACCCAACCGTGGCCTGCGCGTCTGGATGCCGCTGAAGCTTCACGGCGTGGGCGCCTTCCGGGAGGCCCTCGACGAGAAGCTCGACCTCACGGACCACCTGAACGAGGCGTTGCAGGAGATGCCGCAGGTGGAGATCCCGTGGGCGCCGCAGCTCACCGTGGTGCCGTTCCGGCTGCGCGGGGCGGACGAGGCGACGAACCGCCGGTTCCTCGACGCGATCAACGCGTCCAAGCGCGTGTTCCTCTCGAGCACCCTCGTGCGCGGCGAGTACGTCCTGCGCGCGTGCATCGTCAGCCACCGGACGCATCTGGACCGGATCGACGAGTGCATCGAGATCGTCGCGAACGCGGCGCGCGAGCTGACGGGGGCGTGAGCGCGTGCCGGAGATGCCGGAGGTCCGGGCGCTGGCCGAGCGGCTCGACGAGATCCTCGCCGGCGCCACGCTGCAGGCGCTCGACCTGCTCCAGTTCTCGTCGCTGAAGACGTACGCCCCTCGTCCCGACGAGCTCCTTGGCCGGACGATCCACCACGTCGGGTCCCGAGGGAAGTACGTCGTGATCGTCCTGGACGGCGGCTACCGGCTGCTGTTCCACCTGTCGCAGGGCGGGCGCGTCGACGTCGAGTCGCCTCCGAAGTCCACGAAGCCTCGCGGGTGCGTCCTGCGGATACGCGCGGCCGGCCGGCCCAGCGTGCTCGTCAAGGAGTTCGGCAAGGAGCGCAAGGCCGGGTGGTGGGTCCTCGCGCCCGGCGACGAGGGGCCGCTCGAGAAGCTGGGCCCGGAAGTGCTGTCCGACGGGTTCACCGTCTGGGTGCGGAGGACCGACGACGCGCGCCGTGTGCACACGATCCTGCGCGATCAGCGGACCGTGGCCGGCGTCGGGCGCGGGTACAGCGACGACATCTTGCACCGTGCGCGGATGTCTCCGTACGCCTCGCTCGCCAAGCTGACGCCCGACGAGCGCGAGACGCTGCTCACCGCGACGAGCGAGGTGTTGGACGAGGCGCTCGAGGCCGAACGCGCTCGGACCGGCGGGTTGCCCACCAAGATCGGGGATCACTTCACCGTCCACGGGAAGTACGGCGAGCCGTGCCCGCGCTGCGGTGAGGATCTGCGGCGCGTGAGCTACGAGTCGCACGAGGTGACGTACTGCCCGGCGTGTCAGACCGGCGGCAAGATCCTTGCGGACCGGCGCCTCTCCCGCCTCGTCCGGTAGCGCAGGTAGCAACAGGCCTTGCCACTTGCTATAGTGACCACATAGGTAGTCACTTGAAGAAAGGGCGATCACATGGCCGAGATCGGCGTGAAGGAACTCAAGGCGACGGCGTCGGCCGTGATCGAGGACGTGGAAGCCGGCGCCGCGTATATCGTGACCAAACGGGGCCGGCCGGCGGCGGTGCTCCTCCCGGTCGATGAGGCCGAGGATCTGGTCCTCGCCAACGCCGACGAGTTCATCCGTCTGCGCCGCCAGGCGCGGGCCGCTCACGCCAAGGGTCTGTCGACGAGCCTGGAGGATCTGGACTGACACCGTACGACGTCCAGCTGTCGCCGGCGGCTGTTCGCACGTTCAAGAAGCTCGCCCCGGACCTCAAGAAGCGGATCAGGACGGCCCTCGAGAAGCTCGCCGACGATGCAGCGAAACCCGGCCGCATCGGCGGCAAGAGCGTCAAGACCATCCACGGCGTCAGCGACTCGTTCCACCGACTGCGTGTGGGCGACCACCGGGTCATGTACGACATCCTCGACGAAGAGGAGGTCGTGCTGGTCCTCGGTATCGTGCATCGAGGCGACCTCGAGCGATGGATCCGTAACCGCTGATGGACCTCGAAGAGCCGCCCCCCGAACAGGGCCTCCTCGCGCGCGCCCGGGGGCACCTCATGGACCTCACGCCGCTCCGTACGTCGCGCGACTTCCGTCTGCTGTTCCTGGGGAAGTCGGTCTCGGACTTCGGCGACGCGATCGTCGGGACCGTCGTGCCGTTCCAGGTGTACGCGCTGACGCATTCGACGCTCGCCGTTGGCATGCTGGGGCTCTGCGAGCTGGTCCCCGTCTTCGTCTTCCCGATCGTCGGCGGCGCGGTGGCCGACGCCGTCGAGCGCCGGCGGCTGGTGATCGTGATGCACGCGATCCTCGCCGTGATGTCGGCGCTGATGGCGGTGAACGCGGCCCTGCCCACGCCCCATCTCTGGCCCCTCTACGTGTTCGCGACCCTGTCGGCCGGGCTCTACACGTTCAACCGTCCGGCGGTCTCGACGTGGCCCGCGCGCCTGCTCCCCGCCGAGCTGCTGCCGTCGTCGAACGCGCTCGAGTCCGGCTTCGGCACGCTCGCGGAGATGGCCGGTCCCGCGCTCGCCGGCGTGCTGATCCTGTTGATCCACCCTGCCGGGGCGTTCGTCGTCGACGTCGCCACGTTCCTGGTCGTCGTCGCCGCGGTGTGGCGGATGAAGCCGTCGCCGCCGACGCACGACGACGCGTCGATCAGCTGGTCCGCGATCGTCGACGGGTTCCGGTTCGTGAGGGGGAAGCCGACGATCAAGTCCGTGTTCGCGATCGACTTCGACGCGATGTTCTTCGGGTTCCCCTACGCGCTCTTCCCCGCGATCGCCTTCGGGTTCGCGCACGGCAACAGCGCGGGCGTGCTCGGGTTGCTCTACGCGGCGCCGGCCGTGGGTTCGTTCCTGGCCACGGCGTTCTCGGGCCGCGCGCGGCACGTGCGGCGGCAGGGGCGGGCGATCATGATCGCGGTCGTCGTGTGGGGATGCGGGATCGTGGCGTTCGGGCTCTCGCACACGCTCTGGCTCTCGCTCGCGATGCTCGCGGTCGCCGGGGGTGGCGACATGGTGAGCGGGATCTTCCGCACGACGATCCTCCAGACCGCGGTCGAGGACCCGATGCGCGGTCGCCTCGACGGGATCGGGATGGCCGTGTGGGCGACCGGACCCGCGCTCGGCAACGTCGAGTCCGGCGTCGTCGCGCACGTCTGGGGTGTGCCGACCAGCGTGGTCTCGGGCGGGCTCCTGACGATCGCGGGCGTGGGCGTCATCCGGCTACTGGCTCCCGCGTTCTCCCGCTACGATGCGCGGGATCCGAAAGCCTGAAGGGAGAAGGGAACCGTGCTCGCGTTCAACACCCACGTCTACGACACGCTGAAGTTCCTTCACATCCTCGCGGCCATCACGTGGATCGGCAGCGGGATCTTCGTCCAGCTCGAGGCGACCAAGCTCCGGAGGGCGAACGATCAGGTGCGGCTCGCCGCGTTCGGGAAGGACATCGCGTCCTGGGGAACGCGGCTGTTCATGCCGGCCTCGCTCGTCGTCCTCGTGATGGGGCTCTCGCTCGTGCTGTACAGCCATCTCGGTTTCTCCCACACGTGGATCTGGCTGGGATTGATCGGATACGCGGCGACGTTCGTGACGGGCGCGTTCTTCATCGGCCCGACGTCGGGCAAGCTCGCCACGATGAGCGAGACGTTGCCGCCCGACGACCCTGGGGTCCAAGCGGCGATGGCGCGGATCTTCGCCATCTCCCGCATCGACCAGGTGGTGCTGATCCTGGTGGTCGCCGACATGGTGTTCAAGCCCGGTGCGTAGAGGCGCTCAGCGAGCGTCTCGCGGGAGATCCATCGGACCGCCGAACACCCGGGGACGCATGGGCCGGGCGCCCGAACGATCCGAGGACCAGGGGGCGGGCGGCGCGCTCGTCAGGTTCGCGAGGGCGAGCAGCACCGAGTCGTAGTTGACGCGCCACCCGGAGAACGCCCGCCACGCGAGCTCCCGGTCGGCCTTGAGCGGCACGCCCGCCTCTTCCAGCGAGGCGACGGCCTCGTCCCACTCCGAGCGCGTGATGGAGATCGGGTCGTCGGGCTGGGGATCGGGGTCGTGCACGAAGTTGTAGAAGTCCGCGATGCGCCGCAGGCACAGGTATCCGGCGCGCAGGCAGAACTCCGCCTGGACGTCGCGTTCGATGTCGACGGTCGAGACGGCGAGCGCCGCGCCGTCGAGCACCGCGCCCGCGGCCGTGACCCAATGGTGGTCG